>NZ_KB976063.1:0-1136985 GCF_000398845.1 Citrobacter sp. KTE151 | reverse complement strand
GATGCGGGAAGGTCTTCACTGCATCAGTAATCACACCAATCTGGTTAAACGGCAAACTAAGTGGTGGTAAAGACTGACATCGGCATTATTACTGTCACTGTGTAGCATCAGCCCTGTTTTCCGGACTGGGGCTTTCAGCGCTTGTTCCAGCATCCCGCAGGTCAGGCTCAGCACCGGCTTCTGAGACATCTGCCACGCGATAATTTCGAGATTAAACAGGTCCTGCACCACAGACAGATACAGCTTCTCCTGTCCGATCCTGAACTCTGTCACATCAGTGCACCACTTTTTTCCGCTTTCTTCTGTTCTGAAGCGCCGGGCAAGAAGATTAAGCGAAGCCTGATTACTGTCGTTCATCCACGAACTGTACTTTTTGCGCCGAATCTGACAGAACAGACCCTGCCGCCTCATCAGCTTCCCCACCGTTTTATGGTTCAGTCGGGTACCCCTTCTTCTCAGCTCCGTAGTCATGCGACGATAGCCATAGCACTCCTTGTGTTGCCTGTGGATTGCCGCCATAAGCGGTATTACTTCCGCGTATTTGTCAGGCCTGCTGGCGGGTTTAGCCTGATGATAGTACCAGCTGCTGCGGGGCAGGCTGGCCGCCCGCAGCAGGCATCTCAGCGAGTGGTCAGGCAGCAGCAGGCGGACTAGCCGGGCTTTTTCTGCTGCTCCCTGAGCGCATTTTCCGCTCTCAGGGCCTTCAGCTTTTTTAAATATGCATTCTCCGCTCGCAGATATTCAAGCTCTCTGAGCAGCTCAGGATGCGTCATTTCACTGTAAGGTTTTGCTTCGGAAGGCTGTTTACGTTTGGTCATGGCGGAGCCTGCTCTGGACGGATTAAGTTCCACTGTGCCTTTTGTACGATATCTGTGCAACCAGTTCTGGATTAGCGTCTCATTGGGAATGGCAAAGAGCGCAGAAGCGTCAGCGCTGCTGCAGCGGTTTTCAAGGATATAGTGAACCACACGAAGTTTGAACTCTGCGGAATAAAAACGATGAGGACGATGCTCCAGACCTGTCTCACCCTGCTGCCTGAAGGCGCGTATCCAGCGGGAGAGTGGCGTCCTGCCGACTTTAAACTGGCGTGCAGCTTCAGCAATTCCGGCTTGGCCGGACAGAACGTGCTGAACAGCCGCCAGTCTGAGAGAAAAAGGATGTTTCATTTTGAACCTCCGGAGTCTGAACTGTTTGTCCAGGATCCGGGGTTCAGTACAGGATTTGATCCCCCCTACCCCCTAGCCTGTGTGGGCATCAATCAAGATGGAAATCATTATTCAGGTTGCACCGACGACCGCTGCTCGCATTGTGCGGACAGGCATTAGAGTTATGCCCTGACTGCCCACAATAGCTGCAGCGCAGGTTGGCGCGGCGGGATGAACCACCCCATGTTTTGGGACAGTTCGCGTATGTATGAAGAAGTGAACCGCAGTACGTGCAATAGGTATAACTCATCGGATACGCTCTCTTGCCGTCTTCGCTCTGTGGCATTCCCAACACAACGACTCAAGATTGGAATCGTCATCAGTACCGCCATGAGCTTTTGGGATGATGTGGTCAACGCTGGTCGCTTTCTTCGCTATCTTCTGCCGGCGATGATTCTGACACAGGTATTGATCACGCTGTAGGATACGTGCCCGTATGATTTCCCAGAGCCGCCCGTATCCACGTTCCTGCCTGCTCTTTCCTGCCTGGTAGTTACGCCAGCCATCACCGGCATGCTGCTGCATGTGTTGTTCACAATACCCGCTGGCATCGTTGGTGATTGCCGCACATCCCTTGTGTCGGCATGGGCGTTTAGCGCGTGGTGGCATCGGCATCGTCCTGTTTGTTGGATACAAATTGTGTTGTACTCGGAGAGAAAAAGGGAAACGGTAACTAGCGGAGAATATTTAAAAAAAGCGCGAATCTGCACGCTATCGCCCCGTAATAAACCAAAGCGCCGGAAAGGACCCGGTAATGACAATGATTACCTAATAAGATAGAAGAATGAGCTCAATCTCCCGTCGCCCCGCCCCGTGGGAGGGGGGGGTACTTGCCAGGAGTACCTTTTGAAAATATTTGATAAAAATGTTAATTAAAGGCATAAAAAAACCTCGCGCATACGAGGTTTTTTTAGAAACAACATTGAATTAGCTGCTTTCGGGAGCATGCCAGATCATCGTACTACCGTTATGGTTTTCAATAATTTTGCAAGCTGAGCTACTACCAAACGTATGCATATAGCTGTGGTGAATCGTAAGAACCAAATCTTGCAAGTCTTGATCATCTTCAAGACTTGAAATTACCAGCCCAATATCCCTTGCTTTATCTATGTGAATATGTCTAGCATGCGCATATGTAGTAGAATGATCATTCAAACGTGAGCAAATAGCTCTAGCTTTTTCTTCTGCGTCAGGAACATCCCTAAACATGCCAGAAATCAGCCACTCAGAAACAATTTCTGAGGCCCATTTAATGGCCTTCTCACACTCACCTATGAAAGTGGGATGAAGCTTCTGAAGGTTGAATTGCCAAAAAGATATACTAGAAGGATCTGCTTTCAATTCTTGCTTAGCTTTCTCTACCTCTTCAAGAATACCATGAGCTGGAATCCCTCCCATTTGGGGATCAAAAGGTCCAATATTTGATTGCTTCCCCATCACGATTTCTTTAGCACAACAGGCGAGCATTGTCCCAGCAGACATAGCAATCATAGGAACAAAAGCTCTTATATCTGTGCCAAATTTTGCGCGAAGATATTGGCCTATAGATTCCAATGCCGCGATATCTCCGCCTGGCGTATGTATTAACAGATCCAGACCCTTTGTAGCATCCATTCCATTAATCGCTGCCATGAAGCCATTCTTATCGTCGTCAGTCATAGAAATCAACTGATTGACAGTTTGGGTATTCTTTTGCAGAAATCCGGAATAGTACGTAATTACGTTTCTTCCGGTTTTTTCCGACATTTCTGCAATGTATTTTTTTCGAACGACATCTAAAGGGCTGCGCTGCCCAAGGATAGTCATCTCCTCAAGCACTTCATTCCAATTTGGCATATTTTCAGTAGCTATACATTACGTAATTTTTTGAATTTTCTGTGTTTTTACTGCTATGGCGATGCATCGTGCCAGAAGAATAACTAACGCCAACTTGCTCAACCCTTGCTAAATTGGAACCAATAGCTCGGCGAACGAAATCAACAGGTGTGTCTGTAGGTGCGTATTCTGCTGGCGTGATGCCAAATTGTTTATATAGTTCGGCTGCTGACATAAAATATCCCCTTCTAACCACAATATTTAGTATCAATTCCTTCCAGTAGACACCATATATAGGGCGGCTCGAGTTTCATTTAATTATCAAGCACTTACCTGTGCTCGGGTTAAAAACCACTTTATGTGGTAAATATCAAGTAAAGATTGACTTTTAGCAACTCATTTAGTGCGATTACATCAGATTAAACCTGTAGGCGATCGTTTTTTAAACAAATACTGTATTTAAAAACATGTCTTTATATCTACTACATGAATTATCTGAAAAGCTTTTCCGTTTACTTCATTGGTCTGATGTAATTTCAGCTTGCATCATATTATTTGACTGCCTCACTGAGTCATAAATGCGCTCACATGTCACTCCTGCCCGGTAGTTTTCATCAGCTCGCTCAGCATAGTATCGAGCGTCTTCTGCAAGGCGTCCGAGCATGTCGGCAAACACTGCGGCATCGGCTCCGGCTGTTTTGCTTCTGACGGCAGCGGCAAGATCTGCGGTGTGCTTTGCGGCATCCAGCCGGGTGGCAAGCTTTGTTGCTTCGGTGCGCAGTTGACTAACAGTGGCAGACAGGCCAGCAGCAGTGGCAGCAGATTTAGCGGCTTGTGCTTGTGCATGTTTTATAGCCTCATCACGGGCAATAATACGCCCTTGTTCAATCATGCGAGCGGCGGTCTGTGCGTTCGCTGTTTGCGATGATTCTACGCTGTCACGCTCGGCCCACTTCTTTTCCCAACCGCGGCTGCTCCATACACTACCCGCGATGAAAGCAACGGCCACCAGCAACAAAATAACAATGAACTGATAGCGCAGGCTCACTGGTCTATCCCCCAGCACGCCAGCGCGCTTTCCTGGTCCCGTCTTTCTACCTGCCCATAGCAGCCATTTTTCTGGCCTTTAGTCAGGCGACAATCACGTCCACCGTCTTTAATCCACCAGCGGATCGCTTCACAGGCACCTCTACGGTCGCTAGCATTAATTCGCTTATAGAACGTAGACGGGAAACATTTTCCGGGGCCGATGTTGTATGGGCAGAAAGACGCAATCCCGACTTTCTGTGGTTCGGTCAGTGGTACCTTGATATTTCGCTCAACCCACGCCAGCGCCTTGTCGCGTTCTGTAGCGTTCACCTGGGCGCATTTCTCAGCAGACAACTTCATACCCTGAACTACCGGCTTACCATCAACCATCGTGGCGCCACGGCATATGGTCCAGATTCCGCCGCCGTCGAGATACGCTGTCAGGCTGTTACCCTCTTTCTCATCCAGAAACTGATCGAGAATCACAGATGCGGAAGCCCCGGCAAGAATCAAACCAACGACCGCTGCACTCAGTTTATTCTTCAGCTTTGGTGACATTGCCATTAAGCCGGTCCTCCCTTTCCTTTTTCCTGTAATACCAGTTCACTGCACAAGTGATAACAGTGCATGCGATACCGACAATAATTGCCCAGTCGCTCAGGCTTAACCCTGCAATTCTGTCGGCCAACATCCAGGACACCTCTTTTGCTGTTTTTGCTGTTTCGGCATATGCCTTCGCTGATACACCGCAGCCGGTCAGCGTGGTGCCTGTTCCATATGAAAGTCTGCTGTAAATGGTGCTCATTCTGGTCATAGCCTCACCTCCGATTTTTCGGATGGCGCTTTGTGAGATGAAAGGGTCAGGCTTCACGAGCTGGATTTATCAACAAAGCACGTAGCGGATGATTCCCGTGAGCCTGAAATGAAAAAGGCCGCCATGCGGCAGCCCCTAGTAAAATAGATTGTTTACATTGGTGGAGTAAGAGGACCTTCTAACACCTCTGCTTCACCGTTATGGCAAATGTCATCGCCTCTGGTCAGATGCCAGACACCTGTGATTGTTTTACCCGTTTCCAGATCATCAACAGTGTCATTCGTGTAGTACGCCACCTGTACAACACCGACATGCTGAATCCAGTAGTAACCTTCTTTCATAAGCTTCTCCGCGATACTCAGCAGATAGTATAGAGCAGTACAAATAATGCTGTGGTGCAGGAAGCCACAACTTAATCTTTGCTATAAAGTAATTTCGAAAGATGACGATAATGGGTAATAAATGTAAGGCCGGAGGAACCACCATGAGCATGACAGTTAGCACTTTGGGTCAGGACATACTGCAAAGCACAGTAAAACAAGCACCTTCAAGTACTGGCAACTCTGTTTCACAACAAATTCAAAACCTGAAAAAACAAATTGGTGAGTTGACAAAAGAACTCAGCGCCATGGGTTCAAAAATAAATGAAGTAACCTCCGAAGATGAGGCAAAACTGCTTAAACAGCAGATGGAGATGATTCAAAGGCAAATCGAGTCTATGTACGCAAAAATTGCTCAATTACAAAAACAAGAAGCAGAAAAAAACCAAATGGCATCGGGTGCATTACCTACGGTAAGTGACAAATCAAGTTCGAACGTTGCAGGGAATAATACTAAAAATATTGATGTCTACGTTTAGCAGTGACCCCCTATCATTTTTCCTCTGAGTTAGAAACGAAAAAGGATTGTGAGAACTTGTTTTCGAGTTAACGATTTCAGATCGGCGATATGACAGGGGTACTGGTGCTATGCACCTCGCGAATACCCCTGTCGTATCGCCGGAAACCAAAAACCCCGCTGTGGCGGGGTTCTCGTTATGTTCAAATTGTTCGCTTTTTGTCGCTGCCATAGTGGCGCAGCTCTGCCAAGCATGAATAAATTATCTGATTTTCTGGCCCGTTTTCAACACCATTATCAAAAAATAGCATCAATAGCTAAAAAATGATTTCAGTGAGTCTATTCAGATAACAGTTTGCGTGCTTCCAAAAAGACCTTTGCTCTGAATATTTCCAGGCACCAGCGCACGCGCTTTCTCGCCTCCCCATCAGTTAACCATGGCGCAATCGCCTGCAACTCCCGGGTTATGTCTGAGATTTTTTTTCGGGTGGTGTAATACTGAAGACCGACCACATAAACCGGATCATTAATATCCAGCGCCTGCAGTACGCATTGCTCAACAAAATCGACATCATCATTATGCAGGGCTTCATCAATCACACTAGCGGATGACTGCGGCCAGAGAATGCTATGTGCCCTGTTCATTGCCTGCTGTCCACGGAATCCCTCTTCTCTCGCCTGATTTAACGCAACAGTGAATCGCTCTAACGCCTTATCTGACCAAATCCGTCCTTTAATAACATTCCAGCACGCATGGCCCCGCGGCATACGAGGTGCTGTTTTTCCTCCCACACCCTCGCCCCATGTAGTGAGCAGGGATTTAATCCATCCGGACTGAATCCCCGTCAGAAGAATGCATTTACCCAGCCAGCTTTTACGCGGCGCAGCTGCTGCTTTTTCAAATGCTGACTGCTTTAGTCTGCGTTGGCGTGGCGTCATGCTTTTAGTTCCTCAATAATTATTCTCCCGGTTTCTCCCCATAATTTTGATACCCGAGCATCCCATATATGTGCATCATTTTCGTAAATGGCATCCATCAGGCCTTTCATCATGTTGTCGAAATCAGGTTTAGCCTGGTGTGGTTTACCGTTGAACTCAGCCCGTTTCTTTTTGCTCCAGCTCGCTGGCATCGGAAGAATGAAGGTGACATGCGAACCGCTTTCCGGCAGCTCAACACACTGCAGACGAACTTCATCACAGAAAGCCCGGTAACGCAGAACCTCGGGGCGCTTTTTCCATTTGTCAGCGCGCGTCATTCTGGGCTTACCGACGGGTGTAATTGGATATTCAGGCATCAAGAGCCTCCTTGATTCTTTTACCGATCCAGCGCATAACCGGTACAGCCATACTGTTGCCGATCGCTTTGTAGCGCGGACCATCTTTCGCCAGTCGGTAGGCTTCTTCTGCAGTTATTTTTGGGTTGTGATGGCGCACGTAAGCATATTCATCAGCAGTGATCTGCTTACGCTTATCACGGGGGATTAAAGTGTGGTTATCGGGGAAGCCTTGCAGACGCTCGCACTCAACTGGTGTCAGGCGACGAACGGCCATGTCTTTCATTACTGAAGGGGATAAATTCGATCCGCTACTGGCGGCGGCCAGAGTTGGGGATTGTTCTTCTGCCCAGCCAATGCCACCCGCTTTTGCGCCTTGACCAGCCTTGAAGGCATAAGCAACTGCATTTTCCTGCCCGTGATTTCGTCCCAGCGTATGAGCAAAATTAATGTTTGTGTCTGGGTCTTGTGTGCCGTGAATGGCATAGGTATCCAAATCTTCAGCCATGCTGTCATTTGATTTGGCAAGCAACGTTCTACTGACGTCTGAATAAGTCACAGTGAGATCGGTTGCATCTTTATGGTCGCGCGCTTTAACAGTGGATGCGGTTTCATCATTAACATAATCACCAAATGCCCGCATGCGAAAGACACCAACGATTCCACCTCCGCGCTGGCTGAATAACTCCTGGTTGCTTTGACCTATGCCTCCGATGTTGTGTGACTGGTTGAGGGTTGGATGTGGATTATATTCCCCATACCAGTGGCTACCGTTAGCAATGCGACGCCCAGTATTTGCGGTAATGCCCTTCCCCGCTTTTCGGCGCGGCGGAGTATCCCGGCGCATGCCTTCGGACTCAAAAAGTATTTTTGCGGGATCGATATCCCCTCGAGCGCTTGCGATAACAAACACACGGCGGCGTCGTTGGGCCACTCCGAAAAATTGAGCGTCGAGCACTCGCCAGCAGACAGCCCTTTCTGGTCCCAGCACATAACCAGCGTTTGTCCATTTTTTCCCTGGTGATTCCAGTTCACAGCTTTCACCGGCAAGCCCTGCAAGAAAACATCCGAAAGCGTTATCTCTGCTGCTGAATACTCCGGGTACGTTTTCCCAGACGACAATGACGGGAGGTTTTCCCTGTTCTCTTCGTTTTTCATCTATTGCGTTTACCAGTTCTACAAATGCGAGGGTCAATTGCCCGCGGGAATCAGTCAGGCCATTACGTAAACCAGCAATACTGAATGCCTGGCATGGAGTACCACCCACCAGAACATCTGGCGCTTCGATTTTTCCACGCCAAATTGCAGCGGCGATTTTTGTCATATCACCGATGTTTGTTACGTGCGGCCAGCGATACGCCAGAACAGCAGATGGGAAATCTGGACCGTTTTTATAATTGTGTTCAGGATCGAACTGAGAGAACCATGACGGTCGCCAGCCCAAAACCTCCCACGCTATACTTGCAGCCTCAATTCCACTACATACTGAACCATAAGTAATACTCACGCGGATTCCCCCAATTCGTAGAGAACCTGCACCAGCAGCTCTGTCTCGGTACCGTAATTGCTTTCCCAGGACTGGCGACCAGCATGAATGCCGATACCGTGACCGCCATGACGGTGATGAATTTGGCAAAGAGGAATAACTTTGAAATTGTCAGCGCGCTGGCCAACTCCCTGACCAGTTCGGATGTGATGTATCTCTGCTGGGGTTTCACCCAGTTTCAGGTTTTTGCAGACAATACAGCCCAGCCCGGCTACGCGGGAAAGATGAGTTTTTTCGGCTTTAGTCTTTGATCTGCTCATGCTGAACCACCAGCACAAACAGCGACACCGCTCACGAAGGGACGGTGTGAATGGGGTAATTCAGTTTTATGCGCCATCGCGTTTTCCCGGTTGGCGCAGTATTACTCAGCGGGCTGTTCAGACCCGTGTTTGAGTATAACCTAACTTATCAGACATCTGAAACAGGAAGGCCGGCTTTCTTTCTTGCTTCTTCCAGAGCACGCAACGACGTCACAAATTCATCTTTGCGCAGCGCGAATCCCCTTTCGGCCCTGCCCTTTACGATATAAATCAGAACCGGGCCAGTGTGCTCCGGCAGTCCGGGAATTAAATCATCCGGAATTTGCATGAGATGCCCCTTGCGGTGATATCCACACCGTTAAGTCAACGGAAATTGCTTCTTAGCAGTAGCGCGGCGCGCAACGAGAAATTTAGCAATCAGGCGTAACAAATGGCGGCCAAGGACGCCAACCAGGGGGGCATCAATTGAAAAACCATTCATCCGCACTTTCCCACGTTTCCTGCAGGATTTCTTCAATACGTTTTTTATCGCTCTTTTCGCCTCCGATGACACTTAATCCATCAGAACCGGTTCGATGTATCGTTAATTTACATCCTGAATAGTCCTGGCTGATTCGGCGCAAAAGTTCCTTTTCAAGCGCTGGCACAGCTCCTTTCGGAAGTTCCTTAGTGCGATCAATTGTAATTTCAACCTTCATGATTCCCTCCGCTTCGATATACTGTACATTCATACAGTATACCTATTGAACCTCATATTCAAGTGGTTAATAGCACTTTTCGCCAAAGCCATGCCGTTGTATACACTAAGTTTTTCCAACTATTCGGAATTAACTAAATCAGATTGGTGAAACTTTTTAGACAAGAAAAAACCCGCCGCATCATGCTGGTTCAGTCCCTGTAGAACTTGCTTCATAATGCGATGAGCGATCTTGCCAGACAGTCCAGGCTACAGCAGCCTCCCATGATATATATCCATTACCGCCATTTTTCGCCCTGCGGAGATCAACTGCATCACCAAACCTTTCAATGATGAATTTTTCAAATTCTATACGTTTTTCTTCGTCGTTCGTTGAATCCATGCATTCCCCAGTTGCGTCCGACTAATCGCTCTTATTGCATAAAAAATAGCATATCCAATAGAGAGTAAAAAACCCGCCGTAGCGGGTTTGATTTTGATCGCGAGAGCCATTTATCGGCAACTATTTCTGACAAACCTTCTTAGACTTGCTGATAGTCCCATCATTACAAACAAACTTTTCACCCGAGCAATGCGATATTCCACCTTTCTTACCTGAGCATGGCTTGTTTGCTGCCGTTGCTGTCAGTGAGAAAAGTGACACCAATAAAACAACAAGAATTTTCTTCATATCCCTATCCCCATCAGTAAATGATAGGAAATCGTAGCAGGGATTGATGAAGCGAAAAAGAAAACCCGCCGTAGCGGGTTGAATTAGAAATGTTTTATTAAGCCGCTATTTGTTTCTGCTGACAAAGCTCCGGTAGGTTAGCCCTAACCAGCGCCTCGGCAAGCTGATGTTTGGACAGGATTAGCGCAATGAGTATTAGAAACAGCAGAATGCACGAAATGGCGGCGGTATTCGCAATTCGTGACTGGTTGAATATTGCTCGAATTGTATTTTGCACTTTAACGTTTACGTTAAAGTGCCGGATGCATGCCACCGAGTGTTCAGGACGATGGCATGTGTATTATGGATTACGGTTTATTTATTTCCAGGGGGTTAGGGTGAATTCCACTTACATGCCAGAACGCATGCTCTCTATTCAACTGATTTCCCTTTGGTATCAGGAAGCCATACGTCCCAGATTTAAACGTGGCATGAGCGCAGATTAGACTTTCTCCTTCAAAGCTATACTCAGTCCCTTCAGGGATTAGAGAATCAGTCTTGATCAGGTGAACAGTTCCGTTGATAGGGATCATGTAGTGGTGCATTTTAGGCTCCTCGTGTTGTGAAGAGCCTATTATATCAAGTTTGAATCTACGTCAATGAAGTAGCAGGATTTGTTACGTCCTACTCTGGAACCCAGGATTAAGCTACAATTCCTTTTTACTGACCAAACCCTGCCAGATTAACAAGCACTGATTTGTCGTCGCCGTATATGCAACAACAAACCCGCCGAGGCGGGCATTGGAATCATGGGGTATCGATTGGGGGGGTCCATGGCAATTCTAATTCATACATGGGGGTATATTTTAGAATCGACTCAGCAGCCAGTTTACATGCCATTGAAATATAGTTCTTAAAAAACCATGAATTTTCTTTATAGAAATCTTTTGTTATTTCAAAATCTTTATCCAGCACAAGGAAATAAAGAGACATAGAAAAACTAACCTCAAAGATAGGTACTTCCTCTGCACTAGGTTCATGATTACCATCTTCATAACCAGCAACCTTGGGGGTTATTGCCATCTCAATCCAATTATCGCCATCTTCATCAATTTCGGACTTTACCCCAAATTCCGAAAAAGACACTTTATAACGCCCCCCACTATCAACATCACCACTCATCTTAAAATTTGATGAATGGATGGAGAAATTATTAAACTGAATTTTATCAAGCATTAATGTCTCCTCCCTTTGCCTTCCACACTCATCCATTTAGATCTGGAGGCAGCTCCAATTACATACCCACCAGACAGAAGTTCCACTGATTCTTTTTCTTCAATATGTAGATGAATTTCCTTTCTCTCGGAAACCTTCTCTTCAATAGCTTTCTTCACATAATCATTCAATGTGGTTCCACTTCGGCATGCGGCCAGATAGGCTTTTTTATGTAGTTCCGAGCCAATACGAATGTTAAAACTTCCACTCATGGGTTTATCAGGTGACTTGCCCAACTCTTTGCATGTTTCAAGATAATCGGTGACAGCTTCTTCAAAGGCAGACTTCAACTCATTAGGGGTTTCTGCCTCATAGGTTACAATGTCGTTTATACATTGAATTTTCCCATGCAGGATACCGTCCTCTATGGAAACTTCAATACTACCAAAATAACCTTTATAATTCAGCATCTTATTCATAATCATCTAACTCATCCAAAAGGTTTTTGACTTCCTTGAGCACGTACCCTTTAACGATATTCCCCGGATGCGGGCAATGGAAAGCCACCAGCCTCCCATCGCGATTGGTAAATTTTCTTCTTGAACCTGATCCGGTGAGCATTTCAAAACCATACTGACCAAGCAGTGTGACAAGCTCATCCCATGTAAAATCCTTCGGAAGCAGGCCAAGACGCTCCCTCAACTTCTCTCTTTTACTCATATGAAGTATATCCCTTCACCATTCAATAGCAACTGAAAATCAGTTGCAGAGCACGGTCCGACAAAGAAGTGTGAGAGTCTCAGCACTTGGAAGTAATTGTATTTCTGGAAAACGCTTCGAAAAAGCTCTGTGAACTAAGATAACATCTAAAGCTTAGAAAATAAAAACCGCCGAAGCGGTCTTTTGATTAATCTCACTATCATACTATCGTTCTTATGGGGCGGCCTCCGTTAATTGATTGCTGATACAGGACCGTTCGCCGGGTGGTTGTTAGTTGTCATGGATTAGTCCTTCACAAAGATAATCCAGTGGGTTTTGTCGTTCTTCCCGGTACGTTGACCAATTGCTGGTTTCGCGTCAGTAAGCGCCAAAATTTGGCTAACCGGGATCTGCGTTTCGTTCCATTTGAAGATGAGCACGCCGTGTGGCCACAATACCCTGAACGCCTCTTTGAACCCGGCGCGCAAATCAGAACGCCACGTTATTTTGTTCAGTCGGCCGTATTTTTTACCCATCCAGGCAGACTGGCCCACGCGCTCAAGGTGCGGCGGGTCAAACACCACAACCGGAAAAGAAGAATCAGCGAACGGCAGTGAACGAAAATCGGCAATCAGGTCGGGACGGATAACCAGGCGGCGACCGTCGCACAGTTCGTGCTCTTCGGCGCGGATATCAGTAAACACGGCGCGGGTGTCCCGCTTGTTGAACCAGAACATGCGGGAGCCACAGCACACGTCCAAAATTGTTTGCTCTGCCATCACTCCCCCTTCACGCCAATGCCAGCGGCGGCAACTTTTTCGACCAGTTCAACCCACTGTGGCGCCAGCCTCTTTTCTGCCTGTGCGCGGCTACCGGCCGGACCGTTCAAATTCACACGGTAATGATCATATGGGCATTTCAATCCACCCCAAACCCAGCCCATATGATTCGGCTTTAGCGCCCATTCAGGCATGTTCCCGCACTCCGGACAGCGTGGTAATTCGCTCTGTTTCATCGCGCCAGCTCCTGCACCAGCGCGCCATGCTTACGGATGCTGCGAACGGCTTCACGAAGTTTTTCCAGGTTGGACAGCTTCGCTTTTGTGCGGCGAATTTCATTTGAGATGCCGCGCACCGTCGGGATCAGCAGATCATCAGGGCGGCTGACAAACGAGGGAATTTCCTCGACAATTTCAGTGACAGATTTTTCTGGTACTGGTGGAGTTGATATCTCCGGTTCCCGTTGTGCAGAGCTTTTATTTTTCACTGGCCCAGCGGCCGGCACCGAATAAACAAACTTACTGCCCACTTTTTCGCGGATGATCCGCCCTTTTGTCATGTGGTGGGCCAGCATTGGCGCCACACGTTTTGACTCAATACCTGCCAGTGTTGCCAGCTCAAGGGATGTCTGTGGTCCATGTTCCGCCAGTAATGCGATGACGTCGCTGACTGATACACTTGCCGGTGTTTTGCTGACAGAACTGGCCGCCGTGGGCTGTGATTTCACTTCCCCGGTAGCAACTTTCCAGTACCCGTTAACCTGAATAACCTCGTTACGTTCTTCATGCTCACGAAGCATCCCGATCACCGCCGCAGGCTCAATTTTCATGCGCGCCGCAATTTCACGAGCGGTCGCTTTTTCCATCGCTTTCAGTACGCCTAAAATGGTTTCCATAAAATTCTCCAGGTTAATTTTTTAGCCCCTGAAACCTTCAGGGATGGTGTTGTCCGGGACTGAAATGGCGTTAACATCCCGTTGTTGTGTGCTACCACCAAGGCGGATAATTAATTCATCCCACTTTTCCCGTAGCTTTGAAGGGCTCAGAACGTTGCGGCACCAGAACGGATCGTGTTGTACGCGTTTGAATAAATCGCAAATCTGGCGATGGGTGCGCCCGTCTATGCAGCGCATCAGGCGTATTTCGTTTGCCCAGGCACTCCAGTTTGGGTCTTTTGGGCGTGACAGCTCGCCGTCTGTTTCGGCAGCCTTCTCGTAGAGCTTTTTGATACGGGAAAAAATCCACTCAGCGCACTGGTGATCTTCTGGTGTGCCCCATTTGCCTTTTTGCTGTTCAGAAGATGATTTTTTTTCTTCGCCTGAAGAAAAATCGGCTTCCGGGGACGCAGTTCCCGGACAAGAAGAGATCTGTATGTATTTATCTGTTTTAAGATCTGTATAGAGAATAGATTCGGCTTGAGAGCCGTTTCCAGGATTCGGCTTATGGGCCGTTTCCATTCGGCTCAAGAGCCGTTTGGTTTCGGCTTGAGAGCCGTTTCCATTCGACTTAAGAGCCGAATCCAGCACTGGCGGGAATATAAGGGCAATTAATGCCTCTTCGTTGATGCGATAATGCATCTTCGGCGTACCGTTTACCTTGCGTTTCTTCTCTTCGATAACACCAGGCAAATACTGGCTGATTATTTTGCTCATTGCCTTGCGGATGACGTCCTCACTGGAGGCTCGAACTTCCGCAGCAATTACCGCATGCTCTTTGTAAAACCAGCCATTTTCGAGGTGGGATTTACCAGACCAGAACACCAGTTGATTCAGAATCGCCGCGAGTAAATGCTGCTGGCGGTCACCGGCGAAAAAATCCAGGTAAGGACAAGGGATCGTGATGCTGTTCCCCTGACCGGACATCGACTGGACAATCTCAAAAATTCTACTCACACAAAACTCCGTACCTGCTGTGCGCTCTGTCATGACTGCACCTTCCTGAACTTGAGTTCAAACTCTCTCCGGCCTGTCTCGCAGATGTCCTGATAACCTTCGTATCGGTACATAACCCGAAGATGAGAAACTCTCATTACCGTCACCATGCGTCCGCGTTCGTTGCGGTATTTCATCCCCGGAATCAGTTCAGCGCTGCGATCGACTGTCTCCGCCGGTACTCTGTGCTTCATCGCTTTTTTCATGCGGTCTACTAATTCCTGGGCAAGCATGGGAGACTCCTGTTACACCGCGTGCGGGCTGATATGTTTAAACTGGATGCTGACTCCGGGAATGAGATCGGCCAGAGCCTGAATTGCCTCTGCCGTTTCTTTGCGGATTACCTGCACTGGCTTACCAGTCAGCACCGCGCTGGTCGCCTCGATGCACTCGCGGTTCGCAATGGCCACCAGGTTATGTAAGTCATGCTGACCAGCCAGCTCTGCATCCATCGCAGCTCTGATTGCTGGCGCCAGCGCAGCTGCCTGACCACGATAATTCGGCGTGTCATTTCGAAATGCCCGTTGGATGATCTGCGTGTTGTTATGCAGGCATCGCGCATACTCTGACGGGTCAACGATATCCGCCAGGCTGTCCAGCAAATCACCATAGTGATGCGCTGTAATCAGCGGGACTATCTTTTTCCAGCCCCCTTTCCTGCCATCCTTCATCGCCCACTCTTCCAGCTCGATAGCCAGCAATTTAATCTCGTTGATTTTCATCAATCAGATTCCTTCTTGGTTGTGCAGGTATTCTGTTTTCCAAGGCGTTTGGCCTGGCGGTAACGGTCATAAACGTCTTTGTCGTAGATGAGTACGCCACCCGAGGCTTCCTCCAGGCGGCGGGCCCGACCTTCGGGAACAAGAGTTCCCCATTTGTAAAGAGACTGAAGTTCAACACCGGCGGCTTTCGCGAGTTTTGTTTTGGTGTCAAAAAAAGCAAGTGCTTCACATGTGAGCATGTGACCTCCATTTTGTTAGGTATATCTAACACTAGCTTGCGCGGGATATCTAAGTCAATAAAATTTAGAATTGTCTAACTATGAAAAATTTAAACAGCCTTGGACAAAGAGCTCTTGCCAGACGTAAAGAGCTCAAGCTGACTCAGCGTGAGGCAGCCAAACTTGCTGGTGTTGCGCACGTGACCATTTCGCAATGGGAGCGTGATGAAACGCAACCTGTCGGCACTCGTCTGTTTTCGCTCGCAAAAGCCCTATCATGTACACCGACTTGGCTGTTGTTTGGAGATGAACAGCAAAATCCTGTCCCTGCCAATGAATTGCCATGCACCACTCAGTTGACTGACAAGCATCGGGAGTTGATAGATCTCTTTGATTCTTTGCCTGAATCAGAGCAAGAAGCCCAGCTTCAGGAAATGCGAGCGAGAGTGCAGAACTTTAATAAATTGTTCGAAGAGCTTCTCCAAGCCAGACAACGCCAAACCAAAAAATAATTTACTATTTATCAGTAGGTTAATTTAAATTCGATCATTTTGTTAGTTATATCTAACAAAATATCTTGCCTATTCCGTTAGACATATCTAATCTAAATCCCATCAAGTAACCACACGCAGTGATTACTCAGAATCAAAATGTTCCGCCTACCCGGCGTTAATGGGTTTAACAGCGAACAGGCAGGATGCCCACGAAGTAGCCGCCGGTGGCATATGAATAACCGGATGATTCGCGGATGACTGGGAGACAAAAAAATGAAGGTTGAATGCCTAGATGATAATGACCAACTACTCTGGTCTTACGATACCACCAACCAACAGAACATAACGGATATGTGTTTTTTAAAGGACGGTACACAGCAAACAATCATTACCGCCCTTGAGAATGCATGCACTCAGGCGAAAGGCCAAATACTGCTATCAGATGACGTTAATGGAGTATCTGATATTTGCACGATGACCGGCAGGAAGGGCTAACACCACATTCCAGAAGCCTGAGTGCGGAACTGCAATATTGGCAGGGAATCGTTCATAGAAACCACCGTAATAGGTGCAACGACCACCTCGTTTGTAAGAGCTGTAATTTGAATCGTCCATGAGTAAAACATTTATCTGATGTGAACATTGGACAGTCACAACATTTCCATCATCCATATGTTCTCGGCTATGTATATGCGACATGAATATTCCTTTTTGTTGTAGGGGCTTAAAGGATACCACCACGCCTGATGTGGTTAAAAGCAGGCCAAAGCAATAACAAGTAGAACCCGTTCTGGCGGCCCGGTGTTTTCCCGTATGTATCCGGCCACCGCCAGCTTTTTCAGGGAACAACATGCAAGTGCACTCCTTCACTTACCAGTTGGGTGACAGGTATGAAACAGGCGGAGTGCGCTTGCAGATGTGATTAATTGCTGTGTGTGCCGCGTGGTCTTTGCCCATCTTCCACGATGGGCACCTTTTTTACCGGAGGGTTTATGAAAAATTCACAGCCAGTTATACCGGACGGGGATCCTGATGTGGAAAGCTCAGTTAATAATTTTATTTACCAGTTAAGCGTTCCTGCTTTTCGCGACTGCCTTACAGCTGAACTCGAGGCACTGTACGAACAACAGAAGGAAGCTCTCGAACACACAGAATCTTTACTCAGGATGGTGCGTGCCAATGGTTAAATTTACCAGCGAAGATATTGCCCAACGTACAGCTGAAGCTGAATATAAAAAAGCTGTGGCTGATATAACCGGTGTTCAAAAATACAAAGATGAGGTGGTGCTGGATATGTGCTTCATCAAAGTAATGGCAAAAATAGTTAACGACCAGAGGGTTAACATTAGCGAATTTTTACGCTGAACTTTTATTTACCCCCTTCGATAACTTCAAACAATTAAGAGATTTTTTATTTATGCCTTAACTGGCAGGGCTAACTATATCCATCAATGATGGCCCTGTCATAGCCAGCCATGCAGGGAGGGTAAGTGACACTTGAGTGCTGTCCGTATTGCAAAAAATGGAGTTCTGATGACTCCATGTATAAATCAACAAAAAGAATGAATAAGAGAGTAGTCACTGCTTATTTCTGTAGCCTTGAGCATGCTATCTCCTACAAACAAATTCATGAACCACGGCGCTGTAATTTAAGCAGAAGCAATGCACGCCATTCACATAAATATTATTGAGGTTATTATGACAATTGGATTAAAAAAATTTGGCGGGAGATTCGAACCGAAAAAAAGCGCACTTGAAAAAGATAGTACGCTTCCGGTTTATGTTGCTTTTAAACAAGCCAAGAATAAAACAATAGCAAAAACATTACTGCATGCGGATTTTATACAGTTCGCGCCAGATTATGCTGATGATTATTTTGCTCCCAAGGTATGGGAAGTAGAGGAAGGAATGTTCTGCACTGTTGAAGGGCAGTTCTATACCGACCTTTTCACTGGTGAAATTGTCTGGAATGCTGAGAAAGGCGAACCAGAGCGCATCATAGTTGAGCCAGAGCTTGCTGGCGGAAATGAACAACTTAATGCTGACGCGACAGAAGAAAAAATGAAACCGGTGAAAGAGCTGGATGTGCTGGCCCGCGCATACTGCCTTGCGGTGTTTGGTGCCATTGAGGAAATCACACCTTCTCAGTATGGCCAGTTAATCGACATGCTGAATGATGATGAATTTAGCCCTTTACGCGAACAGGCAGAGGGTCTTGCCAAAGAACCCCGCATTCTTGCCATGCTTCCTGAAAAACAGACCGAATGCCTGGTCTGGGTGCGTCAGAAGGCGCGCGACAATGCTAAATGGCCAGACTATAAAAACCTGTTTACCCAATGGGCTGATACCCCGCCCGATAAACGCGAGCCAGTAAAGTGTGTTCAGACTGGCACCACGAGCAGTGACAAGCCGACCATGAGCGAACTTGCTACCAGACTGCGCTATCGCACAGCCATGGGAAAATTATCCCGATCCATGGATTTCGACGTGTGCAGCCCTCCAGTTGGCATTGAAATGCGCATCAATACCATGCTGTGCAGTAAAGATGTCGAGATTGATGACTGGTGTGCGCCATTTTCACGTACACCGGGTATTCATGATTATCACCCGGCGTCCATCGTGGCCATCATCAAAACCGCTGATGAAAAACTTCATATTTACCCTGGCGAACTTCGCCAATACATCGATAGCTGCATTGCGGGTTTTGACTGCGTTAATCCACCACAACTGGTCATTGATATTGCCTGCGGCCGTACGTCTGCCCCGCTGCCACAAAAAAAAGATGGAGCAAAGTCTGATGGTGTAACCGAACAGACGTTACAGGACGAAAATTTACCACCAGCTGTCTGCCCGGCTCGCGCTGCAGAACTCGACAGGGAACTGGATGCAGCATTTGCCAATAGCGCCTCAAATGAGGGCGAAAAAACGGAAGTGACCGAACAGGAAGACTACCGGCAACTTCTGGATGCTCATGAAATTGAGATTGCCCACGCGCTGAACGATCTGCTTTCCGGACGTACCGACATTATGGGTAAAGAAGAAGCGGAAGGCGTTGTGACATGTACCGGTTATATTATCGCTGACATTCTTCCTCTGCTGATCATTGATATTGCCACCACTGAATTTTGTCTGTCGCCCAATTTCAGCGACGAAGAAGTTCACGATGTCGCAACGACAATTCTTGATAGCTGGTCTGATGATGCTGCCGTACGTCAGAAAATCGCCCTCGATGCGATCGTGGAATATCGTCGCCCGGAACCGCCAAAACCGGTGGTGATGGATCCTCCCGTGGTTACCGTTAAGCCGAAAAAGGACCCAGAAACAGTATTTGCGCCAAAACCTGCCCCGATTGCCCTCACCTATCGCCAGCAACTGACGCTCGCAGCGCTGCAAGGGATGTGTGCAAACCCGGCATACCGCGGCGATTTTGACGAATTGCCGCACATGGCCGCAGCGTTGGCCGCAGGGGTTATAAGTGCGGAGGCGGAGCAGTGACAGAGAATTTAACCGGCGATGAAGCCCTGATCCGTTCTCTGCACATCTGTGATGATGGATGTGACTGGACGTCCTGGCATTTATGGCGAATGGGAGAACGCAGGCGCATAAGTGAACATGTTTTCACGCAGCCACCAGTTCGTCAGCGCGCTATACAGCCGAGCATGAAACCCAAGAAAAAACAGTGCCAAAAACGAAAGGCAAAACCAACTACTGATTTTTGATTATCAATATTCGCTAGCTGCAGCATGTACTGTTGTGGCTGGCTGCATCGGAGTTATGTATGTCGCAACTCATTTTCAGCGAAGAGTGGATGGTTGAAGCGCGACTAACAGAAAAGACCGGCTTGTCGGAAAGACAAATTAAAAGTTATCGGTTGAATTTGTGGATCGAAGGCGTGCATTTCAAACATCTGACAGCTCTCGGGGAAACTGACAATTCGAAAGGTCTGCTTTGGTACAACTATCCAAAGATTAACCAATTAGTACAGGAAGCATGATGGACTTTCCAACCGGCGTTGAGCTGCATAATGGAAAAATACGGATCACATTTACCTATCGCGGCAAACGTTGCCGCGAAGTCCTTCGGGGCTGGACGGTGAACAGCAGCAACATCAAAAAAGCTGGAAATCTTCGTGCGCTCATAACAAGTGAAATACAGCTCGGTAAGTTCGACTATGCGGAACGTTTCCCGGAATCCAAAGCGCTTAAGAAGTTCATCACAACCAAAAAAATCACCACGTTTAAAGAACTGAGTGATTTTTTTACAGACACCAAAGCTTTAGAGGTATCTGGTGCAACACTGCTATCGCTTACTTCGGTCGTAAATACGTTATTGCGTGTAATCGGAGAAAATACCCGTCTGGTAGATATTGAGCATGCCGACATTTTGCATTACCGAAAGGAGTTATTAACCGGGACAATTATTAACCCGGCAATGCCGAATCTGGCCAGGCAGGGTCGCGCGCCCTCAACAGTCAATAAACAGATGGCAGTTTTATCAGAAATGCTTAAGCTCGCAAACCGAAGCCAGTTTATATTGCATGCTCCTTATGAAGGAGTGTCGCGACTCAAGTTATCTAAAAATGATCCCGACCCACTTTTACTTCATGAGTACCAGGCTCTGATAGCCGCCCTTCCCCGTAGCCAGGCATTAATCATCATTGTTGCCGTTCATACGGGGATGAGGCCGGGCGAGATATGCGCCCTGGCATGGGAAGACATTGATTTGGTAAAAGGTGAAATCCACGTATCCAGAAGTTTGACGAATAAGCGAGTATTTGTTCCCCCTAAGACAGATGCCGGAATAAGGACGATAACGTTGCTTAAACCTGCTCTGGATGCACTGAAGGAACAATACGAAGTCACCGGCGCTAATCCGAAGCAAGAAATTCGATTTCACCATCGGGAGATCGGAAAAACTGAGCAGCAATCTCTTCGCTTCGTTTTTTCACCGACAGCATATTCGTCAAAAAAAGGCAGTTACTTCTCCAAGAACTCGATTGCCTATGGCTGGAAGCGAGGCACTAAACTTGCCAATATCCGCGAAAGAAATCCTTATCAGTCACGGCATACCTACGCATGCTGGACGTTGATGGCCGGAGCGAATCCGTCATTCATAGCGAGTCAGATGGGACATGAAGATGCGCGAATGGTGTACGAGGTTTACTCCAAGTGGATTGGCGACATGAACCAGGATCAGGTCGACATGCTGAACAATCAGATGCCAACGGCATTGCCCCCAGGACGCCCCCACGGGCAGGGGAGCATGAGAAAAGTTATTTAATTTCATAGCGCTGCTTTCAATCCACATAATCAGCGTTAGACTATTTATACCGTTATTTTAGGGAGAAACGATGATGCGCGTACTGGTTGTCGAGGATAATGCTTTATTACGCCACCACCTCAAGGTTCAGTTACAGGATTTAGGGCATCAGGTGGATGATGCAGAAGATGCGAAGGAAGCGGACTATTATCTGAATGAACATCTGCCGGATATCGCGATCGTTGATTTAGGACTCCCCGATGAAGACGGTTTGTCATTGATCCGCCGTTGGCGTAGCAATGAGGTTTCGTTGCCGATTCTGGTGTTAACCGCGCGTGAAGGCTGGCAGGACAAGGTGGAAGTACTCAGCGCCGGAGCCGACGATTACGTCACAAAACCGTTTCATATCGAAGAGGTGGCTGCACGCATGCAGGCACTGATGCGTCGCAACAGCGGTCTGGCATCGCAGATTATCTCTCTTCCTCCTTTCCAGGTGGACCTCTCTCGACGCGAGTTATCCGTCAATGATGAAGTTATCAAGCTCACGGCGTTCGAATACACCATTATGGAAACACTTATCCGTAATAACGGCAAAGTGGTCAGTAAAGATTCGCTCATGTTACAGCTTTACCCGGATGCCGAGCTGCGTGAAAGCCACACCATTGATGTTCTGATGGGGCGTCTGCGTAAAAAAATACAGGCGCAATACCCGGATGATGTCATCACCACCGTGCGTGGCCAGGGATATCTTTTTGAACTGCGCTAATGAATAAATTATTGCGTCATTTTTTCCCGTTATCACTGCGGTTGCGCTTTTTACTGGCAACCGCGGGCGTGGTATTGGTGCTTTCGCTGGCCTACGGCATGGTTGCCCTGGTGGGCTACAGCGTCAGCTTTGATAAAACAACGTTCCGCCTGCTGCGGGGTGAAAGTAACCTGTTCTATACCCTGGCAAAATGGGAGAACGGTAAGATAAACGTCGAGCTGCCTGAGAATCTCGATATGCAAAGCCCAACAATGTCGCTGATCTATAACGAAGACGGTGAGTTGTTGTGGGCGCAGCGCAATGTTCCCTGGCTGACGCACAGTATCCAACCGGAATGGCTAAAAGCGAACGGTTTTCATGAGATTGAAGCCAATGTAGATGCCACCAGCACCTTACTGGGCGAAGATCACTCCGCTCAGCAGCAGTTAAAAGAAGTCAGAGAAGATGACGACGATGCCGAAATGACCCACTCGGTCGCCGTGAACGTCTACCCCGCCACTGCCAGAATGCCACAGTTGACCATTGTGGTTGTCGATACTATTCCTATTGAGCTAAAGCGCTCGTATATGGTCTGGAGTTGGTTTATTTATGTGCTGGTCGCCAATCTGTTGCTGGTCATTCCGCTGTTATGGGTAGCCGCCTGGTGGAGTCTGCGGCCTATCGAATCGCTGGCGCGTGAAGTCCGTGAGCTTGAGGAACATCATCGAGAGATGCTAAACCCCGCCACCACGCGCGAACTGACCAGCCTGGTCCGCAACCTTAATCGACTTTTAAAAAGCGAACGCGAGCGCTACGACAAATACCGTACGACGTTAACAGACCTCACCCACAGCCTGAAAACACCGCTGGCGGTATTACAGAGTACGCTCCGCTCGATGCGTAATGAAAAAATGAACGTGAGCGACGCGGAACCCATCATGCTGGAACAAATCAGCCGTATTTCCCAGCAGATTGGCTATTACCTGCATCGCGCCAGCATGCGTGGCAGCAGCGTGCTGCTTAGCCGCGAACTGCATCCGGTCGCGCCGTTGCTGGATAAACTCACCTCGGCGCTAAATAAGGTGTATCAGCGTAAAGGCGTCAACATAAATCTCGATATCTCACCCGAAATCAGTTTTGTGGGCGAACAGAACGATTTTGTCGAAGTGATGGGCAACGTGCTGGATAACGCATGTAAATATTGTCTGGAGTTTGTCGAGATTTCAGCGCATTTGTCCGAGGATCAGCTACACATTCTGGTTGAAGATGATGGCCCAGGTATTCCGCAAAGCAAACGGGAAGTGGTGTTTGACCGTGGACAACGTGTCGATACGTTACGACCAGGGCAAGGCGTTGGACTGGCGGTGGCGCGAGAAATCACCGAACAGTATGACGGGCAGATTATTGCAGGCGATAGCCTGCTGGGTGGCGCGCGCATGGAAGTTATTTTTGGCCGCCAGCAGCCGGGGCAGATAGACGAGTAATCGCCGCATGTAATAAATATGTACTGATTTCCCGCTTGCGGTTAAGTATCCGTTATAATCGGTTGCAGATACCAGCCTGCGGGATGCTCATTATGGAATACCAACTCACACTTAACTGGCCCGATTTTCTTGAACGCCACTGGCAGAAACGCCCGGTGGTCTTAAAACGCGGGTTTAACAACTTTATTGATCCACTCTCTCCTGACGAACTGGCTGGACTGGCAATGGAAAGCGAAGTCGACAGCCGACTCGTCAGCCACCAGGACGGTAAATGGCAGGTTAGCCACGGTCCGTTCGAAAGCTATGATCATCTCGGCGAGAACAACTGGTCGCTGCTGGTACAGGCGGTCAATCACTGGCATGAACCCACCGCCGCGCTGATGCGCCCGTTTCGCGAACTGCCGGACTGGCGGATTGACGATCTGATGATCTCCTTCTCCGTACCCGGCGGCGGCGTTGGCCCACATCTTGATCAGTACGATGTGTTTATTATTCAGGGAACCGGGCGACGTCGCTGGCGCGTGGGCGAAAAACTGCAGTTGAAGCAGCACTGCCCTCACCCGGACCTGCTGCAGGTCGCCCCGTTTGAAGCCATCATCGATGAAGAGCTGGAACCCGGCGATATCCTGTACATTCCACCAGGATTCCCGCACGAAGGCTATGCGCTGGAAAACGCCATGAACTATTCGGTCGGTTTCCGCGCGCCGAATACTCGCGAACTGATCAGCGGCTTCGCCGATTACGTTTTGCAACGTGAGCTGGGCAGCACGTATTACAGCGATCCTGACCTGCCGCCGCGCGATCATCCGGCTGACGTTCTGCCGCAGGAAATGGACAAGCTGCGTGAAATGATGCTTGGACTGATTAATCAGCCGGAACATTTCCAGCAGTGGTTTGGCGAGTTTATATCTCAGTCTCGTCATGAGCTGGATATTGCTCCACCGGAGCCGCCTTATCAGCCAGATGAAATTTACGATGCCCTGAAGCAAGGGGATGTGTTAGTGCGTCTGGGCGGATTGCGCGTATTGCGCATCGGCGATGACGTCTACGCCAACGGTGAGAAAATTGATTCACCGCATCGCCCTGCCCTGGAAGCACTTGCCAGCCATATTGTTCTGACGGCCGAGAACTTTGAGGATGCGCTGGAAGATCCATCTTTCCTTGCCATGCTTGCCGCACTGGTTAACAGCGGATACTGGTTCTTCGAAGGATAATACGAACGGTGCCTGATGCGACGCTAGCGCGTCCTATCAGGCCTTTTGGAGTGAAATACTGTAGGCCGGATAGGCAACGCGCTATCCGGCATCTATCGATAAATTTACTGCTGCTTTGCGGTTAACTCCGCAATACGTACAATCACCCGCACCGCTTTTTCCATTCCTTCCAGAGTTACAAACTCATGTTTACCATGATAGTTGTAGCCTCCGGTAAACAGATTCGGACACGGTAACCCCATAAACGACAGCTGCGCGCCGTCGGTGCCGCCACGAATAGGTTTCAGCACCGGCTCAATATCGCAATCGCGCATCGCCTTCTGGGCGATATCCAGCACGTGCGGATGCTCAATCACTTTTTCGCGCATATTGTAGTAGCTGTCTTCAATCACCAGTTCGATATAGCAATCCGGGTGTAACCCTTTACCGACCTTTTTGGCGATCTCCATGATCTTGCGTTTGCGCGCTTCAAACTGCTTGCGGTCAAAATCACGGATGATGTAGTGCATATCCGCCCGATCGACCGTCCCTTTCATGCTCGCCAGATGATAAAAGCCTTCGTAGCCTTCCGTCGTTTCCGGGCTTTCGTCTGCTGGAACCTCAGCATGAATACGAGCAGCCAGCGACAGCGCATTCACCATCACCCCTTTTGCGGTACCGGGATGCACATTGTTGCCGACAATTTTGATATTAACCGACGCGGCGTTGAAGTTTTCAAATTCCAGCTCTCCCACGCCACCGCCGTCAACGGTATAGGCCCACTGCGCATCAAATGCCGCAACGTCAAAATGCTTCGCCCCTTTACCAACCTCTTCGTCCGGCGTAAAGGCCACGCGGATATCACCGTGCGGAATATCTTTTTGGATGAGCACCGCCAGCGCGGTCATGATTTCCGCCACGCCAGCTTTATCATCCGCGCCCAGCAGCGTTTTACCGTCTGTAGTGATCAGCGTCTGACCCAGAAGTTGATGCAGCACCGGGAACATCACCGGCGACAGAACTTCATCACCAATGCCTAACGCAATATCGCCGCCGCGATAGTTTTCAACGATTTGCGGATTAACGTTTTTACCGCTGAAATCCGGTGAGGTATCCACATGGGAAATAAAGCCGATCGCGGGAATATTGCCAGCAACGTTAGCGGGCAACGTGGCCATCAGCGTCCCCTTTTCGCTCAGTGAAATGTTAACCAGCCCCATCTCTTCGAGCTGTTGTTTGAGCAGTTGTAATAACTTCCACTGTCCTTCGGTGCTGGGTACCTGCCGCACGCCCGATTTTGATTGGGTGTCCAGCGACACGTAGTGTAAAAAACGCTCAAGTAGTTTATCCATGCAGTCACCCTCACTTTTTGTGACAACATTATCAATAAGCAACAAAAGACAAATATTGCGTCAGGTCACTTTTATCCCCGCAAGTGAGAATATTTCGCCCTGACATCCCCTCTGACTATAGGGCTAAGTCAGTAATTCGCAACAAGGATTGGCGATTACCATGGTTTGCCGTAGAATAACGGCCCTCATTAAGAGTCATCAAGGTGGTTAACCACGAACCCCGCAGCGGTCAGCCATCCGTTGCGTTTACATGGGACAGAGTAAAAAATTGAATAAACAACCGCGTTCGCTTTCTCCACTGGTGCAATTAGCGGGAATTCGCAAAAGTTTCGATGGCAAAGAGGTGATTTCCAGCCTGGATTTGACCATCAATAATGGCGAGTTTCTCACGCTGCTTGGCCCCTCTGGCTGCGGTAAAACAACCGTTCTTCGCCTGATTGCCGGTCTGGAAACGGTTGATTCCGGTCATATCATGTTGGACAACCAGGACATCACTCACGTTCCTGCGGAAAACCGCTACGTGAACACCGTCTTCCAAAGCTATGCGTTATTTCCCCACATGACCGTATTTGAGAATGTGGCCTTTGGCTTACGCATGCAAAAAACGCCCGCAGCCGACATTCCTCCCCGCGTTACCGAAGCTCTGCGCATGGTGCAACTGGAAGAGTTCGCCCAGCGAAAACCGCATCAACTCTCCGGTGGACAGCAGCAGCGCGTAGCGATTGCTCGAGCGGTGGTCAATAAACCCCGTTTACTCCTGTTAGACGAATCTCTCTCTGCGCTGGACTACAAACTACGCAAGCAGATGCAGAACGAACTGAAAGCGCTGCAACGTAAGCTTGGTATCACCTTTGTCTTTGTCACACACGATCAGGAAGAGGCGCTGACCATGTCAGACCGTATCGTGGTGATGCGCGATGGCAAGATTGAGCAGGACGGTACGCCGCGCGAAATCTACGAAGAGCCGAAAAATCTGTTCGTCGCCGGGTTTATCGGTGAGATCAATATGTTTAACGCGACGGTGATAGAACGTCTGGACGAACAGCGCGTTCGTGCTAACGTTGAAGGTCGCGAGTGCAATATTTATGTCAACTTCGCGGTGATTCCCGGGCAGAAGCTGCACGTCCTGTTACGCCCTGAAGATCTGCGCGTTGATGAAATCAACGACGACAATCATATCGAAGGCCTGATCGGCTACGTGCGTGAACGCAACTACAAGGGCATGACGCTGGAGTCGGTTGTGGAACTGGAAAATGGCAAGATGGTGATGGTCAGTGAATTCTTCAACGAAGACGATCCTGACTTTGACCACTCTCTCGACCAGAAAATGGCGATTAACTGGGTAGAAAGCTGGGAGGTCGTACTGGCTGATGAAGAACACAAGTAAATTCCAGAGTGTGGTGATCGTCACCATTGTCGGTTGGCTTGTGTTATTTGTCTTTCTGCCCAACCTGATGATCATCGGCACCAGCTTTTTGACCCGCGACGACGCCAATTTCGTCAAAATGGTCTTTACGCTGGAAAACTATACACGCCTGCTCGATCCGCTCTATTTTGAGGTACTGGTTCACTCCCTCAATATGGCGCTGATTGCCACGCTCGCCTGTCTGGTGCTCGGCTATCCGTTTGCCTGGTTTTTGGTGAAACTGCCGGAAAAAGTGCGTCCATTGCTGCTGTTCCTGCTGATTGTTCCGTTCTGGACCAACTCGCTTATTCGCATCTACGGACTCAAAATATTCCTCAGTACCAAGGGCTACCTCAACGAATTTCTGTTGTGGCTCGGCGTTATCGATACCCCCATTCGCATCATGTTTACCCCCAGCGCGGTGATTATCGGCCTGGTGTACATCCTGCTGCCGTTTATGGTGATGCCGCTCTATTCCAGCATTGAAAAGCTCGATAAACCGCTGCTGGAAGCCGCGCGCGATTTGGGCGCCAGTAAACTTCAGACCTTCACCCGCATCATTATTCCGTTAACGATGCCGGGAATTATCGCCGGATGCCTGCTGGTTATGCTGCCCGCAATGGGGCTGTTTTACGTTTCCGATTTAATGGGCGGGGCGAAAAACCTGCTGATTGGTAACGTGATTAAAGTTCAGTTCCTGAACATCCGCGATTGGCCGTTCGGTGCTGCCACCAGCATTACGCTGACCATCGTCATGGGTCTGATGCTGCTGATCTACTGGCGCGCCTCCCGCTTGCTGAACAAGAAGGTTAGCGATATTGATAGTTAACCGCTATTACTCAATAAGTTAAAATGATCATGGCATGCTTTTTACCCTCAAGTAAACTGCATGCCAGGTCACGAACGGGGATAAGATTTGTAAAATCAGAAAGGAATTGTAAACGCGCAAAAATATGCCGTCATGATACGCATGAATTTATTATCGATATTCAAGAAATTGTCTTCTGGATTCATCATCTTCAAGGTACTCAAATGAGAGAAGGCGAATTTTGGTAAGGTTATAAAACCACTCGCAATCGTTTCGTTGAATAATTTCGCCAGGCTTGAAACATATTCCTGATGCTTCCCGGACAATCGCATATTTACCATTATTAAACCTGGCCCTGTGGATACAGAAAGATTGACCAACCTGCCCATGACAGCTGTTCGAAAGGATATGTCCTTCAATAAAAATAGATTTTTTAGATTTCATCATCATATCCTCTCAAACTACAGTACAGGAGCAATATTGTCATTTCCCAACATCACTCACGTTAGGTGGCAGAAGCCGATCAGCCGCCGATACACCAGCATTCTGATGGTCTGAACAACAGCCCGCAGGCAGGGCACTCCAGAACCGCATCTTTTCTTAGTTTACCTGCTTTCTGATCGGCTCTGTATGCGCATACCGGGCAGGCAACATGCACCGGTCTTTCTTTAAAGTGCCTGAGTCCTTTTGTATAAGACATAAATAATTCTCTGAGGAACACAGTAATTATTATACGCCTTAATATAAAAATAACTGGCTTAAGTTATGTTAATTTATGATTAAATCAGGATATCAGATATTGAAAATTAAACGTCTGATTTATGATATAATACCCTTCCGTGAGAAATTTATCATGAAATCAGAAGACACCCTTGACTGGTACCCGGCCCAGTTGCCACCAGTGAAAATTATTCTTGGCGAAGCCGTGCTGGCAGTGGGCAAACAGGGCCGACCTATTAATACCCGAACTTTGCTGGAATACCTTCAGGTCATGCAGGACAAGCAAAAAAAACGAGATGACAAAATCGCCATGCAGACAGCGATTGAGGTTCTCAGGGATAATCAGCGCATTAACGGCAGACGTTAATGCGCGTCCGGACTCAGTGTCAGTTCTGAATAATCTCAACCGTATGGTTTTGTCCATCATCCCGCAGCGGTATTCTGTCATCAGGGAGGAGAACACCATCCAATGTAACGCGATATTCTGCATCGCCGTGTGAGACACTAATCTGATAATGGCTTTCGCCATATTGATAAGTCATAGAAAAAGACGGCCACCCATCCGGCAACCGGGCATGAACCGTAAGGTCAGCACCGGAACGTTTTATCCCCAGTAATTCCTCGGTAAGTAAACGCCAGGCCCAGCCTGATGAACCGGTATACCAGCTCCATCCGGCACGTCCGATATGGGGAGCGACGCTGTAGACATCAGCGCTCATGACATAAGGCTCGGCTTTATAAATCCCGACTGAGTTCGCATTCAGAGTATGATTTATCGGGCTGAGCATGGACCAGAGTTGCCAGGCACGTTCGGCATTCCCCATTCGGGCAAATGCCATTACAGCCCAGATAGCGCCATGTGTATACTGCCCTCCGTTTTCCCGCACACCAGGCAGGTAACCCTGTATGTACCCCGGATTTGGACCGTGCCCATCGAAAGGCGGCGTTAATAGTTTTATCAGTCCCCCCTCGCTATCCACAAGGTGCTTATCCAGCGCCTGCATGGCCTTTGCGCACCGTCCCGGGCTAGCGGCCCCGGACAATACTGACCAGCTCTGGGCAATCGCATCAATACGGCAGTCCTGTGAGGCTTTCGACCCCAGGGGAGTACCATCGTCAAAATATCCACGCCGGTACCATTCACCATCCCAGGCGTGGGCTTCGAGATTGTTTTGCAGGCGCACAGCCTGCGAACGGCACATTGAGGCGACGCTTTCATCCAGCCTGCGATCAGCCAGCGCCGCAAACCGCTGCAAAATGTCGAACAGGAAGAAGCCCAGCCAGACGCTTTCACCCTTGCCGTCGATCCCCACCCGGTTCATGCCGTCATTCCAGTCACCCGCCCCCATCAGCGGCAGACCATGCTCCCCGAACTGTTGTCCATACTTAATGGCTTTGACGCAGTGTAACCAGAGTGTCTCTTCGGTACCGCTGATGACCGGCGTATCATAGGCAGACTCTTCACCAGGCTGAAGCGGACGTCCCTCCAGATAAGGAATACGTGTTTCCAGTACATCCATATCCCCCGTCGTTTCAACATAGTGGCAAACGGCAAGCGGAAGCCACAGATAGTCATCGGAACAGCGGGTGCGCACCCCGTTGCCGTGTGGCGGGTGCCACCAGTGCTGTACATCACCCTCAATAAATTGCCGTGATGCACACAGGATTATCTGTTCTCGCATCCGGTTCGGATCAGCATGGCTCAGCGCCAGCGTATCCTGCAGTTGATCGCGAAAACCAAATGCGCCGCCGGACTGGTAGTAACCGCTGCGAGCCATCAAGCGACAGGCTACCGTCTGGTACAATAGCCAGCCATTCACCAGTAAATTTACCGATGTGTCGGGAGTGTTAACCACAATTTTATCGAGCACATTGTGCCAGTGGTTGTGAACCCGGTTCAGCTCCTGGCGGACCGTGTCCTCATTCATATAACGGGCAAGCGTCTCCTGAGCTCGAATATGATTCTCCTCTGCGCCGAGGATAAAAATAAACGTCCTCTGATCGCCATCAATTAATGTAACCGCCGATTGTACTGCCCCGCAGGGATCCAGACCGGCGCCCGTTTTACCTGAAAGCCTGCGTAGCTTCATGACCGACGGGGCGTGCAGAGAACCATTACGACCGATAAACTCCCGGCGGTCCCCGGTCAACGAACAGTCATTACCGCTGACGGCAAAAAAGGCAGTACGACCGCTACCGTTATCACCATAAAAGTTGTTCGCCAGCACTCCGCAGCCGCCAGGCGGTCTGGCCGCATGTGTCACAATGTGAGGGGCTGAACGAGTTCGTGTTCCTCCGAGTGTCCACTCCACATAGCCGGTGACGGAAAGTTTTCGTGTCCGCCCCGAAGAGTTACTGAGCGTCAGGAGCGCCAGTTTAACCGGCGCCTCTTCGGCAACCAGAACCGTCAGCTCGCTGTCTATACCATTCTCTCGATGGGCAAACACGCTGTAACCAAAACCATGGCGGGTCAGGTAATCACCATGTCCGCGAACAGGTAAAGCCGTCGGTGACCAACACTCACCGCTCTCTTCATCGCGCAGATAAAACGCCTCGCCGCTGCGATCGCTCACCGGATCGTTCTCCCACGGTGTCAACCGGTATTCATGTGCATTCTCATACCAGGAGTAGGCCTGTCCCGCCTCTGAAATCACAGTGCCAAAACGGGCATTTGCCAGTACGTTTGACCAGGGTGCCGGTGTCTGCGCATCTTCGCGCAGGACAATCTGATATTCCCGACCATCCTGAGAAAATCCACCGTACCCATTGAAATGACATAACTGACTGATATCGGGACTCCAGTCCGTATGTTGATTACGCTCGCGCACAGCTCGTGGAATGAGTGCTCTGGCCTGAGGTTTAAGGGTGTGAGTACGCTGATTAAGCTGCTCATTGATACTGCCTGTGCGGTCATCAAGATAAAGACAGGCCACGCTCATCAAAAGCAACTTATCCTCAGCAGAGAGATGCTCGCCATTACGAACAAAAATACCGCCCGTTTTGTCCAGCAGACTGGCTTCAGACCCGGCATAAATTAAGTCCATAATCTGATTTTGTAAGCCCTGCTGGTAGCCGCCGGGACTGTTATTCAGGATAACCAAATCAACATCCAGTCCTTTCTGTCTCCAGTAACGGTGCGCCTGAATCAGTGTGGTCACTGAGGCAATACTTTCCTCGCTGGTAATACTGAGAAGCACTATCGGCAGATCGCCTGAAATTGCCCAGCCCCACAGACCGGACTGACCCCGCCGGTTGCGGCTGATCGCCTGGCCTTCGGCGCGCAGCTCCTGGACAGGGTAAAGCACCGCGCTGGCAAGACGATTAAACAAAGTGGCATCATCTTCACTGGCGTTCATCTGGCGTAACACCACCAGACTGTGAGACCAGGCCAGTTCAAAGACGCGATCAGCGATAGGGTAATCGCGGTATTTTTCCAGCAACGCCAGGCTCTGCTGGCGGGTCTCACTGATGCCATAAATGATATCAATCGTGACCGGCTGCCCCGGCTGCAGGGTGATGGCGTGGCGTATTGCCAGGATCGGATCCAGCACTGACCCCGACGTGTTGCTGAGCGCCCCGCCTGCCTTTATTGCCTGGGCATCCGCAGGGTTTCTGCCACGACCAAGAAATTTTGCCCTGTCTGTTTCAAACGAAACGTTATGACGGTTATCGCCATGCACCACCATCATGTGAAACAGGCAGGGACTCGCTTCACCCGGTGAACGCGGGCGCCGGTGGCAAAGAATAGCGTCACGCTCAGGATCCAGTTCCGTCTGAATAAACAGATTGCTAAATGCCGGGTGTGCCAGATCGCTGGCTTCAGGTGCCAGTACTACTTCGGCATAGGTTGTCAGTTCCAGAGAGCGGGGCTGGCGACCACGATGAATCAGTGTGAGTCGTCGCAACTCAATATCATCCTCCGGGGAGATCACAACCTGAGTTTTGACGCTGAGCCCATCGAAAGTGCGTCTGAATTCAGCACTCGCATCGGTGAATATCACTTCCTCGTCATGCCCGCTGGTGTGGGCTGTCGGTTGCCATGTATTGCTCGTCACATTCCCCGTCTGTATATCGCGGATATAGCAAAATGCTCCCCAGTTATCGCGGGTGGTATCACTGCGCCAGCGCGTAAGCGCAATATTATTCCAGCGACTATAGCCGCCGCCGCCCGTGGTCAACATCAGATGATAATGGTTGTTGGACAGCAGTTGAATATCCGGGGCCGGCGTGTCCACGCCATAGAAAATACGGGGTTCATAGCGAACGGGTTTGACCCTGCCCTCATGAGATTCAAAATGACGGCGCGGACTGTACAGATCAACTGCATCCGGCACGCGTTCCTGTAACAGCAGGCTCGCTGAGCGGAAGACCGTACTGGACATGAAGCGTTCAGTCATCGGGGCGTCAAGTAGCACATGAGCCAGCGCCTGAAACGCCATGCCCTGGTGATGCGCCATCCAGGACTGGACCACCGCATAGAGCTGACCGGTTGCGAGGCGTGAGGGAGTATAGTCCAGCGCTTCATAAAAACCGTATTCACCATGTGCGCCATTTTTTTGCAGCCTGATCAGGTTCTCACAGGCTTTCTGTGGCGAGACCATTAACGCCAGCAGTGTGGCGTAAGGGGCGACAACCATGTCATCAGCAAGCCCCCTGCGCAGGCCGAGACCCGGCACACCAAATGCCTGATATTGATAATTATGCTGAACATCAAAAGCATGATAACCAGACTCTGAAACGCCCCACGGTACTCCGCGTTCTTTCCCCCAATGAATCTGGCGCATTACCGCCGACTGACTCATTTCATCGAGCAAGCTGCCAGGCCAGGTGGGCATTACCAGATTCGGCATCAGGTATTCAAACATTGACCCGCTCCATGACATCAGGGCGGTTTCATTGTCAATGGTGGTGAACAGTCGCCCCAGCGCGTACCAGCTTTTAAGAGGTAGCTGATTAGTGGCAATGGCAAGAAAGCTGGTCAGGCGGATTTCAGACGGCAGAAGATCGTAGTGGCTCTTGTCAGGCATATTCGTGTCACAGTTATAGCCAACACTGAGCAGACTGGTTGCTTCGCTGTACAGAAAGGCGAAATCCATCCGGGCATGCTCATCCAGCCGTTGTTCAAGTTCAGTGATAATATTGAGTCGCATCCGGGCCTGCTCCGTCGCTGACGCCGGGGGGGTTCCTACACCAGTAAATGTTGCGCGCGCAAGCTCGCATAAAGTCGGCAGCGTCTGTTCGTTCCAGGATGCAGGTAACCAACCAAGCAGCAGCGACCACTCATGGCAAAGCTGAACCAGTTGATGCTCCAGATGTCCTGCCCAACGCATCTGAAGAGGAGATCCCTGATGGCATAGCGTGTTCAGGTGATTGCACTGGGTGCGCATATTTTTCAGCTCGCTGAAAAATGTCTGCGGAGAGAGCGACACCGCGCTCAGGCAGTGTTTTCGCAGCAACCGCAAGCTGTCAGGCGGGTTCTGACCCCACTGTTTTTCCAGAATATCCAGCGTATCGTTCAGTCCTGCCAGTATCTGTTGGCGATTTAAAACTGGCTGATGACGCATGGCGGACAGCCCTGCACGCAGCGTCAACAAATGCCCTGCCATGTTGCCGCTGTCGACGCTTGAGATATAGCGTGGGCTGAGGGGGGCCAGCGTACGAGTGTCATACCAGTTGTAGAGATGGCCCCGGTAGTGCTCCATTTTATCCATTGTGTCGAGCGTGAGCGACACGCGCCGGAGCACTTCCCCGCCGGGCAGGTAGCCAAAGTCCCATGCCGTCAGGTTAGCCATGAGGGAAAGGCCAATATTAGTAGGAGAAGTTCGATGGGCCACCGTCGGCTGCGGTATTTCCTGGTAATTATCAGGCGGAAGCCAGTTCTCTTTTTCTGTGGCAAAGGTTTCAAAAAACGCCCAGATTTCACGGCTTGTCTGGCGCAACAGCTGTTTTTGTTCCGGATTGGGCGAAAACACCTTACGCGCAGGCTGGCGACTCAGCCAGCTCATCAGCAGCGGTGCCACACACCATAACAAACCGATCGGCAACGCAATCCCCAGCAGTTGTGGAGCAAATTGTCCGGTCAGTATTATCAGCATCACACCACATGCAACATTCAGCCACATCGCCAGATAAAAACGCGCGACAGTGGGTCCGGCCTGATTGCTGTCCTGGCTGTGGCTGACCCACTGGCTGAGGTGACGCCTGCTGATCCCCAATCGCCATAACGTCACGGCGATCGCTTTTAGCGAATATCCGGCTTCGTGCGGCAGTATCGCAAAATTAAGGCCGATACCTGACAAACGCTTCAGCGCGCCCGCCCCTACCAGTAACAGATGCGGCTTCAGGCGGCGACGCAGAGGTTTATGCAGCAGGTCATGGGTGATGCAGAGGATGGTTGGCAACAGCCATATCAGCGACAGTACGCCCAGCCAGTAAACCGGATTAGGTACCCCTAGCAGGGTGAAGAACAGCAATACCAGTAATGAGGGGGCGACCAGACTGCGACGCAGATTATCGAGTAATTTCCAGTAAGAAAGCGCGGTCAGCGGATTCCTGGTCCGGGTTCCATCGGCTCTTCTGACACGTGGTTTCAGCCAGTTAAGCAGTTGCCAGTCACCCCGGATCCAGCGTGAACGGCGTGCAACATCCGACAGATAATTATTCGGGTACTGTTCATAAAGTAACACCTCACTGAGCAGACCCGAACGTGCATAGCATCCTTCGAGTAGATCATGGCTGAGAACCAGGTTTTCCGGGCAGGTGTTGGCAGTGGCCTGCATAAAAATGTCAACATCGTAAATCCCTTTGCCCACGAACGATCCTTCCCCAAAAAGATCCTGATAGATATCCGAAGACATCATCGAATAGGGATTATTGCCCGGTATGCTGCTGCGCATGGCGGCGTAACGTCCCTGACCGTTGCGTGGTATCTCCTCCGCAAGGCCGGGTTGTAAAATGCCAAATCCTTTGACAACCCTCTGGCGTACCGGATCATACTCTGGCGTATTCAGCGGATGCGCCATCGTTGCGACCAGTTTGTGCGCCGTATCGCGCGGCAGCACCGTATCACTGTCCAGGGTAATGACGTATTTAATATGGCCCGGTAACAGGTTAGCAGGCATGTCTGCAACGCTGACGAATTGTGTCCCCGGATGGCGCAACCAGCTGTTCAGTAACGCCAGCTTTCCCCGCTTGCGTTCATAGCCCATCCACGTTCCTTCCGCGGGGTTCCATTCAGGTTGGCGGTGTAGCAGGTAAAAACGTGGGCGACTGGAGGGATAGCGGCGATTCAGCGCCTGCGTATCGGCGATCGCCTGTCTGAGCAGAATCTGGCTTTCCGGCGAGGGTTCATTTGCAGAATCAGCGAAATCAGTGAGCAGCGCAAACCTGAGATTTTCGTTTTCATTCCCCAACCAGCAGACTTCAAGACTGGTGAGGAGTTGGCTGAAACTTGCGTGGCTGGTCAGCATGCAGGGGATGACTAACAGAGTGGCGCTGTCAGGGGGAATGCCGGTTGAGAAATCCATCCGCGGCAAGGGGCGAGGAACGCGAAAACGGGTGGTGGCGTCACTGAGTAAATCGCTCATTAACTGAGTTACAGCAATAATCAGAGGGAATATCACCGCGATCAACAGCCAGTCTGCGCCCTGCATGGCTGTTTCGTGCAAAATTGCCGCGGTCGTTGCGGTTGTCAACAACGCCAGGCTTCCAAGCCATGACAGCAGGGTTATTCTGTTGAAACTGTGCCGCAAGCGCATGAGCCTTGAGGTGTCTGCTAACAGATGAATTTCCAGCGCCTGCCGACCTTCGCCTGCGAGATAATAACCAACATGATGTTCCAGTGTATCGGGAGCACTGTTTCCTGAAAGCGTCAGCACCCTGTCAGCAACTTCAGGCTCGCTGAGACCACTGTCTCTGGCCAGGACCTCAACAACGTGCCGGTAATGATCCCGGGTATTGAAGTGCATCCGAGGATAGATACCGGCAGGATCATTGCGTAATGCCTGTTCGACGACACTTATCGTTTCGGCGAAATCAGCCCAATCCGTTTCACTCAGTAATCGCAGACCCGCGATACTGTTACTGACAGATAGCTGGCTGGCGGCAAGCTGTTGATTGAAATTATGTATGAGAACGTCGGTGGTGATCCCCTGTTCCCGAAGGCACTGATCAACCCAGGTCAGAGGTAACGACAGCGCATTGCCATGCCCCTGCAGGCGCCGCACCAGCTCTGCGACAAACGCACTGGTTAACGTAGGTCGGGAGCGTGCCATATCGGCAACCACCATGATTAAATCGCCAGGGGCATTCTCTGCACATCCGAAAATCTTTGTTATCCACATATCAGCCAGCGTTCTGTCCTGCTGCGCTTTGATCACTTCGATACTGATACGACGAAGATTTTCAATCAGCGCCAGGCGCAGCATTCCCGGTAACGCCCAGACTTCACCTAATGTCAGCGGGGTCACCTGTTGATAGGCGGTGAGATAGCTGGTCAGGCTGGCGGCATCCCAGCGCCCGTCACCGTGAGCAATGGCCTCTGATGCAATATTGTAAATTCGTGGGCAATTCAGCGGCGACATCAGCGACGGGAGACCTTTACCAAAGCTTTTCGGCAAGTGCTGGCGGACAGTGCGGATTTGTTCCTCAATCAGATAATAATTGTCCAGCAACCACTCCCCGGCAGGCATGATGCTGGTCTTTTTACCCGCGTTAAGCTCATAACAGCTTTGGGTAATGATGGCCTCATTCTCGCCGAGTCTTTTTAGAAGATAATAAGGATGTTTATCCGGCGATAATTTATGGGTCCGTGCGAGCTTCTGACCGTAGCGTTCCATCTGGGTGGTCGAAAAGAGTTCTGACTGCAGAGTGCTTTCACCGGCAGGATCGTTCGCCGAAAACGTTACGCTTTCGGTAGCATTCATCGGAATATGGGAGCGGTTAAACCACGCCCTGGGGTTCATTTTCATAGCATTGCTCTGATGCAGAGTTAGCATGCAGGAGCAGTTGCGAAATCAGTTCAGAAACGTTCTCTCAGGATGGGCGTAAGGCATCAGGGATTTAACAGCTGCCGGGATTTGACTTAAGTATAGAACACCGGGTTTAGGTGCAACTAAGTGTCAGGGTTATCGTGGTGAAACAAACAGTGTTTTACAGCCAGGGCACAGCATTGTCTGCTTAAGGCGAATTTTAGAAATAGATTGGGATGAACGTAAGCCGCAGGCCGGGCAGATGACAGTAGTCGTCGATACGCCGCCGAGGTACTTCATTGCGTAATCGATGAGAGACATGATGATTACCCTTTCGATGAATGAGATTCACTGTACCACGTTTGGATAAAATTTAACCATTTAATTTATCTTCCTATTTTTTATCCAAAAGGGGGATATCACAGGGTAGATGACGACGTTTGCCAAGATAGATATTTGCAGCCACAGGGGCCGTTGAGACCGTTGATCCGCCACTCTTGGATATGGCTCCCTGCAGCCCGCTCTGGTATACAATCACCCGCTTCGATATTTTTTCCGGGAAATACTATGATATTTACCCTGAACTTTTCCTTTATGCCTTAGTCTAATAATCAAATCCATCTGAAATGAAGAAAATTTATGATTACCAGTCTTTCATTGGTATTTACCGTCATTACCGCTCTGTGCATTATGTTGTTTGCTGCGGTAAAAGTAGGTGTTGGGTTATCTAACAATCCCGACCGAAATGATAATTAACCCATTCGCAGGCTACTACGTCACCCCACTCCCCTCAATGTGATACCCACTGACCACGAAATATTCGACAAGTGCATTCCCTGCCCTGAGCCAGCAGTAGCCCGATAGCGCGGGCTGGCATCGGAAAGGCCCCATTAAAAAGTCAGGACTTGTCTCTATGATTAAAAATGAAGGTTTTGACAACATCCAAATTTTTTGACAACAATAAAAAAGCATTACCTTTTAAGATAATGCTTTTCATTCGAGCTGGGTCTTTTAACAATTAGATCAATGTAATTTTAATATCATAGCTTTCAAGCCCAGTCATTTTTTCACGAGCAGTAAACTGGATGTCGGAAACTTCTTTTCCTGTCTTTTTTTTGAGTTCAACAATTTTTTTTGTAATGAATTCAGAAATATCCGCTTCAGTTTTTGTTTTTAACTCTTCGACGTTCATTATTTACCTCTCTTGATCTCTAACGTATCAACGCCAAGTATGTAACATTCCCCGTGGAGCACTTATAACAGCGCTGACATGTTTAAAAGATAGAATGGAAAGACTCAATAATCAAGAGGTTGCAGTGCAATCTTCATACAAGAAAAGCGCAAAAAACCTGCAAACCACTGGACTACTATCTCGGTCGGTAAAGAAACAATCAGATGTCACTTCAAAAGCTTCGATGCTGCCTCGAGAATCTCTTCGGAACTGACATCGCGATCAGAGGCAACATAAACTATTTTATGGTCTCCTGTCAGAGATGGAAATCCTGCTGACATCACGGACAGGCGTGCTTTTTCCCCATTGGGAAACTCACGCATTATCGAAGTAATTCCCTTCATTACGGATACAACAACTGCCGGTTCTGAGTTAAAAAAAACGATTACTTTTTTCATAATGATACCGTGATTGTTCGTACAAAGATGAACGGTTTAGCATACAAAAAAGGCTCCATAAGGAACCTGAACTTTATTTTCTAAAATCTAACAAAGTCTGACCAGAACGAATGTATAGCGCAATATTGTCAAATGTAATCATTACCGATTTGCAAAAAATACATTTTGCTCCGAAAGGATTTTTTTCAGTAACATCAAAGCTCGACGTTCTGTACTGAGATCCGTGGCAACACGGGCATCTGAAGTGAATATGATGTGTAATAACAGTTACCTTATACAACCACGACATTAACTGCTGAGGGGCCTTTAGGTCCCTGTTCAACACTAAACTCAACTTCCTGATTCTCATTCAGCGTCTTGAAATCATTACTCTGGATAGCAGAAAAGTGTACAAACACATCTTTACTGCCATCTTTAGGGGTGATAAACCCAAAACCTTTTTCAGGATTGAACCATTTAACTAAGCCAGTCATTTTATTAGACATAATTATTACCTTTCTTGAGTAAGCCCTTGGGCAGAATGGTCCGAAAAAATCATCAGAGAGAAAAGCTAGCAAGGAAATCTCAACAGGAACAAGAAATAAAATTATTACAGTACTTGCTTTAGATAAATTCGTTACAAACCAAGAATTCATTAACGCATGATTAACCAAACATAGCAAGATTTAGTTTTATAGGGAAATCGCACATGATTCTTATCATAAAAATGAATTTAAATAGCTTAAATCGAAAATTATGTCATGCTGCTTAAGACCTTTATCTATCACCCTAAGTTTTCAGGGATTTTGACTCACGGAAGAGTCGTATTTCCTCCATCTCAGCATAATATTTAGCGTCTACCACGAAATTTCCGAGCATGTCAGAGAGGATTACAACGTCAGCTCCGGCTGTTTTGCTTTTGGCAGGAACGGCAAGATTTCCGGTGTGCTTTGCGGCATTCAGGCGGCGGGCAAGCTTTGTTGCATCGGTGCGCAGCCGGCAAAGAGTGACAGACAGGATAGAATAAGCCGCATATGGCTGCCTGGGTTATATTTATCAGTAGATTGATCGCGTCTTAATGCCCGGCTGACACTAAGCTCACCATAACAATGCAAGAATCCTATTGTTGGTGCAAACGCACCGTCATAGCGCATCACTGAAACAATATGAAACAATCAAACAATCAATGCCCATGCTTTTTTGTTTGTTGTTGACATTTAAATCTGCCATTAATTAGGAACCGAATCTGTGGAGGATATTTATGCTCAAACTTTTCCATTACCATTCTCAATACTGGATATTTCTCGCACTTGCACTTTCTGTTTACGTAGTTGCTTTTCGATAACACATGAATAGGTTGTGTACCGCTTCCATCTAATGTAGCCAGAACTTATATCTCATGAGCTTTGGTCCGGGCCTTAGCTCATCAAAGTGCATATGTTATAAATATAATGATACCGTTGCTGATATAAAGCCGTGCACAGACACCATCTGACCTGTTTTGCTTAGCATTATAACAACCTGTAAAAGAAAACGTTTTAAACATGCTAACCAGTATTTTGGAAGTGCACAAGTTTTTAATATCTGTCAAAGTCAACATGTTGAATTTAAGTCAGGGGCCACTCAATATGTGTAGAACCGCTTACCACCATAATGGCAAATCCAAAGATAATGTGGGTATTAAAAATTACGTCTTCTTTCGCTACTGCATTAGCAATTGATTAACAATAACCTATGTCAGGCATCGCCCTCCTTTTTTATAAGTTAAAAAAGTAAGACGAGATTATTTTTTCAGTGTATATCTGAACATTCTTTATAATTCTGTCTATGTTAAAGATTTTAACTAATGAAAAACAATATTTTTTCCATTGAACGGAATAAACCGATAAGTCCTTTAGAACTTAAGATTTACCGCAACTATCGCGTAGTTCATGGGATCCGTATTGCTTTAGCATTTGTTATAACTTTCTTACTGATAAGAATGTTGAATTTACCAGACCACTCCTGGCCCCTGATTACACTGGTTGTGGTCATGGGACCAATTAGTTACATGGGCAATGTGATACCCAGGGCACTTGAACGTATGGCGGGAACTGTAGGGGGAGCGATTTTGGGGATCATCGCATTACACATTGAAATGTACTCTCTCACTATGATGATGCTGTGGTGTGGATGCGCAGCTTTCCTTTGTGGTTTTCTGGCCATGAGTAAACGTCCCTATGCCGCATTATTGATTGGTATCACGCTGGCAGTTGTCAGCAGCGCTCCTGCAGGAGACTTACAAACAGCATTGTGGCGAAGCACCAACATTATTATAGGATGCATTCTGGCGATGTTGTTTACCAGCATTTATCCCCAAAGAGCATTCATTAACTGGCGTATACAACTTGCTGACTTTCTTTCTGATTATCTAAAAATAACAACTGCGGGAGTCTCCCGAAACGTTCTTGCGCCCCCGAGAATGACCAAACTTCAAACACGTGCGTTGAATAATGTAGTAAAAATGCGCAGCCTTATTACACCAGTAAATAAAGAAACAAAGATTGCGAAGAGTCTACTTGAAGATATTCAATCGATAACCCGCGATATGATAGCGGCGCAAAAATTTCAGATAAATGCCCACTGGGCATCCCGTGGCAGTCGATTTCTCATATTGAATACTCACACGCTGTCAGATATGGAACAAATGACCCGTAGCACCCTCAACACCCTCGCACATGCCCTGCATGAAGGAAACCCAACGCCGATAGCATCAAATAGCGAGCATCTTCTCGAAATTACTAAAGAGTTGCATTGTCTTTTGCTCGCCAATGAAGGTGAGGAAATCATTGAAAGCGCCGTTCACGGATATGTCTGGTTGAGCATTCAGCTTGCTATCCAACTTGAAGCACTATCAACCTTAATCACAAAAGCGCTTACAGAAAATAATTGATTTCAATGTCAACCGACAAATATGTAATCATTATTGCCTCACATCGTCCAGATATCACAACCTATCTTTTAGTAATGAAAAGGCCCATTCTATTGTGTGGGCCAGAAAAGAAGAGTTTTGCACTACCAGGCTGGATGCCTCTCAGTAGGTCTTTGATTGAGAAACCATAATCCGTGAGCACCGTAGGTGATTTATAACACGTTTACAGAACAGATTTTTTCCTGATAAATATCAATATTTCTCTTATCTCATCGGCCTCTTGACCGTGCAAGGCATGACTTTTCCGTTCGAGCAAATCAATGATATTCCCTGTCGTAACCCTTTTGCCATTTTCAAGTAGCTGGATAACTGTTTCACCAATTTCCTGGGCCATAATATGGTTTTGTAGGATTCTCAATGCGTTGCCCTTCATGTGGTTATTAGTAATACCGTTACACATCAGACATGATGTTAATAGCAAAACAAAAAATACAATTCTTTGCCCAACTTACTTGTATGTTGCACGGATAACCCTGAAATGACAAAACCCCGTTAGAACGAGGTTTTTATTCATGGTGTAACCATAGAGGATCAAACCCTCGTCTCCTGCAAGTTCAAAAGTCGCCCGCTCAATTCGATGAGGTAGTAGCTGGCTGACGGCCCTTGTTGGACTTAAACCAGTGCCTGGCAATGATAATGAATCTTGCCGCCTTAACTGGAAGGTCAGAGCCAAATGTTACTTTCGCAACACCTGTTCATTTGATTTACTGGAAGTATATGGCGCATAGTTATCTGGTGTGATCATTGATGATTTACAAAAAATACACTTTGCACCAAAGGGATTTTTCTCAGTCACATCAAAATGGGAAGTTCTGTACTGTGACCCATGACAACAAGGGCACTTAAAATAAATATGGTCGGTCATGATGTTAGCCTTTATTTGCTACAACACTCACTACCGCAGTGATATCCAAAAGATCTATTTAACTAATAATTTCTCTTGGTTTTCAGTATCAGGTTACAACTCACTATTAAAAGCAATAAAAAATAAATATTTCTTATCAGTTCACATGAGGAATCTAAAATAATATAATTTTCTTTATATTATAGCACCAGCGATTTTTGGGATGTTGTTAGCTTTTACGAATGCACTTAAGCGTGCAAGAAAAACTACAGAGGTAAAACAACAAATGACATTCATAAAATAATCATTTCAACTGTTCTACCCAATGATTAGACTCAGACATCTGTTCAGCTTTATGTCAACAGATGTTGAGTTTCTGAAAAACTAATACATCTACTCAGGCATTCACCGTCTTCGCTATCGTATATTAGTTTACATCAGGAAAAATATCAGGCAGCTACAACGTTTTCAGCTGACGGCCCTTTTGCACCAGCAGTAATGCTGAACTCAACTTTTTGGCCTTCATTCAGCGTTTTAAAGCCACCACTCTGAATAGCAGAGAAGTGTACAAACACATCTTTACTACCATTGTCAGGGGTAATAAAACCAAAACCTTTAGACTCGTTAAACCATTTTACTAAACCAGTCATTTTATTAGACACAGGTAATTCCTTAAATTCTATGTAGCCTTACGGCGAAAAGGGCTTCGCACACAATCTAATTAGTAACGATAAGAAGGCTCAAAAGAAAGGATTATCTGTGGATAACGCTTGAGATGAGAACTGCTTTACTAAACCGCTTTAATGGGTCTGTGTACCTAACCAACCCCTCATTAATCACACACCCCACAAACAATAGCAAGTTATTTTTTCATTTAATTTTTCGCAAAATCTTAGAAATGGAAACTGAGACAGCATAATCAATGAGTTCTGTTCACTAGCAATAACATACAGCCGGTCGTCCCCTGGATAACGAAAAATAAAATAAAATATATTTATCAGTCACTTAAAGGAAAGCCCATTTCAATCCGTAAAAATCCAGCAACGGATTTTCGTGCTATTTTTCGCAGTTCAGGAAATTAAAGCAACAAAGAAAATCATTTCTTCCAACCAGTAAATTCTGAAACAGCCATAACATTTACAAAACTATGCTCCTTTTGTTTCATATCAGTGTATTATCAGAGAAGGAAAATTAAAAAAATTGAAGGAGAAAAAATGCAACGACAGGCAATGATTTCATCAAAAATAAAATTTATTGGTTACTACCCATTAGAAAAGATACTGGAGATTGGGTTCGTAAATTCTTCAACTTTCCAGTATGTGGGCGTTCCTGAAAGCATCTATAACTCTTTTCTCACGGTGCAATCTAAAGGCCGTTTCTTTGACGGTGTCATTAAAGGTAAATTCTTGTGTCGTAAAACAGGGTGATTCAAGAAATTTACGCTGTAGATAGCGTAAAACGCCGTTCTGGTGTTTTCTGTTTTTGTTACCACCGGTCCAGGAAATTGATATCCAAAAAACCACTATTCCCGTCAATTTCGTTACCCTTCGTTAAGCATGCTCCCTGCAGCGTTCACAGGTTTCAAACACTGGGACGCCACGCTCTTTCGTGGCTTTGCAGTCAAGTACCTCCCCTTTACCACCACAGCGGTAGCGTGCGCTAATTGTTCCTTGAACCGATTGCTATACCGACACTCGCAGTCAGGAATGGGTAAAGCTGGTCATTTAAATGGCCTTTTTTTCCCGATCATCCTAAAAATTGTTGTAAAATTCGCGGCCTTAGTGATAGCTGCTTCTTTTTTGGCTATCTGTTTTGGCGGGAAGTTTTGGAGAGATTTTGGAGAAGAGAAAAAGTTGATTATTTTCAATACTCTGAAAACATCGCGCCTTCTGAACAAGAAGGTGAAACGCGAATGATCGGTCGGCTGCTCAGAGGCGGTTTTATGACCGCCATCTACGCGTATCTGTATATTCCAATCATTATTTTGATTGTGAACTCCTTTAACAGCTCGCGCTTTGGTATCAACTGGCAGGGTTTTACCACCAAATGGTACGGCCTGCTGATGAACAACGACAGCCTGCTACAGGCAGCGCAACACTCGCTGACGATGGCGGTGCTATCCGCCACGTTTGCCACGCTGATCGGCTCACTCACAGCGGTTGCACTGTACCGCTACCGTTTTCGCGGTAAACCGTTTGTCAGCGGCATGCTGTTCGTGGTGATGATGTCGCCGGATATCGTAATGGCGATTTCTTTGCTGGTGCTGTTTATGCTGATCGGCATTCAACTGGGTTTCTGGTCACTGCTGTTCTCGCATATCACTTTTTGTCTACCTTTTGTGGTGGTGACGGTTTACTCACGTCTGAAAGGTTTTGATGTACGAATGCTTGAAGCCGCCAAAGATCTCGGCGCCAGTGAAGTGACTATTCTGCGCAAGATTATACTGCCTCTGGCAATGCCTGCAGTGGCTGCCGGCTGGTTGCTGAGCTTTACGTTGTCGATGGATGATGTCGTCGTGTCGTCCTTCGTTACCGGGCCTGGTTATGAAATTTTGCCGTTAAAAATCTACTCAATGGTAAAAGTCGGCGTATCACCAGAGGTGAACGCGCTGGCGACCATTTTGTTGGTTCTGTCGCTGGTTATGGTGATTGCCAGCCAGCTTATTGCACGTGATAAAACCAAGGGCCGCTAAGGCCCTTAATTCAGGGGACGTTAAATGATGAAAAAATGGTCACGCCACCTGCTCGCGGCGGGTGCTCTGGCACTGGGCATGAGCGCCGCTCACGCTAATGACAACAACACGCTCTATTTCTATAACTGGACCGAGTATGTCCCGCCTGGACTGCTGGAGCAGTTCACCAAAGAGACTGGCATTAAGGTTATCTATTCGACCTACGAGTCGAACGAAACCATGTACGCCAAGCTCAAAACCTATAAAGACGGCGCATACGATCTGGTGGTTCCGTCCACCTATTACGTCGATAAAATGCGCAAAGAAGGCATGATCCAGAAGATCGACAAGTCGACGTTGACCAACTTCCACAACCTCGATCCGGAAATGCTCAACAAGCCATTCGACCCCAACAATGACTACTCTATCCCGTATATCTGGGGTGCGACGGCCATTGGCATCAATAGCGATGCCATCGACCCGAAAACAGTAACCAGCTGGGCCGATCTGTGGAAACCGGAGTACAAAGGTAGCCTGCTGTTAACGGATGATGCGCGTGAAGTGTTCCAGATGGCGCTGCGCAAGCTGGGATACTCCGGCAATACCACCGATCCTAAAGAGATTGAAGCCGCCTATAACGAATTGAAGAAGCTGATGCCTAACGTCGCGGCATTTAACTCTGACAACCCGGCCAACCCGTATATGGAAGGCGAAGTCAATCTGGGGATGGTGTGGAACGGCTCCGCGTATGTTGCGCGTCAGGCAGGTACACCGCTGGAAGTGGTATGGCCGAAAGAAGGTGGGATTTTCTGGATGGACAGCCTGTCTATTCCAGCAAACGCAAAAAATAAAGAAGGTGCGCTGAAGCTGATTAACTTCCTGCTGCGCCCGGACGTGGCGAAAGAAGTCGCGGAAACCATCGGTTATCCGACGCCAAACCTGGCAGCACGTAAGCTGTTAAGCCCTGAAGTCGCGAACGATAAAACCCTCTACCCTGATGCAGAAACCATCAACAAAGGGGAATGGCAGAACGATGTCGGTTCCGCCAGCGCTATCTATGAAGAGTATTATCAGAAGCTGAAAGCAGGACGTTAATTCAGCGTTGTAAGGAATGCCCGATGGCGCTGCGCGTATCGGGCAAAAAAATCACAGTCCTTTCAATAATTTCTCAACAAACTCAGGCACCACCTGGCTTGCCGGACCGTAATACTTCTCTTCAAACTCGCTTCCTACCTGGCTCGGTTCGAGATTTAGCTCTACCGTATGCGCCCCATGTAGTCGAGCTTCATGCACAAACCCCGCTGCCGGGTATACATGGCCCGATGTACCAATCGCAATGAACACATCGGCCATTGCCAGTGCCATATAAATTTCATCCATGCCCAGCGGCATTTCACCAAACCACACCACGTGCGGGCGCAGCGGCGCCGGAAACTGGCAACAATGGCATTTATCTTCCGCAGTCACATCGCCAGTCCACTCCAGAATCTGCCCGCTTTGCGAACAGCGAACCTTGAGCAGTTCGCCGTGCATATGGATTACGTTCTGGCTGCCCGCACGTTCATGCAGGTTATCAATATTCTGCGTCACCAGTAAAAAACGGTCGCCCAGCTCGGCTTCGAGTTTTGCCAGCGCGATATGCGCCGCGTTAGGCTGGATTTCTGATTGTTGCAACTGATGACGACGGGCGTTATAAAACGACTGGACCAGTTGCGGATTACGACTAAATCCTTCCGGAGTCGCAACGTCCTCTACCCGATGTTCTTCCCAGAGACCATCCGCCGCGCGAAAGGTTCGAATTCCTGACTCAGCGGAGATTCCCGCTCCCGTCAGTACCAGCACTCTTGGTTTTTCCATCAATTCAGGCACCACTCTGTCTCTGAAAAAGATTCGTTGACGCAGGCGATCGCGCATATGGCGTTTATTTTTACGAAAGCGGCTTAACCGATGACCCCGGCGCGACAGCATAACAACCTCTTTGTATTAATCGGTAAGATGTAGGAAAGCGGCTCCGCGCATCCCGCCCGCATCACCGTGCCGCGCCTGCTCAATACGCGGCACCCGGGCAACCGGCAGCAGATGACGTGGCAGTCGGTCCGCCAGTTGCGTCGTAATAGCGGTAAAATTCGACAAGCCTCCGCCAATCACCACCAAATCAGGATCGACGATAGTCAGGATATTCCCAAGGCACACCGCCAGCAAATCCAGATAGCGTTCAACATGGGCACGTGCTTGTTCATCACCCTGCTCCCACAGCGCGATAATTTCCCGGGCATCCAGCGATTGATGGTAGTAATGCTGATACAACCATGCAAATCCACCGCCGGAAAGATAGCTTTCGATGCATCCCAGTTGACCGCACCCGCAGCGGCGCAATGGGAAATCAAAGCCCATCAACGTCAGCGCATCGACTGGCAAACGGATATGACCAAACTCGCCGGTGATATAGCTGCGTCCGGTGATGGATTTCCCGTTAAGCACCAGACCGCCGCCAACACCGGTGCCGAGGATCAACCCCATCACGAGCGGATATTGGGTGAACTCGTCATCCCAGGCTTCGGAGAGGGCAAAACAGTTAGCATCGTTATCCAGACGCACATCGCGGTCAAGGCGAGCGCTGAGATCGGCGCGGAGCGGCTTACCACTGGCAGCAGGAACGTTGGCCGCATACAGCGTGCCGTCTTCCGTTTCCGGCATGCCAGGAATGCCGATGCCTACCGAACCTTTAACGCCGAACCGCTGGTCCGCTTCCGTCACCAGATTGCAGACCGCATCAAGGAAAGCGTCATAACTGTCGCGAGGCGTAGGGACGCGTGTTTCCCATTGCAAACGACGTTGCTTATCAAACACGCCCAGCGCAATTTTGGTCCCGCCGATGTCAAATCCGTAATACATCACCGCTCCTTGATACACGTCATCCTTCAAGATGCCTTGGGGTTGGCTGCGCACTCACCCTCCAGTCACATCGTTATCTATGCTCATGGAGATTTCGGTTTGCCGCCTTACCGCCGCATGAATGCTTTCGTGTATATATTGTTATTGGCCGCTAAGTACTCTCGCAGGATCAATATTGCTGGCGCGACGCGCCGGATACCAACTTGCCAAAAGACTCAGCACGAGTGCTGTCACCAGCACGTAAATCACATCCAGCCAGTGTAATTCCGATGGCAGGAAGTCAATGAAATAGATATCGCCGGACAGGAACTGATGGCCGATAAGCGCCTCAATTCCGTTAATGATCGGCGTCAGTTGCAGCGAGACAACCACCCCAATGACGACGCCTATCAGGCTCCCGAACAAACCCGCCAGCAGGCCGTACCAGACAAAAATGGCACGGATAAGGCCATCTTTAGCCCCCAGGGTTCTTAATACCGCAATATCGCCGCTCTTGTCTTTTACCGCCATCACTAACGTGGAAACGATATTAAAACAGGCCACGCCAATCACCAGCACCATCGCCAGATACATAATGGCGCGGATCATCTGGATATCGCGATACATATAACCGTAAGTACCGATCCAACTCTTAATGTACACATAGTTATTGGTGACTTCACCCGCGTCTCGCACCAGCTTATTGGCGTTAAACACGTCGTTCACTTTCAGCGCGATCCCGGAAACGCTGGATCCCATATCCAGGTATTGCTGCGCATCTTCCATTGGGATCATGGCAAAACTGTGATCGAGCTGACCGCTCAGTTGCAGGATCCCCGTGACGTGCAAACGCACGCGTTTAGGCTGCTGTAACTTATGATCCGCACTGGCGTTAGGGATCATAATCGATACCCAGTCGCCCTGCTTCACCTTCAGCGCATCGGCAATTCCCTTACCAATAATGATTTGTTGCTCACCCGCTTTGAAATTATCCCATGCGTGGTTTTGCACAAACGAGGGTAACGCGCTTAAACGCTGCTCCTGCTGCGGGTCAACGCCCTTCACCTGCACTGCGCGTAGGTTCGCCCCACTCTCCACCAGCCCGGTAAAGTTAATATAAGGCGCCGCAGCGGCAATGCCTGGTACCTTCTGTACCTTGTCGAGCGCTTCCTGCCAGTTATTCCACGGCTGGTTCACGGCTTCAATCTCACCGTGCGGCACCACGGCCAGAATACGGTTGTTCAGCTCACGCTCAAATCCGTTCATGGCGCTTAAGCCGACGATCAACACCGCGACGCCCAACGCAATGCCAACGGTGGAAATCACGGAAATTAGCGAGACCATGCCGCCGCGCCGCCGACCACGGCTAAAACGCAAACCAATCAATAACGATAAAGGCGAAGCCATTACTCAGCTCCCATCAGGCTCAGTTCAGCCGTCAGGCGACCATCGCGCATTTCAAGCTGGCGGCTCATTCGCTTCGCCAGTTGCAGATCGTGTGTCACCACCAAAAATGCCGTGCCCTGAGAGCGGTTCAGCTCACCCAGAAGCTCGAAAATGCTGTCCGCGTTACGCGCATCAAGGTTACCCGTTGGCTCATCCGCCAGTACCAGGCGCGGGTTATTCACCAGCGCACGAGCGATGGCCACGCGCTGGCGTTCACCGCCCGACAGTTCAGACGGACGATGGCTGGCACGATGGTCCAGCCCTACTGCTTTCAGCATATCCCGTGCGCGCTCGGTGATTTCAGCCGGTTTTTTCTTGCCGATCAGCAACGGCATCGCCACGTTTTCCAGCGCGGTAAAGTCCGGCAGCAGATGGTGGAACTGATAAATGAAGCCCAGCTTCTGATTGCGCAGTTCCGCTTTCGCCGCCGACGAGAGTTTGCTCATCGGCTGACCGCTAAAAATGACATCGCCGGAAGTTGGCGTATCCAGCCCGCCTAACAGATGCAGCAACGTACTCTTACCGGAACCGGAGCTGCCGACAATCGCCATCATCTCACCTTCACCGACGCAAAAACTGACATCGTGCAGTACATCGGTCTGCACTGTGCCTTCCTGATAGCGTTTGCACAGGTTGTCGCATTGCAACAGGATCTTATTCATAACGTAAAGCCTCAGCGGGTTGAGTAGCGGCAGCGCGCCAGGAAGGATAAAGCGTAGACAGCAGCGCGATGGCCATCGCCACCAGCGCAATGACGATAACCTGCAGCGGCTCAATGGCGACCGGCAGCGCAGCCCCATCCAGAAGCACACCGATAATTGGCATCAGGTTGTTCAGTTGACTGGCGAGTAATGCGCCCAGCACCGCACCCAGCAGCGCGCCGATAATCCCGGCACTGGCCCCCTGCACCATAAACACCATCATTATCTGCCGCGGCGTCAGCCCCTGCGTTTGTAGAATCGCCACTTCCCCTTGCTTCTCCATTACCATCAGACCCAGCGAGGTAATAATATTAAATGCCGCCACCGCCACGATCAGGCTAAGCAGCAGCCCCATCATGTTTTTCTCCATACGCACGGCCTGGAACAATTCCCCTTTGCGCTCGCGCCAGTCCTGCCATTTGGTGCCTTGTGGCAGCGTTTGCTGGCTCAGCGTATCAACCTTTAACGGCTCGTTGAGCCACAGACGCCAGCCGGTAATATTGCCCACCGGGTAACGCATCAGACGTGACGCATCCTGGATGTTGGTCAGCATCTGGTAGCCGTCGACTTCGCTGTTGGCGGCGAAGGTGCCAATTACCGTAAACAGACGCTGGCTCGGCAGACGTCCCATCGGGGTAAACTGGCTGGCTGAGGGCACCATCACGCGAATTTGATCGCCACGATTAACACCCAGTTGCCCGGCAAGCTGCTCTCCGAGGATGACATTATACTTACCCGGCTGCAGATCTGTTTGCTTCACATTGACCAGATATGGCGTTAATGGATCTTTTTGCGCCGGGTCAATACCCAGCATCACGCCGACTGCCACGCTACGCGCACTTTGCAGTACCACATCCCCCGTGGTTATCGGTGCAACGCGGTTGACGCCGTTCAACACCACCGCTTTTTCCGGTAGCTGTTGCGGGTTTAGGGAACCCTGTTCAGACGAGAGGACGGCCTGAGGCATCAGGCCAAGAATATTGTTTTGCAGCTCGCGCTCGAAACCGTTCATCACCGACAACACCGTAACCAGCGCCATTACCCCGAGAGTAATGCCAATGGTGGAGAGCCAGGAAACGAAGCGACCGAAGCGATCTGCTGCACGCCCACGCATATAACGCAGGCCGATGAATAGAGCGACAGGTTGGTACATGAAATCCGTCTGGTTGCTGTTAGCAAAGTCACGAGTATATAAGCGAAAGCGGAATGGGTAAATGACTGAACCGTAAGTGTTCGTCAGCACTATTCTTAAAAGTATAAATAAATCAAACCGCTAAAGTTGTCCCTCTCCCCTGCAACCCTGATCCCTGACCTTTATCCTAAAAAAACAAAATGCAGACAGTTACGCATTACAGCGCACAGCGGGTTGCGCAGGATGGCAGGCTATTGCAATCAATATGGATGCGCCGTCTCAATGAATAAAAAAGAACTATGGATTAATCAAATCAAGGGGTTATGCATTTGCCTGGTAGTGATTTACCACTCGGTGATCACATTTCACCCGCACCTCACCACTTTTCAGCATCCACTGTCAGAGGTGTTGAGCAAATGCTGGATTTACCTCAATTTGTACCTGGCACCGTTTCGCATGCCGGTGTTTTTCTTTATTTCGGGGTATCTGATCCGTCGCTACATCGATAACGTCCCGTGGACAACCTGCGTGGATAAACGGATCTGGAGTATCGCCTGGGTGCTGGTGCTTTGGGGAGTGGTGCAATGGCTGGCATTGGTGGCGCTCAATAACTGGCTCGCCCCGCAGCGCGATCTGACCCATGCCGCCAACGCCGCTTATGCGGATTCGATTGCGGGTTTTACCCACGGGATGCTTACCGCCAGCACCAGCCTGTGGTATCTGTACGCGCTGATTGTCTATTTTGTTCTGTGTAAAATTTTCAGCCGTTGGGCGATGCCGTTGTTAGCATTATTTGTGGCGCTGAGCGTGGCGATCAATTTTTTCCCGACCCCGTGGTGGGGAATGAACAGCGTGATTCGCAATTTGCCCTGGTATAGCCTCGGCGCATGGTTTGGCGCAACGCTGATGGCGTGGATCAAGGAGGTGCCCCTGCGCCGTCATGCGGTCATTGTTCTGGGTTGCACAATCGTCGCCGTCGTCGCGTGGCTGGCAAATGTCTCGCTATTGCTTTCTCTCCTTTCCATTGTGCTGATCATGAAGCTGTTTTATCAGTTCGAGCTCCACTTTGGCATGCGAGCGTCCAGTCCGTTAAGCGTGATTGGCGCCAATACCATCGCCATCTACACCACACACCGTATTCTGGTTGAGCTGTTCAGCTTAACGCTTATCCCCAAAATCAATCATGCCGCCTGGCCTGCATACGCGGAGCTGGCCCTGCTACTGGTGTATCCGTTCGCCTGTCTGCTGCTGTGCACCCTGTTTGGCCTGCTGGTGCGTAAGATTTCACAAAAAACCGTGGCCGATCTGCTCTTTTCCCCGCCCTCTTTATCGCCCGCCTCGCGCTAACCCCTACGCGCTTTTTGCCCCCATTCGGGGGCGAATCAATTTGCTTATGAGAAACGATCACGGATAATAAAGAACATTGCTTATCAGATGTATATCTAAACGAGATCCTGACAACCGAATGCCTGAACAACATCGTTACACGCTCCCAACGGGCGCTTCCGATCAGCGCCAGTTGGGTGAGCTTACGGGTGCCGCCTGCGCAACGCTGGTCGCCGAAATCGCCGAACGTCACGCGGGTCCAGTGGTGCTGATCGCGCCGGACATGCAAAATGCTTTGCGTCTGCATGATGAAATTCGTCAGTTTACTGACCAGATGGTGATGAACCTGCCCGACTGGGAAACGCTTCCCTATGACAGCTTTTCTCCCCATCAGGAAATTATCTCCTCACGGCTCTCCACGCTGTATCAACTGCCCGCCATGCAGCGCGGCGTACTGATCGTTCCGGTAAATACGCTGATGCAGCGTGTCTGTCCGCACAGCTATCTGCACGGTCATGCGCTGGTCATGAAAAAAGGCCAGCGGCTTTCGCGCGACGCCTTGCGCGAACAACTGGACAGCGCTGGCTATCGCCATGTTGATCAGGTCATGGAACACGGCGAATACGCCACGCGTGGCGCATTGTTAGATCTGTTCCCGATGGGCAGCGAATTGCCTTATCGTCTGGATTTCTTTGATGACGAAATCGACAGCCTGCGTCTGTTTGATACTGACACTCAGCGCACGCTGGAAGAAGTCGATGCCATTAATTTGCTGCCCGCACACGAATTCCCGACTGACAAAACGGCCATCGAGCTGTTCCGTAGTCAGTGGCGTGATACGTTTGAGGTGAAACGCGACGCCGAGCATATTTATCAACAGGTCAGCAAAGGCACATTACCTACGGGGATTGAATACTGGCAACCGCTGTTTTTCAGCGAGCCGCTGCCGCCGCTGTTCAGCTACTTCCCCGCCAATACGTTATTAGTAAATACCGGCGATATCGAGACCAGCGCTGCACGCTTCCAGGCCGATACCCTGTCACGCTTTGAGAATCGCGGCGTTGATCCGATGCGCCCGCTTCTGCCACCGGAATCGCTGTGGCTGCGGGTTGATGAGCTGTTTTCTGAACTTAAACGCTGGCCGCGTGTTCAGCTGAAAACCGAGAGTCTGCCGAAGAAAGCGGCGAATACTAACCTCGGGTTCCAGAAGCTGCCAGATATCGCCGTTCAGGCACAGCAAAAAGCACCGTTAGATGCATTACGTAAATTTCTTGAAGGCTTTACCGGTCCGGTAATTTTCTCGGTGGAAAGTGAAGGACGCCGGGAAGCGCTAGGCGAACTGCTCGCCCGCATCAAAGTCGCGCCGAAGCGGATATTGCGACTCGACGAAGCCGTAGACAACGGTCGTTATCTGATGATTGGCTCAGCCGAGCACGGCTTCATCGATAGCAAACGCAATCTGGCGCTGATTTGTGAAAGCGATCTGCTCGGTGAACGCGTGGCGCGTCGCCGCCAGGATTCTCGTCGCACCATCAACCCGGACACGTTAATTCGTAACCTCGCGGAGCTGCATCCCGGTCAGCCAGTGGTGCATCTGGAGCACGGCGTGGGTCGCTATGCCGGTATGACCACGCTGGAAGCAGGCGGCATTACCGGTGAATACCTGATGCTCACTTATGCCAACGACGCCAAACTGTACGTGCCGGTGTCGTCGCTGCATCTGATCAGCCGCTACGCCGGCGGCGCGGAAGAGAATGCGCCGCTGCATAAACTGGGCGGCGATGCCTGGTCACGCGCCCGACAGAAAGCCGCAGAGAAGGTTCGCGATGTCGCGGCAGAGCTGCTGGATATTTATGCCCAGCGCGCAGCGAAAGAAGGCTTTGCCTTTAAGCATGACCGTGAACAGTACCAGCTGTTTTGCGACAGCTTCCCGTTTGAAACCACGCCCGACCAGGCGCAGGCGATCAACGCGGTACTCAGCGATATGTGTCAACCACTGGCCATGGACCGCCTGGTGTGTGGCGATGTCGGCTTTGGTAAAACCGAAGTCGCGATGCGTGCCGCCTTTCTCGCCGTAGAGAATCACAAGCAGGTTGCCGTGTTGGTACCGACCACCCTGCTCGCTCAGCAGCACTTCGACAACTTCCGCGACCGCTTTGCCAACTGGCCGGTACGCATTGAGATGCTGTCCCGTTTCCGTAGCGCCAAAGAGCAAGCGCAGATTCTGGAGCAGGTTGCCGAAGGTAAAATCGATATTCTCATCGGCACTCACAAACTGCTGCAAGCGGATGTGAAGCTAAAAGATCTGGGTCTGCTGATTGTCGATGAAGAGCATCGTTTCGGCGTTCGCCACAAAGAACGTATCAAGGCAATGCGCGCGGATGTAGATATTCTGACTCTGACAGCAACGCCTATTCCACGCACGCTCAACATGGCGATGAGCGGCATGCGCGATCTGTCGATCATCGCCACACCGCCCGCTCGTCGTCTGGCGGTCAAAACCTTCGTGCGCGAATATGACAACCTGGTGGTACGCGAGGCTATCCTGCGTGAAGTTATGCGCGGGGGACAAGTTTATTATCTCTTTAACGACGTCGAAAATATCCAGAAAACCGCTGACAGATTAGCGGAACTGGTGCCGGAAGCGCGCATTGGTATCGGCCACGGGCAAATGCGCGAGCGCGAACTGGAACGCGTGATGAACGATTTCCACCATCAGCGTTTTAACGTGCTGGTATGTACCACCATTATCGAAACCGGGATCGACATTCCCACTGCCAACACCATCATCATTGAACGAGCTGACCACTTCGGTTTAGCGCAATTGCATCAACTACGGGGTCGTGTGGGACGCTCACACCATCAGGCATACGCCTGGCTGCTAACGCCGCATCCAAAAGCGATGACCACCGACGCACAAAAACGCCTGGAAGCCATCGCCTCGCTGGAAGATTTAGGTGCAGGTTTTGCGCTGGCGACCCACGACCTCGAAATTCGTGGCGCTGGGGAACTGCTGGGCGAAGATCAAAGTGGCTCCATGGAAAGCATCGGTTTCTCACTGTATATGGAGCTGCTGGAAAACGCTGTCGATGCGCTCAAAGAAGGGCGTGAACCGTCGCTGGAAGATCTCACCAGCCAGCAAACCGAAGTCGAACTGCGCATGCCATCGCTTCTGCCGGATAACTATATCCCGGATGTCAACACGCGACTGTCGTTCTACAAGCGCATTGCCAGTGCGAAAGGCGAAACCGAGCTGGAAGAAATTAAGGTCGAGCTGATAGACCGTTTTGGCCTGCTGCCCGACCCGGCCCGGACGTTGCTGGATATTGCCCGTTTACGCCAGCAGGCGCAGAAACTGGGGATCAGAAAGCTCGAAGGCAATGAAAAAGGCGGTACTATTGAGTTTGCCGAGAAAAACCACGTTAACCCGGTCTGGCTAATTGGTTTACTGCAAAAACAACCGCAGCACTTCCGTCTGGATGGTCCAACACGCCTGAAATTCATGCAGGAGTTGGGCGAGCGTAAAGCACGGATCGACTGGGTTCGCCAGTTTATGCGCCAGCTTGAAGAAAACGCCGTAGCCTAGCGTCAAGCCGGGTGAGCCCTCCACTCACCCGGCCTGATGAATTTACAAACTCTTTGCACTTCCCTGCACTTCCCGACACTGCAAACCGCCATAATTCTTGTTTACTTTTACATGATAAAAACCACGTAAAAACAATGGATTTATGGTGATGTTAAACAATAAACGACTCTCTCGCTGGTTAACATTTTTTACGCTTGCCGCGACCTTCGCGTTAGCACTTCCGGCCCAGGCAAATACCTGGCCGCTGCCGCCACCGGGAAGCCGCGTGGTGGGTCAGAATGCCGTTCATGTTGTCGAAGACAATGGCGGTTCTCTGGAAGCGATTGCGAAAAAATACAATGTCGGCTTTCTGGCGCTGCTACAGGCCAACCCCGGCGTTGACCCTTACGTACCACGTCCGGGCAGCGTGCTGACTATTCCGTTACAAACTCTGCTGCCGGACGCGCCGCGCGAAGGCATTGTTATCAACCTTGCCGAACTGCGTCTTTATTATTACCAGCCGGGGACAAATTCGGTGACCGTGTATCCTATTGGTATTGGCCAGTTAGGCGGTGACACGCTGACGCCCACAATGGTAACCACCATCTCTGATAAACGTGCCAACCCAACCTGGACGCCTACGGCAAATATCCGCGCGCGATACAAAGCGAACGGGATCGACCTTCCTGCCGTGGTGCCTGCCGGGCCGGATAACCCGATGGGCCATCATGCCATTCGCTTAGCGGCATACGGCGGCGTGTATCTGCTGCACGGAACTAATGCTGATTTTGGCATCGGAATGCGCGTCAGTTCCGGCTGTATTCGTCTACGCGACGGTGATATCGAAACCCTGTTCCGTCAGGTGAAGCCAGGAACCAAGGTCAATATTATCAATACGCCAATCAAAGCATCTGTTGAACCTAACGGCGTGCGCCTGGTTGAAGTACACCAGCCGTTGTCCGAAAAAATCAATGACGACCCGCAATTGCTGCCGATCGTGCTGAACGCATCCATGCAGACGTTTAAGAATGCGGCGCAAACGGACTCTGCCGTCATGGAACGTGCGATGGAGATTCGCTCAGGCATGCCGGTCGATGTCACCCGTCATCACGACGTTGCTCAACAACCGCTGTAATTCAGCGCATAAAAAACCCCCGCTAGATTTTATTCCGCGGGGGTTTTTATTTAACTCGCAGTGGCATTGCGATGGGTTAACTCTTATTTGTAGATAACTGCAGTCCCGTGGAGGGTGTTAGGACCGGTAACAGAAGTAATACGGAAAGACTTCGCTCCCATCTCATCCGCTTTCTGCGCCAGTTGATCTTCCAGAGAACCTAAGTTAGTCCCCGCATTCGCAGAAATAGTACCAACTTTCTGTTGGCCCGCAGGTGTGGCCTGAACTTCAACGGCAGCAAAGCTTGCAAATGAGAGTGAGCTAAGAACAGCAGCAACAAACAGAGTTTTTACGTTTTTCATGATAGTGACCTTTAGCAGATGAATGTATGTCGCAAAGATTAACTTAACGATCGATAGGTAAATCATAGATGTGATCCAGGTCACACGTCAATATTTTTTTATAATGATCGTTATATAAAATATAAAGACCTTATTTTTCATATCAATAGCGTTAAATTATTTTTATCGCTAATCCGCTGGAGTGTGCAGTCGAATATTTTTATAATGGTTATTCAATAAACCCAACAAAGGTACATCGGCGCCATGACAACTGAAATGACAGGTTGTGCTAAAAAAAGCCGTGGCCGACCAAAAGTGTTCGACAGGGAAGCCGCGCTTGATAAGGCCATGACACTCTTCTGGCAGCACGGGTATGAAGCGACATCGCTCGCCGATCTCGTAGAAGCAACCGGCGCAAAAGCGCCCACGCTGTATGCGGAGTTCACCAATAAAGAGGGGTTGTTTCGTGCCGTACTGGACCGCTACATCACCCGCTTCGCGGCGAAACATGAAGCTCAGTTATTTTGTGAAGAAAAAAGTCTTGAGTGCGCGCTGGAAGACTATTTCACCGCAATAGCGACCTGCTTTACCAGTAAAGACACCCCGGCGGGATGTTTCATGATTAACACTTCCGCGACACTGGCGGCCTCTTCCCGGGATATTGCGCACACGGTGAAATCCCGCCATGCAATGCAGGAACAGACGCTTATCCAGTTCCTTCACCAGCGCCAGCAACGAGGCGAAATTCCGTCCCATTGCGACGTGCAAAAACTGGCCGAATACCTGAACTGTATTTTACAGGGTATGTCGATCAGCGCCCGTGAAGGCGCGACATTTGAAAAACTGATGCAGATCGCACACACGACTCTGCGACTGTGGCCTGAACTTATCAAAGTTTAACCCTTTCCCGCTATTTCCCCGCAGTACTGACACCACCGGGAGCTGATTAAGCCCCCGGTTAGATTTCCGCGGATTACCCCTACATTATTCAGTGTTTTCATCATCTTATCCGATCATTTTTTGTAAAATGTATTGATAACAACAATTATTATCAGCAATATTCGCATTTGTTTTAACGCCTGTTTCACAATGTAACTATCGGTTTCTCTACCGCCATAACAAAAACAGATCGACTCTTTTTAAAAGGAATACAAATGCATAAGCGTCTCTGGGTGCTCAATCCTCTCTTGTTGTCTTTAACTCTCCCAGCCATCGCGGCTGAGGAAGATAACCTCATCGTCAATGCCAACCGTAGTCAACGCACCGTGGCAGAAATGGCGCAAACGACCTGGGTTATTGAAGGAAGCGAGATTGAACAGCAGGTTCAGGGGGGGAAAGAGTTCAAAGATGTTCTTGCTCAGTTAATCCCAGGAATCGATGTCAGCAGCCAGGGGCGCACAAACTACGGCATGAATATGCGCGGCCGTGCCATCGTAGTACTGATAGACGGTGTCCGTCTGAACTCCTCGCGTACTGACAGTCGCCAACTGGATTCTATTGACCCGTTTAACATCGCACACATTGAAGTCATCTCAGGTGCAACCTCACTGTATGGCGGCGGCAGTACCGGTGGGTTAATCAACATTGTCACCAAAAAAGGCCAGCCGGAGCGTGAAGTAGAACTCGAACTGGGGAGTAAAAGCGGCTTCAATAACAGTAACGATCATGATGAACGCGTTGCCGCGGCGGTGAGCGGAGGAACCGATCGCGCTTCCGGGCGCATGTCCGTCGCGTATCAACGGTTTGGCGGCTGGTATGACGGCAATCACGATGCCCTGCTGCTGGATAACACCCAAACCGGCCTGCAGCACTCCGATCGTCTGGACGTGATGGGCACCGGGACGATTGAGCTTGACGACAACCGTCAGTTACAACTGGTTACGCAGTATTATAAGAGCCAGGGGGATGACGATTACGGACTGGATCTTGGCGAGAACATGTCCGCCGTGACGGGAAACGGTAAGGCTTATACCAGCAGCGGACTGAATTCCGATCGTATTCCCGGCACCGAGCGTCATCTCATCAGCCTGCAGTATTCAGACGCGGATTTCTTCGGCCAGAACCTGGTCAGCCAAATCTATTACCGTGACGAATCGCTGAAATTCTACCCCTTCCCTACGCTGAGCAAAGGCAAGGTCACCAGTTTCTCCGCATCGCAGCAGGACACAGACCAGTTTGGTGCCAAAATCACCCTCAACAGCCAGCTGATGGACAACTGGGAGCTGACCTGGGGTGTCGATGCCGATCACGAAACCTTCGATTCCAATCAGAAATTCTTCGATCTGGCCTGGTCCCTGCCCTCCGGCGGTATGGACAACCGAACCGCTTATACCACCGGGCGTTACCCCGGTTACAGCATCACCAACTTCGCGCCTTTCCTGCAGAACAGCTATGACATTAACGACATCTTTACCCTCAGCGGCGGTGTGCGCTATCAATGGACCGAAAACAGGGTGGATGATTTCGTTGGTTATGCCCAACAACAGGGAATTGCCACCGGTCTGGCAAACTCCGCCGATACCATTCCTGGCGGTAAAACCGATTACGATAATTTCCTGTTTAACGCCGGTATCCTTGCCCACCTGACCGACCGTCAGCAGACATGGTTTAACTTCTCTCAGGGCGTGGAGCTTCCAGACCCGGGGAAATATTACGGTAACGGCACCTATTCCCTGGTTGGCGATCATTACCAGCTCCAGCGCAGCGTCAACGTGGCGGACTCACGCCTGGAGGGGATTAAAGTTAACTCCTACGAACTGGGATGGCGCTACACTGGCGACAGTCTGCGCACGCAGCTGGCCGCTTACTACTCTACTTCGGATAAATCGATCGTTATCAACCGCAGCGATATGACCATTAACGTCCAGCCCGACGATCGCCGTATTTATGGCCTTGAAGGTGCGGTGGATTATTTCATTGCGGATACGGACTGGAGTCTGGGCGGCAACTTCAACGTCATTAAATCGGAAGTGAAGCAAAACGGTAAGTGGCAGAAATGGGATGTCACCCTGGCTTCCCCGTCCAAAGCCACCGCGTGGGTCGGCTGGGCACCTGAACCGTGGACATTGCGCGTACAGAGCCAGCAAACATTTGATCTGACGGACGCCAGCGGCAATAAGCTGGACGGCTATAACACGATGGACTTTATCGGCAGCTATCAGCTCCCGTTGGGTAAACTGACCTTTAGCGTAGAAAACCTGCTGAATGAAGAGTACACCACGCTGTGGGGACAACGTGCGCCACTGCTGTACAGCCCAACCTACGGTAGCCCGTCACTGTATGAATACAAGGGCCGGGGCCGCACGTTTGGTCTGAACTACGCCTTAACCTTCTGATAAAAAAAGCCCCCCAGCCTGAGCGAATGGGGGGCTAATGTTCAGGATAATGCTATTTTACGCTTTGTTATTTAGTACCAACTGTCCGTTGTTATCCAACGGAATTTGCGCGCCGGGGTCCTTATCCATACGGATTTTCCCCTGCTGATCGCCAATTTTGTACGTCACGTCGTAGCCCAGCATTTTTTCAGATTTGTCATACACCGTTTTACAACGCTGCTGCGTAGTAGTGTACGTATCATTTTCTTGCATCGAACCCTGGATCTGGTTACCTGCATAACCGCCGCCTAAAGCACCGGCCACGGTAGCAATATCTTTACCGCGTCCGCCGCCAAACTGATGGCCGATAACGCCACCAGCAACCGCACCCAGCACGGAACCCGCGATACGGTTTTCATCTTGTACCGGCTTACGGTGCGTGACCGTCACGTTCCGACACTCCTGGCGCGGTGTTTTTACCGACTCTTTAATCGGTGTTGCAGAGACAACTTGTGCATACTGTGGGCCACGCTCGAAAACGTTAAGACTGGCCACCGCTGCAACACCCAGCGCAGCAGCTACGCCAATCCCTATACCCGCCAACATAGATTTATTCACGGGACTTCCTCCTTTTTTGCTATTAGCAACAACTTTGCAACAGAAGGTAAGGAATGCCAATCAGATTACGGATGAAAATAGCACGAGGAGGAGCAAAGGCAGGATGATTCGGAGAACTCTGAAGGAAGGCGCCGGATAAGTACAAACATCCGACGCCATAAGCCGTATTAATGCAGTTTCAGACGCGGGCGGATCACCCGGTTAATGCTGCCAACCAGCATCATCAGACCGGTTTTAAAGTAACCGTGCAGAGCAATCTGGTGCATGCGGTACAGTGAGATGTACACAAAGCGCGCAATACGCCCTTCTACCATCATCGAACCACGGGTCAAGTTGCCCATCAGGCTACCCACGGTAGAGAAGTTAGAAAGTGAAACCAGAGAGCCGTGGTCTTTGTACTGATACGCTTTCAGCGGCTTGCCGTTCATCTGCGCCAAAATGTTGTTCATTGCGCAGCTTGCCATCTGGTGCGCAGCCTGAGCGCGCGGCGGCACAAAACCACCTTCCGGGCGAGCGCAGGAAGCGCAGTCGCCAATCGCGTACACGTCGGGATCTCGCGTGGTCTGCAGAGTCGGCTCAACCACCAGTTGGTTAATACGATTGGTTTCCAGACCGCCAATGTCTTTCATAAAGTCTGGCGCTTTGATCCCCGCAGCCCACACCATCAGATCGGCTTCAATGTACTCGCCATCCTTGGTATGCAGTCCGCCTTCATCAGCGCTAGTTACCATCGTCTGGGTCAGTACGCGTACGCCCAGTTTGGTTAACTCATTATGCGCAGCACTGGAAATACGCGGCGGCAACGCAGGCAGAATACGCTCACCGGCTTCTACCAGCGTAACGTTCAGCGCTTCGTTGGTCAGCCCTTTGTAACCATAGCTGTGCAGCTGTTTTACCGCATTGTGCAGCTCGGCTGAGAGTTCAACCCCCGTCGCACCGCCGCCGACAATGGCGATATTTACTTTGCCGTTAGCGCCCAGATTCGCGGAGTACTTCAGGAACAGATTCAGCATCTCCTGGTGGAAACGACGCGCCTGATGCGGGTTATCCAGGAAAATGCAGTTTTCTTTGACGCCCGGCGTATTGAAATCGTTGGAGGTACTGCCCAACGCCATCACCAGCGTGTCATACGGGACTTTGCGCTCAGGAACCAGCAGCTCGCCTTTCTCATCGCGCAGCTCGGCAAGAGTAATGGTTTTCGCTTCGCGATCGATATCCACCACCGAACCCAACTGAAACTGGAAACCGTGGTTACGGGCATGCGCCAGATAGCTCAGCGCATCCACGCCTTCGTCCAAGGAACCCGTCGCGACTTCATGCAGTAACGGTTTCCATAAATGGCTGTGGTTTCTGTCCACCAGCGTGATTTTGGCCTTTTTCTTGCGCCCCAGCTTTTTACCCAGCTGCGTCGCCATTTCCAGTCCGCCAGCACCGCCGCCGACAATCACGATTCTTTTTAATGGTGTAGTCAACGTGACCCCCTTAAATTTATTAACCAATTGTTAATTAAAAGTTATAGGTATAGCCTTTAATTAACAACAAGTTACGATAATGAAAATGTTCTTCGAGAGTGAGAATAACACGAACGGTGCATTGGTCATACCAAAATTGATGTGTATCAAGTTTTGATGCTGAAAAGATAGACAACACGAACTTTAAGAACAAAAAAACCAGCCCGAAGGCTGGTTTTTTACACGTTCATTGAGGATTAACCTAACGTCTTGAACGCTTTGATGCGCTGCAAATGCGGGGAGATATTCTTAAACTTGTGCGTCTGCTCTTCGTCCCAGACTATCTCGTAAAAATGATGCAGCTCTTCTGACGAACGCTGACTATTGAGCGCTTCATCATGACGTGACAGGATCACCAGGCAGCGATCGCGATTCTTTTCGCGGAAATTGGTCACGCATTTTGTCGCGATATCGGCATACTCTTCAGGCCTGTCGATTTTTCCTTCCATGTTCTCATACGGGAACAGGTTGGGATTAAACACTACCTGACGAATATCACACAGGAAACCAATCCGTTCAGCCCAATATCCCCCCAGTCCCACGCCACAAATCAGCGGACGGTCGTCCACATTAAGCTGCAGCATTTTGTCCACTTCTTTCAGTAGATGCTGCATGTCATGTTTAGGATGCCGCGTACTGTAGCTAATCAGCCTGACATCCGGGTCGATGAACTGTAGCTGCAACACCTTTTCGTGGTTGCCCGGGCTGTTAGAGTCAAAACCGTGTAAATAGATAATCATCGCATCCTCGCCAAACTTGCGTTAATGACCTGCTTTCTCTTCCTGCCAGCGCTCATGAAGCTGGTTGAGCTGGGCGCTTACCGTCTTCCAGCGTGCCGAGTCCATCAGTTCCTGACGTGAAAATGAACCTTTATGATACAAACGTGTAACACGTTCTGCATTGATCGGCGACAGATTATCTAACACACTGACCGCGCCTTTACGATTATTGCAGACAAGGATCATATCGCAACCCGCATCCAGCGATGCCTGACCACGCTCCGCATAGCTTCCCATAATCGCCGCCCCTTCCATCGACAAATCATCGGAGAAAATGACGCCATCGAAACCAAGCTCCTGACGCAGCACCGTTTTCAGCCAGTGTGGCGAACCGCTCGCCGGACGCGGGTCCACGTCACTGTAGATGACATGCGCAGGCATAATGGCATCGAGTTTGTTTTCCGTAATCAACGTCTGGAACACGGACATATCTTTTGCACGAATTTCGGCTTCTGAACGTGGATCGGTTGGGGTTTCTTTATGCGAATCCGCCGTCACTGCCCCATGCCCGGGGAAATGTTTACCGGTAGTTTTCATGCCAGCAGCATGCATACCGTCAATGAAGCGAGTCGCCATAGCCAGCGCTTTCCGCGGATCGGCATGGTAAGAGCGTTCCCCAATCGCCGCGCTGATATGCCCCACATCCAGCACCGGCGCAAAACTGATATCTATATCCATTGCGATCATTTCGCTGGCCATTAGCCATCCGGCGTCCTGAGCCAGATTGCCGCCGTCTTCCAGACCGTGCAGCGCAGCAAAGGATTGGGCCGCGGGCAGACGCGTAAATCCTTCGCGAAAACGCTGTACCCTGCCGCCTTCCTGATCTACCGCCACCACCAGATGATTGCGTGATGCCGCGCGAATCTGGCGCACTAATTCACGCAACTGTTCCGGGTCATGATAATTTCGGGTAAAGAGGATCAACCCACCTACCAGCGGATGCGCCAGAATCTCACGCTCTTCAGCGTCCAGCTCATACCCTTCGACATCCAACATTACTGGGCCCACACTGCTCTCCTTATCCTTTCATTATTAGCTGCCGCCAGGTTTCATCGGCCAGCCTGATAAATTGTCGATCGCCGGTTTGTCGCCAGCGATACTCAAACCACCCCGCTTTCAGCATTATGACCCAGGGCCGCCATCGTCTGACCTGCCGCCACAGCGCGTTTTGTTCAATGTGCGCTCGTTGGGCGTAGGCGCTAACCAGCCGTTGGTGCTGAGATTCGTCGTTGACCCAAACCGCCGCCAGCTCCAGAGCGATATCACCGTCTCCGGCATATTCCCAGTCAATCAGCCGCAGCCCTGATGCTGTACGTACGATGTTGTCACCGTGGACATCCATATGCAGAGGCCCCAGACGCAAAGGTCGAGGCTCACCGCTTTTCCTGAGTCGCTTCAACGCTCGCAACCAGCATGGCGTGCGACGCGCCGGATCGCCACACTGCCAGTACTGTTCGAGTAGCGGCAGCAGACTGATTCGCCAGCCCAATTGGGGTTGTTGGTGCAGATGATACAATAAGCCAGCGAGTTCGTCGGCGTCCGGCAATCTGGATTCAACCTTACCGTGAAAAAAGTCGACCGCCATCCACCCACGTATATAAAAGCGGGAGCGCGGCGCAAGGCTTTCAGGCAGGTGCTTTAACGCGTGATAGTGGCGTAAGAAATGCGATTCCGGCGCGTCAGGGTCGTGATGACAGCGCAACACTAAGCGGTGGGTATCGTGTTCGATGATGCAGCTCCCGCCGCTCAGGCCGCTCTGGTTGGCTACGACGGGATGATACTGCGGGAAATAGCGCGACAACACCTCGTCGCGCGTTAGCCGGTTATTGTTGCTGTACGGCACCTTTACCTGACCAGATTATCTCGCCAGTTTGTACCAGCATTAATTGCATTTGCAGCGCCGGCGAATTGACGTTGCCGGAGGCGCTGGAATAGAGCACATACTGTGCGCCAACGTTACGGGCGATACCAATCGCTTTGCTGCGCGTTCCCAGACTGTCGTTCGGCGACAGACCTAACTGCTGTTTGGCGACAGCCAACTGCTGGGCGGAAACCAGGGTAAACTTGCCGTTATTCGCCAGCGCGTTCCTCAAGGTCTCGGTGGCTTCACCGGCGTTCAACGAGCCGTTGGTCCGGTTATTCACGCTATCAACCAGCAGAACGCCTCCCGCTTTGACACCGTCAGCCTGCAGCATTTTGCCGACCATCGGTTGCATAGCTCCGTTCCAGTCATAGTGACGTTGACGTGGCGTCGGCTGCGCCGTTTGGTCCTCGTGCTCAATCGGACCCGGCTGCTGCGGTATGCTTGGCACCGTTGGTACAACCGGCACCGGCTGTTGCGGCTGCGCGGGCTGTTCCGGCACTGGCTTCACTTCCTCTACGGGTGCGGGCTCACGTTGCGCCACACAGCCAGAGAGAAACATCGCCAGCGCGGCAATCAGTGCGTAGCGATTCATTTTGATCATCAAGATTCACCCCTTACAAATAAAGATAAAGTCTAACCTTGTGCGCCCCCAGAAAATTGGCGCTGCCGTACAGCGTCACCGACGAATGAGCCGGGATAGTCACGCTGCGTGGCGCTTCCAGAGGATGCATTTCCAGTCCTCTGGCGTCATACCAGTAAAACCGATAATGAACGGTAACGGGTTCTTGTCTTTCGTTATAAAGTCGCGAGGATGCTGAGGCCTGAATATCAGACGTGGTTAACGTCGGCTGTTCTGCTGTAATGCCCGCCGCCAGAATCGTTGATTCCATCACCAGCGACTGTTCATCACTTACCGGGATTTCAGGATGTGCCCGACAGCCAGCCAGTAGCAGCAAGCTCAGTGAAAGTGCAATGCATCCTCTGGTCATGCTTACAGACCTTTATGCGCAAGCATTGGACCAAGCACCCGTCCACCCAGCAGGTGCATATGAATGTGATACACCTCCTGACCGCCGTGACGATTGGTATTCATGATTAAACGATACCCATCCGCAGCAATGCCTTCCTGCTCGGCGATTTTCGCCGCTACGGTGATCATGCGACCCAACGCCTGCTCGTGTTCCGCCGTCACATCGTTGACGGTCGGGATCAGGACATTAGGAATGATCAGAATGTGCGTAGGTGCCTGAGGGGAAATATCACGAAACGCAGTGACCAGTTCATCCTGGTACACGATATCTGACGGAATTTCACGACGGATAATTTTGCTGAATATAGTTTCTTCTGCCACGACGTTTTCCTTTTTCATTAACAGCCCAAGCGTTATGCCATGCTACGCCGGGTCACTCTGCGAGTATAGAGTATGAGCGAGTTACTCACGCTCTTTCAACTTTAACCCTCGATTTTTTAAGCAAAAAGCCCTGCCACTGCTGTTCTTATAACCATTTCCCGGCGCTATTGCTTAAGCATAGTACTGAAACAACATTTTACTGATGCCTTCCACCAGCCTCGCAGCCCCTGCTGAAGAGACGGCGATCGTCGAGGGCTACCAGAATAACGGCGCCAGCAACGTTTGGCCGATACCTGGCAGGCGACCATGAATGCCACCCACTCCGAGGTCAAATTTGACAGTAAAATGATGTACGTCGATGCCTATGTCAATAAAGCCGATGGTACGCTGATTGGCCCGTATGGCAGCTATGGTCCGGGCTATGACTACGTCGGAGGTACCGGCTGGAACAGCGGCAAGCGTAAGGTGGATGCCGTCGATGGTAACGTCCCGGAAACCAACTGGAACCCGCAGTCATTGGCTCAGGACGATACCACGCACATGAAATCGCTCTACGCCGCAACACGTATTTCGCTGGCCGACCCACTGCATTTGATTGTCGGCGCGTGTTATACCAACTGGCGTATCGACACCCTCGCCTACAGCATGGAACAAAACCATACCACGCCGTATGCGGGCCTGGTGTATGACATTGACGATAACTGGTCTACGTACGCCAGCTATACCTCAATCTTTCAGCCGCAGAACAAGCGCGACAGTTCCGGTAAATATCTTTCCCCAATTACCGGCAATAACTATGAACTTGGCCTGAAGTCCGACTGGATGAACAGCCGTTTAACCACCACCCTCGCGGTGTTCCGCATTGAACAGGATAACGTGGGCCAATCAACCGGCGAACCAATTGCCGGTAGCAATGGCGACACGGCCTATAAAGCGATGGATGGAACGGTCAGCAAAGGAGTCGAATTCGAAGTTAACGGTGCGATCACCGATAACTGGCAGATGACGTTCGGCGCGACACGCTATGTTGCTGAAGACAACGAAGGCAATGCGGTAAACCCGAACCTATCGCGTACCACAGTAAAACTGTTTACCCGTTATCGCCTGCCAGCCATGCCGGAACTGACCGTGGGCGGTGGGGTTAACTGGCAGAATCGTGTTTATAGCGATACGGTCACGCCATATGGCACATTCCGCGCGGAACAGGGAAGCTACGCCCTGGTCGATTTATTCACCCGCTATCAGGTGACGAAAAACTTCTCTGTGCAGGGTAACCTCAATAACCTGTTCGATAAAACCTACGACACCAATGTCGACGGATCTATCGTCTATGGCGAGCCGCGCAACGTCAGCGTCACCGCCAGCTATCAGTTCTGATTCGAAACACATCACGCTCCACCTGCTCGTCAGGTGGATGCACTGGACTGAGAAAACAAAAAGCCCGCTTAAGTTTCCTTAAGCGGGCTTCTTAAATTTGGCTCCTCTGACTGGACTCGAACCAGTGACATACGGATTAACAGTCCGCCGTTCTACCGACTGAACTACAGAGGAATCGTTGTGGAGGCTTATCTTAGCGGCGAAAAAATTTTTGTCAAACCCCATTTCCCCGAATAAGTTTCAATTGATGCTTCTCTCGACAGTTTGTTGCATTTCCAGACATTTTAAATGGAAAAAACTTTGCAGCTTTTTGGATTCTCCCTCATCATTTGAAATGAGGTTTCAACTTTCTTCTTTAAGGTTCACTTTGAACGTCTCCGCTGCCTTACGCCAGGTCGCTTCCCGCACGCCCTGGTATGCTAAACGCAAGAGTTATAAGGTTCTCTTTTGGCGCGAAATCACTCCGCTTGCGGTCCCCATTTTTCTGGAAAACACCTGTGTGCTGTTGATGGGCGTACTGAGTACCTTCCTTGTTAGCTGGTTGGGAAAAGAAGCAATGGCTGGCGTAGGTCTCGCCGACAGTTTCAATATGGTCATCATGGCGTTTTTTGCCGCCATCGATCTGGGAACCACGGTGGTGGTAGCATTTAGCCTGGGAAAACGAGATCGTCGACGGGCAAGGGCAGCAGCCAGACAATCGCTGGTGATCATGACGATTTTTGCTACCGTGCTGGCAGCGGTCATTCACTCTTTTGGTGAACAGATTATTGACGTTGTCGCCGGTGAAGCAACCCCCGATGTTAAGGCCTTGGCACTCACCTATCTGGAACTAACGGTGCTCAGCTACCCGGCGGCAGCCATTGCTTTGATCGGTAGCGGCGCACTTCGCGGAGCCGGAAATACCAAAATTCCGCTGTTGATTAATGGCGGTATGAATATCCTAAATATCATCATCAGCAGCATCCTGATCTACGGGGTCTTTTCCTGGCAAGGGCTGGGATTTGTGGGGGCAGGACTCGGGCTGACCATTTCACGCTACATCGGTGCGTTCGCCATTATCTGGGTGCTGATGATTGGTTTTAATCCGGCGCTGCGAATTCCCTTCAAAAGCTATTTTAAGCCGCTCAATCTCGCCATTATCTGGGAAGTTATGGGGATCGGTATTCCGGCAAGTATTGAGTCAGTGCTATTTAATGGCGGTAAACTGTTAACGCAAATGTTTGTCTCCGGCATGGGAACCAGCGTAATTGCCGGAAACTTCATTGCCTTTTCTATCGCCGCGCTCATCAACCTGCCGGGGAATGCTTTAGGCTCCGCGTCGACAATCATTACCGGCAGGCGTCTGGGAAATGGTCAGATTGCCCAAGCGGAAATCCAGTTACGCCATATATTCTGGCTCTCAACAATCGGCTTAACCGCCATCGCCTGGCTAACCGCCCCCTTTGCCGGCGTTATGGCCTCATTTTATACCCACGATCAGGATGTAAAAGAGGTCATAGTCATCCTAATTTGGCTCAACGCAGCGTTTATGCCGATATGGGCGGCATCCTGGGTGCTACCATCAGGGTTTAAGGGCGCACGTGATGTGCGTTTTGCGATGTGGGTATCGATGTTGGGCATGTGGGGCTGTCGCGTTGTGGCGGGTTACACGTTGGGAATCGTATTAGGATGGGGCGTAGTCGGCGTTTGGTTAGGGATGTTCTTCGACTGGGCCGTGCGCGCCGCGTTATTTTACTGGCGTATGGTCACAGGCCGCTGGTTATGGAAATACCCTCGTCCCGAGCGTGAAAAGTGCATAAAACAACCGGTTGCGTCTGAATAAGCGGCGAAATGGGGAATATTTCAGCAAACGATCGCATTTATCTATTCAGGCTTTGACAACGCTGAGTGGCATCGCTAATATTCGCCTCGTTCACACGATTCCTCTGTAGTTCAGTCGGTAGAACGGCGGACTGTTAATCCGTATGTCACTGGTTCGAGTCCAGTCAGAGGAGCCAAATTCTTGTTTTCATGCTTATCTGTACGTCTCTATTTATTTACGATTCAGTAAGTTAGCGTGAAAATTCTTCCCGATGCGTATCTGGTTTTCTCTCCGCATCCGGAAAATTTGGTGGTCAGATTTGGGGTCAGTTTGGTTCGATTCTGGAGTGACCCCCAAATGTCTTTAAATGATTCTAAAATCCGCAAGTTAAAACCCTCTTCCCGTCCTGTAAAACTCTCCGATTCCCATGGTCTGTATCTGCTCGTCAATCCGGGTGGTTCGCGTATCTGGTATCTCAAATTTCGCTTCGGTGGCAAAGAATCCAGAGTCAGTCTCGGCGCATATCCGCTGGTTTCTCTCGCTGACGCCCGGCAGCAGCGCGACGGTATCCGTAAGTTACTGGCACAGAATATCAATCCGGCGCAGCAGCGTATGGTGGAAAAAGCAGCCTGTTCGCCCGAGAAATGTTTTAAAGCGGTGGCGCTGGCATGGCATAAAACCAACAAAAAATGGTCGGCTGATTATGCCACCCGCATTCTCGCCAGTATGGAAAACCATATTTTCCCGGCGATTGGTCACCTGCCCGTCACGGTGCTGAAAACGCAGGATTTCACCGCATTATTGCGGGTTATTGAGGACAAGGGCTTTCTGGAAGTCGCGTCCCGAACCCGCCAGCAACTCAGCAACATCATGCGTTATGCCGTTCAGCAGGGGCTGACCGAAAGCAATCCGGCACAGCATCTGGAAGGCGTGACTGCCTCCCCCGTAAAGAATCACTATCCCGCCCTGCCGCTGGAACGGTTGCCTGAACTGCTTGACCGTATCGGCGATTATCAACAAGGGCGCGAGTTAACCCGGCTGGCGGTGGTGCTGACGCTGCACCTGTTCATCCGCTCCAGCGAACTGCGTTTTGCCCGCTGGAGTGAGATTGATTTCAGAAATAAAATCTGGACCATCCCCGCCACCCGCGAAGCGATCGAGAAAGTGCGGTTTTCAGGCCGTGGTGCAAAAATGCGCACCGCGCATATCGTGCCGCTCTCACTGCAGGCGATTGCCATTCTGAAACAGATACAGGAACTCTCCGGCCATCTGGAACTGGTGTTTCCCGGCGACCATAACCCCTATAAACCGATGAGCGAAAACACCACCAACCGGGCGCTGCGTCTGATGGGCTATGATACAAAAACCGATGTGTGCGGACACGGACTGCGGGCAATGGCCTGTAGCGCGCTGGTCGAGTCAGATCTCTGGTCGAGGGATACAATGGAACGGCAGATGAGCCATCAGGAGCGAAACAGCGTGCGGGCAGCGTATGTGCACAAAGCGGAACATCTGGAAGCCCGCAAGGCCATGATGCAGTGGTGGTCAGATTATCTGGATGTGTGCCGTGAAGGGTATATTGCGCCGTATATTTATGCGCGGCAGCACAGAGCGGCCTGAACCATTGACAGTGTCATTGGTTGAAAACAGAAAAGCTGTTTCCGGTTGTCCGGGAGCAGCTTTTTTGCATTGAAAGGTGTTGCCTTCTTTTTTCCCGTTATTCATCGGAAAGCGTACAGAATTATTCTAGGGTGAATAATTCCGGGCGAAAACCTATCAATACCTCAGCCATCAATAGGTATATATCGAAAATAATTCACGGTGAATCATTTCTGGTCATCGTTGCCAACCCCCAGCCAGAAACTGATGGACCAGCACGCCATCACTGCACCACTCTTTCGTTGCCAGTCAGTGGCAGGACTGCGCCAGATATTGCCGGATACATATCGATCTGCGCCAGTTGCAGCCTTTTAAGCCCTTTGGCCTTTTCCGGTCAGGCGCTGTTACCCTTAGTCACCCCTTACCCTTTCTGGCCTTTTTCTTTAGCTGGCATAGGTCGGAGTGCCAACTGGCTGCTGCACCAGAAACGAGTACAAAACCCGATGACTGTCATGCACCGCTCCGCCGCCCGTACACCTGCGCCACATACCGTCCACGTCCGTCGCCATGACCCAGATCCATCGCCGTCATCGCCAGCGCTTCTTTTTCACTGGCTCCCTGTGCCAGATAATGGTGAATGGCATCCTGCGCCCACGCATAACGCAGGGAGTGCGGGGAATATGCGCCAGTTAACCCGAGACGTGATGCCTGACCGTGCCAGTATTTCATCGCGCTTTTCAGATCGGGCTTTTCGATCAGCCTGCCGTGACGCTGCTCAGCCACCGCCAGCGCAGCATCTACCACCTTTCTGACTGCACCAGCGTCCAGAATAATCGTCTAGCGGGGCCGCCCGCCTTTGGTACCAAAGACCACGGTTAGCCGGGAGTCACCCCGCTCCAGCGCTTGTTTCCATGTGTTCAGCGACTGCGCACTCTGTACCGCTTCCTGCGAGCGTAGCCCCATCAGCCTTGAAAGCTCCAGCGCCGCCGCCAGCCCCGGATCTTTTGCGCGGGCAGTTTCCAGCACATGACGGTAATGCTCCGGCGTGATGGCCCGTTTTGTCCCGTTGCGGGATGCGCCGGACAGCCCCAGCGCCCGGTTACTGAGCCGCCCGCTCTGCGCCAGTTTATCGCGTCCGGCCTGTTTCAGAATGCAGCGCACCGCCGACATCTCGTTTTGCAGGGAACGCCTAGTGATGTCCTGCACCAGTCGCGCCCGGACGTACTCTTCAATATGCCGGGATTTCAGTTGTTCCACCCGGCGGATCTGCACGTTCTGCCCCATCAGACGCTCACAAAGCCGCTGCACCAGCGCCATGCGATCGTGGACCGTTTTATGGCTGCCGCCCGCCTGCTGCGCCAGCTTCTTCATTTCCTGCGCCAGTATCCCCATACACTCCGCCCTTCATGATTGCAGCAAATCAATAACCCAAAACCTGATACAGCTTTCCCCGGCGCGTGGGCCGATAGCCCCTGGGTTTTGTCGGGGCTGCGAACGATACCTGAGCGCCGGGGCGGCAGCCGTTGAGGTGTTATGGGGCGTCGGTTGTGCTCTCTGAGCAGCCGCCCGCGTTAGCGGGTTATCCCCCGGATCGTCCTGATCCCCCTCCGGTATCGGTTCATGTTCTCCTTATGCGTCAAATAGGTTGAAAACGCGGTGTCAGAATCCCGTCATGGGCTGGCGCAGTTGATTTCTCTGGGGCAGATCAGAATGATTGCGTGCGTCACTTTCCCGCTCTGCGCGGTTAAAGTGACGCACTGGACTGGTGCAGTGTTTTTAAAATCACAGGCTGGTGCAGTTTTACGGTCACGCGGCAGCAAAGCCTGTCGGCAATGCAGGCAGCAGCCCGTTATACAGAGGGGGCTGACGCTCCGGTTCAGGGAGCGTCAGTGTTTACAGTACAAATCCGTAGTGAGAGCCATCCGGCAGTTCAATATCAAGGCGTAGCTTGCCGCCGGTCGCCTCAACGTAACGTTTCAGCGTGGACAGTTTCAGGTCGCGCCCCGGTTTTTCCATACCGGCAACAGTAGGTTGTCTGATGCCCAGCACCTGCGCCATTTCGACCTGCGTTTTCTGTACTTTCTCGCGCAGTTCGGCAAGGTGGATGTTGAGCAGGATGTCCGTCGCCATCGCCTGAGCTTCGGCCACGACTTCAGGTTTTTCATCCGCAATAAGCTGTTCCAGCGTTCTGCCCATCGCGTTACTCCTTCTCTTTTATTGTGTTCAGCCAGTTCGTGAATTCCCGATCTGCAACCGGGAGCATCTCATCGTAAAAACGTTTTTCATTGCCGACCTTATTTCCGGCACAAAGTACAATGCCGGTACGGGTCGGATCAAAAGCGAAAAATGCCCGTATCGGATCACCCCGACTTTGAATACGCAACTCTTTCATGTTGCTAAAGCGGGAGCCTCTGAGCGTATCGGCATAAGGTCTGGACAAACCCGGCCCCTTTTCACGCAGGACCAACAGCGCTGCAAGCACGCTGGCCCGATCGGTATCATTGAGCGAGGAAAACCAGTGATCAAACATATCCGTTGTTTTAATCGTCCACACGGGACCTCCTGAATAATATAGGTTAAAAGTTATATAGGTGTAAAGCTATAAAGATGATTATGAAACGATGGAATGAGGGATTCATGCGTCGTTGCTGCAAAGCTGAAGACGCATTCGGGTATTTCAGTGAATGGCATGCATAGCATTCACCGTTTTACGATCTGTACCGAAAAACCAGTTCAGATATTGACGCAATGTGAAGTGTGACCTTAACTGCAACGCAGTCCGACATTTTCAAAGGTATTGTCGGTAAAGGGACGACCAGCCTGAAATCAGGCCGCTTCTTGCAGGTCGTGAAGCGTATAAGGGCGCCCCGAAGGGCCATTTGTTGCAGAGAGAAAATAATGCGAATGTGACGGGTGCCGAAAGAGGAAACTGTTTTTGCCTGAAAAACATTTCCCGCTGATTTGGTTAAATGCTGAGTTGCCGCACGTCACTGGCATGCTCCCGATCTCTCATCTGCAGGGGCAGGAAAAAGATCGGGAGGGCCGTTTTTCTTATCGGTATTCTGGTTTACGGTAGCGTGAAGGCCAGATTTTTTCAGGCGCAACATCTAACGCTTCAGCAATCAATCTTTCGCCTTTAGGCCAGCGGCGGGTAAGCGCATTTGCCAGCGTGGAGGATGCCAGCCCTGCCTGACGCGAAAGCGCTGACAGCGAAGTGCCACGTTTTTTCAGTCCGGCGATAATGTCGGCGGGATGCCAGTCAGACTGCATCATGCTTTGATATCCACACCGTCAATAAACTTCACGCCGCCGGCGGTACGCAACCAACGCGGGGCTTTCATTTCCGCAGCGAAGTAGTTAATCAGGTCGTACAGCAGCCAGCTAAGGTACTTCTCCGTTTCAGAGGCAAATCCCAGCCCCGACAGGGTTTGTGTGATAGCAAGGCAGTAACGACAAAGCTCCGTACATTCAGGCTCGAACCGGGGAGTGGTCGCAGGGAGAGTGTCAACGGTCAGGCTTTCAACCAGATGGGGTGGAACAGGTTCTAACAGTGTGGGTTGCAGCAGCGTCAGGCACGTGTTAATTCTGCCGCAAAGCGCCATTTTCAACGCGGGATCGTTGCTTTCAATCAGGGTTTCGGCAAAGGTTTCGCAGTGACTGGCGAGTATGGTGAAATCCGTAGTGGCACTGAAAGGAACAGCAAGTGACGGGTGTGTCTGAGTGGGGATCGTAGCCATAAAGGCATCCTCCTGTAACGGGTAATAAACCCACCACCTGAGAGGTCAATCTCATGGGTGGTGGACTGAACAAGGTTGACCTTACCGGTGTTACAGGAAACCGGCGCATCTTGCGATGCCCCTGCCCAGCCCACCATTGAGATGTAGCTGAACGCACGACACAAAAAAGACGCTTGCGCGTCATGTGTCGCCTGTAACAATTTCAGGAGGTCAAGCCCGGCACCTGATTTTGCAGGTGCGGGTTTAAGATACCGTTTTCGGTCGAAAACGGCAAGGGGAAGTCGTGGAAGGAAGATCGCAGATTGTTAAAAAAATAAAACCACAACACCAAATTCAAACAAATAAAACACCAACAAATCATCCGACCCACGAATGTATTATAAGCGTTGTTTTATAAAGGAAAATTATTATTAAACATTGAAATGATACCCGATCGGCGTAACATGAATTTGCTGAAATTCTACTCTTCGATAACCTGACACGGATGAGGTGAAATGTGAGTGCCCCTTTAATACGTTCCTACAATGCCGTTATTGAATACACCCTTTCTCAGGCAAAAAAATCCAAAATATCCCGTCGTATCGCAGGATTTTGTCAGCTTCAGGGGCCTACGGGTAGCGGAAAAACCAGCTCACTCTACCGCTCTGGCTATGCTGATAATGCTCTCCCGGCGCTGGAGACGATAAAAAAATCAGGCTCTCAAGCCATTCTGGTTACCCATCGCTGGAATATTTTGCACGACATTTATGAGAAAACGGCAGCGCATAAAGACAGTAACGGGGAACCATTCACCGTCAGCGTACTCTATGCACAAGATGAGCAGATCGTTTCTGCCATCGAGGCCATCCCCTTGCCTCATGAGAATAATATTTCCGCAGACTCACTTCCCGATCCATTTGACTCCATCAATATCCTGGAAGACAGAAATTTGTTTGCCAGTCAGGATATCGCCGAGAAATTGCGTAGAAATTGCAAAAACATACTGCATATTAACAAATCGCTGAAAGGATATCTGACACGTTTTCAGACGGCCATCGCCAGTGAAAAAGAGTCATTAATCAAATCATGTGCAGCAGTGGAGATAACTCTGATTCAGAATATCAAATTGCTGGAAAAAGAAGCCAATAAACAAAAAGAAAAATATGGTGAAGAACATGAACTCACGCAGGCAGCCAGACAACGAGTTGCAGATTTCCGTCGCCACGCCTGGGTCAGACGAATTCTGCCCGCCATTACCTGGCGTGACGAAAAGCAACACCTGCTGCTCATGACGACTCAAAAGATGGTTTCATCGTTTTACGATGGGCGTCGCAAAGTAAAAATGTCCAGTAAAGAGCTACGCAATTACATCATTTTCATCGATGAATTCGATTACCAGGCTGAGGTATTACAAGAGTATCTGGCACAGGCGCAATGGGTTCAGGAACCACCTGAATGTCTGGGTCAGTTGCTCGACGGGGGGCGCAGATTACTACAACGTATGCAGTATGTTGAAACGGAACCTGCACCTATGATCCGTGAACGTCTAGATAAATTTATTAATGACCTGAATAGCGCATTAACTGAAAAACATGTTGATTTAACACATGCCAGATCGCTGGTTATTCCTCTTCAGCAATATCTGGATAATAAACCCTTTGGTGAACATTATTTATTCCGTTCCGATCAACTGGTGACCAGTGAACGGCTTATTATGCGGAAAGCGGAACATGGCTACGAAATTATCAGGCCAGACTCGCCGTTTCAGGATAGCGATCAGACTATCGACATCAGTGATTTTTTACGCTTGATGGAAAAATTCATTCGACAATTTAGCCTAATGTTGACCGACCTGACTGCCAGTGAAGATGAAGCGTATGAATACATTAAAAAGTTAACCCGACTTCTGTTCGACCCCGTTAATGATTACAGGCCATCATACTACGGTTCAACCCTGCCGAATATGTCCCGATTTCTATTACCGCGTACTGACCTGCCGGAACTACGGGAATTAAGGAAAAGTAATATTTTGCCCAATACTCATGCCAGTATTTTTGGCTTGACCAACTGGTTGCTGAAACAGAATGTCTCAGATACGGATATCGATCCGTTACGGATACAGATCAAACGTGCCTTTCTGCCCACGACGGCAGAAGGTCTGCTGCTTTCTCTCGCCAGTCGTAATCTTGTCTTTGCACTGTCGGCTACGTCATATATTGAAAGAGCCTGTAATCACTTCGATGTCCGGTGGATTAATTCAGCTCTCCGCTATATTGCAGAAGCACGCAACCCTGCTGTTACACAAAGTTTCCTGGGAACAACTTTTGAAAAACGACCTGTCGAATGGTTTAAAGAACCGATACCTTATGTCCAGACAGCTGATGATTTCCAGTTGCAGTATTTAGCTATTGAAGAGATCAACAACAGCAAAGAAAATATCAGAAACACACAACTGAATGCTGAGATTCAAGATTTCAATAGCATAAAGAATAGCCCGCATTGTGTTGATCTGCTCGCTTCGCTAGCCCCCGATTTTTTCCAGAATGGCGATGTCCCCTCATCGGATTTCGAATCAGAATATCGAAAAAATATACTGCTAAAATTGCTTAATGTATTGGATATTGTGGGAAAAAGACCTCAACACCGGGGGCATCTTGCTTTCGTGAATTCCATAGCTTATTTAAGAAAATGGCTTACCACTCCAATAGCAACGCAAAGTAGAGAATACCTCGCATGGCTAAAAATGGAACAACCTTTATCTGATGATCCTCTGCTAAAAAATTTTGCTGATGTGTTTATCCCAGTGAGCATACATAATGAGCCTGCGCTGATTTGTCTGTTAACCGCAGAATGTCAGAAGAAAAAGGGCTTTAGTGATGCTTATCAAGCCGCATTTGCCTCCCAGCGTATTGTCATTGTGCTGACTCAGACCGCCTCTGCGACGAATGGTGTAAATCTGGATTTCAGCCTGCCTGAATCTGGCAAAAATATGGATCTGACCTGTTTATATTTGCTGGAATCACGGCATTATTACTTTTCCGCTTTTCAGTCCAATGCAGAAAGCAATGATGATATGGCACATGCGGGTTTCCAGTTACGCAACCTGGAAAAACTGCTCCGTGCTGGTGAAATTTCTCGTCAACAGCATCAACGCTTCCTTCTACCATTAATGATGAACCGAAAATATGAGATTTCCCGATTAAACGGCGAATATAAGAGAACCAGTGATTACATAAAAAATACGGCAGCTAATGTGCAGCAACAGGTCGGTCGTATTGAACGAGCCTGGTGTGAAGTCCCCAATGCTGAAATCCATCTTGATTCTGAACTAGCAAAAGACCTTTCGCGCTTTGCTTCATTGCCTATTTATACATCGAACCGTCGTCAGCTTTCTGCGCTCAATCGCCAGTTACTGGATATTTTACGGGAACGTGATGAAAAAATGCAGGACAATTTCCTTAACCTGCTAATGACACCGACACAACCGGGTAAACTGGTTTTGGATTATATCGATAAACGACTGGTTCCGGCCATACGATTGTTGCGAGAGCAATCAACACCCAGTAATGATGTTACACAACTCTGGAGACAATTAGGTAAAGCGATACTTCAACACGATCTTGCCTGGAAACCAGGGCATAATGACTTTGGTATTGATCTTGAACTGTACAAGTGGGCCTGTTTTAAAAAACCAGAATCTGCATTTAATGGTGGAGAAATCTGGTATTCCCCTCAGACTTGGCAGTTTTTTGAGGAAGCAGCAGAAGGACGGCGTAAGTACAATCCTCAGGTGTTGTATCAGTATATACAGCGTCATTCGGACATTACTGACTGGTTTAACCGTAAAGGGTACAGAACATCTTTAATGCCTTACGCTAACGATCTGGAAGAACATTACGCCTTCCACCCCCTGATCGTACAACGTCTACTTATGGGGCGCTTGGGTGAAGAGGCTATTCGGGCACTACTTCATGAGCGTTATAAAATTATTACTACGACTCAGGTAAGCGACCATCGAATTTTCGAACTGTATGATTTTAGTGTAAAAAACTCAGACTACCGCATAGATGCGAAATTTTGGGGACAGGATACTCTCGACAAAGCGGATGAAGAATATCAGCAATGGCTGGCTTTTGGCGCTGACCCTAATCAAACCCCTCTGGGATTAAGTAGCAAATTATCAAAAATACGTGCGATTGAGGGAGACAACGTCAAACTTGTTATCGCTAATTTCGTGGCTCCCCATTCTGATTGTCAGTTGCTGGGATTTTCAAGTCAGTTAATTCCGATTCAGGATCTTTATCATGCAGATATTCTCATTCTCGGCGGGTGTATTACTCCCGATACAGTTTCATCAGTTACACCGGGGTTTGAAAATCTTACTACCATGATCTACCAGAATATTCATGAAAGGGCATAATTTATGATGAACTATAACGACGAAGTAACCCGCACACTTCCCCTTTCTCATATGATTTATCGGGATAGTGAGATCGACCAGGAGAAAACTGAAAAGCTGATTGTGTACCATTATCCATTAAGCAAGAGTTATCGCTGGAAGCAGTGGGAAAACTATCTTGATAGCGAATTAGGCAATCGATACCATCCTTATCTGATGCGTTCCTATAAAGAGCAGTTTGGATTATTTGTTTCTGTTGATTCAGATCAGGATACTCCTCCCGTTATTAAAAATTCCGATGGAATAATCATTACACCAGAAAGGATAAAGTACGAGCCATCGCTTAATCCCATATGGATTCGTCTTATCATGCGTAAAATCTCTGCATTTGGTTCTCATTGCAAGGGTAGCCACTCATTAGGCCGGCCACTACTCCAGACAGATGCCTGGAAAAGTAAAACAAGTTGCGGTATCAATACCATTAGTCTGGACTGCCGAACTCAGCAAAGAAATGATAAAGATACAACAGAAGTCATTTTATTTTATGAAAATGTGCCACTACGACCTGTCGATATGAAAAGCGAATTTTCAACTGCCTCTCAGGCACTGTGGGTGTATGACAAAAATAAAGTGCTGGTTCGCTGGAAGCCTGAAAAATCAACAAGGCAAAAATTTCAAGTTTATCAGGAAATACCCAAAAACAAGAATAAGCGTAAGCTTCGTCCCTTTATTGATCTCTCTTCGCCTGATGCGTTAAGAAATAGTTGGCCATGGATCCTTAAACCCGTACAAAATGAATTTATTGAACAAGCAAAAATTTTTGGTTTTACATTAACCGCTGTTGTTCTCAAGTTGCGTCCACTGCCGCTTAAGACTAAATTCAAAACGACTGAGAAGGCAAAATTTCCCGGCGTACAGCTTAACGCCAAAATTAAAGTACTTGATTTACGTTTTTCGCGAAATATTCCCCCACAACAAATAATGTCTCAGATACAAAAAGTGTTGAACAAAAAGTATCCTGATATACAACTGGAATTATTATCAGATTCAGAACCCTCATCATTTGAAAAATTGGGGAAAGGCAGCTCTATATGCATACTTGTTTTGTTAGATCAGATCCGTGGTATAATTGATGACCGCTATCCGTTAACTCAGAATCTAAGAACTAAAATTGCGTGCCAGCATATCAACGTTAATCCGTTTGATCTTAGTGGTGATTCTGTTGTTAATAATTTATTGATTGAGCAGGATACTCCCGATGGGACTACCCGACTCATCCCTGCGATAGATTCTTGCTATTACGACTATACCATTCAAGATTTTGAGAAAAAGACCTGTCTTGATGCATTGGCGCGTAATGCCGAAGTTGCGTACAAAGAACTTGCGTTAAAGCATCTTTTACTTTGCAAAGAAACAAGAATCAGTTCAAGCCTGACAGAGCAGAAAGACTTACTGACTCATGACCTTTTGGTTATCACTGAAGGATATTTATTCACCGCTGAACAAGACCGCCCAGTAATTTTACCTTTTAATCCTTCTTGCCCGGATTTAGTTAAATCCTGCGATGAAAGGCTGAAACTGTTTGATACCTCCGTCGAGGCTCTTCTTACTCTCTTAAATAAAAAATGGCCCTACACTTATCGGCCTGAATCAATAGTGCAAGGTTTTGGCAGCAGTGAAGATAAATTAACCAGATTTGCTCAGAGATTGACAATAATTATTCATAGAATGGAAGAAATATCCATTCTTCTTCAGGATCCGAAATACGATACTCCTAATATGATTCCTGATAATTTAGATGCATTAATGACTGTTCTTGATACTCAAAGTCAGCAGTTCTCACTAAACCACTGGCTCTTACCAGATACAGAGATACTGTCTTTTTATATAGCGCAACTTAATGAGGAAGGTGAATTATCAGATACCAATAAAAATACACTCATGCGTGAACTAGACTTGCTGTGCGAGTTGTGGAATTGTGCTTTACGTGAGTATTATTGTAATAATGAACTTAATGTTACCTACGACACTTTAAAAAGTTATATTTTTTCCAAATGGCCGGAAAGAAAAAATACATTCCTGGCAGGTGAGAAAAAATTGGCAAAGAAAGCCAGTTCGTCATTAATAGCGTCATGGAATAAATTACTCTCTCGTGTTTTTGATTTACCTTTAGGTGATCCTCGAAACTGGTTGAAAAACATACCTGGCATTACACGACTCTGGCATGATCCAGAACAAAATTACGTTATCGTCGGGAGTTTGGCTCCCCTTCAACCTCAAATTCAGCGCCAGCCCAGTATTCGCCAGTGGCACCCATTACAAGGGGAACTGAATCCTGAACTTCTGGCTGGATTAGTGGATGTTGACTGGGTCAGAATGAATCAACTGGCGGGTAATCCCTGTGTAGCAACGCTTATTCGACGATGGAAAGAGTGCCAACTTCAACCGGATGATGTTCGTGAGGCCTCTATGACCGAGTGAGATACCAAAATGTACCTCAGGAATAAATGTGGCCTGAGGTACAACTTCTTGCTCTCCGCGAAACCGGTACAATTGGCGACGTAATTGAGTTCATCCGTGCTCAACGGAAGCCAAGACTTCCAGATAAGGTTGAACAATTTGAGCAGGAGTTACTCCATTTTGACAGAACGGCTGATGTTGAAATGCCCCGAAGATTAAAAGAACTGGAAAAGCTGAAAAATATTCCCTATTCGGAGATCAGATCACTTCGCCGTTATCTTGATGGATTTTCTCCATTCGAAACTAAACATGGTGTGAAAGGTGCTGAATTTGAGAATGTCCTAGTTGTTGTTGGGCGTGGGTGGAATCAGTATAACTTCGGAGAAATGTTGGAATTCGCCGTAGCCCAAACGATTCCAGTCGATAAGCAAGACTCATTTGAACGAAACCGAAATTTGTTTTACGTCGCTTGTTCCAGACCCCAAAAGTGTCTTGCGATCCTTTTAACCCATGCTTTGTCACCTGCGGCGCAGACAACTCTTGGAAATTGGTTTGGAGTAGAGACTATAATACCAGCACCGTAGTTGGTGTTGTTTATTGGCGTACGATTGGCTGAGGGGTGAGCGTAAAATATGTCGTTAGTTTCAAAGTAGAGAGGTGGTCATTCTGGTGGTCTTGACAACCCTAACTTTTAGATTTAGCTTACAAATCACCCAGTTAATTGCTGCGGCGCTCCCAGTCAGAGGAGCCATATTTAAGAAGCCTGCTTAGGAAACTAAGCAGGCTTTTTGCATTATATCTGATAATCAATCACGGCTTCATCTGGCTCCATCGCCTGGCGCTTGATTTCATCGACGGATAACCCTGCGTTGCATAGCTCAATAAATCGCCAGACATAGTTGCGCTGCAGTTGCCCGCGTTTCAGGCCCAGCCAGACGGTATTTGCATCAAATAAGTGCCGGGTATCCAGACGGGTTAAGCTCCCCTCCTCCTGCTCTCCACTGGATTGTTCTGCCACCAGCCCGATTCCCAGCCCCAGCGAGACATAGGTTTTAATTACATCCGAGTCCTGGGCGCTGAGGATAATATCCGGCACTAACCCTTTACGGGCAAATGCCTCATCGATACGGGAACGCCCCGTAATCCCCTGACGATACGTAATTAATGGCCAGTGGGCGATAGATTCCAGTGTGAGAGGAGACGTTTTCACCAAGGGATGATCGTGAGGAACAAGCAGGCTGTGGTGCCAACGGAACCAGGGAAAAGCTACCAACAGCGGATCGCTGCTCAGTCGCTCGCTGGCAATCCCGATGTCTGCCCCACCGTTTTGCAACAGCACGTCAATCTCCTGCGGTGTACCCTGGATCAGTTCCAGACGCACCTCAGGGAAGAGCTCACGAAAGGCTTTAATCACCGCGGGCAGGCTATAGCGTGCCTGTGTATGCGTGGTGGCAATCGTCAGTACACCGGACGTGTCATTGGTAAACAGATCCGCCAGTCTGCGAACGTTGCTGGCCTCATTCAGAATACGCTCGGCAATAACCAGCAAGGCTTTGCCCGGTTCGGTCATGCCCAGCAGGCGTTTACCGCGACGGATAAAAATCTCAATGCCAAGTTCATCTTCAAGTTCACGAATATGTCGGCTGACTCCCGACTGCGAGGTGTACAGTATATTCGCGACTTCCGTCAGGTTGTAATCCTGACGGGCCGCCTCGCGGATTATTTTAAGTTGCTGGAAATTCACTTTTCGCTCCGGGCGCATCAGACATTACGCTATTGTTAAAGTCTGATGCCCGGCATAACAAATAATAAAAACCCGCATCTTATTCCTGGAGGGAATAAGGTTTAGCTGACCAGCTGTAGCTCGCGGTTTTCCAGTGCCGGACGGCTTACCAGCGACAACAGGATCTCCTTCACGGCCTGTGCCTGCGGCGATAAGCTCCCTCTGGCTGAGACGTTCAGCGATAATGGCAGATTCATCGACGGGGTTGTTATCCGCGCCATCCAGCCGTTAGCGGCATTACATAATGAACGGGCCGCCGACTCAGGCAACACTGTGACGCCCATCCCACTGGCGATGGCAGCCGTTAAGGTGGCGATAGATTCAATTTCGCCAATCACTTTGGCCGTCAGGCGACGAAGCGAAAAAGCTTCATCTACACGCAGGCGAACTGCGCTGTAATCCCGTGGCAAAAACAGATTCATCTGCGCCACCGCGGCTAAATCGACGCTTTGCCCCGGGCAATCACGCGTCCCGACCAGGTACAAATCCTCTTTAAGCAACGGTTGACTGCTGATACCCGCCACGGGTGAGCGCTCGTAGAGCACCGCCATGTCTAAATGCCCGCTGAGCAGCTTGTCATTCAGCACCGCCCCACTGTTTTCATGCAAATAGACCAGCACATCGGGCAGCTCTGCTCGTACTGTCTGTAATAACGGCATAGTGATGGCTGACGCCGCCGTCCCCGGTGCCAGGCCAATAGAGACCTGTCCCCCCAGGGTCTGACCCACGTTATTGACCGCAAGTTGCGCCTGCTCGCACTGGCGTAAAATCGTCCGCGCATGGGCATACAACACTTTCCCCGCATCCGTCGGTGTGACGCCGCGTTTGGTGCGAATCAGCAGTTGCTGATCCAGTTCGCCTTCCAGCGTAGCAACCTGCTGGCTCAGCGCAGGTTGCGCGATATGCAACACTTCCGCTGCCTGGGTCAGGCTACCTATATCGACGATTTTCACGAAATATTTCAGTCGTCTGAAGTTCATTTTGCCTCCTGTCGGAATACCAGAACCCGTGCTGGCAGTCATTAATTCAGGATTGCAAGATGCTTGCCAGTTTAGCCAGCAGCCGTGTTTTACGGTTAAAACCGCGTAAAGTCAGGATCAAAGGTGAAGAATGGACTTTTTGCACACCTGAATCTCTCATTCTGGCTGCCCTGGAAGAGGTAGGCGCGCACCAGAATGGGGCAAAAGCATAAAAAGACGGAAAGATCGCCGCTTTGCTGATTTTGTCAGCAAACGAACGCACAAATGTATTTCCCCCTTTGACAAGCCTCATCGCCCTCGCTAATATGCGCCTCGTTCAAACGATTCCTCTGTAGTTCAGTCGGTAGAACGGCGGACTGTTAATCCGTATGTCACTGGTTCGAGTCCAGTCAGAGGAGCCAAATTTAAGAAGCCTGCTTAGGAAACTAAGCAGGCTTTTTGCTTTTCTGTTTTTCATTCATCTTATTTTTCATGTAGCCCTCTGGTGAGGGAGATAATCGTTTTCTCTTCCCGTCTGTCGCGGTAATCTCATAACGGTTGTTAATATATCGACTGCAATGTGTGTAGCCCAATTCAAATACTAATAACTAAAAGACAGTACAGACAGGATAACTATGGATTCCACTCTCACCTCCGCGGGTCCCCAAGAGGACGTCTCTTCGCTTCATCGTGCCCGACGCGCTGCGCTTGGTAGCTTCGCTGGCGCTGTGGTCGACTGGTATGATTTTCTGCTTTATGGCATCACCGCCGCACTGGTCTTTAATCGCGAGTTCTTCCCGCAGGTTAGCCCGGCAATGGGAACACTAGCCGCATTTGCCACCTTTGGCGTCGGATTTTTGTTCCGTCCGTTAGGCGGGGTTATCTTCGGCCACTTTGGCGATCGCCTTGGCCGTAAACGCATGCTGATGCTCACCGTCTGGATGATGGGGATTGCCACTGCGCTGATAGGGATTATTCCTTCTTTTGACACTATTGGCTGGTGGGCCCCTGTGCTGCTGGTGACGCTACGCGCCATTCAGGGATTCGCCGTTGGTGGTGAATGGGGCGGCGCGGCGTTGCTCTCGGTCGAAAGCGCGCCGAAAAATAAAAAAGCCTTCTACAGCAGTGGCGTTCAGGTCGGTTACGGCGTCGGACTGCTGCTTTCTACCGGTCTGGTATCACTGATTAGCTCGCAAACTACCGATGAGCAGTTCCTGAGCTGGGGCTGGCGTATTCCGTTCCTGTTCAGCATCGTACTGGTTTTGGGCGCGTTGTGGATGCGTAACAGAATGGATGAATCAGCCGAATTCGAACAGCAGCAACAGACAGCGCAACCAGAGAAAAAGCGGTTACCGGTGGTCGAAGCTTTAATCCGTCATCCGGGCGCATTCTTAAAAATTATCGGCTTGCGCTTATGTGAACTGCTGACGATGTATATCGTCACCGCGTTTGCCCTTAATTACTCTACGCAGAACCTGGGCCTACCCCGCGAGCTGTTTCTGAATATCGGTTTGTTAGTGGGGGGACTGAGCTGTCTCACCATCCCCTGCTTTGCCTGGCTTGCCGACCGCTTTGGTCGACGGCGTGTGTACATTACCGGTGCACTGGTCGGTACGCTGTGCGCCTTCCCGTTCTTTATGGCGCTGGAAGCACAGTCTATTTTCTGGATCGTGTTCTTCGCGATTATGTTGGCCAATATTGCGCACGATATGGTGGTCTGCGTACAGCAGCCTATGTTTACCGGTTTGTTTGGCGCAAGTTATCGCTACAGCGGCGCAGGCGTTGGCTATCAGGTGGCAAGTGTGGTTGGCGGTGGTTTTACCCCTTTCATTGCTGCAGCACTGGTAACATTCTCGGGCGGAGACTGGCACAGCGTGGCCATTTATCTGATGGCCGGGTGTCTTATTTCCGCCGCCACTGCATTGCTGATGCGGGATAAGCTGCACAGTTAAGCCCTGATGCGAAGGTCATTCGGCCTTCGCACAATCTTCCTCAACGTCTGACTTTTGTTTCATATTCCTGTGACATACTATCGGGAGAGCAGTACATCTGTGGAACAAGGAGACAGACATGAACAATAAGGGCTCCAGCCTGACCCCAACTCAGGCACTGGATAAACTGGACGCGCTGTACGAGCAGTCGGTTAAAGCACTGCGTAGCGCCATTGGTAAGTACATTGAAACAGGGACGCTCCCTGACATAATCGCCCGCCATAATGGTCTTTTTGTTTACCCATCGCTTTGTGTCACCTGGGATGGCAGCGCCACCAATCCCCCGAAAACCCGTGCCTATGGCCGTTTTACCCATGCGGGCAGCTATACCACTACGATCACCCGTCCGTCGCTTTTTCGTCCCTATCTTGAAGAACAACTCACGCTGCTGTATCAGGATTATGATGCGCATATCTCCGTCGAACCGTCGCAGCATGAAATCCCTTATCCCTATGTGATTGATGGTTCTGAACTGACGCTCGACCGCTCAATGAGCGCCGGATTAACGCGCCATTTCCCCACTACCGAGTTGTCACAAATTGGAGATGAAACAGCCGATGGTACCTATCATCCGGCGGAATTCTCCCCGCTGTCGCACTTCGACGCCCGACGAGTTGATTTTTCGCTCGCACGACTGCGTCACTACACGGGAACGCCGGTTGAACATTTCCAGCCATTTGTGCTGTTCACCAACTACACCCGCTATGTCGATGAGTTCGTGCGCTGGGGCTGCAGCCAGATCCTCGATCCGAACAGTCCCTATATCGCGCTGTCATGCGCGGGCGGGATCTGGATCACCGCTGAAACGGAAGCTCCGGAAGAGGCCATCTCCGATCTCGCCTGGAAGAAACATCAGATGCCCGCTTGGCATCTGATCACCGCCGACGGTCAGGGGATCACGCTGGTCAATATCGGCGTTGGCCCGTCTAACGCCAAAACCATTTGCGATCATCTGGCCGTCCTGCGCCCTGACGTCTGGCTGATGATTGGACACTGTGGCGGCCTGCGTGAAAGTCAGGCGATTGGCGACTATGTTCTGGCCCACGCTTATCTGCGTGACGACCATGTGCTGGATGCCGTACTACCACCGGATATTCCGATTCCGAGCATTGCGGAAGTACAACGCGCACTGTATGACGCCACCAAAGAAGTCAGCGGCATGCCCGGCGAAGAGGTTAAACAGCGCCTGCGTACCGGTACCGTCGTCACCACCGACGATCGCAACTGGGAGTTACGCTATTCCGCTTCTGCGCTGCGTTTTAACCTCAGTCGCGCGGTGGCTATTGATATGGAAAGCGCCACTATCGCCGCCCAGGGCTACCGCTTCCGCGTCCCTTACGGCACGCTGCTGTGCGTTTCCGATAAACCGCTGCACGGCGAGATCAAACTGCCTGGTCAGGCCAACCGTTTTTATGAAGGTGCCATTTCCGAGCACCTGCAAATAGGTATCCGGGCAATCGATCGTCTGCGTGCTGAAGGCGATCGACTGCACTCCCGTAAATTACGTACGTTCAACGAACCGCCGTTCCGTTAAGGCCTGAAGGTAACTATGCACAACTCAACTCCTCTTTCCGCTCTGCGCAACCTGCTGTTAGCGCAAGGGCTGGATGGCATGATTGTTCCGCGCGCCGACGCTCACCAAAGCGAAGATTGTACACCGCATGACAATAAGCTGGCCTGGCTGACCGGTTTTAGCGGCTCCGCTGGTCTCGCGTTGGTCCTGCGCGACCGCGCATTAATGTTTGTCGATGGACGCTATCAGGTCCAGGTGCGCAATGAAGTCTCGCTGGATGATTTTGAAATTCACCATTTACATGACGAACCGCTGGCCGATTATTTGCAGTCTCACGTTGCTGCCGGCGCGCGTATCGGCTTTGAACCGTTGCTGATGGTCAACAGCCAGTTTGAAGCACTGTCGGCGACCCATTGCGAGCTGGTATCTCTTGAGCAAGATCCTTTCGACCAGGTATGGCTTGACCGCCCGGCTGCACCCTGCGGCATCATTCGTGAAATGCCCATTGAAATCAGCGGGGAAAGCAGCACACAAAAACGAGCCCGCGTCGTGGATCTGCTCACGCAACAACAGGCCGACGTTCTGGCGATCACGTTGCCGGATAACATTGCCTGGCTGCTGAATGTGCGCGGTTCCGATCTGCCAATGGTGCCAGTGCCGTTTTCGTTCGCCCTGCTCCATCGCAGCGGCGAGCTGGAATGGTTTGTTGATAGCAACAAAACCCAGCAGCTCCCTGCTGCACTGCTGAATACGCTCACGCTGGCCCCACAAGAGAGTTTTCTTGCCCGCTGCCAGCAGTTGGCCAAAGGGAAACGCTTTTTGGTCGATAAAGACTACGCCCCGGTCGCGCTGCGTTTTGCCATTGTAGAACACGGTGGCGAAGTATTATGGGCACCCGATCCCATCACCTTGATGAAAGCGCACAAGAATGACGTTGAACTGGCGGGCTATCGGGAATGCCATGAACAAGATGGCGCGGCCTGGGTTAACTTTCTGGCATGGCTTACGCATGAAGTTCCCTTGCGCGAAGCGGCAGGCAATCCGGTCACTGAGCTGGAAGCGCAGGCCAGGCAACTGGAATTTCGCCAGCAGCAGCCGGGATTTATCGAGCAAAGCTTCAACACGATTTCGGCCTCAGCCAGCAATGCCGCAATGTGCCATTACCATTCCAGCGAAAAAACCAATACGCCCATTACCTCTCAGGCCATGTATCTGAATGATTCCGGCGGCCAGTACCATAATGGTACGACGGATACAACGCGCACCCTCGCGTTTGGTCCACAGGATCCGCAGCGTCGTCTGCATTACACCGCTGTGTTGAAAGGCTTTTTGTCGCTTATCTCGCTGCAATTTCCCAGCGGCACTCAGGGTCATCAACTGGATGCCTTTAGCCGTCGGGCGCTGTGGGATCTGGGTCTGGATTTTGATCACGGTACGGGACACGGCGTAGGCCATCAGCTCCTGATCCATGAGCAGCCCCATCGCATTGCCAAAAAAGTAAACCCCTGGCCTCTGGTTGCGGGCAATATCATTACCATCGAGCCGGGTTATTATCTGGCCGGAGAATATGGGATCCGTATTGAGAATCAGGTGGAGATTATCAACAGTCGTCCTGGCTTCTGTCGCTTCTCAACGCTGACGCTGGTGCCGATTGATTTAAGTCTGGTTGAACTGAATCTGCTAAGTGAGGCTGAAAAGCAGTGGATTGATGATTACCACCAGCAGGTCAGAGAGACGTTATCCCCACGCGTGAACGCAGAGGCTCGTCCGTGGTTGTTCGCCGCCACTGCGCCGATTCGCGTTCAGGCCAATTAATGCATTAAAAAAGGCAGCCCGCAGGCTGCCTTAATTCTCCCCAACTTTTTACTGCTTAGCTGTGACGGATGTACTCATCCATTTCAGTTTTCAGGTTATCGGACTTAGTACCGAAGATAGCCTGAACACCGGAACCCGCCACTACAACGCCCGCCGCACCCAGTTTCTTCAGGCCAGCCTGATCCACTTTGGCAACGTCAGCGACGCTGACACGCAGACGAGTGATGCACGCATCGAGGTTAGTGATGTTTTCTTTACCGCCGAATGCCGCAACCAGGGCCGGAGCCATTTCGCCGGACGCACCCGCTTTGGTGTCTTCGGTAGCATCTTCACGACCCGGAGTTTTCAGGTCCAGCGCTTTGATCAGCACACGGAAGATGGTGTAGTAAACAATCGCATAACCGATACCGACAATCGGGAACAGCCACAGTTTGCTGCTGTTACCGGACAGAACGATAAAGTCGATCAGACCGTGGGAGAACGACGTACCGTCACGCATACCCAGCAGGATACAGATCGGGAATGCCAGACCAGCCAGAATTGCGTGGATGATGTACAGGATCGGTGCCACGAACATGAACGAGAACTCGATCGGTTCGGTAATACCGGTCAGGAACGAGGTCAGCGCCGCGGAGATCATGATACCGCCCACTTTCGCGCGGTTTTCTGGTTTAGCAGAGTGCCAGATAGCGATAGCGGCAGCCGGCAGACCGTACATTTTGAACAGGAAGCCACCAGACAGTTTGCCCGCAGTCGGGTCACCCGCCATATAGCGAGGGATATCGCCGTGGAATACCTGGCCCGCAGCATTGGTGTATTCACCGATCTGCATCTGGAATGGAACGTTCCAGATATGGTGCAGACCAAACGGCACCAGGCAGCGTTCAATGAAGCCATAGATACCGAACGCTACGACCGGGTTCTGGTATGCAGCCCACTGGGAAAACGTCTGAATAGCAGTCCCGATCGGCGGCCAAATGAAGGACAGAACCACACCGGTGAAGATAGCGGCCAGACCAGAAATGATAGGAACGAAGCGCTTACCCGCAAAGAAGCCAAGATACTCAGGCAATTTGATACGGTAGAAACGGTTGAACATATACGCTGCAATCGCACCGGAGATAATCCCCCCGAGAACACCCGTATCAGCAAGGTGTTTAGCTGCGATCTCTTCAGCAGGTAAATGCAGAACCAGCGGCGCAACAACAGCCATGGTCTTAACCATAATGCCGTAGGCAACAACGGATGCCAGTGCAGATACGCCGTCGTTATTGGTGAAGCCTAACGCGACACCGATGGCAAAAATCAGCGGCATGTTTGCAAAAACAGAACCGCCTGCTTCTGCCATTACGTGCGATACAACGGCTGGCAGCCAGCTGAAGTTAGCGGAACCGACACCCAGCAGGATACCTGCAATCGGGAGTACGGATACCGGCAGCATCAGCGATTTACCGACCTTTTGCAGGTTAGCAAATGCATTCTTAAACATAATTGAGAGTGCTCCTGAGTATTTGTGCTTTTCTACGTTCTCACGCATTAGCGAGGGGGGAGAACCTCGCCGTGTACAGGGCATCTAAGTACCCTTTATTTATTACACAGAGTAAAATAATTCAGTTTGTTTTTGTTTGACGGCTATCACAATTCAGTCGTGGATGGCCGTAAAATCCGCACATTCCGATAAAATGCGTTTCTGAATGTGTCAAACCGGTTATTCACCGCCCATTTTGAGGCGGTGAACTTTACTCGCTTTGCTTATTAATTACGAGCTTTAAAAAAAGTCAGTTAACGAACGGATTGCAGGCGAGAAGCGTCGATGTGAAACAGGCGGGCAAAGTTATCAGTGGTTGCCTGCGCCAGTTCTTCAACGGCAACACCTTTCACTACGGCCATATACTCCGCAACGTCACGGGTCATGGCGGGCTGGTTCTCTTTTCCACGATGCGGTACAGGCGCAAGGTAGGGAGAATCCGTCTCAACCAGCAACCGATCCAGAGGAACATAGCGGGCGGCATCACGGAGCTGATCTGCGTTACGGAACGTGACGATGCCGGAAAACGAGATATAAAATCCGAGGTCCAGCAATTTGCCCGCCGTTTCTCTGTCCTCTGTAAAACAGTGTAGTACGCCACCACAATCCGTCACTTTTTCTTCGCGCAGAATAGACAGCGTATCGGCTCGCGCATCGCGGGTATGCACGATAACTGGCTTTTGTAACTCACGGCCAATCTGAATATGATGGATAAAAGATTCCTGCTGGCGCACCTTTGTTTCCGGCGTATAGAAATAGTCCAGCCCAGTTTCCCCCATCGCCACAACGCCCTCTTCAGCGGCAAAACGGCGCAAGTCTTCAACATCATAGACTTCATCCTGATTTAACGGATGCACGCCGCAGGAGAACACCACATTGTCACGTTCACCGACCAGTTCGCGCATACTGCGGTATCCTGGCAGAGTGGTCGCGACGGCAAGACAGAATTTCACATCGCGTGCGGCTGCTTTCGCCAGCACGTCATCCACGTCCTTATGCAGAGATTGATAATCCAGGCCATCAAGATGGCAGTGTGAGTCGACTAAAAACATAATGTCTCTCTCAAAGATGGGGAACAGGCAGTACGGTGCCTGGTTGCAGGTAATGCTCAATACGCAGGATAAGATCGGTTAACACCAGTTCACGGTTTACGCCTGTTACGTTCAGCAACTGCTGACGGCAATGACAAACGTCACCGAGTATCGCCTGTATCCGGGCGACGGATAACCGTTCTGCGATAGAAGATATCAGGTCCAGCGCATCAGGATTGGTTAAATGGGAAACCCCATACGGACGCTTCAAGGCATCCGTCAACAACGTTGCCAGCCAGTGTAAACGGGCGGCGGCCTGATCGTGGTTTAACGCCGCGAGCAGGATATACCAGTCACCTGCGTTTAATGTGTTTGCCAGTGCCGCACAAAAATCTGTGCGATGCGCCCAGCTTTCAGCCTGTAACAACGAGAGTGCCGCACCAGGCGAACCCGCGCTCAGGCGTAATGCGCTCAACAGAGCTTCTGGAGATGCGGTCACTTCGCGGGCGAGCCAGGAGATTGCGTACGACTCAGCCGGCGGCGCAAGATGGTGTAACCGGCAGCGGCTGCGCAATGTCGCCAGCAATCGCGCAGGCTCTGTGCTGGCGAGGAAAAACCAGGTTTGTGCCGGCGGTTCTTCCAGCGTTTTTAGCAGAGCATTGGCAGCAGCATCAGTTAACTGGGCGGCATCAGGGATCCACACCACTTTCGCACCGCCAAGGCGTGAATGCTCGTACAGCTTTTCACTCACTTCACGTACAGCATCAACCCCCAGCGTGCTTTTGCCTTTTTCCGGCAGCAGCGAATAGTAATCAGGATGCGTCCCCGCCTGCATCAACTGACAGCCCCGGCAGTGTCCGCAGCTTTTATGCCCTTCAGGCTGCTGGCACATTAAATAGCGACTGAGCGCGTAAATCAGCGCGTCGTCACCCATTCCGGGTAACGCCTGAATCAGTAACGCATGGTGACCACGACCGGCCTGGTAGCTGGCTACCAGTTTTTCAAAATCTGGTCGTAACCATGGGTACCATTTCATGCGCCCTGCTCCTGCACCCACTGGGTGATGGTATTGCGGATATCAGCCATCACAGCTTCCAGCGGCTGCGTAGCGTCGATGGTACGAATGCTGGCATCTTTGGCAGCCAGTTCAAGATAGCGCGCGCGGGTGCGATTAAAGAAATCGAAAGATTCCTGCTCAATACGATCCAGCTCGCCGCGCGCACGGGCACGCTTCAATCCGACCTCTGGAGTCACGTCCAGATAGAGCGTCAGGTCCGGGCGAAAATCACCGAGCACCGCATCGCGCAGGGTTGCCAGCATGTTTTGATCGATGCCGCGTCCGCCCCCCTGATACGCCTGGGTCGACAAGTCGTGACGGTCACCAATTACCCACGCGCCTTTTGCCAGCGCAGGTTTAATAACGGTTTCGACCAGCTGTACGCGCGCGGCGTAAAACATCAGAACTTCAGCTTTGTCAGTGATGACCTCGTCACCCACCGACTTAATGTCCAGCACCAGACTTCTTAGTTTCTCAGCGAGCTGAGTTCCCCCCGGTTCGCGGGTAAAAACCATGTTACGAATACCGAGTTGCTCAAGTGTCTCTACCACCACGTTACGCGCGGTGGTTTTTCCGGCGCCTTCCAGGCCCTCGATGACGATATAGTTACTGCCCATTTTTTTCCTTAAGCACTTTCAGGTAATCCTGCACGGACCGGTTGTGGCTGGCAAGATTGGTGTTAAACGTGTGACCGCCTTTACCGTCAGCCACGAAATAGAGGTACGGCGTTTTTGCCGGATGCGCCGCGGCCTGCAATGAGGCCTCTCCCGGCATGGCAATCGGGCCAGGTGGCAAGCCCGTAATGGTATAGGTGTTATAGGCGGTCGGGGTATCTAAATCCACACGCGACAACTTGCCATTATACCGTGACCCCATCCCGTAAATCACCGTCGGATCGGTCTGTAAACGCATGCCAATCCGTAAGCGGTTAATAAAGACGGAGGCCACCTGGTCACGCTCGCTGGCAACCGCAGTCTCTTTTTCGATAATAGAGGCCATAGTTACCAGCTGATTTTTGTCCTGATAAGGCAGGCCTTCAGCGCGCCCTTCCCAGACGGAGTCTACCGCTTTAACCATTTTCTGATGCGCGCGTTTTAGCAACGCCACGTCGGTTGTATTGGCGGTATACATCCAGGTATCTGGCCAGAACCAGCCTTCTACCCATTGCGGGTTCTCCAGCTTCAGCGCCTGAGCAACGGTCTCGTAATTATCATCGCTCAGCGTATGTTTGATGTACGGGGCGTCACGAAGCTGTTTGAGGTAGTCGCTCAAACGCATCCCTTCAACCAGACGTAACGGGAACTGCGCCTCTTTACCGCTTTCCAGCAACTGCAACATGTCCCGGACTGTCATGTCGGGCGTAAAACGGTAGGTTCCGGCTTTAAAATGCGACAGTTCGGGTTCCACACGCAGCAGCCACTGGAACACACGCGGACGATTGATGATTTTTTCGCGATAAAGTTGCTCGCCCAGCGCCAGACGCCCGGTGCCTGCCTTCAGGGAAAAAATAGCCTCTTCTTTGATGAGTAGCGTACTGTTCGCCAGTTGGCGAACTTTCCACGCGCCGAACCCGGCAGCGATACCCATCACTACCAGCAACAATAATAAAACGCCTAACAATTTCTTCATGCTAATCAGACAACTCACACAGTGGGGCTAAATATTGGTAAAGTTCGCGCGACGGCCAGCGTTGGCCCTCAAATTTTTGCACCGGAACAATCGGCATCAGTGCATTGCAGATTAAAACTTCGTCCGCATCGACCAGCGTCTCAAGGCGAGCGGCAACTTCCGCCACCCGATACGGCGAAGCGGCGAGCTGCCTGATAATGTGCTGGCGCATAATACCGTTAACGCCCGCCTGATCAAGACACGGGGTAAACACATCCATTCCCCGGCGCCAGAATAAATTCGCGGCACAGCATTCCGTAAGCCACCCTTCGCTGTCAAGGACCAGCGCCTCATCGGCGTTTGTCTGCTCAAGATGAGCGCGGATCAGCACCTGCTCCAGTCGATTGAGGTGTTTCAGGCCAGCAAGTAACGGATTTCGTCCTAATCGCACGGAGCTTTGCGACAGAGTTATTCCGTGCTGACGCCAGGTGGCATAATGCGTCGGAGCAGGGGTTCCGCTAACAATTCGCGTAGGGGTATGGCATCCCGCCAGGCCGTAGCCCCGTGATCCGGCTCCGCGGGTTAGGATGACCTTAACCACTCCGGTATTATCAGTCCTGGCAATCGTCTGCATCTCCTGGCGCAAATCAGACCATGCCGTAAAAGGGATCATCAGTACGTCGCACGTTTTCTGCAGCCTTTGCAGATGCATTTCCAGCAACTGAACTCGCCCGTTCACCACGCGAGCCGTGGTGAAGCACCCGTCACCAAACTGAATGCTCCTATCAGTTACAGCAAGATTTTCAGCAGGCTGGCCGTTAATTACAAACATGCTTTCTCCTCATTTCTCTCCATCAAGAGTGCCTTTCATGACCCTTTTGTGCAAGCGCAGCCATGTCGTTATGACCCCATCGCCCCCGGTGATTGACCTCACAGGAAAGATTTTTTTGCGCGCAAGCAACATGATATATAATCACGAGAATTATTAATATTAAGAATCCCCCTAGAATTTTATACGTAATTCACTAAAAACCATAAAATAAATTGATACAATTTTAAATAAAACAACAGATCTCACGTTTTTTATTTCTATAAAACAAAGGGTTTCAAATCCAATTCCCAAAACAAATAAATAAATAAATAAAATTCATAATTCACATATATATTTCTGTGAAATATAGCATCAACAGCTATTGGTTGTTATTTATAACGTCATACAAAAATAAATTGAAAATACAAAAACAACACACTATATTATTATCGAGAAAGCAACTCATCCATATAATATATATCATTGCTACAGCTTATATATATAAGGTGTGCGTTGCTATTACGTTCAAAACTGGACCTATTACTTCACCAAAAGGAATGGTTAAATGAAGTGCTCAAATAAAATATTAGGTATTGTTTTAATTGGTTCTGCATCACTGGCAAATGCGTCAGTCACTCAAGTCGATGCCGGGACCATTAATTTCAATGGCGAAGTTGTCTCTGCACCTTGCGTGGTTACGCAGGGTGATAACAATCAGAATATTACGCTGAATGACGTTGAAAAAAATCAGTTTTATATTGCTGGCGCTACCGATGCATCTGTAGGGCGAGTCGGCAGCCAGCCCGCTGAGTTTACAATTCACCTGGAACAGTGTGACACCAGCCAGGAACAGAGCGTAACCTTTAAGTTTAATGGCGATGCTGATACCGGTAACTCCGACGTGCTGAAAAACAGCGCGGCCAGCGATGCCGCAAGCGGCGTCGGCGTGGCGCTCTTCGAAAGCAATGGTACAACCCCCGTGAAGGTTAACCAGGATACCGCTACCCCTCTTGTTATCCCTGTTGGCGCCACAACCGGTGAGCAAACGTTTAAAGCCGATTATATTGCGACAGCGTCAACGGTCACCGTTGGGGACGTAGTCGCCACCACCACATTTGACGTAACGTTTAACTAATTATTCCCCTTCGTGACAGCGCACCAGAAGGGCTGCTCTGTTGCGAAGGTATTTTACTTCCCACTCTACCGTTATGTAATGGATTATATATAATTAGGCACTGAATTATGCTTAGCTTACAACGCCTTCTCATTTTTTTATTTGTCTTATTCTCACTCCCAAATGCCAACGCAGCAGATACATCACCGGTCGGGGGAATTGGGTTAAATAGATCACGTATTATCATCGCCGCGGGCGAAAAACAAACGATGCTGGGCGTACGTAATACCAGCCCGAAACAACACTTTCTGGTGCAATCATTTATTGAAGATTTCTCCAGGAATAAAGTGAATGATTTTATTATTACACCACCTCTATTTGTTATGAACCCGAAAGATGAAAACAGCTTGCGTATTATATATACCGGTAAAAAACTTCCGGACGATCGCGAAACGCTTTACTGGATTAATGTAAAAGCCATTCCCTCTTCTGGAAGTGAAAAACAAGGGAACTCACTAAAAATTGCCATACAGAACCGTATTCGTCTGCTGGTCCGCCCGGAGGAACTCCCGGTGAAGTTTAGCGATGCGCCAGGATTGCTGCAGTTCCGCCGCGATAACACGAGCTTAGTTATTAATAACCCAACCCCCTATTACATTAGTCTGGTCAATATTCAGGTGGGCGCGGGCAAACTGACCAGCAATACCATTCAGCCGTTTAAAGAGACCCGTCTGCCGCTCCCCGCAGGGGCAAAAGGTGCCGTTTCTTTCCAGGCCGTGAATGATTACGGTGCCTATACGCCCGTGATTAAGAGGGCGATGTAATGAGAAACCATCGTGATAGCGTCTTTTTATGCGGCTGCCGACTCTCTGCTATCGCTTTGCTCTGCGCAAGCTGCAACGCAACGGCCGATAAACTCCATTTTGACCCGGCGTTTTTATCTAACGATCCCTCCGCCGTGGCGGCACTCGACCTTTTTGAGCAAGGGGCCACACAGCCACCGGGAAAATACCACGTTGAACTGTGGCTTAATGATGAACGTGTCGGTACTCAGGATATCGCGTTTGAGTTTAACAAAGGAACGTTAGAGCCTTGTTTTAGCGCTGCCGATCTTAAAGCGCTGGGCATTAAACTGCCGCCAGATAAAACCCCGGCTGCCGAAGGCTCATGCCAGCTCATCACCCGCCAAATCGACGACGCAACGGCGAACTACGACTCTCGTCGCCAGGTACTCAAAATCACCGTACCACAGATCCTGATGCAGCAAAACGCCCGTGGCTATATTGATCCTGAAGAGTGGGATGATGGTATCACCGCGCTACTATTGAACTACCAGTACAGCGGCAGTACCGGCAGCGGCGGGATGTCCGGTGACGATAACTTCCTCAACCTGCAAAGCGGAGTCAACCTCGGCCCCTGGCGTCTGCGCGACTACTCCACCTGGAGCAATCAGAGCGGCAGCAACGACGCCTCCGGCGGTGATTTTCAGCACATCAGCACCACGTTAACGCGCAGTATTAACGCCCTGCGCAGTACCCTGGAGCTCGGCGACACCTGGACCTCTGGCGAGCTTTTTGACAGCATTAACTTACGCGGTGCACAACTGGAATCTGAAAATGGCATGTATCCAGACAGCTTGCAGGGCTTTGCCCCGACCATTCACGGTACGGCCAGAAGTAATGCCCAGGTCAGCGTAAAACAAAACGGTTATGTGATTTACCAAACTTATGTTCCACCGGGTGCTTTTGTGATTAACGATCTCTATCCGGCGGCATCAAGCGGCGATCTGGAAGTCACGATTAAAGAGTCGGATAACAGCCAGAGCAGCTTTATCGTTCCCTACTCCGCCGTTCCTGTGCTGCAACGTGAAGGGCGAATCAACTACAACGTTGCGGTCGGCCAGTACCAGTCGAACGACAATCATCAGGATGAACCTGAGGTAGCACAGGCCCAGCTATTCTGGGGGCTTCCCTATAACACCACGCTGTATGGCGGCGCTCAGTGGTCAGACAAATATCTGTCACAGGCACTGGGCCTGGGGCTGAATATGGGAAGTTTAGGCGCTATCTCGGTAGACGTGACGCATGCTGATAGTACCCTGGCAGATGATTCCAAACACAGCGGCGAATCGTATCGTTTCCTTTATTCCAAAACGCTGGAGCAGACCAACACCCACATTCAGCTGGCGGGGTATTGCTATTCCACCCGCGGGTTCTATAACCTGCAGGACACCACCTGGGACAGAATGTCGGGCGACAAGGCATCGTGGGATGAAGATGATGATCGCACCGTGCTCAACACCTGGAACCTGAGCCAGAATAAACGTTCGCAGTTTCAGTTATCCCTGTCCCAGTCACTGGGGGAATGGGGTTCGGTTTTCGTGAGCGCGGATAATCAGGAGTACTGGAACTCTACTGCGTCAACCCGCAATATCCAGACCGGTTACAACGGTACGTTCAATCAGCTGACCTACAGCGTGACCTACAGCTATAACAAGGTTAGCGGCAGCAGCAACGACCGTATTCTGTTCGTTAATCTCTCGGTTCCACTGAGCGCATTTTTACCTGCGTCAGATGATTACAGCAGCGCGCGCAACCGCGCCTGGGTTAGCTATAGCAACAATACGGACAGTAATGGCAACAGTAGCAACAGCCTGGGGCTCTCCGGCTCGCTGCTCAAAGACGGTAACCTGAACTACAACGTCAGACAGAACGTCAGCAACCAGAACGCCAGTTACGGTGGTAACGCCAGCCTGAACTATCGGGGCGCCAGAGCGCAATCCAACCTTGCGTATAGCTACGACACTCACGGCAATCAGCTCAACTATGGCATTCAGGGTAGCGCCCTGGTTCATGCGAACGGCATTACGTTAAGCCAGGAGCTCGGTGATACCAATGTGCTGATTAAAGCACCGGGTGCGGAAGGTGTGGCGCTGGAAAACGCCACGGGCATTAAAACCGACTCCCGCGGTTATACGGTGATCCCCTGGGCGACCGCCTGGCGACAGAACCGTATCGCCCTGCGCGCCTCGGATATCAACGATGACGTAGAGATCACCCACAACGTCCAGTATGTCGTTCCCACCAAAGGGGCCATCGTCCGCGCCGAATTCGACGCAAAAGTCGGTGCTCGTGCGCTGATAACCCTGACCCACAACGGCAAGCCGATACCGTTCGGCGCCACGGTGACTAACGGGGAAAACGACAACGCCAGCATCGTCGGTGATAACGGTCAGGTCTTTATGAGCGGCCTTGCCGCGCAAGGGATGCTGAAAGCAAATTGGGGTAAAAACGTCAACCAGCGCTGCCAGGCAAGCTATCAGCTGTCTGCCAGCGATGCACCCTTGTTACAACTACAGGCGGAGTGTCAGTAATGAAGCGAATGTTAAAAATCACCCTTCCCTGTCTGGCGCTCATCATGAGCGCAGGCTTCTCCTACAGCGCACTCGCCTACACCGGCTGGTGCGCCAGTGGCTCTGATACCAGCACCCCAGGGGTAGGAACCCCTAAGCAGTATACTTTCTCACTCAACGCCACGGTCAATGATGTCACGGAGGTCACCCCTGGGAAAACGTTCCGCCAGGACTGGAATGAAAACGGGACATACGTCGGCTGGTGTGACAACCAACCCGGCGTAAAAAGTGAAACCTGGTTTAAAGGCCTCCCCGGCCCACAGCTTACCAGTGAAGTTCCTGGCGATGCCCGTTTCTATTACATCCCGAATACCGATAACACGCTATCCGTTCGAACATATATTTATATTGTTGGCCATAACTACCTTCGCGTGCCGTTGTATGACGCCAGTAACCTTACACCTGACGATCACAGCAAACCCGGTCCCCACTGGAGCAGCGGGAGCACGGGGTATATTACCTTGCGGATAGAAAAACCCATCGCCTCGTCTCATATCATGATCCCGCCAACGGTTGTCGCCGAACTATGGGGATCACATACCAAAGGCTCTTACGGCCCCTCGCCGATGGTACAAATTATCGTCTCGGGTTCTATCATCGTGCCGCAGTCCTGTACCATCAACGCCGGGTCGACGCTCTCTATCGATCTGGGCGATGCATGGGCGGGTGACTTTAAGGTTCCGGGGGCAAAACCCGACACCTATGAACCGAAAGTCGTTACCGTGGAAGCCCATTGCGACAATGCGAACGCAACAGAGCAGCTCAACCTCGGCATGAATGCTGCTGTCGCCGCGGGTGGCTATGGTGCGATTAAAACCACCAACGACAATATCGGCATTATGCTCTCGGCGCAATCAGCCCAGAGTCCAGAAACACAGTTCCTGACGAGTGACCCGTCGATACGCGTGCCTTTCCAGTTAGATGCGGACAACGGCAAAGCGACAATCACGCTGAAATCATGGCCGGTAAAAGTATCGTCAGAGGATCTCACCCCTGGCGGCTATTCAGCCACCGCGTTACTGGATGTGTATGTACCATAAGGAGAGGATACTGAAATGCGGATATCTGTTTATAGCTTACTGATTGCGCTGGCCGTTGTTCCATATTGTCAGGCTGAAACGGAGGCTGGCAGCGGCGCACTCTATTTCACTGGCAATATTCTGGCGCGCTCCTGCGATGTCCAGACGAGCGACTACGACCGGGTGATTAATCTTGGCGATCATGACCGAAAGCTATTCTCGCATAGCGGGGATGTTTCACCTTCTGTTCCACTGAATGTCACCCTGGTGAACTGCCAGCTAAACCCTGGCACCACGAACACCATCAGCATGACCCTTGAGGGTGATGGGGACCCGGATGATACAACCCTGCTGCAATTAACCGACAAAGGGAACAGCGGTACGGCCAGCGGCATCGCTGTTGAAATTCTCGATAACAACGAACAGCGCGTCGCGCTGAACAGCGACGTGATAAAAACCCCGATGCTCGCGGGTAGTACGCCGCTTCACCCCCTGAAACTTCGCTATCGTGCGACCCAGAATCAGGTTACGCCCGGGAAGGCGAACGCCATATTGTGGATAACCCTGCATTATGAGGAGTAAAAAAATGAAGTACGCGGTTTGCGCATTATGGCTGAGCCTCTCTTTCGCTGCTTATGCTGTCGAAACGGACTCATTTCAGCTCCAGCTCGTCGGCAGGATCACGGACAGCACCTGCGAGGTCGCAGTGACAGACAAAACGAAAGATGTCCCGATGGGGAGCTATCAGGCGCAGGATTTTAATCAGGTTGACGCTGTCACGCCTCCCGTATCGTTTACCGTGCAGCTTGAAAACTGCGGCACGGAGACGCAGGAAGTTCGCGTTGCATTTACCGGTACCGGGGCATCCGGCAACAATACACTGCTGGCGCTGGATAACCTCTCCATCGACCAGCTGGCGATCCGCATCCTGGATAAGGACAAAACGCCTATTGCTTTAAATGACAGCACTAACGGTGGTCGACTCTACCCGCTGATTCAGGGTGCCAGCAGCCAGACGCTCCAGTTTTATGCACAATATGTCGTGCTGAGCGTTCCGTTAGATCCAGGCGAAGCCAACGCCAGCGCCAAACTTTCTCTGACATGGCCATAATCATGAAGCGGCTATGCTGGGTGCTCACCACGCTGTTGCTATTCTCTTATAGTGCGAGTGGTGGCGTGGTGATTGGTGGTACGCGTTTTATCTTCCCACAGGCGGATAAAACGCTGGTGGTTGCCCTGCGCAATACGGAAAAAAAGCCGTTTCTGGTGCAAAGCAAAATCATCAGTGATAACGGGTTCAGCACTTCCGGGCTGCTGAGCCCTACCACCGAGCCGCAAAAATCACCGTTTATTGCTACACCACCGCTAGTAGTAGTTAATGGTGGAGACGAGCAGCAGATTAAAATCATTTATGTGGATGATTCGCTGCGAGGCGATCGGGAAAGTTTATTCTGGCTCTCTGTGGCTGCCATTCCACCTACAGACAGCAGTGAAGGGTTGGTGTCTCCGGTAAAAATCGCCGTAAGTCAGCAGATAAAAATACTCTGGCGACCGACGGGGATGCCGACGACACCGGTGGCGAAGCGTAAACCGTTAACGTGGCAACGCCATAACGCGAAGGTGACCGTCAGCAACGACTCCCCCTGGTACGTCACGCTATCCGCGTTACGGATCAACGGCAAAGCGCTACAGGGAGGCATGGTGCCGCCGTTTAGTCAGCGAGCCAATGACTGGTGTCCTGAAAAAGGGAAGTGTGAAATTTCCTGGCAAAAGCTGGGGGACAGAGGAGAAATAATACAAAGGATGAACATGTCGCTTTAATCTGATGCCGGACATAAAATGTCCAGCATCATCGTTTATAACTAAACGCGTTTAAAGATCAAAGATCCGTTGGTGCCGCCAAAGCCGAAGGAGTTACACAGTGCGTACTCCAGACCACTAACCTGACGCGCTTCGTGAGGTACGAAGTCCAGGTCACAACCTTCATCCGGGTTATCCAGGTTGATGGTTGGCGGAATAGCCTGATCGCGCAGCGCCAGGATAGAGAAAATAGACTCTACCGCGCCCGCTGCACCCAACAGGTGTCCGGTCATGGATTTAGTGGAGCTTACCATCACACGGCTTGCCGCATCGCCAAAGACAGATTTCACTGCCTGGGTTTCGGCTTTATCGCCAGCAGGAGTAGACGTGCCATGCGCGTTGACATAGCCGATCTGACCCGCTTCGATAGCCGCATCGCGTAGTGCATTGACCATTGCCAGCGCAGCGCCCGCACCGTTTTCCGGTGGTGACGTCATGTGGTAAGCATCGCTGCTCATGCCAAAACCAACGACTTCAGCATAGATTTTTGCACCGCGCGCTTTCGCATGCTCGTACTCTTCCAGTACCACCATGCCTGCGCCGTCGCCCAGCACAAAGCCATCACGTTCTTTATCCCACGGACGGCTTGCAGCTTGCGGGTTATCATTACGTGTAGACAGCGCACGTGCCGCGCCAAAACCACCCACGCCCAGCGGGGTACTGGCTTTTTCTGCACCACCCGCAACCATCGCGTCTGCATCGCCGTATGCAATGATACGTGCTGCATGACCAATGTTATGCACACCTGAAGTACAGGCGGTCGCAATGGAGATGCTTGGCCCTTGCAGGCCGTACATGATGGTCAGGTGACCTGCCACCATGTTAACAATCGTTGACGGAACGAAGAACGGGCTGATCTTACGTGGACCGCCATTCACCAAAGAGGTGTGGTTTTCTTCGATCAATCCGAGACCGCCAATACCAGAGCCGATAGCGGCGCCGATACGGTGAGCGTTCTCTTCCGTAATTTCGAGACCAGAATCCTGCATGGCCTGAACGCCAGCGACAATTCCATATTGAATGAAAGCATCCATCTTGCGCTGTTCTTTGCGCGAGATAATGTCTTCACAGTTAAAATCCTTTACTAAGCCAGCAAATTTCGTTGCATAGGCGCTAGTATCGAAATGGTCGATCAGGCTGATGCCACTCTGACCGGCAAGGAGAGCTTTCCAGGTAGACTCTACGGTATTGCCGACAGGAGACAACATGCCCAGTCCGGTCACAACTACACGACGCTTAGACACGGTTGTCCTCCAGGGAGGGAAAATAATTCAAGTGGGATAAAAAGATAAAACTCAGGCGGTCGAATGACCGCCTGGAGATGTTCACTTACGCCTGGTGGCCGTTGATGTAATCAATGGCAGCCTGAACGGTAGTGATTTTCTCAGCTTCTTCGTCCGGAATCTCAGTATCAAACTCTTCTTCCAGAGCCATTACCAGCTCAACGGTGTCAAGAGAATCTGCGCCCAGGTCTTCAACGAAGGAAGCATTGTTGGTTACTTCTTCCTGCTTAACGCCCAGCTGTTCGCCGATAATTTTCTTAACGCGTTCTTCGATAGTGCTCATACTCTTAAATTTCCTATCAAAACTCGCTTTCGCGATGGTTTTCGTAGTGTATAAAATGTTGAAAAATTTGCAACTAAATCCCGGCAGGTCTTACCACGATTTTACGTTATTTTGAGGGCATTCACCCTAATAACGCAAATTTTTTTATCTCGTGGTTAAACCATGTACATCCCGCCGTTGACGTGCAAAGTCTCACCTGTGATGTAACTTGCTTCGTCAGAAGCTAAAAATGCAACCGCACTGGCGATTTCCTGAGCGCCGCCAAGGCGACCCGCAGGAACCTGCGCCAGAATACCCGCACGCTGATCATCAGACAGCGCACGCGTCATGTCCGTTTCAATAAAGCCCGGAGCAACAACGTTTACAGTAATGCCACGAGACGCAACTTCGCGCGCCAGTGATTTACTGAAGCCGATCAGACCCGCTTTCGCCGCAGCGTAGTTTGCCTGACCCGCATTTCCCATGGTACCAACCACAGAACCGATAGTGATAATACGCCCATGACGCTTTTTCATCATAGCTCGCATTACCGCTTTTGACAGACGGAAAACAGATGACAGGTTGGTTTCGATGATATCGTTCCACTCGTCATCTTTCATGCGCATTAACAGGTTATCACGAGTAATCCCGGCATTATTGACCAGGATATCGACTTCACCAAATTCTGCGCGAATATTTCCCAGAACAGATTCGATAGATGCCGGATCGGTCACATTCAACATCAGACCTTTACCATTTGCACCTAAGTAATCGCTAATGGCCTGCGCACCGCTTTCGCTGGTTGCAGTACCGATAACTTTCGCGCCACGGGCAACGAGTGTTTCAGCAATTGCGCGGCCAATGCCACGGCTTGCACCGGTAACCAGCGCGACTTTTCCTTCAAAACTCATGGTCTTCCTCTTTTATTGCTCTAGCGCCGCAGATAATGCCGCCGGCTCATTCAGTGCCGAAGCAGTCAGGGTGTCAACAATACGTTTCGTCAAACCGGTCAGAACTTTGCCCGGACCAACTTCATACAGGTGCTCTACGCCCTGGGACGCCATGAATTCAACGGTTTTAGTCCATTGAACCGGGCTGTACAGCTGGCGAACCAGCGCATCGCGAATAGCGTCTGCGTCTGTTTCGCACTTCACGTCGACGTTGTTCACAACCGGAACAGTCGGCGCGTTAAAAGTGATTTTTTGCAGTTCAACGGCCAGTTTCTCAGCAGCTGGCTTCATCAGCGCGCAGTGAGAAGGAACGCTGACCGGCAGTGGCAGAGCACGCTTAGCGCCAGCCGCTTTACAGGCTGCGCCGGCACGTTCTACGGCTTCTTTGTGCCCGGCAATAACCACCTGACCTGGTGAGTTAAAGTTTACCGGTGAAACCACCTGGCCTTCGGCAGACTCTTCACACGCTTTAGCGATAGCAGCGTCGTCCAGACCGATAATAGCAGACATGCCGCCAGTGCCTTCCGGTACCGCTTCCTGCATGAATTTGCCACGCAGTTCAACCAGACGAACGGCATCGGCAAAACCGATAACACCCGCACACACCAGCGCAGAGTATTCGCCCAGGCTGTGACCTGCCATCAGCGCAGGTGTTTTACCACCCTGCTGCTGCCATACGCGATAAAGCGCAACAGAGGCAGTCAACAGTGCTGGCTGCGTCTGCCAGGTTTTATTCAGCTCTTCGGCCGGCCCCTGCTGAGTCAACGCCCACAGATCATAGCCCAGCGCAGCTGATGCTTCAGCAAAAGTTTCTTCAACAATTGGGTAGTTTGCTGCCATTTCAGACAACATCCCAACGGTCTGGGAACCCTGCCCCGGGAACACAAATGCAAATTGCGTCATGTTTAAATCCTTATACTAGAAACGAATCAGCGCAGAGCCCCAGGTGAATCCACCCCCAAAGGCTTCAAGCAATATCAACTGCCCAGCTTTAATACGCCCGTCGCGGACGGCTTCGTCCAGCGCGCACGGTACGGAGGCCGCGGAGGTATTGCCATGTCTGTCGAGCGTTACGACAACATTATCCATCGACATACCCAGCTTTTTCGCGGTTGCGCTAATAATGCGGAGGTTTGCCTGATGCGGTACCAGCCAGTCCAGTGCAGAACGATCGAGATTATTTGCTTCCAGCGTTTCATCAACGATGTGTGCAAGCTCGGTCACCGCGACTTTAAATACTTCGTTACCCGCCATCGTCAGGTGGATCGGGTTTTCCGGGTTCACGCGATCGGCATTAGGCAGCGTCAACAGCTCGCCATAGCGACCATCAGCGTGCAGATGCGTAGAGAGAATGCCGGGCTCTTCTGATGCGCTCAGTACAACCGCACCTGCGCCATCGCCGAAAATAATGATCGTCCCGCGATCGGTTGGATCACAGGTACGAGCGAGGACATCTGAGCCAACCACCAGAGCATGCTTCACTGCGCCAGACTTAACGTACTGGTCGGCAACGCTCAAGGCGTAGGTGAAACCGGCACAAGCGGCTGCAACGTCAAACGCCGGACAGCCTTTGATCCCCAGCATACTTTGGATCTGGCATGCCGCACTTGGAAATGCGTGTGTGGATGATGTGGTGGCAACCACAATCAGACCAATTTGTTCTTTGTCGATGCCAGCCATTTCAATTGCACGGTTTGCGGCGGCAAAGCCCATCGTCGCAACTGTTTCATTTGGCGCTGCAATATGGCGTTCACGGATACCTGTGCGAGTGACGATCCACTCATCAGATGTCTCAACCATTTTTTCCAAATCGGCGTTAGTACGCACTTGTTCAGGCAGATAGCTGCCAGTACCAATAATCTTCGTATACATGTACGCTCAGTCACTTTTTGGTTATATACCGCCACGAGCAAATCGCTGATACGCTGGCAGCATTCACAAACGCACCGTTATCTGTGTGCTCGCGAGTTTGCGTTTTCGCCACCGTCCAGCAGTTCGAATCCAGCTGGGTATACAGATTCCAGGCGAGCGGCAATTCGCTGAGGAACTTGTCGCTGCACCGCCTGCACTGCCTGTTCAATCGCGACTTCAAATGCTCGCTGATTGGCCGCACCATGACTCTTAATCACCGTGCCGCGCAATCCTAACAGACAGGCGCCATTATACTGGTCGGGGTTGAGGTGACTAAATCGCCTTGTCAGACTTTTTTGTAACCAACGTTTTAATAACAGCAGCCACCACGACCGTTTTTTGCCCTCACCCTGAGACTTCAGCAGTGAAAGGAACATTCTGACAACACCTTCCATCGTCTTTAATGTGACATTACCTGTAAAGCCGTCACAGACCAACACATCAGTTTTGCCAGTCAGTAACTCATTGGCTTCAAGATAGCCGATATAATTGATAGAAGGGATTGTTTTTAGCACTGCAGAAGCATCCCGAATACTGTCGAGACCCTTGGTTTCTTCTTCACCGATATTGAGCAACGCAACACGGGGATTGGCAATTCCAACCACCTCTTCTGCCAGCACGGAACCCATGACGGCAAATTGCACCAACATCGTGCTATCACAATCCACGTTGGCGCCCAAATCCAGCACCACCGTTTTGCCCTTTTGCTGATGGGGTAAAACCGTCACCAGCGCAGGACGCTCAATCCCCTCAAGGGGTTTGAGCAATAACTTCGCAAGTCCCATTAGCGCGCCTGTATTGCCGGCGCTCACACAGGCTTCCGCTCGACCTTCTTTCACGAGCTCCAGGGCAACGCGCATTGAGCTTCCACGACTGGCGCGAATAGCTTGCGAGGGCCGGGCATCACTGGCAATAACTGACTGAGCAGGGATAATCTGCAGACGTGAACGTTGTTCGAAGTCAGCTTTGGCAAGTAATGGCGTGATTGTATCGGGATCCCCGACTAAAAGAAGTGTGAGTTGCGAATTAGAATTCAGTGCCTGCAATGCTGCAGGCACTGTCACGGTAGGGCCAAAATCGCCCCCCATGACATCTAACGCCAGGGTTAGACGTGTCAAGGTATCGTCGCTGCCCGGTTAGGTGTTTCCCCAGTTACCCGGGGAAAGCCTCACTAAGCTTCATCACGCGTGTACTCTTTGTCTTTCTCACCGTAGTAGGAAAGTCATTGAGTCATGCGTGATTACTTAGCGATTACCTTACGGCCACGGTAAAAACCGTCGGCAGTGATGTGGTGACGCAGGTGTTGTTCACCAGAAGTTTTGTCTACAGACAGGCTGGTGACTGCGGTCAGAGCGTCATGAGAACGACGCATGCCACGTTTGGAACGGGTTGGTTTATTCTGTTGTACGGCCATGGACCTTACTCCTCAATTACTTACGCTTTAAGCTGGCTAATACGGCAAATGGGTTTGGTTTTTGCGCTTCATCAGGCAATTCGCCAAAGACCATGTCCGCCTCGGACACTTCACAGTGTTCAGAATCATGCACCGGAACTACCGGCAAGGAGAGGATAATCTCATCTTCAACCATTGCAAGCAGATCGATTTCACCGAATTCGTTAACCTCAATCGGCTCATACGCTTCCGGGAGTGCTTCAGCCTGCTCGTCAGAACGGACAGGACTAAAACAATATGTTGTGTGAACATGAAGTGGGAACGGTTTCCCGCAACGCTGACATTCGAGCGTAACCGACACCTTTGCATCACCGGTTATAACGGCAAGGCGCTGGTTATCGATAGCGAACGACATGGAGCATTCCACATCACTGTCCACACTGACTACAGAATCGGCGACACGCTCAACCAGATCAGAAGTATAGATACCTTCATAATCGAGGCGTTTCTGAGCCGTACGAACCGGATCAAGAGTCAGGGGTAATTTTACCTTTTGCATAGGGCGCGCATATTAACTTTGTAACGTCATATAGTCAAAGAAAAAGGCAGCCTGTGGTTGCCTTTTGCCAATAATTCGCACACATTGCGGGTCATCGACTTAAAATCGCTCAACACAAGCCATTACAGCCAGCTTGTAGGACGAAGTCCATAGTTTAAAATGGCTCTCATCAATACGCTATATGCGAGGGAAAAAATATGCCTCAACTTATTCTTGCTTCTACCTCTCCCTGGCGTCGCGCTTTACTAGAAAAACTGGCAATCCCGTTCGAATGCGCAGCACCAGAGGTTGATGAAACGCCGTTACCGGGCGAAGCCCCCCGGCATTTAGTCTTGCGACTGGCGCAGAAAAAAGCGCAATCTCTCGCCCACCGTTATCCATCGCACCTTATTATTGGTTCCGATCAAATTTGTGTTCTCGATGGTGAAATAACCGGCAAACCGTTAACAGAAGAAAATGCACGCCAGCAGTTACTCAAAGCCCGTGGCAATATAGTGACGTTTTATACCGGACTGGCGCTGTATAATTCTGCGACCGGACATTTACAAACTGAAGTTGAACCGTTCGACGTGCATTTTCGTCACTTAAGCGAAACGGAAATTGAAGATTACGTGCGCAAAGAGCGCCCGCTGCATTGTGCCGGTAGTTTTAAAAGCGAAGGATTGGGCATTGCACTTTTTGAGCGCCTGGAAGGTCGTGACCCAAATACCTTAATCGGTTTGCCGCTAATCGCACTGTGTCAAATGCTGCGACGAGAAGATATGAACCCGCTAAAAGCCTGACGGGTTGACGGTTGTACAGGCCTAATCCTGTAGGCCTGATAGGCACAGCGCCTTCAGGCCTACAGGTAATGCGCGATAATATCAATGCGCATCAGCCTTTACTGCGTAACACCTCGAGGCAGCGCTTCAACTGCTTATCCATTGGCGCTTCAATACGCATTACTTCACCCGTCCCAGGATGAGTAAATTTCAACGCTGCGGCGTGCAAAAAGAGCCTGCTCAGCCCGGTATCCGCCAGTTGCTTATCGAACTCACGATCGCCATAACGGTCGTCAAAGGCAATCGGATGTCCGGCATATTGCGTATGCACGCGAATCTGGTGCGTGCGTCCGGTCACGGGACTGCAGCGCACAAGCGTAGCAAACGCGTAACGCTCTTCCACTTTAAAGCGTGTTTCCGATGGTTTGCCTTCCTGATTCACCCGCACGATACGCTCGCCGCTTTGCAGAATGTTCTTTAACAGCGGGGCCTGCACGGTTTTGACATGGGACTGCCACTGGCCGCGTACCAACGCGAGGTAGTCTTTCTGCATGCCTTTTTCACGCAGTTGTTCATGCAACGAACGCAAGGCAGATCGTTTTTTGGCCACCAGCAGCACGCCGGAGGTATCCCGGTCGAGGCGATGCACCAGCTCAAGGAAACGCGCTTCCGGGCGCAGCGCACGTAAGCCTTCAATGACGCCAAAGCTTAACCCGCTTCCACCATGCACGGCCGTACCTGAAGGCTTGTTAAGCACCAGAATGTGGTCATCTTCATATAAAATGACATCGGTCAGCGCCGCGACCTTTTGCAAATTCGGTGAAATGGCCTCTTCTTCACGTTCAGCGACACGTACAGGTGGAATACGCACAATGTCCCCGTCTTCGAGTTTGTACTCGGGTTTAATGCGTTTTTTGTTCACCCGCACTTCGCCTTTACGCAAAATGCGATAAATCATACTTTTCGGCACGCCCTTGAGCTGGGTGCGCAAAAAGTTGTCGATGCGTTGCCCTGCTTCGTCGGCAGTAATGGCAACTGTTTTTACGGCTGGAGTCTCTGTTTTCATGGGGGCCGATTTTAAATAGCCATCAAGATTCGCGCCACACATTTTTCTATGCTTATATTAACTGCTATACCTTATTACTTAAGTTTGACATAGCCGATTTGGTGGTTATTAAAGCAATCACTACGCGGAAGTGAAAAAACTGTGAGTAACCGGGTGATAAATGGCAAAAGTCATCTTGCTATAACAAGGTTAGCAGTGGAATAATGAGGTTGTTTCCGTGTTGAATCTTGTTAAAACAAGACCTTTTCCGGAATGACCCAATTTTGCCCGACCGATCATCAACGCAGCAATGGCGTAAGACGTATTGATCTTTCAGGCAGTTAGCGGGCTGCGGGTTGCAGTCCTTACCGGTAAGTGCTCTATAGATTTCGCGTTGTAGGAAGGCGGCAAGTCTGGGAACCCCAGGTGCTTACTCCTGTAAGTGGTTGGGGTAAGAAGATGAAGCCAACGCACCCACAGCGTGAAAGACGATAAGCACGATGGAAGCTTCTCTGGAGAGTAACACCCAGACTGTTCCCCTGATAATTGCGCTGTGTTTCCGTATGAAATACAGGCAACCGACACTCTGCGCCTCTTTGAGCTGACGATAACCGTGAGGTTGGCGACGCGAATAGACACGAGGCCATCGGTTCACACCCGGAAAGGCATTACTCTGCCCGCAGCTTAGTCGTCAATGTAAGAATAATGAGTAAGTTACGATGAAAAGAATGTTAATTAACGCGACTCAGCAGGAAGAGTTGCGTGTCGCCCTTGTAGATGGGCAGCGTCTGTACGATCTGGATATCGAAAGTCCTGGACACGAACAGAAAAAAGCCAACATCTATAAAGGCAAAATTACCCGTATTGAACCGAGTCTGGAAGCTGCTTTTGTTGATTACGGCGCTGAACGTCACGGTTTCCTCCCGTTAAAAGAAATTGCCCGCGAATACTTCCCCGCTAGCTACAACTCCCATGGTCGTCCCAACATTAAAGACGTGTTGCGCGAAGGTCAGGAAGTCATTGTTCAGATCGATAAAGAAGAACGCGGCAATAAAGGCGCTGCGCTGACCACCTTTATCAGCCTGGCAGGTAGTTATCTCGTTCTGATGCCGAACAACCCGCGCGCGGGCGGCATCTCCCGTCGCATTGAAGGCGACGACCGTACTGAATTAAAAGAAGCGCTGGCAAGCCTGGAACTGCCTGACGGCATGGGGCTTATCGTGCGTACCGCAGGTGTCGGCAAATCTGCCGAAGCACTGCAGTGGGACCTGAGTTTCCGCCTGAAGCACTGGGAAGCGATTCAAAAAGCCGCTGACAGCCGCCCTGCTCCGTTCCTGATCCATCAGGAAAGCAACGTTATCGTTCGCGCATTCCGTGACTATTTACGTCAGGACATCGGCGAAATCCTCATCGACAACCCGAAAGTTATGGAGATGGCGCGTCAGCACATCGCCGCGCTGGGTCGTCCGGATTTCAGCAGCAAAATCAAACTGTACACCGGTGAAATCCCGCTGTTCAGCCACTATCAAATCGAATCTCAGATTGAGTCCGCGTTCCAGCGCGAAGTGCGTCTGCCGTCCGGCGGCTCAATCGTTATCGACAGCACAGAAGCGCTGACCGCTATCGATATCAACTCCGCACGCGCGACCCGCGGCGGCGACATCGAAGAAACTGCGTTCAACACCAACCTTGAAGCAGCCGATGAAATTGCTCGTCAGCTGCGTCTGCGCGACCTCGGCGGCCTGATTGTAATCGACTTCATTGATATGACGCCGGTTCGTCACCAGCGTGCGGTTGAAAACCGTCTGCGTGAAGCCGTGCGCCAGGACAGAGCGCGTATTCAGATCAGCCATATTTCTCGCTTCGGCCTGCTGGAGATGTCCCGCCAGCGTCTGAGCCCGTCGCTGGGTGAATCCAGCCATCACGTATGCCCACGCTGCTCCGGCACGGGTACCGTACGTGATAACGAATCACTGTCGCTGTCTATTCTGCGTCTGATCGAAGAAGAAGCGCTGAAAGAAAATACGCAGGAAGTTCACGCTATTGTTCCAGTGCCGATCGCATCCTACCTGCTCAACGAAAAACGTACCGCGGTAAATGCCATCGAGACGCGTCAGAATGGCGTGCGCTGTGTGATTGTGCCAAACGATCAGATGGAAACCCCGCATTACTCCGTGCTGCGCGTACGCAAAGGGGAAGAAACACCAACCCTGAGCTACCTGCTGCCGAAACTGCATGAAGAAGCGATGGCATTGCCGACGGAAGAAGAGTTCGTCGAGCGTAAACAGCCAGAGCAGCCGGCATTGGCCACCTTTGCTATGCCAGAGGTGCCGCCAGCCCCTGCTTTGCAGGAACCTACTGCGAAGGCCGCCGCGCCTAAAGCCGCAGCAGCGACCGCGGCCGTCGCCGCGCAGCCAGGTTTGATTAGCCGTTTCTTCGGCGCACTGAAGTCCATCTTCAGCGGTAGCGAAGAAGTGAAACCGGTTGAACAACCTGCGCCGAAAGCTGAAGAGAAAACCGATCGCCAGCAGGATCGTCGTAAACCGCGTCAGAACAATCGTCGCGACCGTAACGATCGTCGTGATAATCGCGACAACCGTGGCGAGCGTGATAACCGTAACGAGCGTTCAGAAAGCGGCGAAAACCGTGAAGACAACCGCCGTAACCGCCGTCAGTCGCAGCAGCAAAATGCGGAAGCGCGTGATAGCCGCCAGCAGTCTACTGACGTCGCCGACAAAGCGAAATCCGGTGATGACCAGCAGGCTCCGCGTCGCGAGCGCAACCGCCGTCGCAACGATGATAAGCGTCAGGCGCAACAGGAAGTTAAAGAGCTGAACCTGGCAGAACAACCTGTGCAGGATACCGAGCAGGAGGAGCGTGTTCGTCAGCCTCAGACTCGCCGTAAACAGCGTCAGCTGACTCAGAAAGTTCGTTACACAGACAGCACGGCTGTTGAAGCTGAAGTTGCTACTGTCGAGGTGGTCGCTGAAACGGCTGTCGCTCAGCCAACTGAACAGCCCGTACCGGCACAGCGTACTGAACTGGCGAAAGTTGATCTGCCTGCCGTCGTTGCGACTGAGCAGGAAGACAACAGCGAAGCGCGTGACTCCAATGGTATGCCGCGTCGTTCCCGTCGCTCACCTCGCCATCTGCGCGTCAGTGGACAACGCCGTCGTCGCTATCGTGACGAGCGTTACCCGGTTCAGTCGCCGATGCCGTTAACGGTTGCCTGCGCATCTCCAGAATTAGCGTCCGGTAAAGTCTGGATCCGCTACCCTGTTGCTCGTCCTCAGGATCAGCAGGTTGCAGAGCAGCGCGAGCAGGAAATGCCAGTCGCCGTAGAGCCTCAGGTTGCTGCAGCTGTCGTTGAGCATATTGTGAACGCCCCTGCGTCGGTTGAAACCGTACAGCCAGAGGTGGACATTGCTGAACCTCAGGCTACCGTCGTTGAAACCACCCATCCGGAAGTCATCGCTACTCCGGTCGAGGAACAACCGCAAATTATCGCTGAATCTGACGCGCCTGTTGCTGAGGATACCGCGGCGAAAGCCGAACCTGTCGCTGAAATTGTGGCTGCGCCGGTTGTCGAAGAATCTGCGGAGGTTGTTATTTCTCAGCCTGAAGTGGCTGAAGAGATTGCCGAGGTTGTGGAAACAGCGCCAGTGGTTGAAGAAGTTGCCGCGCCGCAAGAGGTTGTTGCCGCACCGGTCGTCGAAGACGCAGTCGTTAAGTCTGAAGTTGTCGCAACCCGCGTTGACGCAGAACATCTTCACAGCCACGCGGCCGCCCCGATGACCCGTGCTCCTGCACCAGAGTATGTGCCTGAAGCGCCGCGTCATAGTGACTGGCAACGCCCGGAATTCACCTTTGAAGGTAAAGGTGCCGCAGGTGGACACAGCGCCACGCACCAGGCGACTGCGCCAGCAACGCGTCCGCAACCCGTTGAGTAAGTCATAATCAACATCAAAGCCGACCTTCGGGTCGGCTTTTTTTATCTCTGCTCTACGCACTCGCAAACTGAGAAGGCGTGGTTACGCTGGCAATCTTTAGCGGTGCGATTGCGCGGGTAATAAGATTAACGGGTAATCTGTCGCTGAGAAAATAACAGTGGCCTAAAAAAATGCCCGCTCCGGGGTGTTAAAGGAGCGGGCAGACAAACATATCCAGTTTCATGATATGTTCAAAAAGGTGTTACCGGTTCAGTTGAAATAGCGACATTCCCTGCATATCCGTAAACGTTTTGTACGATGCCTGCAGTGCGGCCTGCTGCATCACGTAGGACGAAATCGCTGCGTTCCAGTCAACATCCACCAGATTGCTCATCTGCTGAGTCTGGCCCAATGCGCGATCGGCGCCCAGTGAATCCAGTGAACTTAACTCGCTGAGCTGAGTCCCTAATTCTGCACGAACAGAAAGCACGTTATTCAATGAATTTTTCAGGCCACGACTGGTTTTATCAATGGCTGCAGAGGCGGTAGCTTTTGCCGCGTCATTGCCCTCAATCGGGGTTTTGAGCGCATCAATAGCGGTATCCAGCATTTTGAACAGGTTCTTTTCCTGAGTACCGCCGCCTGGTTCCGGTACGGCATTGCTGGTCAGATTAACAAATACTTTATCGCCAGTATGACCAATCACCATGGTACGGGAGGCATCGACCTGCTGGGTCACATTTGTTGTACCGCCGCTGTAAGCGCCATCTGCCTGAGCAAATGGTGCAGATTCTGTTTTATATCCGCCAAAAATATAGCGCCCATTACCGTCGGTGCTGTTCGCCAGGTTCATCAGTTGATCGCGGATCCCCTGCAGATCGGTGGCCAGCGATGCACGGTCGTCATCGCTTAACGTACCGTTCGCGGCATAGACAATTTTTTCCTGCGCGGTCTGAATTGCCGTCGTTACCTGACTCAGTACGTTCTCTTCCAGCGACACTTTTTGCGTCGCAAATGAACGTGCCAGCGTATATTGGCTGTTCTGCGCCTGTGCTTGAGAAAGCACCACGGCCTGCGAGGCGGCGATCGGATCGTCAGATGGGTTAATCACACGTTTGCCCGTTGACATCTGCTCGCCGAACTTCATCCATTCAGCCTGAGAGTTAGTGATGCCACGCATATTCTGCTGGTACATCATCTGGGTGCTGATACGCATTGTGTCCCTCTCCCTTAGCGAATATTAATCAGTGCATCAAACAGCGCATTTGCGGTTTGCAGCACTTGCGCGTTAGCCAGGTAATACTGTTGATAGCGCTGTAAGTTACCGTATTCTTCGTCGAGGTTGACGCCAGAAATAGACTGCTGCTGCTTATAAAGCTGCGTTACCACGTTGTTCTGGGTAATGGCGCTGGTTTTCAGCGTCGCGGTTTTGTTCCCGACATCGCTTACCAGCGTGGCATATGCATCGTTGAAGGTCTTATTACCCACGGTAGCTTTGGTCTGCAGATCCAGCAGTTTCTGACCGTTACGGTTATCGCTTTTTCCCTTATCAATATCCGGGTCCGGATCATTTTTTGAGACCTGGGCCATGGCGATTTTCGACTCATCGGTCACCATGACTTTCATATCAACAACGGCGTTACTGACAGGTTTCACTGTGAAGCTGTCATTTGCTTTTGCGCCAGTATTTACGGTGATTTCCATCCCGTCAAAGGACATCTTCCCACCGGTAACGGTAGCTTTGAAGCTGGTATTATCCGCCAGGCGAGTTACCTGCCAGTCCGTCCCGTCATAAACGATTTTATAATCGGTCGCCTGTACAGCAGAGCTGTCGGTAATCTTCGCGCTTAACGATCCTGTTCCTGTATTTTTAGCGTTGTTGAATACTGCCGGGCTACCGATAGCAAAGAAATCCTTACCCTGATCGCCGTTCGCGTCAAAACCCTCTTTATGCTGGGTGTTAAACGCATCGGCAAACGCCAACGCCAGTTGGCCCAGCGTATTACGCGTCTGGTCAAGCTCTTGAGAACGGAAGGTCAACAGCCCGCCCAGTGAACCGGTATTCAACAGTTTTTCGGGAATTTCAACCTCGCCGGCAACCCCGTCGACGTAGGCCACTGTGGTTCGATTGGGATCGTCACTGGAGGGCACAGCCGCCAGCTGGCGTGCATTGCTGCCCTGCACCAGTGAATAGCCGTTCGCCATGGTAATGTTGTAAGTCCCGCCGTCCTGAACGCTGACTTCAACACCAACAATCTGGTTCAGTTCACTGACCAGTTGGTCGCGCTGGTCGAGTAAATCGTTAGGCGATGCGCCCGCGCCGACGCCGGTCAGACGGGAAATCTGATCGTTGAGGCTGGCAATCTGTTTTGAATAGTTGTTGATCTGGTCAACGCTAGCCTTGATCGCAGTATTAACCTGCTTGTCTTGATCGCGCAGATACTGGTCGGTTGTTCTGAACTGGTTGACTAAACCATCAGCTTTACCGATCAGCGCCTGGCGCGCCGCCGGGTCTTCCGCGTTACTGACAAGGGTTTGCAGGCTGGTAAAAAAGTCCTGCATTGAGGTCGAAATGGAACTGGTTTTGCTGGAGAGCAGATTGTCGATTTTCGACATTTGTTCATAGCGCGTTGTCAGGCCGCTGCTTTGGTTCTGCGCGGCACGTAACTGATTCGTGATAAAGGAGTCATACTCGCGCTGTACGCCAGAAACATAGACGCCATTGCCAACCCAGCCCCCCGCACCCAGCGTGCTGTTCGCTTGTGCCATAATTGTCGTTTGACGGGTGTATCCGGCAACGTTATAGCTGGAGATGTTATTACTGGCAGAATTCAACGCGGCCTGCGCTGCGGCGAGTCCACTCATCGCGTTATTAATCAAGCTGGACATGGAGGTTCCTTGTAATCCTTCAATACTCGTTATTATCGGCAGCAGGTTGGTAGACTTGAGCTATTTAAAAGAGATTATCGATATTCGTACTGTAGGTTTTGCTCACTTTTTCGCTCATCGATTTCAACTGCTGGATCATGCTGGTTAATTTACGCGCATAGTTAGGGTCAGTCGCGTAACCGGCATTCTGCAAAGCCTGTGCCCCCTGCTCGGCGGTAGCAGCGGCGGTTACCGCCGCATAGCGCGGGTTACGCGATATCAGACCGACATAATCCGACAGTGCCTCAAGATAAGAGCTATAGACGCGGAATCGGGCTTTCACCTTTTTCGCCTCGCCGTTTTCATATTCGGTGGTGGTGATTTCGGTGGTTGGGCCTTTCCAGCTTCCCGAAGCCTTCACGCCAAAAATGTTAAAGCTCGGTTCACCGTTCTCACGGCGGATTTGTCGCTGGCCCCATCCGGACTCCAGCGCCGCCTGCGCCAGAATCAGATGATGCGGAACCCCGCTTTGCTGACTTGCCAGCTTAGCCGGCAGCGATAGCTGGGCGAGGAAGTCTTTGCTGTCACCTGACAGCGGCTCATCATTGCTTTCCGTCGCGCGGGGAATGGCTTTACGGACCAGTTGCGTCAGCGCCTGGTTTTGATAGCTGGTCACCGTTTCCAGGGAGAACTTCATTGGCACCTGCGGCGCATCGTCTGCGGGTTGCGCCTGCCCTTCAGTCATCTGCTTAACCATCATTTCAGCCAGTCCCAGACCTTTACCTGCGGTCATCTGCTGCGCAATTTGTTGGTCATACATGCTGGTATACAAACGTGTCGAATCACTGCTAAAAACGCCATCTTTCGGCAGCGCTTCACGCATGCTTTTCAGCATCATTTGTACGAACATCCCTTCAACCTGACGGGCAACCGGGCGGATATTCGCCGCCGGGTCCTGACCCGCTTTCGCTTTCAGTTCGTTCAGTGATTGCGCATCCCAGGCGGCACTGGTCAGCAGTTTGCTGTCACCAATCATTAGATGATTTCCAGTTTGGCGCGTAAGCATCCCGCGCTCTGCATCGATTGCAGAATGGACATCAGATCCATCGGCGTTGCCCCTAGCGCATTAAGCGCACGCACAACATTGTTCAGGTTGGCGCTGGAACGCACGCTTTGCAGCGAACCGCCGCTCTGGCGCAGATCGATCTGGGTTTGAGGTGTCACCACGGTCTGTCCACCGCCAAACGGTGTATCCGGCTGGCTGACGTTCGCCTGGCGGTTTACCGTAATCGACAAGTTGCCTTGCGCGACGGCACAGCTATCCAGCGTGACTTCACGGTTCATAACGACGGATCCGGTGCGCGAGTTGATAATCACTTTCGCATCCTGCGGCGTGACGTTCACCTCCATATTCTGGATGTCAGCAAGGAAACGCACCTGCGAACTGTTGCCGCTTGGCACGCGTACCTGAATCGTCCGGGCGTCCAGCGCAGTGGCGCTACCAAAGCCGCGCGAACGGTTAATGGTGTCGGTTATCTGCTGCGCCATAGTGAAATCTTCATTATTGAGCTGCAGATTAATGGTGTTACCGCCACCGAACTGGCTGGGTAATTCACGTTCGATGGTCGCGCCGTTGGTAATACGTCCGCCATTGAGCTGGTTTACCTGCACGCTGCTGCCACCCGCAGCCGCGCCTGCACCGCCTACCAGAATATTCCCCTGCGCCAGCGCATATACCTGGCTATCGACCCCTTTCAGCGGGGTCATCAGCAACGTTCCGCCGCGCAGGCTTTTGGCGTTCCCCATGGAAGAGACCACCACGTCAATGGTTTGCCCCTGACGACCAAAGGCCGGGAATTGCGCGGTCACCATCACCGCCGCCACGTTTTTCAGTTGCATATTGGTGCCGGTTGGCACGGTAATTCCCAACTGCGAAAGCATGTTGTTGAGCGTTTGCGTAGTAAACGGCGTCTGGGTGGTCTGGTCACCCGTGCCATCCAAACCGACCACCAGCCCATAACCGATCAACGAGTTTTCCCGCACGCCCTGAACGCTGGTCAGGTCACGAATACGGTCGGCATGCGCAAAGGTGGTTATCAGCACCAGTACCATTCCAACTAAAGATTTAAACACTGGGTACCTCGCTTACATCGGCGACAAGTTAAGGAAGAAACGCTGCAACCAGCCCATATTCTGCGCTTCATTGATGTAGCCGTTGCCGACATACTCAATACGTGCGTCCGCAACCTGAGTTGACGGTACGGAGTTGCTGCCACTGATGGTGCGCGGGTTAACGACCCCGGAGAAGCGAATGAATTCAGTGCCCTGATTAATGGCGATCTGTTTTTCACCCACAACATGTAAGTTACCATTCACCAGTACCTGATCGACCGTTACGGTCAGCGTACCGCTGAAGGTATTGCTGGCGTTCGCGCCGCCTTTACCGTTAAAGGTGTTACCGCCTGAAGCTTCTACGTCAGCACGCTCGTTGCCAAACAGTCCTTGCAAATAACGCGGTACGGTATCAAAGCCAAAGTTGGTTTTGCCGTCGCGGCTGGCATTAGCCGAAGAACTTTTGCTCGCGCTGACGTTTTCCTGCAATACGATGGTCAACGTATCGCCAATATTGCGCGGACGGCGGTCTTCGAATAGCGGCTGATAACCGTAGTTAATCGGTTGGGCCGACTGGAAGATTGATCCATTCGCCACCGGCGTCGGGCCAGGAACAGGCTGGGCAGACGTTGCGCCCTGCACGAGGGGCGTGGCCGGGATCCAGGCGCATCCTGTCAATGAAACCACCAACAGGGCTAAAATTGGGTATGGGTGAAGCGCGTATTTTCGCATTGCGGTCATCTTCAAAATCAGTGTGCCGGTGAGGCTTTCACCCCACCGGGCCACACTTTAGAGTTGCGTCAGTTTTTGCAGCATCTGATCGGTGGTCGATACCGCTTTACTGTTGATTTCGTAAGCGCGCTGAACCTGGATCATGTTTACCAGCTCTTCCGCCACGTTGACGTTAGAGGTTTCAACATAACCCTGGTACAGCAGACCCGCGCCGTTCAGCCCCGGAGTGCTCTCATTCGGCGCACCGGATGACTGCGTTTCGGTGTACAGATTCTCACCAATGCTTTCCAGACCGGTATCGTTCATAAAAGTAGTCAGGTTAAGCTGCCCTACCTGAACCGGTGCTGCCTGGCCCTGCTGGGTTACGCTGACGATACCGTCGCGTCCAATGGTGATACTGAGCGAGTTAGCCGGGATGGTGATAGCTGGCTGAACCTGAAAACCACCCGCAGTCACCAGTTGACCGTTCTGATCCACCTGGAAAGAACCGTCACGGGTGTAGGCGGACGTGCCATCAGGCAGCATGACCTGGAAAAAGCCCTGCCCTTTAATCGCCACATCTTTACTGTTGTTGGTCTGCGACAGGTTCCCCTGGCTGTGTAAACGCTCGGTCGCGACCGGGCGCACACCGGTACCAATCTGCAAACCAGACGGCAGTGTGGTTTGTTCAGAAGACTGTGCGCCAGGCTGGCGAATCGTCTGGTACAACAGATCTTCAAACACGGCACGTTGACGCTTAAATCCGTTGGTACTGACGTTTGCCAGGTTGTTGGCAATCACATCCATGTTGGTTTGCTGCGCATCCAGGCCGGTTTTGGCGATCCACAATGAACTGATCATAAAATGTCCTGTATTAACTCATCGACAGCAGTTGGTTGGCGCGACCCGCGTTATCATCCACGCTACTGATAATCTTCATTTGCATTTCGAAACGACGGGCGTTGGCGATCATGTCACTCATCGCGGCTACCGGCTTAACGTTACTGCCTTCCAGCACACCCGACATAACGCGAATGCTGGGGTCGGCCTGTAACGTAGCGCCACGGGTAGCCTGCGCGGCCTGAGTCAGACGGAACATACCGTCATCGCCACGTTGCACTTCACTCCCCGTGGCCTTCACCAGTTTCAGTCGCCCAACTGGCGCAACGGTGTTAGCCGGATCGCCAGGGTTGAGCGCCGAGATCGTGCCGTCTGCCGCAATGGTGACTTCTGAACCTTCCGGTACGGCTATTGGTCCGGCTTCGCCAATCACCGGGTGTCCCTGAATGGTCAGTTCCCCCGTAGGGCTTACCTGAATGGCGCCATTTCGGGTATATCCTTCGCTACCGCCCGCGGTCTGCACAGCCAACCAGCCATCCTGTTGCAGCGCCACGTCCAGCGGACGTGAGGTATAGTCCATCTGACCCGGCGTCATATCGGCCCCCGGCGTGGAGGCCACCACCAGCGTACGCGTCGGTAAAGACAATCCTTCAACGGGAACCGCGCGCAGCGCATTGAGTTGCGCACGAAAACCCGGCGTTGAGGCGTTTGCCAGGTTGCTGGCCGTCACCGCTTGTTGATTCAGCGTCTGACTGGCCGCGCCCATGGCGGTATAAATTGCGTGATCCATTAAGCCATCCCGTCAGGCGCTTAGCGCAGGTTGACCAGCGTGTTGAGGATCTGGTCCTGGGTTTTGATGGTCTGCGCGTTCGACTGATAGTTACGCTGGGCGACGATCATATTCACCAGTTCTTTACTCAAATCCACGTTTGATGCTTCCAGAGCGCCGTTGGTCAGCTTGCCGAAGTTACCCTCGCCTGCGGTACCCAGCAGCGCCACGCCGGAAGACTGAGTAGCTGCCCAGACGTTGTCACCCTGAGAAGCCAGACCTTCGTTGTTGGCAAAGTTTGCCAGCACGATCTGCCCCAGAACCTGTTGCTGTTCGTTGGAGTAGTTACCGACCACAGTACCGTCATTGTTAATCTGGTAGCTCACCAGGTCGCCCGGCTTATAGCCATTCTGATTCGTGGCAACGATGTTGTTGGCGCCAGTGTTCTGCTGCATGGAATTGAGGAAGCTCAGAGAGAAATTTGCCGCATCAGCACCGTTAATCTGCCCGGTTGTGATATTGATTTCCTTTGGCCAGACGGTAGGAGGCGTTGGTACCGCCTCGGCGGCTGTGGCGCTAATCCCTAAGAACACACCATTTTCATTAAAGCGCATAAACCCTGCTGATTTTGCAGCGGCTCCGGTTGAAGCATCCTGTGTGTGAACTTCCCAGGTGTTGCTCTGCGCATTTTTGACATAAAAAATATTCATGTCATGGGCGTTACCCTGGCTATCGAAAACGGTAACGGTGCCTTTCTTGTTGTAGGAATCCGCATCGCTGGGATTAAACGGGGTCTTCGTTGGCACCTTGTCAGTGGAGTTCAGGTTGATCTGCATTGACGCAGTCGTGGTGGTTTTAGCCGCCATCAGCGTATTCGGGATAGTGATCGGCGCCGGGTTAGCACCTTGCTGTATCGTTGGCGGTGTACCGGTAGCCGGATAGCCCGTCAGCTGTAGCCCCTGCATGTTGACGATATTGCGGTTTTCATCGAGCTTGAACTGACCGTTACGGCTGTAGAAAACGGAACCGTTGCTGTCTACCATGCGGAAAAAACCGTTCTGGCTGATAGCGACATCCAGCCCGCGACCGGTGTTGGTCGTGGTACCGTCGGTAAAGTCCTGGGTAATGCCCGCAACTTTAACGCCCAGACCCACTTTAGAACCGGCGAACATATCGGCAAAAGAGGCCGTACCGGATTTAAAACCGTAGGTGGCGGAGTTGGCGATGTTGTTACCAATGACATCGAGGTTGGTCGCTGCAGCGTTCAGACCGCTGACCGCTTGTGAAAAGGCCATGACTTACTCCTGATAAGTGTGAAGGCTTAAATGATCTGCCGTACTTCGTCGAGGGTGGTGGTTCCATAGGTGCCCAGATCCAGCGTATTACCGCCGTTACTGCGAATAACGCCCTGCACCAGCGCAAACTGAAGCGGCTGAGCCACCAGTTGTGTTCCGCCATTACTGGCAGCAATTGACACGTTGTAAGAACCGCTTGGCGCATCCGTGCCATCGGTCATGGTGCCGTCCCAGGTAAAGGTATGAACGCCCGCTTTCAACCCACCAATATCAATGGTGCGTACTACCTTGCCGTCTTTATCGGTAATGGTTGCGGTAACCTTGTCTGCCGGTTGCTGCAGTTCAACGCCAAACGGCGTGGTGGTGGTTTTTGCGCCCTCTTCCGTACCTTTACCGGTCAGGATGGTGGTGCCTGGGATCATGACACCGTGGCCAATCAGCGTACTGGCCTGCAGCGACTGACTGTTGTCGATCTGCCCGGAGATCGATCCCAACGTGGTGTTCAGTTTCTCAATTCCGCTCACGGTACTGATTTGCGCCAACTGGGTGGTCAGTTCGTTGTTTTGCAGCGGGTTGGTTGGATCCTGGTTTTTCAGCTGTGCCACCAGCAGCGTAAGGAAGCTGCTTTGCAGGTCCGCGGCGTTGCTGCCCGTCAGCGAACTCTTCCCCGTTGCGTCATTCACACCCGTCGTGCTCGGGTCATTCATTTTTACAGCAATAGACATGTGCGCCTCCTTTTACTGGCCTAGCGTCAGCGTTTTGAGCATCAAGCTTTTCACCGTATTGAGCACTTCAACGTTTGCCTGGTAGCTACGTGAGGCTGACATGGTGTTGACCATTTCGCCGACGACGTCCACATTCGGCATTTTTACGTAACCGTTCGCATCGGCCAGCGGATTACCGGGTTCATAAACCAGCTTATCCGGCGCCTGGCTTTCAATGACGTCAGCGACTTTTACGCCACCGGTTGCCGCACCTGGCGCGGCATCAACCTGAAAAACAACCTGCTTCGCGCGATAGGGCTGACCGTCAGGTCCGGTGACGCTATCCGCATTCGCCATGTTGCTGGCCGCCACGTTCAGGCGCTTAGACTGAGCCGTCAGCGCAGAGCCTGCGATATCAAAAATATTTAACAGCGCCACGAATTAGTTCCCTCCTTGCAGCACGTTCATCATGCCTTTAATTTGTCCACCCAACGCGGTCAGCCCCATTTGATACTTGAGGCTGTTGTCTGCAAATTGCGTACGCTCCCGGTCCATATCTACCGTGTTGCCATCGAGAGATGGCTGATCAGGAATGCGGTAGAGCAGTTCCGTAGAAGGAGCGGAAACGGTCTGGGCCGGAATGTGTTGTGCAGAGGTCAGCGTCAACGAGACACCGCCGGTTTCTTCCCGTCCTCGCACCATGACTTTTTTTAATTCACTGGCGAAATCCAGGTCGCGCGCCTGATACCCCGGCGTGTCGGCATTGGCTATGTTGGCCGCCAATACTTCCTGGCGTTGGGCGCGCAAATTCAGCGCTTCCTGTTGAAAACGTAAGGCGGCGTCGAGCTTATCGAGCATATCTCCTCCGCAAATGACAAAATTCAGCCGACAGCTTAAATCCCATTACGCGCGCGTTATCGCCGGAATAAACGCAAAATGCGTCGCTATTTGTTGCGTTGATGACTGCGTCACACAGGTAGAATCCTGTCACTACCTGAAAAAGCGCGAGGTTTTGATGCAAACGTTTAAACGTGGAGTCGTCGTGGCAGCACTGCTGTTCAGTCCTATGACGCTGGCGCAAGACCTGAATTCACAGCTGACGGCATGGTTTTCCCAGCGTCTGGCCGGATTTAGCGATGAGGTCGTCGTTACTATCCGTACGTCGCCAAACTTATTGCCGAGCTGCGAACAACCAGCATTTAGCGTGTCCGGGAGTGCAAAATTGTGGGGTAACGTGAACGTGCTGGCGCGCTGCGCCAACGAGAAACGTTATCTGCAGGTGAACGTGCAGGCCACGGGAAACTACGTTGTTGCCGCCGCGCCCGTCGCTCGGGGTAGCGCCCTGACTTCGGCCAGCGTAACGCTAAAACGAGGTCGACTGGACCAACTCCCTCCGCGCGCCGTGCTGGATATGAATCAGGTGCAGGATGCCGTAAGCTTGCGCGATCTGGTGCCAGGTCAGCCGATACAGCTTTCCATGTTGCGCCAGGCATGGCGAATCAAGGCCGGTCAGCGCGTCCTGGTTATCGCCAACGGAGATGGCTTTCGGGTGAATGCCGAAGGTAAAGCGCTGAACAATGCCGCCGTCGCCCAGAATGCCCGAGTACGGATGATTTCAGGCCAGGTGGTGAGCGGTGTCGTCGATTCTGATGGGAATATTCTTATTAACCTATAATAGGTTAAAGATTTTTTAGCGTGTGCCGATAGATAAACAACCAATGATTACAGCGGGCCGCTATAGCGTAACCCCTCGATGAGGATAAACAAAATGAGCATTGATCGTACCTCACCATTGAAGCCAGTAAGTACCGTTCAGCCACGTGAAACCAGCGATGCGCCGGTACAAAAAACGCGGAAGGAAAAAACCACCGCCACCACCAGCACCAGCGTCATGCTGAGCGACGCCCAGGCCAAACTGATGCAGCCCGGCACCAATGACATCAATATGGAACGCGTGGAAGCACTGAAAACCGCGATCCGTAATGGCGAGCTGAAAATGGACACCGGAAAAATTGCCGACTCGCTGATCCGCGAGGCGCAGAGCTACTTACAGAGTAAATAAAGTATGACTCGTTTGTCAGAAATACTTGACCAGATGACGACCGTCCTCAATGACCTGAAAACGGTAATGGATGCTGAACAGCAGCAGCTTTCCGCAGGATATATTAACGGCAGCCAGCTACAGCGTATTACAGAAGAAAAAAGCTCTTTGCTGGCAACCCTTGATTATCTGGAGCAGCAGCGCCGTCTGGAGCATGACGCCACGCGCAGCGCCAATGATGAAATTGCCGAGCGTTGGCAGACCATTACCCGGAAAACACAGGACCTACGCGAACTCAACCAGCACAACGGTTGGCTGCTGGAAGGGCAGATCGAGCGCAATCAACAAGCGATTCAAGTGCTGAAACCGCACCAGGAACCGGCGCTGTATGGCGCAAACGGTCAAACCTCTGCTGCGCACCGCGGCGGGAAAAAATTCTCTATCTGATGCTAGCCTGATAACGTTTTGCTTATCAGGCCTACGCGTTTTGTAGGCCGGATACGGCGTCATGCCGCCATCCGGCATTAATCTGTTACGCCGTCCGGCGCACAAACTCTTTCACTTTAAAGCCCAGCACCGCGAGCGCAGCGAAGTAAGCAGCAATACCTGCCACCACAACGGCCATCAGACGCAGCAGACGCCATAACATCGTTCCCTGCGACCAGTCCGGCATGATGTATAGCATCCCAACCAGCGCCGCCGACATCACCAGCACAGAAATCACCAGTCGCGCCAGGAACCAGGCCCAACCCGGTTGTGGGGTAAAAATTTTCTGTTTACGCAGTTGCCAGTACAGCAGTGAAGCGTTCAGACACGCCGCCAGACCAATCGACAGCGACAGCCCAGCATGTTTCAGCGGCCCAATAAACGCCAGGTTCATTACCTGGGTCATAATCAGCGTGACAATGGCAATCTTGACTGGCGTTTTAATATCCTGGCGCGAATAAAAACCAGGGGCCAACACTTTCACCACGATCAAGCCAATCAAACCTACCGAGTATGCCACCAGCGCGCGCTGCGTCATCGCGGCGTCAAAGGCGGTAAATTTACCGTACTGGAACAGAGAAACCGTCAGCGGTTTGGCCAGAATCCCCAACGCCACGGCGCTCGGTAATGCCAACAGAAAACACAAACGCAGGCCCCAGTCCATCAGACGGCAATACTCATCATGATTACCGCTGGAAAAACTTTTGGACAGCGAGGGCAGCAGGATAGTCCCCAACGCGACGCCAAGTACGCCAGACGGAAACTCCATCAGACGGTCAGCATAATACATCCATGACACTGAGCCAGAGGCCAGAAATGAAGCGAAAATCGTATTGATGATCAGTGAAATCTGGCTGACAGATACCCCAAGGATCGCCGGGCCCATTTGCTTGACGACGCGCATCGCCCCCGCATCACGGAAGTTCACGCGCGGCAGCACCAGCATGCCAATTTTCTTCAGGTGCGGAAGCTGGTAAATCAGCTGCAGCACGCCGCCAACGGTAACGGCCCACGCCAGCGCCAGCACCGGAGGGTGAAAATAAGGCGCAGCAAACAGCGCGAAACCGATCATGCTGATATTCAGAAAGGTCGGCGCAAACGCCGGAATGGAAAAGCGATTCCAGGTATTCAGGATCGCACCCACCAGCGAAGCCAGCGAGATCAGCAGAATATACGGAAAGGTGATCCGTAGCAGTTGAGTGGTCAGCGCAAATTTGTCCGCTGTGTCGGCAAACCCAGGCGCGGTGACTAAAATCACCCACGGGGCAGCCAGCATTCCGGCGACCGTCACCACGGCCAGCGCCAGAGTCAACAGCCCGGAAACGTAAGAGACAAAGACGCGGGTCGCATCCTCCCCCTGCTTACTTTTATATTCGGCAAGAATAGGCACAAACGCCTGCGAAAAAGCGCCCTCAGCAAAGATTCGGCGCAGCAGGTTAGGAAGTTTGAACGCCACAAAAAAGGCATCAGTCGCCATCCCTGCGCCAAAGATTCTGGCGACAATCGCATCACGCGCAAAACCCAGCACACGTGAAAACATCGTCATCGAGCTGACGGCTGCCAGCGACTTTAATAAATTCATCTATGTTGTATTCCAGACTCTGAGGCAAAACCCCGACAAACCTGCCCGTAGGTCGGATAAGGCATGATCGCCGCCATCCGGCACTTTTGCTGTGCCTGATGGCGACGCCGTAGCGTCTTATCAGGCCGACAAACAAGCCTATGGTTGAAAAGAGGTGTTATTTTTGAGTTGGCATATAGTACCTGGATTACAATGAATTACTACCGCCAGATGTTACAGGGGGTTATTCAGCCATCGCCTCCCGCCACAGCTTTTCGACAACGCGCTGGGCCAGGAGCGCCTGCTCACCTGCCGTCTGGGGAACCGTCTGATTTTGCACGCACTCAATGAAATGACGTGCGCATCCGGCAAAACCACGCTGTTCCAGGGTAGTTTGCCAGCCTGCTACCGGCTTGTGCACCACTCCTTGCCCGCGTTCTTCCCGCCATTCCCGCATATCCGTGACGTCAATCAGGCCACCATCCGTCACCGCCTGCACGCTCTCGCGCTGGCTACCGGCGCGGCGATGCATACTGGTCGTTATCTGCATTTGCCCGGCAGAAAAATGGTGCTCCGCATAGAGCATCGCGCCGGATTCATTGGTTAACAGCGTACCGTTATTTAACTGCGCTTTCTCTCCCGCCAGCCACAATGCGGTATCGACAACGTGCAGATAGTCGTCCAGCAGAGTGAAGCGCAGATCGTGCGGCCCGACGCTGTCCGTCCGGTGCTTATCCATGCGTACGGACGCCGCATTGCCCAACTGGGATTTGAGATCCTGATACAGCGGCGCAAATCGACGGTTAAACCCCACCATCAGCGTCAGCTTTTTCCGCTCGGCAAGCTCCACCAATTGTTCAGCCTCGCGCAGGTTTTCCGCCAGCGGTTTATCCACGCACACGTGAACCCCGGCATTCAGCAGTTCGCTGACCACCGCATAGTGCGTTGCGGTACTGGAATGGACGAAAACCGCATCGCAGGTTTGCGCCAGATTAACCAGTGAATCAACGTAGGGTATCCGCCAGGTATGACAGATACGCTGCGCTTTTTCACGCGAAGGTGAAAATGCCCCTTCCAGCGTCCAGTCTGCACTAGCGCCCAGCACGGGCAGCCAGGCCTTTTGCGCAATCCCGCCGAGCCCGACAACGCCGATACGTAATTTATTCACATTAGTCTCCCAGGTGCGCCAGCAAGGAATCAAGCCGCTGCTTAAGCTCCGCGACGTCTGTTTCCAGCGCGTCAACGCGCGCCTGTAGATCACCCGAAGCTGCCGGAAGTTCATCTGCCGTGGCCATCGCTTCATCAACGTCACCGCAAAACAGGTGCATATAACGGCTTTCACGTTTGCCCGGCTCACGCGCCAGGCGAACGACATAAGGACCATCTTCCCGGGTTGCCAGTTTCTCCAGTGTCGACTCTACTTCGGCCATGTCGCTGAATTCGTACATCCGGGAGGCGCGGCTACGCAGTTCACCAGGTGTTTGAGCGCCGCGCAGCAACAGCGTGGTAATGAGCGCGACTTCCCCCGTGCTGAGCTTAAGATTACCAAACTCAGAGTTGCAGAAACGCTGCTCATATTTGGTGACGCGATTACCAAAGCCACTCACCGTACGCAGGAAATGCCGTTTCACCAGGTTATCAAGCTGATCCTGCACGTCGGATTCCGACAGGTTCATCACGGGTTCACGATTCGTTTTTTGATTGCAGGCGGTTACGACTCCGTTAACGGAGAGCGGATACTGTTCAGGCGTAGTCACTTGTTTTTCTAATAAACAGCCAATCACCCGTGCTTCGGTGGCGGTTAATTCGTATTTCATCGTCTTCTCCATTAATCATGGCTGCATCTGAAACTTAGCGGCCGGGGGTCCATTCTGATGTGGTCAACGCCGTCAGCACGTGATCGCGCCACTGCCCGTCAATCAGCAGGTAGTCTTTTGCATACCCTTCTTTTTCAAAACCCAGTCGCGCCAGCAGGTCACCGCTGCGTTTATTATGTGGCATGTAGTTAGCCATAATGCGGTGAATATGCTGCGTACGCTGCATATAGCGGATGGCCGAGGTTAAGGCTTCATACATCAGCCCCTGCCCCTGCCACTTCTGTGCAATGGAGTAACCGAGATAACAGGCGTGGAAAGATCCCCGCACGACGTTCGAGAAGTTCGCGACGCCAATAATCTCTTTTTCTTCCGGATCGAGCAGCGCAAAGTAATAAGCGGTGCCCTGTTTATGAAACTCAGAGATCATGCTCAGACGCGCCTGCCAGCCTGATGGATAACAGTGGCTTTCATCGCGAATAGGCTCCCAGGGCTTTAAGAAATGACGATTTTCTGCGTAATAATCTGCCAGACGCCAGGCATCACGCTCATGCACTAAACGCACGACCAGGCGGTCCGTGGTTAAGCGCACTTTTGGCACGTTACTGCGATAGCCAAACATTCTATACCTACTCCTTCCCGTAACGTCTTCAATACGCTATTCGCATTACTATACCTGCGCAAATACGCCCTGTGAAAAGAGCAAAATGCCATTTTTTGAATTATTCACACATTTTGATGAAAACTCTCTATCAAGACGGACTTTTGATAAAAAAATATTGTCCCGCGAAGGGTGGGAAAAGCGCTGACGACACCGCAGAATAGGAGGTGCTTATCTTTTAAACTCTATCCAGAGTGACGAGTTTTTCCCTGGAGGGGAAATGTCGCAAGTCTCGCAGGCAAGGAACCTGGGTAAATACTTCCTTCTTATCGATAACATGCTGGTCGTGCTGGGTTTCTTCGTCGTTTTCCCGCTGATCTCAATTCGTTTCGTCGATCAAATGGGCTGGGCCGCCGTGATGGTCGGTATCGCGCTTGGATTACGTCAATTTATCCAGCAAGGTTTAGGTATCTTCGGCGGTGCTATTGCTGACCGTTTCGGGGCAAAACCGATGATCGTCACCGGCATGCTGATGCGCGCTGCCGGATTCGCCACCATGGGCATTGCCCATGAACCGTGGCTGCTATGGTTTTCCTGCTTTCTTTCCGGGCTGGGCGGCACGTTGTTCGACCCTCCCCGCTCGGCGCTGGTGGTCAAACTGATCCGTCCGGAAAAGCGCGGGCGTTTTTTCTCTATTCTGATGATGCAGGATAGCGCCGGGGCAGTGGTTGGCGCGTTGCTCGGCAGTTGGTTATTGCAATACGATTTCCGTCTGGTGTGTGCCACCGGCGCAATTTTGTTCGTTCTGTGCGCGGCGTTTAACGCCTGGCTACTTCCGGCATGGAAACTGTCAACGGTGAAAATTCCGGTGCGCGAAGGAATGAGCCATGTGATGCATGACAAGCGCTTTGTCACTTATGTGCTGACGCTGGCGGGCTATTACATGCTGGCGGTACAAGTGATGCTGATGCTGCCAATAATGGTAAACGACATCGCTGGCTCACCGGCCGCTGTGAAATGGATGTATGCCATCGAGGCGTGCCTCTCTTTAACGTTGCTCTACCCGATTGCCCGCTGGAGTGAAAAACGCTTTCGCCTTGAGCATCGCCTGATGGCCGGTCTGCTGGTGATGTCTTTAAGCATGATGCCCATCGGCCTGGTCGGGAATTTGCAGCAGCTGTTCACCCTGATTTGCACGTTCTATATTGGCTCAATCATCGCCGAACCGGCGCGTGAAACCCTGAGCGCCTCGCTGGCGAATGCACGTGCCCGGGGAAGCTATATGGGTTTCAGTCGACTGGGACTCGCCATCGGCGGCGCCATTGGTTATATCGGCGGCGGCTGGCTGTTTGACATGGGTAAAGCCCTGGCACAACCGGAGCTGCCCTGGATGATGCTCGGTATTATCGGCTTCATCACTTTCCTGGCGCTGGGCTGGCAATTCAGTCTCAAACGCCCAACGCGTGGTATGCTGGAGCCTAACGCCTGATAGCCAATCTGGTGTACGCGCATTTTTCAGTTTTTTCTGCTGTTACCCGCAGCGCTGGTGCTCGATGATGCTTTGTGTCACGATTACACCACAAGCATCATGTTGAGGAACCCCATGAAAAAGTTTTTTTTTGCCGCTGCGCTAATTGTCAGCGGCCTGTTGGTTGGTTGTAATCAACTCACGCAATACACGGTTAGCGAGCAAGAGATTAATCAGGCCCTGGCGAAGAATAATAACTTTTCAAAAGATATCGGTTTGCCTGGCGTCGCTGAAGCACATATCGTACTGAACAATCTCGCCAGCCAGATAGGCCGTGAAGAACCCAATAAAGTGACGCTGACCGGAGACGCCAATCTGGACATGAACTCCCTGTTTGGCAGTCAGAAAGCAACCATGAAGTTGAAGCTAAAAGCCTTACCGGTTTTCAATAAAGAAAAAGGCGCGATTTATCTGCAAGAAATGGAAGTCGTGGACGCTACCGTCACGCCGGAAAAAATGCAGTCGGTACTGCAAACGCTGATGCCTTATTTAAATCAGTCGCTGCGCAACTATTTCAACCAGCAGCCGGCGTACATTCTGCGGGATGACAGCAGCCAGGGGGAAGCGCTGGCGAAAAAACTGGCGAAAGGCATTGAAGTGAAACCGGGAGAAATCATTATCCCGTTCACCGACTAATATGACAGAGGGCGCCGATGCGCCCTTTTTTTTCGTGCAAACGAAAACGTTTCCGCTTATCCTTTGTTTCCGGCAAAAAAGACTATCCTCAGCCGGAGCATATTGATGACTGCACCATCCCAGGTTTTAAAGATCCGCCGCCCAGACGACTGGCATCTTCACTTTCGCGATGGCGACATGTTAAAAACTGTCGTGCCCTATACCAGCGAAGTTTATGGCCGCGCCATTGTCATGCCGAACCTGGCTCCGCCCGTCACCACGGTGGACGCGGCTATCGCTTACCGCCAGCGAATTCTTGACGCGGTACCTGCCGGACACGACTTCACGCCATTAATGACCTGCTACTTAACGGATACGCTGGATCCCAATGAACTGGAACGTGGATTTAACGAAGGCGTGTTCACCGCCGCAAAACTCTATCCGGCCAATGCCACCACCAACTCGACGCATGGCGTAACCTCTATTGATGCCATCATGCCAGTGCTGGAACGGATGGAAAAATTGGGTATGCCTCTGCTGGTGCACGGCGAAGTGACGCATGCGGATATCGATATTTTCGATCGTGAGGCGCGCTTTATTGAGACGGTAATGGAACCACTGCGTCAGCGTTTAACTGCGCTGAAAGTGGTGTTCGAACATATCACGACTAAAGATGCTGCCGAATACGTGCGCGACGGCAATTACCTTCTGGCGGCGACCATTACGCCGCAGCACCTGATGTTTAACCGCAACCACATGCTGGTCGGCGGGATTCGCCCTCATCTGTACTGCCTGCCGATCCTCAAACGTAACGTCCATCAACAGGCGCTGCGTGAGCTGGTCGCCAGCGGGTTTAACCGCGCCTTCCTCGGTACCGACTCAGCGCCGCATGCGCGTCATCGCAAAGAGTCAAGCTGTGGCTGTGCGGGCTGCTTTAATGCGCCGACCGCACTGGGCAGTTATGCCACCGTGTTTGAAGAGATGAATGCGCTGGACCATTTTGAAGCCTTCTGCTCACTCAATGGCCCACAGTTCTACGGTTTGTCGGTGAATGACACCTTTATTGAGCTGGAACGCGTGGAGCACCAGGTCCCGGAGAGCATTGCGCTGCAAGATGATACGCTGGTGCCTTTCCTGGGTGGCGAAACGGTACACTGGTCCGTGAAAAGCTAAAAAAAGTGTAGCCAACTGGTGAGAATAACTGTATAAATAAACAGTATATTCCACAGGGGGCTACTATGCGTATTGAAGTCACTATTGCCAAAACTTCACCTTTACCTGCTGGTGCAATTGACGCGCTGGCAGGTGAACTCTCCCGCCGTATTCAGCACCATTTTCCGGATAACGAAGGTAACGTTACCGTCCGTTATGCCGGCGCAAACAATCTGTCGGTTATTGGTGCCACCAAAGAGGATAAAGAACGCATCAGCGAGATCCTCCAGGAGACCTGGGAAAGCGCGGATGACTGGTTCATCAATGAATAAATAATGATATGCAGTGATGTTTGTTTGCCGGGTCGCCCCGGCTTTTTTATACACACCATCTTTTAATCAATCGTTCATTCCTTCTGGCAAACTGATATTTTAATAATAAATTCCTGTCTATCTTTTAACCACAACACCAAAATAATTGTGCAACATGCTTAAAAAAAATGAATAACATGTCGGTTTGTTAGTCAGATAACGCTGAAAACGAAAATTTTATGTGCTTACCTCTTTAAATTTTCAATGAATACCCTTATTTATTGATATACTGAAGTTGCTTCAGAAAAAACGCATTGAACCTCGAAAACCGTTGTCTAGTAACACGAATTAGGGGGCATGATGGAAAAGAATAATGAAGTCATTCAGACTCATCCGTTAGTAGGATGGGACATCAGCACTGTTGATAGCTACGATGCGCTGATGCTGCGTTTGCACTACCAGACCCCGAATCGTCCAGACCCGGATGGGACTGAAGTTGGTCAAACGCTCTGGTTAACCACTGATGTTGCCAGGCAATTTATTTCGATATTAGAAGCAGGAATCGCTAAAATTGAATCCGGCGATTACCAGGTAAATGAGTATCAGCGACATTAAATCTGATACATCCAACCATCAAAAGGCACCTTTCCGGTGCCTTTCTTATTTCCAGGTTGAATATTCCGGGTCACTTATTTACCCTGCTACTATCGCGATTGCAGAGAGAAGCGGATGAAATACGACTTAATCATAATTGGCAGCGGTTCCGTGGGTGCCGCAGCCGGATACTATGCCACTCGCGCCGGTCTGAAGGTTCTGATGATCGATGCGCATATGCCACCGCATCAGCAGGGCAGCCACCACGGCGACACTCGATTAATTCGTCATGCCTATGGCGAAGGTGAAAAATATGTTCCGCTGGTGCTGCGTGCGCAAACATTATGGGATGAATTATCCACCCAAAATGAAGAACCGATTTTTGTGCGCTCTGGTGTCATCAACCTTGGTCCGGCAGATTCAACCTTCTTAGCGACCGCGGCGCAAAGCGCAAAACAGTGGCAACTCAATGTTGAACAACTGGATGCAGCAGGCATTATGGCGCGCTGGCCAGAGATTCGCGTACCTGAAAACTATATCGGTCTGTTTGAAGCGGAGTCTGGTTTTTTACGTAGTGAGTTAGCGATTAAAACCTGGATCCGTCTGGCGGAAGAAGCAGGCTGTGCGCAGCTATTTAAATGCCCGGTCAGCGCAATTCGTCATAGTGATGATGGCGTCACGGTAGAAACCGCCGATGGTGACTATCACGCGCAAAAAGCGGTGATCAGCGCCGGAACCTGGGTACAGGCATTAGTCCCTGAACTACCGATACAACCGGTACGCAAAGTGTTCGCCTGGTATCAAGCCGATGGGCGTTACAGCGTTAAAAATAACTTCCCTGCCTTCACCGGAGAGCTACCAAATGGCGATCAATTCTACGGTTTCCCGGCAGAAAACGACGAGCTAAAAATTGGTAAGCACAATGGCGGACAGGTAATTCATTCGGCAGAAGAGCGCAAGCCGTTTGCCGCTGTAGCCAGCGATGGTTCTGAAGCCTTCCCATTCCTGCGCACAATACTGCCAGGCGTGGGTTGCTGTCTGCACGGTGCGTCCTGCACCTATGATAACTCACCAGATGAAGACTTTATTATTGATACTCTACCGGAGCATGACAACACGCTGATCATCACCGGGCTGAGCGGACATGGCTTTAAGTTTGCCTCCGTCCTCGGAGAGATTGCGGCAGACTTCGCCCAGGACAAACCGTCTGACTTTGACCTGACGCCCTTTAGGCTAAGTCGTTTTAAGCGATAATAAATGAATGGCCTCGTTGGTGAGGCCATTTTTAATGACAGGAATAACGTTGATGCGCCGCATCTTTCACTATCTGGTTAATAATATTCGCGAGCATCTTATGCTCTACATTATTTTATGGTCGCTGCTGGCAATTATGGATGTGATATATATTATGTTTTTCTGAACCCACAACGCTGACACTAATTGACATAAACTGATATTAACTTAATTTTCATTGTAATTAACTGAACAAGAAAAATACCTTAAACACCCTGAAAACAAGCCTTAATGTCATCCACCCCCACTAATTCCTTGATGATTACTTCACAATTCAATCAATTTTATTGAATAAAAAACAAATATCACCATTATTGTTATTTATTAGTTGCATTAATGTCTTTTACGCGCCATTTTCATTCACTTCTGAAATATCTAACGGTGCACTTATGCAATTCAATAATACTCCACAACGCTATGGCGTGGTGTCTGCCGCTTTACACTGGCTGATTGCGATTGCTGTATATGGCATGTTTGCGCTGGGATTGTGGATGGTCACACTCAGCTATTACGACGGCTGGTATCACCAGGCCCCTGAACTGCATAAAAGCATCGGCGTTGTGCTCATGATGGGGCTGGTTATCCGCGTCGTCTGGCGGTTGATCTCCCCACCTCCTCCTGCGCTGGCAAGTTATTCCCGTTTCACCCGCATCGCGGCGGCACTGGGTCACCTCGCGCTATACACATTGCTCTTTTCTATTGTCATTAGCGGGTATTTGATTTCCACCGCTGATGGCAAAGCGATAAGCGTATTTGGTTGGTTCGACATTCCTGCCACCCTTGCCAATGCGGGCGCTCAGGCCGACCTCGCCGGTAGTCTGCACCTGTGGCTTGCGTGGACCGTGGTGGTTTTATCGCTTCTGCACGGACTGATGGCCCTGAAACATCACTTTATCGATAACGACGATACCCTGAATCGCATGTTGGGAAAATCGTCATCTGACTATGGAGCTTAAAATGAAAAAAAACCTGCTGGGACTTACACTCGCCTCTCTGTTATTCACCACCGGGTCAGCCGTGGCGGCAGATTACAAAATTGACAAAGAAGGACAGCATGCCTTTGTTAATTTCCGTATTCAGCACCTGGGTTACAGCTGGCTGTACGGCACATTTAAAGATTTCGACGGGACTTTTACCTTTGATGAGAAAAATCCCGCAGCCGATAAGGTTAACGTCACCATCAACACCAACAGCGTTGATACCAATCACGCCGAACGCGACAAGCACCTGCGCAGCGCAGATTTCCTTAACGTGGCCAAATTCCCGCAGGCGACCTTTAGCTCTACCAGCGTGAAGAAAGAGGGGAACGACCTGGATATCACCGGTAATCTGACCCTGAACGGCGTCACTAAACCGGTTACGCTGGATGCGAAGCTGATCGGTCAGGGCGGCGATCCGTGGGGTGGCACGCGTGCAGGTTTTGAAGCAGAAGGTAAAATTAAGCTGAAGGACTTCAACATCACCACCGATCTCGGCCCGGCGTCTCAGGAAGTCGATCTGATCATCTCAGTGGAAGGTGTCCAACAGAAGTAACGTATGAGTTGCCGGATGGGGCTAAAGCCGCCATCCGGCATGATGACTATTGCGCAGGGTCCGGAATACCCAGTTTGGTATTCAGGCGACCGCGTGACTTATTAAAGATTTTGTTGCCATTTTCACGTCCTGCTCGAAGACGACGTTGCTCTTCTTCCGGCAACTTACTCTCTTCGCTACACAACTCGCTACAGCAGCCGTTATACTTCTGCGCGCAGGCCGGACACTGGATAAACAACAGATGACAGCCATCATTTTTGCAATTAGTATGGCTGTCGCACGCCGTTCCGCACTGATGACAATGCGCAATAACATCTTCAGAAATCCTTTCGCCCATACGCTCATCAAAAACGAAGTTTTTACCGACAAAACGTACAGGAAGCCCCTGTTCACGCGCCTTGCGGGCATATTCAATAATACCGCCCTCAATGTGCCAGACTTTGCTAAATCCGTTGTGTTTCATCCAGGCGCTGGCTTTCTCACAACGGATCCCGCCCGTGCAATACATAACGATTTTTTTATCTTTATGCGCCTGCATCATTTCAACGGCTTTCGGTAACTGGTCGCGGAACGTGTCTGCCGGGATTTCTAGCGCATTCTCGAAATGGCCCACTTCATATTCATAGTGGTTGCGCATATCAATGAATACCGCGTCAGGATCGTCCAGCATGGCGTTTACTTCCGCCGCCTTCAGGTAATCACCTACGTTGCTGGCGTCAAATTGCGGATCATCAATGCCATCCGCCACGATGCGTTCACGCACTTTCATGCGCAGCACCCAGAACGATTTACCATCATCATCCAGCGCGATATTCAGACGTAACCCGGCGAATGCGGGATCAAACGCATAAAGCTGCTGGCGGAATGCCTCGACGTTGCTTTGCGGTACGCTGATTTGCGCATTGATTCCTTCATGGGCAAGATAAACGCGCCCGAAGACGTTCAATGCAGTGAACATCTGGTACAGCGCATCACGCGTGTGCTGAGGATTGGCGATGGTGAAATATTTATAGAATGAGATCGTCGTGCGCGGCTCGGTCTCAGCCAACATTTTGGCTTTGAGCGCATCGTTCGAAATGCGGTTGTGTAACACTGGCATGGTGTACGTATCCTGCAAATAGGGAGAAAATGAAAATCGGCGGCATAATAAAGCAAACACCGCCAATTTACATCCACACATTTTACGCTACATTTCTTACTCCAATATAAAAGTGCAACAACAATTGCTGGTTTAATCACCGTTCTCCCGTCACAAATTTTTGATATGCGCGAAAAAATGCGACAATACAGGCAATTGGTCGTTTGAAGACAGGATAGACATGACGAATTTACCCAAGTTTTCGGCTGCGTTACTGCATCCACGTTATTGGTTAACCTGGCTAGGCATTGGCATCCTTTGGTTAATCGTGCAGTTACCCTACCCGGTTCTTTACAAGTTGGGCTGCGCATTAGGTCGTCTGGCATTACGTTTGATGAAACGTCGGGCAAAAATTGTTTCCCGTAATCTGGAACTGTGCTTCCCGCAAATGAGCGAGCAGGAACGCCAGCAGATGATCATCAAGAACTTCGAGTCCGTGGGCATGGGCGTGATGGAAACCGGAATGGCCTGGTTTTGGTCTGACAAGCGCATTTCACGCTGGACGGAAGTTATCGGGATGGAACATATCCGCGACGTTCAGGCGCAAAAGCGGGGAATTTTGTTAGTGGGTCTGCACTTTCTGACCCTTGAACTGGGGGCGCGTCAGTTTGGTTTGCAGGAGCCGGGGATAGGCGTATATCGCCCTAACGACAACCCACTGCTCGACTGGCTACAAACCTGGGGCCGTATGCGCTCTAATAAATCCATGCTCGATCGTAAAGACCTGAAAGGAATGATTAAAGCGTTGAAAAAAGGCGAAGTGGTCTGGTACGCGCCGGATCATGATTACGGTCCCCGCGCCAGCGTATTTGTCCCGCTTTTTGCTGTTGAACAGGCCGCAACAACCTCCGGGACCTGGATGCTTTCACGCATGTCGAATGCTTGCCTGGTACCGTTTGTTCCTCGCCGCAAGCCTGACGGTAAAGGTTATCAATTGATTATGCTGCCTCCGGAGTGTTCACCGCCATTAGACAATGCGGAAACTACGGCTGCGTGGATGAATAAGATTGTTGAGCAATGCATCATGATGGCCCCAGAGCAGTACATGTGGCTACACCGTCGTTTCAAGACGCGTCCTGAAGGTTCGCCTTCCCTGTACTAAAGCACGGTTGCAGTCCTGTGGACTGCAACACCTTCCCTGCCCGCTTTAGGTTTAACTGCTATCCGCATTGCAGCAACTATCAACCAGGCGCATAATTAGCCTGCTTTCTTATATTCAATCGATAGCGCAAACAGCGCGCCACACTGCGGAACGCTATGTCACCCTCAGATGCTCCCATAAACTGGAAACGTAACCTCACCGTTGCCTGGTTGGGTTGTTTTTTAACCGGTGCAGCATTTAGCCTGGTTATGCCCTTTTTGCCCCTCTATGTCGAGAGTCTCGGCGTCACGGGTCATAGCGCCCTGAATATGTGGTCAGGTCTGGTCTTCAGCATCACTTTTCTCTTTTCCGCCATCGCCTCTCCTTTCTGGGGTGGCCTTGCCGATCGCAAAGGGCGAAAAATCATGCTGCTGCGTTCCGCATTGGGTATGGCTATTGTGATGCTGCTGATGGGGCTGGCGCAAAATATCTGGCAGTTCCTGATCCTGCGCGCCCTGTTGGGTCTGCTCGGCGGTTTCATTCCCAACGCCAATGCGCTGATCGCCACCCAGGTTCCGCGCAATAAAAGCGGCTGGGCGCTGGGAACGCTTTCCACCGGCGGCGTCAGCGGCGCACTGCTCGGACCGTTGGCAGGCGGGCTGCTCGCGGATCAGTACGGACTACGCCCGGTATTTTTCATCACCGCCAGCGTACTGCTGGTCTGTTTTATCCTGACGCTATTTTTTATTCGCGAACGTTTCCAACCGGTGAGCAAGAAAGAGATGCTGCACATTCGCGAAGTCGTGGCCTCGTTAAAAAATCCCAAACTGGTGCTGAGCCTGTTTGTCACAACGCTGATAATCCAGGTGGCAACCGGGTCCATCGCGCCAATTCTGACGCTGTACGTTCGAGAGTTGGCTGGCAACGTCAGTAACATCGCCTTTATCAGCGGGATGATTGCTTCCGTACCAGGCGTGGCTGCGTTAATTAGCGCCCCGCGGCTCGGCAAATTAGGTGACCGAATTGGCCCGGAGAAGATCCTGATTGTTGCTCTGGTCATCTCCGTGCTGCTGCTTATTCCAATGTCGTTTGTACAATCGCCCTGGCAACTTGCCGTTCTGCGCTTTTTATTGGGGGCCGCTGACGGGGCTCTGCTCCCGGCTGTACAAACACTGCTGGTCTATAACTCAACCAATCAGATCGCCGGGCGTATTTTCAGTTATAACCAGTCATTTCGCGATATTGGTAACGTAACGGGGCCATTAATGGGGGCGGCAATATCCGCCAACTACGGTTTTCGCGCCGTCTTCTGCGTGACCGCCGGCGTCGTACTGTTTAACTCTTTCTACTCGTGGAATAGTCTGCGCCGTCGCCGGAGCACTGAGGCTACGGGATGATTTTTGTGCATTCATACTTGCAATATCGGAGAATCAACTATTATTTCCCTGAATACTTCATTAAATCAAAGGGAGACTCTGATGACCATGTATGCCACGCTGGAAGAAGCCATTGATGCCGCTCGTGAAGAATTTCTGGCTGATAACCCTGACCTTGAGCCCGACGAAGCCAGCGTTCAACAGCTAAGCGTACAAAAATACGTGCTACAGGATGGTGACATTATGTGGCAGGCGGAATTCTTTGCTGACGAGGATGAGGGAGAGGGTGAATGCCTGCCAATGCTGAGTGGTGAAGCGGCCCAAAGCGTTTTTGATGGCGACTATGATGAAATTGAGATCCGTCAGGAGTGGCAGGAAGAAAACACGCTTCACGAATGGGATGAAGGTGAATTCCAACTGGAACCTCCCCTGGATACCGAAGAGGGTCAGACCGCGGCCGATGAATGGGATGAGCGATAGCTACTCGTAAGGTCCGTGGTGAATGTCGAGCGGGAGCAGCAAGGTATCAAACACCAGCGAAAATGGCAGGTCGAGGATGGTGACGTAGCGCCACGCGGAGTCCCGGACATCCCATTGCACGCCAGGATAGTATTGGTTTCCGTGCCCTTGCCCTGGGATAGTTCGGCTAATAATACTGCCGCATCCGCTCAGCAAGCACACCATGATTGCCACTGCCAATATTCGCACCTGATACCTCACGGCTCTTTTATTTAGTATAAAAAAATACCGGCACCAGGCCGGTATTTTCACGTTACGTAACGCTTATTTTTTCCTGAGCGCCAGCGGATTCAGGGTCAGTCCCTGATAGTAACTCACCCACGAAGAATACTTATCAGGCGAATTCCAGACGCGATAGTGCAAACGCGCCATCGTCACCGGATCGCTCAACAGCACCAGACGTCGGTCACGGTTTAGTTTCTCCGGCGTTTCGTTCAGCGCCTGCTCCACATGGCGGTCACGGGCAATCTCAAGCACGTTACTCGCGCGGTGGCGTGCAGTCGCCATTGCCGTTGCCAGTGCGTTAAATGACGGGTTAAACACCGCATGCATAAAACCGTCGTCCAGTGTACGATTGCGGTTCATCACCAGATAGGTATCCGTATCCACCAGCACCTGCGGCGGAGAATACTCTTCCGGGATCAGGAACAGCTTCCAGCGCTTGGTACGTAACCCAACCGTGGAACGGCTGGAAATCACGGAAACAAACGGCGACAGGATCAGCGAGAAGACAATCGGCGCCAGCCAGAACAGGAAACGCAGATCCAGCCAGGCCATACCTACCGCCCACACCAGCCCCAGCAGTAACTGAGAACCGTGACGCATAAATGCTTCACCCCACGGGGTGGAATCGTCATCACGCTGCGGCGAATTCCACACCACTTCCCAACCGAGGAAGGCGCTCACGACGAAGACGGTATGGAACAGCATACGCACCGGCGCCAGCAGCACGGAGAACAGAACCTCCAGCAGCAGCGACAGCGTGACGCGGATAAACCCGCCGTATTCTTTCGTCCCTTTACACCAGATGAGCAAAATACTCAGCAGCTTCGGCAGGAACAGCAGCACCATCGTAGAAGCAAACAGCGCGATCGCCAGTTCAGGTCGCCACTGCGGCCATACCGGGAACAGCTGGCGCGGTTGCAGGAAGTACTGTGGTTCCGTCAGCGCATGCACCACCTGCAATGCGGTCGATAACGCGAGGAACATAAACCACAGCGGCGCGGACAGATAGGACATAACGCCGGTCAGGAACACTGCACGGTGAACCGGGTGCATCCCTTTCACCAGGAACAGACGGAAGTTCATCAGGTTGCCATGACACCAGCGACGGTCACGCTTGAGTTCATCCAGCAGGTTCGGCGGTAGCTCTTCATAAGAGCCCGGCAGATCGTAAGCAATCCATACGCCCCAGCCGGCACGACGCATCAACGCCGCTTCGACGAAGTCATGGGAGAGGATCGAACCCGCAAACGAGCCTTCGCCCGGTAACGGCGCAAGCGCACAGTGTTCGATAAACGGCTTCACGCGAATAATCGCGTTATGGCCCCAGTAGTGCGATTCCCCCAATTGCCAGAAGTGAAGTCCAGCGGTAAACAGCGGACCATAAACACGGGTCGCAAACTGCTGACAGCGTGCATACAGCGTATCCATACCGGAAGCCTTAGGTGAAGACTGGATAATCCCGGCATTTGGATTCGCTTCCATCAGGCGCACCAGCCCGCTCAGACAGTCACCGCTCATCACGGAATCAGCGTCCAGCACCACCATGTAGCTGTACTGATTTCCCCAGCGACGGCAGAAGTCATCAATGTTACCGCTTTTACGCTTCACGCGACGACGACGACGACGGTAGAAAATCTGCCCTTCGCCTTGCACTTCGGCAATCAGCTCCATCCACGCTTTTTGTTCTGCTACGCAGATATCGGGGTTGTAGCTGTCGCTCAGGATGTAAACATCAAAATGCTCGGCGTTGCCCGTCGCTTTGACCGACTCCCACGTGGCGCGAAGTCCCGCGAATACGCGGTCAACGTCCTCGTTACAGATCGGCATAATCAACGCGGTCCGGTGCTCGGGATTTAACGGCTCGTCCCCAACCGTTGAGGCGGAGATACTGTACTTATCTCGCCCAATCAACAGTTGCAGGAAGCCCATCAACGCGGTCCAGAATCCTGCTGAAACCCAACAGAAAAGCACGGCAAACAAAATGAGAATGCCGGTCTGGAGCATGTAGGGCAGCAGTTGCATAAAGGAGACCCATAAATCCTGCCCCATCATGTCAACAGGATTAATGAATGCCCAACCCTGATACGGAAGGATCGTCTTCATATACCAGGTTGCGACGACCGTTTGCGCCAGCGTTAAGATCAACAACGTATAGCGGCGGATGGTGCCAACCGTACGCCATTTTTGCTCGCTCTCCTGTTCTTCTTTCGTCAAACGCGAAAGATAACGCGGAGTCACATCGCGCCCGCGCAGGCGATCCCAAAAGCGGCCAACCGGGTTGGTACGCCAGGGATCGGGGAACATAGAGGTACGCGTTGCTTTTGGCATCGCCTGCAGCTGATCGCGCCCCTCATCGTCCTTAACCAACTGCTCTTTGGCCAGAGAATCCGGCCACGCCTGCTCCAGGCGAGCTTTCACCGAACCCTGCGGTGAATCATCTTCGCGCGAGTACGTACGATGCTCGGCATCCAGCGCCTGATGAACGGCGCGGATGTCAGTTTTCGGCAGTGCCGCTTTTTCGATATCCGAAAGCGGCATTGCGTCAATATACTCAGTTGTCTTATTCATTGGCAGGTAACTGGTAGCTCCAGGTTTCACTCAGCGTCTGATCGGCATTGACCAAGGCAGCACGCATTTCAGTGGTTTTCTTCACATCTTTCACTTTCACGCGCAATACCAAACGCCAACCTTTAGTTACCGGGTTGTAGCGCACAGTACTTTCAACGATCTCGCCGTTGTCGCCAATACTGGTTTGTGCGGTAACCGGGGTATCCTGCGGCAGCTTTTTCATATCCGTGCCGGTAAAGTCCACCACAAACGCGATGGTGCCATCAGGCTGACGAATGAGGTTAGACTGTTTTACATCACCGGTAGAACGACGAGTCTGCTGGACCCAGGCGCTATCAGGGGCATGAAGCTTGTCTTCGTCACGCGTGAACGTCAGGGTGTACTTGAAGTTCATCTCTTTGCCGGCTTCAGGCAGTTGATCCGGCGTCCAGTACGCAACGATGTTATCGTTCGTTTCATCGTTAGTTGGGATTTCAACTAACTCAATCTTACCTTTACCCCAATCACCTTTTGGCGTGATCCAGGCGCTTGGGCGCAGATCGTAACGATCGTCGATATCTTCAAAACGCGAGAACTGACGGCCACGCTGCAGCAGGCCGAAACCTTGCGGGTTTTCCATCGCAAAGCTGCTCACCGCCAGATGTTTCGGGTTATTCAGCGGACGCCAAATCCACTCGCCGTTGCCAGCGTGGATCGACAAACCGTTAGAGTCATGCAGTTCCGGACGATAGTTGGTCGCCGGAGAAGGCTGGTTTGGTCCGTACAGGAACATACTGGTTAACGGTGCCACGCCCAGCTTGCCCACTTTGTCGCGCAGATAAACTTTGGACTGAACATCGACCACCGTGTCACGACCCGGAATGATGACAAAGCGATACGCTCCGGTTGCGCGCGGAGAATCCAGCAAGGCATAAATGGTCAAACGTTTGTCAGTCGGTTTCGGACGCTCGATCCAAAACTCACGGAAGCGGGGAAATTCTTCGCCAGAAGGCAGAGCGGTATCAATCGCGAGACCGCGCGCAGACAGACCGTAGACCTGCCCTGCCCCCAGAACACGGAAATAGCTGGCACCGAGCATGCTGACGATTTCGTCGTTTTTATCTTTGCTGTTGATCGGATACAGCACTTTGAACCCGGCGAAACCGAGATCTTTTACCGTGTCTTTATCATGCTGAACATCGCCAAAATTAAAATAATCCGGGCTGTATTTGATTCTTTTCACCGCTGTAGCGGTAACTTCGTTGATTTTGACCGGCGTGTCGAAGTACATACCCTGGTGGTAGAACTCGAGCTTAAATGGGGTCTTGAGATTGCTCCAGTAGGCTTTATCGCGGTTAAACTGGATCTGCTGATAATCCGCATATTTCATGTCGCGGAAAACGGAGGGCAAGTTACTTTTTGGCGCCTCATAGCCTTTACCGGCTAAGGATTGAGCTTGTTTTGCAACATCATCGATGCTGAACGCCCAGCTCGATGATGTGTACAGCGTTAACATAACTGCTGCACCCAACCAACGCATTTTCATCATTTGTAGTTTATGTTTCATAATTAGTAAGCACTTCCCCCTTTGTGTGCTTATATTGATCCGATCCATTTTAATGGATAATCGGGTATTCCGACAACTGAATCCCTGTATTGTTCGCGCGCTGGCTCATGGTTTAATCAGGTTCAACTACCTGTTTTCACTTTGCGTGCTTATCCTGGAGACAGGTTGTTGGACTTCGTGTAGGGTTGCCCTCGAATGTAACCATTATTCGTCTTAGGGATAAGACGAAAAGTCTGAGAATACATAACTGTCTATGAGCTCTGTATCACCACCACGCGAATATTTTCTTGACTCCATCCGTGCCTGGCTAATGTTGTTAGGGATCCCATTCCATATTTCATTGATTTACTCGACCCACACCTGGCACGTGAACAGTGCTGAACCGTCGTGGTGGTTGACCCTGTTTAACGACTTTATCCATGCTTTTCGCATGCAAGTCTTCTTTGTCATTTCGGGTTATTTTTCCTACATGCTATTTTTGCGCTATCCACTAAAGCGCTGGTGGAAGGTGCGTGTAGAACGCGTGGGGATCCCGATGCTGACCGCGATTCCATTACTTACGCTGCCGCAATTTATCATGCTGCAATACGTAAAGGGAAAAGCAGACAGTTGGCATACTCTCAGCGGCTACGATAAATACAATGCGCTGGCCTGGGAGCTGATTTCCCATCTGTGGTTTTTACTGGTTCTGGTCGTATTAACGACCGTGAGCATGTGGGTGTTCACCCAGATGAAAAACAGACTGACGCGTAGCGACGCCGCCAGCGCCCCGGCAGTGTCGATGACTAAATTATCGCTGATCTTCATCTTGTTAGGTGTCGGTTACGCTGCCGTCAGAAGGACAATTTTCATCCTCTACCCTTCGATTCTCAGCGATGGCATGTTCAATTTTATCGTTATGCAAACGCTGTTCTATGCGCCGTTCTTTATCCTCGGCGCACTGGCGTTTATCAACCCGAATCTGAAAGCGCTGTTTACCACGCCGTCACGCGGTTGCACGCTCGGTGCTGCATTCGCATTTGTGGCATACCTGCTCAATCAGCGTTACGGCAACGGCGATGCCTGGATGTATGAAACCGAATATGTCATTACCATGGTCATGGGACTGTGGATGGTGAACGTCGTCTTTTCGTTGGGTCACCGTTTGCTTAATTTCCAGTCTGCCCGCGTGACCTATTTTGTCAACGCGTCGCTGTTTATCTATCTGGTGCATCACCCGTTAACGCTGTTTTTTGGCGCTTACATCACACCGCATATCACGTCGAATCTGCTGGGTTTTCTCTGCGGTCTGCTGTTTGTGGTTGGGATTGCGGTAATACTGTACGAAATCCATTTACGCATTCCGGTGCTGAAGTTTCTCTTTTCGGGTAAACCGCCCGTTAAGCAGGATAAAAACAAGGCCGTAGCCGGCTAGTTTTTCCCTCAATCATTGTGTGGTTCAAAGCAGCCATTCAATGGGTAACACGGACGCCAGCTTTACCAGAACCCGCTTCCAGAATCCTGTGGCGGGTTCTTTTTTCAGGACCTGTTCACTGCCAGAAAGTCGGTCGACCCAATTAATTCTCCCCCAACGGTCAAGGCGTAGCTGCCAGGCCATATCACGCTGGCTTTGCATAAACCGTTTATGAATCAATTCGGCCAGCACTTCACTCTCAATCACAAATCCCATTTCCGTATTGAGCAGCGTCGAACGAGGATCAAAATTAAGCGAGCCGATAAACACTTTGCGATCATCAATACTGAACGTTTTCGCATGCAGGCTGGACCCTGAATTACCTGTTAATCCACGATCGTGAACGACCGAGACGCGATCGCGGGTCGGTTTAAGTTCGTATAATTCTACACCGTAGCGCAGCAGTTTTTTTCGCCAGCGCGCATAGCCCGCATGGACGATCGCCACATCATTCGCCGCCAGTGAATTGGTTAAAATGGCAATCTTGACGCCTTTTCTTACCAGTCTCAGGAGCTGCGCCACACCGGCACGCGTCGGCACAAAGTAGGCAGAAATAATATCAATACGTTCGGTCGGCGAGCCCATTACGTCAAACAAACGCTGCGGTAATAGCGAGTGGCGCGGCGCTTTCCCTTCTCCTTTTGCAGGATCATCGCTCAGCAAACGCGTTTTGGCCCAAATCAGCGGCAGCGATCTTTGATCGAGACTGGACATAAACTGGCTGGTTTCCAGCTTATGCAGATAGCGGCGGGTAATATCATCGTTATACCAGGATTCGGGTAGCTCAATACGCTGCACAGAATCTGGCTCGGACATCTCAAGCACATTTTGTAACGTTGAAACCGAGCGGCAGTGCCAGTAACGCTCAAAATCATCTGCCACATCTTTGACAACCGGCCCGATAGCCATGACGTCCAGGTCGGAAAATAGCGGTTGCTCACCCGCGCCAAAATAGGCATCGCCAATATTACGCCCACCAACGAGAGTCACCACGCCGTCAGCGGTATAACTTTTATTGTGCATGCGCCGATTAAGCCGGGCAAAATCGGTTAAATAGCCCAGCGCGCGCAGGATGCGAAAGGAAAACGGATTGAAGAGGCGAACTTCTATATTGGGGTGCTTATCCAGCAGACGCAGCGTGTCGTCCAAACCCGGCGTGTTGTTATCATCCAGCAGCAAACGCACCCGTACGCCTCGCTTCGCTGCGGCCAGCAGTACGGAAAATAACAATAGCCCGGACATGTCGTTTTCCCAGATGTAATACTGCACATCCAGGGTACGTTCCGCCATTTCCGTTAACCGATAGCGAGCAGCAAACGCATCCAGGCTGTCATCCAACGCAAGAATGCCGCATTCTCCCGGGTGGTCTTCGCAAAGGGGCGTGATGGCACGCTCAAGTCGCGTCATATCAGTCCGTGTGATCATCACCTTGTTGTGTTAGCAATCTCTTATAAAGTTGAGCGTTTTCGTCATCAAAGCACACGAAGTATATCTGATCAGGAAGTGCGCGGCGGGTAATAAATTTCAGCACCGTTTTCACCGCTATTTCTGCCGCTGCGGCGCGCGGATAGCCATAAGCCCCGGTACTGATCGCCGGAAAAGCAATGGAGTGATAACCATTGGCCAGGGCCAGTTGCAGGGTGTTTAAGTAAGCGTCTTCGAGGCGCTCGGCCTCATGATGACCTCCCCCTTGCCAGACGGGTCCTACGGTATGAATGACCGCTTTTGCCGCAAGCGCCCCCGCCAGAGTGATCACCGCATGCCCTGTCGGGCATTTTCCTTGTTGCTGGATAACCTGTTTGCAGGCCTCCAGCAATGCTGGTCCGGCAGCGCGATGGATTGCGCCATCGACGCCACCGCCTCCCAGTAGCGATGAATTCGCCGCATTGACAATCACATCAACAGCGACAGTCGTAATATCGCCATGTAACACATGAACACGTGATTGCATAAGTTCCCCCTGACAAAACACCATTCGTTAAGTGTACAGCAGGGTTTTCCCTTAAATCTCTCTTTTTAACCGTAAGTGTGCATATCTACGCCACAGCGTAGTCATTTATATTCAATATTAAGAATCGCCATGTTTTTCTGTTCATTGAGGTAGTGCATTTTGACTGTGGCAATTTCCTGCACATTCTGAGGGGCTGTCGCGAGCTGTTGCGGGTTGTAAAGACTATTCTGGTTGGTGCCGTTGCGGATACATGACAATTCAATTTGCTGCTGCTGTCTGTTAACGTCGCAAGGTGATTCAACTATTGCTCCGCGAAAATGAATAACCCCGCCGGTTGTGATCTGCTGCGCAATTGCAGGGAGGGTTAAAAGAGAAAAAGCACATAAACTGGTACTTAAAATACGCTTTAATAATGTACACATAAGGGTTCCTCAATGATTAGCCATCTTTGAGGGATCGAAATGATCCTTCACCGCTACGATTAACGATCAAATACAAACGCTCACACGCTTCTATATTCATAGAACAGCAGCGCATTCCCAGCCACACCCTTAATGCAAATACAGCAAAAAATTATGGGTGACTGTTTGAGTCAGGCCATTGTTGCGACAGATGCAGAGACTGCCCATCTGAAACGGTAACGATAATTTTGACCGAATCCTCAGATGAAATATTAAAGCTCAGTTTGGTTAATTCAATCGGTCGATTAGCAGGGACCGAAAGGCTTATTTTCTGCTGCGACTGGCTTTGTCCCCCCTGCCCTTTACGTATGGCAAGGACTTGTACCTCACATACGCACGGTTGGGTTAACGTCACCTGAGGAATAATGGTGTACATATCACCTTGCTGAGTTGTATTGAATGTTATTTGATTTGCCAGCGCGGCAATGAGTAATAGCGTATGCATCATATTCTCCCGAAAAAAAAACAGGGCTCACGCCCTGTTTATTATCAGTCAGAAAACTGAATTAGTGTTGGTTAGCTGTAGCGTTGTTGCCAAAGCCAACTTGCTGAATCAGCACATTGGAGTCAGACGCGGTCTGATTAACCAACGCACCGTTACGGCCACCGAACTGGGTTACACTAATATCAGCATTTTTAGCATTCCACTGATCGATAGTGGCATTGTTCTGGAAGCCAGTCTGTTTCAGGCTAATGGTACTGTCATCAGCGCCTTGACCAACTACAGCCCCGTTACCACGCCCATGTTGTGTGATAGTGACATCTGATTTACGCGCATCACTTTGCAGAGCATTCGCAGCGTTGTTTGACCCATATTGGTAGATACTCAGTGAAGAGTCCGGGCCATAGTTACTACCGCCACCATGATGATTGCCGCCCCATTGCGGAACAACACCAGCCAGAGCACTGCCAGAAACTACGATTGCTGCGAATGCTGCCACTTTTAAAAGTTTCATGGTAAACCCCCATCGGATTGATTTAATCGTCGTTAATGGATTAGCGTTGAGTAACGCGAATTGCCATTTGCGACTGTCTCTGCACCACAACTGCTGTTTTTTGTGTACCGTACTGAGTAATATTGGCTTTATTACCAGAACCTTTCTGGATAATTACCGCCGTATTACCGTATGAACCTTGTTTAATACTCGCGTCATTGGAACTACCCGTTTGATCAATATATGCAAAGTTATATGATCCCGTCTGGTCTGTTTTCGCTCGGTTACCAGAACCTTCTTGCGAAATAACCGACAATAACTTCGAGCCCCCCTGTCGAGTATTTGCACTGTTCGCAGTGCCAACCTGACCAATAATGGCTGCCTGATTAAATGAAGACTTACTTAATTCATTTACCGCAAAGTTATATTCTGAGTTAGCTAAATCATAACTTGTAGCGGATGCAATCCCAGGCACACCCAGCATTGTAAACATCATAAATAACAACTTGTTTTTCATGTTGTCACCCTGGACCTGGTCGTACATAAGGTTAAATTATTTACCACTCAAATTATTGTTAACGTGACTTACATTTGTTAACGCCACGTTACGATGAAGAGTATGTCCGTTGAAACATTTTAAATAACTCACCCACCAGTTGTATTTTTATATCCAGATTCACCCCAAAGTACTAATTAACCGCAATTAACACCGTTATAGCTCTGGATTTTATTTCTTTTGTAACCCGATGACTGAATTTCTATGCAGTAACAAAAAAACGCGTTTCCCGCGTTTTCTGGGCCTTGTAGACGGTAGTGGGACTGTCCTCGGTACAAGTCGTGACAAGTGTCATTTTTTTCTATCTAAAATTGTTCAACTTAAAGTGAGACCATAAAATCAAAATTCATTAGAAATCTAAAACCATCTAATTATAATTTTATCTCTTAAAATTCAATAAGATATTATAATTTGTATGATTTTTTAAATCTATGCAGTAACGCTAAAATGTACAACTTTACTATCAAATCTAAACTCCACAAAAACGCAAAAATCACATTTTAATATATAAATTTACATTATGTAACATGTTTAACACTTGCTTTAAGATTTGTAATAGCTAGATTGAAATCAGTTGAAGTCCATTTGTTTTAATATTTTCACCCCGTTGGGTCGAAGTTTTATTTCTACACAGCAGTGCAACATCTGTCAGTACTTCTGGTGCCTCTATTTTAGTAGAGGCAACTGTCAGGTGTGCGACTAAAAAAGTGGAGTTTCATCATGTTTAATGAAGTCCATAGTATTCATGGTCATACATTATTGTTGATCACTAAACCATCCCTGCAGGCAACTGCGTTATTACAGCATTTAAAGCAATCGCTGGCGTTAACCGGAAAACTACATAATATTCAACGTTCTCTGGATGATATATCCTCCAGCTGCATTGTTTTACTGGATATGATGGAGGCAGATAAAAAACTGATCCATTACTGGCAAGATAATTTGAGCAGAAAAAACAACAATATAAAAACTTTATTGTTGAATACCCCAGATGATTATCCTTACCGGGATATTGAAAACTGGCCGCATATCAATGGCGTATTTTACGCAACTGAAGATGAGCAGCGTGTAGTCAGCGGTTTGCAGGGTGTGTTGCGGGGCGAATGTTACTTTTCGCAAAAGCTCGCCAGCTACCTGATCACGCATTCCGGGAACTACCGCTATAACAGCACGGAGTCGGCATTACTTACGCACCGTGAAAAAGAGATCCTTAATAAACTGCGTATCGGCGCCTCAAATATTGAAATCGCGCGTTCACTATTTATTAGTGAAAATACGGTGAAAACACATCTTTATAATCTTTTCAAAAAGATAGCTGTCAAAAATCGTACGCAGGCGGTCTCGTGGGCCAATGATAACCTCAGGCGATAAAGCCATGAAACGCTATTTGACCTGGATTGTGGCAGCAAATTTGTTCCTTGCTGCCGGGAATCTACACGCGGCTGTAGAGGTGGAGGTTCCCGGACTGTTAACTGACCACACTGTCTCTTCCATTGGCCATGATTTTTACCGGGCCTTTAGTGACAAGTGGGAAAGTAAGTACACAGGAAACTTAACCATTAATGAAAGACCCAGTGCACGTTGGGGAAGTTGGATCACCATAACGGTCAATCAGGACGTTATCTTCCAGACTTTTTTATTCCCGACGAAAAGAGACTTCGACAAAATTGTGGTCTTTGCATTGGCAGAAACAGAGGAAGCATTAAATCGTCGGCAAATAGATCAAACACTATTAAGCACGAGCGATTTAGCGCGCGATGAATTCTAAAACATGATTTTGTCCGGAGGCTTTCATGCGTGTCAAACATGCAGTGGTTTTGCTCATGCTGATTTCACCATTAAGTTGGGCCGGAAATATGACGTTCCAGTTCCGCAACCCTAACTTTGGTGGCAACCCAAATAACGGATCTTTTTTACTGAACAGCGCCCAGGCGCAAAACTCGTATAAAGATCCGAGTGCCGGCGACTACGGGATTGAAACCCCAACAGCGCTGGATAACTTTACCCAGGCGATCCAGTCACAAATACTCGGTGGCTTACTTACCAATATCAATACCGGTAAGCCGGGAAGGATGGTAACCAGCGATTTTATCGTTGATATCGCCAACCGGGATGGACAACTGCAACTGAATGTCACGGACAGGAAAACGGGGAGAACGTCGACTATTGAAGTGTCGGGTTTACAAAATCAGTCGACCGATTTCTAAATTATAGCCACGAAAGGAAAAAATCATGCAGCGCTTACTTATCATGGTGGCAGTAATTTTACTCAGCGGATGTTTAACAGCCCCGCCGCAAGAAGCCGCTAAGCCGACATTAATGCCCCGAGCCCAAAGCTATAAAGACTTGACGCACCTGCCCATGCCTACAGGTAAGATATTTGTCTCGGTATACAATATTCAGGATGAGACTGGCCAGTTTAAACCTTATCCGGCAAGTAACTTCTCAACCGCCGTCCCGCAAAGCGCCACGGCGATGCTTGTCACCGCATTGAAGGATTCTCGTTGGTTCGTTCCGCTGGAACGTCAGGGATTGCAGAACTTGCTTAACGAACGAAAAATCATTCGTGCAGCTCAGGAAAACGGCACAGTTGCCATTAATAACCGGATCCCTCTGCAGTCTCTGACCGCGGCAAACATCATGGTAGAAGGGTCAATTATTGGTTATGAAAGCAACGTTAAATCGGGTGGCGTTGGTGCGCGCTATTTCGGTATTGGCGCCGATACGCAGTACCAGCTCGACCAGATAGCGGTCAACCTGCGTGTGGTTAACGTTAGTACTGGTGAAATCCTCTCATCGGTGAATACCAGCAAAACTATCTTGTCTTATGAAGTGCAGGCTGGGGTATTCCGCTTCATTGACTACCAGCGACTGCTGGAAGGTGAAATTGGCTACACCTCTAACGAACCGGTTATGCTTTGTCTGATGTCAGCAATTGAAACCGGTGTTATCTTCCTGATTAATGACGGGATTGATCGCGGATTGTGGGATTTGCAGGATAAGAAACAAGTTGATAATGACATCCTGGTTAAATACCGCCATTTGTCGGTACCTCCGGAATCCTGAGTGGTCGATACAGCATAAAAAGCGTGAGGAAAACCCTCACGCTTTTTTATTTACTGGTCAGCGTCGACGATAGCCGATTCTCACGACGAGATGCCAGCCACAATCCGCTGTTTTTCATCGCATAGCCGAATACCAGCCCCAGCGCCAGAGAAGGCACGACCAACTGCCAGTCACCTTGCCCTGCAAACGTTGCGCATGCGCCAATAAAGGTACCCGGCACAAATGAAAGCAACCATTGCTTTGCCTGAATACACATGAGAAACGCGACAATTCCCGTCATGACATAACCAATAATGTCCATATGCGGGGCAAGCGCGCTACCTTTAATAATCACCAACGCCCACACCACACCGCTTAGCAGCGTACACGCCGAGATCCATAGCCCTTTCAGCCCACCCTGCGGACAGGCAAAATAGGCCGTGCAGCCCAGAAAGCCTGCCCAACTGAGTAAACCAAGAGATACGGCCACCCATCCCCAAATCCCAGAGAGAATGCCCGTTGTGATTGCAATTGAGAGAAGTATGTTCATGCCGCGTATCTTAGCAGAAAAACGGCATGGGAATGAGATCGTGCACACAATTCATGCAATGATGTAATTTGAGTTGCAGTTTAAAGTGATCTAAATCACATTTACTCTTCGGTATCTTCCTGCAATTCGTCCCACATCGCGCCAATGGCATCACGCGTTAACGGTGCCATGGTACGCCAGAACTGTGTGTTTGCATGCGCTTCAACTTTGCCAAGGAACGTGCCACACCAGGGCAACAGGTATTCCACAAACAAGGTTTCGAGTGCTTCACTTTCATCTTCCGCAGACTGGTCTTCAAGCCATGAAGCCGCCAGCAACAGCGTGCCAATATGATCTGCAGGCGTATCTGCCAGCGGCATTCCGCGGGCAGAAAGAAATGCACGAACATCGGATTCTTTCGCCCCTTCTACCCAGGCGCTACGATAAGGCGGCACCGCACACTCGTCGCCGACAAACAGCGCGTTGTAATCCGCAGCCAACTGAGGCATATCGCAGCTTTTCTGCAGACGAGTGAGCAGTTCGTCCTGTTCCAGCGGCCAGTTGGCGGACAGTTTACCTTCGCTAATCAGGGTAAACAGAGGAACCAGTAAAGGGTCCTGCGGTTGGCGGTAAAACAGCGAGCCCAGTACACGACACAGGATAGAAAACTCGTTCATTGATATATTCCAGTTAGTAACAATTACAGTTCAGCAAATTCCGCGATCGGCTCCATGCCTCGCGATTCCAGAAACCCCAGCAGGCGTTTAGGGGTGACGTTTAAAATTCTGTCTTCCGGGAAATTTACATCATCCAGAATTTTACGGCATTCACCAAATTCACCCAGTGTGAAAGCGGTATGTGAATCCGACCCTAACGCCACCCAGCCTCCGGCATCACGTACCGCCGCAGCGACCGCGCGACAATTGTCCTCACTCCCCTTACGCGAATGCAAAAACGAGGAGTTATTGATTTCCAGCGCGACCTGGTATTTTGCCGCCGCCTGCGCAATCGCTGTGATATCAACGGGATATTTGGGATTCCCCGGATGGCTGATGATGTGCACGTGACCACTGGCCATCGTGGCTATCATTGCCTGGGTATTGGTGTCTTTATCGTGAGGTGCAAAAACTGGCTCATGGAAGCCCGCGATGATGAGATCCAGGGAAGTAAACATCGGACCTGAACAGTCGATTTCGCCTTCAATATTCTTAATATTCGCCTCGATACCGCGCAGGATCCCTACGCCATCGACGATACGAGGCCAAATGCGCATATTAATAAAGTGCCAGTGATGAGGCGCATCCGCCATGTCCGGTCCATGATCGGTTATGGCAAACAGCTTGATGCCTTTGCGATGGGCTTCGGCGATGTAATCACTTAAGGTGCTGTAGGCGTGGGTACTGGCGACGGTATGCATATGCAGGTCAACGGGATACATAACTCTCTCCTGTAGTCATTTTCCGTCAAGGATAGCAGGTATCGTCGCCATTTATTAGCTGAAACCCGGCACTTGCCGGGTTACCATCAATATCCCCGAACGCGATCGACCTGACCCGTTACGGATTTCCCACTTTCCAGGTCCAAAATCGTACGGGAGATGTAGTCCACCGCCTCTGCCGGGCGTGTTACCGCGGCGATATGCGGCGTCATTGCCACACGCGGATGTTTCCATAGCGGGCTGGTTTCCGGCAGCGGTTCACGGCTATAGACATCCAGCATGGCACCTTTCACTTTGCCGCTGTCCAGCGATGCCAAAAGATCGTCTTCATTGAGATGAACGCCGCGCGCCAGGTTGAGCACGTAAGCGCCATCCTGCAATTGGCTGAGTAAATCAGCGTTAATAATGCCTACGGTTTCTGCCGTATTAGGCAGGAGGTTGATCAGCACGCGAGTTTGACTCAAAAACGCGCCCAGTTCCTCGGTACCGGCGAAGCTTTCCACACCAGACCAGGATTTACGCGTACGACTCCAGCAGCGTAGCGGGAACCCCCATGCTTGCAGACTTTCTGCAACTTTTGCGCCTAAAACACCAGCGCCCATGATCCCGACGCTAAACTCATCGCGGGTATATTCTGGCAACGGTTGCCATTTCGCCTGGTTTTTTAATGCCTGGTAGTCATCAAAGCGACGGAACCAGTGCAATACCTGACTAACCGCATATTCCTGCATTTGCAGGCCCATCCCCGTATCTTCCAGACGGAAAAGCGGGATCGACGCATCCAACATTTCCGGATGAGCGTTTAGTTTACTGAGAATAGAATCGACGCCCGCACCCAGCGCAAATACGGCTTTTAATTTTCGTCCGGCGAGCATTTCAACCGGAGGATGCCAGACCAGCGCGTAGTCAGCATGCGCATTATCACCTGCCTTCCACTCACGGACCCGCGCGCCAGGTATGGCCTTTGTCAGCGCATTAAGCCACCAGGTTGTATCGAATGTTGGGTGATAGAAAATTATATCCATAGTGTCTCCTGAACATTGTTATGCGGAACGTACTCGCACTTATAATCATCATTTTTCGAGGGAACATCAGAGTAGCAAATTTTAGGGTGCTGGCAAAAAAAACAATTCCCGCTTATTTAAGCTGCATATTGATTGAAGTTTGTGTAAATGCACGTTTTTTTCAAAAAGTTGATTGACGCCGGAGCGGTATTTCCCTAAATTAGCGCCCGTTCCGGTAGCACAGGAACAACAATATGGTGAGGTGTCCGAGTGGCTGAAGGAGCACGCCTGGAAAGTGTGTATACGGCAACGTATCGGGGGTTCGAATCCCCCCCTCACCGCCATATTTGAGAAAGAGCTCGTACGTAAGTACGGGCTTTTTTTTCGCATGTTGCACGCCTGCGGGGGGATGAGAAGCCCCGACCGGGGGGCGACACAAAATTGCCGGGAGCAATTTTGAACAGCGCATGCGCTGGCCCCGTAGGGGCGAGGCCCAGGGATGGGCCGAGTAGCAGCGCAGCCAGTTGGACAGACTGAGCGCGCAGCGAACAGGCTGCCCGAAGGGCGAGCGAAGCGAGTCAATCCCCCCCTCACCGCCATATTCGAGAAAGAGCTCGTACGCAAGTACGGGCTTTTTTTTCGCATGTGAGCCGTCCTGAATAGCGTTAACCTGTAGGTCTGATAAGCAACGTGCTATCAGGCATCATCCCCCTCCCCGTTGCACATTATCTAAACCACTCTTATGCTGTAACTACCGCTTTCTCAAGCAATCAGGAAAATAACGGCATGTTAAACATAGAAGGAACTTTGCTGGATGAGATCATGTCGCAGGCAGACGAAGCAGGATTTATTCCGTTGAAGGTTTTCTCGCGAAAAATCCTCAAACGTACACCGAATGAAATAAATACGTTTTTCGATCCTGACAGCCGATTCTACGAAGAGTATCAGCGAACGGTTATTTGCAACGTCAGGCATAACGTCACCATTAAAAAAACCTACACCAGCAATGGGATCTTACGAAAAGAAACTACGGAAGGTGGGATTTATAAGGATGACCTACTGACCTTTCTGGCACAAGCGCTAAAGAAAATAGACGAAAATAACCAGCTGTTTGACCAGGCCTGCGCCAACTACTGGAGCAGCAAAAGAAAGTAATCTGCTGATGTCAAATAACAAAGCCCGGTTTCCCGGGCCTTGAAGACGGAGTACTTATCAGTTGTAAGCATTGAGCGTCCGCTGACAGAGTGCCGAACGGACGCAATCGTCTTTATTGAAACGAACAATCCCAACCATATCATCTTCTTCGAAACGAGCCAGCGCATCGCTTAGCCCTGAGCGAACGTGGGCGGGTAGATCGCACTGGGTCACATCCCCGTTCACAATCACCGTCACATTCTCCCCGAGGCGAGTCAAAAACATCTTCATCTGTGCTGCAGTAACATTCTGAGCCTCGTCAAGAATGACCACTGCATTTTCAAATGTGCGTCCACGCATATAGGCGAATGGCGCGATTTCCACCTTACCAATCTCAGGCCGCAGGCAATATTGCATGAAGGAGGCGCCCAGACGTTTCACCAGCACGTCATACACTGGACGAAAATAAGGCGCAAACTTCTCGGAAACATCTCCAGGTAAGAAGCCGAGGTCTTCATCAGCTTGCAGAACTGGACGGGTTACAATGATCCTGTCCACGTCTTTGTGGATCAGGGCCTCTGCTGCTTTTGCCGCGCTGATCCAGGTTTTACCACACCCGGCTTCACCGGTAGCGAAGATCAGCTGTTTACTCTCGATAGCATTCAGGTACTGGGCCTGAGCTTCATTTCGCGCCGTGATTGGCGTGGCGTCGCGACTATCACGCGCCATACCAATCGCTTCTACGCCGCCCATCTGCACAAGCGAGGTGACCGATTCATCTTCACGTTGTTTATGGCTACGCGAATCCCGCCTCAGCACACGTTTTGCTTCACGACGAGCTTTGATCACTGCTTTTTGTCTTCCCATGGATAGCACCTTGAGTTGTAGGTATACATCACACGCGCCGTTGGCGGCACGATTATGCGCACGAACATCTGAGGGTTGGCTTCCTTGTAAGCCATTGCTTGCTTTCGGATAAGACGCCACACACGGCTACGCGCACCGTACAAGGTGTCAGTTACGAAGATAAGAAGTGAAAGGGAGAGAGATTTAGCGGTGACGAGGTGGCTACCGGAAGAGAAACGTCCGCGTAACGTACTGCAGCTACTGTGAAAAATGTGTCCAATACAGGACTTTTCCATCGCGATCTCCATAGTGAACGACTATCACCGCCGGGAACTACCGCTGTTTCTTATAATTACATCATAATCTTTCGTTAATGCAACAATATTTTTACTTGCTGTTAACTTAAATTCTATCTAATCACCAGAGACAGTCTCTTGCAGAGAGATGACAGAATTATTTCAGTCTCGTGCCGATCATAAAAAATAATTTGTTCATTCATACAGATGTCAGGAAAAGCCCCGCTGTACAACGGGGCGTAATCATCAGGCTTCGAGTAGAGACTGTCCCAGATATTGATCTGCGGTTTTGACACCCGGCAAAGCAAAGAAGTAGCCCCCACCAATTGGTTTGACGTACTCTTCCAGCGCTTCACCGTTGAGGCGTTTCTGCACAGTCAAAAAGCCTTTTTCCAAATCGTGTTGATAGCAGACAAACAACAGTCCCATATCCAGTTGACCGGATGGGGTCACACCGAGCGAATAGCTGTAGCCACGGCGCATCATCAGGCTGGAGTCGGTCTCTTTCGTGCGCGGATTCGCCAGGCGGATATGACTGTCAAGCGCAATCACCTCACCTTCGGGATCGCTGGCATAGTCAGGCACATCGTGCTCGTGATGCATACCCAGCGGCGCGCCGGTGTGTTTATCTCGACCAAATATCGTTTGCTGCTCTTTCAGCGGCGTACGATCCCAGAACTCGACGCGAAACTGAATGAGCCTGACGGCCTGATAACTACCACCTTGCGCCCAAACAGGTTCGCCCTGCCCGTCCGTAACCCACACCACGTCTTGCATCAACTTCGTATCCGTCGCGTCCGGATTCGCGGTGCCATCCTTAAAGCCAAGCAAGTTGACCGGGGTCTCTTTGCCTTTGCTGCGCGCGGCATGGTCGGAAATAAACCCTTCACGTTTCCAGCGCACGCTAAGGAGATCGGGCGTATGTTTAATGATATCGCGCAGCGCATGGATAACGGTGTCCTGCGTGTTGGCACAAATCTGCAGCAGCAAATCACCATGGCACAGCGCCGCATCCAGCGAATCATTCGGGAAGCGGGTCATTTTTTGCAGCTTTTTCGGCATCTGCGATTTCAGGCCATAACGTTCATCAAATAGCGAGGCGCCGACTGACAACGTCATCGTCAGGTTATCTGGCGCAATGTATGCGCCGAGGATACCGGAATCCATAGGGGGTAAACGCGGGTTCGGCGTATCCGGCGCCGGCCCGCCCGTGGTCAGAAACGCAAATCGGGTGGTCAGCAAGCGGAACAAGCGTTCCAGATCAGCCTTATCGCTGGCGAGAACATCGAACGCCACCAGCATCATCGATGCCTGCTGTGGCGTCAGGATCCCTGCCTGATGCTGACCATAAAACGGCTGCGCTTCACTACGCGCATCAGGGGACAGCGTTCCCGGCGCGCTTTGTGGTTTTTGCGCGTGGGCAACCGGACATCCCCCCGCCAGCGCCAGCGCCCCACCCAGGGCGCCCATCCCTTTCAGTAAACGTCGGCGTGAAGGTTCGCTCACACCGTTTTCATTATCTTGCTGCATTTTGCTTAATCCAGACCCAGAACACCGCGTAATTGCGACAAGTCTTCCGCCAGCGTCGTGATTGGCCCTTTCAGCGCATTGCGATCGGCGTCGGTCAGTTTGTCATAGGTTTCAAAACCGTCTTTGGTACGGTACTTGCTCAGAATGGTATCGACTTTTTTGAAGTTCGCATCCACCTTCGCCAACAGCTCAGCATTGGATTTTTGTAACTGAGGGCGCAGGAGATCGACGATTTTCTGCGCGCCATCGATATTGGCCTGGAAATCCCACAGATCGGTATGGCTGTAGCGATCCTCTTCTCCGCTGATTTTGCTGGCAGCGACTTCTTCAATCAGTCCTGCGGCCCCGCCAACAACTTTTGACGGTGGGAAGGCCAGCTCGCTAATACGCGTTTGCAGGTCAAGAACATCGCTGTTTAATTGGTCGGCATACTTGTCCATGCCTTTGGTGGTGTTGTCGCCGAACAACGCTTTCTCCAGACGGTGGAAGCCGGTGAATTTAGGATCGGCGGCTTTTTGCTCATAATCATCTTCACGTGCATCGATGCTGCCGTCGAGATCGGAGAACAGTTCAGCAATCGGTTCAATACGCTCATAATGCTGACGGGTTGGCGCATACAGCGATTTCGCTTTTTCCAGATCGCCGGCTTTAATCGCATCGGTGAATGCTTTGGTGCCCGCAACCAGTTGTGCAGTTTCGGCTGTCACATAGGCTTTGTATTCGGTAATTGCGCCACTTAGGCTCAGCAGAGCATCGCCCTGCGCGGCATCCGCCGTTGCGCTACCTTTTACAATTAGTTTACCTTTCGGGTTGGTCAACAGACCGCAGGTCATATCATATTCACCAGGCTGCAGGTTAGCTGTCATTTTCTGGCTAAAGCCCGGCGCAATGTTTTCACGTTCTTCAACCACCATAACCCCTTTAAGGATCTCCCACTCCAGCGCTTTCTGGCTGTGGTTCTGGATGATGAACTGCGTTTTCCCAGCGTTAACCGTGATCGTCATCGGCTCACACTGTTTGTCGTTAACCGTGACTTTCACCTGCGGGATATCGGCGGCTTGTGCAGAAAAAGCGGAGGCAAACAGCGCGGCAATACCCAACTGCAGCGCACTACGGCGAAAATTAAACGTCATAACCTATCCCTATAAATAAGTATGTTGTAACTAAGGAGTATTCTGCATCGCGTTTTTATCAGGGTGCGGTACGCGATGCCGTAGTGCCTGAACGCGGCGGCAGTGCAAACATAATCAATGCCGGAATCAGGTAGATAAACCAAATGGCGACTTCACTGACGCTCGGCGCTTCCTGATAGCCGAAAATACCTTCCATCAATGTGCCAAACAGCGAATGCGTTGAAAGCACGCTGCTCATGTCAAACGCCACATCCTGAAAATGATTCCATAACCCGGCTTCGTGGAACGCGCGGATGGCCCCAGCGGCAAGACCCGCGGCCACCAGCAAAATGAACAGGCTGGTCCATTTGAAGAATGCCCCGAGGTTGAGGCGAATGCCGCCGAGGTAAATCAGGTAACCCAGTACCACCGCGGTGGCCAGCCCCAGCATCGCACCTAACGGCGGCCACATGCCTACATCCTGCTGGAATGCCGCCAGCAGGAAGAACACCGATTCCAGCCCTTCACGGGCAACGGCAAAAAAGACCATCATTACCAGCGCCCAGCCGTGATGATTGCCGCGTTGCAACGCGTTATCGACAGCCTGTTCAAGCTGGACTTTGACGTTGCGCGAAACTTTACGCATCCAGAACACCATCTAGGTGAGGATCACCACGGCAATGACCGCCACGATGCCTTCAAACAGCTCCTGTTCCTTTTGCGGAAATTCACCGGTGGTTTCATTGATGAAAACGCCTAACGCCAGACATAACGCCGCCGCCAGCAGAACACCAATCCACATCACACCAATCCATCGACCACGCTGAGTCCGTTTCAGGTAGCTGGCAATCAGGCTGACTATCAGCGCGGCCTCTAACCCTTCGCGCAACATAATAAGAAATGGAACAAACATGCGAAGAACCCTTAAACGTTATTCTCAGTCAATTGATGAAAAGAAAAGTAAATTACAGTGATAGTGATTATCATTACCGCAAAGAAAAACTCAAGCAGAATGTTTTGAGAATGATGACTTAATGTAAACAGTTAGGCGGGTAACGATTAGGGCGGTTTTGCAGCGGGGACAAATAAAAAAGCCCGCACGCGGCGGGCTTAAGGAGCGAGGCGGATTACTCTGCCTGTAAACGTGATGGCGGAGCTGTGTGATAATGCGCATCAGCCTCGGCAAAACGTTGCTGCATAGCGGCTGAAGGCGCTTTACCCAACAGGCTGAAGACCACAATACCGATGCTGCCGAAAATAAAGCCCGGGATGATTTCATACAGACCCAACCAGGCAAACTGCTTCCAGACGATTACCGTCACCGCACCGATGAGCATCCCGGCCAGCGCGCCGTTACGCGTCATACGCGACCACATTACGGAGAACAGAACCACCGGACCAAACGCCGCGCCAAAGCCGGCCCAGGCGTAGCTTACCAGACCAAGCACACGGTTCTCCGGGTTCGCCGCCAGCGCGATAGACACCAGCGCTACAACCAGCACCATGATGCGACCAATCCATACCAGCTCTTTCTGGCTGGCATTTTTACGCAGGAACGCTTTATACAAGTCTTCGGTGATTGCGCTGGAGCACACCAGCAGCTGGCAGCTCAGAGTCGACATCACCGCAGCGAGGATCGCAGACAGCAGAATACCGGCAATCCACGGGTTGAACAGGATTTGCGCCAGTTCAATAAACACGCGTTCGGCGTTCTGGTTAACGGCACCGGCAAGCTGTGGGTTGTTGTTAAAGTAAGCGATACCAAAGAAGCCAACGGCAACTGCACCTGCCAGACACAGGATCATCCAGGTCATACTGATGCGGCGGGCATGAACAATGCTATGGTGAGAATCAGCCGCCATAAAGCGCGCCAGAATATGCGGCTGACCGAAGTAGCCCAGACCCCAGCCCATCAGGGAAATAATGGCAACAAAATTCAGCCCTTTGAACATGTCCACGTTCTCAATGCTCTTTTGTTTAATCACTTCCAGCGAATCGTCAAACCCACCCACGCCAATGACTACCATTACCGGCGTCAGGATCAGGGCGAAGATCATCAGGCTGGCCTGGACGGTATCGGTCCAGCTTACCGCGAGGAAACCACCGATAAAGGTATAAATAATCGTCGCGGCCGCCCCTGCCCACAGCGCTGTTTCGTAACTCATGCCAAAGGTGCTTTCAAACAGACGCGCCCCTGCCACAATACCGGAAGCACAGTAGATGGTGAAAAACAGCAGAATAACCAGCGCGGAGATAATACGCAGAATTCGGCTTTTATCTTCAAAGCGACCGGTAAAGTAATCCGGTAACGTCAGCGCATTGTTATTGTATTCGGTATGCACGCGTAAACGTCCGGCCACCAGTTTCCAGTTGATCCACGCACCCAAAATAAGGCCAATAGCGATCCAGCTTTCTGAAATCCCCGACAGGAAAATCGCGCCAGGCAGCCCCATCAGCAACCAGCCGCTCATGTCAGATGCCCCGGCGGATAACGCGGTCACGAATGGACCCAGACTGCGTCCACCCAGAATGTAATCGTCAAAGTTTTTGGTTGAACGCCATGCAATAAACCCTATCAATATCATGCCGAAAATATAGACACAGAATGTCACTAACATCGGTGTGCTAATAGCCATCAAAACTCTCCAAAATTATGTATCAGCAATGCCGTGGCTTGCCGTTTTATTACCCTGCCGGAACGTGGCAAAGATATCTATGTTTACCAGGGCGACCGTATCCTGCCGGAAGCGATGGTCATTCACAATCGATTTAACACACCATTTACATCAAATTTGTTCCAGAGTAGATAGCATTTTTCTGTAGGTTGCACTCTCTCACACTTTTTTCGGTTGCACCTTTTAAAAGTGTTAACTACCGCAGAGAAAAAGATTCGGCAACTTTTATAGCCCCCGTCAAAACACTCACGTTTATTAACATTTCATTCATTTCCAAGCTTGCAAACCAAGTCACATTTAACACGGTTGCACAAAGTTGCAACATAGTGGATATTTCTCGGTAACTATCAGACCCGTATTTCAGTACAACAGGAGTAAACGGCATGGGAACCACCACGATGGGGGTTAAGCTGGATGACGCCACTCGCGAGCGTATTAAAACAGCAGCATCACGAATCGATCGCACGCCACATTGGCTGATCAAACAAGCCATTTTTAATTATCTCGAAAGACTGGAAAATGACGACGCGCTTCCTGAACTACCGGCCCTGCTGGCGGGTGCTGCGAATGAGGGCGATGAGTCGACCACGTTGCAAAATGAAGCACATCAGCCTTTCCTGGAATTTGCTGAACAGATCCTGCCGCAGTCTGTTTCTCGCGCGGCAATCACCGCTGCTTACCGCCGCGCCGAAACTGACGCCGTACCGATGCTGATGGAGCAGGCTCGTCTACCGCAGCCTATCGCCGAGCAGGCGCATAAGCTGGCATACGATCTGGCAGACAAACTGCGTAACCAGAAGACCGCCAGCGGCCGCGCCGGGATGGTACAAGGTTTATTGCAGGAATTCTCCCTTTCTTCACAGGAAGGCGTCGCGCTGATGTGTCTGGCCGAAGCCTTACTGCGTATTCCAGATAAAGCGACCCGCGATGCGTTAATCCGCGACAAGATCAGCAACGGTAACTGGCAGTCGCACATTGGCCGCAGCCCGTCTCTGTTCGTCAACGCGGCGACCTGGGGGCTGTTGTTTACCGGTCGTCTGGTTTCTACGCATAACGAAGCCAGCCTCTCACGCTCACTCAACCGTATTATCGGCAAGAGCGGTGAGCCGCTGGTGCGTAAAGGCGTCGACATGGCCATGCGCTTGATGGGCGAGCAGTTTGTCACCGGGGAGACCATCGCTGAAGCGCTGGCTAACGCACGTAAACTGGAAGAAAAAGGCTTCCGTTACTCCTATGACATGCTGGGCGAAGCGGCCCTGACCGCCGCCGATGCACAGGCTTATATGGTTTCGTACCAGCAGGCGATCCACGCCATTGGTAAGGCCTCTAACGGGCGCGGTATCTATGAAGGGCCAGGCATTTCTATCAAGCTGTCGGCACTGCATCCGCGTTACAGCCGTGCGCAGTATGATCGCGTAATGGATGAACTCTATCCTCGTCTGAAATCGCTTACTCTGCTGGCACGTCAGTACGACATCGGCATTAATATCGACGCCGAAGAGGCTGACCGACTGGAGATCTCCCTCGATCTGCTGGAAAAACTGTGCTTTGAACCCGAACTGGCAGGCTGGAACGGGATCGGTTTTGTTATCCAGGCCTACCAAAAGCGCTGCCCGTATGTTATCGACTATCTGATTGACCTCGCCACGCGCAGCCGCCGCCGCCTGATGATCCGTCTGGTTAAGGGCGCCTACTGGGATAGCGAAATTAAACGTGCCCAGATGGACGGTCTGGAAGGTTATCCGGTCTACACCCGTAAGGTGTACACCGACGTTTCTTACCTGGCCTGTGCGAAAAAGCTGCTTGCCGTACCGAATCTGATCTACCCGCAGTTCGCCACCCACAACGCCCATACGCTGGCGGCGATTTATCAGTTAGCCGGTCAAAACTACTATCCAGGCCAGTACGAGTTTCAGTGCCTGCACGGCATGGGCGAACCGCTGTATGAGCAGGTCACCGGCAAAGTTGCGGATGGCAAACTGAACCGTCCATGCCGCATTTATGCACCGGTCGGCACGCACGAAACGCTGCTGGCGTACCTGGTGCGTCGTCTGCTGGAAAACGGCGCCAACACCTCGTTCGTCAACCGCATTGCCGACACGACACTGCCGCTGGATGAACTGGTTGCCGATCCGGTCGAGGCTGTTGAAAAACTGGCGCAGCAAGAAGGTCAGGCCGGTCTGCCGCATCCGAAGATTGCCCTGCCGCGTGACCTGTACGGTAAAGGCCGCGAAAACTCAGGCGGGCTGGATTTAGCTAACGAACATCGTCTGGCCTCGCTGTCCTCTGCCCTGCTCAACAGCGCGCTACAAAAATGGCACGCTAAACCCATTCTGGAGCACCCGGTTGCTGACGGCGAAATGACGCCAGTCGTTAACCCGGCCGAGCCGAAAGACATTGTCGGTTACGTGCGTGAGGCGACTCACGCTGAAGTGGAACAGGCGTTACAGAACGCAGCGAATAACGCGCCAATCTGGTTCGCCACACCGCCACAAGAGCGCGCCGCCATTTTGCATCGTGCCGCCGTTCTGATGGAAGGTCAGATGCAGCAGTTGATTGGCATCCTGGTACGCGAAGCGGGTAAAACCTTCAGCAACGCCATTGCGGAAGTGCGCGAAGCGGTAGACTTCCTGCATTATTATGCCGGTCAGGTTCGCGATGATTTCGATAATGAAACCCATCGACCGTTAGGACCCGTGGTTTGTATCAGCCCATGGAACTTCCCGCTGGCCATTTTCACCGGGCAGATTGCCGCCGCGCTGGCGGCGGGTAACAGCGTGCTGGCGAAACCGGCGGAACAAACCCCGTTAATTGCCGCCCAGGGCATCGCTATTTTGCTCGAAGCGGGTGTACCGCCGGGCGTGGTGCAACTGTTGCCTGGTCAGGGTGAAACCGTCGGGGCGCAGCTCACTTCCGATGAGCGCGTACGCGGCGTCATGTTTACCGGCTCAACGGAAGTCGCCACGCTGTTGCAACGCAATATCGCCACCCGCCTTGATGCTCAGGGACGTCCAATCCCGCTTATCGCCGAAACCGGTGGGATGAACGCAATGATTGTCGACTCCTCCGCGTTGACGGAACAGGTCGTGGTCGACGTTCTGGCTTCAGCGTTTGACAGCGCCGGACAGCGCTGCTCCGCGCTGCGCGTCCTGTGTCTGCAGGATGATGTAGCCGACCATACGCTGAAAATGCTGCGCGGCGCGATGGCGGAATGTCGCATGGGTAATCCAGGTCGCCTGACCACCGATATTGGGCCGGTAATTGATGAAGAAGCCAAAACCAATATTGAACGCCATATTCAGGCCATGCGCGCCAAAGGACGTCCGGTGTTTCAGGCCGTGCGCGAAAACAGCGACGATGCGCGTGAATGGCAAACCGGTACCTTTATTGCTCCGACGCTGATCGAGCTGGAAAGCTTCGACGAATTACAAAAAGAAGTGTTTGGTCCGGTACTGCACGTCGTGCGCTACACCCGTAACAATCTGGGCAACCTGATTGAGCAAATTAATGCCTCCGGCTACGGCCTGACGCTGGGCGTACACACCCGTATCGATGAAACCATCGCCCAGGTCACAGGATCGGCACACGTGGGGAACCTGTACGTTAACCGCAATATGGTCGGCGCCGTCGTCGGCGTGCAGCCATTCGGTGGCGAAGGCTTGTCTGGTACCGGGCCAAAAGCAGGTGGACCGCTGTATCTGTATCGCCTGCTGGCTAACCGCCCAGAAAATGCGTTAGGCATTACGCTGGCCCGTCAGGATGCAGACTACCCGGTCGATGCGCAGCTTAAAGCTGCACTCGTTCAGCCGCTGGAAGCGCTCAGCGAATGGGCAACCGATCGACCCTCGCTGCAGGCGCTCTGCCAGCAGTTTGGCGAACTGGCGCAGGCCGGTACTCAGCGTCTGCTGCCAGGACCCACTGGCGAGCGCAATACCTGGACGCTGTTGCCGCGTGAACGCGTACTGTGTATCGCCGATGATGAACAGGACGCGCTGGTACAGGTTGCCGCCGTGGCTTCCGTTGGTAGCTTAATCCTGTGGCCAGATGATGCGTTCCATCGTGAGCTGGCAAAACGTCTGCCAGCCGCCGTCTCCGGGCGCATTCAGTTTGCCAAAGCGGACAACATCACTACGCAGCCGTTTGATGCCGTTATTTTCCACGGCGATTCCGACCAACTGCGTTCACTGTGCGAAGCGGTAGCTGCCCGCGAAGGGGCGATTGTATCAGTCCAGGGCTTTGCCCGTGGCGAAAGCAATATTCTGCTGGAGAGGCTGTACATTGAACGCTCCTTGAGCGTCAATACCGCCGCTGCCGGGGGGAACGCCAGCCTGATGACAATCGGCTAAGGTTGTGGTTAATTAAGGCTCCGGTTAGGGGGCCTTTTTTTATGGATCCAGAGGGAAGCATGAAACGAATCGTACTGACATGTGCAGCGCTGCTGTTGAGCGGCCAGGCGCTGGCGGATGACTGCGCCAACGCGAACACTCAGATTGAGATGAACACCTGTGCGGCAGAGCAGTTTAAGGCGGCCGACACCAAACTTAATGACACTTATCAGAATGCGCTTAAGCGCGCCGCCCCAACCCAGCGCGATTTACTGAAAAAAGCGCAAATCTCATGGATAACCCTGCGCGATGCGGACTGCGCGTTAATCAGTTCCGGCACCGAAGGCGGTAGCGTCCAGGCGATGATTTCCAGCCAGTGTCTGACGGATAAAACCAACGAGCGTGAAGCGTTTCTCGCCTCACTCTTACAGTGCGAAGAGGGCGATTTAAGCTGTCCGTTACCGCCTGCCAGTTAACGCACGCGGATCCCTTCAATAATCATCCGCTGCACGCTCTCCACCGTTTGGTTAAAAAAGGCTTCATCACGCAGCGTTGCGCCCGTTACCGCCTCTACCTGTGGGGCAAAGTCGGCGTAGTGCTGGGTTGAAGCCCAAATCATAAAAATCAGATGATGCGGATCGACCGGAGCCAGTTTCCCACTTTTGATCCAACCGGCAATCAGCGCCGATTTCTCATCAATTAGCGTTTTGAGATCGCCCGTTAATTCAGCCATCAATAAAGGCGCACCTGCCAGCATCTCCATACAAAACAGCCGTGAAGCCTGAGGGTAATCGCGCGACACTTCCAGCTTAAGGCGAATGTATTCTTTAATGGCCACCAGCGGCGCAAAGTCTTCGCGAAAAGCCTTCAACGGAGCCAGCCAGACGTCGAGGATTTGCCGCAAAACGGCAATATAGAGCACCTCTTTTGACGGGTAGTAATAAAGCAGATTCGTTTTTGACACACCCGCCTGCTCAGCGACCTGTTCGAGACGCGTGCCGTGGATCCCATATTGGGAGAAGATATTTAATGCCGCGGTTAATATGGCCTGGCGTTTTGCACTGACGGCCTGCGAGCGCTTACCTGTTTTTTTCTCTGCGCGTTGGACCATGCGCCCTCTCCTTCTTGTGAGGGCGTCAGCATACCAAATCACGCGGTGAATGGTTAAATTAAAGCGACTCCGGCGGTGCCTCTTGCACTCCCCCTTTTTTCTTTTTGAACTTCAGTTCGCTGACCAGCACGCCAACAATAATGAATGCTGCGCCGAGCAAAGCCAGTAGCGGTAAGCGTTCCCCCGCCAGGCGACCAAAGATCCCCGCCCACACCGGCTCACCGGTATAAATGACCGTCGCGCGCGTCGGCGAAACGCTGCGCTGTGCCCAGTTCATAGTGACCTGAATAATCGCACTGAAAATCCCCAATCCCAGCGCCACCACCAGCAATCCCGTAGACATCGGTGGTACGGTCTCTCCGGCCGGTCCCATCGCAATAAATGCCACTATCGAAGCGGTTGCCAGTTGTACCACCGTTACCCGCCGCACATCCACTTTTCCCGCCCACGCGCTAATCAGGATAATTTCTGCCGCAATCGCCACCGCGCCGGCGAGTGTGATCCACTCTCCTTCACCTAAAGCCAGCAAATTGCCTCCCTGTCCGGCGAGAAAAATCAACCCGATAAAGGCCAGCACAATGCCGACACACGGCATCAGGCCGGGCATACGCCCCAGACACAGCCATTGTAAAAGCGGGACCAACGGCACATACATCGCGGTAATAAACGCCGATTTACTGCTGGGAATAAACTGTAGTCCCCAGGTTTGCAGACTATAGCCCAACGCAATTGCGATACCGATCGCAACGCCTGCCTTGACTTCCAGCCACGTCAGTTTATGCAATGTGCGTAGTGACAAAAGCGCGACCGCCAGCGCAGCGGTGGCAAAACGCACGCCGACAAAGAAAAAAGGTCCGCTCAGGGTAACGGCATATTGCACTGCCAAAAACGTGCCACCCCAGAACATAGTGATCACAATGAGGATCGCTTCCTGAGGTTTAACAGAGAAGGAATAACGAGAAAGTAATGACATGAGACACCCGATTAACTGAATGTCGTTAGTCTGCGTTGCGTTTTGTTACAGTTCAACCTTGCAGACAAAAAAAACCGCCGGAAGAAACCGGCGGCGGTGGGTGGCTACGTAACGTCTGACTCTGATCCTCAGCCGTCACGGCATATCTGACAGCTAGCCCGGCAATTACGATTTGTTGTTGCCGTGGCTATTTTTGCCCCCTTTTTTGCCTGCCTCTGAAGCGCGTTGCGGGTCATTCTTAAAGTTGCCCCCGCTGTGCTGGCCACCTTTTCGACCTGCTTCTGATGCTCTTTCGCGATCTTCCGCAAAGTTGCCGGAACCGCCTCGATGGTTTGCCATTACTGACCTCCGTCATTGATTAGACATCATATTGCATAGGTACTGAGGAGTGATACCTCACGCAGCGTTACGGGCGATACCCTGAAAATAACTGCGTGGGATTAAGCATAGTGAAGCGTGGCCTGAGCAGCCGCTAACTGTAATATCCTGCAACAGGATTGGCGGTGATAGAGAAATAATCACAGCGAGAAATCAATAAGTCTTTCTTATGACTACCAAATTCCACCCGGTTAAATATGTATCATTTTGCAACAAGAGAAGTTGTTATAAAAATTGTTATAAATCAAAGAAGTGATTGTGAAATTTGCACTCCTGACAGTACGTCATATCTTTAAAGGTAGGTAGCGAGTCGCTACGGACACGGTTAACTCGAGGAGTAGTGTAAAATGGCAAAAGTTCTGGTGCTTTATTATTCCATGTACGGACACATTGAAACTATGGCCCATGCAGTCGCAGAAGGCGCAAATAAGGTAGATGGCGCGGAAGTGATTATTAAGCGCGTACCAGAGACCATGCAGCCGGAGATTTTCCTCAAAGCTGGCGGCAAAACACAAAACGCACCAGTCGCAACCCCGCAAGAACTGGCAGATTACGATGCCATTATTTTTGGTACCCCCACACGCTTTGGCAATATGTCCGGTCAGATGCGCACCTTCCTCGACCAGACTGGCGGGCTGTGGGCTTCAGGCGGCCTGTACGGCAAACTCGCCAGCGTATTCAGCTCGACAGGAACCGGCGGCGGTCAGGAACAAACCATTACATCAACCTGGACTACGCTTGCTCACCATGGGATGGTGATTGTGCCTATCGGTTACGCGGCGCAAGAGCTGTTTGATGTTTCTCAAGTTCGCGGCGGTACCCCTTACGGCGCAACCACCATCGCCGGAGGCGACGGCTCTCGCCAGCCAAGTCAGGAAGAATTATCTATCGCCCGCTATCAGGGTGAATATGTCGCAGGTCTGGCAGTAAAACTCAACGGCTAATCTTCAACAGGAGGATTCGAATGCCAACTCAAGAAGCGAAAGCCCATCGCGTCGGCGAATGGGCAAGTCTGCGCAATACATCGCCGGAAATAGCCGAAGCCATTTTTGAAGTCGCGCATTATGACGAGAAACTGGCGGAAAAAATTTGGGAAGAAGGTAGCGACGAGGTGCTCATCAAAGCCTTTAAGAAAACAGACAAAGATTCGCTCTTTTGGGGTGAACAGACTATCGAACGCAAAAACGTCTAGCGCTCAGACTCCCCCGCGAACACGGGGGAGTTTTTCTTTTACTTAGCCGCCTCATTCAACACGCTGTCGAACTTATCTATCGGGCAAAAACCATCCGCATCAATCGGACACCCTTTCAGCTCCAGCGTTACACGCTGCGCCGGGGATTTCAGGGTCAGAACGTCAGCATTACGCAACTGCTGCGAGCTCTGATACACGTACTCGATTTTCATCAGCTCACGATTCGCGTTGCTGTCATGCCAGCGCTGGAAGACAATCTTCCCGCCAATCGGCGTACGCTCGTTCTGATCGTGAAGCTGGTACGGTTTGAAATCCAGCGCGGTGAGCAGCGATGCGATGTTTGAGTCATGCCCCACCAGCACGGTTATTTTTGGCGCTTTTACGCGTTCAGTAACCAGCGCATTATCAATATACTTCACCAGCGGTTTGGCGACGTTCTGCGCCACTTCCGGGGAGGTGAACAGGCTGTCCTGATAGCCATTTTTCAGCTTCGACAGAACCTTCCACTGTTGATCGGATTTAATCTCGCCCCAGGCAACCTTATCCATCGGGAAGCCTTCGTAATATTGCAGCGTGAAGGCATCAACCAGCGAATTCCCGACCTTCAGCGGCCCCGAAACCCCAGGCTCCTGCTGATATTTCGCGCTAAACGTATCTTTAGCATCGGTCAGGGAACACTGCTGTTTTTCTTTGCAGGACGGAGAGTCTTTGTAGTCGGTCATTTGCTCAAGCAACTGATAGCTGTCGTTGAGCTGCATTTGGCTATGCTCTTTCTCCATTGCCTGAACCGCCTGCTGGCTGAAGGCGGCGGAATCATCGGTGATCACCGGGTTAAAGGTGGGATCCATGGTGCCCATTTTTTCCTGATGATGGACCGGGACGTCGCAACCCGGGAAAGCACCGGTGACAAAGAACTGCGCCGTCGCGACCGTACGCTGCAGGCTGTTAGCATAGGTATAGACCGTACCCGGCGCCGGACATTCGCCCGATTTCACCATCCCCTGCTCTGCCAGCCACTCTCGCATATAGTGGCCCATATAGATTTCCAGCACGCCGCCTTTGGTGGTCAGTTGTCCGCCGGGGACATCCCATTCTGGCCATTGTTTGGGGGTGGACTGCTCAAGAACACTGCCATTATTGGCTAAAGGTGCGCGTAAGTTATGCCGACTCATCATCAATACTTGCTGAAGCTGATAGCCTTCCGGCGCGGTCTGCGCCTGCGCGGCGGTTGACACTAATACAGCCCCTGCCACGGCTGCGGCGATTAACGATTTATTCATCCCTACGACCTCTTGTTGTTATCAATCACAACAGAGTGTGACAGAAATATGACATATTTCCCGGAACGCTTTCGCAAAACGCACCATCTACGGTGTCGTTTTAATACCGAACTCGGTTTCTAATTTGCGAATGCCAAGCGGGGTGAAGGTGACGCGGCGACCACTCAGCTCCGTTTTTATCCATCGTTTTTCAATCAGCCAGCGTAGCAGCGATGCGCCAAGCACGCCGCCGGGATGGTACCGTCGTTCACTCCAGTCCAGACAACCGCAGGTTAATTTCCGCCGCGATGCGCTCGCAGCCAGGACAATCCCCATTTGTGCCAGTTTTTCCTGCCCAAGAGACGTCAGCGTTTCACCATCCGGCGTTAACCATTGACGGGAAACCAGCGTATCGAACAGCCTCACCGCCACCTCGCCAGCGAGATGATCGTAGCAGGTTCGGGCATGTCGTAAGCCTGGCGGCGTCGTGATCTTTCGTGGCGTAGATGTAGCCCACGCCACGCCCATCAGGCGCTCCAGCAGTTCAGCGATATCGGAGCCTGCAAGGCGAAAATAACGATGTCTGCCCTGCGCGAGCGCCACAACAAAACGTTGTTCGCACAGACGCGCCAGATGCGCACTGGCGGTTGACGCTGATACATCCGCCACTGCGCTGAGTTCGGTCGCGGTCCAGGCGCGGCCATCCATCAGGGCGCACAACATTCGCGAGCGCGATTTATCGGCCATCGCCGCCGCGGTGAGCGCCATTCGCGACTCCAGAGCGCCCTCTTCCTCACTTAACATCACTGATGCCATAGCGACCTCTTTGACCCTGAATGTCTGAATTAACGATGCCATGAATGCGTTCTAAAGTCACCGCACAGGTCATACCGCACGCAGCATCATCTCGATACCCAACCCGACCAAACAAAACAGAAAACAGCGTTTAAACACGAGCGGAGAAATAACCCGTCGTACACGGGTTCCTAACCACTGACCAATCAGCGCAGGAACAATGGCCAAAGCCGATAAGCTCAACGACTGTACGGGCAGCGCGTTGTGCCACCACAGACCAAGCGCCAAAGCCAATGTCGAAAACGTAAAAGAGATCCCGAGCGCCTGAACCAGATCATCTTTCTCAAAACCCAATGACTGGATCCAGGGCACGGCGGGCATCACAAATACACCGGTTCCACCAGTCAATAAGCCAGTAACAAATCCTATGACGAGGGAGTACGGTTTTTCATGCTGCGGAGCCACTGCGATTTTCTTTCCGGCCAGCGTCCAGATAGCGTAAGCCACCAGCGCCACGCCGAGCGCAAACTGGGTACGGGTGGTGTCGCCGCCGGTAATCCAGGCGCTGGCAAGCAGTGTCGCCACCACCACCGTCAATAACATTGGCCACAGTCGTTTGACTAATTGACGCGTATTTCCGCCACCGCCAAACTGAAACAGATTGCTAATCAGCGAAGGCAACAGCAGCATGGCCGCCGCCGCAACCGGCGAAATAAGCGATCCGAGGATCCCCATAGCCACGGTGGGCAATCCCATACCAGTGACGCCTTTTACCATCCCGGCGAGGACAAACGTGGCGGCAATCATCATCACCAGAGCGGGCCCAAACGCTAACGAACTCGTCATGTTGCACTTTCCTGAAAAAGAGAAGATGACCCATTCTGGACGTTAATCGCGGCGCTCGCTTCGCCAGGCAACGAAATATGTCTTCCCGCTTACGGGTAATAATATAAAAAATGCCGGGTTTCCCCGGCACATTATCAGAACGTTTTGGCCCACCACAGCCGCAGCTTCATGCCCCAGTAGCTGGTCCAGCCGCTGGTTGTTGACACCACCCGACCTTGTGACACTACCACCAGCGTGGGCGTGACGCTAATCGCCCAACTGCGGGAAATTGCCCCGTTCGCATCATTGATGACCGGAAAGTCCACGCCTTTACGCGACAGCCAACGAGACACCTCAGCTTCACTGCCGGAGCGTAACGCAATGGTCATCACGTTTTCCCCTTCCGAACGCAGCCTGGCGACTTCCGGCGTCGTGAAGCGGCAAACGCCGCACCAGCTCGCCCAGAAATAAAGCAGCACCGGCTCGTCTTTGCTGAGCGCCGCCAGCGTGACGGTTTCACCATCCAGCGTTTGCAAAGGCGTGCTGTCAAAAGAGCCAGGGAGCTGCGGCGCGCGCCAGACATCCATCAGCAGCATCGCCCCTGCCAACAGCGCCAGTAAGATCAGCCCTTCGCGCAGCCAGCGGCGCAGTTTACTGAGCATTGGCCGCCGCCAGCTTTTCTTTGACCACTTCCTCAAGGGTTTCCCACGGCACCGCACCGGGAATAAGCTCATCACCAATAATCGTTGCGGGGGTGCCCTGCACGCCCACCAGTCGCGCCAGTTGCAGGTTAGTGCTTAGCGTTTCAGCGCTTTGGGCACCCAGCGTCACCGGACTGGCTCCCGATTTTTCCTGCGCCTGTTTGATACTGACATCGGTATGGTAACCCTTTTTCTGCATCAGTTTTTCATGTAGCGCCAGAAACTGCTGCGGATGCTCAAGCCAGGTGGTCAGCACGGTCCGCGCTGCCAGTTCCGAACTTTCCCCTTTAAACGGCAGCGGTTTAATCACTACCGCCACGTCAGGATATTTCTGCACAATTTTTTCCAGCATGGGATCCAGTTGCTTGCAGTACGGGCAGTTGTAATCGGTGAAGTTTATCAGGGTCAGTTTCGCCTGCTTCGCACCAATCCGCGGGCTGTTGGGATCGTTAAACAGGGCCTCCTGGATTAATGCTTCAATTTGCTTTTCCTGTTCCGGTGTAAACGGTGCAGGCTCTTTCGCTACGCTGACGGCAGAAAACAGGGTTAACAGCAGAACAATCATTATTTTCATGGGGTTACTCCTTTGGCATCGGTCAACGTTTGCAATACCGCATCGCGGGTCAACAACGTTGGTAACGCCTGGCCTTCCGGCAGACCGGGGCCATAAATTTGGTTATACGGCACAGCAACCTGGCCGCGTTTTTTCAGAAATTCGGTGATGGCTTCAGAAGGGAGCGTCCAGTCGCCGCGCAGCGCCACTACATCCGGCTGTTGCAAAGCGGCCTGTACGTCATCTTTATGCAACACGTTGTATTTGTTCACCTTACAAGTGATGCACCAGTCGGCAGTGACGTCAATGAACACTCGCTTATTTTGCGCCAGTGCATCCTCAATCGCCTGCTCGCTAAGCGGTTGCCAGTTCACGCTTTCTTTAGCGCTAGCGTGTCCGGCCAGCCCTAAATGTGGGAGCAGCAACGTCGCAAGCCAGATAGCCGAACCCAGCATCATGACACCGAGAAGACGCCGCAAAATATTCATCCAGCGTCCCGGACGCGGCAAACGCAGCGCCAGACCGGGACGCAGAGCCACCAGCAGCCACGGCAAGCTCATCCCCAGGCCGAGTGCGATAAACAGTCCCCACAACGTTGGCAGCGAAGCGGTCAATGCCACCGCTACCGCCGTTCCCAGAAACGGGGCGCTGCACGGCGTGGCGAGCAGGGTCGCAAATGCGCCTTGCCAGAAATGTCCCGACAAGCCGTTGCCACCGCGAGTCGCCAGCGTGGTGGTCATCGCCGAAGGCAGGCGGAATTCAAACCACCCGAACAGGCTGGCGCTGAATGTCAGCATCACCACGACCATGACGCCAATGAACCACGGGTTCTGAAACTGGATCCCCCAGCCCAGCGCCTGATTGGTTAAACGTAGCACTGTCATCAATAGCGCCAGGGCCATAAAGGAGACCAGGATCCCGGCTACCGATGCGAGGAATTGACGGCGGATCTGGCGACGGCTTTTTTCCTCAACCAGCAAAATAGAGCCCAGTTTCATGCCGAGAACCGGTAACACACAGGGCATCAGGTTGAGGATTAAACCGCCCAGCAGCGCCATTAGCACCACCTGCCACAATGGGAGTGAGGCGTTCTCAATAACCGGGGCTTCGCCAATCGCAAGACGACTTTCCTGGGCAACACCGTTATCTGCCAGCACCAGCGTGACCGACTTACCGCGTAAATCCGGCGCGCCTTCCCCCCAACCGTCATGAACGGGTACCGTGGCGCGTAACGTCTCACCTGCGACGTGAATTTGCGGCATGCCAAAATCAGCATCATCAACGGCGTCCAGATACAGCCCAGGCGCAGTCCAGCCTCCCGCGCGGTGAGCCTCGACGACCAGCTCGCCGGCCCGTGCGCCAGCGCGCAAAGTATCGGTCAGGCCGCTGGCAAGCGGGATCTGCCCCATTGCCTGCGCATAGTCATGCGCAAAAGTCGGGTCCTGGGTCGTGGAGGTCACGGAAAAAGGAAAATCCGTCAACAGGCAAACGTTGCTACAGGTGGATAGCGTCAAAACACCGCTAAGCGTGGCGGGCGATCTGCCGCGCACAACCATCGGGAACGTCACATTATCGTGATAGCCCTGGGTCGTGATATTAGCGACCTCAAAGCGTGCAGGGGTTGGCCAGAACCAGTCGACCGCAGGTATTTCCCCTTGCCAGGCGATAGATGGCGCGACGCCTCCCTCGCCCGGCGAACGCCAGTAGGTTTTCCAGCCGTCCTCCAGTTTAACATCCAGCAACAGACGAGTTTCGCCGCCTGAGGACGTATCAGCGCGTAACCGTACGCTGGCGTGATCGTTATCGGGTGAACGCAGCCAGCCGGGTTCAGCCGCCCAGGATACGGGCAGCCATAGCAATAACAGACAGAGCAGCGCCTGCCTGAAAACAGTCATCATATATTTTCTCCGTGAATAATTATCTAACAGTCAGCAACGGCTGTTCTGTCATTCACGGAAGACGCAAAATCGCAGATGTACCCTTAGCGTGGGCGGCGAGATGGCTCGCGGTGGGAAAAAAGGCAGACGAAACGCCCGCACTGGCGCCAGCAGCGACAGCAGCAGACACAGCACCAGAATAGCGCCTTCGAACAGTACCGGGGGCGCCGCCAGTAATGATTTCGCGCTCAGTTCACAAGGGGTAACGGACGAGGCCTCATCGGTCTGCGCTTGTGCGCTTACGACCACGCTTGTGGCAACGGTGTCCATCTGCAACGCGTGCAGGCCCGCCATGCGTTGTGCGGTGCAAACCATCACCACAACACATGCCAGACAGAGGAACCACCATCCCATCCGTTGACGTTTCGCCATTATACCCTCACTGATTGATGCGAGTTATCTTAACCACTCACCAGGTTTTGGCAACCTTTGCGCTGTAAAGTTATGTCCTGTCATCAGCAGGATATACCGCGATTTCAATCAGATTGAGATCGGGATCTCTGACATAAACCGAGCGAATCGGTCCCATCGCACCGGTTCGTGCAACCGGTCCCTCAACAATATCGACCCCGTGCGTTTGAAACGTGGCAATCACCTCTTCCAGCGCACGTGTGGTGATAAAACACAAATCCAGCGCCCCCGGCGTTGGCGCGTGAGCTTTGGGTTCAAACTCTTTTCCCCGAATGTGGAGGTTAATTTTCTGATTGCCAAAGACGAAGGCTTTCCGCCCTTGCGCGAAGGTTTCCAGCCTCATCCCTAAAAGTTCGACATAAAAACGAACGCATGCCTCTTCATTATTGGAGGTCAATACCAGATGATCCAGGTGGTCAATCATAGCGATATCCATTTTGGTTGCTCATCACTGACACTTACCCTATTCATTCAAACGCTACAAGAAAAAGAAAATCTTACGGCTGCGTTGACAGAACATAGCGCAACGCGTTGCTGCTCACGTTTTATAAATCAAATGATAATTAATCATATTTCCGTTTTTATTTATTACAATATAACATTGCCAAAGTAATTACGAAAATATCACGGAAGTGATCATTCACTATTTACGAAGAGTACCAAAGGATATTCGCAGAACAGTACATAAATACTGTCCCGCTACGTATTGATGCGTAAATGAAAGTAAGGGTCAGCGCATTTTTAGGTGATTATCGTATTATAGCCCGACGCAATGAAGAGCATATTCATTCGCAGAAAATTTGTTTATTGAATGTTATTTAGAGTATATGGAAATGAAAAAATATTTATTACCCCTGATTGGGTTACTTTTTACCGTTAGCGCTCAGGCAGCACCATTTACCGACGGCAAAGAGTTTATCTCACTGGAAAAACCCGTCGCTTCAGCCCCGGCAGCGCTGAAGTTTTTCTCATTCTATTGTCCTTCCTGCTATCAGTACGATGAAGTTTTTGAACTCACTGATAACGTGAAAAAAGTTTTGCCTGCTGACGTCAAACTCACCGAATACCACGTCGACTTTTTAGGCCCTCTGGGGCAAGACATGACGCACGCCTGGTCCGTCGCCATGCTGTTGAACGTGCAAGATAAAGTCAAACCGTTGCTTTTTGATGCCGTGCAGAAAAAACAAACCATTAAATCGGCGGACGATATTCGTAACGTATTTATCAGCGCGGGCGTCAGTGCCAGTGATTATGATGCCGCATGGAATAGTTTTGCCGTAAAATCACTAACCGCCAAACAGCAAGAAATGGCTAAAGCCGTAGATTTAACCGGGGTGCCCGCCATTTTTATCAACGGTAAATATATGATCAATCCGAAAGGACTGAAATCTGATGACCTTAACGCGTTCGTACAAAACTATGCTGATACGGTCCGCTTCCTGATCACTAAATCCTGATGTTTAGCTAATCTCACTATTCGCACCACACAACAGACGCCATAACGTTAAAAAGCGCTGTTGGTGGTGCAACGCCCGCATCGTTTATAGCAATATCCTCCCTTCCCGGTTGGCATTCTCCGTTATCAGGATTACCCTAAACTTAGCGGTGATACCTGTTGTCAGGGTTCACCTTCTGCAAGTGTTGATTTACACGAGAGAACGCTATGGAATTAAAGGATTATTACGCCATTATGGGCGTGAAACCGACAGACGATCTCAAGACAATCAAGACCGCCTATCGTCGACTCGCCCGTAAATATCATCCTGATGTCAGCAAAGAGACTGACGCGGAGGCCCGGTTTAAAGAGGTTGCTGAAGCCTGGGAAGTCCTGAGTGATGAACAGCGACGCGCCGAGTACGACCAGTTGTGGCAGCACCGCAACGACCCACAGTTCAACCGTCAATTCCAACAAGGAGAGAATCAACGCTATAACGCCGAAGATTTCGACGATATCTTCTCCTCCATTTTTGGTCAGCATGCGCAACAGTCTCGCCAGCGTCATGCCAGCCGCGGGCACGATATTGAAATTGAAGTCGCCGTATTCCTCGAAGAAACGCTTACTGAGCATAGCCGCACGATCAGTTACACCCTGCCGGTTTACAATGCGTTCGGCATGGTCGAACGTGAAATTCCTAAAACGTTGAATGTGAAAATTCCGGCTGGCGTCGGTAACGGTCAGCGTATTCGTCTGAAAGGCCAGGGCACCCCCGGTGAAAACGGCGGGCCAAACGGTGATTTGTGGCTGGTGATTCATATCGCGCCACATCCGCTGTTCGATATCGTTAATCAGGATCTGGAAGTGGTCGTTCCCCTGGCGCCGTGGGAAGCCGCGCTGGGCGCGAAAGTAACCGTTCCGACGTTAAAAGAGAGCATCCTGCTGACCATTCCTGCGGGCAGCCAGGCCGGGCAGCGGTTACGCATTAAGGGCAAAGGTCTGGTAAGTAAAAAACATACCGGCGATTTGTATGCGGTGATCAAAATCGTCATGCCGCCGAAACCTGACGACGCCAGCGCCGCCCTGTGGCAGCAGTTGGCGGATGCACAAAAGACCTTTGATCCGCGCAAAGAGTGGGGGAAAGCATAATGGCTAACGTCACCGTCACCTTTACCATTACCGAGTTTTGTCTGTACACCGGTGTGTCAGAAGAAGAGCTACATGAGATTGTCGGCTTAGGGGTGATAGAACCTCATGAAGACGAGACTTTTGACGATCATGCGCTGACCGTCATGCGTCGCGCGATACGCCTGCGTCAGGAGCTGGAACTTGACTGGCCGGGAATTGCCGTTGCGCTGACATTGCTGGAAGAGAACGCTCAACTGCGGCAGGAAAACCGCCTGCTGCGCCAGCGATTGTCTCGCTTTATCAGCCATCCTTAGTGTGTCAAGGCCAGCATGGTGCTGGCCCTTTTATTATCCGCAACCCGCTCTTAATGACATTGCGCAGCAGATGGCATACAGTCAGCGATAAGAATTATCTCAAACAATAAGACGTTGAGCCATGCAGCTTAAGCCCCTCACAAAAGGTCGTTTTCACAATATCTGGCAGCAAGATGATGCCTTAATTGAGAAGATATTCCAGGAGTTGCTCTCTGAAACACAGATTATCCAAGAAGATGACTATCTTTACCGCCAGGGACAGGTAGTCGATCGACTAATCATGGTGCAGTCAGGGAGAATTTCTCTGCGTTATAGCGCGGAGAATGGTCGCCGTTTTCAACTGGGTGCAATGGAATGTGATGAGCAACTGTTTGGCGAAATGGAGTTTTTTACCGGGTATCGTTGCCAGCTTGATATCGTAGCCGAAGAACCGCTGACCGTGGCGGTATGCAACTGTGACCGTCTGGAGGAAGCGCTGAACCAGCACCCCAGACTGGCGATATTTTTCGCCAGCGCAATGGCCGTTGATTATCAGGATATGCTGGAAATCTTCCTGCACCGGATGCTCTACCCTATCGTACATAACGTAGCGTATGACCTGTATCGCCAGCATCAGGACAAGCAGCCAATGGATGGTTTTCATAAAAAATACCAGGAAGCTGAGCGATTCGGCACCACCGACCGGGTATATCGGCGGGCGGTGAAAGCGCTGACGGATGCCGGGCTGGTAACGCGCACGAAGCAAGGACTGGAGATTAAGGATCTGGATGGGCTGCGTAAATTTCTCGGCAATGACATCATTGACTGACACACCAACCTGGCAAACGGATCATTGGTGTGTCATTTCAGCGCAATCAGAACTTATAGGTGAGGTTGAAATAGTGACCCAGCCCGGTGGTACGCCCTGCTCCACCGTGGTTTTCCATCAATGCCATGTTGCGGAAATATTTTAAGCCATAACCTACTGCATAATGCTCTGAATGCCAGTAGATGCCGTTATACCATTCAATCGCGTTATTGCTATATAACGGCTGGTTAGCAATCTTGTTCGCGGCGAACTGGTAGTCAAAGTAACCCTGATAGTTCAAATAACTGCCGTTGGCGAACGTATAGAACGGCGTCGACCAGTTGGTCGAGAACATGTAACCATCCCACTTGCCTTCGTTATCCGCACCGTAATTTTCACGTACATAGTGCGCATAAATGTTCATTCCCACCAGACCAAACCACGGCACTTTAACATCCGTGCCGAGACCAACGTAATGCTCAAATAATTCCCGGTCACCAATGTTATTTACCGTTGCGATATAGAATTCGTTAAATGGCCCTACGGATAAATCTTTATTAAAAATGGCGTCGAGGGAAAAACGTGGAGATATCTTGGCAAAGAAGTTATCTCCCCCGTGACGATCGTCCTGCTCGCGATCCAAAATATCAAAGAAATCCACATAACCATACAGATCGATAATCCCGGATCGTGCGCCAAACTCCAGCTCAAGATAGGTGTCATTACGAATACCATAAGGCACTTTCGCATCCACACTTTGCATTAAGTTCATCTGCATCCAGTTAAAATCATTTTTGCGGATGTTGCCATCGGCATAATCAGCCGCAAGCGCTTGCGTACAGCACATCGCAATTACCGCACCCAGAACTGTTTTTTTCATCATTGATTTATTTTTCTTCAGCATTTTCAATTCCTTTGAGCAAGGTTGAGTGTCGCCCCACCAGTTAAATGGCGTGACGGCGGGCTATCTAATTAAAGAGGTAAGCGTTATTACTGTGTTTAATTACGTTTGAGTTTTAATGTACCCATCAACATAATAAAGATAATTAAATACAACACCGGTATTGCGTACATGATTTTCTGCAACCCCATAGTTTTTTCCATTAGCGCACTGATCGCCGGACTAAACATGGCGCCAGCACTACCGCTAATTAAAATATAAGAAACGTTCTGGCTACTCGCGCGCTTCACGAAAGAAACCCCGTAGGCAATAAAGGAGTTATACAGCGCTGCGCAGACAAACCCGTAACTATAGGCCAGATAATCAAGCCCGGAGATATTTTCCTTCGTGACAATGATGGTGGTAATAACGCAAGCTAACAAAATAATGCTAAGCAGAAAATAATGTATCCTTACGCGGGAAACAATAACGGTTGAGACTAACGCGCCGACCAGCGCAGCACCCCAGTATTGCGTAATAATATTACCTGCTTCTTCGAAGGGAATACCAAATTTGTTCTTCACAAATAATGGTGCCCAGGTCAGGAAGGTATACAGCGCCAACATACCTAAGAACAGGCCAATGCCTCCGCTGATAATCCCTGGATTCCACTCGGATTTCACCGGGTCTGCGCTATCCGCTGCAGGGGCCGTTTCACAGGCGGTAAAGCGGGTGAGAGCCACAACGCCCAGCGTGAGTAAGGCCACTATGCCTACGCTCAGATAGCTGTAACTCCACGACATATTGTGCGTCAGGGCGAAGGTGGTAATCAGCGGGAAAACTACGCCCGCGACGTTAAAGGTGGCGTCCTGCACCACCAGCATCGTACTTTGAATGCGATCCTGCCAAACCGACACCACGATCGTTCCCGCCACGCACAGACCAATCCCGCCGCAGAAACCCACCAGGGTCATGGCAACCATCACCGGCCATAAGCCTGGGCTTAAGTGCATTGCCAGAGCGCAGAGGAACACTATCGAATAGATAATGAGCGTCATACGCTTAACGCCGATTTTCTCAATCAGGAAAAAGGCGGCGATGGTCCCGGCTAACGCCCCACCGTTAAGCAACGAAAATATCGAGGCGACGGTATTCACATCGGCACTGTAGCGTACTGCAATCGGTTCAATCAGCATGCCAAACTGACTGGCAAATCCTGCCATAATAAAATTTGCCAGAAAACTAATCAGCGTAAGTGCTATTTTATTCTTCATATAATGCCATCTCTGATTGGTTCATTTAAATGCTGATGCTAAGCCGTAACAGCTGTATTTAGCGCCAGCTCTATCATATTTTTAAAGGTTAACTGCCGTTCTTCCGCCGTTGTTTCCTCTCCTGTCAGGCAATGATCGGATACGGTTAATATAGCCAACGCTTCAATATTAAACTGATGCGCTAAAGCGTATAACCCTGCCACTTCCATATCCACACCCAGCACACCAAACTTTTCCAGTGCAGGTATTAAATTTTCGTCAGGATCGTAGTAAAGATCGCCACTGAAGACATTGCCGACTTTAACGTCAATACCGGCCTTCTGCGCCAGTGCCCACGCCTGCTGCAATAATGGGAAATGGGCAGATGTCGCCATCGTGTAGCCCGCGCTACGTTTTAAATTTGTGACGGAATCCGTTCCGGCGGCGACGGCAAGAATAATATCTCGCATTTTGACATGATGTTGTGTTGCCCCCAGACTGCCGACACGAATAATTCGCTGTACACCGAAATCATGTACCAGTTCATGAGCATAAAGCGTCATTGACGGAATACCCATGCCATGTCCCATCACCGAAACAGGTTGCCCAAAATAAAGACCGGTATAGCCCAGCATATTGCGTACATTGGTGACTTCGCGGTAATCCATTAGATAATTTTCGGCAATAAACTTAGCGCGAAGCGGATCGCCCGGCATAATAACGGTTGGCGCAAAATCACCCGCTTTGGCATTAATATGTGCAGTCATAACAATTCCTGAATTATGGGTATTGAAGATATGCAGGGATTGTAACCAGCGGTTTGCAGAGGATTGAGGACAAAAGTCCTGCTCAGAGGATCGGCCTCTCATTTCTGAGAGTTAATGTTGCGGGCAGATGGTACAGAAGAAAAATGAGCCTCCTCCACAGCAAAGAAAAGCGAGGGCCAGCGCAATAAAGGAACAGATTTGCACCCAAATCGTTGGTTACCACCGCGTTGACACGAGTATCCATTGCAGCGTCAATATTGTTTTTAAAGTGGTCTCATTGTTATTATCATTTTCCGTTCTAAATTTGAGTTATGCTGCCATGATCCCATTTAGGTTTAGTGAGATGACTCCCGCCGATATTCCTGCTGTTCAGTCGTTTCTTGTTGAGCATCTTAATTTATACTTCAATGCCGGTAGAGCCATGCCTTCTGCCGAAGAAGATCTCTTTGATCTCGAACAACAGTATATCTTGCAGGAAAAGAATTCATTGCTTTGCGCGTGGAGTGAAAACCAGGAATTAATCGCCACACTGGCGGTATGTCAATATGATGATCGTATTACTGAACTACGTGGTCGCTATAACTTGTCTGAAACGGCGGAAATTTGTCGTTGTTACGTAAATGAGCGCTACCGCAGACAGGGGATCGGAAGTCAGTTGTTTGCTTTAGCTGAGGTATTCTGTCAGCAACATCAATATAAGACTTTGTATCTCCACACACATCATTTTTTACCCGGAGGGTATTATTTCTGGTTGCGTAACAATTTTAACGTGATTATGGATATGCAGGATGAATGGCAATTGGTACATATGGAGAGTACACAAAAAAAAGAGTCAAGCGCTGATATGCGGAACTTTTGATGGTGATCAATATGTTTCATACACAGAAATTTCAGTATGCGTGTAATTTGATCAATATCAACCAATTCTCATTTAGCTTCCTGTTGTTATTTTCATTTACAACATCGCAGTAACCAACAAAATCATAACTCACTGTATTAAATGGGTATTTCTTTCTACACCACTACCTTTTATCTCTTACCCTCTATGGTTGACCTTGTTAACAATTGCCGCTAGAGTCGCTTTCGACAGCATTTCATTACATTTTTGTATATGAATAGGAATATGGTGAGAATTATTCAATTCAATTCCATAACTGCCCCCGCAACTGTAGGCGGATGCAGAATATCCCTGTGTGGCTAATAAACCACAGGTCACTGTAAAGTTCATCTTTATGGGAAGGCCGATATTCTGATTACCGTGAGTCAGGAGACCTGCTGTCAAAGGTGTATGCCATTGAGTGGACGGGATGGTCCATGGGATGAATTATTTGACGCAAGCGGTAGTGTATTTATGAATAAGATTTTGGCTGAATAAAGCTTATTTGCATTTTTTGCATATCTTCATTCTTAAATTTCACGATTCAATGTCATCTATCTTCATGTCTCCTCCCGATATATGGAATGAAATAAGCCATGACCAGACCTTAAGATTCTGGCATCAACGGGACGATGATAATGCACGCTAATTCTACCTTTTACTTCTCTAAAAAAACGCTTCTGGCTATTTTTGGCACGACTGCTCTCCTGCTTACTTCCGGTTTTTCCGAGGCAGCAAAAACCGAATATCCTCTGACGATTAAAAACTGTGGCCGCGATATTACCTTCAATCAGGCACCAACGCGCGTGGCGACGGTGGGTCAGAACAGTACCGAGATTCTCTATTCACTGGGGCTGGCCGATCGCGTCGTGGGTACTTCGCTGTGGTTTGGCCCGGTACTGGAGGCTTATAAAACAGCAAATGAAAAAGTCGCCGTTATCGCGCAAAATATTCCAAGCTTTGAAGGGATCGTGGCGAAAAAACCGGATCTGATCGCCAGTCAGTTTGAGTGGCAAATCGGCCCAGCTGGCACGGTTGCCTCTTACGAACAGTTTAGTGAACTGAAAATTCCCGTTTACACCGCGCCAGCTGACTGTGCAAAAGATAACGAAGATGGTGGTGATGGTGTCCGTAAGGGCATGTTTGATATTGCCATGGTGTATCAGGAAGTCGCCGATCTGGCGAAAATCTTCGATGTTCAGGATAAAGGCGAGGCGCTGATTGCCAGCCTTAAAGCACGTGAAGCCGCAGCGAAAAACAAAATTACCGGAATGGATGAGAATGTTTCCGCCGTGTTCTGGTTCTCAAGCGCCGACCTCCAGCTTGACCCTTACGTTGCCGGGAAGTTTGGTCCGGCGGCATGGATCGCCCAAACGCTGGGAGTGAAGAATGTGATTGATTCTGCTGAAGAGTGGCCAACGGTGGGTTGGGAAACCATCGCAAAAGCGAATCCTTCACTCATTGTGCTCGGAGAGATGAGCCGTCGCCGTTTCCCGGCAGATGACTGGAAGGTCAAGATGGAATACCTCAAGTCCGATCCTGTCGCCAAACTGGTTCCTGCCGTCAAGGAAAACCATCTACCGGTCATTGACGTACAGACCATGAATGCCGGGATCAGAACTATTGATGGTGTGGAAAAACTGGCTGATGCCCTTGTTGAATATGGCTTAGCACATCCGCAGGCTGCTCATTAATCTACGTTTTGCGCTATATCCTCACACGGTATAGCGCATCTCCGTTACTCAGGAACGCAGATAATCATGAGTGATTCACGCAGGATGCGTCGCGCTGTTGGTCAGCTTACGGTGAGAGTCAGTGGGCATGCCGTTTGGGTCAGTGCGCTAATGTGTGGCGTACTGCTGGCGGGGATTTCCATCGGCGAAACGCTTATCCCCTGGCAGCATGTTCTCAGCACGCTGGCAAATCATCTTTTTGATACACACTATCCTGTCGATGCGCTGGATGCAGGGATCGTCTGGAACTACCGCCTGACCCGAGCGCTGGTCTCGGCCAGTTGCGGCGCGTGCCTGGCTGTTTCCGGCGTAGTGTTACAGTCGCTGCTACGCAATGCGCTCGCCGAACCCTATCTACTGGGGATTTCTGCCGGAGCGTCCACCGGAGCGGTGCTGATTGCTCTCACTGGACTTGGGGCTGGCATCATCAGTATGTCATTGGGCGCTTTCATTGGTGCGCTGACGGCATTTCTGTTCGTTGCGCTATTGGCGATGGCCGCTGGCGGTAGACAAGGTGGGGGTGTAACAACCCAAATCATCCTTGCCGGGATCGCCAGCTCCCAGCTTTTCAATGCGATTACATCGCTTATCATCACCCGCTCAGCAAACGCCGAGCAAGCACGCGGTATTATGTTCTGGCTGTTGGGCAATTTGAGCGGTGTACGCTGGCCCGATGTAGTCTTAGCCATTCCTACCGCTCTGGTCGGTATCGCGCTGTGCTTCTGTTATGCCCGCCATCTTGATGCTTTCTCCTTTGGTGCGGAGTCTGCGGCATCGCTGGGCATCCCGGTAAAACGTACCCGTGCAGTACTGATTGCCGCCGTCACCGGCATGACGGCGATTATGGTCTCCATTGTGGGTGCGATCGGCTTTGTCGGTCTGGTGATCCCTCATGCTGCTCGTCTGCTGGTCGGCAACCAGCATCATCGACTGCTGCCGGTTAGTGCGCTTACCGGAGCTATTTTCCTCATTATCGCTGATGTTATTTCCCGCACGTTACTACCCGGTCAGGTACTCCCAATAGGCGTGATCACGGCTCTGGTTGGCGCTCCTGCGTTTTCAATCATTCTGATTAGAGGAAACCAGAACAAATGACGGTGAATCTCGTACAGCCACTCGTTACCTCTGCGCAAGCCGTTATTGAAGCCTGTAATTTGTACTGGAAGGTAAAAGGTAAGACGATTGTTGAAGATATTTCACTCAGCGTAACGCCCGGCGAGTTTGTCGGCATCATCGGTCCCAACGGCTCGGGCAAAACGTCACTGATTTCACTGCTGGCCGGTTTGCTGAAGCCAACTTCCGGGCGTATCACCCTGCAGCAAAAGGCGCTCCAGAATTATTCGCGGCGTCACCTTGCGCAGCGGGTGGCGTTGGTCGAACAACAGGCAGAAACCAGCGAGCGTCTTACCGCTTTACAAGCCGTTTCTCTGGGGCGCACGCCCTGGCTTAGCCTGCTCTCGCCCTGGTCCGCCAAAGATGACGGTATCGTGCAAACTATGCTGGAGAAGGTCGATCTCCGTGAATTACAGCACCGATGCTGGCATACCTTTTCCGGGGGAGAAAAACAGCGCCTGCATATCGCCCGGGCGCTGGCGCAGCAGCCGCAGTTGTTACTGATGGATGAACCCACCAACCATCTCGACATTCAACATCAGATTGGCCTGCTTAGTCTGGTTAAACGTGAAAAGCTCACGGTCATTGCCGCTCTGCACGACCTCAATCATGCCGCGATGTTCTGCGATCGCATCATCGTCATGACATCCGGGCATATGGCGATGCAGGGGACTCCTTGCGCCGTGTTTACCCGTGAAAACCTCCATGCCTGGTTTGGTATCGACGCCATTGTTGAACATGAAACTGGCGCTGAAAACTGTTTTATCCGTTATCAAAGACCTGATGAATTTTAAGGAAGAATCGATGAAATATCTCAAACAGAGTCTGAAAGTTTTATGTTTACTCGCCCTCGCCTCTTCAACCTTCGCACAAACTCACGACGTTTTGATGAAAAATCGTGGGTCTGCGGGACCAATGGTCTATGAGCCGGATTATCTGGAGATCCAGCCCGGGGATACGGTGAAGTTTATCCGTAAACATAAGAGCCACAACGCGGCTTCAATCGCTGAATTGTCTCCGGCTAACTATCCCGGTTTTATGGGAAAAATAGATGAAGAGATCGAAGTAACTTATGACAATGCCGGATTTTACGGCATCAAATGTACACCGCATTACGCTCAGGGCATGGTGATGCTGATAAAGGTTGGAGATGCCCAGTTACCAGCAAGCTATCGGGCATTCAAAGCACCGGGTATTGCTGATAAGCGCTTTCAGGAAATTTACGCGCGTATCGACAAACGTTAATCCGCGATGCTCAGGGAGAAATACGAGGTGACAGAGAATAAACTTGCAGATGGCGAAATCCAGGAACAGCGCCGGGAATGCCTGTGTAAACTGACAAAATTCGTCGGCGCGGCAGGCGTCGCTGCTGCCGTCTGGCCGCTGGTTTCGGCCCTTGGCCCGGATGAGAAGACTCTTGCGGAAAATGAACCGATTGATGTCTCTCTTGCGGGGGTTGCTGCTGGACAAACCGTCAAACGCGTATGGCAGGGAAAGCTAATTCTTATTCACCATCGCACCCAGGATGAGATTATTACTGCCAGAAGTGCCGACTGGCATACGCTTATCGACCCACAACCGGACAGCGAGAGGGTCTCAGCAGCTCATCCTCAATGGCTGGTGGTTCAAGGGTATTGTCCACATGCCGGGTGCGTACCCAACGCACGACCAGGAGGCGTGGGTTGGATCTGTCCGTGCCACGGCTCAGAGTTTGATACCTCCGGGCGCGTGACGCGCGGCCCCGCGACGACCAACCTGGCAATCCCGGACTACGTTATTCATTCGGATGGTCAGGCCGTGCGTATCGGCACGAAGGAAGCCTGAAATGAGGAGTGAGCGCGTCTATTCGCTTCGCTGGCGTATCCCGTTTCCTCGCTCGATTGCCGGACTCTGGGTATTCGCAATCGGCGCCATCCTGCTGGTTATACTCGGTGTGCAGATCCTTACGGGTATCGTGCTGGCGATGTTTTACGTACCGACGGCCGAGCTGGCATTTGACTCCATTATTCATATTATGCGTGCGGTTCGCCATGGAGAACTGTTACGCAACATGCATGCTATTGGCGCGTCGCTCTTTTTCTTTGCCTGTTATCTGCATATTTTTCGTGGCATGTACTACAGCGTTTATCGCAAGCCCTGGACGACAATGTGGATGATTAGCGTGACGCTGTATATCCTGCTGATGATGACCGCATTTCTTGGTTATAGCCTTATCTGGGGGCAAAAAAGCTACTGGGCGGTCACGGTAATTACCCGCTTTGCCCAGGCCATTCCGCTAGTGGGTGATACCCTTTACGCATATTTAGTCGGCAGCCATACTCCAGGAACGCCGATGCTTGGCCGCTTTTTTGTTCTCCACTTTATTCTTCCCTTTGTGATTGTCGGAGCAACGGTTTTTCATATTCGCACCGTACAGTCGGCGTTTGCACAGGCGATGAAAAAGAGGTTTAGCGAGAAAGAGTCCAGGAGCCTGCTGTTCGATTACAAAATTACCGATCTTGATGCCATCAAAATCATCCTTTTTTTGATGATCTTCGCCTGGTTCTTATTCTTCGCGCCGCACTATCTGAGCAGCGCCGATAACTTTATTCCTGCGGATCCAACAGTTACACCCGCGATTGTTGCGCCGGAATGGTATTTTCTTCCCTTCTTCTCCATCTTGCGTTGCTTCCCAAATGAATTCGTTGGCTTAGCCGCAATGTGCAGCTCGGTACTGATTTTCTATTTCCTTCCCTGGCTTGATACTTCCCGGGCTCGTTTTCGCCATTACAGCAAACTGGTTAAATGCGGATTCTGGCTGTGGGTCATTAATGCCTGCTTTTTAGGTTGGTTAGGGTCGAAAGCGCTGGTTGGCCCCGATCTTATTGACGGTTTCCGTAACGAAGAGGGCTGGATCCGTGCCGCATCGCAGCTTTCGACTCTGATTTGGTTTGCCTGGTTTTTAATCGTATTACCTTGCCGTCGTTTTCTGGAAAAACAGGACTGATGATGAAACAACTATTGAAAATCAGCATTCTGTCCTTTTCTCTGTTGGGACTGGGTTCCTCCTATGCGCAGGAAGCCACGCCTGAACGGCAGGAATGGAGCTTCAGCGGCATCAATGGACAGTATGATAAAGCGCAGCTTCGGCGTGGCCTGCAGGTTTATGAAGAGAAGTGTCGCGCTTGTCACGGCATGAAGCACCTTAGCTTTCGTTCGTTGACCAGGCCCGGCGGTCCGGAACTCACGGCTGAAGAAGCAAGAAGTATCGCCAGCGGCTATCAGTTTCCTGAGCTTCAGGATGACGGCCAGATTGGTGAGCGAGACGGGACGCTAAATGACAGCTTCATCTCGCCGTATCTAAACGAGCAGGAAGCACGATACCTTAACAATGGCGCTTCTCCCGTTGACCTGAGCTATATCGTGCGTGCCCGCTCATACGATCGCGGATTCCCGCAATTTCTGTTGGATGCTTTTCTGCCCTACACGGACCAGGGAGCAGATTACGTCTACGCACTGCTAACCGGTTATCAACCTGCCGATCCCGAACTGAAGGCTAATCGCTATTTTCCCGGTGGCTTGATTAACATGCCGAAACCGCTAACCAGCGGAGAGATTCAATGGCGCCCGGCGTCGCTACAAGCTGAAACGGAGGAGCAATATGCCAGGGATGTTACCGCCTTTCTGGCATGGGCGGCCGACCCAACGCTCGCAGAACGAAGACAGCAGGGATATTACGTTATGGGCTACCTGGCCTTTATGCTGGGGCTGCTATGGATATTACGACGAATGAAAAGACGTTCGCTCATGTAGGCCTTGCCAGATATGAAGATGATTCAGTTCGTCAGCTTTCCGCCGGGCAGCAGCGCTGAGTTGCACTTGCGCGACTAAGGCTGGAGAAAGATGGCATGACATAAACTGCACAAAACGAAAAAACCCCGAGCTATTAAATAGCTCGGGGTTTATGTTTGGCGGAAGCGTAGAGATTCGAACTCTAGAACCCTTTCGGGTCGCCGGTTTTCAAGACCGAAAAATAATACTTAAAAATCAAACTCATAACACAATAAAAAAGAATAACATTAATACAAAAAGCACATCAAAAACAATAGATTAGGTACAACACAAACGTCGATATTCTTCTAAATTATGCAGTATATCTTGACTGATTATCTGCTATTGAGGATAGTAACTGTATATAAACACAGTATTGAGACTATCATGAAAAACAGAGAATCCAATGTCAGCAGCCTACAAGAATTAGCAGATTTTAACGTCAGCTATTCCCTGCTCACAAATGAAGTCTATCTGTCTGCATCATTCATCGATAACATGGCCTGCATTCCACATTGGCCAGTAAAGGAATTCCCAGATCAGTTTATGTGTATCTCACGAACTCGCGCAGAAGAACTGATAAAGGAGTTACAGAAGGCAATAAACTATATGGATGCAGGTATTGATAACTCCCATGGTGGGTTCATTTAGTTTGAAACCTCACTCATACTCGCAGGGAATTTCTTATAGAGCGTCGATAAGCCAACACCGTATTTGCGAGCGATCTGCTGACGTGATTCGCCAGTAGCAATCCGCTCGCCCATTTCCTGCCATTGCTCATCCGTGAACTTAGGCCGGCGACCGCCTACTCTCCCTTTTGCCCTGGCGACGGCCAGTCCTGCTAACGTACGCTCGCTGTTAAGATCGGATTCGTACTGCGCCGCCGATAGTATGTTACGAAAGTTATAGCGTCCACTGGCTGTTTTGAGGTCCACACCATCGGTAATGCTGCGGAAGTTGATACCCTTTTCCTGTAGCTGCTGGAACATCAACAGAGCATGCAGGACATTGCGCCCGATTCTGTCCAGCTTCCAGACCACCAGTTCATCACCAGCCTCCATAGCGGCGATCAGCCGCTTTAGCACCGGGCGGTTCGATTTCCGCCCGCTGGCATGCTCTTCATATATGTGATCACATCCTGCTGACTCGAGAGCTGAGCGCTGAAGTTCGGTGTCCTGGTGGTTTGTTGATACCCTGTCGTAGCCGTAAATCATGGGAATTTCTCCTGTTATGAAAACAGGAGAAACGGCGAAGTATCGCCAGATTTTTTGTTGTTATAAAAAAGGTTCCTATGCCGCTGGACTATCTGTCCATTTGAAACCGTCAGTAATTGCTTCATCAGCAGAAACCGCCTTAACCTTGTTTTTATAAGCCATCCACGCCGACAGTTTAGCTCTGTTGGCATCGCTTATTTCACCCAGCATCAGTTCTGTTCGCCAGTCGAGCATTACTTTATCGGCACTGGCCAGCAAATGGCTACGTAGTTTTTCAGCATCTGCTATCGCTGCTTTTCGCTGCGCATCGGGATCTGCAACCCATTTGCTGCCATCCCACTTGTCATACAGAGTGGATGGCGCAACAGTTGTGAACCCTGAACGAATCTCCCCGATGTAGTTAACAACAGTTGTTGCTCTGTCAGCTGTTGAATACACCGTAACGCCGCGATTATCTGGCTGTTGCTCCCATCCAGTACCGTTGAATACAGCTACAAATCCCGGACTTTCCTCACCAGGGTCTATGGTCGTCGAATGGCCTGGCATACTCACGCCAACGTTAATGTATTCGTCAGACCATCCACAATATTCACCGATAGAAGGTTTGTAATAATAAACGCGAATTTCACCGGCTTGTGTCGCCAGTCCGTTTTCATCAAAAGTCACTGTCATTATTTAGCCCTCACCAGGAAGTTCCATGCAATGTTCCGTGGACGTACTCTTGCAAAGTTTGCGCCGTCCGAGTTGTTTATTTGCCCTGGGTTTTTTGCTACTGACCATCCAGAATTCACAACTTGCCCGTCATCGTTTGAAACGGATATTTGCCCAAGCCCTGCCTGATTTGAATTTTCACCCAGTAAGAGGTTAATTGCGGATGCATCCTGTGCTGACAGGAGCGATCGTCCACTGTCCACCCCTCGACCGTCATCCCAGATACGGATAAATTCACCACGCTGATCGATGAGAGTCAGGCCAGGATAGACCAGCGCTAATTTTGGATATGTTGTCGCTGAGAATGTCGAGTTATTGAATTTCAGAAACACCATATCTGACCATTCATCTATCACCGTATTAGGCATCACCGCCGACGGCCAAAAGAATGGAATTCCTATCGCGGGCGCTCCAGCCCCTAAACGAAGGTATGTGAGAATGTCTGCAATAGTATTTTTCCCGATAATGTCACGACCCACCTGCGTGAAGTTGGTCAAAGCTGCAGTATCATCCCCGTTGAAATACGGTAGTTTATTTGCAGCGCCCACTAATGTGGCTAACGCAGTCAATGTAGGGTCTAACGGCTGGAAATTCCCAAGGATGTAGGACAGCGTTCCGGCCGTCATCATGTTTGCCGCAATATCATTAGCAGACCAGGCACGTGGGACAGTTCCCTCCTGTCCACGCTGGATAGTAAAGACATCACCATTTATGGCGGTAACATGAATAATCTCAGTGAGCGAGCCTGTAGCAGCATCGATAATCGTCAGTTTAAAGAAACTGGTTCCTGCTACCGGAGACGGGAAAAGCGTTCCTGTTCCAGCGTTTACGGTAAGCGATGTTGCCGTTGAGCTAATTCCAGCCGCAAGCACTGTCTGAGCATTGTTAGCGGCTAAAAGAGATAGTGCCATTTTTCCTCCGGTTTTTTTGGCAATAAAAACATCTAGTGGTCGGTTTCCAAGCATTTTGCTAAGATTGAACCATCTAATAAGGAGATAACAATGAATAACTTTTCCGTTGCAATAATTAAAACATTATTAATATCAGTTGGTGCCTTAACAATAATATCATCTGTTTTTCTTATTACATTGATGTTTAATATATCAATGCAAGATGGCATTCCAGCATTTGAAAACATTAAGTTTACTGTAATGTTGTTTTTCACAACTTTACTTCTATTGATTATTTGTGGCTGCTTAAAATTATTCCTTTCTATGGCTATAGACAGCAGAGATTTTCAATTAAAAAAAGAACGCGTAAAGATAAAGGCCAGAGTTGAAGATGTGACCATCTAATCAACCGATAATAGTCACTGTTACTGGTTGATAAAACGGCATGTGGAGCAGGCCGCTGTCGAAAGCCTGCTTGAACAGCGATGCGTACTCATACTCGTTACTTTTGATTAGAACGCTTGTCTTCTGGTTGTAAGCCCTGCTATTGAACGTCTGTGTGTTGTATACAGAAGAATCAGTCAGTTTTCTAAAGCCCTTGATAATTGACACACTGGCCCCGCTACCAGAGAACAACACCGAAATACTCCAGTGTTGGTCGTTCACGACATCAACCCCGTTTATCCCCGTAAGGAACCGCATAATCCGACGTTTCAGCCAGGGTATTGTGAAGTAAAACCCATCCCCCTTATAGAAATTCCACGTCATGATCCGCTTGAACAGATCATCAGAGACAACAACCTGCGATGACTGGTTTATTACTTTGCGGGTATTAAAGGGTACAGTGTTAAACGTAAATGTATTGAATACCCCGAGCACCAGCTGCCGACCACTTGCCAATACAGGAGGTTTTACGCCATATATGCCACGAGCTATCCACCTGAGTTGATCCCCTACATTATAACCACCAACAAAAATCGGCAGATTTGCACTCCGCATCCAGTCATAAACATTTTTTGCCATCGTGTTATACGCAGTCACGAAAGCACGGATATTGTCATCATCATTGTACTGCGTGTACAGGTACGAACGGATAATATCCTCAAGCATTTCACACTCCGTCAACAGTTACGCCATCTGACGCGATGTAGAAGTAACTAAATGGGTCGCCACTTATAATGTTTGTGTTCGGGTCAGGGTTTGTAACAATACCATTAACCGTAATAATAACATTGAGTTTACTAATTAAACTCATATCAATAGCTGCATTGACAGACTGAAGGAAGGTGTCTTTCAGGTTATTAATATTTAACGGCTTACCCGCATAAATCCCATTTATGTACTGAATTACAGGTGCTGATACCAGCGTTAAAATTGTAGCATCGGTCAGGTAATTCACCCCTTCAGATCCCCACTCAAATTTCACCGTAACGTTTTGCTGCAACGGTATAACAAAAGGGATTAGATAGTTATCCGGCCAGTCGTTTATGGTCACCACATTATTTCTTACATTTGGCGTGACCTCTCCGCCCCCGGTCCACGAACCGGACGCTGAAGTATCTATACCGATTGAAAACGTATGCGGTGTGAGCACTGTTGCGGTTAGCGGAACGTTGTTAATTCCAGTCATACCATTCACGCCAGAGATGTTGACCACCTGTCCGTTGGTCAATCCATGAGTTATACCTGTGGTGACGACACCAGGATTAGCATTCGTTATACCTGTAACGTCTACTGTCGCTCCTTTTAGCCTGCTGATATCGCCGGCAGATTTAAAAATGGCCCCAGCCATTTCATAAATATCACCTCCCCCGCACATGATGATCCAGCTGTTACCGTCCTGTACGACTGATACCAGGCGAGCCTGCACACCATTAACATCAGTAAGCTTCTGCCTGATGAAGCCAGGATATCCCTGAACAGTAGACATCTGGGATTCCCAGACGCGATCACGAAACTGATAGTTTGATTCACGCTCTAAGCCAGGAACTCCTGCAACCGGATTTGTGCAGGTCAATGTAATTTCGTCAGGAACGCTGGTAATTATCTGGGTAACGGTGCCAGCAGGTACCGCCCATGATCCTGTCGTGGTGGCCGTACAAGTTACCTGCGGCGTAACTCCAGACGAGGGAATAATCGTGGCATCGTTAAGCGTATAGGTATAGATCCCATCGGACACTACAAACCCCTGCGGAATACCAAATCCTGCCGGGCCGTCGAATTGCACAGGAACAGTCGTTGCCCCCTGCGTCTTCTGTGGTGCAATACCAGCCTGTTGAGCCAGCAGGTTAAGCATGTAAATGTTAGCCTTAAGCGGCCCTACCGAATTAATCAGATCGACTCTCGCCTGATCGCAAATCAGCAACGCGCCAACGTCTGTACTCACGATATCCTCAATCAGTGAGCCTGGTAATTCGGTGGTGATGCCTGGCGCCATTTGAACGGCCAGTGACACCAGTTGCTCGCGCAGACTTTCTGGGGTTTGCGGAACCGGGCCAGCAGCTGTGTAGCTAACAGATAAATCACTCATACGTTCACCGTTGCAATAATTTTAGAACCGGCGTTGGTTATCGCCGAAATGTTATAAACAGGTGGATCATCACTAACCAAAGCAATTTGTAGCGATGAAAAGTAGGGACTAAATTGTTGTTGCAGACGGTTAACGTAATACGTCGGCAATACCTGCTGTATTACTGATCCGTTAGCCGGAATACCATTGTTCGCGAAGAACGGAGACTCCTGCGGCGCAAGCTTAAGATTTTGCACCAGAGTAGTCAGGTAAACCGCGTCGTTGAATCCATTCTCATCTGTTTCGACCAGAGTCCACTTACCATCTGAATTCCTGCCGTAGGTTCTCATTCAGTGATATTCCCGTTAAATTGCACTGTCGCGTTCCCGGTATTGCTGCCGCCGTTTCCGTTGGAGTGAACATGGCTGTTGCACCAGGAAACAAGCGACTTCCAGCCCTCGTGCATGATCGCCGGGCTTGTGCTGGCTGTTCCGTCCTGCAACTTCCCTGCCTGACCAGTCAGATTCCACATACCGTCCGTGAGTGTGAAAACTGTTGACCCTACGGTCACTTTGAACTGCGTTGGAGTGGCGATGGTTATGCTGTCAGGAGTAAGTAAAAACGTTGTGTTGCTGCCAGCATCCCGAATGGTGACACCTTCGGGCCCGTAAATGGTCACAACCTGACCGTCGACGCCTTCCCACTCTGTATTACTGATTGGCAAAAATACCAGCGCGCTAAGGTTCGCCGGTGGTGTCAGGTCGGCAATACCACCTCCCTGCCCGCTTACCCCTCCCAGATAAGTATCCGCCGGGATGGCTATCCCCTTATCGCCCGGCTGCATTGGGTATCGGATGTACTGAGGACCAAATAGCGGGATGGTAACCTGTGGAAGCACATAAGGGATGTCGCGCAGCTCAAAAGCCACTGTGACCATCTTCCCGCTCTGTTTTACTACACTGGCAGGGAGCACCTTTCCTGCTTTTTGCAGCGCAACATCCACTTTTCTCTCAACAAAGCGATTCATGTTTGCGCCAAAATTTAATTTCTGGCCGATGCTCATTTTTTACCTACCTCTATGAAAGGATACGCTTCAATTATTGTTATCCACGCATCGGCAGTTGGCTGTCGACTATTACCAATAAGACGCACCGAACTAACAACAAACTCACCTGTAAAAGCAGAGTCTTCCCGATACTGAGAATATGATGACGCTCTTATTACTGGGGCGGTTTTTTTAGGCATGCTTATATGGTCACCAACCTGAATATCACTGCGCATAACACACATAAGGCTAATAGTTTTAAAGGCTACCCATGTCGGCTGTCCGATTAAATCAGTAAAATTCAACTCGGTTATACTTGTCACTTCTGAACCTTCAGGATGGTAATTGACATCATTATCCCAGACCCGAATTTGATTTCCGTTAACTATGGCTATTTCAACACCTGTGTAACCTGAATCCTTAATCCATGACCGAGAAAAGGCATTAAGGTCCTTCGCGAGAGAAACTATATCACTACAAAATAACCCTCTGTAATGGTTCAAAATCAGCCGGTCACTAATATTAATATTAAATGTATAATCGCCTATCAGCTGGAAACAGTTAGTTAAGGCGACAGACAATTTTTGTCCAACTTTCCAGTCAAACGTTAACGGCAGTGGAGCCGGTTTCTCATCAGGGTTTAACGTTACAGGGCCGGTTACAATCACAAAATCCAGCCTTAAATCTGTACCCTGCCAGTTACCAAAAACCTGGTTAATCGTACCGTCCAGCACTAGTCCAGGTGCCGTAATCTTACCTACCAGTGGTAAACCTGATTTCATACCGAGGAATATTTTTATTCTCTTACCAAACAGGTCCTGTCGATCTTGTTGCATCTCTTTCGGGCCAATACCCCATATAGTCAGGTGAGTTTCACCCTGGGGGGTTGATTCACCAAACCTTAGAATGTCAAACTCAATCATCAATGCGCCGGGGTTATAAACTCCATTTTTGTGGCTGCTATACTGCTTCAGTAACACATCAGATTTTCCGTCTTTTGATGGATCAAAAATTTTGATATCGTAATATCGCATTATCTGGTTACCTCAATCAGTCCGTTTTTTTCTCTCCAGTACATATAGGTATAACTAAAGACACCAGAGATTAGATTTATACCGCCAGTTTCAGGTGACCCGATTAAAGCTGTACTAAAAATGGTGTTACCGGAACTATCTGTGATAAGCAAATACCAACGTTGTGCGGTTATATTCCATTTCAACTGGCAGTTATAAACCGTACCATCAAGAACCGGCGTAAACGCCATGCTTTGACGTTCATCCCCTGTAAAAGGGTAATATTGAGATGTCATATTGCCACTCCCAATTTACCAAGTAGACCAGTAATGGCCTCAGAGACAGAGCCTCCAAGAGATGTGTTACCAAGGGCGTTGACAGTACTTGTCCAGTCTGATTCTGTAACCTTGTCTCCACCACCAATTTTCCCAAGAAAGTTATTTACCGCCTGCTCTGCACCAGTTTTAGTGATCAGGGGCTGCTCAAAATCCCACATCCATGTCAGCTGAGGTAATGCATCGTTTCCGCTGGTGACATCCTTTACCGTGCGCAAAATGCAGCGGTTATAGATAACCGATGGGGTAGCAACGATGAATGTTCCGCCCAGGTTGGCGTGTGCCTGTAGGACAGACTGGAGTGCGCTTATCGTTACCAGCTTTGTCATTGCCCCGGTATTTTCGTTAACCGGGGCCTTCATTTCCAGAGCAACACGCAACGGTTGTGCCAGCAAGGCATTCGCTGCCACAACCTGGTTAGCAAAAGGATAGCGGGCAATGTCATAATCTACTATCGTCGCGCCCTGCACTGGCTTCCAATGACAGAAATACTTATCCAGGTCTGTAAGATTTATTGCGCCCCCCAAAAGACCAGTAACAAAACTGGCACTTTGGGTTAATGCGACTATAGGTAACATGCCGCCAGGTATCGCCTGAGCGATACCGTCACACAGGATAACAGGGGATATTTCAAACCCCAATTTGTACATCTCACGAGTAAAACTCATTATCCCATAGCCCCCAGTTGCGCACCGGTAACAATGGCGTTACCACCTGTATTGTTGAATATCTGGATAACCGCGCCCTCGCTAACCCGGCTACCGGCACCCTCTTTCGCTGACATAGCGGAAATAAGTTTTGCCAGAACTACAGGATCATTCAGATTCAGCTTGTCGTTTTCTTTCAGCCCGGTTGTTCTAACAACATGCCTGATATACTCAGCAGTGTCGTTGTTATCATCGCCAGGCTTTTTAGGGGATGGAGCCCATTTATTGATAATCCCCGAAACGGTGTTTACACCACGCGAACCATAAATCTGCAATTGCTTCGCTGCCGCCAAAACACCTTCATCAAGGGTTGGGAAAACAGCAAAGTCACCGCTGCGCGTGTTATGCGTTCCGTAACCTTCTGCCCAGCGCAAATTAGCCGGGTTATTAAATCGGTCAGCAATGGTTCTGCCTGATGCATTAACGTTTGCAGGTTGGGAGTCAATAGGTTTCACGGTTCCGTCTGAGAAAAACCGCTTCACACCCTTTAACCATCCCCACACATGCGGATCATCATCGCTACCTGGCGTATAAGTATTTCCTGTCTTAGGATCTAAGACAGGTTTTGCATTAAGAATTGTCGATTCAGATGTAACACCATCAATAATTCCTGCGGCGTCTGTTTTACCAATAATCCAGTCGACAACCTTCCCAATTACTTTTCCAAGCTTCTCGACTTTTACCATGAAGTCTTCGACATCATTTTTAAAGTCGGGAGAGGCCAGGTAATCACCAAATCGCTGAATACCACCAGCGAGCCCGTCGATCCATTTTCCAAGTTCTGGAGATTGAAGAACGGTATCGATAGCACCAGACAACGCATCAGAGAGTTTTGTCAGTCCAGGGGTAAGCGGGCCAAGTCCACGGATGAACGTGTTTTTGATGCTCTGACTGCTGTAGTCGAGTTGAATATTGAAATCCTGCCATTGCCGGGCCTGCTCATCAGTGATCTGCAGCAACTGAGCATCACGCTTCGCACGTTTCTCCATAGCGTCGATCTCTGCATCGCTCATATTTTTAAAGCGATTGAGGTCGTCAATGCTGAAGAAGCTGGTCAACCCGTAGGCGTTAGCCCCCTGCAACGTGCCACCTGTTTGCGTGAAAATACTCCTGGCGGCACGAATCATCTCCGGCAGCAACTGGTCCGGTGAACGGTCAGGGTTATTGATCCCCATAGCCTGGAATTTCCAGCGCTGGGATAAATCGGCCTGAGTGTCACGAATGGCGCCCAGTGTCGCTGTTGGGTTGGCCACTGCACGCTGGTAGTTAATGGCCGTTGAATCCAGGGCACCAATCGAGGTATTCAACCCCATAGAGGTGAATCGCTGGGCGCTCGCGCTGGATGCCAGTCGGTTTATCCCGAACAGACCACCAGCGCCGATAACGCCAGTGAATAGCCCTACAATTCCGCCCCATGACAGCAGGCTGACTGTGGCGTCTTTGATATGGCCGGCGAACTCTTTTGAGTCCTTTTTAAGTTTGCCAAATATGCTGGAAGAGCCAGCAGTTTTCTTATTCAGGTCACTCTGACGCTTATTGGCATCGTCAAGGCTGGTGTTGATGCGATCGAGGTTATTCACCATCATATTCAAAGCATCAACGCCATCCAAAAAAGCCTTTGTCATCCCCTCTGCTTCTGAGGATGCTTTTGACGTTTCGCGGGCGGTGTCGCCAATACCCTGCGCAGATGCCCGCCATGCTTCGGGAAGATCTTCAAGAGCAGCCTGGTACTCATTGAATTTATCCATAAATGACAGGAATTTCTCATCATTCACGTCAACTTCAATAATGGATTTAGCTGCCATTGAAATAGCCTCTTTCTTTTAACGCAGAGATAATAAAGCGCTGCCTGAACTGGGATGGGCTGGCGTATTCTTCGCCAGCTATTTCCCTTACAACGTCCCTGAACCCCTCGTTAGAGGCCCAGTCTAGGAGGGTATAAACGACGTTTCCTGCGGGGCAGTCTGGTTCGGGGTATCGGTATCCGTTTTCGACGTCAGTAAAGAACCTCGCCACTCCGTAGCGGTCGATAACGTTAACTGACCACCGAACATACCGATCACGCTCCCCACCGTCGGTTTGATGAGTTCCGGTTTCTGAATGGCAGAGGAAACCATAAAAAAAACGATTTCGCCTTCCACCTCACGAAACTCGTCAGCAGAAATAATGCCCTGTTTCATCGCAGAATCTAACGGCACAGATTTCCACTGACCGTTGTCATTGAAAATGACCGTTGTCTGACGCTGGATTTCATCAACAATGTTTGGGCTACCCTGCCCGGTTACCTCCTGTTCCTTTTTAATTTTCTTCCGGAGCATCATTGCAGCTACCCGGGCCGCACCAAGCCCACCAACCTGAGCGATGAAGCTGGTAAACAGACTACCGAGCATCAGGCAATGCTCTTCCACCACCTCATAGGGGAAAGGTGAGGTGTGAACGTAAATGAGAGAGCCGTCATCACGGCTGATCGAACAGACCAGATTAAGTTTTTTATCAATTTTCACGGTCAGATCCACATGTTATCGTTAGTGATGAGGTAGCCGCTGATGGTTACCACGTACCCGGCATCCATACCGTTAAATGGCATCTCGTTAAAGTTGACCAGATAGCAGTTAAGCAGGGTGAAGTTGCCAAATGTGGTTGCGTCCGGGGTAACGACCACCTCGCCAAGCGCTGTGTCCGTCGTAAAGCGCTGTTGATAGCTTGCGGCAAGACCCTGAGTGCGCAGCATGTGGACGGTTAAGGTAACCTGCTGATACGGTACCTGACTGCCAACAGTGCCGGTCATGGTCGGCAGAATGTCCGTTGCAGGACCGTCCGGGCGCATGCTGATCCCGTCTTTACCAAGATAAGATGCGGTGACATTCAGAGCCGGAACATCAGTGATGGAAACCGCTCCACGGACGCGGTTGAGGAATCCCTGTGGTACTAATGAGTTTGCCATGTTATGCCCCTACAAAATTGGTAACGTTCAGGTTAAACGTGATGGACTCGAAGCCACGGCGCGGCGTGATAACAGCACTTAGCCCGTTGTACTTACCCTCCTGGTAATCCGAAGGATTCAGGCTGGAATAGTTAGCAAAAGGAACCGCGTTGATAACAGCATTACCCGCGTAAGAACCTTTCTCGTATTCGGTGTTGAAATCGGACTGAATAAGTTTTGTACCGATAACGCGGCCCAGAATCAGCCCATAGCTAATTCCATTACGCAGCGTTTTCAGTGCGCGGTTTTGCAGGCGGTCAATACCGTTCTGGTCGTAATACAGTGGGTTGGTTGTGGTGTTAGACCCGTTGATCACTTCGTTAGCCAGGTCCAGCTCAAGGTTAATGGCGGCCCATGCCACTGCATACCAGTAGTTAAACGGGTTGCCGTCAAGCATGTGGCCAGCTACCAGCATCTTGTTACTCAGACCACCTTCTGCAGATGACCCGATGTAGTTGATGTGGTTGTCCTGGAGCGTTTTCAGCAACGTACCGTTGTTCTCAACCGGGTATTCAGTCACCCCATACATAAAGCGGAACGCCATCGGCGGTACCATGTTCGACGAACCGGGGTCATTTGACAGCGAGGACTGGAACGCTGCCGCCATCGAAAATTCAGTAGCTGGAATATTCGGAGCTTCGACCCCTGCAAATACGGTTTTATTCTTTGTTGCCACCCAGGACTGATAGGTGGCAATCGTGCTTGTGACAAAGAAATAAACCAGCGATCCGGGGGATGTGTACTGACCCGTGAGCGTTTTGAAAGTCGCTTCAGAATCCCACTCACGAGGTACCAGATACGAAAAGAATTTCTGGTACGTGTTGCCGAGGGAAATATCCTTGTCGATAAAATCACTCAGAGCTGCCACGGCTTCCGGGATGGTGATGTCACCAAGTTCCAGCACATAGACCGCGCGAGCTGCACCCTGCGCCCAGTACGTGGTGTTCATCTGGATAATTTCACCAGCAACAACCGTCTTAACAACGCCCATGGTGGTTGCCGTCCCCGGGTCGCTGCTCAGCGAATAAGTAAATTCCGTCGCGCTGGTAACCGTCGCCTCAGCAGAGCGGTTGTATGCCGCTGGTGCCACGCCAGAAATCACAACAGGCACGGTGCTGCCATTCGTCCAGCCATGAGGCGATGCGAGGGTAACAGTGACCAGATTGGCCGCCCAGACAATGGTTGATATCGTTTTCCCCGGGGCGGTGATAGCTTTCAGATCGTCTTTTGACGTAAGCAACTGATATTCGCCTGCCGCCAGAGTCGTCCCGCCCATGGAGATCATCGCGCCGGATTTAAGCAGCTGCGAGGGCTTCGGCGGATTGGTCACCGATACGTTAATGTTAACAATTGCCATTTAATTATTTCTCCGGATAAATGGACGGAATTGCAGACAGGATCAGCCCGCGGGCTACGTTGCGCATCCGCTGCTGGTAATAATTGACTTTGAATTTGATGGTCTTGCGCATGGCGATAACGTTCAGTTCGTTCTGCGTAACGCGCTCATCCTGCACAACGGGGATGTTCATTACGCCCATTTCTGCATCATCGCGCAGGGTGTACTGCTGAACGTATCGCAGAAAGTCCTCAACCACGGCATTCCTGAGGCCTGTAATCGAAATCGTCACATCCTCGGAAACCAGCTGGTACTGGTTGTCGCGTTCATCGATATAAAACGCCCCGGCGATCGGAGAGACATTGCTGCACCGTATTGTCGCGAAGGGAGGCGACAGGTTCTGCGTGGAAAGCATCGCCGGAAACATTGGCATAAACTGACTAAGCCCAAGCCATACAGGCAACGAACTGGAAACCACAACGTCACTCAGGTCGATATCATCCGCAGAGTTGATAATCTGCGACCGCATATGCGGATAGATCGCCTCCCCTGTGTAGTGATAAAGATTGGCCGGTTCGTTCAGTCCGGTTCGACGGGAGAAAGAAAACTGAATGCCAAAAAACTCGCCGATGTACAGGACGTCCGATCCAATATCGTTGAATGGGTCTATATCGGCCTGCGCAGTAAACGTAACGACGTTTCGGTCGTAGAGTTGTTCATCGTCCTGGATGGTTTCTGTCGTCAGATGAAGGTAGCCTTTGACGTTTACCGTGTCGGGTTCGTTGCCCGGGTTATCAGACAGGACTGAGGCTTTCACCCAGAACACGAAGCCATCAAGCGGGAGAACCTTACGGATATACTTCGTAAACGTAACCACCTGAAAGCGACTGAGGTCGTCAAGCCCCTGCGTCAGAGCCGCGTTAAGCTCTGTTTTTGCATTCTGCTGTAGTTCACTCAGGGAAGGCATTTAATACCCCGCTTACCCAGGCGCGCATTGCCGCCTGATAGTTTCCTGTATCGATAAAGGATGCCCGCGGATCGCCCTTCTTATTTTTAAAGCGCTTAGATATACCCAGCAGCGCGCGTCGGGTTGGCACACCTGACATGCCGTTCATCTCTTCGTTATCCAGAAAGGCCACGAACAGCTCGTGAACGCGTGACATGGATTCCGCAAGAGGATCCCTTAACGGCGGCGCGCCAGCCAGCATATTTTCAAGATTTGCGGCGAGGTCTTTACTCATCAGGTCGGCGATGTCGTTTCCGTACCTGTCAAAAAAGTTCTGCATAATCTGGTATTTTTCTTCCAGGTACTCAGCAACATCCCCGGTCGTGGTGTTTTCATCCTCGTAGGGAATGTCGATAACGCCAAGATGAAAGGTGATCATGACAGCCCCCACAGGCTACCGAACTGCTGGGCAATCATCAGATAGCGGCGCCCCCAGGGGTCCTGCAACATCTGCAGATCGGCCAGAGACAAATCTTTGAAGAAGTCAGGCACAAGACGCTGCGCGCTGGTTGAGTTATCCCCGGCCCCCGTTATCACGCCAGCCCTGAAATCATTCAGCCCATACTCTTTCCTGAATTCAGCAAATACCGACTCAGTACCGTAGTTGACCAGAAACGATGCGCCAAGATTGTAAACGGCAACCTCATACAGGTTGGGCATAACCAGTTCAATATCCCGGTTCACCCATTCCACGGCCGCGTTATACGCAACAACAAAGGACGGAGAGTCATAAGGAACCTGGCTGGCGGTTACGCCCATATCTGTGCGAACGAATATGATGAATGCAGCCAGATTTACGCTCATTTTTTCTTATTCCCGGCTTTCGGAGTAACAATCGTCTCGTTAACGACCTGAGTTTCGTCGCTTTCATCACGGCCTCTGGCCTGCTCAACGCTGAATTCCATATCACCGTCGTAACCCGTACCGCTTTCTCGCAGCGTGCTATCGTGAGCAATAATTGATGCCTGGCGGAGGTTGTGAGCGTTACGCGTCAAATGAACATCGTTGTCGCGAATAGTTTTCTCGATTACCGCTGCCGAAACAGGCTTGTTAATGCTGTAGCAAAGACCGACAAAATCTTTGCTCTGGTCAATTCTTGTCGAATCAACCAGGCCATAAACCCGGTGATGCTGAATAACCGCGTCAACCTCTTCGGTGGAGCCATCAAGAACCATCATTTGTGCGCCGTGCTCAATAGGGATCTGAACAAGTCTCCCTGTCTCCAGCTTGCGATAGGTGAAGATATGACGCTGTTTAGTGGTGTTGGCGATATACAGTTTCATTAGTTACCCTCGTAAAAAAGCCCCCGCAGAGATATCCCTGTGGGGGCCAGTTCATTTCAAACAATGGATCAGGCGCTGTACGCCATAGACAGGATGGTGATGGCTTCCGGACGAACTGCCCAGCCTGCGGTTGAACGCATTTCGGACAGAACATCAATGGCGCCACCCGCGATCGGTGTCGGAATTTCACGCGGGGCAGCCATATCACAGAACATCAGCGCATTCGCGGCAAGAGACGGGGTCAGTTTGGCGAATTCGTTGGTGTTCACGGTGGAATTGACCATCGGCACTTCAACTTCAGGGATGGTAATGACCACCGCGTCTGTTCCGCCCGCACCTTTTCCGATCAGTGTGTCGTCATAAACCCAGTCCACCTGAACATTTGCCCCTTTCAGGACCTCCTTCACGGTGCCGCCAACGGTATCAGTACCGCCACCAGGACGCTGATATGAGGTCAGCTGGACAATCTGCTGGATCTCCATTGCACCCAGAACGCGCTGAGGACCGAGAATAACGACGCGCAACTGGCGACCTAGCTGCATGGTACGGGTCATTGCCGCCTGGACGTGACCGAGCAGGTAAACGGCCATTTGACCGTGATCGTAGGTCAGCACGGTGGTATTTCCGGCGCTGTCTGCCGGTAGTGTTTCGGTTGTTGCGCCAGCAGTATTCAGCAGCCCTTCACCACCAGCCGGATTCATGCCGTACAACAGTGCAGAACGAAGTTGCTGGAAAATACCCTGTCGCATGCCGAGACGCTGAGCTTCAGGCAGAGCAAAATTCCAGTTACCGGCTGCCGCCATGTCGTGGTGATCGTAGATACCACGGCAGCGGAACAGGTAAGTTGGGGTGGAAATCATCCGGGCATCAAGTGCCACGCTCGGCAACTGGTTGGCGTTACCAGACTGGCTGGAGGTTACCTGGGTGCGAATATCCAGGCGGCGCATGTAGGCGTACTGGTCGCCAACGCCAAGTCGGACCTGAGGATTACCGCTGGCGATAGTTTCAAATGCACCTGACGCCTGCTGGTAACCGAGGATCATTTCCGGCGCGATATACGACGGATTGACGATAGTGTAGCTGGGGGTAATTGCAGCCATTTAATTCAGCTCCCGATTAAAGTAAGACCAGCGCGCAGCTGTCGTTGTTATTCCAGGTCAGGAAACCGGTTGAGCTGTCATAGGTGACAGTTTTGGAGTTACCTGTTTCGACGGCGAGCACTTTCACTGGCAGTGTGATGTCGGAAAGCGTTACCGCACCGATGGTGCCCTGCGTGGTCGCTGCACCGCCAGGTGCTGTCGCCGGGGTGTAAGTAAAGGTGGTTGCACTCGGTACAGACAACACAACAACGGTGCCGTTGTACGCCGATGGAGCAACGCCGCTGATTTTTACGTACTGGCCAGCCGTCAGGCCATGCGCTGAAGCAGTGGTGGCTGTAGCCACGCCAGACGCATAGGTCACGTCGGTAGTTGCAATATCAGCGCCAGCAAAACCCGCTGCGGCGGCAGTGGTGAGTTGGTTGTTGACGAAGTCCCACGCCAGCGCCGTTTTCACCGACGCGCCGGAAGTAGCCAGCGCGACCACCTGAGCAGACGCTTTCAGCGGAACACGCATGTTTGATCCCAGACGGTAAAACGACACACTCATACCGGATGCGTATAGCGGAACCGGCGACTGTGGCGTGGTCAGGCCATTGTGCGCCTGATTGAAAACGGTAAAGCCTTCCAGTTCAGCCACACTGGCGGCACGACGAATCGTCGATCCACGAGGGCTTGACTGATTGCCGGGTAAAAGTTCTGCAACAGGAACACCACCCCAAAGAGGTTTGGTTTCAGTAGCCGCTACCGTACCGGATGAAAGATTGAAACGGTTTGCCGGGTCGTCCAGTGCAATACCCTGAACATAACCGTCAGACTGTACACCGAAGGACCCCAGAGCATTCGTGGTTGCCATCGGGTTAAGAGATAAATAAGACATGCTTCAGCGCTCCCGTTAAGCCTGGTTGTTAAAACTGGTGACCTGACGTTTACCAGACTGGAACGGTGCCCAGGTGGCAGCAGGATCGCCTTCAAAGGTGCTAATCTGGCGACCAGTAGCATCAGCGCGCTTAATTTCACGCAGCATGCCAGGACCAACCGACAGACTTGCTGATTTCTGCGCATCGGCGTAGATCTGTTTTTCCGCCACATTCAGCAGCGCGGAATCAGCGATAGATGACAGGTCAACAGACTTGAAGTCAGGCGAATGCTCCTGAAGCTGAATCATCAGGCGGCGGCGGTACGACAGCGGTTTTTCACCGGACAACGGCACAGGAGCACGTTTGCCAAAGCATGAGAAAACGCTATCAGCCTTCACCTGTGCATCGGCGACTTCGTTACGCTCTTCATCACTCAACTCGGTTGGGATGCGGGAACGCAGGTCGGCGATCTGCTGACGCAGTTCAGAATCAGCCTTTTCTTTCGCCATACGCTCTGCCTCTTCGGCGTCGGCCTTCTCTTTGGCTTCTGCGTCTGCTTTTTCTTTTGCGGCTTTCTCTTCCGCGTCAGCTTTGGCTTTCGCCTCTTCGGCCTCTTCGGCCTCTTTTGCCTCAGCATCAGCCTTTTCTTTCTTGGCTGCTTCTTCGGCATCGGCCTTGGCTTTCAGGTCTGCTGCTTCTGAGTCAGCCTTAGCCATGCGTGCGTCAATCGCCTTATTAATCAGCGCAACGATTTTTTCCTCGTCCATTATTTCAGCCTCATTTGGAATGGAATCAGATTTAACACCAGTAGGGGCAAGGAGTTTGTCCCATACGCCCTGTTCACAAATTGCAACGTGGTCGAGCAGCTCGGGGGATGGCTCCACCAGCAGAGGCTGACCGTCGACAATGATTGATTTAGGTACCTCAACAAACTTCACAGTTGGGGAGGTGCTTAATTGCCTGGTCGCCATAATTTCGGCAGCCTCGGCGTCGTATACGCGCGCAATGGCCCACACCTCGCCATTATCAGCAACCCAACTGTTGGTCAGGGTGCCGATAACGCGTTTTGCGAACTCATCACTATCGAGCGTATTTTTCTCGGGGTGCAGCCAGATTAGAGGTAACCCGGCAACCCGCTGGAGAAATTCGGGGGTGAGATAGTCATCCGGGTTACGGAAGGTCATCTGTTGATCTGCAGAGCGCCAGGTAACCCCTGTTCCGGTCACCCGGATGGCGAACATCCACATGTTGATAAAGTATTGCGGGCTGCTTAATGTCCCGTCAGCGATGAGTGCGGCGACTTCCGTTTCATTGAGTGCCTGCTGCGCCAGCATCTCAGCGAATGGCTGATGGAGTGGCGTTGGCAGGTCTTCAATGTGGAACCACCCGGCGGCCAGCGATTCATCGTTGAGCTTCGCTTCGAACTTTTCCGGCACTTCGGCGCGAAACGTCAGATAATCGCCGTAAACGCTGTGCGGGGTCAGCGGGCCATCGTACTGATAACCCACCTCTTCCAGCACTTCGCGGCGCGCAGCGTCAATAGCCAGTTCACCCGGTTCGACCGTGCCGCCGGGCTGACACCACGTGCCATCATCTGAGCGCTGGATCAGGAAGACGAAATCACCCTGACGAAACATTATCCCGCTGCCAAAAATAGCCACGTTTTAATGCTCCTATGCTTATTTCATAGACGCCATGAACTTCTGCCCCTTCTGGGTAAGCATGTGTTCAGGAATACTCCGTAGGTTGTACAGGTAGGTTACGTAACACCGGCAAAAAACCTCTTCACCGGGCTGCGTAATTTCATCGAGGTAGCCAGAAGGCCCAACCTTCACGTAACCGTTTTTTTGCGCCCAGTTACCGCGGATGAGATAGACCACCTTATCGCGCTCTTTGTGATCTTCCCGGTAGTCATAACCCGCCTGGCGCCAGTGACTATGCCACTCGGCAGCTATGGCGTTATTACTGGCAGCTATGATGTTGTCGATGTTTGCAATGAGTTTATGGTTCTGATCAATCATCACCCGGCGCGCTTCAAAATCAATTTGCAAGGCGCTTTTCTGAATGTGATCACAGTTGTAATTAACCCCGCTTTTGGAGGATGGCGACAGTCCACCTCCTACGTAATCCTGCACAGGGATGCTGGTAGCCCACCCACTAAATCTCTGAACAGTTTTGTTTATCGCTCCTGTGCGGTTTAACTTAATTAAGTCGGCGCTAGCCAGGATGCGTCTATCAAGCTCGCTTCTTAACTTCGGCTCCATGTAATTCAGAGTAAAGCGAGACAACCCTGGATGCCGATCCAGAGCCTTAGCCCTGTTAATCTGCATCTCATAGGTTGATCTAAGCTTGTCTGACACCCTTGATATGTAGTCATCATGGGTTTCGCTTTCTGCCGCTTGGCGAATAATTCCCTGCCATCGCTCCAGTTCCTCTCTCGAGGTATAGCCATTGCGCAAGAAAAATTTAACCGCCTCTCTTACTGTTCTGGAGAATTTGCTCATAGCATCATCCCGCCGCCCGGCTCTTCAGCTTTTGGCGGCTCCGGCGGTGGGTTATCTTTCAGTGATTCGTAATCGAGGTTAAGCCGCTGAGGAAAAAGGTTCTCATTGGCGTTGGCGTTTTCACACGCCCACTCGATCAGCGTCGCGCGGTTTTCTGGGTCAGCCGTGAGCTGCGGAAGCACTACCTCCAGCATGCTGACGATCGCCCTAAAGCGCGTCTCGTCGACCTTAACCTTCTCGCTTTCCGGCTCTTTCAGGGAGGACGGCCAGCGATATTCGAAGTTGTTTATCCAGCTCGCGAAATACACGCTGTAGGTGTTTTTCAGCTCCGGGAAGTCGGCACGCAGCGACTGGAAGAACTCAATGCTCCAGGCGCGGTACTGGCACACTCGGATGAAGAACGCGTAAAGCGGATCAAGCCACTCTCGGATGTTGTCGATGTACACCGCTACGGCGCGGGCATCCTCAGTGCCCTCACCGAAACCCTGGGCGAATGTTTCAGAGTTGAGGATGATCGCTGGCATGTCGGCGGCGGCGGCCACGTTCTCGAGAATGTGCTTACGCGCAGAGTCGAGAGGCTTTTCCAGATTGCTCAGGTCGATTGACTCGATGTTGTCGCTCTCGCCGATCTGCAGGACCTCCCCCGTCTTCCCGCGCTTCAGCATCATGCGCTTAATGCCGCTGAGTTTCTGCATCATGTTGTTGACGACAGAGCTTGGACCCTTGATTTTTGTCACCAGCAGTCCACCTTTCACTGCCACCATGTCGTCGGTGCGCATGGTCTGGATGAAGGATTTCAGCGGATACAGGGCGCGCTGGTAAACGCTGCGACCATTGAAACCAAAAGCAGCAGCGTTATACGCCAGATAAATAGGGTCTTCGTTCTGCACAACGACGCATCGTGACTTGTGATATGGCCTACCTGCCACACGGATCCCCTCGACTTTCTGGAAGTCTTTAGCATTTGGATCCTGGTTTAAAACAATGCTGCCAGCGGTGTTGAGCGGGTCAAGAATGTTAAAGCTGACGTTGTGTTTGTACAGCGTGCGGTAGTCCAGAGATTCATTCGGCTCCTGGTTGTCCACCAGCATAGCCACCGCAGACACACCGTAAATTCGTGCAATACGGGCGGCGTTGGCGATATGCTGGTTTGCCCCAAGCGCTTTCCACTCGCGCTCAAATGCGTCACGCAAACGCTGTTCAAGACCAAACGACTGCGCCACGTGAATGGTGCGCGCTTCGTTCATTGCCATCTTGATCGGGCGGTCCACCATTTTCCCGCCCAGAGGGTGGTAAAGGTAGACTGTTTTGCAGGTTTGATAGCCAGCCTGAGAACCAGGCTGAATATCGTCGCTATCCAGCAACGCCATCAGCTCTGAATGGGAGCAGCTACCGATATCGAAATCATCTTCGTTCATTGGTTTTCTCGTCAGAAGCCTTCGCCGTTACCAAGCCCAAGAGCGATGCCGTAGTTAAAACAATCAAACAGGTCATCGTCCTGATTCTCTTCACCAATGATGAACTGAAGAACCTGCGTCAGAAGATGGTTTTTCTTCGACTGCTTGTATTCGACAATCTTTTCATAGGCGTATTTTGAAATGCGGACTTTCCCAGAGGCGACATATCCGGATATGTTGATTGCGCGGGATTCCTTTGGCAGTGCGGTTAACTCACTGTCTATCGGGTGAACGTTCCATCCCTCATTGGCTCCCTGTTGCAGTAACGTGATGCCCGTAGCTTTATCTTCAATAAAAAGTCCCGTGGTCCCCATCCTTGCGAGGCATATTTCACTGAGGTGTTTTGCTTTCCTAATCCACTGCGGCACTACATCTTTCAGGAAATACCCGTCAATCTGGATAATGTCCCAATCAAGGATGACCAGACACGGCGTTGGAAAATTGATAAGTGCGAACCAGATGCAGGCTGAACCATCGTTCTGTAGCTTGCCTTTCTGGGCGCAGTCGACAACCCCATAGACGGTATCGCAACTCGCCGGGTAATCGACTGGTGCGTCGTTCTCGAGCAGCCAGTCCATCTTGAAAAAGTTCTGCCCGCGCCAGTCCACAAAATCAGCGTTATATTCCTGCTGAACCACCAGCGGCGGGCGACCATCAATAATTCGCGCCAGCGCAGCCGGATTAATAGTCGGGTTGGCAGCGGTCGGCGCGTGATGCTCCTCCCAGCCCATCGATTTATCGTTACAGGCCTGATAGAAAAAATTCTCGTCATCAACGCCTTTCGGCGTACCGGCCATGACTGCATCGCCGTCAAAGTCGAGCAGTGTTGGCTCAATTGCCTGTTCCCAGATATCACGCATGCCTTTCTTAACGAGGCTTCCCTCATCAATAATGACTTTGTGATATTTACGGGATCGACCAGCATCAGGGTTATCCAGCGTCCAGAACTCGACCTGTCCCCCACCAATGGTTTCGATAATCGCATCGGTCTTACTGGAACTAATCGTGATCGGCTTTAACAGGTCGCGTATAGCTTTAAACGACGGCAGCAGAATTTTATAAGACGGCGCAAACCAGCCTACACGCATCTGTCGTGCTGCCCAGTTCCCTCCAGCCTGTTCCAACATCGTTGTCTTGCCGTAACGACGTCCGGCACGGATAACTTTTCGTTTTGCAGGTGAACGATAAATTTTCTTTTGCCCTGCATGGAACGGCAGGAACTCAATAACATGTTCAGTCGCCATCAGGGGAATTCACCAGTTTAATGACCACTGTCGGCTCGTCGTCTTTGCCCTTGCCCTTACGCTTAAGCTCAACTTCCTGTTCCAGACGTTCGGCTTCGGCGGTGCGTTTTCGGATTTCCAGATCCAGCAGCCGTTGCGCCAGTTCGGATTCAGTCAGGCCCAGACGCCGCATTATCGCTTCAAACATTTTTTCGCGGCTGATGGTCGATATCTCGATTCCACCTTTCACCAGCTTGGTACCGGAGTATGCCAGGCGGGCTATTGGGGGTAGTTTGGTTGTGTCAGCAAAATACGTCCTGCCAACTCCATCACCATTGCAGCGAGGGCAATCAGGATTAGGATCGCGGTTGTGGTTGTAGCCATATCCGCCAGCATCGTCCGGATCTTTCCCTTTTTTGGCTTTTGCCTCCGCTTCCCTCTCTTCGAACTCGATAACATCACGCCATTGGTAGTTATGACCAAAGCCCCAGCAGTAACGGCAACATCCCCGGCGATATTGCGAGATTTCGTTAGCGTCGAACGTAGCGAGCTGCCACATCTTTTCGAGCACTTCATCTGCACTCGCCAAAGTGCGCACAAGTGAATCTCTTTGCTGGTGCGCAATTGCCTGCGCAACGTGAGGTACTGTTAGGAGTTGCCTACCATAACTTGCGTCACTGTAACCAGCGCGCTCGGCTGCGGCTGTCGCGTTCTGGTCTATGAGATATTCAGCAACGAAGCGTTTCTGTTGGGGAGTCAGTTCACTATCAAGAAGTTTCTCTGCGCTTTTTCTTGCCTGCGCAGTGCGCATTTTTTTCTGCGCAGATTGTTGCGCATTTAGCGCAGTCGGTTTTTTTATGTAGCGGCGGGCAGATGTGTAATTCAGTCCCTGCGCTTCACACCAGTTTTTGGGGGAAATACCGGATTTAGCATGCTCGGCGAGGAACTGGTGTTGCAGTGCTCCCCAGTCCGGTTTTGCCATATCTGATCACCTGCCTGTTTGTCATTATCGCAGACACTCATGGAATGCCTGCTGTAATGTCAGTCTTTCAGGAATTTTTCAGTGTTATAAACTCGATCACCGACGAGTAGCTCAGCGCCCGTATTTGTCACTACGACCTGGCTATGTGGGTTGGCGTTTTCATTAAGCCACTTAATTAGCGGTTCGGAAGCATCAGCAAACGCATCAACTGGCTGTTCGTAGATCGGAATACAGTTAATTTCATCAATCCGATACGTCCTAACCGATTTTGTCTCTATGGAGTCAGGAGATGGAGCCAGGGAAATAAAATCGCTACCCTGAAGTTTCTGAGGTTTAATTGGCTCTTTAGAGTAGCCGGTGAAGAATGGTTTTTTGGGTTTATTCATCAGTTCTTCAATTGCCGATTTATCTTTGGATTGTTCGAATAGCTCAATCTTCCAGTATTTGATCAACTTAATTTCCATTACCGTTCCCCGTTACTTTGTCGTAGGTTCGCTCGCAAGTACTGCCGGCGACATAACGCTCATCAGCCTCTTTTGCGAATTTTCCCGCCAGATCGTCAGCTTCGCTGAGCAACTGGGCGAGCAATATTCCGGCCTCGGCTTTTGCCTGGCTTGCTGCTGCAAGGGCGGAAACTCTGCCGGTTTCACTTGTTGCGAGTTGCCGTTGTATTTCGGCGAGCTGCTGTTGCAACCCACCGCGAGCACGCTTAGCAGCGTCAGCATCAGCCTGTACTTTTGCCAGTTCTTCATCGGCTTTCTCTCGTTCCTCATCAACGGCGCGCTGGCGGCGCTGCTCTTCTGCTCTTTCGGTAACTTCACGCTGCAATGTGATGGTCGCATCAGTAAGATCACGTTGCGCCCACTGCAATTTCCAGGATGAGTCCGCCTCCTGATACCCGCGTGAATAACACCAGTAAGCTGCCGCGCATAATAAAAAAGCCACCAGCAGTATTTCTGCAGGTGGCTTCCAGTAAGCCTTCACTGGTCTATCCCCCAGCACGTCAACGCGCTTTCCTGGTCTCCTCGCTCTACCTGGCCATAGCACCCATTTTTCTGGCCTTTGGTCAGTCGACAGTCGCGGCCACCATCTTTAATCCACCAGCGAATAGCTTCACATGCGCCTTTACGGTCGCCAGCATTAATTCGCTTATAGAACGTAGACGGGAAACATTTTCCGGGGCCAATGTTGTAAGGGCAGAAAGAAGCAATACCTGCTTTCTGTGGTTCCGTCAGCGGTACCTTGATATTTCGTTCTACCCAATCCAGCGCCTTATCGCGCTCGATTGCGTTTACCTGATCGCATTTTGCCTGCGTCAGCTTCATACCCTGGATAACGGGTTTACCATCAACCATCGTGGCGCCACGGCAAATAGTCCACACTCCGCCACCATCACGATACGCAGTCAGACTGTTACCCTCTTTTTCATCGAGAAACTGGTCGAGAATCACTGACGCAGGAGCGCCGGCAAGTACCAGCCCCAAAACGGCAGCGCTTAATTTTGTTTTTGTCGAGGCCATAGTTATTTTGCTACCTCGCCAGAGATGCGTTTCATTGCCTCTGTCACGATCTCAGCCGCCGCTGGGCGATCACGACCTGGCTTAACGGCCACATCAGCAAGGTACTTAGCCAATAACTGCGTTCTTTTTTTTTCTTCATCAAGCCGTTCACGTTCTTCTTTACGCTTCGCGTAGTAGGTCTTAATGGTGAAATAAGCCGAAATCAGAGCGCCTAGGATAAATACATAATCTTGCAAACTCAGAACAGAAAAAAAACCAAGCAGCCCTGACCACCAGTACGGCATGTTATGTCCATCGGTTGGGTTCATACGTTGCATATCCGCACCTCCGTAATCGGGGCGCTGTGTGTTGTAAGGGATCAGGCTATCGGGCTGTATATGCTACGGGGCAATGTCGAAGATGGAACCCGGAGCCTGATATAGAGGCGGGCTCTGCGCAAGCGCCTGTCGGATTGGGTTATGAGCCGTCCGTCAGTGAGCCCTGAATATGATGAAGCCCCGGTAAATACCGAGGCTATGAATTCTTTGCCACTTCCCTGAGTGGCCACGCTCATGCCCTTGAGATGCTGTCGCGTCATCGCCGCTGATAACCGGTGCGCATCTGGCATTCACGCTGCTTTACCGGAGCTAATTTTGATCTATGAACCCTTACCCATCACTACACAGGCTCGCCATTACGCGACTCGGGGCAGCATCATGACTGCTGCATTGCCTTTCGACTGCGGTCTTTCCTTTTAGCTATTTCATTTTCCCATCCTCCAGAAACAACAAAACCCGCTTGATGGCGGGTTATTAATTTTTATCTATCGCTGCGGGTGTAGCTTCGCGAGCATAGCTGAATTCAAGCAATCCCCGCGCAACTTTGCAACCGGAATCGATCAGCTTTTTTATCGAATACATCACACATTGGTAAGTACAACATGGCTTCTGCCATCTGCAACCAGACATCAATTCGACTTTCACAGGTACGTAGGCACCATTCCGGGTGACGAGTATTCAGTTCTCTTGCCATAGCCTTCTTACTCATACGCTCCTTGTACCGATCAACTACCAATTTAAAAAGGCGCTGATGACCTGTCCGAACCAATATTTCACCGATCACAGCATCCATTAACAGGCCTTCTTCATCGGTACAGAATGCCAGGTTGCTTTTTTCTTTTCCGGAAAGCATGTCCAGAAAATATGACATCAGTTCACCATGATCCAGACCTGATGATTTGAGGTGCTTCAACACCTGCTGAATGGCAGTTTTACTGACTTTTTTTGACGCGAGAAGGTTATTAAACATGTGGCCACCTGAGCCGGACCCAATATATGACCATCGGCCCCACATACGAAGTTTACCCTGAATCCAGACTGACTCGAGGGTGTTTAATCGCAGCATTTCACCCCCCTTGCCTGTCGTTGATGGGTTAATCATATAAACGCCTCCTCTCTCCAGATTTGTTGGGTACGGAAAACACCCTCGGCGTGATATAGCCTAAGAATGTCCTGATCAATATCGGTTTTTACACGGCCATCGATTACGTCATGACAACAGTTGCAAGCAATTGCGCCTTGCATGTCATGTGGTTTGATTCCCATCCCGCAGGTGTCACTCATGCGATAATGGGCAAGAACGCTGGTTTCTGGATCAAAATTGCAGATACCTGGAATGCGCACAGTACACATGCGACCGCGCGCCTGTTTGGTGAGATCGATTTTCTTCATGCGGCGTAACTGAATAATTGTGAGGCGGCGTTTTCTGCAGCCTGCTGGGTGGGAAATGTACGGAACAAAATATAATTCCATAGCACATCAAGTACGGATTTATAGAGTTGGGAAAACTCGAGATCGTCCATTTTGGCGAACGATATGGATTTGGGTTCGTTGCGGGTAGTACCGTCTGGCATTTCGTATTGAGTATAAAAACCCGCCTCAATAGTTACCCAGGCGCGAAAGGCTTCAAAGGATTTTACAGCGCTGATATTACCGGCGCGTTTTTCTGCCTCTTCACGCAGATACTGATCGGCCAGTTCCTGGAGTGTTTCTTCATGGCCAGCATAATGGGCCACCACCTGCACATACCCACGAACCAGTTTTTTATCTGCCGGGGATATTGCACCGCCCGACGGTTGCCAGTAATCGAAACCAAGATTCAGAAGTGCAAAAAATTTACGGTGAAATGCCGCATTACGTGCCTGTTTAAAGTCAGCATATAAAACAGCACCAAGACGGAATTTTTTCTCGATAAATTCCCGTGCGTCAGGCGTCGCCGGAATTAATACTCCGCCTGCTGATTTTACAAATGAATACTGCGCCATTGGTTTCCCCTTTAGCGCAGCAATTGCTCAGAAATACAGATGCCGGGTGTTCAGTCCGGTACCATAATTATATCTTAGTTTTGCCTCTTTGAACAACGACACAACCTGCTTGTTCTGCCAGCTCTAACAAAGACTTAAGCGATGCTACGTGCTCATCATCGTAGATGTTCCTGAGTGCTGTCACCTTACCATTCTTGCAGGTTATGAGAACGCGACCGTTATCGGGGAGATGTTCCCCTACCTCCGTCTTTTTGAACACGTTCCCTCCCTCACAAGAACACTGTATAAACATACAGTATATATACTCCCAAGTGGCAGTAAGTGCAAACTTTTAAAGGCACAAAACGTTAAAATATCAAGCGTGGTTATTTTGTACCCACCTGTTTAATAACGAAAAACCGCCATTATCTGGCGGTTCATCTCTAAGGTTTTAGGGTGGCGTGACATGTCACATTGTCAGTTTTACCGCATGCCATCCGTGTGTAACCCAGCACTGAGAATCACCTGCGCATGGGCATGCTTTAACCGGTAATGAGTCACCGCACTTGTTGCATTTATTTGCGCGGATTGATTTTATCCGCCCCTTTACACGCGCATCATCCTGGCGAATGAGAAGCGCTATATATTCCCCCATTTCATACGGTGCACGGCCTGGTCGACGCTCTGCGCAGTTTCGAGCTAGCATTTCCAGTTCCTGCGCATCCAGCACCAGTTCAAGTTTCCGCCCACCAGCAGCAGACTGGCGGGCACGCTGTGCTGCTTTGCGCTCTGCTGCTGATTTTGCCATTACGCGGCCTCCCTGCTTACGCATAATTCAGGCAAATTAGCCTTCACCAGCGCCTCTGCAAACGGCGGTGGCACGGCGTTACCGCATCGCGCAACCTGCTTGTCTTTCGCATACTTCTTGCCCCGATAGTCCTGGTCGATTATGTACCACTCCGGGAAGCCCTGCGCGCGGTATAGCTCGTGAGGTTGCAGCATACGCATGCCAATATCAACGATGCGGTAAGTTATGCCGTCAACTGTCACCAATCCGTCGCAATCCTCGCCGCAATATTCCCGCAGGAACGCCAGCGTTTGCTGCGCGCGGTGCTCATCATACCCATCAGCTGCCAGCGTGGTTTTCACCTCGCCAACGTGCTGGCCACCAGCGGTGACCGTCGGCATAGGTTCGTTTGTGCGCTGCCCGTCGCGGCATGTTCCGCGTAGCTTCACCAGATGCGAGGCGACAACAGCATGGTGATCGACGGTAGTGACCGAGTGAGCCGGTTCGTCCAGGCTGACGCCCGGCCCGGTATAGTTCCCGCCGTAATGCTTCGCCAAAAACGCGCTCACCGTTGCAAACTTATTGCCCCCGGCTGTAACGGTGCCCAGCGGGTTGTCCAGTCGCAGCACACGCGGTTCTTGTCCGGGACGTTCCCCATAGCCCATCTGAATCAGCGTCGGCGTCACCAGCTGCGATTTGCCGTCACCACCAGCTGTGATGGTTGCGCTCGGTTCGTCTGCCCGGTGTCCGACACTGGCCCCAAACTGGCGGGCTATCACTGGCGCAACCAGGCAGGCGCGGGATTGCTTCAGAATGGTGTGAGCAGGTTTATCCAGTGGGCGCGGTTTAGCCTGGTATTCACTACCACCATTACCCGCCAGGAATGGTGTCAGTGCAGCCTCAACAATCCCGAGTGCATGCCCATTCCCGCCCGGGCGTTTTGACGTGCCAGCGGTAACTGTCGGTACCGGTTCGGTAATGGGCTGGCCGGTTGCGCCAGTACGGAACTTTGTCAGATGTGGAACGGCTAACGCGTAGCCGTGGGTTTTGGTAATGGTCTGCAAAGGTTCGCCCAGCGCTTGACCTCGGAAACAGTCATAACTCGTTTTAGTGCTGGTGTGATTGCACTTCACGATAAACGGCGACGCACTGTCGATAACAAAGCGCTGTATGCCGCGCGCGATCCGCTTCAGGGTATTTTCTGCCAGCGGCTTTTTGCGCTCAAATATCGATAGGGCCGGAATTGACCAGTCGATACACTCCGCAGCTGTACGCCATGGCGCCAGCCTGCCAGCCTGAACCGCAGGTGATTTCGGATCCCCATGCGTTGGTTCCGGCCACACAATCGGCTTCCCATCACGGCGCATAACCATGAAGAAACGTTTTCTGATTGTCGGTGCGCCGTAGTCGCAGGCGCGAAGCTCTCGATACTCAGCGACATAGCCCAGACCTTTAACCAGTCGAGCTGCGTCATCACTATCAAGCGATATATTCAGAAACTCACAGCACTCCACCAGCGCAGGATGATCTGCAGGAATGCCGGTTGTCAGCATTGCGACAAAGGCGTTAAAAGTTTCACCAATTCGAGTTGGGTCGGGACGCTGTTCAACTGGCTCCGGTGGTCCGATGAATTCATCAAGAAAGCGATCCGCGTGACTGATGAATGGCATTTCACGTAATAATGGTCCCCACGTTTTAAACTCTTCGACGTTCTCCAGCATCATCACCCGCGGTTCAACATCCAGCGCCCAGCGTAAAGTTACCCATGCCAGACCTCGTATAGACTTCTCTACCGGCTTAGCGCCCTTTGCCTTTGAGAAGTGTCGGCAGTCAGGGGAAAGCCACACCAGCCCGACACGATGCCCGGCGGTAGCCACCTTTGGTCGAACCTCATACACAGACTCGCAATAGTGCAGCGTATCAGGGTGATTCGTAGTGTGCATCGCCACGGCGTTCTCGTCGTGGTTAATTGCGATATCCACGCTGCGTCCGATAGCCAGTTCAATACCGGTTGACGCACCGCCACCACCAGCAAAATTATCAACGATGATTTCTCTCACGCGTATTTCTCCATGGCGATGGCCAGTGACCGGGCCGCTGCAATGATGGCCGGTACCGGCATTTGTTCCAGCCACATGCGGTTGATGTGATGCTTCAGGCGGCGCTGGTGATGTGCCGGGAGATCCCCGGCGTTTTTAACCTGAGAAAAAACCATTTTCACTTCCGCTGGCCAAACCGTTTCAGAAATATTAGGAAGAAGTAAGTTTTCCAACTCAACAATCCGACGATATGCATAACCCAATAAAGCGCCCTGTAGCTCAGCGTTCATAGTGCCTCCGCTTTTTCATTTGCATATTTTTTTAACGAGAAAGCCAACCTCGCAGATGCAATGGTTACATAGTCGGGATCAAGGTCGATGCCTACAAAATTGAACCCCTCTTCAATCGCAGCGCGTCCGGTGCTTCCGCTACCCATCCACGGATCCAGCACAGTGCCGCCAGGCTGAGTGATGAGCCTGCAGAGATATTTCATCAGCGCTATTGGTTTAACTGTCGGGTGATTATTTTTCGCCCCCTTCGTACGACCAGCGCCAGCGCGCGGGTCATTAATACCTACGCTTCCCTCTTTACGTCCTCCTGTCATATCGCTGGCAGACATCGCTATAAAACGCTCGAGCCCCTCATCACGTTCACTCGGTTTTACTTTGGCGCAGTAAAAGAATCTAGCCGCATTGCCTTTATCACCATGGTGAACGGTAGCGACACGCTGGCGCATTCCAAGAACTTGCCCAGTAGAGGCCGCTGAGGGTTCATTACCTGTTACCGGCGCAGCAGCACCGGCATTAGTAGGGAAACAGGAGATCACATCATCACTACCATCATGGATAATGTTCGCTGGCCAACGGCCTCCCACAGATTGTTCATAGTCTGCGGCTGGATCTGTTCCGTCGCGTTGATGAGAAAGCAAACAACCAGAACCACCAGATAATTGCTCTCCGGTTGGAATGCGGCAGGCGTTGATATTAAGTGCGCCGGTACCATGCGCTACCATGTTTTCTGCAACCGTTGTTTTAAATGGCTTGCGAGCCATTAAGATTGGTTCATGTGCTGGTTTAAGTGCAGTCCCCCAGCCGTCCCATTGGCCATCTAGATTATGTGACTTCGGGAAACCACTACCGTAAATCCAAAGAATTTGGTCACGAATTTCGAAACCAGCATCCTCGGCATTTACAACCAGACGGTGATAGGTTCGAGACCCACCAAATGCCAGAAGATGACCGCCGGGCTTCAATACCCGCAAACATTCCTGCCACTGCTCTACGGATGGAACGTCGTAATCCCATTTATGATTTTGGAATGAGAGCCCATAAGGTGGATCAGTAACAATCGAATCGACTGAATTGTCAGGTATTGACTTAAGCACCACCTCACAACGCCCCACATGCAACTGGTACGTCATGGTCTCGCCCCCTCAAGCGTCACTGCAATTTCTTCAAAAAATCTTTCCCGGGTATGGCTAGTCATTGCTGGTACAAACGCGCTCATTAGCCTTGACTGGTCACAGTTTTCATCATCAACGAATAGGATTATTTTTTTATCGAGGCGTGTTTTTGCTTCCTGCAATTGCTCATTTTTGCTGGCTCGCTGGATGTAATCAGCAATAATTACAATGGCTTTATTTGTATATTTTTTGGTGAACTCAGTCATGAGATCCCCCGCATCTTCCAGTTGTTTATCCACCAGATCCCCCTTCGTGCTGCTGCCGCCAATAATTCAAACGTTGTCTGAAAAACTCCCGATAACTCTCCGGCGTCGCGTCAATGTGCTGAATAACCGTCTGGCGTGTAACTTTCCGTTCATAGAGCTGACGAACGAGCGCGGCGGCGCGCATGTCGTAATGCTCCTTGAGTTGGTATTCTTGCGGCCATTTCGCACGATTGAGCGGGAGACCGGGCGGGAGGTAATCCGATTGCCCGGTCATGCCTTAAGCCCTCATGTTCTTCTCTGAGTGAACGTAGAAACGGGGATCAACGCTTTTCAGCGTGAAGTGTGTAACGGGCATGTCGTCATGCCGCTCAATGCCAACAAAGTTCGACATGCAAAGCGCAAAGACGCGTTTCTGTATTTGATCCAGACTTATTTTGATGTCCGGGTAATATTTTTTAATCGCAGACATGATCCCCTGATATGAGAGCGTTTTACCCTTCATAATCGCCACCAGGTATTCAGCCGGCAGTTCGCTGGATTTTTGGGGTAATTGGGATTCAGTGGGATTCTCAATGGGTTTTATGGTATCCAGAAGCAGACGACAGCGGCTGGTAATACCTACCCTATAGCCCGTTTTTTTGTCGTAATTCTCTTTGCTTCCGGAAGTCCACACAGTTGCCGTTTCGCGAAGTTTTACTGTCTTCTCTCCACCTGAATAAATAACGGTTCCGGTATGCGTCTTACTGAAACACCGTGGGTTGGTTTCAACAGGTTTTGATTTTTTATTTTTTGGGGCCGCGCGAGCAGTTAATCCCGGAACAGGAACCGGACGCGGGCAAGGTACATAAACCGAACGGCTGCGAGCCCTGGCACCTGCGTTCATCCGCCAGATGATTACGTTCGTCCAGTCACAGGCATCGTCAACTGTCGCTACTTTAGGATAAATTAAATCGGTCATTGGTCTTTCCTCATTGTATTTCACGCTGGTCAGGCGTTTTAAAATGCGTCGGTGTTGTACTTCTCTGCATACTTACGGTGCGTTTTTCTGGGTTTTGCGGCCTCCAGTTGAATCCGTGTTTTTTCTTTGCCAATGTGCTGGTCGATCGGCAGAAAGTGACCGTTTTTAAACTCCTGGTAAACTACGGTACCAGCAGCTGCAAAACGGCATTTACCGAGGATGACCTCAGCTACACCTGCAGCCGGGCTTTCGGGGTTATAAACTTCATCCCTGTACAGAAACAGAATGCTGTCAGCATCCTGCTCAATAGAGCCTGAATCACGCAGGTCTGACATTACCGGGCGGCGCTGTGCCGCCGGGCGCGCATCTACGGCGCGGGAGAGCTGACTCAGCGCGAAGGTTGGCGTGTGCAGGCGCATAGCCATCGTTTTAAGATTTCGGGAAATATGTGCTACTGCGAGATCGTTACGCTCTGCTTTTGGTTTTTTAATCAGGCCAAGATAGTCGACCATAATCATCGCCAGATGCGGATAACGCCGTTTGTGTGTTTCGGCAATTGCGCGAATCTGTTCAACCGTAAGGTCGGTTGCGTCCACAATCCAGATATCGCGATCCGTAAGCTCACCTATCGCAGCCGTTAATCGCGCCCAGTCCTCATCGTACATATCCTGAGGGTTACGCAGACGGGAAACAGACAGGTTTCCGGCCCCAGCCAGGGAGCGTTCAACTATCTGAGCAGCAGCCATTTCCATGCTAAAAATTAGCGCGCCGCCACCTTTTGCCGTGACACCTTCCACAACAGTCAGAGCAAATTCGGTTTTCCCCATGCCAGGTCGACCAGCAACAACTATCAGATCCTGCGGGTTAATACCTCCTGTAGCGTTATCGAGATCCGCAATCCCGGTCAGAAGGTTACGCGTGGATTCATCGCCTTCCATGCGTTTCTGTACGGTGTCCATGTAAGCAGGCAACAGCTCGTTAATGTGTACCGGTTGGACGTCGCCGCTTTCAGCGGTCATATCCAGCAGCTGCGCCACAGCCTTTTCCACAACCTGATCACGTTGTTCCTGGTTGGCTGCATTGCGGATGCCGTCGGCGCCATCCTGCAAAAGTTTTGCCAGCGCACGGCTACGCCATGCCTTAACCATCTTCCCGGCATACCCTTTGAGATTCGGAATCGTTGCAGGTATGCGGGAAATTTCCGACAAATCAGCCAGGCTTGAACCGCCCAGCGCCTCACTGATGAAAAGCATGTCGATCATGCCGTTAGTCAGTGCCTGTTTTTTTATCTCGCTGAATGCACGGCGATAAAAACCAATGCTGAATGATTCCTCTGGCGTGGATGCGATCACGTCAAATGCGTCAGGTGAAGCACCGCCATTCAGCAATCCTGCCAGCACACACGCTTCCAGTTCCTGCGGAGTCATAGCGAGCCTTCCCGGGTATTACGTAAAGTTTCTGGTTTCATCAAATAGTCAAAGCTGGCGCGCCATCCACCGTTAGAACCGAAATAAAAATCAGGAGCATCAGCACGGAATTTTTCGAAGTAACCCAAGAATGCTCCCGTAGTTTTATTTTTCATGTGGGCCGCCAGGCGAATAATCATCCGGCGGCGATCTGCATCCAGTTCAGCAGCAGGCAGTGTGTCAGCAAATATCTCGTTGTAGCCGTTCATGACAGCATCCGGATCGACATCAGCCTCCATAGTGGCCCATGCTTCTGCATCTGCGAGATAACCATCAAAGCGATTAACGCGGCAGATATTGGCTGGTTTAGGTAAACCAGAACCACGGCGGCGCCATGTTGCCAGAACCCAACGAATAACTAATTGCAGCTCAGCCAGTGTGTATGCTTCCCGTGTTTGTGTCGGCGTAAGCATGAGAACGAACGGCTTAACATCACGGCAACGGGTACCGGTTTGTTCGTTGTAGAATTCCAGGGCTTTTTTAGCGTCAGCAAGGATCCATTCGTCACCCTCCCCATTCTGGGGGTTAGGGGGATCATTAGGTTCATTGACTGGTTCAAAAGAGTGACTGGTTCTGGTGCCACTACATGGCATAGGGGGTGTGTTTTCTAACGGCATACCTGTGATTTTTGACGGCACAGGGGCTGTGCTTTTTGGTGGCACAGGGTTATCAAGATTCAGGTAATACACATTCGATGTATTTCCCTTACCGTTGTTAATGCCAATGCGGTTTTCTTTTGATAAAACACCCATGCCAATAAGCGCGTCAATGTGCGTACGAACAGCACTCCTGCTGCATTCGCAATGATCAGCTATGTGCTGATAAGATGGCCAGCATTCGCCATTATCATTGGCGTTATCAGCAAGTTTAATCAGCACAAGTTTACGGATTGGGTTTCCGGTTTTTATTGCCATCGCCCGGGCCATTAGGGTCATGCTCATAGTCAGATCCCCAGCAGCTCAGCCAGTTCACGACAGGCTATTTCGTAATCTTTTGGTGTGAGAAAAACGCACGTCTCGATCATCTCAGCTTTACGTTTTTCATAGATTTCCCATTTTTTTGCGGACAGGCGTTCTTCAAATATTCCCCGTACATCATGCGCACAGGATGGTTCGCCATTTAAACGCCAGCCGTTCCGCCAGGTGATGCGGTCTGTTGATGTCTGCATATTGGTCTTTCCTCGATACAAGTTAAACGCTGGTCAGGCGCTGTGTTTCCTGTATGGCTTGTAATGCCTGTGCTATCCGCTGGGGTCGATCCCTTGCATCAAGCAACAGAGCAATAATCGCTGCGGCAAAATCACGAATCGCAATGCAAATTAACTGCTGAGTGGTCATTCCCAGCTGTGCATACCGTTCCGCAGGCAATGCAGCTTCCATCGCCATGGCCAGCGCTTTAGTTTTGATTCTTGCCGCTTTCGTCTCACCACGTAGCCAGCGAAAAATCTGCTGCCGGTTGTTGTTGATTGCCCGCCAGTCAGCATTACCTTTCGAATCCTCCATCGGGTGAAGTTTTACGCAGCTGGTATTGCCACCCATTCGAAACCACATGCGAGTGATCTCAATAGCAACATGTTCCTGCCCACGCTCAGCAGCCCAATTGAAGATTTCTCTTTTCAGTTCGTCGAGGTTTTCCACTTCGTCGCGTCTCCTGTCGCTGAAAACCTGATTAAGCGTAATCAGATTTCAAATACGCCCTTTGTTAAGCTGCGTCATCAGTCTTTGAAATGTCCTGGTATTCGCATGGATCGTATACAAGCTCACCAGCAGTCATAAGAGCCAGACGAGCGGCCCTCTTTTCTGGGATATGCAATCCCCAACGAGAAACTGCGGGCTGAGATACACCCAGTGCTTTTGCCAATTTGGCCTTACTACCAAAATAATTTATTGCATCTTTTGTAAGCACACACACCTCCAGGTATTAACGTTTGTTTGGAAACTACAACTTAACATAAGGTAAGTCAAATTAATTTACATTAACCCTATGAAGAACATCGAACTGAACGACCGTATCCGCAGCAGAAGAACACAATTAGATATGTCACAGCAGAAACTCGCGGATGCTGTGAAGGTTTCACACGTCACTATATTTAAATGGGAAAGCGGTGAAACGCAGCCCCGTGGCAAGAATCTATTCGCATTAAGTAAAGTCCTGAAGTGCTCTCCTACGTGGCTACTTTATGGAGATGATGACCAAACTCCATTACCCCCATCGGAAATTCCCACAGAGTTAGACGATCGCCAACTCAAACTACTTGAGCTTTTCGATTCCCTTCCTGAGTCAGAAAAAGACCGGCATTTGGCTGAATTAGAGCAAAAGGTTGATGACTTCAACGCTCTTTTCGAAGAGCTATTAGCTGCCAGAAAAAAATCACAAAAAAAATAAATAAAATTTTCATCAGGTTACAGAACATAGCGCCTTAACTTAACTTTTTTTAAGCAAAAACCGTTGACCATTAACTTACCTTTGGTTAAGCTCCAATCCATCAACGACGCACTAACCACGCGGCAGTTGTTCAGAAAAACGTTCTGACGGTCTGGAAAGACAGACGCCGAATTGAGGAAAGACCAATATGACCAAGAAAGACATGACCGATATGCTGATCAGAGCTCATGGGGTCTCGTGGGAAACCGCGTATCAGTACCTTTGGGAATCAGAATGGGTCTTCTGGATGGCTTCAGCATGTATCCGCGAAGACCAGGCAAGCGGACTTATTTAACGAGAATTGCCTCGGGTCGCCGACAGTACGATGACATGCGGGAAAGACCGCAACTAAATTCGATTCGTTGCAGTGGTGGAAGGTAAGAGCAATGGGTGCGTAACGCCACACAAGCCCCCTGTCACGGCAGTGAACGCGGTTTCGCTCAGTATCCCGCGCATAGAACGCCCCGTGAGGCTTAAAGAGCCGCCTGCTCCCCGTTAACGGAGCACCACAATCAAAGAGCGCGGGCGTTAAAAACCATAGTGGCCAACGTCTGTATTTAGGGAATCCCAATCCCGGCGTGTAATTGGGCGCGGCTCGCTCTTTTTGATTGTGGTGAATTGCAGCCGCTTAGACGGCAACCAGAAGATAAGCATCTGGCGCCACATTCATATATCGCCATTGCTGTGTGTAGTCTTTGCCCAGTCCCTACGATGGGCTCCTTTTTTCACACTGCAATGATTACCGAGGAAAGACCAAAGGGCATGACCAGCCCTGACCGCCGGGAAAGACCGGCAAACTTTAGACGTAAAAAAGCCCACCTGAGTGGGCTGATTTACCCCAGCGGAGACCAATCCGCCAGGAAGGTGCCACAGGGGACCAACCCTGTAGCGAGGAAAGACCAATGCAGGACAGAGCCAACACTGATCGGCTCTGAGTATACATCACTAAGGAGCCGCTATGGAAGCGCTTGCCATACCAGTAAAGCTGTACATTCACTACCACACCCAAACGTTTTCTTCGGATAAATACATCGTTGCCACCTGTGACATGTCACGCAACTTTCCGGACACATACGTTTTGTTGGAAACCCGTGAAATTACCCTCGATATAAACCAGCCTGAACCATTCGACATCATTGCTCTGCAGGTCGACCAGCTGCGCGGCAGAAAGAGACTATTGCGGCGGAAGCACAACGTCAGATAGACCGTGTCGACGACAAAATTCAGCAACTGCTGTGCATTGATCACACCCCTGTTCAGGAAAGCGATATTCCGTTCTGAGGTAACAATGAAAACTGAAATGATTATTGAAAAGGTAATTGACGCGGGCTTGTCTGTTTTCGAGCATGAGAACAACGGCGATTTCGGAGACGGTGTAATGCATTTAACCATCGTCGGCGGTGTTCGTCGCGTTGAATTCTATCCAACAACTGAAACGGTATATGCCAATGCAGTTAAAGGTAAATTCCCTGTTTTTAAACAGAAGAACGCAGGAATCACAGTAGCTATCAGGATTGCAAAATCAGGTGTCTGACCAGCACCAGTAACCAAAGAGGAAAGACCAATGACCATCTACAACGGCTTATTCGAGCCAAAAAAATCAGCGGTTAAAGATTGCGGGGCCGTACAACTGGCGATCGCAATTGATGCGCCAAACAAAAAAGTGGCAGAGAGCATCATGACTGGAAAACTCTGGGAAGCCTACCCTGCCAACGGTGACAACTATTTCAAACCCAAGTTATGGGAACATGCTGAAGGTCTGCCGCTGCCGGCTGTTGGTAAGTTCGATGAACAATTTGCCCTGGCACACACATTCGACGGGGAAAAATGGATCATCAACGAACCGGAGACCAACGTTTCAAACCTGCCAGCCAGTAACGAGATTATCGATCTGGCAAAGCTACCATCCCAGGAACGCTTCGCGGCCGTCCTTATGTTCAGCGATTCTCCCATCGATGGAGTTCTTTACTCTCAGGTGCTGGATTATCTCGATAATCTGGAAAATAACGATGAATCCTTTGATGAAGATGATCGGGTTAATCTCAATATTCTCCACGCTCTGCACAATAACGAACCCGTGCAGCATATGCATGTTGAAGGCCTTAATAATCTCATTCAGGCCATTTACGCAAACTTTGAAGATCAGACACCGGGTAAAGCTGCGATTTCACAATTTATTAAACGCTGGCTGGAAAACCCAGGTAAGCGTGATGAGATGGTGCCAAACAAAACATCATCACTTAGTACCTGCGTTAAAAATGACAATGTCGCTGTGGCGCCACAACGTGGTTATAAACACACTTACGCGACACTGGATCAGGAAATTGCCGTTGCCCTCCTTCCCATCGCTCCAGATGCACCAGTGTTATCAGGAAATCTCCGTGATGCAGAAAAAATGATTTCCGATGACCGGGAAGATTTCAAACGTTGGTCAGCCGCATTACGTACTACCGGGAAGATCCTCAAATATGACCGTCCGAGTATCTTTGGGGTTATTCAGAATGTCCCATCTAAAGATACATACCATTTCCCTGAGTCACTGCGACGCCATATTGATTCATGGCTGGCTGAACACGGTCAACTCGAATGTGCCGAAACGGATGCAGAAAGAATCGGCAAGCAGCTTGCGTCAGAACGCGGCGAATATGTGGAAGGTATCAGCGACCCTAATGATCCTAAATGGGTTAAAACCGATACCCAACCCCAGGATTCCACCCACGATGACGGAACGCTTTCGCGCGATGGAACTATGCCTGAAACAGCCTCAAATGAAGGTGAAAAAACGGAAGTGGCAGAACAGGAAAAAGTTACAGAAGACCAAGCGGAGCAGGCTCGTGAAACGCTAAATAATATGGGTTACGGAGTATATGCGACCAGCCAGAACACAACTGACCAACAGAATGAAAATCTGAGCGATAAAGTGAAAAATATTGTTCAGGATGTGGATCAGCTCGTCGATCGCATTAAGCGTGAAGAACAGCTTCCTCAGGCATCAGAACTGGTTAAGAGCATTAATGAAATGCAGGCTGGCGAAAGCGACAACCTGGAGTTGTGGAAAGAAGTATTCAAAACAGATGAGCGCTTTACCTCCGCATTCTCTGTGAATGGCGGCGGTACCTCCATCAATGGTACCTACATGACCATGATCGCCACCCGCGAATTTGGTCCGAAAGGTATCGGCTGGGGCGTGGATATTCTGGAAGAACGCTTTGATGATGGTGCACCAATCACTCGCACGGTAAAGGGGGCTGACGGTAACAATACATGGGAGCTTATCCCTGATGGTATCGGCGGCATACTGACTGAGAAAAACCATGTTATCAAAATCAAGCTTTGGTACGTCCGCAATGGCAAACGTGGTGTAGAGATCGCTTACGGCTGCACACCTTACCTTTACAGCACCAAATACGGCCCATTCTGTGACGGTGAAGCGACGAAAAAGTCACTGACTGATGCAACCAAAAAAGCGTTATCTGCTCTTGGTTTCTGCGCGGATATTTTCATGGGCCTGTACGACAACCCGGAATATCGCCAGAAAAATAAAGCTGAATTTGCGCTCAAAAACGCCAGCGAAAACGCAGAGGATGCAGCCCGCGTACGTCAGGAACTGGACGATAAACTGACCAAAGTCGCAAACACCCTTGCATCAGCTGTGTCAGAGAACGAGATCAACAAGGTTTATTCTTCGATTGCCCGTGAAGCAGAGGTGCATCGCAAGGACGCAGAGGCGAAGGGTGACACGCAACATGCGCGCTATTTAAGTGGGCGCCTGCGTCGCCTGACAACCATCAAAGATGAACGTATCGCTGAACTGAACAAATCCCAGGAGAATGCATAATGACTACTGCAATCGCGTTAGCTGCTGACTACACCAACCTTCTGCAATTGCTGGAAAGCTCTGATGAACTAACTCCGGAGATGATCACCGATACACTGGAAGGAATTGAAGGAGAACTGGCGGATAAGCTGGATGCCATCATGGTCATCGCGCGTAATAATCTGGGAAATGCAAAAACATGCGATGAAGAAATGAAGCGCCTGGCTGAGCGTAAAAAATCTTTCGAAAATAAAGATAAAACGCTGCGTAAATATATTCTGTCTTGCCTGCTTGCTGCCAATCTGGACAAGCTCAAGACCCCTAAGAATAGCTTTACTGCCCGAAAAGGTAGCGTCAGCGTTGTTATCGACAACGAAAATCTATTACCGGATGAGTTGGTTACTGTTCAGACGATTGTCGCTCCGGACAAAAAAGCCATCAAAGAAGCGATCGAGGCTGCGGAAGCTGCCGCGGCGCAAATCACGGCTGATGGTGGTGAAGTACCAGCAGAATTGTTAAATCCGGTACCGGGTGCCCACCTTGAGATCGGCGAACGCTCACTACAGGTACGATAACTATGCTGAAACTATCCCTAAAACGTGGTGATGCGGTTCACGTAGTATTTTCAGATGGCAGTAACGGCATTATTGAAGCGCGTAGCCGTTGCGAGTTGGGAATGCACCTGCCGAAAAGCGTTAAAGTGACTCGTGAGAAAGGCGCATTCCTACCCGAAAACCTGATTAAGCGTAATCAGAAATAAAACCATACTATCGCTAGCATTGTGGCCTCACCCAACCCAGGAGGCTGCAATGCTGCGATGGCAACCCGGAGCTACTCTGCTCACAGATTTCGACATAAAGATTGGCCGGTTATCGGCAAGCGTACGAAAGAAGACCCTGACCCAGTCCGACATCGAACGCGCATGCAGTGATGCTGATGACGCCGTGTACCGGATGATGAGGAAAGACCAACATGGCCAGAGAAAACGATCTACTAACAGACGCAGAACTGATTGAGTTTACCGGTTATCAGAAGGCATCCAAACAAAGGGAAATTCTCGACCGTGGCGGCGTCTCGTACATACCCGACCGGGAAGGTCGCCCGATGGTTACCTGGACGCACATTAACGCTGTATTGAACGGACAGATCACCGTACAGACCAGCACAGAAGAAAAACCCGATTTCGGAGCTATTTAAATGGGGCGCAGAAGAAAGGATCCTGGAGATAACAAGCTGCCGCCGCGCGTATCCAAAACAAAAACGCGTTACTACTACAAACCCACGTCACGGGAGACCGTGACACTGGGCCCAATCACTCTCACTATGTCAGCGTTATGGAAACGGTATGAGGAAGAACGACGGAATTACTCAGATGTAATGACGTTCGAAAAGCTCTGGGGAATGTTTCTCAAAAGCGCCTACTACACAGAGCTGGCAATACGAACCCAGCGTGACTATCTGCAACATCAGAAAAAACTACTTGCTGTATTCGGCAAGGTTAAAGCTAACGTGATCAAACCAGAGGACGTGCGCCAGTTTATGGATCGTCGAGGTCTGCAAAGTAAGAACCAGGCCAACCAAGAAATGAGCAGCATGTCTCGCGTTTACCGCTGGGGATATGAGCGCGGATACGTTAAGGGAAACCCCTGTGCTGGCGTCAGCAAATTCTCTCTGAAGGCTCGTGAGCAATACATCACTGACGAAGACTATCTGGCAATCTATAAACATGCTGATCACGTCGTCAGATCTGCAATGGAAATATCTTACTTATGCGCCGCGCGACAAGCTGACGTACTCGAGCTACGTTGGATGCAAATATCTGATAAAGGGATTTTTATCCAACAGGGCAAAACCGGGAAAAAACAGATAAAGGTCTGGACACCTCGCCTGCGGGAAGCACTGGAAACGGCACAGGCAGCATGCCCGAAGCTTTCACCTGACGCATTGGTTCTCTATAACAGCGATCGCGGGCAGTTCATCCGCAAGACATTCAATAATCGCTGGCTAAAGGCCGTGCGGGCCGCACAGAGTGAACTTGATCGACAGCTGGATTACACATTCCACGATATTAAGGCAAAGGCTATTTCAGATTTTGAAGGGAGCAGCAGGGATAAGCAGATATTCAGTGGACACAAGACGGAGAGCCAAGTGCTTATTTATGACAGGAAGGTACAAATTAGCCCGACGCTTGATCGCCCGGTAATAGGTAAGAAGTGATTTTTTATGCAATTGGGAGGGAGGGGATATTCTTTTCGAATATTCTTTCTTTATTCTTCTGCTCAAAAAACAAAGGAGTTAGCATTTAGCTAACCCCTTGTTAAATTTGGCGGAAGCGTAGAGATTCGAACTCTAGAACCCTTTCGGGTCGCCGGTTTTCAAGACCGGTGCCTTCAACCGCTCGGCCACGCTTCCAATGAGGCGCACTATAAACATCCCGAACGAACCTGTAAAGCACCAATGCGTTCGTTTGCCTGAAAAACAGCCAAAATATTGTTAATCGACTGAAATAACAACAGACTGACCGTTTATTCAGCACAAATACTGGCTACAGCGCTTAATGTTTTTTGATGAACATATCTTTGGTGTAGTAATTTCCCCGGTTATCTGGCGCAAATCCTCCCACCCACGGCTTCACAAGATGCGTGCGGACATAGTGGTAAACCGGAATCGCTGGCACATCCTCTCCTAAAAGGTCTTCAGCCTGCTGGTAGTATTTGCCTCGCTCCTCCAGCGAAGTTGCTTTCGCCGCCTTGCGCATCGCGTCATCAAAAGCGGGATTGCTGTACCTGGTGGTATTCTCGCTATCGCCGGTACGGAAAATATTGAGGAAACTTGAGGCATCATCATAATCGGCGATCCATGCGTAGCGCACGACGTCAAAATTACCGGTGTGCATAGTATCCAGCATGGTTTTCCATTCCTGATTTTGCAGCTTCGCCTCTACGCCGAGGTTTTTCTTCCACATTGACGATGCGGCAATGGCAATACGCTGGTGCGTTTCGAAGGTGTTATAGAGCAGATTTAGGCTAAGCGGATGCTCAGGGCCAAAACCGGCTTCAGCCAGCAGTTTCTTAGCTTCGGCAATGCGTTTTTCGAGCGGCCACGCCGCATATTCCGGCGCATGCAGTTGCACTCCCCCTATTTCCGGCTGGCTGATAACCCACGCCGCGCGTTGTCCCTGCCCCATCACCTTTTGTGCGATGATGTCTTTATCTAACGCCATATTCAGCGCCCGGCGCACGCGCGGGTCATTAAACGGCGCTCGGGTCGTATTGAACTGATAGTAATAGGTTGAAAGCTGAGGTGAGACATGGAGTTCATCGCCCATCGTCTTTTTCAACTGCGCGAACTGATTGACCGGGACGCTATACACAATGTCGATTTCGCCGGCCTTATAGCGGTTAACGTCTGCGGACTCTGAACTGATGGGCAAATAAGTGACCTTATCAATGACGGTGTGCCGATCGTCCCAATAATGCGGGTTCCGCACGGCAACGATGCGCTCATTGACGACCCACTGCGATAACTTGTACGCCCCGCTGCAGACAAAATGTTCTGGCCGGGTCCACTTATCACCAAAGCGGCCGATCAGCACTTTATCCAGCGGAACCAGTGACGGGTGCGCCAGCATCGCCAGAAAAGCCGCCGTTGGCTGCGTCAGGGTAATTTCCAGCGTGCTATCATCCAGGGCTTTGACCCCGATATCGGCAGGATCTTTTTTCCCTTGGGCAATATCGAGGGCGTTTGCTACGTGCATATTGCCCAGATACGAGGAATAAGGTGAAGCTGTTTGCGGTGAGACCAGACGCTGCCAGCTCCAGACGACATCCTGTGCGGTAATGGCAGACCCATCTGACCAGGTTATGCCCGGACGTAAATGAAAGGTCCAGACGGTGTTGTCTTTGTTCTCCCAGGACGCGGCCAGCCGGGGTTCGATAGACCCATCCGACTTAACCGCCACCAGTCCGTCGAACATATCGCTGATTAAATTAAATTCAACGTTGCTTTCGACTTTATGCGGATCCAGCGACGCTGGCTCACTGCCATTGTTTCTGACCAGTTCCTGTTTTTCTGCAAGAATTGTTCCTGCGGGAACATTTGCCGCCATCGCCACGCCGTTGATAGACATCAAACAGACAGCCAACAGCGTAAACGTCAATATCTTCGATTTATGTTGAATCATTCCCTTTACCTTATTGCTCTGTTTTATGTAGACACCGCTGTCACTGTCAGAGAGAAACAGGAATAACGCAATATTTTTCAGTTACCTGGCAGATATCTAACAGGCATTTTTACACATATAGTGCTAACATCTGATTCGGGAGCTTTTGTTGAAATAATATGCTTAAGCCTGGCGGGTTAAAATGCGTAAAGATGGGTAAAACCGCTGTGTCATTCCCCTTGATTTCATTATCCTCCATCATTAATTACATCTGTCATAAGAGAGTGACTCATGGATCGTATTATTAGTTCTTCACGCGATCGTACATCGCTACTCAGCACGCATAAGGTGCTGCGCAATACCTATTTCCTGCTCAGCCTGACGCTGGCGTTTTCGGCGCTCACTGCGACTGCCAGTACCGTACTGATGTTGCCCTCTCCGGGGCTTATCCTGACGCTGGTGGGTATGTATGGTCTGATGTTCCTGACCTATAAAACGGCGGATAAACCGGTTGGTATTCTGTCAGCTTTCGCTTTCACCGGCTTCCTGGGCTACATTCTGGGACCGATCCTAAACACATACCTGTCTGCGGGCATGGGTGATGTTATCGCCATGGCTCTGGGCGGTACGGCGCTGGTCTTCTTCAGCTGCTCAGCCTACGTGCTGACCACGCGGAAAGACATGTCCTTCCTCGGCGGTATGCTGATGGCAGGGATCGTGGTGGTGCTGATTGGTATGGTTGCGAATATCTTCCTGCAGTTGCCGGCTTTACATCTGGCAATCAGCGCGGTGTTTATTCTGATTTCTTCAGGGGCAATCCTGTTTGAAACCAGTAATATCATCCGTGGTGGTGAAACCAACTACATCCGTGCCACCGTCAGCCTGTACGTTTCGCTGTACAACATCTTCGTCAGCCTGCTGAGCATTCTGGGCTTCGCCAGCCGCGATTAAGCATCATCACTGATACGAAAAAAGAGAATGCCATTGGCATTCTCTTTTTTTATACCTTATTGACCCCGGCAGATATAGGTAGGATAGCGCCGGTCCTGAATAAGCCACACAGCAGGTGAAAGTTCAGAGATCGTCAGGTAGTAGCGTGAGGTCGGATAGGCGAAGCTCCCCCATTGGGCATTCGGCGTATTGTCACTGTGGCGAAGCCAGGTTTTGGTGTAGGTCAATACAATGACGTTGTCATCGTCCCGCTGCTCCCACGTAAAGTCTACATCCCTGTCAACGATAAAATTTTGCCCGCCAGCTCTTGCCGCACCTTTATAAGTGGTCAACCCTGTACCGTCCCGATGAAAATAGAACTGAGCAAGGGCATTTACCTTCACTTCACTTGCTTTCCCCTCATTGCGCGTAAAGTTAAATTCAGTGCTGCAGGCCAGCACATCGCTTTTTCCCGTCGCGCCGCAATAGTAAAACAGCGCCAGCGCGCCGCCGACCAGGGCTCCGCCCAGTCCAAAAAGAAGCCTTATTTTCATTTTCCAGCCCCGTTTTTATAGCGAATGGTCTTGCACAGACGTGTTTTATTGACCGGGCAGGCCCCGATAAACAGTTCATCAGCAGTTGCAAGCGAAAAACGGGCGCTGAAAAAATAAATAGCATACTCCTCGCGCTCGCACGCCACGTCATTGGCCTCCAGTCGCTCAGCTAATTTTGATAGCACTAACGGCCGTCCATGATCTTCGATAACCCAGATACTACAACGCGCGATTTTTTCCTGGACCGGCTTTAATTTCGCCGGAACAGTTATCTCCTGCGGGCGGCTAACGTAAAAGATCGCTCCCAACGGCACGGCAATCAATGCCCCTATTCTGAACCACTTTTTCAGGGATACTCGCCGGGGCAGAACGTCTTGTTGCGCTGAGGGGGGTTGCGGATCAACGGCTTGAATTTTCTCTCCAGGCTGAAAAATCACATCAGCATCAAAACGGAAACCATAGCGCGGGACAGTGACGATCAATTCGTGCCCCTCTCCCAGAGACTGGAAGCTTTTACGCAGTTCGCTTACCGCTTTATTGAGATTATTTCCTGATGGCGTAAAGCCAAATTCTTCCCACACGCGAGCGATCAATTCCTCCCGGCTTAAGTCGCGTCCTCGGTGTTTAATGAATTCCTGTAAAAGACGAACGGCTGGCGCCGAAAGTGTTAATACAGACTCGGGTTGTCCAACAAGACTTATTGCATGTGCTTCAGGATCAAATAACAACGAATTATTGCATATAAAAAACATCTTTTATTCTCGGCTGTTACCGCATGCTTTTTATTCCCTGGTACGTCGATATGAAAACCGCCCCCTGACCTGCTTATTTTTTCATCAGAAGGAATTTTCCTCCCATCCTTGGCCGCGGTATTTTCACTTAACTATACAACCTTAAAGCCATAAAAGCAGGATAAAAAACTGTATATAACGAGTTAACTAATACAAATTTTCACAAACCGCTGTTCTGGTTAAAGTTTCCCTGCCCTGAAGCGATACGAAAGCAGACGGTGTCCTGGTGTTAACGCGCCGCCTTTAAACTCAGAGCAGGCAGACTGATTGTGAAACAGAAAAAAAGAGTGAGCATGACAACCGCCTTTTATGTCGTCGCGCTGTCATTGCCATTTTTCTCAGAAATGACAATGGCCAATATGAGCGTGTATCCCATGGAGCTGAATGTAGACAGATCCGGTGCGGCGCAAATTAAGGTGGCTTCAAAAACGGATGATATTCAGTTCATTCGGGTGAGGCAAAAGAAAATTCTTAATCCCGGAACGGCCCAGGAAAAAGAAATTGACGTCGCTTCGTGGAAAGAAGGTGGCGTGGTGGTTACGCCCGAGAAATTTGCTCTAGCTGCAGGCGCGATGCGCGTTGTTCGTCTGGTATCGCTTATACCTCCGAAAAAAGAGACCACCTGGCGTGTCTATTTTGAAGGGGTAAAACAACCTGACAGCATTATTCCGGGCAAGGCAGAAACCCCTGCAGCAATGGCGACATTAGGTGTCAATGTGATCTGGGGTGCACTGGTCCACATTGCTCCAGAAGAAAACGTAATTTCACTGTCGATTGACCCTCGCCGGGGAACGTTAAAAAACCGCGGCACATTGCGTGTGCCGCTCAGAGAGATTGGTATTTGTGATGCTGTTTCATCGTGTAAATGGATAAAAGAAGACGCGACGATTTATCCGGACACTGAACGGAAATTAAAAACGCTCACCATGAAACAGGGTCAGAAATATAAGTTCCGCTACTTCAACTGGGTGAATAAAACCGCTGAAGAAGCTGATTTACCCGTCGTGCAATAACACGACGGCACAGTAAAAACCCACGTAGTTTGTTTAAAGAGCCAAGGTGCTCATTTGTAAATATGGAGATATCAATGCGTAACTATATTAAACCTCTGATGATTGTTGCCGCGATGGCCTCGTCCTTTAGCGCGCTGGCGATTCAAAAAGATATTACCGTCAACGCCAGCGTTGACTCACAGTTGGATATGACTCAGGCCGACAACACGCCACTGCCGGCCAGCATCGACATGCAGTACCTGCCAGGTCGTGGGCTGGAAAGCTACCGCCTGAACACCAAGGTGTGGTCTAACTCCGCCACCAGCAATGTCAAAGTGCGCCTCGTTAGCGCAGCTAAGCTCACCAATATGGATGGCGACGAGACTGTACCGATGACGGTGATTCTGGGTGATAAAACACTGTCTACCACCGATGCCGAATTTACCGGAACTGAACTGTTCCCAGGCAGCATTGAAAACGGTTCAGCGGTACTGCCACTCACCATTTCTCAGACCACCAAAGGCATTCTGAAAACCGGTCAGTACAGCGGCGTTGTCAGCCTGATGCTGACGCAGGCGACGACCACGGAAGGCGGTGCGTAACACCACAGTACATAAGGGATAACGTCAGAGGGTGCCCACCCTCTGACGTCAGGATGATGTCGAGGCTTGGTCATGGCGTTTCACAGAAATACTCTCCTCTTAGTTGCTTTATTACCCGCATCCATCCAACTCGCCTGCGCCGAGATGGCCGTCCCGGCAGGTTTCGAAGATCTGGCGAAAACGCAGCGTCTGTGGATAGAGGTTAACCTCTATGGCGAATCGCTTGGCCTTTTTGAAACGGATATCACACTTGAATCGGTAAGTTTTGTCGCACCCGAAACCGTGGTCGCGGCTATCAAACGTCAGTTTAATGACGCTCCTGCCCTCGTTGCCACCGTGTCCGCAGCTCTCGCCGTTCCACTTGCCCGTAACGGCAACCTGGCGTGCAGCAGCAATGGCTCCGCAACGGGATGTGATTACATTGATACCCATCGTGCGGCCATTATCTATGATGAGAATAACGCGCGCATTAGTCTGTTTTTGGACAAGAAATTTCTGCCTAAACAGACCACAGAAAACCAGTGGTATCAGCCTACGCAGGGCACTGAGAATGCGTTGATCCATCAACAGAATATCAATTTTGTTGCCGACAGGGATTACCAGTCAGCCACCGTTCAGGGCAATGGCGCGCTGGCCATGACGCAGGACGGCTACTTTAATCTCGACTGGACCTGGCTGGGGCAGCGTTCAAGGCACCAGCAGCAACAAGAAATAACTGTCAACAATGCCTGGTTTCGCCAGGATATCTGGCGTCAGTATTATATTCAGTTAGGCGAGATGGATACCCGCGATCTGTTCAGTAATGCTGGTGGGAATATCAACCTCAGCCAACTGCCGCTGGGCAAAATTCGCGGCCTGCGCACAGGCTCGACAAGGGCATGGATCAATCCGGTTCAGCAGTCAAAGGGTACCCCCATCACCGTGCTGCTTTCCCATGATGCGCGTATTGACGCCCGCCGGGGCAATCAGCTGCTGGCCAGTTTTTATCTCAATGCCGGGGCTCAGACCCTGGACACGCGATCGTTCCCCGATGGGAGCTATACCGTGACGCTGTCCGTCTATGAAAATAACCGGCTGACACGTACCGAGCAGATACCGTTTACCCGCACCGGTATTACGCCGTTTGACCGCGTCGAGTGGTTCCTGCAGGCGGGCGAAACCGACAATAACAATCAAAACGATGAACGTAGCGCGGTCGCGCAGGCGGGTGTCCGCCTGCCTGTCACTCCAACGCTGGCACTCACCAGTGGCGCAGCGATAAAGAAAAACCAACGTTTTCTGGAAAATGCACTCGACTGGAGTCGTGGTTTCAATGCGGGTCCGATCGATGGCGTACTCTCGACCCGGTTTAGCTACCTTTACGGCAGCGAAGGACAACGCGGCAATATTCAGCAAATCAGCTATAACGACGGTTTTTCACTGAGCTTCTATCGCAACGCGTTATCAGCAGAAAACTGCAATACCCGAAGCGCGGGATATGACGCCGTAAATGGCTGTTACCGAAGCCTGTCGGTGATGTTCTCCGTCCCTGTCGGCACCTGGTACGCCAGCCTGGGATATTCGGATAACCGCAACGAAGGACGGTACGTTTCTCGTCGGGAACTCCCGGACAGTGACGATCGCCACGATGCAGGCTTGCCCTGGGAGTCGGTTTATATGACCCGCTCACGCACGCGGGCCTGGCAGGGTGGCTTGAGTACGGCTTTCAGCACGCGTGGTCTGAACATCAACAGCAGCATTAACCTTTTCATGCGTAACGATGACTCACGCGAAGGCAGGGATAAAGGCGGCTACCTGAGCGTGAGCCTGTCAATGGCGCATAACCGTCAGGGCAATGCGACAAGCTATACCTCTCTGGGCGCGACATGGCAGCACCAGCAGCATGAAAAAAACCAGCTGACCTATAACGTGGCGCACAACTGGTATGCCGACGCACGTGGTGAAAATGAGTATGGACTGAGCGCATCAGGTATTAACAGCGATTCACTCAATACCTCTGCCTACACGCGCCAGGGCGGACGATATGGCAACGGGAGCCTGACAGTCAGCGATGCCTGGGATCGTCAGGATGGGCGCCATACCCTGAGCAGCAGCGGCAATTACAACTCCACGCTTGCGCTGTCGCGCTCTGGTCTGTGGCTGGGCCGCTGGAGCGACGGACGTCCTGCTTCAGCCATCGCGGTTAACGTTGCCACACCGGAAGATTCCCAGGATCCGAGCATTGCCGTGTCGCTGGATAACGGCGGCAGTGCAGACATTCCAGGCAATAGCCGCGCCCTCTTCGCCGTGCCGGGCTATCAGCAGACTACGTTGACGATTAACGAATCGCTGGATGTCTCGCGGGGTGCCAGCAGTGAAATCACACAAGGTTCAGGCAGCAGAACGTTATTTATGGTGCCAGGCAAACTGCTCCGCCGGGACGTGCAAACCACGGCAAGCTACACCTGGCTCGGCCAGTTAACTGACGAGCAACATTCGCCGTTTATCGGCGGCGTGCCACTGAACGTTAACGGCTGGAGCGACCTTGGCAACGGCGGGTTTAGCGCTCAAAGCGACGCTCTGCTGCATAACCTCTACCTGGTGCGTCAGCAGCAGTTTTATCAGTGCGAGCTGAATGTAAAGACTATGCGCGACGTCGTGCGTTACGTCGGGTCGATCCCTTGCCGGGAATTAACCTTCTCTGCCCTGCCGGATACTGTCCAGCAACAGGCACAGCTGATGCTCGCCGGACGATCGGTACCAACGGGTCCAACTGCCATGAATGCAGACAACGTCACAAAAGGGAAATGATGTGAACAAGCACTTAATTATTTTACTTTTTTTAAGCCTGTGGGCGGGTCAGACTCAGGCAGCGGCCCCTGCCGGAAGAAACACCAGCGTCGATATCAGCTTCGATCGCATGGCCCCCCCCGCGCGCTTTGATATCTGGGTTCATGAACCGAGCGGCTATGATGTCGCCGATCCGCAAAAGTGGGGACGTAATACTCTGACGTGTCTGTCCCGTACCGACTCCACAGTTGGCGCCTGCATGACCGCCCCGGCCTGGTTCACGGCGAACCCGGGGACACCTTATGCCATCAATTTACGTTTTACGCATGCCCTTACCAGCAAAACGGTGGATCTTAAGGTCTATGGCGACCACTACATGTTTTTCAATAATAAAGTCTTTACCTATCCCAGTTTTATCACGGGAGGGACAGAGATTGTTGCAAACTGGACCAGAGAACCCTACTTCGATTTCTATATCGTGAAAAGCGAACTGGAAAAGCTCACTCTGCCGGGTATCTGGACCGCAACGCTGAGGCAGAACCTGCGTCAATGGGATAGTGGCAACTGCGGCGGGAACTTCGCTGACCCCAATACCGGATGTCCAGGCTATCGCGCCATTGCTAGCTGGCAGGCCACGATGCGCATTGAGGTTGTCGATCCGGGTAATCAGCAGATTTATCTGCCGGCATTTCCGCACTCAACGCCTATCGTTAACCTCAACCTGACCAACTTCCCGGGGCGGCCGGGTGGCAGTGAAATCCAGGGTGAAAACACGCTGGATATGTGCCTGTACGACGGCAAAAACAGTACCAGCACCCGCACTTATCTTCGGTTTGAGGACGACGGACTCCCCTCAACGGACCGTGCTGAAGAGGCATTTTCAATCCGGCGACGCGGCGGAAGTCAGACCGATGCGCGGGATCGTCTCGACTATCAGGTCTTCGTCACTAATCCCGTCACGGGCGCAACCGAAACCGTCGCCAACGGTAAAACCCTAGTCTGGCAAGGCACCAACGATCCGCAGCATCTGCGTCAGGTCGTCCTGCCCGGCGGACGTGAGAGCGTACTGTGCGTACCTGCCCCTATTGTTCTGAAAACCCCAGCGTTTGCAGCCAGCAGTAAAAACGCCGGGGATTACACCGGCACGCTACGCATCATCTACACACCCAGTACGTTATAAAGAGGCCGCCGTGAATTACGTCATTCTTGATAATAATCGTTTTTATGCCGAAGGGTTGCGCTACGCCCTTCTGCGCCGTAACGCTCACACTCAAGTTGAGAGCGGCGCGTTACAGTGGCACCGTTCGCTGTTGGCCTGCGACACCCTCGTTGTGCGTTGCCGCTTTTCCGTCGCGAGGACGCATCTGGCGCTGGTCGACATTCTGCTTCAACTGGAGGCCAGGCGCTGGGAGGGAACGGTTTATCTGGTGTGCAATGAAAAAGGCTGGGCACTGGCCACGCATTTACGAAAGCGTTTTGCCACGCTGACCTTACATATCATTGATGACAGAATTGCCGTCGTGGATGCGGCGTATCTGCTTGCTAAAGAGCCCCGTCGGGTACGCAGTCTGAATTGCTGCCTGACTGGCATGGAGTTCAATGTTCTCGACAGGCTGGTTAACGGTCAATCGGTAAAACATGTTGCGCATATGACGCAGATTAGCGAAAAACAGGTATCGACGTATAAATGCAACGCGCTGAAGAAGCTTAATGCCAACAATCTGCTACAGCTTCTTCTGTAGGTCGAGGTTTCTCACGCCGCCCCTTATTTGCTAAACTAAGGGCGGTTTTTACTTTATCGACAGAGCACTATGTTCATTTTTGCAGGCCATGAAATTGAGACCGATAGCGAAGGCTATCTGAAAGACACCACGCAATGGAGCGAGCCGCTGGCGGAGAAAATCGCCGAAAACGAAGGTATCGTTCTCTCCCCCGAACACTGGGAAGTGGTGCGTTTCGTTCGCGAGTTTTATCTGGAGTTTAATACCTCCCCCGCTATCCGCATGCTGGTAAAAGCGATGGCCAACAAGTTTGGCGAAGAAAAAGGCAACAGCCGTTATCTCTATCGCCTGTTTCCGAAAGGCCCAGCTAAGCAGGCAACTAAAATTGCCGGCCTGCCGAAACCGGTGAAATGTATTTAATAGCGGATACTAAATCCCTTTAGCTCGTCGCCAGGGCGGTGCGGTTCGCTGAGAACCCGATCAACCCTGGCGCTGCGCGGTCCCCCGGCTTTCAACCACTTCATCAGTTGTTCCACCCGCTCGCTTTCACCACAGGCGACAACTTCTACGCTGCCGTCATCCATATTCTTCGCATAGCCGGTCAACCCCAGCCGTTGCGCTTCATGCTGGGTGGTGTAGCGAAATCCCACCCCCTGAACCCGGCCATAGACCCAGGCGATGATGCAGACTTTCGACATTGCGGTTCTCCTTATCAACACAAATGAAAGAACAGGTACCGATGGACAGATGACCGGCAATCTCCTGATCTGTCCATAGATTAGCAGGGGATAACAGAATAAGTTGTCGCACCTGTTCAGTGAGATTAAACCGTCGCTCGATAAGCAGAGGCCCCGCCACACCATCATGCAGTAGCGCCAGACGCTGATGATTGACCTCATCATCTGTGCTACTCTACGCGCCATTTTATTTTAATGGTTTCAGGTTGGTACTTTCATCCAACCCGCGTCACTGTTTGTGAGAGGTTGCTCCGCATGACTGAATCTACAATTCCACATTATCCTCGTTTAGTGTTAGCCAAGGGGCGCGAAAAATCATTACTTCGCCGCCATCCATGGGTATTTTCCGGTGCTGTCGCACGTATGGAAGGTAAAGCCAACCTCGGTGAAACCGTTGATATTGTTGACCACCTGGGGAAATGGTTAGCGCGCGGTGCGTTCTCTCCGGCGTCGCAGATCCGTGCGCGCGTCTGGACCTTCGATAAGTCTGAATCCATCGACATTGATTTCTTTACCCGTCGTCTGCAGAAGGCGCAGACATGGCGTGACTGGCTGGCGAAAAAGGACGGTCTGGACAGCTACCGTCTGATCGCCGGAGAATCCGACGGCCTGCCGGGTGTCACTATTGACCGCTTCGGTAACTTCCTGGTATTGCAGTTGCTCAGCGCGGGGGCTGAATACCAACGCGCCGCGCTGATTAGTGCTCTGCAAATTGTTTTCCCGGACTGCGCTATTTATGACCGTAGCGATGTGGCCGTGCGTAAAAAAGAAGGTATGGCGCTGACCCAAGGGCCCGTCACGGGCGAACTGCCGCCTGCTCTGCTGCCTATCGAAGAGCACGGGATGAAGCTGCTGGTTGATATTCAGCACGGTCACAAAACCGGCTATTACCTCGATCAACGCGATAGCCGCCTGGCGACGCGTCGTTATGTGGAAAACCAGCGTGTCCTGAACTGTTTCTCCTATACCGGCGGCTTTGCGGTCTCAGCATTAATGGGCGGATGCCGTCAGGTGGTCAGCGTCGACACCTCTCAGGAAGCACTCGATATTGCCCGCCAGAACGTGGAACTGAACAAGCTGGATCTGAGTAAAGCCGAGTTCGTGCGAGATGATGTGTTCAAACTGCTGCGCGCCTATCGCGATCGCGGTGAGAAATTTGATGTCATCGTGATGGATCCGCCGAAATTTGTCGAAAACAAAAGCCAGTTGATGGGCGCCTGCCGCGGTTATAAGGACATCAATATGCTGGCTATTCAGTTGCTGAACCCAGGCGGCGTACTGCTGACATTTTCCTGCTCCGGGCTGATGACGACCGATTTATTTCAGAAAATCATCGCTGATGCCGCAATAGATGCTGGTCGTGATGTACAATTTATAGAGCAGTTCCGTCAGGCCGCCGATCATCCGGTGATCGCTACCTACCCGGAAGGGCTGTATCTGAAAGGGTTTGCCTGTCGCATCATGTAACTTGAAAAGTGGAATATTACCCTTACATAGAGGGTATCTATTCCCCGGGAGGTGACTATGATTGCCAGCAAATTCGGTATCGGCCAGCAGGTCCGCCATTCCCTGTTAGGTTACCTCGGAGTGGTCGTGGATATCGACCCGGAATATTCGCTTGATGAGCCGTCAGCCGATGAGTTGGCGGTTAACAGCGAACTTCGCGCCGCTCCCTGGTATCACGTGGTGATGGAAGACGATAATGGTCTGCCAGTGCATACGTATCTGGCCGAAGCGCAACTGAGTAGCGAGCTACAGGAAGAACATCCGGAGCAACCATCAATGGATGAACTGGCGCGCACAATCCGTAAACAGCTTCAGGCTCCGCGCCTGCGTAATTGATACTAACACAGGCCCGATGGCGCTTCGCTTATCGGGCCTGTGCGTTTCATCCGGCGACAGTCCAACTTTACTTCGCCAGTCCCAGTCGCGGGATCTCAATCGCCGGGCAACGATCCATCACCACCGTCAGCCCCGCATCACGCGCCAGCACGGCCGCCTGCTCGTTAATTACGCCAAGCTGCATCCATAGCGTCTTCGCGCCGATGGCGATAGCCTCCTGAGCGACGCCCCACGCCGCTTCAGAATTACGGAAGACATCGACCATATCCACTTTCTCTGGCACATCCGCCAGCGTTGCATAGCCCTGCTGCCCCAGTAGCATTTTTCCGGCAACCTTCGGTGAAACGGGAATAACGTGATAGCCCTGGTCGAGTAAATACTTCATCACGCGATAGCTTGGGCGATCGGGTTTATCGCTCGCGCCAACCAGTGCAATCGTACGGGTAGATGTCAAAATGCCAGCAATATCGGTCTCTTTCATCGTTTTCCTCCAGGCTGTTTAACAAAGTGTACGACAAACCTGACCCCGCAACCATTCATCCCATACTGGCGTATGAGAGCTAAACTCAAAAATATGTCTATATGTTAGTAAACGTGATTATCGAAAAATTTAGATACATGTTTGCAGCTATTTTCTGGACAGGAGAAACCTATGAAAGCCGGCATTGTGACAGCCTTAATTGCCCTGTGTTTGCCGGTAACCGTTTTTGCTACCTCATTACGCCTGTCTAATGATATTGACCTTTTGGTGCTGGACGGAAAAAAAGTTTCCAGCTCATTACTGCGTGGCGCCGACAGTATCGAGCTGGAAAATGGTCGCCACCAGCTCGTATTTCGCGTAGAAAAAACCATTCGCTTGTCCAGCCACGAAGAACGTCTGTATATTTCGCCTCCGCTGGTCATCAGCTTTGATACGCAACTCGTCAGCCAGGTTAATTTCCACCTCCCGCGTCTGAACAATGAGCGGGACACAGCGCATTTTGATGACGCTCCACGCGTGGAATTGCTGGATGGGGACTCCATGCCTATCCCCGTCAAGCTGGATATTTTGTCAATCACATCCACAGCGAAAATCGTGAATTATGAAATGGAAACTGAACGCTATAACAAAGCGGCTAAACATGCGTCATTACCGCAGTTTGCTACGATGATGGCCGATGACAGCTCGCTGCTTTCCGGGGTATCTGAACTGGATCGCGTGCCGCCTCAGTCGCAAACGCTGACCGAACAGCGCTTAAAATATTGGTACCAGCAGGCCGACGCGCAAACGCGAAGTAACTTTTTGCAATGGGCTCAGAAACAGCCTCCTTCATGACATTTATGTTCGCATACGCATTTTTTTTGTCTTTCCCTTGCAGCGTCAAGAGCTTCCAGTACTCTGTAACCAGGTTAACTTGGGAGCTGTACTATGGAATTAACAACTCGCACATTGCCAGCGCGTAAACATATTGCGCTGGTTGCACACGATCACTGTAAAAAGATGTTGATGAGCTGGGTGGAACGCCACCAGCCGTTGCTGGAAAAGCACGTTCTGTACGCCACAGGCACGACGGGAAACTTAATCCAACGCGCAACGGGAATGGACGTCAACGCCATGCTGAGCGGTCCGATGGGGGGCGACCAGCAGGTGGGCGCGCTGATTTCAGAAGGGAAAATTGATGTGCTGATTTTCTTCTGGGACCCGCTTAACGCCGTACCTCACGATCCTGATGTCAAAGCGCTACTGCGTCTGGCGACGGTATGGAACATTCCGGTTGCCACCAACGTGTCGACCGCCGATTTTATTATCCAGTCGCCAAACTTCAACGATGCAACGGACATCTTGATCCCAGATTACGCCCGCTATCTGGCAGAGCGCCTCAAATAAACGCCGGGCAGGCGGCAATTGCCGCCTGCTATTCAGGGTTTTCTTGCTACCGGAACATCCAGTTGTTTAAGCTCATCAACAAAGCACGACGGTGTTTCTTTATTAAACAGCAGCCATACCCGATGCCGTGCCCGCGTTAGCGCCACATACAGCAAGCGTCTCTCTTCAGCATCCGGGAAATCCTCCACAGCCGGAAGCAACGCCTCTTCCATAATCGACTCGCGGGCCGGGGCGGGAAAACCGTCATTCCCATCATGAAGCCCCACAACAATAACGTAATCTGCCTGCTGTCCTTTACTGGCATGGATAGTCATGAAATCCAGCTGTAGCTTAGGCCAACGGGTAGCTGCTTTCTCCAGATTGGCAGGTTTCAGATGATGGTATCGCGCCAGCACCAGAATTCTCTCTTCTGCCTTCACAAATCCCGACAGCTTATCCAGTAGCAGATCCAGCTGGCTTTCATCGAGCAACGTGACGGCTTTTTTATCGCCTGCCATCAGACTGTTGAGCGGTTTCGTAAGCTGATGAGGGTTTTGCTGGATAAACTGGTTTGCGACTTCACCAATGCGGCTATTAAAACGGTAAGTCGTATCCAGATTACAACGGTCGCCCTCACCGAAGTTTTGCTGGAATGCGGTGGTCAACGAAAGCTGTGCTCCGCTGAACCGGTAAATTGCCTGCCAGTCATCCCCTACGGCGAACAGCGTAGTCTGTGAGTTTTGCTTGCGCAGTGCGGCTAACAGGGCGGCACGCTGAGGAGAAATGTCCTGAAATTCGTCGACCAGAATGTGTTTCCACGGACTGATAAACCGGCCTTTTTCCAGAATGACAATGGCCTGATGAATCAACCCGGAAAAATCGACGGCATTCTCATCCTTCAGGGCGCCCTTCCAGGCCTTGAGCAGGGGAGACATCAGCTTAATGCGTTTACTGAACAGATCGCGAATCTCCTCCGGAGCATTGGCGATCATCTCCGCCTGCGCTCCGCCATGCATACGCATCAGGCTAACCCAACGATCCAGCCGGGAAGCCAGCCGGCGCTGTAATTTTTCGTCATCCCAGAAGTTACCTTCGGGTACAGACCACTGCATCTCTTCTTCTAACCATTGCCGCCAGCCTTTGGCTTGTGCTTTTTTCTCACTGCACTGCTGACGCCAGGTCGTGATAAAAAGTTTGCTACGCGCGGCAACATCATTTTCCAGCTTGCTAACCGTCGGGACTTTTTTGCTCCCCTGCGAAATAATGTGCAACGCCAGTGAATGAAACGTCCTCGCGGTGATCTCTTCCGTATGCAGACGTTCACGGATGCGATCGTCCATCTCCTGGGCCGCTTTGCGTCCAAACGCCAGCAGCAGGATTTGTTCGGCCGCCGCTTCCCCTCGCGCAAGTAGCCAGCCCGCACGGGCGACCAATACGGATGTTTTGCCGCTTCCGGCCCCCGCAAGAACCAGTAATGATTGTTCGCCGTTCACCACCGCCCGCGCCTGGGCCGGATTCAGCGGCGAGGACTCAATTTGCTGGAAAAAATCGGCATGTTCTTCCAGCATGGCATCGGTATACGCCTGGTTGTGCTGCAAGCGACAAGCTTCAATGTCCTTCAACCATGCCTGGCATTGACGTAACGCCTCACGGCAATTTTCAAATTCTTCCAGCCGGTTGATCGGGAGCGGCAATGCGGCAAAGGCGCGGCGGATCTGCTGCTGTAGCCCTGACGTCTGCTCGCGCGTCAGCCATTTATTCTCACTGGTGCGGGTGGCGATCGCCTCCAACTGCTGCTGTAAAACTCCCGCAGCGACGTCGCTCATTTCCTGACTCCACTGCTGCCAGAGCGAATTCAAATGGTGATGGAAGCGCTGGGTTTCAGCCCATTCAGTGCCGTGAAGACGAACCACCTTATCATCCGGGAGCACAAACTCCAGCTCACCCCATACCAGGCCGCGTTTACAATGAATAGCCAGTAACTGATTGAAGGGAATAAGATACTCGTGACGATCGCCGGAAACCTTAATCCCGGCATTGAGAATAACGGCCCGATCGTAAGGGTGTTGTGCCAGACGTTTTCCAAGAGAAGTTGCTTTCAGTTCCATAAGACTCAAGCGGATCCACACGAAGAGGTTTGCTTATCAGTGTAACCGCCAGAGAAAACGTGCTCCAGCCCAAAAAAACGTTACAATTGCCGAATTCACAGAAAACCAGAGTTAACCGAGGGTTTATGCGTACTGTTCTGAATATTTTAAATTTTGTGCTCGGGGGATTCGCCACCACCTTAGCCTGGTTACTGGCTACGCTGGTCAGTATTGTGCTGATTTTTACTCTCCCCCTGACCCGCTCATGCTGGGAAATTACCCGACTCTCACTGTTTCCCTACGGTAACGAAGCGATTCATGTCGATGAGCTTAATCCAGCGGGCAAAAACGTCCTGTTGAATACCGGAGGCACCGTGCTCAATATTTTCTGGCTGATTTTCTTCGGCTGGTGGTTGTGCCTGATGCACATTGTCTCCGGTATTGCCCAGTGCATTACGATTATTGGTATCCCGGTTGGCATTGCGAATTTCAAAATCGCGGCGATTGCACTGTGGCCGGTGGGTCGCCGGGTAGTGTCAGTTGAAGTTGCTCGCGCAGCGCGTGAAGCCAACGCGCGTCGTCGCTTCGAATAATCAGGACCGATGGCCTTTATGTTAAGTCCTCTGCTCAAACGCTATACCTGGAACAGCACCTGGCTGTACTACGTGCGGATTTTTATCGCGCTTTGCGGCACAACAGCGCTGCCCTGGTGGCTGGGTGACGTTAAGCTGACCATCCCGCTCACGCTGGGTATGGTCGCAGCCGCGCTTACTGACCTGGACGATCGTCTTGCAGGTCGCCTGCGCAATTTGATCATCACGCTGGTGTGCTTTTTCATTGCCTCGGCCTCGGTCGAACTGCTCTTCCCATGGCCATGGCTGTTTGCCCTTGGGTTAACGCTCTCCACCAGCGGCTTTATACTGTTGGGGGGATTAGGGCAGCGCTATGCAACCATCGCCTTTGGCGCGTTGCTGATCGCCATTTACACGATGCTCGGCACCTCGCTTTACGATCAGTGGTATCAGCAACCGATCCTGCTGCTCGCGGGCGCCATTTGGTACAACCTGTTAACCCTGACCGGACATCTTCTGTTCCCTATTCGCCCGTTGCAGGACAATCTGGCGCGTAGCTATGAACAGTTAGCGCACTATCTGGAACTGAAATCGCGTCTTTTTGATCCCGACATAGAAGATGAAAGCCAGGCGCCGCTGTATGATTTGGCTCTTGCGAATGGGCAACTGATGGCGACCCTAAACCAGACAAAGGTGTCACTGCTGACCCGCCTGCGCGGCGACCGCGGACAGCGAGGAACACGTCGCACGCTACATTACTATTTTGTAGCACAGGATATTCACGAACGCGCAAGCTCCTCGCATATTCAGTACCAAACGCTTCGCGACCATTTCCGCCACAGCGACGTGATGTTCCGCTTCCAGCGCCTGATGTCGATGCAGGGGCAAGCGTGTTCGCAACTGTCTCGCTGTATTTTATTACGCACGCCTTATCAGCACGATCCGCACTTTGAGCGCGTCTTCACCCATATTGATGCTGCACTTGAGCGCATGCGCGCGAGTGGTGAGCCTGCCGACCTGCTCAACACGTTAGGATTTTTGCTGTCAAACCTGCGGGCCATTGATGCCCAGTTGGCTACCATTGAATCCGAACAGGCTCAGGTACTTTCGCGCAATGAGTCTGAAAATCAGCTTGCCGATGACAGCCCGCATGGGTTCAGTGATATCTGGTTGCGTCTGAGCCGTAATTTCACGCCTGAGTCCGCCCTGTTTCGTCATGCTGTTCGCATGTCGCTGGTGCTCTGCGTCGGCTATGCCATTATCCAGATAACCGGAATGAACCACGGGTACTGGATCCTGTTGACCAGTCTGTTTGTCTGCCAGCCAAACTACAACGCCACCCGACATCGTCTGGCACTAAGGATTATCGGCACATTAGTCGGGATCGCCATTGGGTTACCGATCCTGTGGTTTGTACCTTCTCTCGAAGGGCAATTGATACTTCTGGTGATTACCGGCGTGTTGTTTTTTGCCTTTCGTAACGTCCAGTACGCGCATGCCACCATGTTTATCACGCTGCTGGTGCTGCTGTGCTTTAACCTGCTCGGTGAAGGTTTTGAAGTTGCACTTCCGCGCGTCATCGATACGTTGATCGGCTGTGCCATCGCCTGGGCTGCTGTCAGCTTTATCTGGCCAGACTGGCGTTTTCGGAATCTGCCGCGAGTGATTGAACGGGCCACTGACGCTAACTGTCGTTATCTTGATGCTATTCTCGAACAATATCATCAGGGGCGTGATAATCGTCTGGCATACCGTATCGCCCGCCGTGACGCGCACAATCGTGATGCGGAACTTGCTTCGGTGGTGTCGAACATGTCGAGTGAACCGGATGTCACGGCCCAAACACGCGAAACGGCGTTCCGATTGCTGTGTCTTAACCATACGTTTACCAGCTATATTTCCGCCCTCGGCGCACATCGCGAGCAGTTAACCAATCCTGACGTCCTGGCATTGCTGGATGATGCCGTCTGCTATGTAGATGATGCGCTTCACCATCAACCTGCGGATGAGCAGCGCGTATACCAGGCGCTGGAAGATCTGAAGCAGCGAATTCAGCATCTCGAGCCACGTCCGGACAGTAAAGAGCCGCTGGTCGTACAGCAAGTTGGGTTACTGATTGCCCTGCTCCCGGAGATTCGGCGATTACAGCAACAAATTGCCGTGCTGCCATCTAATACCCCGGTTCCGGCGTAAGAGAACTCACCCACTCCACCAGCTCCTGGCGACGCGTCGCCGGGAGCGCGGCTTCATGCACCCCGTCAACCGCTCCTTCAAGGGCATAGAGTATTTTTACCGTTAAGGCAGGGTTATTTTGCCGAAGTTTCAACCAGCACATCTGAGCTCCCAGCGATCGCAATGTCCCCTCATCCTTAATTCCTGCTTCATTTAGCAAGGTCTCCAAATGAAACGTCATATTCGGTAATTCCCGCAGGCGATGTTGTGCAAAGCGACTCTGTTTTTCCTTAACGGCTGCATCGAGTGAAAATTGTGATAGCGATACTAACTGCTGCTGGTTCTGCCACAGGGTATCGTTCACCTGGTAATAATTGAGTACAACCGGACGCCCGCGCTTGATAAATGTTAGCCAGACAGGAGAATTTTTTACACAGTACTGGGCGCTCTGCTCACAGGCGCGAAGATATAACTCACCGCTGGCAACCATGGCAAAGACCGTATCACCAACCGTCAGACTATAGCCGCCAAACAGTGAGCGGTAGTGAATTGTTCCCAGAGAAGCCAGATATTCTTGTGATTTATAGATTCTTGCATAAGACTTTTCTTTCATAAAAATCCTTTTAAATCATAACGTAAGCAAATAATTTGCAGTAGCAGATCCGTTAATGACGAAAATAGGCAACTTATGCGTATGGGGCAAGATGAATTTTATTTTTCCCGTGATGATGACTAAAAATTGCGAACCTGTTTCCGAAAATAAGGTTGATCTTTATTGATGGCAGGGTTACTGTATATCCATACAGTAACTCACAGGGCTGGATTGATTATGTACACTTCAGGTTATGCAAATCGTTCTTCGTCGTTCTCTTCCGCATCGAGCAGCATTGCGCGCGTTTCAGCAGAGAACGCTACCGCTGGGCTTATCAGTGAAGTGGTCTATCGCGAGGACCAGCCCATGATGACGCAGCTCCTGCTGCTTCCCCTGCTGCAACAATTAGGGCAACAATCACGCTGGCAGCTGTGGCTGACGCCTCAGCAAAAATTAAGCCGTGAGTGGGTGCAGTCGGCCGGGCTTCCATTGACCAAAGTCATGCAAATCAGTCAGCTCTCCCCCTGCAATACGCTGGAATCGATGGTTCGTGCGCTGCGCACAGGTAACTACAGCGTCGTCATCGGCTGGTTGACGGAAGAATTAACCGAAGATGAACATGCCGAACTGGTAAAAGCGGCAGATGAAGGTAATGCGATGGGGTTTATCATGCGTCCTGTTCGCGCTCAGTCACTTGCGGGGAGACAGCATTCCGGGCTAAAAATTCACTCGAATTTGTATCATTGAGTAAAATTAGGATTTATCCTGGAATTTTTTTTCATGTTTTAATTTGCCATTGAGCTGTAACGCGTTTTCCGGCTGAAGGCCTGTCTGAAGCGGTTTTCAGGAAATCTTCAGTACATTTATTCATCTATAAATGTTAAATATTGTGTATACAAGCCTTTTTTTTTCATATGCCTGACGGACTTCACACTTGTAAGTTTTCAACTACGTTGTAGACTTTACATCGCCAGGGGTGCTCGGCATAAGCCGCAGATATCGGTAGAGTAACTATTGAACTGGTCCCCGGGTGAAGGATTTAACCGTGTTATCTCTCTTCGGAGATATTCATGGCGAATTTTGGATGATAACGAGGCGCAAAAAATGAAAAAGACAGCTATCGCAATTGCAGTGGCACTGGCTGGTTTCGCTACCGTGGCGCAGGCCGCTCCGAAAGATAACACCTGGTACACTGGTGCTAAACTGGGCTGGTCTCAGTACCATGATATTGGCAACAACCAGATCAACAACTCCGGTCCTACCCACGAAAGCCAACTGGGTGCTGGTGCATTCGGTGGTTACCAGGTTAACCCGTACGTTGGTTTCGAAATGGGTTACGACTGGTTAGGTCGTATGCCGTACAAAGGCGCCACCGATACTACCCACAATAATGGCGCTTTCAAAGCTCAGGGTGTTCAGCTGACCGCTAAACTGGGTTACCCAATCACTGACGATCTGGACGTTTATACCCGTCTGGGTGGTATGGTTTGGCGTGCAGACGCTAAAAACAACGACGGCTTCAAAGACCACGACACTGGTGTTTCCCCAGTATTCGCTGGTGGCGTAGAGTATGCAATTACTCCTGAAATCGCTACCCGTCTGGAGTACCAGTGGACCAACAACATCGGTGACGCGAACACCGTTGGCGGTCGTCCGGATAACGGTCTGTTGAGCGTTGGTGTTTCCTACCGTTTCGGTCAGCAGGAAGAAGCAGCTCCAGTAGTTGTTGCTCCGGCTCCGGCTCCGGAAGTACAGACCAAACACTTCACTCTGAAGTCTGACGTTCTGTTCAACTTCAACAAAGCAACTCTGAAACCAGAAGGCCAGCAGGCTCTGGATCAGATGTACAGCCAGCTGAGCAACCTGGATCCGAAAGACGGTTCCGTAGTGGTTCTGGGCTTCACTGACCGCATCGGTTCTGACGCTTACAACCAGGGTCTGTCCGAGAAACGTGCTCAGTCCGTTGTTGATTACCTGATCTCTAAAGGTATTCCTTCTGACAAAATCTCTGCACGTGGCATGGGCGAATCCAACCCAGTTACTGGCAACACCTGTGACAACGTGAAAGCTCGCGCTGCACTGATCGACTGCCTGGCTCCGGATCGTCGTGTTGAGATCGAAGTTAAAGGTATCAAAGACGTTGTAACTCAGCCTCAGGCTTAAGTTATCGTCTTATAAAAAAACCCCGCTTTGCGGGGTTTTTTTTCACTTTTTATCAATCAAAGCATGCCTGTACACAACACATTTAGCCATTCTGTCGTTATTCTTTTCCCAGCAGCGCCTGTAAATCCTGCTTCAATGTCGACATTTTATTCGCGTACTTCTCTTTATGCTCTGCGTCTTCAATCAGTTGCACAATAGTTTCAGAAAGCGTTTTGCCGCGCCGCTGCGCAAGCCCCGCTAAGCGCTGCCAGACCATAAATTCCAGATCGATAGATTTCTTTCGCGTATGCTGATGCTCCGCGTTAAAGTGCCGCTTACGCCTCGCCCGTATGGTTTGTTTCATACGATTTAACAGCGCAGAGTTCATGTGTTCTTCAATCCAGGTATTGACCCGAACCGGTTCATTTTCGAGGGTTAGCAACAAATCAACGGCTTCTTCGGCAGCGCTGGCCTCTACGTAACGGGTGATTAATTCCCCCTCACGATGCTTCTTCACCAGATACTTCCATTTCCAGCCGCTTTCAAGGTTTTCAAGTTGTTGATATTTCATTGCGATCTCAATGTTACCGTGTAACTCTTATCAGAATATCAGCTTTTTCGGCATCTGAAGAAAAGAATATCCATCCTGTGAACTGTCGCGCGTCATCGCATTCGTTTCACAGCGCTTTCCACGTGTGCAGTGATGATGGTTACGGTATAATCTCGTTTTTTACAACAGACTAAAAAACATCAACTTTGACCATTACGAAACTTGCATGGCGTGATCTGGTTCCTGACACCGATAGTTATCAGGAAGTATTTGCGCAGCCGCACGTCACTGACGACACCGATACCTTACTTAGTGATACTCAGCCACGTTTACAATTTGCGCTGGAGCAGCTTCTTCAGCACTGGACGACGTCTTCGTTCATGCTGGTAAAAGCGCCGGAAGAGCTTGAGTACATCAACCTTATTGCAGAGGCCGCGCGGCCTCTGCACTCGGATGCCGGAAGTCTCACCGGAGGTCATTATGATATCTCCGGTCACACTATCCGCTATCGTGCAGCTGAGACAGCTGAAGACAATTTTGCGACATTAACCCAGGTAGTCTGCGCTGACTGGGTTGAAGCCGAACAACTGTTTGGCTGTCTGCGTCAGTTCAACGGCGAAATTACCCTACAGCCAGGCCTTGTGCATCAGGCCAACGGTGGTGTGCTGGTTATTTCGTTGCGCACGCTACTGGCCCAACCGCTGCTGTGGATGCGCCTGAAAGCCATTGTCAGCCACGAGCGTTTTGACTGGGTAGCTTTTGATGAGTCTCGCCCGCTGCCTGTCTCCGTTCCACCTATGCCGCTTAAACTCAAAGTGGTATTAGTTGGTGAACGTGAATCACTGGCAGACTTCCAGGACATGGAGCCGGAGCTGGCTGAGCAGGCTATTTATAGCGAGTTTGAAGATAATCTGCAGATAGTGGATGCCGAAACCATGACGCAGTGGTGTCAGTGGGTAACACATACCGCTACGCGCAACAATTTGCCCTACCCGGCCCCTGATGCCTGGCAAGTGCTGATCCGTGAAGCCGTTCGTTATACCGGCGAACAGGATACATTGCCGCTTAACCCGCTGTGGATCACCCGGCAGTTCAAAGAAGTGGCCCCGTTATGCGAGGGCGAAACCTGCAACGCTGAGCAGTTCAGCCTGATGCTGACCCAGCGTGAATGGCGGGAAGGTTTCCTCGCCGAACGAATGCAGGATGAGATCCTGCAGGAACAGATCCTGATCGAGACGGAAGGCGAGCGTATTGGCCAAATCAACGCCCTGTCGGTGATTGAATTTCCTGGTCACCCCCGCGCGTTTGGTGAGCCTTCTCGTATCAGCTGTGTGGTTCATATTGGCGACGGCGAATTTACGGATATTGAGCGCAAAGCCGAGCTTGGCGGAAATATTCATGCGAAGGGTATGATGATTATGCAGGCGTTCCTGATGTCGGAACTCCAGCTTGAGCAGCAAATCCCCTTCTCTGCCTCTCTGACCTTTGAGCAATCCTACAGCGAAGTGGACGGCGACAGCGCGTCCATGGCAGAACTTTGCGCATTGATTAGCGCCCTCGCCGACGTTCCTGTTAATCAAAGCATCGCCATTACCGGTTCTGTCGATCAGTTTGGTCGGGCACAACCTGTTGGTGGTCTGAACGAGAAAATTGAAGGCTTCTTCGCCATCTGTCAGCAGCGTGAGCTGACAGGCACACAGGGCGTTATCATTCCTTCAGCGAATGTCAGACACCTGAGCCTGCAGCCTGCTCTGCTACAAGCCGTAGAAGAAGAAAAATTCACTATCTGGGCGGTGGACGACGTGACCGATGCGCTGCCACTGTTATTAAATCTGGTGTGGGATGGTGAAGGCCAGACAACGCTGATGCAAACTATCCAGGAGCGTATTGCTACGGCAACGCAGCAGGAAGGTCGTCACCGTTTTCCCTGGCCGCTACGTTGGCTGAACTGGATTATTCCGAACTGATCGGACTTGTTCAGCGTACACGTGTTAGCTATCCTGCGTGCTTCAATAAAATAAGGCTTACAGAGAACATGGTAGATAAACGCGAATCCTATACAAAAGAAGACCTTCTTGCCTCTGGTCGCGGTGAGCTGTTTGGCGCAAAAGGGCCACAACTGCCTGCACCAAGCATGCTGATGATGGACCGTGTCATCAAGATGACCGAAACCGGCGGCAACTTTGACAAAGGTTATGTTGAAGCTGAACTGGATATCAACCCGGACCTGTGGTTCTTCGGATGCCACTTTATCGGCGATCCGGTGATGCCGGGCTGCCTGGGTCTGGATGCCATGTGGCAGCTGGTTGGATTCTATCTCGGCTGGCTGGGCGGCGAAGGTAAAGGCCGCGCGCTGGGCGTAGGCGAAGTTAAATTCACCGGCCAGGTTCTGCCGACTGCAAAGAAAGTGACTTACCGCATTCACTTCAAACGCATCGTTAATCGTCGCCTGATCATGGGCCTGGCTGATGGTGAAGTGCTGGTTGATGGTCGTCTAATCTATACCGCAAACGATCTGAAAGTGGGTCTGTTCCAGGACACTTCCGCGTTCTAATCCAGGTCAGCGTAGCCGCCAGACATTAACGTTTATTCGTCTTGTCTGGTGGGCAAAAAGGCGAAACCTCCGCTCTGCGGAGGTTTCTTTTATCTAAAGAGACAGAATCAGGCCATTAAAACCCTATCCCCCATGGCTTCTCGCCAGCCTCCCAGCCAGTATGACCTCTGATTCAGCGTCTGATAGGGACACATTTCTTTTGAGCGTCCGGCAATGCCGGCCTGATATCCACGTTGATGTGCCCGTTCCAGGCGATCTCGTTTTTGTCTCTTCATGCCTCGTTTCCCTCATCTTTGGGTCTGGTGGAAAAGAAAACAGTGATTACTAAGTGTGCAATCACACTAAAACGAATACCCCTAAACATCAGGCTCGTCAATGCGCAAAATTCACGCCAGTGTCATATTTGTGAGCTACCCGCAAAATCATTTGTACAAAAATAGTCTGTCAGAACAGCTATCTCCACGGCTAAAAAAATAAAAAAAACCGCCCCGGGCAATGAACCAGGGGCGGCATAATTTACAATTATTTAAGCTTAAGGGATGCGTTTCAGCTCCTGAGCCATTGCCGTCGCTTCCTGGCTCCAGGCGTTGGCCAGAACCTTCACCATCTCATCGTAGCCGTCTTTAGTCTGTACAGCTTCGATGTGGAATGGACGCTTGATCAACTGCCCCTGGTGATTCAGCAGCCATTCACCGCTCACGATGACCTTACCATCGTACCGACCGTGGAAGCCGGTCACGGTAACGTTCAACGTGTCCTGAGTGCTTCCCAGCGGCTGCGAAGCGACAACCCAGCCAGGCAACTGCATACTGAGGTTCGTAACCAGGGTATTGCGCAATTGCTGATCTAATGGGCTGGCCCAGAGATTATTATTCGCTATCACATATTGCACATCGCTGGTCTGGTAAACCACCCCATTACCCGCCAGATAGTCCGGGACCGCAATCTGTTCAACCCACAGCAGACGGTTACCCTGGTTAGCTGAGCTCTGTACGCCCCCTTGCGCGATAGGGAGCTGGTAATAGCTTTTATTTTCTCCGCTGGAGCTGCATGACGTCAGCCAGACCGCCATCATCGCCACTAGCCACTTTTTCATTGTTTCGCCCTCTTCGGCTCTGGATCTTTTTTGTCCTTCGCTTCAAATACCAGCGCATTGCTCTTATCGTTCAACGTTTTCAGTACCGGTTGCAGTTCTCGCAGCACCTGATCAAGACGCTGCATATCCGCCACCATCTTGTTGTAGGCGGCGGAACCCGGCTGGAAGCCCTGCATACTACGGTTCAGTTCGCGCAGCGTGTTCTGCATATCCGCCGGAAGATCCTGCATCGACTGACTGGACGTGATCTTATTCATGTTGTCCAGCGTGGTTTGCAGATGCTTCATCGTACGCTGGCTTTCCGACAATGTATTGGTCGCCTGCTCAATCATCGGGTTCAACGGCAGATTGTTAATCTTATCCAGCGCTTCCATCAGTCGCTGCTGGATCTGCGCCAGACCACCGCTCACGGTCGGAATAATTTGATAACCATTAAATTCGCGCACACCGGTAATCGGCGGTTCTTTCGGGTAGAAGTCGAGATCGACATACAGAGCGCCAGTCACCAGGTTCCCGGTTTTCAGCGATGCCCGTAAGCCGCGTTTAAGCAATTCTGCCAGATGAGCGCCAACATCAGTATCTTCTCCCAGCTGTGCCTTCAGACGTTCTGGTTCGATACGTACCAGCACCGGAATGCGATAATCATTGTTGAAGACCTGACGCATATTCGGTGAGAAGAAAGGTACTTTACTTACCGTACCCAAACGGATGCCACGGAATTCCAGTGGCGCGCCGGGCTGCAGGCCACGAATTGAATCTTTAAAGAACATCAGGTAATCAATATGATCGGTATACAGTGAATCCTGAATACTTTTTTGGTCGTCATAAAGATTAAACGCAGACTGTTGTGCGACCGGTTCGCCTTGTTCCAGCCCTTCTGGCACATCAAAACTTACGCCACCGCCAAACAGCGTGGAGAGAGATCCCATTTCCACGCGCATACCTGCCGAAGTAAGATCCACGGCGATCCCACTGTCCTTCCAGAAACGCACATTGCTGGTCACCAGACGATCGTTAGGCGCATTGATAAATAGCTGATAGCTAATCGTACGCTTTTGCGCATCAAATGTGCTGGTTTCAACCGAACCTACACGATAACCACGGAACAGAACCGGGTCGCCCGGGCTCAACTGACCGGCTTTTTTGCTGTCCAGAATCACACGGATCCCTTTCGCATCTGGCGGCGCCAGCGGCGGTGAATCCAGCAGTTGGTAATTTTCCAGCTTGCTGCCTTTATTGCCAGGCTGCAGTTCAATATAAGCCCCGGACAATAGCGTGCCGAGCCCACTGATACCTTCACGCCCAACCTGCGGCTTCACCACCCAAAAGACAGAATCTTTATGCAGCAGCTTTTCCATTCCGGAGTTAAGACGAGCTTTAATTTCCACATGGGTCAAATCATCAGTCAGGGTTGCGCTCTCGACGATGCCGACATCCACGCTGCGGCTCTTAATCGTCGTTTTGCCCCCTTCAATACCTTCGGCATTGGTGGTAATCAGCGTGACTTGTGGCCCCTGATGACTGTAGTGATAAAACAGGACCCACGCGCCAATGAGGGCAGTGACTATAGGGAATATCCACACGGGCGACCAGTTTTTTACCTTTTGCACTTTGGCTTCCCCACTTTTAGATTCCATGCTGTCAGGACTCCTCATGATCTGGTTCACGGTCCCACGACAGACGGGGATCAAATGTCATCGCAGAAAACATTGTCATAATGACGACTAAAGCAAACATCAAAGCACCCATTGCAGGATAAATGTTCATTAACCCTCCCATGCGCACCAGCGCAGAGAGTACGGCAATTACAAAAACGTCGATCATTGACCAGCGACCGACAAATTCTACAACCTCGTAAATTAAATGCATTCGTTCACTGTCGCGTTTGCCGTGCCCTTTGGCATCCCAACACAGCCAGGCAATGGCGATCATTTTCAACGTCGGCACCATAATACTGGCGATAAAGATAACCGCAGCCACCGGGTAAGAGCCTTCGCTCCAGATTAAAACCACGCCCTCGAGTATCGTTGAAGGCAGCTTTGACCCGAGCAGATCGGTGATCATGATCGGCAGAATATTGGCAGGAAGATAAAGCATGATCGACGTAAACAGTAATGCCAATGTCCATTGCAGACTGTTTTTACGCCGCACATAACCTTTCGTCTGACAGCGTGGGCATACCAGCTCGTCTGCCGGAAGAATAGCGGTGCAGCAGGAACAGGAACGCAACCCTTGTCGGATGCCGGGCACACCAGGCTTTAATTCCTGCTTAATGGCTGGCATAGGGGCAATATCATCCCACAGCCAACGGCGATCCACACACTGGAAAGCCCGCAACTGGAGCATACAAAACATGCACCACGGGATGAAGCTGCTGCCCACGCCGATATCGCCGTAGGCCATCAGCTTAACAAAGCTCACCAGCACGCCCGCGAGGAAAATTTCTGCCATTCCCCAGCTTTTTAACTGAAACAAAATACGCGCCAGCCATGTTTTAAGCCGCTCAGGCATATGAACCCGATTCACCAACAGCAAAATGGTCAACAAGCAAAAAGCGGGAACCAACTGAACGAATAAGATAAAGAAGGTACCGAGGCTGGCGTAATCTTCCGAAAAGAGAACGCTGGGGATTTGCAGCAGCGTCACTTCGCTGCTCACCCCCGCAACATTCATATTCACAAAGGGAAAGAGGTTTGACAAAAGCAGCATAAATAATGCTGCTAACACATAGGCGGTAGGACGCTGCCGTGGCGCGTCCCACTCAACCGTTAACGTAGTGCCACATCGTGGACATGCCGCTTTCTGACCATGCTCAAGGCGAGGTAACGCCACCAGCATGTCACACTGCGAGCACAGAATATGCTTCGCGGCATGGTGATGTTCGCACATATGTGCTCCTTTAAATTATGCGCCGTTCTTCAAAGACTCAAGATACTCCCAGCGCTCAAAGGCTTGCTCAAGTTCTTGTTCAGCTTCGTTCAGATTAGCTAATACCTGTTGCGTTTGCTCATGCGGCTGACTGAAAAAAGCGGCGTCAGCTACCTGAGCTTGTAATGCTTCCAGTTTAGCTTCCAGTTCTTCAAGCAGCGCGGGGAGCAGCTCCAGTTCGCGCTGCAGTTTATAGCTTAGTTTGCTCGTGCTGCGTTTGACAATTTCTGCTTTAGGAGCAACGGTTTCCTCTGTTTTTTTCGCAACTGGCTGTTTAAACGCCACATACTGCGATTGCTGGCTGCGGGCATCATGATAACCGCCGACATAACGACCAATTTTACCGCCGCCTTCGAAGATCCAGCATTCGGTTACGGTATTATCCACAAACTGACGGTCGTGGCTCACCAGCAGCACGGTGCCCTGGTAGCTATCAATCAGCTCTTCAAGCAGTTCCAGCGTTTCGACGTCCAGATCGTTCGTTGGTTCATCGAGAATCAAAAGATTACTGGGTTTGAGAAAAAGACGCGCCAGCAGTAGGCGATTGCGTTCCCCACCAGAGAGCGCACGTACTGGCGTCATCGCCCGTTTCGGATGGAACAGGAAATCCTGGAGGTAGCCCAGCACATGGCGAGGTTTACCGTTAACCAGCACCTCTTGCTTACCCTCAGCAAGGTTGTCCATCACGGTTTTATCCGGATCCAGTTCGGCGCGGTGCTGATCGAAATACGCCACTTCCAGCTTCGTGCCGACGTGAATGCGTCCGCTGTCAGCCTGAAGCTGACCTAACATCAGCTTCAGCAGCGTTGTTTTACCGCAGCCGTTAGGTCCAATTAGCGCAATCTTGTCGCTACGTTGCACCTGCGCGGAGAAATCTTTTACCAGTTGCTTTCCATCAACCTGGTAATCAACATTCTCCATTTCGAAGACAATCTTGCCAGAGCGGCTCGCCTCTTCGACCTGCATCTTCGCCGTGCCCATCACTTCGCGACGTTCGCCACGCTCGCGACGCATGGCTTTCAGCGCCCGCACGCGGCCTTCATTACGGGTACGACGCGCTTTGATGCCCTGACGGATCCAGACTTCTTCCTGCGCCAGCTTGCGATCAAATTCCGCATTTTGGAGATCTTCCACCCGCAGCGCTTCTTCTTTATCCAGCAGATACTGATCGTAGTTCCCCGGATAGGTCACCAGCTTGCCGCGGTCGAGATCGACAATACGCGTCGCCATATTGCGAATAAATGAACGGTCGTGGGAAATGAAAATAATTGTCCCATTGAAGGATTTCAGGAACCCTTCCAGCCAGTCGATAGTTTCAATATCCAGGTGGTTAGTTGGTTCATCCAGCAGCAGTACGCGCGGGTTGCTCACTAACGCGCGGCCCAGCGCCGCCTTACGCAGCCAGCCGCCCGAAAGCGAAGAAAGCGCGGCGTTAGGATCCAGTCCCAGTTGCGCCAGCACTTCATTAATGCGGCTTTCGAGCTGCCACAGATTATGGTGATCGAGCATTTCCTGAACCCGCGCCATTTCATTCAGGTTTCTGTCGCTGGGATCGGTCATCACCAGGCGCGAAATATCGTGATAACGCTTCAGATATTCAGCCTGTTCCTCAATACCTTCGGCAACGAAGTCATAGACGCTGCCCTCAACATTACGCGGCGGATCCTGCTGCAGACGCGCCACAACCAGGTCCTGCTCATAAATAATACGCCCGTCGTCAAGACCCTGTTCACGGTTGAGGATCTTCATCAGCGTCGACTTACCTGCGCCATTACGGCCAACCAGACAGACGCGTTCGTTATCTTCGATATGCAGTTCTGCATTATCAAGAAGCGGCGCATCGCTGAACGACAGCCATGCACCATGCATACTGATCAATGACATTTATTTATCCTTTCAGGCTGCGGTAATCAGCCAGCAATTGTGGATCTGACGGTTACGGGCAAAGTCCTGGGAAAGCGTTTTTTGGGTGATTTCTTGTGCTTTTAATCCCAGTTCAGCCAGACCGTCGAGATCCATACGGAACCCACGCTTGTTGTTGGAGAACATGATCGTACCGTCTTTACGCAGCAGACGTTTCAGATCTTTCATCAGCGCCAGATGATCGCGCTGTACATCAAACGAGTCTTCCATACGTTTTGAGTTAGAGAACGTCGGCGGATCGATGAAAATCAGATCAAACTGTTCATTGGCATCGCGCAGCCAGCCCAGGCAATCGGCCTGAATTAAACGGTGAGCGCGACCACTCAGGCCGTTCAGGCGCAGGTTACGCTCAGCCCACTCCAGGTAGGTACGCGACATATCAACCGTCGTGGTGCTACGCGCACCGCCCAGCCCGGCATGAACGCTGGCACTGCCGGTGTAGGAGAACAGGTTAAGGAAATCCTTACCTTTACTCATCTGGCCCAGCATGCGGCGCGCAATACGGTGATCGAGGAACAAACCGGTATCAAGATAGTCTGTCAAGTTGACCCACAGGCGCGCGTTGTACTCGCTTACCTCAATGAATTCACCCTTCTCATTCATCTTCTGATACTGGTTCTTCCCTTTCTGCCGCTCACGAGTTTTCAGCACCAGTTTATTTGGCGCGATTTCCAGGACCGACAACGTTGCGGCAATGATATCGAACAGGCGTTGACGTGCTTTTTGTGCATCGACCGTCTTCGGCGGAGCGTATTCCTGAACCACGACCCACTCACCGTAACGGTCCACTGCAACGTTGTATTCCGGCAGGTCAGCATCATACAGGCGATAGCATTCAATTCCTTCCTGACGCGCCCATTTTTCCAGCTTCTTGATATTCTTGCGCAGGCGGTTGGCATAATCTTCCGCGACCGTGGCTGGCTTGCTGTCCGCAGTGGTCTCTGCAACGTGATAGTTTTTCTGTACGCAATCCAGCGGACCGTTTTTCGCTTTGAACTGCTTATCAGCACGCAATTGCAGGCTGCTGAGCAAATCCGGAGAGGCGCTGAACAGCGACAAATTCCAGCCGCCAAACTGGTTTTTCATCGTACGGCCCAGCAAGCTATGCAGGGCAATCAGCGCCGGTTCGCTATCCAGACGTTCGCCGTAGGGCGGGTTACTGATCACCGTACCATACGGTCCCTTCGGCAGTGGATTACTCAGTTTGGCGACATCTTTAACGTCAAATGTCATCAGATCGGCAATACCTGCGCGGCGGGCGTTACTACGCGCTTTTTCAATCACGCGCGCATCGCTGTCGGAGCCATAGAAGTGCGAAGTATAGTCAGCAAGCCCCTTACGCGCACGCACCTGAGCTTCGGCTTTAACCTCTTGCCAGACGGCTTCATCGTGCTGTGCCCAACCGCTAAAGCCCCAGTACCCGCGGTGCAGGCCCGGCGCGCGATCGGTTGCCCACATCGCCGCTTCAATCAGCAGCGTGCCGGAGCCGCACATCGGATCGAGTAACGGTGTGCCCGGCTGCCAGCCAGAACGCATAACAATAGCGGCGGCCAGCGTCTCTTTAATCGGCGCCTGACCCGCGCGATCGCGATAACCGCGCTGATGCAAACCGTCACCGCTCAGATCAAGTGCAATGCTGGCGGTATCTTTGTTCAACCAGACGTTGATACGCAGATCCGGAGATTCACGATCCACATTAGGACGCGGCAGATTTTTGCGGGTAAAGGCATCGACAATCGCATCCTTGACCTTCAACGCGCCGTACTGACTGTTACGAATGGTCTCGTTCAGGCCGCTAAAATGGACGGCAAACGTAGCACCAGGATTAAATATCTCTGTCCAGTCAATTGCCTGAACGCCGAGGTACAGATCAAGATCGCTGTAGACCTTGCACTCTCCCATCGGCAGGATAATGCGCGAGGCCAGGCGGCTCCACATCAGGCTCTGGTAAACAAGCCGCGTGTCGCCCTTAAAATGGACCCCACCCTGAACGACCTGACACTCCAGCGCGCCGAGGTTTTCCAGTTCAGTTTTTAACAGCTCTTCCAGCCCGCGGGCCGTACTGGCAAACAGAGAATTCATAATGTCACTTTTACTCCTAGAAAATTGCTGCGCATTATAGCTAATATGGGCTGTATGTCATAAAGTTGAAGGCTTATTTTCGTTCAAGGGGCTGTGCAGTGGTAACGTTGACCCGACTTTTTATTCATCCGGTTAAATCAATGCGTGGAATTGGACTCACGCACGCCCTGGCAGACGTGAGCGGTCTCGCCTTGGATCGTATATTTATGATTACCGAACCCGACGGGACGTTCATTACCGCCCGACAGTTCCCGCAAATGGTCCGCTTTACCCCTTCCCCTTTCCACGATGGACTTCATCTCACGGCTCCAGACGGCAGCAGCGCGCTCGTGCGATTCGCAGACTTCGCTACCCAGGATTCGCCAACAGAGGTGTGGGGAAACCATTTTACCGCGCGTACTGCCCCAGCGGCTATCAACCTGTGGCTGAGCGGCTTTTTCTCCCGTGACGTGCAGTTGCGCTGGGTGGGTCCGCAACTGACACGCCGGGTGAAGCGCCACGCTGATGTTCCTTTGTCCTTCGCCGATGGTTATCCCTACCTGTTGGCCAACGAAGCATCTCTGCGTGATGTGCAACAGCGCTGTCCGGCAAGCGTCAAAATGGAACAGTTTCGCCCCAATCTGGTGGTTTCGGGGGCTGACGCATGGGCAGAAGACACCTGGAAAGTGATTCGCATTGGCGACGTCATTTTTGATGTGGCAAAACCCTGTAGCCGCTGCATTTTCACTACCGTTAGCCCAGAAAAAGGCCAGAAACATCCGTCTGGCGAGCCGCTCGCCACGCTGCAAACCTTCCGGACAGCGGTGGATAACGGCGACGTTGATTTCGGCCAGAATCTTATCGCACGCAACAGTGGCGTTATTCGCGTCGGCGATGAGGTAGAGATTTTGGCAACCGGTCCCGCCAGAGCTTACGGTGCGGCGGAGCCAGATGATACCGCACTGGAACAACAACCCGATGCCACGGTACTTATTGACTGGCAGGGACAGACCTTTCGCGGAAATAATCAGCAGGTATTGCTTGAACAGCTGGAAAACCAGGGTATCAGGGTGCCCTATTCATGCCGGGCAGGAATTTGCGGATGCTGTCGAATTCGACTGTTGGAAGGCGAAGTTAGTCCGCTGAAAAAATCAGCGATTGGGGATGACGGGACGATTCTGTGCTGCAGTTGCGTTCCCAAAACGACAATCAGGCTGGAGAGCTAAACCGCCTGTTCAAGGCTGAAACTGTCGGCAATAACCTGCGGTTTCAGTCGGTCATTCATTATTTTAATCGCGTCGCCAAGCTGCATTGTGCGCCCGGCAATAACCACACCAGGTTGTGCAAGCAGACAAAGCGCGGCATTTTCACCCGGTTCAACCACTAACAGGTTTACCTGTTCATCCGTATCGCTTAAATCCACACAAGCAGCATCCCCCACGACTGGCGACCAGTTAATACCGTGTGCGACAAAGTGCCAGCTTTTTGGCATTTGCGGTTTAAGGTAACGAATCGCCACCAGCGCATTAAGCACCAGTTCCGCCTTTTGCTCTTTGGCTAAATCCAGGTAGCGACATTTTTCTTCAAAAGAAAAATAAAGCGCGGCGTCATCAACACAAAAACCCGACGGAGAAAATGCATCCGGAGTGAGCATTTTACGAGCAAAACGCGAACGGAATAACATGCCATTGGCTAAATCGAGCATCATACGATCGTGCTCTTCATCATAATACCAGCGCCAGTTATCGTCGGGTTTAATTCGCATCAGTTTCTCTCCTTTCCTTAATCATCACCATTACGACAGTATCCTTTTGCCGCTTCGTTTATTGCCTTAATAATAAAAGCTCAGAATGTTTAAATAAGCAACAGTAAAGGAATATAAAACAACCAGGGCCAGAAATAAAGCCCTGGATTGTGATTAAGGTAGCATTCAGATATTGGTGACGATTTCTTTAATCAACGGTGGGCCTTTAAAAATAAAGCCCGAATAAATCTGTACCAGAGAAGCACCGGCAGCTATTTTCTCACGCGCGGCGATTACTGAGTCGATACCACCAACCCCAATAATCGGCAGCTGACCTTTTAATTCCTGAGACAACTGGCGAATAATTTCTGTACTTTTTAATTGTAACGGTCGACCGCTGAGGCCGCCCATTTGATCGCAATTTTTCATTCCCTGAACGAGAGAACGATCGAGAGTGGTGTTAGTCGCAATTACGCCATCAATATTATGACGAACTAAACTGTCAGCAACCTGGATCAGTTCTTCCACAGAAAGATCCGGTGCGATCTTAACCGCCACTGGAACATATTTATGGTGGATCGCTTGCAGATCATTTTGCTTATTTTTAATTGCCGTCAGAAGATCATCCAGCGCCTCACCATATTGCAGCGTACGTAATCCCGGCGTATTCGGTGAAGAGATATTAATCGCGATATAACCAGCATAAGCATAGACTTTTTCCATACAAATCAGATAGTCATCTTTGCCGTTCTCTACCGGAGTATCTTTATTCTTACCAATATTAATCCCCAGAATACCGTCAAAATGCGATTTTTTGACGTTCTCAACCAGGTTATCAACCCCCAGGTTATTAAACCCCATGCGGTTGATCAAACCTTCTGCATCGACCAGACGAAACAGACGTGGTTTATCATTACCCGGCTGAGGACGCGGCGTCACGGTACCAATCTCAATGGAACCAAATCCCATCGCGCCGAGCGCATCAATGCACTCCCCGTCTTTATCCAGTCCGGCAGCAAGCCCGAGTGGATTTTTAAACGTCAGCCCCATACAGGTAACCGGTTTTGCGGGTACTTTCTGGCGGACAAGCGCTTCGAGCGGCGTGCCGGTAATGCGACGTAATTGCTGGAATGTCAATTCATGAGCGCGCTCTGGATCGAGCTGGAAAAGGGCTTTACGAACGAAGGGGTAGTACATGAACTCTCCTGGATTCCCGGTGTGCAAACCGGGGGCGTATTATGTGCGATCGCGAGCAAAAAGGGAATTGACCTGCGGCAATAAATAGCAATCGTTTTCCTGCTTCCTCCTTTTTATTCATTTTTCAACTTTTCTATCCCATATAAATCATTTCGATAAACAAAGTCTCTCTGCCAGACTGCACAAATTGTTATCAATGTTAATCAAAAGCAAACAATTGGTTATAAGGGGAGAATAACATTATGCGCGTCATTACTCTGGCGGGAAGCCCACGCTTTCCCTCTCGCTCCAGCGCGTTGCTGGAATATGCCCGAGAAAAATTGAACGGCCAGGATGTCGAAGTCTTTCACTGGAACCTGCACAACTTTGCCCCGGAAGACCTGATCTATGCCCGTTTTGACAGTCCGGCGCTGAAGACATTTATCGAACAACTACAGGATGCTGACGGGCTGATTGTCGCAACGCCGGTCTACAAAGCCGCTTACTCTGGCGCACTGAAAACGCTGCTCGATCTGCTCCCCGAGCGGGCGCTGGAAGGAAAAGTGGTTTTGCCGCTGGCGACCGGCGGCAGCGTGGCGCATTTACTGGCCGTCGATTACGCGCTGAAACCGGTGCTGAGCGCGTTAAAGGCTCAGGAGATCCTGCACGGCGTGTTTGCCGATGATTCACAGGTCATCGACTATCAGCATAAACCGCAGTTTACGCCCAACCTGCAGCAGCGCCTGGACAGTGCGCTCGACACTTTCTGGCTGGCGTTGCATCGTCGCGATCTCCAACTCCCGCAACTGAACGCCCTGCGAGGTGCCGCCCATGCTTAATCTGCTCAAGCGTCACACCCCATGGCTGGCATTAACCGGGCTGCTGTCACTGTCATCCTTGGTGCATGCCGCAGAATCGGCTCCGGATGCCCTGCGCATTGGGTATCAGAAAGGAAGCGTCAGCATGGTGCTGGCAAAAAGTCATCAGCTACTGGAGAAACGCTACCCACAGACCAAAATCTCGTGGATTGAGTTCCCGGCTGGACCACAAATGTTGGAAGCACTCAATATCGGCAGTATCGATCTCGGCAGTACCGGTGACATTCCGCCAATTTTCGCCCAGGCCGCCGGAGCCGATCTGGTTTATGTGGGCGTCGAACCACCCAAACCGAAAGCCGAAGTGATTCTGGTGCCGAAAAATAGCCCGATCCAGAGCGTTGCGCAGCTCAAAGGGCATAAAGTCGCCTTCCAGAAAGGTTCCAGCGCCCACAATTTACTGCTCCGGGCGCTGCAACAGGCAGGGTTGAAATTTACCGATATTCAACCGACTTACCTGACCCCCGCCGATGCGCGAGCGGCCTTCCAGCAAGGAAACGTCGATGCGTGGGCTATCTGGGATCCTTACTATTCGGCCGCATTACTGCAAGGTGATGTACGCGTGCTGAAAGACGGCTCAGACCTCAAGCAGACCGGTTCGTTTTATCTCGCTGCACGTCCTTATGCCGAAAAAAATAGCACTTTTGTTCTTGGCGTGCTGGATACCTTTAGCCAGGCGGATGCGTTAACTCTCAGCCAACGCCAGCAAAGTATTACTCTGCTGGCTAAAACCATGGGCCTGCCCGAACCGGTAATTGCGTCTTATCTGGATCATCGTCCGCCAACCACCATTACGCCCGTCAGCGCCTCTGTTGCCGCCCTACAACAACAAACCGCGGATCTGTTTTATGACAACCGTCTGGTGCCGAAAAAAATCGATATTCGCCAGCGTATCTGGCAACCCAATCAGCAGGCAGGAGAAAAATTATGAGTCTGAACATGTTCTGGTTTTTACCCACCCACGGTGACGGTCATTATCTGGGGACGGAAGAAGGTTCGCGCCCGGTCGATCACGGTTATTTGCAACAAATTGCGCAAACAGCCGATCGTCTGGGATTTACTGGCGTTCTGATCCCAACCGGTCGCTCCTGTGAAGATGCCTGGCTGGTCGCCGCGTCGATGATCCCGGTCACCCAGCGATTAAAGTTTCTGGTCGCGCTTCGTCCAAGCGTAACCTCGCCGACGGTCGCCGCCCGCCAGGCCGCGACGCTCGACAGACTCTCTAACGGCCGGGCGTTATTCAACCTGGTAACCGGCAGCGATCCACAAGAGCTAGCGGGTGACGGCGTGTTCCTTGATCACACCGAGCGCTATGAAGCCTCTGCTGAATTCACTCAGGTCTGGCGGCGTTTGCTGCAAGGTGAAACCGTGGATTTCAACGGCAAACACATTCATGTCCGCGGCGCGAAACTGTTTTTCCCTCCTGTACAACAACTCCGGCCACCGCTTTATTTCGGCGGTTCGTCTGATGTTGCACAAGATCTTGCTGCCGAGCAGGTTGATCTCTATCTGACCTGGGGCGAGCCGCCTGAACAGGTGAAAGAGAAGATTGAACAGGTGCGGGCCAAAGCGGCGGCGCTCGGGCGCAAGATCCGCTTTGGTATTCGTCTGCATGTGATCGTCCGGGAGACAACGCAAGAGGCGTGGCAGGCAGCGGATCGTCTGATAGCCCATCTGGATGACGACACCATTGCCAAAGCCCAGGCCGCCTTCTCAAGAACGGATTCGGTTGGTCAGCAGCGAATGGCTGCACTGCACAACGGTAAACGCGACAAACTAGAAATCAGCCCGAACTTGTGGGCAGGAGTAGGACTGGTGCGCGGTGGCGCGGGTACCGCGCTGGTCGGAGATGGTCCGACGGTCGCGGCGCGTATCAACGAGTATGCCGCACTGGGAATCGACAGTTTTGTGTTGTCCGGGTATCCACATCTGGAAGAGGCATACAAGGTTGGCGAGCTGCTGTTCCCACATCTGGATGTCGCTATACCAGAAATTCCACAGCCGCAGCGCCAGCATCAACAAGGTGAAGCGGTGGCAAACGAATTTATCCCACGCAAAATCGCGCAAAGCTAAGGAGCCTGCTGATGGCAACGCCGAAAAACAGGTGGTTACTGCGCCTCGCGCCCTGGTTTTTACCGGTTGGGTTGGTCGCGCTCTGGCAGCTCGCATCATCAATGGGCTGGTTGTCCACCCGCATCCTGCCCTCTCCGGAGGGCGTTGTCGAAGCCTTCTGGACGCTTTCCGCCAGCGGCGAGCTTTGGCAGCATCTGGCGATCAGCTCCTGGCGCGCGCTGGTAGGCTTCTCCATCGGCGGATCGATTGGCCTGACGCTGGGACTGATTAGCGGTCTTTCGCGGTGGGGAGAACGCCTGCTGGATACTTCGGTGCAGATGCTGCGTAACGTGCCGCATCTGGCGCTGATCCCACTGGTGATTTTGTGGTTCGGCATTGATGAATCCGCCAAGATCTTTCTCGTCGCGCTGGGCACGCTTTTTCCGATTTACATCAACACCTGGCATGGGATCCGCAATATCGATCGCGGTCTGGTAGAGATGGCTCGCAGCTATGGGCTGTCTGGTTTTTCACTATTTATTCATGTGATCCTCCCCGGCGCCCTGCCCTCGATTATGGTTGGCGTGCGTTTTGCTCTCGGGCTGATGTGGTTGACGCTTATTGTCGCGGAAACCATTTCAGCCAATGCCGGCATTGGTTACCTGGCAATGAACGCCCGCGAATTTCTGCAAACCGATGTGGTCGTGGTGGCCATTATTCTCTACGCCCTGCTCGGCAAACTTGCCGACGTCAGCGCCCAATGGCTGGAGCGGATCTGGCTGCGCTGGAACCCGGCTTACCATGTAAAGGAGGCTTCCGTATGAATACCGCTCGCCTGAACCAAGGCACGCCGCTTTTACTGAGTGCCGTGACGAAACAATACGCCGCCAATACGGTGCTCAATCAGTTAGATTTGCACATTCAGGCCGGACAGTTCGTTGCCGTGGTTGGCCGCAGCGGAGGAGGTAAAAGCACTCTGCTGCGTCTGCTGGCTGGGCTGGAGTCTCCCACCTCAGGTGCATTACTTGCCGGAACCACCCCGCTGGCAGAAATTCAGGAGGATACGCGAATGATGTTTCAGGATGCGCGTCTGCTGCCCTGGAAGACGGTTATCGATAATGTGGGTCTGGGTCTGAAAGGTCACTGGCGCGATGCGGCCCGGGACGCGCTGGCCGCAGTTGGGCTGGAGAATCGTGCTCAGGAATGGCCTGCTGCCCTGTCCGGTGGACAAAAACAGCGCGTGGCCCTGGCGCGGGCATTAATTCATCGTCCCGGTCTGCTGCTGCTGGATGAACCCCTCGGTGCGCTGGATGCCTTAACCCGCCTTGAAATGCAGGAGCTGATTGTCTCTTTATGGCAAGAGCACGGCTTTACCGTACTGCTGGTCACCCATGACGTCAGTGAAGCGGTGGCAATGGCCGATCGCGTGTTGCTTATTGAAGATGGAAAAATCGGACTGGATTTAACGGTGGATATTGCGCGACCACGCCGGATTGGTTCGGTGCGTCTGGCAGAGCTGGAAGCAGAAGTGTTGAACCGGGTAATGCAGCGTAGCGAAACGGAACAGCCGATCCGCCGGCATGGATAAGCATTCAGAAAAATCAGGCCCAGTAAGCGCAAGCGCCACCGGGCCTTTTGCCGGATAGCGGCGTTACCGCCTAATCCGGCTTACAAAACGACAGGTCAACGTTTCAGGCTAACGCTTTGGTTACCTTCTCGAACAGATCGCCGGAGAGATTCTCCAGACCTTTCAGCTGCTCCAGCGCCGCGCGCATCTGCGTCTGACGTTTTGCATCATACCGTTTTAAGCGAATCAGCGGCTCAATCAGACGTGACGCCACCTGCGGGTTACGGCTATTGAGTTCAGTCAGCATGTCGACCAGGAACTGATAGCCGCTGCCATCTTCCGCATGGAATGCCGCCGGGTTGCTGCCCGCAAAGGCGCCAATCAGAGATCGGATTCGGTTCGGGTTACTCATACTGAAGGAACGGTGCTTCAGTAAGCCACGTACCGTTTCCAGCACGTTTCTCGCCGGGCTGGTGGATTGCAGGATAAACCATTTGTCCATCACCAGACCGTCATGATGCCACTTATCGTCATACTCCTGCATTAGCGTGTCGCGGCAAGGCAGTTGCGCCGCGACTGCCGCGGACAGCGCCGCCAGCGCATCGGTCATATTGTTTGCTTCACGGTACTGCTTGCTGACCAGCGTGTCGGCCAGATGGGTTTCACCAAAGGCCAGGAAACGCAGGCAGGCATTACGTAGCGTACGCTTGCCAATATCGGCATGCTCAACGCGGTACTCATCAAGATGATTAGCGTTATAGATGGCGAGGAATTCATCCGCCAGTTCGGCCGCCAGCGTGCGAGTTAACGCTTCACGTACTTCCGTTATCGCCACCGGATCGATGATGTCGAACAGTTCAGCAATTTCATTCACCGAAGGCAGCGTCAGAATCTCTGCCGCCAGTGCCGGATCGATTTTCTCATCCAGCAAAATCGCCCGGAATGCATCGGCCACGTGTACCGGCAGCGACAGCGGCTGTCCCTGCTGATGGCGGGCTACGTTGAGCTTAATATAGGTCGCCAGCAAGCTTTGCGCCGCGTCCCAACGAGAGAAATCGTTACGCGCATGACGCATCAGGAAAGTCAGTTGCTGATCGCTCCATTTGTATTCCAGTTTTACCGGTGCGGAGAATTCGCACAGCAGTGCCGGAACCGGCTGGAAGTAGACATTATCAAAGACAAACGTCTGCTCAGCCTGGGTGACATTGAGTACGGAATTCACCGGGTGCCCGCCTTTTTGCAGCGGGATCACTTTCCCTTCGTTGTCATACAACTCGAGGGCGAAAGGAATATGCAGCGGCTGTTTTTCGGCCTGATCCGGCGTGGCCGGCGTGCGCTGGCTGATAGTCAGCGTGTACTGCTCAGTGGATGGATTGTAGTCATCACGCACGGTCAGAATCGGCGTACCGGACTGACTGTACCAGCGGCGGAAATGCGATAGATCGACGTTGGACGCATCTTCCATCGCCTGCACGAAATCATCACAGGTTGCAGCGCTGCCGTCATGACGCTCAAAGTACAACTGCATCCCTTTCTGGAAGTTAGCCTCACCGAGCAGGGTGTGGATCATACGAATAACTTCAGCGCCCTTTTCGTACACGGTCAGGGTATAGAAGTTGTTCATTTCAATGACCATATCCGGACGGATAGGATGCGCCATTGGGCTGGCATCTTCGGCAAACTGCAGGCCGCGCATGGTGCGCACATTGCTGATCCGGTTTACCGCGCGTGAGCCGAGATCGGAACTGAACTCCTGATCGCGGAACACGGTTAATCCCTCTTTCAGGCTCAACTGGAACCAGTCGCGACAGGTCACGCGGTTGCCGGTCCAGTTGTGGAAATATTCGTGACCGATGACGCGCTCAATATCGAGGTAGTCTTTGTCGGTGGCGGTATCGGTACGTGCCAGCACATATTTGGAGTTAAAGATGTTCAGACCTTTATTCTCCATCGCCCCCATGTTGAAGAAATCGACCGCGACAATCATATAAATGTCGAGGTCATATTCGAGGCCAAAGCGCTCTTCATCCCATTTCATGGAGTTTTTCAGTGAGGTCATCGCCCACGGCGCGCGGTCCAGGTTGCCGCGATCGACGTACAGTTCCAGCGCCACTTCACGCCCGGAACGGGTGGTAAAGGTGTCGCGCAGGACGTCGAAATCACCGGCTACCAGCGCAAACAGATAACACGGTTTCGGGAACGGATCCTGCCACTGTACCCAGTGACGACCATTTTCCAGTTCCCCCTGCGCCACACGGTTACCGTTGGAGAGCAGGAACGGATATTGGGTTTTATCGGCGATAATTTTGGTGGTAAAACGCGCCAGGACATCCGGCCTGTCGAGATACCAGGTAATATGGCGGAACCCTTCCGCTTCACACTGGGTGCACAGCGCGTCGCCGGACTTGTACAGTCCTTCCAGCGCGGTATTGGCCGCCGGGCTAATTTCATTCACGATACGCAGCGTAAAACGTTCCGGCAGTTGACTGATGACCAGAGCGCCCTCTTCTTCTTTATACTCTGCCCACGGCTCGTCGTTCACGTGGATCGACACCAGGGTCAGATCTTCGCCATTCAGGCGCAGGGGCGCATCGGACGCGCCATGACGGACAGCCTGGCTCACGGCGGTGACCACGGTTTTTTCAGCATCCAGGTCAAAGGTCAAGTCAATATCAGTAATCTGGTAATCCGGCGCACGATAGTCGTGACGGTATTTGGCTTGTGGCTGTTGTGTCATAAAAAACCTTTAGCATCTTTGGTAGAGTCTCGGCTTCAGTCTATTCCTGTTGCGTAAATCGCGCTACGCAGAATGTTCATCTTTTCAGGCACAAACACCCTTTTTGCTACATTTTTATAACACGCGGCACGAATTGCCCTCGACCAGAAAGACAGCTTATGGTGTGATCGGGGTTCAATAAATCGCTAAACAAGGTATACTCCAGCGGTTTTCTTAGTTGTTTATTGTACTAAACGCTCCCGTGAGAGGATGCTACTGCGCACCTATGACACAATTCGCTTCTCCTGTTCTGCACTCGCTGCTGGATACAGACGCTTATAAGTTGCATATGCAGCAAGCCGTTTTTCACCACTACTATGATGTACAAGTAGCGGCTGAATTTCGTTGCCGTGGCGATGACCTGCTCGGTATTTATGCCGATTCTATTCGTGAGCAGGTGAATGCTATGCAACACCTGCGACTGCAGGAGGACGAGTACCAGTGGCTCTCCGGCCTGCCTTTCTTTAAAGCTGATTACCTCACCTGGTTACGTGATTTCCGCTATAACCCGGAACAGGTTTGCGTCACCAATGATAACGGTAAGCTGAACATCCGCTTAACCGGGCCGTGGCGTGAAGTGATCATGTGGGAAGTCCCGCTGCTAGCGGTCATCAGCGAGATGGTACACCGTTACCGTTCGCCCGAATCAGGCGTCCCGCAGGCACTCGATGAACTGGAAAGCAAACTAGTAGAATTCTCTGCTTTAACGAAAGATGTCGATATGTCCCGCTTCCATCTGATGGATTTCGGTACGCGTCGTCGTTTTTCACGTGAAGTACAGCAGGCTATTGTTAAACGCCTGCAGCGAGAGCCCTGGTTTGTCGGCACCAGTAACTACGATCTGGCCCGCCGCCTGTCATTAACCCCAATGGGCACGCAGGCGCATGAGTGGTTCCAGGCTCATCAGCAAATCAGCCCTGAGCTTGCCACCAGCCAGCGCGTTGCCCTGGCCGCCTGGTTAAATGAATATCCTGACCAACTCGGCATTGCGCTGACCGATTGCATCACCATGGATGCGTTTTTACGCGACTTTGGCGTCGAGTTTGCGACCCGCTATCAGGGTTTACGCCATGACTCAGGCGACCCGGTGGAATGGGGTGAAAAAGCAATCGCCCATTATGAAAAACTGGGCATTGATCCGCTAAGCAAAACGCTGGTGTTTTCAGATAACCTCGATTTGAAAAAAGCGATTGAGCTCTACCGCCACTTCTCTTCTCGTGTGCAGTTGAGTTTTGGTATTGGCACACGTTTAACCTGTGATATTCCCCAGGTTAAGCCGCTCAATATTGTGATCAAGCTGGTGGAATGTAACGGCAAACCTGTGGCGAAGTTATCTGATAGCCCGGGTAAAACCATCTGCCACGATAAAGCGTTCGTGCGCGCGCTACGCAAAGCCTTCGATTTGCCGCATATTAAAAAAGCCAGTTAAACCTTCCAGGGAGCCAGTTTGGCTCCCTTTTCACGTTAATTTCCGAAATCTTTCACTCCAGCTACGAATTCTGCTTGTCTGATTGCAGATGCCAGGTAACATAGGTATCCCCCCATTACGGGTGGACATGTGTTTATATATCCGACTATTAACAGAGAGAATATTATGAGCGTTGTGCCTGTAGCCGACGTACTCCAGGGCCGCGTAGCCGTTGACAGCGAAGTCACCGTGCGCGGATGGGTGCGTACCCGCCGAGATTCAAAAGCTGGCATCTCCTTCCTCGCCGTTTATGACGGTTCCTGCTTTGATCCTGTACAGGCCGTCATCAATAATTCTCTGCCCAATTACAATCAGGACGTACTGCGACTGACGACGGGTTGTTCAGTTATTGTAACGGGTAAAGTCGTTGCATCTCCTGGACAAGGACAGAGCTTTGAAATTCAGGCCACTGAGGTTGAAGTAGCCGGCTGGGTTGAAGATCCTGATACCTATCCAATGGCGGCTAAGCGTCACAGCATTGAGTATCTGCGTGAAGTGGCGCACATGCGCCCACGTACCAACATGATTGGTGCCGTCGCGCGTGTACGTCATACGCTGGCGCAAGCGCTGCATCGCTTCTTCCACGAGCAGGGTTTCTTTTGGGTATCGACTCCGCTGATCACCGCTTCCGACACCGAAGGTGCCGGTGAAATGTTCCGCGTGTCTACGCTGGATCTGGAAAACCTGCCGCGTAACGATCAGGGCAAAGTCGATTTCGACAAAGACTTCTTTGGTAAAGAAGCCTTCCTGACCGTTTCTGGTCAGCTGAACGGCGAAACCTACGCCTGTGCTCTGTCCAAAATTTATACCTTTGGCCCGACGTTCCGTGCAGAAAACTCTAATACCAGTCGTCACCTGGCAGAGTTCTGGATGCTGGAACCGGAAGTGGCTTTCGCCGATCTGAACGATGTTGCAGGCCTGGCTGAAGCGATGCTGAAGTACGCGTTCAAAGCCGTACTGGCTGAGCGTGCGGATGATATGAAATTCTTCGCCGAACGTGTCGACAAAGACGCGATTTCACGCCTGGAACGTTTCATTGAGGCTGACTTCGCGCAGGTGGATTACACCGACGCGGTAAGCATTCTGGAAAAATGCGGCAAACAGTTCGAAAACCCGGTTTACTGGGGTGTGGATCTGTCTTCTGAGCACGAACGATACCTTGCTGAAGAGCACTTTAAAGCGCCGGTCGTCGTTAAAAACTACCCGAAAGATATCAAAGCGTTTTATATGCGCCTTAACGAAGACGGTAAAACCGTTGCAGCAATGGACGTCCTGGCTCCAGGAATCGGTGAAATCATCGGTGGTTCTCAGCGTGAAGAGCGTCTGGACGTACTGGATGCCCGTATGCTGGAAATGGGTCTGAACAAAGAAGATTACTGGTGGTATCGCGACCTGCGTCGCTACGGTACCGTTCCACATTCCGGTTTCGGTTTGGGCTTTGAGCGTTTGATCGCTTACGTTACCGGCGTGCAGAACGTCCGTGACGTTATTCCGTTCCCGCGTACCCCGCGTAACGCCACGTTCTAACCCTGCATTTTTGATACAAAAGCCAGCATTGCTGGCTTTTTTTGTCACCGCTTCACGTTTTAGGATCCCCCTCCCGCGTTTAACACAACCCTTCGCCTTCCCCCTTCCTGTTACGTAATATTTCACTGCAACATATTTGAACAAAAAATAATCAGCATTTTTATTGTGGATTAGCATTTTCTGATTAAATAGTACATTTTATGACCATTTGCACGGCATTCCAGACGTCCAGAAATAGCCATCTGTAAAGCAGGAACTTTATGGCAGAACAGAGAAAAAAGGAGCTTATCTAAATTAAATATAAGAAAATCATATAAATAGAAATAGAAGCGGTGATTTTTAGCGTACGGACATCTGAAATTTGAAGTTGTTCACAAAGTTGCACAAAAATAACATTTTGTTACACACTTTTTCTTTTTGAAACCAAATCTTTATATTTGTAGCACTTTGACGGTAGCGAAACGATAGTTTGAATGGAAAGATGCCTGTCAGACACATAAAGACACCAAACTCTCATCAATAGTTCCGTAAATTTTTATTGACGGAAATTATTGGCGGCAGTGGCAGGTGTCATATAAAAACCGATGAGGGTAATAAATAATGATGAAGCGCAATATTCTGGCAGTGGTTATCCCTGCTCTGCTGGTAGCCGGGGCAGCTAACGCTGCAGAAATCTATAACAAAGATGGCAACAAAGTAGACCTGTACGGTAAAGCAGTAGGTCTGCACTATTTTTCCAAGCACAACGGTGACAATGCCTACGCACCTAATGGCGATCAGACTTACGCCCGTCTTGGTTTCAAAGGGGAAACTCAGATTAACGACCAACTGACCGGTTACGGCCAGTGGGAATACCAGTTCAGCGGCAATAACTCTGAAGGCGGTGATGATGCTCAGAATGGCAACAAAACCCGTCTGGCGTTTGCCGGTCTGAAATTTGGTGACGCAGGCTCCTTCGATTACGGTCGTAACTACGGCGTCGTTTACGATGCTCTGGGTTACACCGATATGCTGCCAGAATTCGGTGGTGACACTGCTGCTTCCGACCAGTTCTTCTCCCAGCGTAACGGCGGTCTCGCAACTTACCGTAACTCTAACTTCTTCGGTTTGGTTGAAGGCCTGAACTTCGCTGTTCAGTACCTGGGCAAAAACGAGCGTGATGACGTTCGTCGCTCTAACGGTGATGGCGTTGGCGGCTCTGTTAGCTACGAATTCGAAGGCTTTGGTATCGTAGGTGCGTATGGTGCAGCTGATCGTACCGATGACCAGCAAAACCCACTTCTGCGCGGCCACGGCGACAAAGCTGAGCAGTGGGCGACCGGCTTGAAATACGATGCTAACAACATCTACCTGGCGGCGAACTACAGCGAAACCCGTAACGCAACCCGTATCGCTAACGGTTATGCTAACAAAACTGAAGACGTCCTGTTGGTTGCTCAGTACCAGTTCGACTTCGGCCTGCGTCCGTCCCTCGCCTATACCAAATCTAAAGGTAAGGACATCGAAGGAATCGGCGACGTAGATCTGGTGAACTACTTCGAAGTGGGTGCGACTTACTACTTCAACAAAAACATGTCCACCTATGTTGATTACATCATCAACCAGATCGATTCTGACAACAAACTGGGCGTAGGCTCTGACGACACCGTTGCAGTGGGTATCGTTTACCAGTTCTAATAGCAGACCTCTTTGTTAAATGCCTAAAAAACAGGACTTCGGTCCTGTTTTTTTATCTCTGCTAGCGGATTCTTGCGTCTTAAAAAAACACCTCGGCTTTTCGTCAGTAACGGTTGGCATTTTGTAAATCTACCGTTAACCTGATAGCGGACTTCCCTTCTGTAATCACTATGGAACCTCGTCATGTTTGAGAACATTACTGCCGCTCCTGCCGACCCCATTTTGGGTCTGGCTGATTTGTTTCGTGCCGATGACCGCCCAGGAAAAATAAACCTTGGGATCGGTGTATATAAAGATGAGACAGGCAAAACGCCGGTACTGACCAGCGTTAAAAAAGCCGAGCAATATATACTGGAAAATGAAACCACCAAAAATTACCTTGGCATCGACGGTATTCCAGAGTTTGGCCGCTGCACTCAGGAATTACTGTTTGGTAAAGAAAGTTCGCTTATCAACGACAAACGTGCGCGTACAGCACAGACCCCTGGCGGCACTGGCGCACTGCGTGTGGCCGCTGATTTCCTGGCAAAAAACACCTCAGCTAAACGCGTATGGGTGAGCAATCCAAGCTGGCCAAACCATAAGAGCGTCTTTAACTCTGCCGGTCTGGAAGTTCGTGAATACAACTATTACGATGCCGCGAACCACTCATTAGACTTTGATGCGCTGCTGGCAAGCCTCAGCGAAGCGCAGGCTGGCGACGTGGTGTTATTCCACGGCTGCTGCCATAACCCAACCGGTATCGATCCTACGCTGGAGCAGTGGCAAACGCTGGCTCAGCTTTCTGTCGAAAAAGGTTGGTTGCCGCTGTTTGACTTCGCATACCAGGGCTTTGCCCGCGGTCTGGAAGAAGATGCTGAAGGTCTGCGCGCATTCGCTGCGCTGCACAAAGAGCTGATCGTCGCCAGCTCCTACTCCAAGAACTTTGGTCTGTACAATGAGCGCGTAGGCGCCTGTACGCTGGTTGCAGCCGATGCTGAAACCGTCGACCGCGCGTTTAGCCAGATGAAGTCCGTCATTCGTGCCAACTATTCCAACCCACCAGCACACGGCGCGTCGGTTGTGGCAACCATCCTGAGTAACGATGCCCTGCGCGCTATCTGGGAGCAGGAACTGACCGATATGCGTCAACGCATTCAACGCATGCGTTTGCTGTTTGTGAATACGCTGCAGGAGAAAGGTGCGAACCGCGACTTCAGCTTTATCATCAAACAGAACGGCATGTTCTCATTCAGCGGCCTGACCAAAGAGCAGGTTCTGCGTCTGCGCGAAGAGTTTGGTGTCTATGCCGTCGCTTCCGGACGTGTGAACGTAGCAGGAATGACGCCAGATAACATGGCGCCGCTGTGCGAAGCGATTGTCGCAGTACTGTAATCTATCGCGTACTAAAAAGGCCGCAATAGCGGCCTTTTTCATTTATCTGCGGTGTTACCAGACAGGCATTTCATCCTGCAGGAACGGATTATGTAGCCGTTCGTTGCCCAACGTCGAAAGTGGGCCGTGACCCGGAATAAACGTCACGTCATCGCCCAACGGCAACAGTTTACGTTTAATCGAATCAATCAATTGACTATGATCTCCGCGAGGAAAATCGCTGCGCCCTACGCCGCCTTTGAAAATCACGTCACCAGAAATCAGTAGCTTTGATTGTTCATCAAAGAAGACCACATGTCCCGGCGTGTGGCCCGGGCAATGCAGTACCTGCAATGTCACGTTACCCACGCTTACCCGGTCGCCTTCATTCAACCAGCGATCGGGCGTCAGCGGCTCACAATCGCCCAGGCCAAACATGCGACTCTGAGCAGGAAGTCCTTGTAACCAGAACTCATCTTCTTTTTCCGGACCAATAACCGGTACACCATAATGCTGTGCCAGTTCAGCCGCCGCACCTACGTGATCAAGATGACCATGGGTGAGCAGGATCTGCATTAGCGTCAGGCCACTGGCATCGACTTCCTGTTTGATTTTCTCAGCATCGCCGCCGGGATCGACCAGCGCAGCCAGACGGGTTTGCTCACACCAGATTAACGAGCAGTTCTGGGCGAATGCAGTGACCGGAATAATACGATAGTTCATACGGCTCCTGTTTCATTAAGCTTATGGATCACCAATGACGCGCCGGTCCGGTGTCAATATGCACAAAGTTACTGCGTGGGTAGTATCCTACACCACCTGCGCGCATAGATAACGCAGCTTTGCGAATATTACTTAATGCGATGCCTTCAATATGGAAATCCATGGCCTGCCCTTTCGTGTGGTAGCTTTTCTTTGCCACACCGCGGCTGTGCGCACGTAATTCATTATTGGTATCAATAGAGCGGTAACCAGAAATAAGCTGTACGGGTTTACGCGTGCCCAGCAGGCCCTGCAGACGGAAGAGTTGATCGAACAATCCCGGATCGATGGATTTCACTTTATTCGCACGAAAATCACGGAAAAAGTGATTAAGTTTAGCTAATTCGTCCTGAATATAGCCCCTGCCATCAAAAAACTCTGCTTTTATTGACTCACCGGTATGCAGGTTATTCAGAGTCAAAATGCGCGGACGTGGGGTAGAGAGTGTAGCAAACGCAGGCGTAGGCAGGATGGCAGCGCCGAGGGCAATGCCACCAAGCGCCAGCAGTTTGCGGCGATTAGCGTCAAATTTGTCCATGGTTTTAAGGTCTACAAGGTCAATGTTATCGTATGTATGCTCTAGCGCACGCGGGAAACCTTATCTGGCTAAGTAGTCCACGTCAAGGCTCCCAACCCCAGGAAATACGGGGCTTGCAGCCATTTCGCCCCGTTTCCAGCATAACTTACGACAATTATTTTCCTCGAACTGCTTCATTTATCTGATTAATTGTTCAGCTTTTGACACAATTTGTGCACTGGATCGCGCTGTCTGATCGTAATTGTAAATATCTGTACGATACTGCGTGCGACCATCCGGGCCAACAAATGCGGTCAGATAGTAGAGGTTAACGGGGATATTCTGGCGAATATTCACGTACCTTGTATCCCCTTGCTTCAGGGCATCCGAGATGCGCGTATCATTCCACCCCGCATCCTGTAGCAGCATATTCGCCAGCTCAGATGCCTTGTTCACGCGCACGCAGCCGGAGCTTAACGCCCGCGAATCCTTCTGGAACAGAGTGTGGTTCGGCGTATCGTGCAGATAAATAGCATCCGAACTCGGCATATTGAATTTATAGCGTCCGAGCGAGTTACGCGCTCCCGGAGCCTGCTGGAAGCGGAACGGCAGATTGGAGGCGGTGATGGTGGCCCAGTCAACCTGCCACGGATCTATCGTCTCTTTGCTGTTCCAGCCGCGCATTACGGTATAGCCGTGACGCTCAAGATACCCCGGGTCATTCCAAACCTTAGGCAGAATATCCTTCCGGGCCAGCGTCGGCGGCACGTTCCACGGCGGGTTAACGACCACGTTATTCAGCGCACTGCTCATCATCGGCGTTTTACGATCGGGACGTCCCACGATAACGCGCGAGGCCAGCACCTGATTGCCGTTTTGATAATACACCAGCGAGTAGGCAGGAATATTCACCATGATACCGGTAGACAGCGTACCCGGCAGCAGGCGCAAGCGCTGAATATTTAACGCCAGCACGCCCGCACGTTGAGCGGGCGTCACGTTCAGCCAGTCACGCGTGGCTGGGCCAATCGCGCCATCGGCCCCAAGCCCCTGCCACGTCTGAAAACGCTTAACCGCGTCAACAAGTTCACGATCGTAAGCGCTACGGCCTTCTTTGGCAGCCGTACTGACAACAGACTCCAGCATCCCGGTGCGGCGCAAAATTTCACGCAGCGCAGGGATATCCTTACTCCACTCCCCCGGACGCAGCGTCGCGGTACTGGTCAGTTGCGGCCAGGGCCGCGTATCGCCCACCAGCTTGAGCAGCGATTCATGCATGGCTGCGTACTGCGGATGTTGCGGTGCCAGGCTGGCGACAAACGAAGTCAGTTGACCGTTATCCAGCGCGACTTGCCATTGGTTGATCACGGAAATCGGCGGCGTCGTCAGCGCATAGGGCTTATCGCTATAGAGCCAGCGATTACCTTTGACGGGGATGTTGGCAATAAAGTGCAGATACCCCATCATCGCATCTGAGAGCACGATATCTCGCGCCTGACCGGTTACTGCCGGGTCAGTCAGTAGAGCAACCCAGGTGGTGAACTGCGGCTGAAAGCCGGCAATCGCCACTTCAGCTAACTGTTGCTGAAAGGCTTTTACCGCATCACGATTTTCCCACATCGGTTTCATTTCGCGTGCGGCATACAGCAGTTCCAGTTGGCTCATATAAACCGGTGTGAAGCCCGCTGGAAGTTGAGATTGTAATTCGGCGCGGGCTTTATCAACTGACACGCCCTCGGGCAGCGGTTGAATACCTGCCATGATAGCCGTCGCTGAAGATTGAGCCTGCGGCTGCGATAACGCTGTTGGCTGTTCACTGACGGTCGCTGAGCTATCGCCAGGGATCATTTCAGGCTCATCGGCCTGCGCATTGAACAGTGGAGCGAATGTTACGGCCAGGCACAAACTAATTGCCGACAGCCGACGACCACACATTTTATTAAGCAACATCCCTTGCCCCCTGTTTTTTTATCATACTTTGAGTAGCCAGGCCGTATGTCTTCCCCTTATTTTGGCGGGGCCGAACCTGTAAAACGCCAATACAAGCTGAAGTATGACGAGCAAGCCTGTGACGCGTTAGGCTTACCTTTAGTATATAAACATGAAAAAATTTTTGCCTAACCTAATGTAAAGAAGTTTAAAGAAATTACACCAGTTATTGAGAATTTCCGGAAAAAAGAAGGCGGCCATTTAGCCGCCTTTTATTTAGCTTGCCTGCGAGGAGGCATCTTCGGTGCCAGGCAGCGGCTCAGGTAGCTGAGGCGCAAACCCGCGCAGACCTACCACGTGAACGTGTTCGGTGTTCTGGAAGACTTTACGCACCAGTTTGTAAGTGGTGCCTTTCTCCGGGCTAATGTTTTCTGGGGCTGCGATAATCAGCTGCATTTGCAGACGCTCGCACAGTTCAAACAGGGTCGCGATAGAGCGTGCATCAAGTCGCGCAGCTTCATCCAGGAACAGTAGACGGCAAGGAGAAATATCTTTCCCGCGCAATCTACGCCCTTCGTCTTCCCAGCTTTGCACAACCATCACCAGAATAGACATCCCGGTCCCGATCGCTTCACCCGTTGACAGCGCGCCAGATTCAGCACGCAGCCAGCCGTCAGAGCCACGGTTAACCTCAACTTCCATTTCCAGATAGTTACGGTAATCCAGCAGCTCTTCACCAATGGTTTGCGGCGTACGTTGCCCCATATCAATCTGCGGATTCAGACGCTGATACAACTTCGCCAGCGCTTCAGAGAAGGTCAGACGATTGCTGTTAAACAGATCCTGGTGCTGCTCATGCTGTTCGGAAAGTACGTCCAGCAAGGTAGCATGCGTCTCGCGTACGTTGACGTTCAGACGAACGCTGTTTACCTGGCCAAACGACACGCTTTGCAGCCCCTGGTTCAGCATGCGAATACGGTTCTGTTCGCGCTGAATGGTCTTACGAATGATATTCGCCACGCTGCGAGAGCTGATCGCCAGTTTCTGTTCGCGGGACGTTAATTCTTCCGTCAGACGGCTCAGCTCAATCTCCATCTGTTCGATCGCTTCAACCGGATCGTCGGTACGGATGATATCCTGACGAATACGTTCACGCAGATGCTGATAAACCGCGACAAAGAACTGAATTTTACGCTCTGGGCGTTTTGGATCTTCAGACATGCGCAGTACATCGCGCAGGTGTTCGTTATCCGCAACCGCCAGGCGCAGCGCACCGAGCGCCTTATCCGACATCGAGCGCAGTTCATCACCGGAAAGATACGCCAGCTCACGACGGTGTAGGCGGCGTTCAACGCCGTTATCTTTCACCATCCGCATCACCGCACACCATCCGGCTTTCGCGGTAACCACCTGCTCGCGCATTTCAAAATAATCACGTTCCAGCTTGCGCAACCTGCGGGTCAGGTTTTCCATCTCCGCTTCGCAGAAGGTCAACGCTTTTTCCAGTTGGTTACGGCGGGCACGGTTATTGCTGAGCTGCGCATGCAGTTCATCACGACGTATACGCGCGCGCTCTTCGGCACCGCTGTCCGCACGAACGCCAATATCCTGCAGTTCACGTTGTAAATCGTTAAGCAGCTCTTTTTTGGTGTCATAGGAGCTTTTCAGCGACGCCATGACCTGGTTGTACTGGCTTAACTGTGCGGCGTGACTGCGTAGCGCTTCACGGGCGCGGGTACGTTCGGCTTCCGCCTGTTCCAGGCGCTCACGCAGTTTTTCGTTCAGATCGCTGTTGCCGCTAAGCATTTCAGCAGAGTCGGAATAGCTAAAGTGCGCCCGGCGCTGCACCACTTCGGTCAGGGCAAAAGCTTGCTGACGCGCATCGCGCTGCATCTGTTGGGAATACGCGTAGTCTTCCTTCAGTTGTTCAAACTGCTCAGGGTCATTTTGCAGGACCGAAACAATCGGTTCCAGCTTGGCTAACTGGTTGCCATGTTGCTGTACAAAACGCGCTGCTTCCTGGGCTTCATCCAGGCGCTCACGAATTTCGTCCACGCGATCGGCCAGCGTGTCATCCGCCAGCAGATTCAAACGCGGGAGAAGGCGGTTAAGAGCAGAGACCCCCTCTTTCGCCTGCTCAAACTGCATACGGCTTTGCTGATTATCATTTTCATGATTGCTCAGCGCACGTTCCAGTTCAACGCGACGGCCATTCAGTTGGCGAATTTCCGCTTCCGGATCGGCTTCAAACGCCACCGACAAATGACTGCCAATGAAACGACTGAACGCCTGATGCAGACGCTGGGTTTTCTGGACGTCAAAGGAGAGCGTTGCGAAACGTTCAGACAGCCCTTCACGCTCGGCATGCAGGGTTTCGATACGGCTTTCGCGCGCTGCACGGCCAAAAATCGGCACCGTCGGGAAGCGGGAATAACGCCACTGACGCTCGGCGGTTTTCACCACTACCGCTTTTTCCAGCTCATCAACGCTGAAAACGCTGTCATCAAACGACTGCGGATCCCCTTCGATGAAATAGAGATCTTCCGGACAATCCGTCAGCCCTTCAAGCTGCTCGGTAATCAGCGACAGATCCGGCACCACGATGGCATGACGCGAAGGACCGTACAGCGCAGAGAAGTACGGCGCATCTTCAAGGCTAACGTCGTCATAGATTTCTGACAGCAGAACGCCACCGAAGCGCTCCGCCAGCGCGTTCAGACGCTGATCTTCCGCCCCGCCCGGCTGACTTAAACGTTCAATTTCTTCATCAACTGCATTTTTGCGCGCACCGACTTCATCACGCTCAACAATGGCTTCACGCTCGCGCTCCAGCAGTTGTTGCAGATACTCGGTCACATCCTGGCTTGAGGTAAACTCTTCGCCACACTGCTCGCTAAGCTGATTCAGGCTATTCTGCGCGGCCAGCCAGACAGGCGCACGTTTCATCAGATGCTGGATACGAGACTGCAGCTGTTCCTGCTCCTGACGCAACGTCATACGCTGTTCGCTGGCAGAAGAGACGCTGTCCGACAAGGCGGCGATGCGTGCTTCCAGCTCCTGGTGCAGCGCTTCCAGCTCATCGATATCGAACTGTTTACCCTGACGCTTGCAGAATTCAGCCAGCAGACGCTCGGCGTCTTGCTGTTCGCGCAGACGCTGCTCCAGTTCGCTGAGTCGCATACGCAACGGCTGAACCTGTTCCGCCAGGTGGCGCTGTTCAACGCCTTCCCGCAGCAGTTCACGCGCCACGCTCCAGGCTTCACCACGCGCCAGCGGGCCATTGATAGCCGCCACCAGCTGATAAGCCTGTTCGAACTGGCTGTGCGCGGTTTGCGCCACGCTCATTTTTTGTTCCAGCGTCAGCAGTTTTTCAGTGGCTTCCTGCTCTTTAGCCTGGAAGGTTTCCAGCCATTCAGCAGCGCTGTCGGCGGTCAGATCCGGTAAGTGGCAGAGCTCTTTCGCCCGATTCAGCGCCTGGATCGCCTGGGTATACTGGATGGCTCGCGTTTGCTGGACGTCCAGCGCTTGCTGATAATCGGCAAGCTGGCTTTTCAGCTCATCCACTTCCAGTTCCGCGGCTTCTGCGCGGGCTTCGTTTTCATCCTGGCGGTCAACGGCTTCCGCGACCACCTCATTTTGTTCTTCGAGACGGACCTGCAGTTCTTCGAGATCCGCTTCGTAGCGTTCAATTTTTTCCTGCTGACGCAGCGCGGTTTGCACCAGATTCAGGTGATCGCTCGCGGCCTGGTAATCAGCTTCCAGATCGCCTTCCGCGCCGTTATGCTCGCCCAGTTCGCGCGCCATATCCACGTGCTTATACTGCTCCGCGGCCAGCTGCTTACGTGAAGTATGCAGCTCACGACGATATTCCAGCGCTTTATCAAGATGGATACGACGTTCGTTGGCGTGACGCATATAATCCGCGGCCACATAGTTGGTCGCTTCGCTGATCAAATGCTTAAACAGATCACGGTCAGACTGAGTTACGCGAATCGCTTCCAGCGTCATGCGGTTTTCACGCAGCGCAGCTTCCATATCCTGGAAGGCTTTACGTACGCCGCTGTTTTCCGGCAACAGGTAGTCACGCAGTGAACGGGTAATGGCACTGGAGATCCCGCCGTACAGCGAGGCTTCAATCAGACGATAGAATTTACTACGGTCAGACGCGGAACGCAGACGACGGGCGATGATGCCCAGATCGAACATCAGTGAGTGATAATCGGTGATTGAGTTGAACTGTTTAAACTGCACGCCTTCCATCTCATCAAGCTTCTCTTTCAGCTCAGAGAGGGACAGCACGCGCGCCTGGCGTTCATTCAGCGTTTCCGTCACCAGTTGGGTTGGCTGCACCGACATCGGCAGTCCCTGAATGGCAAACGGTTTGATATCCACTTTACGATCGCGACCGGCAACCTGTTGCAGACGCACCCCCACGACCACGCGCTGATGGCGCGAGTTGAGGACGTCGAGCATTGAGTAACAGACGCCCGCTTTCAACTTACCGTGCAGGCCCTTATCACGTGAACCACTGGTTGCACCGGCTTCGGTGGTGTTACGGAAATGCAGCAGGGTTAAGTCCGGAATGAGCGCTGTAACAAATGCCGCCATGGTGGTGGACTTACCCGCACCGTTACCGCCGGACAGCGTGGTAACCAGTTCATCAAGGTCGAACGTACGGGCAAAAAAACCATTCCAGTTAATCAGCGTAAGTGAGCGAAATTTACCGCGTTCAATCATTATTCTTCTTCTCCACTGTCCGGCTGATTCTCTTCGGGCTCATCGTTGAGCTGCAGGCGGTTCTCGACCGGCATCGCTTCGCCATCACGAATTAAGCGACGCTGCGCTTCGCGCGGATCGTCACCGCTGCGCACGTCCGCGCCAAAGCGGAAGACTGATTCCGTAATACGGAATTTGCTGCTGTCGTGACCCATAAACCACACCATGCCTAAACGGCGCAGACGGTTTAGCGAAGAACGAACTTTTTCCTGTAGCTTCTGGCGATCAACATCCGAACCGGTTGAACGGTTGTTCACCAGTTTCAGCAGCTTCGCTTCATCAGCCAGCGTTAGCAGCTCGTCGTACAACTCTTGCTGGGTAAAAATCCCTTCATTCGCCAGGCGTTCCGGGCTGAGATAGAGATAGCAAAGAATTTTACCGACCATCATGTCCAGTTCAGACAGGACCGAACGGGGAATGAGCGTCGTTGAACGCGGGCGAAGGTAGAAGAACCCTTCCGGCGCACGGATCAATTCCACGTTATAGCGGCTGTAAAACTCTTCAAAATATTCCTGAAAATCCATCAGGAAGGCATGATTATCCAGTTCATCCAGACCGATATGGCGGCCCGAACGTAAGGCGCTGTCCAGCGCCGGAAATAACGGATTCGCCAGCGCCTGCGCCAGCTTTACCGGCATCACTTGTTCAATATTTGTCAATGACATGCGCCTGTACCTTGGCTCCGTAATCATTAATCGGCTGCCATTTGGCTGGCAGTCCGGTGAAGTCTGCTTGCGCTACGCCAAGACGTACCGCCTGATCGATAACAATACGCGCGACGTCGAAATGACGCGCACGTGGGTATTGCGCCAGATACTCGCGCACGACCAAACCGAGATCCAGTGGTGTTTGTCTGGATTTGTAGATAGCCAGCTGTTCTTCGATGATCGCCGCCAACTGTTCACGGATCTCGTTAAATTCTTCATATTCCAGATCTTCCGGAAGCTCGCCGGTGACCTCTTCGTCACGCAGCACCATCTCTTCGTCACGCATATCCAGCAGACGATCGGCGTTGGCATAGGTTAGCGCCCACGGATCGTCAAAGTATGTCTGCACGGACTGGCGCAGACGCTGGGCAAAGACGCGGTTTTTATCCATATCGATCGCGGTACGGATAAACTTATGCACATGACGATCGTAGCCGATCCATAAATCAATGGACTGCTGACCCCAACTGATAATGCGGTCGAGCTTACTTTGTAAGTCAAACACCAGCCGATCGACGAAATGCAAATCGTCATGCGTCATCGTGGCGTCCTGGATGTGTAACAGGTGAGCCTGTAGCTTATCCCCCGCTGCTTCCAGCGTATCCTGCAGTTCACGCAGCGTACCAGACGTTTCAGAGAGCAGCAGTTCACAGCTGGAGATCGCCGCCCGCCAGCCTTTATTAAGCAACTGTGCGATGTCGTCTTTTACCTGCTGCTGTTGTTCATCCATGATGCGCTGGGTCAGATCGATACTGTCAAAAATCTCCGCCACCGAGTATTTCAATGGCGCGTAGACGTTGCGATGCCAGTGGAACTCATCGCCACCTTCCGCTGCCGCATCCGCCGCGCGCTTTAGTTCACCTGCAACAATCGACAGCTGCATTGAAAGACGTAGCGTAGAGAATTCACGCTGACGAATGTAGTAATCCGTGATGCCAATTCCCAATGGCGTTAAACGATATATAGCGTTGCCTTCCGCCTGCTCGCTGGTAAAGCGGTTCAGCAGACGTTGACGCACCATATCGTTGATCGCGTTGTTGGCGCGTACGCCGATGGTTTCGCTGGTTTGCTCAAACGCATCACTCACATGGCGGAACGCATCCACCAGCTCACCTTCACTCATCTCGCCGTCAAGTCGCTCACCGTTCAGGGTCGCGACCGCCAGCAGGAACGAAAGTCTGTCTACCGGCAGAGAGATGGAGAAGTCATTTTTTCTGGCCCAGGCAACCAGTTCGGGGACTGTCTGGGAAAATTCACTCATAAATTATCCTTGCATCTGCGGCTCGGGCCGAACTTTTAATCGCGGTGACATGAATATAGCGCCCAAGGCTGATATACGGTTCCTGGCGGCAATAGCGCGTTTCTAACTCAAGTAACATTTCAAAGTCGTCATGCTGTTTATGTTTATCTCGCAGATAATCATGAAACACGCGGACGCCCGTTTTACCGGTTATCTGCCAACCGATCTCGTCCAGCCACTGGTAGACCTGCCCCGGATCGCGCGGGTAGTCCGGTGAAAGCGTGCGTTTTTTACGTTTCGGCATCCCCACCTGCACATAGTCAAAGTTCCCTGCGACCATGTTATGCATCAACAGACCGTTAGCATTGTAGAACATTAACGACAGCGCGCCGCCAGGACGCAATACTGACCACAGAGTCTGCAACACGCTGACCGGATCTGTCACCCACTCCAGCACAGCATGAAACAATATCAGATCAACCGGGCTTTCCAAATGCGAAGCAACATCCTGAGCGGCGCATTGTATAAAATGCATGTTCCCGCTCACACCTTTTGCCTCTGCCGCCTGTTGCGCTCGGGCGATCATCTCGCCAGACAGATCGCATAATGTGACGAAATGTCCTCGTTCCGCCATTTTGATGGCCGTTTGCCCTTCACCACCACCGGCATCCAGAATGTGCAGTTTTTGCTCACCGAACGTTTCCAGTAATCGATCCAGATCCTGCCAAAGGATAGCCTGTCTCAATTGGCCTTTGGTGGTGCCGTAAATGTTACGGGAAAACTTCTCTGCAATGTCATCAAAATTGCGGTCCCGCATCGGGCTCTCCACATACTGGCTTTAGGGTGACTAAGTAAAACCGCTATTTTGTCACACCCACGCCGAGAATGAACCTTCCTGGTGTAATATCCCTGCAGATCCCCTGCTGTATGGTTAAAAAAGGAACCAAAAAGGATGCTTTTTACGCTGAAGAAAGTGATTGGCGGTATGATGCTGCCGCTGCCACTGATGCTAATTATGATGGGTATTGGCCTGGCGCTGGTCTGGTTCAGTCGCTTTCAAAAAACAGGGAAAGTGTGTATTAGCCTGAGTTGGCTGGCACTGTTACTCCTTAGTTTACAGCCCGTCGCCGACAGCCTGTTGAAACCGATTGAGGACAGTTATCCAACGTGGCAAGGTTCGCAAAAAGTGGAATATATTGTGGTGCTGGGCGGAGGGTATACCTGGAATCCGCAGTGGGCGCCGAGTTCAAATCTGATCAGCAACAGCCTTCCACGTCTGAATGAAGGTATTCGCCTATGGCGCGCAAACCCGGGATCGAAGCTCATCTTTACCGGCGCTGCCGCAAAGACGAATAACGTCAGTACCGCAGAAGCTGGCGCCCGCGTAGCGCAGTCGCTGGGGGTGCCAGCCGATGAAATCATCACCCTGGATCACCCCAAAGATACCGAAGAAGAAGCCGCAGCGGTAAAGAAGACCATCGGCAATGCGCCGTTCCTGCTGGTAACCTCTGCCTCCCACTTACCGCGGGCGATGATCTTCTTCCAGCAGGCCGGCTTGCATCCGCTGCCAGCGCCAGCCAATCAGTTAGCAATTGATTCACCGCTTAATCCGTGGGAGCGCGCTATACCCTCCCCCGTTTGGTTGATGCACAGCGATCGCGTTGGTTACGAAACCCTGGGACGCATCTGGCAGTGGCTGAAAGGATCGGAACATTGACAGGAATGTTGCCTGATAAGGTGTTCACATGTTTATCATGCGAGCCACGGCAGCAATGATTTCGTTGCCAGGTCAAAGTTGGAACGATTAAAGCGTCCGGTGTTGACCAGTTGCGTCACTTCATCCCATAACACATACAACCAGCGCCGCCAGATGAATGACTCCGCCACTGGCGCGCGCTGCAGGTATTGCCAAAGCAGGCTTTCCGCCAGCGCATTATCCATCAAACGGAACAGTTCATATTCCCTTGGCGCCCACAGCATCAACCCCGGTCCCACCATAGCCAGAAGCTGATCGCTACGGGCGTCTTTGAGCATGCTACGTAAACTGAAATTACCGTGGATCAGCACGCAGTTATCATTGAATCCTGCAAATAAGGTAGGTAAGCACTCACGGGTGCGAAACAGGATCCGCTTGTCCTGCATCGTTAGTCCGGTATTGTTGAACTGATTTAACGTGGTCCACAGCACCTCAACCCGCTGACGATACCAGGATGGCCAGATATTCTCTTGCGTGTTATCCACCATTCCCACGCAGCCAGCACTATCCTGCCGATGCCATGACAGCAGACCTTCTACGATCTGATCTTTTAAATGTTCCCAGCGTTCGGGCGTTCGGGCAGGCGCTTCCACCGGCACTCCACGTAAACGCTCAAGCAGTAGCACATCAGGACCGGGATGTTCCTCGTGGGTTAAGACCCCATAAATGACGGGCATACGCACCGTACCACTGCGCGCCAGCATGGAGGTTTTCCATGCCAACTGCTGCGCCATACCCGGCGTGGTGAAACTTCTCGCCATCAGTGGCATCGGATTTCCCTGGCTGTCGTACAGTGACCACAGGGCCGTATCCACTTTTTCATTCACGCATTCTATACGACTGAGTTTTTCACCCAACAGATGACTGAGTTCGGCACGCAACTGTTCCATTTCGGATTGCCCTCATAAATGCTACTGCTTTCATAATGAGCGTCGTGCAGACAGATGTCACCCGGATGAGATCAATTGATGAAAAGAAAAATGGCGGGAAAGCGTAACGATATGACACTCCTCCCAAAAATTCGCGTCATCAGGGGGAGTGTCGTGAGAAAAACTAACGCATTTCGGCGCGAACGCGCTCAAGATCTTCGGCAGTGTCTACGCCGGTACCGGGTACTTCTTTTGCGACGGCAACATGAATTTTTTCGCCGTACCACAGCACACGTAGTTGCTCCAGCATTTCAATATGCTCAAGCGGGCTAGGCTGCCAGTTAACATAACGGCGGATAAAACCAGCGCGATAGCCGTAAATACCCAGATGTCGCAGGAAGGTGTCACCCACCGTTTCCAGGCTTTTAGCGAAACGGTCGCGATCCCACGGAATGGTCGCGCGTGAAAAATAGAGCGCATAACCTTCGGCGTCCAGAACGACTTTCACCGCATTCGGATTAAATGCCTCTTCCGCACTGTGAATCGGGGCAGCAAGGGTCGCCATACCGACCTGGCGCTGTGCCAGATTCTCAGCGACCTGGCGAATAATGACCGCCGGGATCATCGGCTCATCACCCTGTACGTTCACAATAACGGTATCATCGCTAAAGCCACATTTCTCGACGACTTCCGCCAGACGCTCCGTACCGGACTGGTGATCGGCGCGGGTCATGCATACTTCCCCCCCCACCGCTTCTACCGCGCGAGCGACATCTTCGTGATCGGTCGCAACAATAATACGTTCAGCGCCAGATTCACGCGCACGCTCCAGCACATGCACGATCATCGGCTTGCCATTGATATCCAGTAGCGGCTTGCCCGGCAAACGTGTGGACGCATAACGCGCAGGAATAATGACCACAAAACTCATGATTTACTCTCATCAGCAGTCAGAACGCGAGCTTCGGTTTCCAGTAACACGGGAATGCCATCACGCAGTGGGAAAGCAAGGTTATCCAGTTTACAAATCAGTTCCTGTTTTTCCTGGTTAAACCAGAGTTTGCCATTGCATACCGGGCAGGCAATGATTTCAAGCAGACGATGATCCATAGTTCCTCCAGATGGACCGGATTGTGAATCCGTAAATATTAACATAATCGCTTACCGTGCTGGGTCTATTTCCCAACCATGGCGCGCATCAGCAAATAAACCTTCAGGATAGCGTCCCAGCGTCACACGTGTTGCCTGCTGCCAGCGGGCAAAATCATCAATCGCCTGAAACAATCCTTTTTGCAGAGTAACCCCAGGTTTGACGCCATCCTGTAACCACAGCGAAATCACTTCCAGTACGCCCGTTTTGCGGTGCATTTTGGCATCCATCCGCCCAACTAACTGCCCACGATGCAGCAGCGGCAAGACGAAATAACCATACTGACGTTTCGGTGCTGGCGTGTAACATTCCAGCCGATAGCTAAAATCGAATAGCTGCTCTGCCCGTTTACGATCCCAGACCACCGGATCAAAGGGTGATAATACTGCGCTATGCGTCGCCGTTAATTTACCCGTCAATGCCTGCTCCAGCAGCGGCTGAAGGTGGCTATGCAGCCACAGGGTTCCTAGCCCTTCGACATCAACAGGAATAATCTGTTGCTGCTGTGCACGTACGTTGCACCAGTTTTTTAGCGCCGGGCGCTTCAGGCGATAGTAGTCTGCCAGCCATTGTTCGCGAAAAATCCCCAGACTGCGGGCGCTGTTATCCAGCATGAGGCTTTCAGCTTCTTCCTGTGAAAGCCGGTCGCGTTCATCATCCCAGTGCGGCATGACGCGATGGGTTAAATCATACACTCGCTGGAAATTACGCCGTTCCACCACCATCACTTTCCCGGCGGTGAACAGGCCTTCAAGATGACGCTTATGCGGTTTCCATGCCCACCAGCCGCTGGCCCCCTTGCGCAGATGCTCAAAATCGGCAGAGCGTACTGGTCCGTTATGCTGGATGTGCTGGAGCAGCTGCTCAATCTCATGCGCATGTTCTTTCATCCACTCCGCTTTATACTTCCAGCCCATTTTCTCCGGGGCCAGCATGCGGTGACGTATCAGCATAAAGTCGCTACGCGGCAAAAAGCAGGCCTCGTGCGCCCAGTATTCCATCAGTTCGCCCCGCTGCAATGCGTCATCCAGCCACTGGGGCGAATAATCACCCAACCGACTAAACAGCACCAGGTAAGGGCTGCGCGACACAATATTGATGGTATCGATTTGCAATAACGACATGCGCGAAATGGTAGCAAGAATATCTGCTGGGGTTGCCCGACGGCGTGTTTTTTTCAGCAGCCCTTGAGCGGCAAGGTGAAGATGACGGGCATCCGTCAAAGAAAGACGCGGCAACGACATTTATGGCCTCATAAATGATTCGCTGCCGCAGCGTGAATCAGTTAGCGAGTCAGCGAGATTAAGCTATCCAGCAACATATCAGGCCGATCGCCTGACAAATGAGCGTCAACAGGTAAATACCACCAGTTTTCATCGGCAAATGCACGGCACTTAACCGCATCTTTTTCCGTCATCACCAGCGTTTGCCCGGCGTCTGCAAACGCACTGACGTCACTGTAGGTCAGAGACTGATGGTCTGCCAGCGCAATACTTTTTTGCACGCTGGCACCGCATGCTTCCAGCGTGGCAAAAAAACGCGGTGGATGGCCAATGCCCGCCATGGCGACAATATTGGACAGCTGCGACACATCGCGGCGTTCACCCGTACGTAAATTAACGGCCAGCCCCGGTTCAAGTCGCATAGGGATTTCCCCTGGCTGGGCAACACCACCGTTAACGATAGTCGCATCCACCGATTTAAGCCGGCCTGCGCGTTCCCGCATGGGACCCGCGGGAAGCCACCAGCCATTGCCAAACCGACGTTCTCCGTCAATAACCACGATTTCAACATCTCGCGCCAGACGGTAGTGCTGTAGCCCATCGTCCGTCACAATCATCTGCACATCGTGTTGGGCCAAAATGGCTTTGACCGCATCCGATCTTACCGGGGATACCGCTACGGGCACGCCGGTACGTTGGGCGATCAGCACAGGTTCATCACCCGCTTCTGCCGTAGTGGTATCTGCGGTCAGTAACAGCGGGTAAGCAGCCGCTTTCCCGCCATAACCACGCGACACCACGCCCACGCGAATCCCACGTTGACGCAGTTGTTCAACCAGCCAAATCACCACAGGTGTTTTGCCATTGCCGCCCGCGGTCAGGTTTCCGACCACCACAACCGGGACTGGTGCACGCCACGCGCGTTTAATCCCAAGCTTGTAACATAAGCGGATCCCCCCGCTCACCAGGCCATACAGCCAGGAGAGCGGGAGTAACAGTCGCCACAGCGGCGACTCACCAGACCAGATTCGAGCGATCATTGACCGAATTGCATTTTATGTAATTGTGCATACACCCCACGCTGCTCAATCAGCTCGCTATGGGTTCCACGCTCAACAATAATACCGTCTTCCACCACGATGATTTCATCCGCCTGTTCAATGGTAGAAAGGCGGTGAGCAATCACCAAGGAGGTACGGTTTTTCTGAAGCTCATCCAGAGCAGCCTGAATTGCGCGTTCAGACTCGGTATCGAGTGCCGACGTTGCTTCATCAAGGATCAGAATCGGACTGTCACGCAACAAGGCGCGGGCAATTGCGATACGCTGGCGCTGACCACCAGAAAGCAGGACGCCGTTTTCGCCAATCACCGTATCCAAGCCATTGTCCATCTTATTGATGAAATCCATGGCGTAAGCCATTTTCGCCGCTTTTTCGATCTGCTCACGGCTGTACAAATCGGTACGCGCGTAGGCGATGTTGTTGGCAACCGTATCGTTAAACAGGTGCACATTCTGCGAAACCAACGCGACCTGATCGCGCAGGGATGCCAGGGTATATTCACGTAGATCGTGTCCGTCCATTAGAATCTGCCCTTCATCAATATCATAGAAGCGCGTGATCAAGCTGGCGATGGTGGATTTCCCGGAACCCGAACGGCCAACCAGGGCAACGGTTTTCCCCGCTGGAATATTCAGGTTGATGTTGCGCAGCGCAGGTACTTCACGTCCCGGATAGGTAAATGTCACGTTGCGGAACTCGAGATTGCCGGTAGCGCGTTCGATTTCGCGCGTACCTTCATCTTTTTCCTGCTCGCTATCCAGAATCGTAAATAAGGTTTGGCAGGCCGCCATACCGCGCTGGAACTGCGCGTTGACATTGGTCAGCGATTTCAACGGACGCATCAGCGCGATCATTGACGAGAAGACAACCGTAATTGTCCCTGCAGTCAGGTTTTCCATTACGCTTGGGAAGCTGGCTGCATACAACACGAAGGCCAGAGCCAGAGACGCAATCAGCTGGATGATAGGATCGGAGATAGAAGAGGCGGAAACCATCTTCATGCCCTGCAAACGCATCTTATTGCTGACTTTATCAAAGCGCTTAGTTTCGACTTCCTGACCACCAAAAATCAGAACTTCTTTGTGGCCTTTCAGCATCTGCTCGGCACTGGTCGTAACCTGACCCATGGTGTTTTGCATATTTTTACTGATGCTACGAAAGCGCTTGGAAACCACACGGATTGCCACTGATACAATCGGTGCCAGCACAATCAGGATCAATGACAGCTGCCAGCTGTAATAGAACATCATGATAAACAGGCCAATAATTGAGGCCCCTTCACGTACCACGGTGATCAGCGCGCCGGAGGACGATGACGCGACCTGCTCTGAATCATAGGTAATACGTGACAATAGCGTACCTGTAGACTGTTTATCAAAAAAGGAGACTGGCATGCCCATCATATGGCCAAACAGGCGGCGACGCATGGTCATGACCACTTTGCCTGATACCCATGAGATGCAGTAGCTGGAGACATAGCTGGTTAAGCCACGAACTACCATCAGTCCAATGACCACCAGCGGCATCCACAGCAGCACAGAGCGATCCGTTTTACCAAAACCATCATCCAGTAATGGCTTAAGGAGCGATAGCATGAAGGTATCGCTGGCCGCGTTCAGGATTAACGCTATACCCGCCACGATCAGACCCGATTTAAAAGGCGCTATGGTTGGCCATAGTCGGCGAAACGTCTGCCACGTAGAGAGATCTTTATCGTTATGCATTCAAAAAACCAGCATTTGTTAGAATAGCCGCATATTCTACCCGTTATCCTCCGACACGCCAAACCACTGATGATACCAACGAGGTAAAATCTGATCTCGCAAGCTGTTTATTCGCCAGTTTTTTTGATAAAAATCCAGCGTAATCTGCCCCTGGTGGGGTGTATCCAGCCATTGATAATTTTGTTGCCGATAACGTTGCTTCACTTTCCTGGACGGGAGACGCCAGGCATTGTAACGGGATGCGGAGGCTAACGCGGCCTGCCCGCCGACCCGCTGAATCAGCGCCTGCGATGATGAGGTATTGCTACCATGATGTGGAACCTGTATCACCGTAGACTGCAGATGCTGCCAATAGTGACTGAGCATTTTTTGTTCAACGGGAGACTCAATATCTCCGGTCAGCAGAATACTCTGATGCCCGTCATCGACCTTAACCACGCAGGAGTGGTTATTCCCCAGATCTTTATTTCCACGCACGGGCCAATGCGCACTAAAGGTTAACCCTTGCCATTGCCAGCGCTCCCCGCGTAAACACGGGAGATGCCCTTCCCAACCTAATGGGCTTCTTATCCATAGAGACGGCCAGGCTTGCTGCAGCGAACGCAACCCGCCCCGGTGATCCATATGCTCATGGCTTAAAATAACGCCTTCTGGCTCCAGGTTGTGCCAACGTAGCCAGGGAATAATCAACTGTTGCGCGCTATCGCCTTCAGGCCATGCCAGACCGGTATCGTAAAGAATCACTTTCCCATTGCGCGAAATGACCATCGCCAACCCCTGCCCGACGTCCAGCATATGCACTTGCCAGACATCAGTACGTGGCGTTCGCCAGAACGGGGCGCTCAGTAAAAGGAGCAAAGTGACGCAAACTACCGGTATAGTTCGCCACGCGTTCAGCCGATATGCGATGAGCAGGAGTCCGGGTACAAATGCAAGCCATTGCCAACGTGCATCAATATTGATCCACCCTTCAGGCAGGCTCCTGAGCCCCCAAAATAATAGCGCGAGGGAGCGATCCGCTAAATACCATAGGTTCGATTCAACCATCGCTAACCCGGTTAAATGGACGATCATGCCTGCTAATATCAATGGTACGGAAATAAACGTAACCAGCGGTACAGCAAACAAATTCGCCAGAAATGAGGTCAGGCTAAAACCGTGAAATATCGCGATTTGCACAGGCAGAAGCAGGAGTGTAATTCCCAATTGCAAATGAGCAAGCGCCAGAAATTGGCGTCCAACGCGCGACAGCGGCCAATCCGGCATCGGAACCCATTGATACCAGAACAGCAGCGCCGCAACGGCAAAAGCAGACAACCACAGACTTTGTGAAAGAACGGCGACAGGATCCACCACCAGAATGGCTGCCAGACAGCAGATCCACACCGACCATCCACTCCACTGCCTGCCGCTGAGTTTTAGCCCACCCCAGACCAGTAGCGCAACAACCGTACGTAATGCCGGGGGCTGTAGCCCCGTTAACCAGGCATAGAATGTTGCGCAGACGATTCCGCCAACTAACGGAACCTGCCAGCAAATCCATCTGGTTGGCATAAAAAATTGCCCCGCGCGAATTAATCCTGCAGCCAGAAGTGCGGCAAATGCAATATGCAGCCCGGAGATAGCCATCAAATGGGCCGTACCGGTATCACGCATAATGGTTTTCACCACTTGTGACACGGACAAGCGCTCCCCCATTCCCAGGCCCAGTATAACCTGCTGCCAGGGATAGTCAGCGAGCGCGCTTTTCAACGAGGAGAGATACCGCGAACGTAAATTGCATTGTTGTGTGATAACCGAAGCCTGCAAAAATCTTCCCGTCAGCAGCTGGTGCTGCGCCAATGCGTAACGCTGGCTATCAAACCCGCCCTCGTTCAATTGACCGTGTATAGCACGAACCTTCAACGTCATCGCCCATGTCTGGCCCGCACAAACGTTGCCGGGTAGGTACTGCCCATACAGAGTAATTCCGATGTCAGGAAATACCCGCTTCCCCTGCAGATGCGTGATCTGGCCGTAGTGCGTTGTCATATTATCGGTTCCGGTTATCCGCACGATGGCCTGCTGGCTTTTTGCAGGCAGCGTATTACCGGCCCACAGCGCATCTTTCGCAGCCAGAACTCCCCAAAGAAAAAATAGCAGGGTTAATCCGGCGAAACGTACAGGGCTGTGAGAAATAAGGCAGAGCAGAATTGCCAGACCAAATATAACGCCGATGCACAGCATGTCAGGTAACGCAGGTAATAGCATAAGCGGGAGAATGCCGAATAATGCACTCGTACTAACCGTTGTTATTTTCATCAGTCACCTCCCTGTAGCAGGAAGTGTGCAGTAATGTTCGACGGTTGTCTGGTGCCAATTTAGCGTTATACGGTATGCATTCCGCTAACATTTAGCGGCGCTTGTAACGTGCAAATTAACTGGGATGGAGATTCCAGGATGGGCTGGCAGAAATGAAAAAAGCACCCATGCGGGTGCTTTTCTCGGCGTTAAGTCTCGCTAAAAACTTAACCGTAAATATTGGCGCGATCGCGCAGTTCTTTACCTGGTTTAAAGTGCGGAACGTATTTTCCTTCCAGGTCCACTTTATCGCCGGTCTTCGGATTACGTCCGGTGCGCGGTGCGCGGTAATGCAAAGAGAAACTGCCGAAACCGCGGATTTCAATACGCTCGCCCTGCGCAAGAGTCGAGGCCATATGTTCCAGCATCTCTTTAACTGCATCTTCAACCGCTTTCGCGGGAATATGAGGTTGCTGGGTTGCAAGTCTTTCAATCAATTCTGACTTGGTCATGATTCCTCCGGTTCCTTAAAGGCATAATTAGCTGCTGCATTGATTAAGGGCGGCCTTAGCCGCCCTTTGTCATTGATTACAGGACGAATCCTGTAATCTGTCAAGCTACTCGTCGCCCTTTGTGCTGTTAACAGCACAAAGGATTTAGGAGCACTCGATATTACTCGCCTTTAGCTGCTTTGAAAGCTTCAGCCATTGCGTTGTTAGAGAAGTTAGCATCTTCCTGTTTGTTAACAGTTGCGATTGCATCTTTCTCATCAGCTTCGTCTTTAGCACGAACAGACAGGCTGATTGCGCGGTTCTTACGATCAACGCCGGTGAATTTAGCTTCAACGTCGTCGCCTACGCTCAGAACCAGAGTTGCATCTTCAACGCGGTCGCGGGAAGCTTCAGAAGCGCGCAGGTAACCTTCAACGCCGTCAGCCAGTTCTACGGTTGCGCCTTTAGCATCAACTGCAGTGACTTTACCGTTTACGATTGCGCCTTTCTTGTTCAGTGCAACCCAGTTGTTGAACGGATCTTCTGCGAGCTGTTTAACGCCCAGAGAGATACGCTCACGCTCTGCGTCAACCTGCAGAACAACAGCTGCGATTTCGTCGCCTTTTTTGTATTCACGAACTGCTTCTTCGCCTGCAACGTTCCAGGAGATGTCAGACAGGTGAACCAGGCCGTCGATGCCGCCGTCCAGGCCGATGAAGATACCGAAGTCAGTGATAGACTTGATTTTACCTTCAACACGGTCGCCCTTGTTGTGGGTTTCCGCGAACTGCTGCCATGGGTTGTTTTTGCACTGCTTCAGACCCAGGGAGATACGACGACGTTCTTCGTCGATATCCAGAACCATAACTTCCACTACATCGCCAACGTTAACAACTTTGGACGGGTGGATGTTTTTGTTGGTCCAATCCATTTCGGAAACGTGAACCAGGCCTTCAACGCCTTCTTCGATTTCAACGAAGCAGCCGTAGTCGGTCAGGTTGGTCACGCGACCAGTCAGTTTGGTACCTTCCGGATAACGCTTAGCGATAGCAACCCATGGATCTTCGCCCAGCTGTTTCAGGCCCAGAGATACACGAGTACGCTCGCGGTCGAACTTCAGCACTTTAACAGTGATTTCGTCGCCAACGTTTACGATTTCGCTCGGATGCTTAACGCGTTTCCATGCCATGTCGGTGATGTGCAGCAGGCCGTCAACGCCACCCAGATCAACGAATGCACCGTAGTCAGTGAGGTTCTTAACGATACCTTTAACTTCCATGCCTTCCTGCAGGTTTTCCAGCAGCTGATCGCGTTCTGCGCTGTTTTCGGATTCGATAACGGCACGACGGGAAACAACAACGTTGTTACGCTTCTGATCCAGCTTGATTACTTTGAATTCAAGCTCTTTGCCTTCCAAGTGCAGCGTGTCGCGGACCGGACGAACGTCTACCAGGGAACCCGGCAGGAACGCGCGAATACCATTCAGCTCAACAGTGAAGCCACCCTTGACTTTGCCATTGATAACACCAGTAACGGTTGCAGCTTCTTCGTAAGCTTTTTCCAGCGTGATCCAAGCTTCGTGACGTTTAGCTTTTTCACGGGACAGCAGGGTTTCACCGAAGCCGTCTTCTACTGCATCCAGAGCAACGTCAACTTCGTCACCAACCTGGATTTCCAACTCGCCCTGGGCGTTTTTGAACTGCTCTGCCGGAATGGCGGACTCAGATTTCAGACCAGCGTCAACCAGTACTACGTCTTTGTCGATAGCAACAACAACACCACGAACGATGGAACCCGGACGGGTTTCGATTTCTTTTAAGGATTCTTCAAACAGTTGAGCAAAAGATTCAGTCATGTTTAATCTTCAGGTTTCATATTTAACGTCCACCTGGCTCCATGCCGGATGGGGTTGTTTAACATACCCGCTGTCAATCCATTGCAACGGGGGTACTGCAAATTCGGTCGCACTTAAGCGAGTGCCAGTTTTTGGCGCGCGTATTGTAACGCTTTTTCAATCACTTGCTCAATGCTTAATCGGGTTGAATCCAAAACTAAAGCATCAGCAGCGGGAACCAGCGGCGCTACAGCACGGTTACGATCGCGGAAATCGCGTTCTTCGATCTCGGCCAAAAGGCGTTCAAAGTTAACACTAAAGCCCTTTTCCTGCAACTGTAGCATACGTCTATGCGCACGTTCTTGCGAGGAGGCGTCCAGGAAAATTTTCACTGGTGCATCCGGGAACACCACGGTCCCCATGTCTCGTCCGTCGGCAATCAGGCCGGGCGCTTCACGAAACGCGCGTTGGCGGCGTAACAGCGCTTCGCGTACACGAGGAAACGCAGCGACCTGAGATGCGGCATTCGCTACTTCCTGGGTGCGGATTTCGCCGCTGACATCTTCACCTTCCAGAATGACTTCCAGGTTGCCGTCCGTTGAGATAAAACGCACATCCAGGTGTGAGGCAAGCGGTACCAGAGCATCTTCAGATGTGACATCGACATGGTGATGCAACGCTGCGAGCGCCAGTACGCGGTAGATCGCGCCTGAATCTAACAGATGCCATTGCAATGCTTCCGCCATTGCCTTGCACAAGGTGCCTTTTCCTGCACCACTTGGGCCATCAATGGTAATAACCGGGGCAATTGCCGTCATCTTTTTCTCCTTAAACGGGCATACGTTAACGTGAACGCCGCGCATTATACGCGCCAACGCTAATAATCGTTAACACAGAGTGTAAAAACCCGATTAGTCTGTAACGATGTGAGGAAGAATTGCGCAATTATAGCGGGCTGGCGAGAAACCAGCCCGGAAGATGACACTGATTTACTTTTTATCTGCAGCGATGCGCTCACGAATATGCTGAGCGCGATCGTCAGATGTGAGGATCAGGCAGATGTACTAATACGCGCCAGCTGTTCGAAATAATCCGGGAAGGTTTTGGCGGTACATTTAGGGTCCAGAATGGTCACCGGCGTGTCAGACAACGCCACCAGCGAGAAACACATCGCCATGCGGTGATCGTTGTAGGTCGCGATCTCCGCAAACTGTAACGTCGCCGGTGGTGTAACGCGAATATAGTCTTCGCCCTCTTCAACGATCGCGCCCACTTTACGCAACTCGGTCGCCATCGCGAACAGGCGGTCGGTCTCTTTGACGCGCCAGTTATAGATGTTACGTAAAGTCGTGGTGCCTTTAGCGAACAGCGCTGCCGTGGCTATGGTCATCGCCGCATCGGGAATATGGTTCATATCCATGTCTACCGCGTTCAGCTCACCGTGAGTACAGGCAATAAAGTCATCGCCCCAGGTAATGGCCGCGCCCATTTTTTCCAGCACATCAGCGAAGCGGATATCACCCTGCATACTGTTTCGGCCAATCCCGGTGACTTTTACCGTACCGCCTTTAATGGCTCCCGCTGCGAGAAAATAGGAAGCGGAAGAAGCATCGCCTTCAACCAGATATGCACCCGGTGACTGATACTGCTGCTGACCCTGCACAACAAAGCGCTGGTAGTTCTGATTCTCAATTTCAACACCAAACGTTTTCATCAGGTTCAGTGTGATATCAATGTAAGGTTTAGATACCAGCTCGCCTTTAATGGCGATCGTCGTATCCTGCGGCGCCAGTGGCGCAGTCATCAGCAGCGCAGTCAGGAACTGGCTGGATACGCTGCCGTCTACCTCAACCTGTCCTCCGGTAAAGCCACCGCGCAGACGTAAAGGCGGATAGTTTTCCTGCTCCAGGTATTCAATGTTGGCTCCGCCCTGGCGTATCGCATCAACCAGATGGCCAATCGGGCGCTCTTTCATGCGCGGCTCGCCTGTCAACACGATGTCATTACTGCCCAGACACAGCGCAGCGGCCAGTGGGCGCATTGCGGTTCCGGCATTGCCAAGGAACAGTTCTACTGCGCCTTCGGCATGCAGCGCACCGCCATTGCCGATAATCTCGCAACGCGTACGGTCGGCAGAAAGGGTATAGCTAATTCCTAACGCATTCAGAGCATTAAGCATATGGCGGACATCATCGCTGTCCAGCAGGTTGGTCAGGACAGTGGTGCCATTTGCTAATGCAGCCAGCAGCAAAGCGCGGTTAGAAACACTTTTGGATCCAGGCAGATTGATGGTGCCATCCACCCGCGCAATGGGTTGTAACGTCAGGGATTCCATGAAACTCGACTCTCAAAAACAGACATAAAAACCCCACAGACTGGCTGTGGGGATGAAAATACAGCAGATTAACCGCGGCGGCGCTCGAAATCGACCATGAAATCGGTCAGCGCTTTTACACCTTCTAGCGGCATTGCATTGTAGATGGACGCGCGCATACCACCGACCACACGGTGCCCTTTCAACGCGTGCAGACCCGCAGCGAAAGACTCTTCCAGGAAGAGTTTATCCAGTGCGCTGTCAGCAAGCTGGAACGGTACGTTCATGCGTGAACGGTTCGATTTTGCCACGTCGTTACGGTAGAAATCGCTGTTATCGATTACGCCGTACAGCAGTTCCGCTTTTTGCTGGTTAATTTTATCCATCGCGTTAACACCGCCCTGCTCTTTCAGCCATTTAAAGACCAGGCCAGACAGATACCAGGCAAAGGTTGGCGGCGTGTTGAACATGGAGTCGTTGTCATTCAGCACGGTATAGTCGAGGATTGACGGGCATGACACATGAGCCTTACCCAGCAAATCTTCACGTACGATGACAATGGTCAGCCCGGCCGGGCCGATGTTTTTCTGCGCCCCGGCATAAATTACGCCATAACGGCTCACGTCAAGCGGTGCGGAAAGAATGGTAGAGGACAGATCCGCCGTAACCACCACATTGCTGGCAAAATTCGGCGTTTCATCGATCGCAATGCCATCAATGGTTTCATTCGGGCAATAGTGCAAATACGCCGCGTTGTCAGAAAGCTGCCATTCGCTCATTGGCTTAACAGCACGCAGTCCGTCAACGGTGACTTTGGCGTCGATAACGTTTGGCGTACAGTATTTTTTCGCTTCTTTAATTGCGCTGGCGGCCCAATAACCGGCATCAACGTAATCCGCCGTGGTTTTGTCACCCAGAATATTTAACGGGATACCCGCAAACTGCCCGCGCCCACCGCCATGGCAGAACAACACTTTATAGTTGGAGGGGATGCTGAGAAGATCGCGAAAATCCTGCTCCGCTTCCTCTGCGACCTGGATGAATTCTTTGCCACGGTGGCTAATTTCCATCACCGACGTGCCAAGACCGTTCCAGTCGCGAAGATCCTGTTGAGCCAGTTTAAGTACTTCTGCCGGTAACATTGCCGGACCTGAACTAAAATTGAAGACCTGAGCCATTTCCCCTCACCACGTTGTGTTGTTGTCCAATCAACATCCTGTCATTGGCGATAATCCGGTGACAGACATTGGTATAAGTTATTCCTGTGGATATCGGTTTTATCATTCAGTGACACGCGCCGCAATGGGTAAAACTGGCCGGGGTAAAAATGTGTCATTGGTCACACAACAGAATCTATCGGATTGACGGGTAAAAACCGAGATTTTCGCTGTCAGGTGACCCGTTTTGCCCGACTGGCCTTCGACCATTCTGGATTTGCACAGCGTGGACATAATTGATGATCTCCGGCGTTCATTTGCACCACTTCACTACACCGTATACAGGCATAGTCCCCAGCCTCAGGTATCACTTTAAATCGCTGTGTACAACGTTTAGGCAAAATACTGAGCCCCGGCTTTACGTCTTCATCGGCAAAGAAATAGACGCTGATTTGCCCATTTGTCTCCAAGATGGCCAGTCTCACCTGTCCCAATTGCTCCACGCCGTTCAAACGCAATTCCATAAAGAATTCGAATTCCGTCATATTGGCGCTATTGAGCTTCGACCATGCCAGCTCGCCGTCCTCAATGATCACAACGGGCTTGCCCTCCAGCAAATCCTCCATTTTCTCGCTATGCGCCATCAGCCACATAACCAGCCGATACAGCACGGCAAGCGTAATAAAGACCACCAGCACCGGCAGCATCGGGACATCATCATAAAATGCCACGTCTCCCGCCGCAGACCCCAGCGTAAGGATAATCAGCACTTCAAAAAGCGACATCTGGCGTACGCCGCGACGTCCGGTGATTTTTAAAAACAGAAAAACCAATATAAAGGTATAGAGGCTGCGCAAAGCAACTTCTCCCAGAAAATCTATGGGCACCTTATCCAGTACCATTCGGTGTAAATCGAAAGCTTTCATTATTATGCTCTAAACGTGGTTGGCTGTAGGAAAGCATAGCTAATACTTTTATTTACGTCTGAACTCCGGCGACGATAGCGCCATTCATTTAAAACCCGTATCATTGCGCGCTTTCCGTACGACAAAAGTGATTTTCATGACGCAAACATTTATCCCCGGCAAAGATGCCGCTCTGGAAGACTCCATCGCTCGCTTCCAGCAAAAATTGCTCGACCTTGGTTTTCAAATTGAAGAAGCCTCGTGGTTGAATCCCGTCCCTAACGTCTGGTCTGTACATATTCGCGACAAAGAATGCGCGCTGTGCTTCACCAACGGTAAAGGTGCGACGAAAAAAGCGGCGCTGGCTTCCGCGCTGGGCGAATATTTTGAGCGTCTGTCGACTAACTATTTCTTTGCGGATTTCTGGCTGGGTGAAACCATCGCCAACGGCCCATTCGTGCATTATCCGAACGAAAAATGGTTCCCGTTGACTGAAGAAGACGACGTACCTGAAGGTCTACTGGATGCTCGTCTGCGTGCGTTTTACGATCCAGACAACGAACTGACTGGCAGCATGCTTATCGATCTGCAATCCGGTAATGAAGAACGTGGGGTCTGCGGCCTACCGTTTACCCGTCAGTCGGATAACCAGACCGTCTATATTCCGATGAACATTATTGGCAACCTGTACGTTTCTAACGGCATGTCTGCGGGTAACACCCGAAACGAAGCGCGCGTTCAGGGCCTGTCTGAAGTCTTTGAGCGTCATGTGAAGAACCGTATTATTGCGGAAAGCATCAGCCTGCCGGAAATCCCGGCCGAAGTCATGGCGCGCTACCCGGCAGTGGTGGAGTCCATCGCCAAACTGGAAGCGGAAGGTTTCCCAATTTTCGCCTACGATGGCTCCCTGGGCGGCAAGTATCCGGTGATTTGCGTTGTCCTGTTCAACCCGGCCAATGGTACCTGCTTTGCCTCCTTCGGTGCGCACCCGGATTTCGGCGTTGCGCTGGAGCGTACTGTCACTGAACTGCTGCAGGGCCGTGGTCTGAAAGATCTTGATGTCTTCACCCCACCAACCTTTGACGACGAAGAAGTGGCTGAACACACTAACCTTGAAACCCACTTCATCGATTCCAGCGGCCTGATCTCCTGGGATCTGTTCAAGCAGGATGCTGACTATCCGTTCGTTGACTGGAATTTCTCCGGTACCACCGAAGAAGAGTTCGCCACCCTGATGGCCATCTTCAATGCTGAAGATAAAGAAGTGTATATCGCCGACTACGAGCACCTGAGCGTTTACGCGTGCCGCATTATTGTTCCGGGAATGTCTGACATCTATCCGGCTGAAGATCTGTGGTTAGCCAACAACGCCATGGGCGCCCATCTGCGTGACACTATTCTCTCGCTTCCGGGCAGTGAATGGGATAAAGAAGACTATCTCAATCTGATCGAACAACTGGATGAAGAAGGCTTTGACGACTTCACCCGCGTACGCGAGCTGCTCGGTCTGGCAACCGGTGCGGATAACGGTTGGTACACCCTGCGCATTGGCGAGCTTAAAGTGATGCTGGCGCTGGCCGGCGGCGACCTGGAGCAGGCGCTGGTCTGGACAGAATGGACGATGGAATTCAACGCCTCTGTCTTTAGCGCTGAACGTGCCAACTACTACCGCTGTCTGCAAACGCTGCTGTTGCTATCTCAGGAAGAAGATCGTCAGCCGCTACAATATCTGAACGCGTTTGTTCGCATGTACGGTGCCGAGGCGGTTGAAGCCGCAAGTGCAGCATTAAGTGGCGAAGCGCCGTTCTACGGGCTTCAAACTGTTGATAACGATCTGCAGGCTTTCCCGGCGCATCAGTCTCTGCTGAAAGCTTACGAAAAACTGCAGCGCGCGAAAGCAGCACATTGGTCAAAATAGTGACAATCAGCCTGCGCTGAGTAGGCTAAAGGTATTGTCTGGGCTATATTACGGGGCGCTTAATGCGCCCTGTTTTTTATTTTGGTCAAATCAAAAAATAAATGTAAAAACAAGGTTAAATATTAGTAGTTGATATTAAGAAAATTAGCTTATTAATGTGGTTTTTTATCTCAATTACTCCATTTTAATTAACCGCCCCAGAGGAGACAGAAAGAAAAAATTCAACTCACTTTATAATTTTTAAAATTTATTTTTATTTGGATAATCAACAAGTTACACCGTAATCGCATAAAAACCATGCGCCTTACGGGCCTATAAGCCAGGCGAGATATGATCTATATCAAATTCTCATCTATAATGCTTTGTTAGTATCTCGTCGCCGACTTAATAAAGAGAGAGTTAGTGTGAAAGCTGACAACCCTTTTGATCTTATTCTTCCTGCTGCAATGGCCAAAGTTGCCGAAGAAGCAGGCGTCTATAAAGCAACGAAACATCCGCTTAAGACGTTCTATCTGGCAATTACTGCCGGTGTATTCATTTCAATTGCCTTTGTTTTCTATATCACCGCCACAACCGGTACCGGCACAATGCCTTTCGGCATGGCGAAGCTAGTAGGTGGTATCTGCTTTTCCCTGGGGCTGATTCTCTGCGTTGTCTGCGGTGCAGACCTCTTCACCTCAACCGTACTGATTGTCGTAGCGAAAGCCAGTGGTCGCATCACCTGGGGCCAATTGGCTAAAAACTGGCTTAACGTTTATGTCGGCAACCTGATTGGCGCCCTGATCTTCGTGTTACTCATGTGGCTTTCTGGCGAGTATATGACCGCTAACGGCGCGTGGGGTCTCAACGTCCTGCAAACAGCCGACCACAAAGTGCACCATACTTTTGTTGAGGCGGTAAGTCTTGGCATCCTGGCGAACCTGATGGTGTGTCTGGCAGTATGGATGAGCTATTCGGGTCGCAGCCTGATGGACAAAGCGTTTATCATGGTATTACCGGTCGCAATGTTTGTTGCCAGCGGTTTTGAGCACAGTATCGCAAACATGTTTATGATCCCTATGGGTATTGTAATTCGCGATTTCGCCACCCCGGAATTCTGGACCGCTGTTGGGTCTTCTCCGGAGAATTTTTCTCACCTGACCGTGATGAATTTCATCACCGATAACCTGATTCCGGTTACGATCGGCAACATTATCGGCGGCGGTTTGTTGGTCGGGTTGACATACTGGGTCATTTATCTGCGTGGTAACGATCATCATTAATCTGATGATGCCCATTACACGCAGTAAATAAAAAATCCACTTAAGAAGGTAGGTGTTACATGTCCGAGCTTAATGAAAAGTTAGCCACAGCCTGGGAAGGTTTTACCAAAGGTGATTGGCAGAATGAAGTAAACGTCCGTGACTTCATTCAGAAAAACTACACTCCGTATGAGGGTGACGAGTCCTTCCTGGCTGGCGCAACTGATGCGACCACTGCACTGTGGGACAGCGTGATGGAAGGCGTTAAACAGGAAAACCGCACTCACGCGCCTGTTGACTTTGACACCTCCGTTGCTTCTACCATCACTTCTCACGACGCTGGCTACATCAACAAAGCGCTCGAGAAAATTGTTGGTCTGCAGACTGAAGCTCCGCTGAAACGTGCGATCATTCCGTTTGGCGGCATCAAAATGGTTGAAGGTTCCTGCAAAGCGTACAATCGCGAACTGGACCCGATGCTGAAAAAAATCTTCACCGAATACCGCAAAACCCACAACCAGGGCGTATTCGATGTTTACACCAAAGACATTCTGAACTGCCGTAAATCCGGTGTTCTGACTGGTCTGCCAGATGCCTATGGCCGTGGCCGTATCATCGGTGACTACCGTCGCGTTGCGCTGTACGGTATCGACTACCTGATGAAAGACAAATACGCTCAGTTCGTCTCTCTGCAGTCCGATCTGGAAAACGGCGTAAACCTGGAAGCCACTATCCGTCTGCGTGAAGAAATTGCTGAACAGCACCGCGCACTGGGTCAGATCAAAGAAATGGCTGCTAAATATGGCTGCGATATCTCTGGTCCGGCAACCAACGCTCAGGAAGCTATCCAGTGGACTTACTTCGGCTACCTGGCCGCAGTTAAATCTCAGAACGGCGCAGCAATGTCCTTCGGTCGCGTATCCACCTTCCTGGATGCCTACATCGAACGTGATATCAAAGCAGGCAAAATCACCGAGCAAGACGCTCAGGAAATGATTGACCACCTGGTCATGAAACTGCGTATGGTTCGTTTCCTGCGTACCCCTGAATATGATGAACTGTTCTCCGGTGACCCGATTTGGGCAACTGAATCTATCGGTGGTATGGGCGTTGATGGCCGTACTCTGGTTACCAAAAACAGCTTCCGCTTCCTGAATACCCTGTACACCATGGGTCCTTCTCCGGAGCCGAACATCACCGTTCTGTGGTCTGAAAAACTGCCTCTGAACTTCAAGAAATTCGCCGCTAAAGTGTCCATCGACACCTCTTCTCTGCAGTACGAGAACGATGACCTGATGCGTCCGGACTTCAACAACGACGACTACGCTATCGCTTGCTGCGTAAGCCCGATGGTTGTTGGTAAACAAATGCAGTTCTTCGGTGCGCGTGCAAACCTGGCGAAAACCATGCTGTACGCAATCAACGGCGGCGTTGATGAAAAACTGAAAATGCAGGTTGGTCCTAAATCTGAACCGATCAAAGGCGACGTTCTGAACTTCGACGAAGTTATGGAGCGCATGGATCACTTCATGGACTGGCTGGCTAAACAGTACGTCACTGCACTGAACGTTATCCACTACATGCACGACAAGTACAGCTACGAAGCCTCTCTGATGGCGCTGCACGACCGTGACGTTATCCGCACCATGGCGTGTGGTATCGCTGGTCTGTCCGTTGCTGCTGACTCCCTGTCTGCAATCAAATATGCGAAAGTTAAACCGATTCGTGACGAAGACGGTCTGGCTGTCGACTTCGAAATCGAAGGCGAATACCCGCAGTTTGGTAACAACGACTCTCGCGTTGATGACATGGCGGTTGACCTGGTAGAACGTTTCATGAAGAAAATTCAGAAACTGACTACTTATCGTAACGCTATCCCGACTCAGTCTGTTCTGACCATCACCTCTAACGTGGTTTATGGTAAGAAAACCGGTAACACCCCAGATGGTCGTCGTGCTGGCGCGCCGTTCGGACCGGGTGCTAACCCAATGCACGGTCGTGACCAGAAAGGTGCTGTTGCCTCTCTGACCTCCGTTGCTAAACTGCCGTTTGCTTACGCTAAAGATGGTATCTCTTACACCTTCTCTATCGTTCCGAACGCACTGGGTAAAGACGACGAAGTTCGTAAGACCAACCTGGCTGGTCTGATGGATGGTTACTTCCACCACGAAGCGTCCATCGAAGGTGGTCAGCACCTGAACGTGAACGTCATGAACCGTGAAATGCTGCTGGATGCGATGGAACATCCGGAAAAATATCCGCAGCTGACCATCCGTGTTTCTGGCTACGCAGTACGTTTTAACTCCCTGACTAAAGAACAGCAGCAGGACGTTATTACTCGTACCTTCACTCAGACCATGTAATTGGTTTTGACTGAAATCGTACTTTAAAAAGCGTACAATAAAGGCTCCACGTAAGTGGGGCCTTTTTAATAGCCTGCTTTGTCAGCTATCTATACTTATGGATAGCAGCCAAAACAGACTCGACACAGTTAATAACTGTGCACTAACACTGGCCCCGGATGGGCCACACCTGGAGAAACACCGCAATGTCAGTTATTGGTCGCATTCACTCCTTTGAATCCTGTGGCACTGTTGATGGCCCGGGCATCCGTTTTATTACCTTCTTCCAGGGCTGCCTGATGCGCTGCCTGTATTGTCATAACCGTGACACATGGGATACGCACGGCGGCAAAGAAGTCACCGTCGACGAGTTAATGAAAGAGGTCGTGACCTACCGCCACTTTATGAACGCCTCCGGTGGCGGTGTGACAGCGTCCGGTGGCGAAGCTATCCTGCAAGCTGAATTTGTACGCGACTGGTTTCGTGCCTGTAAAAAAGAAGGTATTCATACCTGTCTGGATACCAACGGTTTTGTTCGCCGCTACGATCCGGTGATCGATGAATTGCTGGAAGTCACCGACCTGGTGATGCTCGATCTCAAACAGATGAATGATGAAATCCATCAGAATCTGGTGGGCGTATCTAACCATCGCACGCTTGAGTTTGCACGTTACCTGTCCAATAAAGACATCAAGGTGTGGATCCGCTACGTCGTTGTGCCTGGCTGGTCTGACGATGACGACTCCGCGCACCGCCTGGGCGAGTTTACCCGCGATATGGGCAACGTAGAGAAAATCGAACTGCTGCCATACCATGAGCTGGGCAAACACAAATGGGTGGCAATGGGTGAAGAGTACAAACTTGACGGTGTTAAGCCACCGAAGAAAGAGACCATGGAGCGCGTGAAAGGCATTCTTGAGCAGTATGGTCATAAAGTAATGTACTAAGGTATGACGACCACGGCGTCGCAGCGCTCTGCTTGAGTAGCGCGACGCCAACGTTCGATGCCTACGACATAAAATATTCTGAAAGTTTATTGGTCACGCTTTCAATAGAGAAAATACGTTTCTGGTGTGCTTTACGGCACTGCACGTAACGCTCATCCTGCTCTTCCAGAGCACTGAGTATGCGATCCGCCACCATCATCGCACCAGCAATTTCAGCAAAACCAGACTCACCTTCCCCCTGTAATGCAACCGCCGCCTGCAAATTCCAGTCAGAAAGCCGATTTAATGGCGCAAACGATCCGCGAGTTAACGAGAGAATTTTTATGCCTTGTTCCTTCGCTAGCGTCAGCGACTGCATCATATCGGTAGAGACTTGTTCTGTATGAATAACGATAATCCCTGTTTTTTGGCTGTCCGCCAACGGAGAGATAGCCGCCGGATAAAATCGGTCGATATAACTGGCTATTTTCCCCATCTGCACCAGATTGATTTGCAGGAATAACGCCACCGGCACCGCAGTACCTACCGCATAAATTGCAATATTACTGAGCTGATTTAACCAGGTCGCAACCGCCTGCAACTCTTTGCTGTCGATGATGGCATTGCTGTCACAAACGCTTGCCAGTACCGCCGCCGTCTCCTCACTTCCTCCTTCATTCGGCCGTGCAGCTCCTTGCTCCAGTGCAAGAGCCGTTCTGAAATCAGAAAACCCCTTAAAACCAAAGGCACGGCAAAAACGAGTGATGCTCCCCTCACTGGTATCAATAGAATCGGCCAGCTCGGTTATCGTATGCCGCATCACAAAATCAGGATTTTCAGTGATAAAACGCCCTACCTTTTCCAGGATCGGACTCAGCTCTGAAGCCCCATTTCTTATGTTAATCAATAAATTAGTATCTATCTGACTCATTTTTCGCCTTTTTGCACAAAATGCAAATGCTGTCACATACTTTGCCCGGCTTTGCGATAATAATTTTTATCGCACCAATGATAATTAAAAATAATTATTTTTACAAACAGGAGAACGTCTAATGAAAGGTCTGATCGTCTGTCGTACCGGTATGGGCAGTTCGCTAATGCTGAAAATCAAAGCCCAAAAAGTCATCGATAAACATGGCTGGGATATCGATCTTGAACACGATGTCCTGTCAGGGCTACGAACCTGGCAAAACATCGACTTCGTGATCACCATGAGCGACCTGACCGATGAGGTAGAAGCCGCCGGGTTCAGAGCAATCGGTATCACCGATCTGATGAACAGCGAAGAAATGGAATCTGCGCTCACCAGCGTTGTTCAAAACAACTAACCTCTCCGGGGGAAATATGGATCTCCTAAAGTTCATTGTATTCGACATTTTGGGTGTAACCCCACTTTTAGTTGGCTTTATTGCGCTAATTGGTTTGCTTATCCAGCGTAAGCCCATCGAAAAAGTGCTTTCTGGTACCTTTAAAACCATCGTCGGATTTCTGGTATTTGCCGGCGGAGCAGGGATTGCGGTGACATCCTTAGGTAATTTTCAGACCTTATTCAGTGATGGATTCGGTCTGAAAGGTGTGATGCCGTTAGCCGAAGCGTTAACAGGGCTGGCACAAACCAAGTTTGCCATGTGCGTTTCACTCATCATGGTCGTTGGTTTCGGCTGGAACTTGTTTTTTGCCCGCGTAACACCGTTCAAATACATCTTCCTGACGGGTCAACATAATCTGTATCTGTCTGCCCTCTTAACCGTTACGCTTAAGGCGCTTGGCTACAGCGATGTAACAACAATCATCGCCGGCTCCATACTGCTGGGGCTTGCGGCCTGTGTCTATCCAGCTATCGCCCAGCCGTGGATGCGTAAGATTACCGGTAATGATGAAATTGCGATGGGTCATTACGTTACTCTGGCCTACGCGCTATCGGGATGGATCGGTTCGAAAGTGGGCGATCCTAAGCAGTCAACAGAAAAGCTAAATCTTCCCGGATGGTTGGGGATTTTTAAAGACTACATCGTCTCCGTGTCCATCTCAGTCAGTATTTTCTATTACATCGCGGCGCTTGCCGCAGGCGAAGAAGCGGTAACGGCCGCCGCCGGTGGAATGCATTGGCTGGTTTATCCGCTATTCCAGTCACTCACGTTTACCGCATCGCTTTATATCATCATCACCGGCGTTCGCTTGCTGTTGTCAGAAATAGTCCCGGCATTTCTGGGCATCTCTGAAAAATTTATCCCGAACGCCAAACCCGCACTGGATTGCCCAGTCGTCTTTCCGTATGCCCCAACCGCCACCGTTTTAGGTTTCATCTCTTCCTTTGTGGGTGGATTGGTAGTTATGGGGGTACTCGCATCAATTGGGCAAACGGTCATTATCCCCGTCGCCATCCCCTACTTCTTCATTGGTGCTACCGCCGCCGTCTTCGGTAACGCGTCAGGAGGCTGGAAAGGGGCCATCGCCGGTAGCTTTGTCACTGGCATATTAATTGGTATTGGCCCGGCACTCATCTATCCCATCATGGAATCGGTGGGATTGTCCGGTACTAGCTTCCCGGAGACAGATTTTGTCGCCCTCGGCTTAGTGGTTTATTACATCGGCAAAATGTTGCCCTGATAAGGAATGAACATGAATATTGACGAATTGAAATCCCATGCGCTGGCTGCTCGCCGGGATATTGTCACCATGATTTATGAATCAGGCATTGGCCATCCTGGCGGTGCATTGTCCATCATCGACATTCTGACCTGGATTTACGATCAAGAGGTGGACTTCTCCTGCGCCCCTCGCGCTCGCGTGGTCATGAGCAAAGGTCATGCGGTTGCTGCTCAGTACGCCATGCTGCATCAAAAAGGCAAAATTGAGCGCAGCGAATTTAATACTTTTCGACAAATTAACTCACGTTTACAGGGGCACCCTAGCATCAAATCTCTGCCCGAAGTCGATGCAACAACCGGCCTGCTGGGCCAGGGATTATCCATTGCCTTTGGTATGGCGGCGGCCAAAAAACAGCGGGGGGAATCACAGCGCGTTTTCGCCATCATTGGCGATGGCGAAATGCACGAAGGGCAAATCTGGGAAACGCTACAACAGGCAGGCCATATGAAGATGGATAACCTGGTGGCGATTATCGACTACAACGGTTTTTCCTCCCACGACCCCGTTAATCAGATGGTGAATCTGGAACCTCTGGCCGACAAAGTGCGTCTTTTCGGTTGGCACGTACTCGAACTCCATAACGGTAACGATATGCATCAGGTTGCCGACACGCTGATGCTTTCGCGTCATCTGAAAGGTAAACCCGTGGCGATTATTGCGCATACCACCAAAGGCAGTGGCGTTAGCTATATGGAAAACAACGGTGACTGGCATTCAAAAACCCCAACCACCGAACAATATCAGCAGGCTATGGAGGAGTTGCAGTGATGAAAGCCCCACGTGATGAAATTGGTAACGCACTCATTGCCCTGAAAAAAAACGGCTATCCCATTGTCGCCATTGATAGTGATTTAGCCAGCTCCACCCGCACTGACCAGTTCCAGGCCGTCTATCCAGACGCTTTCTTTGAAATGGGTATTGCGGAAGGATCGGCAATGAGCTTTGCCACTGGCCAGGCGTTGGAAGGAAATATTCCGTTCTACGTTAACTTTGCGATGTTTGTGACAGGCACCGCATGGACTCAACTGCGCCAGGCATGCTACGCCAAAGCTAACATTAAATTAGTTGGTAGCCACCCAGGAATGGATGATGGACCTGACGGCGCATCGCATCATGCGCTGGAAGATCTGGCCCTGACGCGCGTACTGCCGGGGCTCACAATTCTAACGCCTGCCGACGCTGAAGAAGTTGAGGCCGCATTTGAACAAGCAGTAAACATTCCCGGTCCGGTCTATATTCGCGTAGCCCGAGAACCGATGCCCGTGCGCGATAAATCTACCGTTCCGCGAGTGACCGATATCGCCGCCGTGGAGGACTCAGGCAATGACTTCTCCATTCTCTATGAAGGGACCGTTCTGGAGCAGGCAAGCGCAGGTTATGTGCAACTGTGCGCCCAGGGAAAACGTGGCAAGCTGATTCACGTCGCCATGCTAAAACCGTTTAACCGCCAGCGCTTTCTGCAACTGATTGCCAACTGCCCGCAGATCGCAACGATTGAAAATCACACGATCACCGGTGGGCTTGGCGGACAGGTTGCTGAAGTATTGGCGGAGGAAGGATTAACCACGAGATTAATCCGGCTAGGGACACAAGACACGTATACGGAATCAGGCAATAGCCGCCAGTTGAAAGAGAAATACGGTATTTCGGCGACCGCACTCTTTGAAGCCCTCAGATAGTTCGGGTTGGCAGACCGCAATGCGGTCTGCTGCTCTGAAATAAGGAGAACACAATGACATCTGCGCTATTTTCTGCCTGTCAGTTTCGTGAACAATGCCACTCCTGGCAGGAGGCCGTGACGCTGGCTTGCCAGCCTTTGGAAGAACTGGGCGCGATTACGTCCGCCTACGCTCAGGCAATCATCCGTGAAACAGAACAACTGGGTCCGTGGTACATCTTAAGCCCTGAGTTTGCCCTGCCGCACGCTCGTCCGGAAGAAGGAGTGATAAGCAGTGAGACACATCTGTCGCTCTTGTGTCTGAAAGAGGCGGTGCCTTTTCCAGGGCATCCAGATGTGCGGTTAATTATTGTCCTGGCGGCTGCCAGCAGCACCCGACATATTGAAATGATTCAAAAACTGGTTTGCTGGCTGGATGAAGGGGAGCATTTACAACAGCTGACGAGTATGACCAGTCAGGCGCAGCTTCACTGCACGCTGAAAGCATGCGAATACCTCGCAACTTCCGGCATACCCGCAATGGGAAAATGAGTCACGGTATGCAAACATTTTGCCTTGCATACCGTCTGGCGCGCTTTATACGTGAGCCACCGGAGTCGGCGTATGTCTGGCGCTACGCAACAACATCAGCAGATAAATAAACGATACGCTGGCAATCATAATGAATAACAGATTATCGGAATAATTCTGCATCAGCATGGCGGTGAATGAAGGACCCAGCAGGCTGCCAACGGTATAGCTTAATAACAATGCCTGATTCATGGCGACCAGCTGATGATGTTCAACCTTTTCACAGGCCCAGGCCATCGCCACCGGATAGAGTGTAAAACCTGCCGCACCCAACATAAACAACGCAGGCGCCATCGCCGCCTGATTCAGCATGGCGATACTTCCGACGATAACCACGAAGACCTGGACGCGTAAAACCAGCAGGCGTCCCAGCTTGTCTGCCAGGCGGCCAATCGGCCATTGCCCCAGAATACCGGCGCTAACCAGAACCGCCATCCAGAAACCAATGCTGGCGTTGCTCACCCCTTGATGGTTGAGATACAGCGGCATCAGGCCATACAAAGACCCCAGCACAATCCCGGAAATAATACAGCCGTTAACGCCCAGACGCGCCTGCCGCAGCTTCAGCATGGAGGTAATAGGAGTAGACTGCTGTTCATCACCCTGCTGATTGGCAATGCGCGTAAAGAGCAATGGCAAAACACCAGCCAGGATCGTACCCGTCACCCACGGCAGGACGTTCATCAATTCTGTTGATACTTTACTAACCAGTAGCTGGCCTAAAAACGTCCCCACGTAATAGATCATCATATAGGCGGCAAGCAAGCGTCCGCGATTACGCGAAGTCCCGCTGCACATCAGCGCACTTTCCACTACCACCCAAATCATGGCGCAGCCAACACCGGCGATAAAACGCCAGGTCATCCAGCTCCAGAATCCCACCATAACCCCCAGGCCGATACAGCCCGCGGCAAAAATAAGCGAGGCAATGTAATAGCTGCGATTAAAACCAAGGTGTTTTATTAAATACCCGGTCAGCAACGTCCCTACCAGATTGCCGGTAAAGTAGGAAGAACTCACCACACCTACCTGCCAGGTGGGCAGATTTTCATGGGCGAGCCAAAGCGGGACGAGCGTGTTTAACACGGCGATCGCCAGGGTCAGCAGAAGCAGCCCGCACAGCAACAGCATGACGGGACGGGTATAGATGGACATGAATAAAAACCGTGAGGAAGTTCAAATTTCATGCGCATCATGCCACTGCCAAAAACATTGTCAATCGGCGCAATCAAAGGGCTGAGGCGCTTTCCGGACGATCGATTTGCATTACTGATTCTTAATGTGAATAGATAAAAAACACAAAAACACATCTGCTTGTTTTTATTGATCTAAAACAAAAATCTCGCGTTGCGTTCAGTCGAAAAATTTCATGGACTCCCCTTACTTTTATTTCTTACTAAACTCTATGCGGGATGCAGATCTGCATTGTCTTCAAAATAGAACAGTGAGTTCTTATTTAGGTATCTAATCCATATATCGTTCTTTCTGTAGACTTAAACTCATCAAATTTCCCCCACTGATGCTGAACAGGAGAAATATCATGACTAAACCTTACGTAAGACTTGATAAAGATAATGCGGCAGTACTGCTGGTCGACCATCAGGCTGGCCTGCTCTCTTTGGTTCGGGATATCGATCCCGATAAATTTAAAAACAACGTGCTTGCCCTCGGCGACTTAGCAAAATACTTCAAACTCCCAACCATTCTGACAACCAGTTTTGAGACAGGACCAAACGGGCCACTGGTACCGGAACTGAAAGCTCAATTTCCCGATGCGCCTTATATTGCTCGCCCCGGAAACATTAACGCGTGGGATAACGAAGATTTCGTGAAAGCAGTGAAAGCGACCGGTAAAAAACAGCTGATTATTGCCGGTGTCGTGACGGAAGTTTGCGTTGCTTTCCCTGCGCTCTCGGCTATTGAAGAAGGTTTTGATGTCTTTGTCGTAACCGATGCGTCGGGTACGTTTAATGAAATTACTCGCCATTCAGCATGGGATCGGATGTCCCAGGCCGGTGCTCAACTGATGACGTGGTTTGGTGTCGCATGTGAGTTGCATCGCGACTGGCGCAACGATATCGAAGGTCTGGCGACGCTGTTCTCTAATCACATTCCTGATTATCGCAATCTGATGACCAGCTACGACACGTTAACTAAACAGAAGTAAAAAAACCGGGGCTATGCCCCGGTTTGTCATTTAGCTGGCAACCGCCATACCGACGGTCATATGCAGCCCGTAGAACACGCCACGACCAATCAACTCGCCGACTAACAGCAGAATAAACGCGACGGAAAGCAGCGGAACTGCAGGCTGGTAGCCTTTCACTTGCGGTACAATCCAACAGCACAGCGCTAATGCCAGAGCGACAATCCGCCACGCCATCAGCGAGCCGTAATCCGGAACCAGCGCAGACGCCTGTTGAATGGAACTGTGGATCGTCGCCAGTTCAGCCCCCTGCATTACAGACATGATGGCGCTCACGACCAGAGCAAGCACTGAAATAGCCGGCAACAGGCGCATCGCCCAACCGTCCACGCCAGCAATTCTCAGCAACAGATATCCCAGCAGCGGACCGCCCATAAACATCGTCAGGAAGAAGCCCAGCGGCGTCCAGATGCTGTACCAAGTCGGTACGGTATCGATGGTGTTATACACGCGCACCATCATCCAGACAAAAACCACCCCCAGTACCATGGTGACAACTAACCACAGATTGCGTAATACGGGCGACATTTTTTTCAGCGTTGCCAGCAGCCAGCCGATGCCGCCAACGGCAAAGAAGATTGAGCCGCTGGCAATTTCATTACTCAACGCAGAAGACCCTACACGATTGAGTGAGTTAAAGGCGCGCATCGGTGAGCCCAGGTGGAGCATGGAAGCAATAAAGCCAATGCCCATTAATACCCACAGCCCGAACATGCAGGCAATCACGCGCTGCTGCGATTCAGGGCGTAAGTCCCCTTTCATCAACGCCAGCGCCAGAACGATAAAGCCACCAACTACACACTGTCCGAAGACAGTGAAGATCATCAGCGGCCATTCATGCCATCCACTTCCCATCTTACACCTCCTTCGGATTGGCCAGATAACCTGTAGTATCCCCGGTCGGGCGGCTATTGGCGTTAGGTTTGATGACAATACTTGGTTTGGTAAAGTGCGCGCCCGGCAGTGGCGCTACCGCAGCCAAAGTACCGTGTTTTTTGCGCAGCTCTTCAATCGGACCAAAATCCAGCGCACGCAGTGGGCAGGACTCCACGCAGATAGGTTTCTTGCCTTCAGCGACGCGCTCATGGCAGCCATCACATTTAGTCATATGCCCTTTTTCAGCATTGTACTGCGGCGCGCCGTAAGGACAGGCCATGTGGCAATACCGGCAGCCAATGCAAACATCTTCGTCGACAACGACAAAACCATCTTCACGTTTGTGCATCGCGCCGCTCGGACAAACCTTGGTACAGGCTGGATCTTCACAGTGGTTACACGCAATGGAGAGGTAATAAGCAAAGACGTTCTGATGCCAGACGCCGTTGTCCTCCTGCCAGTCGCCGCCTGCGTATTCATAAATGCGGCGGAAGCTGACTTCCGGGGTTAAATTTTTGAAATCTTTGCAGGCCAGTTCGCAGGTTTTGCAACCGGTGCAACGGCTGGAATCAATAAAAAATCCATACTGGGTTGTCATCGGTTACTCCTTACGCCTTTTCAACCTGAACAAGGTTCGTGTGTGACGGATTCCCCTTTGCGAGAGGAGACGGACGCTGGGTCGTCAGGACGTTAATGCAACCGCCCTGATCCACGCGTTTTGCATCCGGGTCATACCAGGCCCCTTCGCTCAATGCCACCACGCCGGGCATCATACGTGGCGTCACTTTCGCCTCAATATGCACTTCACCACGATCGTTAAAGATACGTACCTTGTCGCCGTTGTTAATACCGCGTCGCTGCGCATCCATCGGGTTGATCCACATTTCCTGGCGGCAGGATGCTTTCAGGACATCGACGTTGCCATAGGTCGAGTGAACGCGAGACTTATAGTGGAAGCCGGTCAGCTGCAAAGGGAATTTCTCCACCAGCGGATCGTTTAAGCTTTCAAAGCCTGGGGTATAAATCGGTAGCGGATCGATTACATCACCTTCCGGCAGTTCCCAGGTTGCCGCGATCTCGGCAAGCTGCTGCGAATAAATTTCGATCTTACCTGACGGCGTGGTCAGCGGATTGGCTTTAGGATCCTCACGGAATGCCTTGTACGCCACATGATGTCCTTGCGGATCGCGCTGTTTAAAGATCCCTTGCTGACGGAATTCTTCAAACGTAGGCAGTTCAGGAATCGCTTTGCGCGACTGCTCATACAGATGGCGCATCCACTCTTCCTGAGTACGACCTTCTGTAAACTGCTGCTCAACGCCAAGGCGCTTCGCCAGCTCGCTGGTCATCTGGTAGATAGTCTTGCATTCGAAGCGTGGTTTGATCGCCTGATCGGTGAAAATCACATAGGACATGTTCCCGCATGAGGCATCCAACGCGAAATCCATCTGCTCAGAGGCGGTGCAGTCCGGCAGCAAAATGTCCGCGTATTTCGCCGAGGAAGTCATATGACAGTCGATGACGACGATCATCTCGCACTTCTTCTCGTCCTGGAGGATTTCATGCGTGCGGTTAATATCAGAGTGTTGGTTAATCAGACAGTTACCGGCATAGTTCCAGATCATCTTAATAGGAACATCGAGCTTGTCTTTGCCGCGTACGCCGTCACGCAGGGCCGTCATCTCCGGGCCTCGCTCAATCGCGTCCGTCCACATGAACATCGAGATGCTGGTTTCAACAGGGTTTTCCAGCGTTGGCATACGCTCAAACGGCAAACTGTATGAGCCCTCACGCGCCCCGCTGTTGCCGCCATTGATCCCAACGTTACCGGTCAGGATAGCGAGCATAGAAATGGCGCGGGTCGCTATTTCACCGTTAGCATGACGCTGCGGCCCCCACCCCTGGCTGATGTATGCCGGTTTAGCGCTACCTATTTCACGCGCCAGTTTGACGATACGTTCAGCGGGAATACCGGTAATCTGCGCCGCCCACTCCGGGGTCTTGGCAATGCCATCCTTACCCTGCCCAAGAATATACGCCTTATAGTGACCGTTCTTCGGCGCGTCGGCCGGTAAGGTTTTCTCGTCGTAACCCACGCAGTATTTGTCGAGGAACGGTTGGTCAACCATGTTTTCGGTGATCAGGACATACGCCAGACCATTGACCAGCGCCGCATCAGTACCAGGACGGATCGGGATCCATTCATCTTCACGCCCCGCACCGGTATCCGTATAACGGGGATCGATAATGATCATGCGGGCATTGGATTTCTGTCGCGCCTGTTCAAGGTAATAGGTTACCCCACCCCCGCTCATACGGGTTTCACCAGGGTTATTACCGAACAGAACCACCAGCTTGCTGTTTTCAATGTCGGACGGGCTGTTACCGTCAGCCCAGCCGCCGTAGGTATAGTTCAACCCGGCAGCGATTTGCGCTGAAGAGTAGTCACCGTAGTGATTAAGATAGCCGCCGCAGCAGTTCATCAACCGTGCCACCAGCGTTTTACCCGGCGGCCACGAGCGAGTCATAGTGCCACCCAGCGTACCGGTACCGTAGTTCAGGTAGATAGACTCATTGCCGTAGTCTTTGATAAGACGCTGCATATTGCTGGCAATGATGTCGTAGGCTTCATCCCAACTGATGCGCTCAAATTTTCCTTCGCCACGCTTACCAACCCGTTTCATCGGGTATTTCAGACGATCGGGATTATAGACTCGGCGACGCATGGAACGACCACGCAGACAGGCGCGTACCTGGTGCAGACCGTCATAGTTGTCATCGCCGGTGTTGTCGGTTTCGACATACTTTATTTCACCGTCGACCACATGCATACGCAGCGGGCAGCGGCTGCCGCAATTCACCGTACACGCGCTCCAGATCACTTTCTCATTAATCGGTGTCGGATTAAGGGCTTCTGCAGCATTTGCAATCCGGGTAAATGGCAGGGTAAACGCGCTACTGGCCACCGCCAGTCCGCCTATCGCCGTCGTTTTCACCAAACCGCGGCGAGTAACCTCAGCTGCCAGCACGGCATCGGGGATCTTAGTTTTCATAGTGGCTCACTCTGCTGCTCACAATAAACAAAATACAAATATTCGATGTATAGTTTTTTATATAACGTTAATATCGATATACGGGCTGGTAGAAACTGAATTTGCTAAAAGACAGAGAAAAATACTGACTTTCATTCGAAGTCAGTATTACCCCTATGGGAGTAGTCGTTATTGTCCGACGTCAAACGGGCATAAAAAAAGCGCCTTGAGGCGCTTTTTTAGCAGAGAAAGGTAGCTTAGCCGATGAATTCGAGGCCATTCATGTACGGACGTAATACTTCCGGAACCTGAATGCGGCCATCAGCCTGCTGATAGTTTTCCATTACCGCAACCAGCGTACGCCCAACCGCCAGACCGGAACCGTTCAGAGTATGCACTAAACGAGTCTTTTTGTCGGATTTGCTGCGGCAACGCGCCTGCATACGACGAGCCTGGAAATCCCACACGTTGGAGCAAGAGGAGATTTCGCGATAGGTGTTCTGCGCCGGGATCCACACTTCCAGATCGTAAGTTTTGCATGCGCCGAAGCCCATGTCGCCAGTGCACAGGATGATTTTGCGATACGGCAGACCCAGCAGTTGCAGGACCTTCTCGGCATGGCCGGTCATCTCTTCCAGCGCGTCCATCGAATCTTCCGGGCGAACAATCTGCACCATCTCAACTTTATCGAACTGGTGCATACGGATCAGACCACGCGTGTCACGACCGTAAGAACCTGCTTCAGAACGGAAGCACGGCGTATGCGCAGTCATTTTGATCGGCAGCGCATCTTCATCGATGATTTCGTCGCGCACCAGGTTGGTCAGCGGAACTTCTGCTGTTGGGATCAGCGCATAGTTGCTGCTGTCAGCTTCTTCATCCAGCGGACGGGTATGGAACAGATCGCCAGCGAATTTCGGCAGTTGGCCTGTACCGTACAGCGTGTCATGGTTAACCAGATACGGGACGTAGTTTTCGCTATAGCCATGCTGTTCGGTATGCAGATCCAGCATGAACTGAGACAGCGCACGGTGCATACGCGCAATCCGCCCTTTCATAACAACAAAACGAGAGCCGGTCAGCTTAACCGCCGCGGCGAAATCTAGACCCGTGTGCATTTCACCCAGGGTAACGTGATCGCGCACTTCGAAATCAAACTCACGCGGAGTACCCCAGCGGCTGACTTCGACGTTGTCATTTTCATCTTTACCCACCGGAACGTCGTCCGCTGGCAGGTTAGGAATAGTCAGCGCAATGTCGCGGATCTCGGCCTGTAAGGTATCAAGTTCAGCTTTCGCGGCATCCAGCTCTTCGCCCAGTTTGTTCACTTCCAGACGTAAAGACTCGATATCTTCCCCGCGCGCTTTTGCCTGGCCGATGGATTTCGATCGCGAGTTACGCTCTGCCTGCAGGTTTTCAGTTTGTACCTGCAGAACTTTACGACGCTCTTCAAGAGCGCGCAGCTTATCTACATCCAGCTTAAAGCCCCGGCTTGCCAGTTTTTCTGCGACTGCGTCTGGCTCATTACGCAGCAGATTGGGATCGAGCATGCTTATCCTGTGCTTATCGAATTAAAATAGGAGAAAGTGACCACAGCCTGCGGTCACAGGGATACAGAGACAACATTACCGCAACGATAACACTAACGGTAGCGTTTTATAGGGCTATTTTGATCCTGTCCGGCGAGCCAGGCGAGCTTTTCGCCAATCTTGCCTTCAAGACCTCTGTTTGTGGGGCGATAATAGCGCGTTTGTGCCATTTCCTGCGGGAAGTACTCTTCTCCGGCGGCATAGGCATTAGGCTCATCATGGGCATAACGATACTCCTGACCGTAGCCCATCTCTTTCATCAGCTTAGTCGGCGCATTGCGCAGGTGAACCGGCACGTCGTAATCCGGACGTTCGCGGGCATCAGACAGCGCGGCTTTGAAGGCGGTGTAAACCGCATTACTCTTCGGCGCACAGGCCAGATAAACAATCGCCTGAGCAATCGCGCGTTCGCCTTCCGCGGGTCCCACGCGGGTAAAACAGTCCCATGCGGAAATCGCCACCTGCATGGCGCGGGGATCGGCATTGCCGACATCTTCTGAGGCAATCGCCAGACAGCGACGGGCAACGTACAGCGGATCGCCACCAGCGGTAATAATTCGCGCATACCAATAAAGCGCCGCATCTGGGGCGCTTCCACGTACCGACTTGTGTAATGCGGAGATGAGATCGTAAAAACGATCGCCTTTATTATCGAAACGCGCACTACGTTCACCGGCAATTTCGGTGAGCAATTCTGGTTTCAATACGCGCTTGCCGGAATCATCAACTTCGGCCATATCGGCCATCATTTCCAGCGTATTCAGCGCCCGCCGCGCGTCACCATTAACCAGTTCGGCAATAGCCCGACGCGTTTCTGGCGGCAGAACAATATCCTGGCCGCCATAACCACGCGCTTTGTCTGACATCGCTTGGTCCAGTACCTGTTCAATGTCGTCGGAAGTTAACGATTTCAGTAGATAAACGCGTGCACGCGACAACAGCGCCGAGTTGAGCTCAAACGAGGGGTTTTCAGTGGTGGCGCCAATAAACGTAATAGTACCGTCTTCAATATGCGGTAAAAACGCATCCTGTTGGCTTTTATTAAAACGGTGAACTTCGTCCACGAACAGGATCGTGCGTCGACCCGCGTTACGGTTCTGACGCGCACGCTCAATCGCTTCACGAATTTCTTTCACGCCAGACGTAACTGCCGAAATTCGTTCGACATCGGCGTTGGCGTAACGGGCAATAACTTCGGCAAGCGTCGTTTTCCCGGTCCCCGGCGGTCCCCATAAAATCATGGAGTGCAGATGCCCGGCCTCAATGGCGCGCGGCAAGGGCTTGCCAGCAGCCAGCAGGTGCTGCTGGCCGATATACTGCGCTAAATTTTCTGGCCGCATACGCGCGGCCAGCGGCTGAAAAGTATTATCAGAAAAGTCGAGCGACAGATTGCTCACTCACACGCCTCTACTTACGTTGATCGTCAACCGTTACACCTTGCGGCGGGGTAAAGGTGAATTTAGAGGGTTCAATCGCACCATTCTGCTGAGATTTCAGCTGATAGCTGCTGCGCTGATCGTCTTGTTCAACGGCGCTGAACTGGTGGATCGTCCCGTCACGCCCAACATTGATAGTAAACTGTTTAAGGTTACCGCTGCTGGTTTTTGGCGTCAGCACGAAATCATCGCCATTTTGCTTAATATTGTACTGCTGCCAGTCGCTGGCCTGGTTACGCGCAATCAGCATGAACGGCGTGTTGCCCGTGGCGTCTTTCAGCCATGTCGCAGTCGCCTGCTCAACAAACGGGTTAAAGAACCACAGCGTTTTACCATCAGAAACCAGGATGCTCTCGTCAGGCTGCGTCATATGCCAGTTAAACAGATTAGGACGTTTAACCCATAAGTCACCCTGACCTTCCTGCACCGCCGCACCGCTACCGTCCGTGACCTTCTGAGTAAAGCTGGCATGGAAGCTACTGACTTTATCCAGGCGGCTTTTCAGGTCGCTGGCAGCATCTGCCCAGACGCTGCTCACCACAAAGCTCGACAATAATGCACAGGTGATTGCGATTCTTTTCATCGTTATTCCTCAAAATACGTCACTCCCAACGGGGAGATCCCTCTGCTATCCATTTCAGGCCAAAAATCAGCATGAGGAAAGTAGAAAATACTGAATTACTTAACTTTGCAATCATTCGAAGGGCGGCGGAGCCAGCACTTCACGATTACCATTATGCCCTTGCTCACTGACAATTCCCTGCGCTTCCATCTGTTCGATGATGCGCGCCGCTCGGTTGTAACCGATACGGAACTGACGCTGGACGCCGGAGATTGAGGCTTTGCGTTTCTGGGTAACAAAGTTTACCGCCTGATCGAACAGCGGATCTAACTCTTCGCCACCATCAAAGCCGCCACCGCCGCCTTCGCTTTCGCTGTCAGACGTAATGCCGTCAACGTATTGTGGACGACCGCGCGCTTTCCAGTCCTGAACCACAGCGTGAACTTCTTCATCACGTACAAAGGCGCCGTGTACTCGCACTGGGATCGTTGAGTTTGGCGCGGAATAAAGCATGTCACCCATACCCAACAGCGATTCCGCTCCGCCCTGGTCAAGGATGGTACGCGAGTCAATTTTACTGGACACGGTAAAGGCGATACGCGTTGGGATGTTCGCTTTAATCAGACCAGTGATAACGTCAACCGACGGTCGCTGGGTCGCCAGCACCAGGTGGATCCCCGCCGCACGCGCTTTTTGCGCCAGACGAGCAATCAGTTCTTCCACCTTTTTACCCACGGTCATCATCAGGTCGGCGAATTCATCCACCAGCACAACAATATACGGCAGTTTTTCCAGCACCGGATGCTGAACATCCATACTGTCGCCCGACTTCCAGTACGGGTCCGGAATCGGACGCCCCATACGGGCGGCTTCAGCAATTTTTTCGTTATAACCGGCAAGGTTACGCACGCCAAGCGCCGACATCAGCTTGTAGCGACGTTCCATTTCGTTGACGCTCCAGCGCAGGGCGTTGGCAGCATCTTTCATGTCGGTCACAACTTCAGTCAGCAAATGCGGAATGCCTTCATAAACCGACAGTTCCAGCATTTTCGGGTCAATCATGATAAAGCGAACGTCTTCCGGCTGCGCCTTGTATAACATGCTGAGGATCATGGCGTTCACCCCAACCGACTTACCGGAACCGGTTGTCCCTGCCACCAGCAGGTGCGGCATTTTCGCCAGATCGGCAACCACCGGTTCGCCCGCAATATCTTTACCCAGTACCACGGTCAGCGGAGATGAGTTATCACGGAATTTGGCGTTATCCAACACTTCGCGCAGATAAACGGTTTGACGTTTTTTGTTGGGTAACTCCAGCCCGACATACGGTTTGCCCGGAATGACCTCGACTACGCGTACCGCTGCGGTCGACAATGAACGCGCCAGATCTCGCGACAGGTTGGAAATACGCGCCGCTTTCACTCCAGGAGCAAGATTAAGCTCAAAGCGGGTAATAACCGGACCAGGTGAGTAGTTCACCACATCGGCTTTAATGCGGAAGTCCGCCAGACGAGCCTCCACCAGACGAGCCATTTGCTCCAGAGCGAAAGTATCTATCGGCTCAACCTCACTCGGCGGCGGCGTGAGCAGATCCAACGATGGCAACGGCGTACTTGGACGGTGCGCCGGACGACTGTCGCCATTACGCATCAGGAGCGGATGGATCAGACTATCCTGCGGCGGTGGTGTAACAGGCTGCGCCGGCTGCTGATAATGCTGCTGCGGTGCGACTGGCTGCGCCGGTTGCTGGTAATGCTGCTGTGGTGCGACAGGCTGCGCCGGTTGCTGGTAATGCTGTTGTGGTGCGACAGGCTGCGCCGGTTGCTGGTAATGCTGCTGCGGTGCGACAGGCTGCGCTGGCTGCTGATAATGCTGCTGCGGTGCGACAGGCTGCGCTGGCTGCTGGTAATGCTGCTGCGGTGCGACAGGCTGCTGGTACTGCGGCGCAGGCTCCGGCATTACGCCTGGAGTAAATAGCGGCTCATGTGGACCATCATCCACCAGCGTTTTCATTGGCGAGAATTCAAAGTCATCGAGCGAGAACGGATTCGCTCCGGCAGGCTGTTCACCGGAATAGCGCTGCTGCTGGGAAGAGGCAAACTGGCGAGCCAGTTCTGCTTCTGCGGCTGAATCATCATCAGTCTGACTGGCATCATCCTGATACTCCTCGCCATAGCGGTGCTGCTGCGACTGGGCGAACTGACGCGCCAGCTCATCTTGCTGCATTGCGTCAATTTCTTCGTCACTGTACGCATCTGTATCAAGATGCTCTTCGCGCGCTTTCTCTTCAGCCATACGTTGTGACGGCAGTTTTATGCCATACGACGCCAGCTCCCGACGAGTAGGCACGCGCACACGATTCGGACGCGGTAACTGCGGACCAATCCCCTCTTTCACCTGTGGACGCGGTGCACCGCTACCCGCAAGACTAAAGACTGGTGCTGCGGCAGCCGCACCCGCCCCTAAAGCGGCGTTTTTCACCCCGGCGGCCAGCGGCGCAACGGCAGCAACTGACTCAACGGGCGGTATGGATGCTGCCGTCGGCATAGACGGCTTAACACGTTCAGGCTCCTGAACAGGCTCTGGAATCGGCTGATACCAGGCGGCCAGTTGCTCGCGCTCACGTGCACGTTTCTCTTCAACTTCTTCAAAATAGTAGAGTGGCGGACGAGTCGGTTTAACCTCTTCAACTACCGGCTCAGGTTCCACTACAGGCGGTTGTTCAACCGCAGGCTGCTGGAACGCGGCGTTTTGTTGAAAGGTTGATTCCGGCTGATAAACAGGCGGCTGCACGGGATCCGGCTGATATGCAGGTTCCGGCTGCCAGTTGTGCTCCGCGGTAAATTCCTGCGGCTGCGGACTTTCCTCCACTACCGGCTGCTGCCATGGTTCATACTGCTGCTGCACCGTTGGCTGCGCGTAGTGGGCTGGCTGAGGATAACCCTCAGGCGCTGGCGCAATCACCGCATCACCGGTTTGCGGGCCAGGCACGGCTTGCCAGGCTACGGCTGGGGCCGGTTGCTCCATAACGGTATTGGTCACTGGCGATGTTTGCAGCAGCGGATCAACCGGTGCGCTCCAGGCCTGAGCTGCCGTTGTCGCTGCAGCTGCGGCGGCAACTGGCTCTGTCACCGAATGACCATTCAGCAGTGGGTCAAGTTCGTCATATTCAGGCAGCGTCGCACGATTACCGGAGAACAGCACATCGTTAGGATCGGCAACAACGCCACGAGCGCTGTATTCAATTTCGTCTTCATCATCCATGCGTTTGCCGGAAAACAGCGCGGCATCAGTATGACGACCAAGCGGGTTGGTAAATTTCTCCGCCAGACGCTTACGGCGCGCTAACGCACCGCGCAGAATACGCGCCCGACGCGATTCATGAGGTTTGCCATCAGCGGCGTCGAAAGACTCATCTTCATCTTCATATTCTTCGTCATCGACCCAGGTATCGTCGCGACGGGTACGGTTGCTGGCAAACGTCAGGATATTGAGTAACCAGCCGCCCAGTTTTTCCGCAATGCTCACCCATGACCAGCCGGTAAACAGCGTTAATCCCGCAGCCCAAATGCACAATAGCGTCAGCGTACCGCCGCTACTGTGCAGTAATGGTTGCAACGTGGTGCTGAGCAGGCTGCCGATCACGCCGCCAGAGGCGAAATACCAGATGTCATCGGCATTGATTGCGGCAAGCCCGCAAGAGGTAAGGATCAGCGCCAGAACGCCAATAATACGCAGCGAAACGGCAAAATAATCGACGTATTCGTCGCTGGCCTGGTGTCGCCATGCAAACCAGCAGCCGCCGACAATGATGACGGGAATGGTGTAGGCCATGACGCCAAAAATAAAGAATAGTGTGTCTGCCAGCCATGCTCCGGGTATTCCCCCAAGATTATGGATAGGTTCGTGCCACGCGGTTTGCGACCAACTGGGATCCGAAGGGTTAAAGCTGAGTAAGGCAGCCATCAACCAGACGGCAAAAAGGGCAATAAGGATCAGTAGCGCTTCCAGGAGTCGGCGCCCGCTGCTTAACTTCGTCAATGTGACGTCTTTGTCTTCAGTGTATTCCTGGCTCAAAAACGGCTCTCCAGGTTTCAGGCTTTTCCTGCCCGATGCTAAAACGGACAACAGCACCGGGTTACCCCGGCACTGTTGCTGTATGGATTAACAGGAGTGTAATCAAACTGCGTCGATTTTGCACCTGTTCCGTGTTAGCGCGTCTTAATTACCAGACGATTGCTCTGTTTGACTTCTTCCATTACGACATAAGTACGTGTGTCATTCACGCCAGGCAGACGCAGCAGGGTTTCCCCCAACAGCTTACGGTACGCCGACATATCCGGTACGCGTGTTTTCAACAAATAGTCGAAATCACCGGAAACCAAATGACACTCTTGAATTTCTTCAAGTTTTTGTACTGCAGAGTTAAATTGCTCAAACACATCCGGGGCGCCACGATTCAGAGTAATCTCAACAAAAACCAGAAGTGATGCATCCAGATAATGCGGGTTTAACAGCGCTGTATAGCCCTGAATAAAACCCTGTCTTTCCAACCGACGCACACGCTCAAGGCAGGGCGTTGGTGAAAGTCCCACACGTTTAGAAAGCTCGACGTTAGAAATACGCCCATCCTTTTGCAGCTCATTAAGAATGTTACGATCGATACGGTCGAGATCTTTGCCAGGGCGCTTCTTACTATCTACCATTATTATTGTCTCTCTGTATTCCTTCCCTACTCCTGCCTGACTCTACCAACATCACTGTTCAGAGTCGCTACCCATCAAAATAAACCGCAACCCAGAGGGATTTTCGGTTTGTAATGCCTGGGCTTATGGTGAGAAGACCGTTGCCTGTCGGCGGCTATCGACATCACGAATGGCATCTGTCCACACCATGCGTAGATTTCGCTAACACGGTAAACATGGTATCTACATGCATGATTATGCAGCACATACATGACACATTTTTTTTCTTCCTTGACTGTTTTCGCAAAACAGCAGGTGATTGTCAAAGCAAAACATCGATTTTTAGTACAACATGCCAGTTATTCATTCGCAGTGATGGAAAATCGTCATTTTATCACCTTATAACTGACCGATTTTTAGTAGAAATCGTTATAGTATTACGACTTATTCCCCCGCTCATCGGTTTCTGCTATTACACATATTGTTAACAAAATCGCCATACTCTTTTTTTACGCCTGTAAATTCCCTACAATCCTGCTCATTGCCTGCCAACAACTATGGGGATCTCATGGGCGCAACCAAACACAGTAAACTTCTTATTCTGGGCTCAGGCCCTGCGGGATATACCGCTGCGGTCTACGCTGCACGCGCTAACCTGCAACCGGTACTGATTACCGGTATGGAAAAAGGTGGTCAACTGACCACAACAACAGAAGTGGAAAACTGGCCTGGCGATCCGCACGATCTCACTGGCCCGCTGCTGATGGAGCGTATGCACGAACATGCGACCAAATTTGATACAGAAATCATTTTTGATCACATCAGCAAAGTTGATCTGCAAAACCGCCCTTTCCGTCTGACCGGCGATAGCGGAGAGTACACCTGTGACGCACTGATCATCGCTACCGGCGCTTCAGCACGTTACCTGGGCCTGCCTTCAGAAGAAGCATTCAAAGGCCGCGGCGTTTCCGCCTGCGCAACCTGCGACGGTTTCTTCTACCGTAATCAAAAAGTTGCGGTGATTGGCGGTGGCAACACTGCGGTTGAAGAAGCACTGTATCTGGCGAATATCGCATCTGAAGTGCATTTGATTCACCGTCGCGACAGTTTCCGCGCTGAGAAAATTCTCATCAAGCGTTTGATGGATAAAGTTGAAAACGGCAACATCGTGCTGCACACCCACCGCACGCTGGAAGAAGTAACCGGTGATCAAATGGGCGTAACCGGGCTGCGCCTGCGCGATACGCAAAACACTGACAATGTGGAGTCACTTGACGTTGCCGGATTGTTTGTCGCTATCGGTCACAGCCCGAATACCGCCATTTTCGACGGTCAGCTTGAACTGGAAAACGGCTACATCAAAGTTCAGTCCGGTATTCACGGTAATGCCACACAGACCAGCATTCCGGGGGTCTTCGCAGCCGGTGACGTGATGGATCATATTTATCGCCAGGCGATCACCTCTGCGGGCACGGGCTGTATGGCCGCGCTTGATGCAGAACGTTATCTCGACGGTCTGGCGGACGCTTGCAAATAAGTTTTACAAATCAGTAACAAAAGTAAAAAAGGCGACTATAAGTCGCCTTTATTTTTGCCTCGTTGTAACATTGCCCTGCCCAAAAATTCCAATAACTCACCTGCTAAGCGTGCAATGAATAAAACCCGTCAAAAAGAGCTGACCCGCTGGTTAAAACAGCAAAGTGTAATTTCCCAACGATGGCTGAACATTTCACGCCTGTTGGGGTTCGTGAGTGGTCTGTTAATCGTCGCTCAGGCCTGGCTCATGGCCCGCATTCTGGACCATATGATCATGGCCAATATTCCCCGAGAGGCGCTGCTGCTTCCTTTCATCGTGCTGGTATTGATTTTCATCCTGCGGGCATGGGTCGTCTGGTTACGCGAACGGGTCGGGTTTCACGCAGGGCAACATATTCGCTTTGAAATTCGCCGCCAGGTGCTTGACCGTCTGCAACAGGCTGGTCCGGCCTGGATACAGGGCAAACCGGCCGGGAGCTGGGCCACTCTGATCCTGGAGCAGATTGACGATATGCATGATTACTATGCACGTTATCTGCCGCAAATGGCGCTGGCCGTATGCGTCCCATTATTGATTGTGGCGGCGGTATTCCCGTCAAACTGGGTAGCAGCCCTTATTCTGCTCGGAACAGCCCCACTGATCCCGTTATTTATGGCAATGGTCGGTATGGGCGCTGCCGATGCTAACCGCCGCAATTTTCAGGCTCTTGCCCGCCTCAGCGGTCATTTCCTCGATCGTCTGCGGGGCATGGAAACGCTAAGAATATTTGGTCGCGGTGAAGCCGAAACGGAAAGCATCCGCGCAGCGTCGCAAGATTTCCGCCAGCGCACCATGGAAGTCCTGCGCCTGGCGTTCTTGTCATCCGGTGTCCTTGAGTTCTTTACCTCTCTGTCTATTGCGCTGGTAGCGGTTTACTTCGGTTTTTCCTACCTCGGAGAGCTCGATTTCGGCCACTACGGGACAGGCGTCACGCTGGCGGCAGGCTTCCTCGCGCTCATCCTGGCGCCGGAGTTTTTCCAGCCCCTGCGCGATCTGGGTACGTTTTATCACGCCAAAGCGCAAGCCGTGGGTGCAGCTGATAGTCTGAAAACCTTCATGGAAACCCCGCTGGCTCATCCAGAGCGTGGCGACATTGAGCTGGCGACGAAAGACGCCGTTTCAATTGAGGCACACGATCTGATTATCACTTCGCCGGAAGGTAAAGTGCTGGCCGGCCCGCTCAACTTTACCCTGGCTGCCGGGCAACGTGCGGTGCTGGTTGGACGCAGCGGTTCCGGTAAAAGTTCGCTGCTTAATGTCCTGTCCGGTTTCCTCTCTTATCGGGGATCGCTGCGAATTAACGGCTTTGAACTTCGCGACCTGTCACCTGCTTCCTGGCGTAAACAGCTGTCATGGGTCGGGCAAAATCCGCAGCTTCCTGCCGCCACGTTACGCGAAAACGTTCTGCTGGCTCGCCCCGATGCCAGCGAAGAACAGCTACAAGCCGCACTCGACAGCGCCTGGGTCAGCGAGTTTTTACCGCTGCTGCCGCAGGGCGTGGATACGCCAGTCGGCGATCAGGCGGCCCGACTTTCCGTCGGGCAAGCGCAGCGCGTTGCCGTTGCTCGTGCCTTACTCAATCCCTGTCAGTTACTGCTTCTGGACGAACCCGCCGCCAGCCTTGATGCGCACAGCGAACAACGCGTGATGCAGGCGTTGAACGCGGCATCTCGCCGCCAGACCACGCTGATGGTGACGCACCAGTTGGAAGATCTTGCCGACTGGAACGCTATCTGGGTGATGCAGGATGGACAGATCGTTGAACAAGGTACCTGGACCGAACTTAGCTCAGCCAACGGGGCTTTTGCGACATTACTGGCTCATCGTCAGGAGGACATCTAAATGCGCGCTTTGCTACCTTATCTGACGCTGTATAAACGTCACAAATGGATGTTAACGCTGGGGATCGTTCTGGCGATCGTCACGCTGCTGGCAAGTATTGGCTTACTGACGCTTTCAGGTTGGTTCCTGTCGGCTTCTGCGGTGGTTGGCGTCACCGGGATTTACAGCTTTAACTATATGCTCCCTGCCGCAGGCGTACGCGGCGCAGCGATCACCCGCACCGCGGGGCGTTATTTCGAACGACTGGTCAGCCATGACGCAACGTTCCGTGTGCTGCAGCATTTGCGTATTTATACCTTCAGCAAACTACTGCCGCTCTCTCCTGCGGGCCTGTCCCGTTATGGACAGGGTGAATTACTTAACCGCGTGGTGGCTGATGTCGACACGCTCGATCATCTGTACTTGCGCGTGATCTCCCCGCTGGTGGGGGCTTTTGTCGTCATCATGGTGGTCACGCTGGGGCTAAGCGTTCTCGATTTCACGCTGGCTATCACCCTCGGCGGTATTATGCTGCTGACCTTATTTATTCTGCCCCCACTCTTTTATCAGGCAGGCAAAAGCACCGGACAAAGTCTGACGCATCTGCGTGGGCAATATCGTCAGCAGTTAACCTCCTGGCTACAGGGCCAGGCTGAATTGACCATTTTTGGCGCCAGTGAACGCTACCGCGCTCAAATGGAAGCCACCGAGTTGCAATGGCACGAAGCCCAGAGACGCCAGTCTGAATTAACAGCGTTGTCGCAGGCGGTCATGCTGTTAGTCGGCGCGCTGGCAGTGATTATGATGCTATGGATGGCCTCAGGCGGCGTGGGCGGTAACACCCAGCCAGGCGCACTGATCGCGCTGTTTGTCTTCTGTGCGCTAGCCGCGTTCGAAGCGCTAGCGCCTGTCACCGGCGCGTTTCAGCATCTCGGCCAGGTTATTGCCTCTGCGCTGCGCATCACCGAACTGACCGAACAGCAGCCAGAAGTGACCTTCCCGGATGCGGGTTCCTCGGTTTCAGAGCAGGTAACCCTTACGCTACGCGATGTGTCATTCAGCTATCCAGGACAGGCGCAAAAGGCGCTCGATACACTTTCCCTGCAGGCCAACCCCGGTGAACACATTGCGATTCTCGGTCGCACCGGCTGTGGTAAGTCAACGTTATTGCAATTGCTAACCCGCGCATGGGATCCGCAGAGTGGCGAGATTCTGATTAACGGACAGCAAATTGCGACCCTTAGTGAAGCCACACTGCGCCAGAGTATCAGCGTCGTGCCACAGCGCGTGCATCTGTTCAGCGCTACGCTTCGCGATAACCTGTTACTGGCGGCACCGCACACCGGGGATGACGCATTAGCCGCGATGTTGCGCCGCGTCGGTCTGGACAAACTGCTTGAGGATGATGGACTCAACGCCTGGCTGGGCGAAGGCGGTCGTCAGCTTTCTGGCGGCGAGCTCCGTCGTCTGGCTATCGCCCGCGCCTTATTGCACGATGCTCCGCTGATGCTGCTGGATGAACCCACCGAAGGGTTGGATGCCACAACGGAAAGTCAAATGCTTGAATTAATTAGCGATGTCATGCGCAACAAAACCGTATTAATGGTTACACATCGTCTGCGTGGGCTGTCACGTTTTGATCAAATAATAGTAATGGACAACGGACAAATTATTGAGCAAGGTAATCACGCAGATCTGTTAGCCAGGCAGGGGCGTTATTACCAGTTTAAGCAACGTCTGTAAGCTATTATTGAACGATCAAACTCGCGTAGTGGAGTTTCGCTGTCATGCGCCTGGTGCAACTGTCCCGCCATTCCATAGCCTTCCCTTCACCGGAAGGCGCTTTACGCGAGCCTAACGGTTTATTGGCGCTTGGCGGCGATCTCAGCCCTGCCCGCCTGCTGATGGCCTATCAGCGCGGTATTTTCCCATGGTTTTCACCTGGCGACCCCATCCTTTGGTGGTCGCCCGATCCGCGCGCCATTCTTTGGCCCGAGAAATTTCACCTCAGCCGCAGCATGAAACGCTTTCATAAAAATTCGCCTTATCGCGTGACGCTCAATTACGCGTTTGGTCAGGTGATTGAAGGCTGCGCGAATGACCGGGAAGAAGGCACCTGGATAACGCATGATGTGGTGGATGCTTACCATCGCCTGCACGAACTGGGGCATGCCCACTCAATTGAGGTGTGGCGACAAAATGAATTAGTGGGCGGTATGTATGGCGTGGCGCAAGGTACGCTGTTTTGTGGCGAATCGATGTTCAGCCGTCAGGAAAATGCGTCGAAAACCGCACTGCTTGTTTTTTGCGCTGAATTTATCCGTCAGGGCGGAAAATTAATCGACTGCCAGGTATTAAATAGCCACACAGCCTCGCTGGGCGCCGTCGAAACACCGCGTCGGGAGTACCTTGAGCACCTGAGCAGACTGCGCCAGCAGCGGCTACCGAGCCATTTCTGGATTCCCAGGACGTTATTTTCACCTCAGGAGTGAATGTTTTCGGCACATTTTTTGTCGGGGTGTTATAATTGTCGCGCAGAGTTGGTTTAGCCCATTACCCCGCCGCCGTTAAGGAACAGTTCGCGTCAGGCAACGCCTATCGTTTATCTCCTCGTTCCCTTACACGTTGCGCTTTAAGTGCGGCTTTGCCGTGTGTGGATAGAGTAATGCGCCAAACCCGATTTGCTGTGTTTTAAACGCACAAATCTTTACTTATTAAAAGAACTTCGGCATTATCTTGCCGGTTCAAATTACGGTAGTGATACCCCAGAGGATTAGATGGCCAAAGAAGACAATATTGAAATGCAGGGTACCGTTCTCGATACGTTACCTAATACCATGTTCCGCGTAGAGTTAGAAAACGGTCACGTGGTTACTGCACACATCTCCGGTAAAATGCGTAAAAACTATATCCGCATCCTGACGGGCGACAAAGTGACTGTTGAGCTGACCCCGTACGACCTGAGCAAAGGCCGCATTGTCTTCCGTAGTCGCTGATTGTTTTTAACGCCCGAATGGCGTCCAGATAATAAAAGGTCGGTTTAACCGGCCTTTTTTGTGGGCTAAAGCCTGGTATTTAATCCTCAATCATCCGCGCATATTCTTCCGTTAAGAAATCCACTAATGCGCGCACTGACGGTAATAATCCCCTGCGTGATGGAAAGACTGCGTGAATAATTTCTCGCTTAGGTTCCCAACCGTCGAGCAACGCCACCAACTCACCCGCAGCTAATTGATCTTTTACCATCAACTGTGGAAGTTGAACAACACCTACGCCGGCGACTGCGGCTTCGCGTAACGCCAGCATATCGGTGGTGATCATACGCGGCGTGAAATGCACCTCCGCCCGCGCGCCCTGCGGGCCGAATAACTCCCAACGATGCACATGTTTACCAGAGGCCAGACTCAAACCTGGCCAACGGGTCAGCTCTGCCGGAGAGTGTAGCGCCCCCATCTGCTCAATTAACTGCGGGCTGGCATACAAGCGATGTCCTCTGTCCGCCAGGACGCGCATCACCAGGTCGCTATCCTCAAATGGCCGAGGTCTGACGCGAATCGCCACATCCAGACCTTCTCCAACGACGTCAACACGACGGTTAGTGGCCTCCAGTTGTACTGATACGTCAGGATAACGTGCCATAAAACGGGCAAGCATTGGCCCGATATGCACATGCAGCAATGTGACAGGACAAGTCAACTTCACAACGCCACGCGGTTCAACCTGTAACGCTGCAATGGCATCCTGCGCCGCCTGCGCCTCCACCAGCATCGCCTTACAGTGTTCGTAAAAGGTTTGCCCGACTTCAGTCACGTTAAATTGCCGGGTGGTTCGCTGAATCAGTCGTACCCCTAGTCTCTCTTCGAGTTGCGCTATTCGTCGGCTCAGTTTTGATTTAGGTTCATCAAGCGCCCGACCCGCCGCCGCGAATCCCCCTTCCTCTACAACATGCACAAACCATGCAAAATCATTGAGATCCGGCCTTGTCATTTCATTGTCCTATTTTTGAGACAGTGAGAGCTATTTTAGCTACTACCCAGCTCGCTGTCATGAATATAAGCTTATTCACATCAAAACAACGCCACTGAGGAGACACATATGAAACAAGTAACAGGCGTCTACACCGCACCTCGCCCACACTGGGTTGGCGATGGATTTCCGGTTCGCTCGATGTTCTCTTACCAGTCTCATGCTGAGCAATTAAGTCCGTTCCTGCTGCTTGATTACGCGGGTCCGCATACGTTCACGCCGGGTAACGAAAAACGCGGCGTAGGTGAACACCCTCACCGCGGTTTTGAGACGGTGACTATCGTTTACAGCGGCGAAGTTGAACACCGTGATTCGACCGGTCGCGGCGGCATTATCGGCCCTGGCGATGTGCAGTGGATGACCGCTGGTGCAGGAATATTACACGAAGAGTTCCACTCCCCGGAATTTACCCGTCAGGGCGGTGAACTGGAAATGGTGCAACTGTGGGTCAATCTGCCGGCAAAAGACAAAATGGCCGTACCGGGTTATCAGGGCATCAGCAGCGATGTTATTCCCACCGTCGCCTTGCCCGATGATGCAGGCAGCGTTCGCGTGATTGCGGGCAGCTATCAGGATACGAAAGGCCCGGCACACACCTTTTCACCGCTGAACGTCTGGGATATGCGCCTGCAACGTAATCATCCGCTGACGTTGTCCCAGTCTGAAGGGTGGAGCACCGCTCTGGTGGTATTAAAAGGGAATATCACCGTAAACGGCACCACGCCTGCCAGCGAAGCACAACTGATAGTGCTAAGTCAGCAGGGGAAAACGCTACACATTGAAGCCACCAGCGACGCCAGCGTGCTGCTGTTGTCTGGCGAACCGTTGAACGAGCCGATTGTAGGTTACGGCCCGTTTGTGATGAATACGAAACAAGAAATCGCTGAAGCCGTCCGCGATTTTAACTCCGGCCGCTTTGGCCAAATCTGAATCGAAGGAGAAGAATATGTCCAGTCCTGCAAACTTTAATGGTTCACGTCCGGTCATCGATGTGAATGATTCCGTCATGCTGCTTATCGATCATCAGAGTGGGCTGTTCCAGACCGTCGGCGATATGCCAATGCCGGAACTGCGTGCGCGTGCCGCCGCGCTGGCTAAAATAGCAACCCTGGCGAAGATGCCGGTAATTACCACGGCATCGGTACCGCAGGGGCCTAACGGTCCGTTGATCCCAGAGATCCATGCCAATGCGCCACATGCCCAATACGTAGCACGTAAAGGCGAAATCAACGCCTGGGATAACGAAGACTTCGTGAAAGCGGTCAAAGCTACGGGTCGTAAGACGCTGATTATCGCCGGTACGATCACCAGCGTATGCATGGCTTTCCCGGCCATCAGCGCGGTTGTGGAGGGCTACAAGGTCTTCGCAGTGATCGACGCTTCCGGTACTTACAGCAAAATGGCGCAGGAAATCACCCTGGCACGTGTTGTTCAGGCTGGTGTGATACCGATGGATACCGCCGCCGTCGCTTCTGAAATTCAGGGAACATGGAACCGTGAAGACGCCGCTGAATGGGCTGAAGTGTATACCAAAATCTTCCCGGCTTATCAGTTGCTGATCGAGAGCTATAGCAAGGCCCAGGAAGTCGTGACCAACGGCGAAAAACTGGACTCTCAGCGCTAATCATATTCTCCGCGCCTGTCCGGGCGGAGGAATATGTACATTGCGTAACCAAACGAGAGTTAACACGTAAATTCTGCTTGACCGTTTTAGCGCAACTCCCTATAGTAGCGCCCCGTTGCCCCCAAGCGGTCAGGCAGCAATACAATATGGTGAGGTGTCCGAGTGGCTGAAGGAGCACGCCTGGAAAGTGTGTATACGGCAACGTATCGGGGGTTCGAATCCCCCCCTCACCGCCATATTCGAGAAAGAGCTCGTACGTAAGTACGGGCTTTTTTTTCGCATGTTGCACGCCTGCAGGGGGATGAGAAGCCCCGACCGGGGGTCGACACAAAATTGCCGGGAGCAATTTTGAACAGCGCATGCGCTGGCCCCGTAGGGGCGAGGCCCAGGGATGGGCCGAGTAGCGGCGCAGCCAGTTGGACAGACTGAGCGCGCAGCGAACAGGCTGCCCGAAGGGCGAGCGAAGCGAGTCAATCCCCCCCTCACCGCCATATTCGAGAAAGAGCTCGTACGTAAGTACGGGCTTTTTTTTCGCATGTTGCATTTGCCGGATGCAGCGCATGCGCCTCATCCGGCCTACATTTCAACATCTCTGCGTAGCCTGATAAGCATAGCGCCATCAGGCATGTCGGTTATTGTCGGCTGAGCAGAGTTAACACTTCGTAATGCGCGGTATGTGGGAACATATCAAAAAGTTGGACGCGTTCAATGCGATATCCAGGCAACTCGCGGATATCCTTCGCCATGGTTTGTGCATTACAGCTGGAGTAAACGATAAAACGCGGCGCCATGCGGGAAAGAAAATCGCACAGCGGCTTCCCAATCCCCCGACGAGGCGGATTCACCAGCACCAGGTCCGGCACTTCTCCCTGCGCGGTAGCAAACTGGGTTGAATCCAGCGCCTGAAAATGCAGATTCTGCAACCCAAGCTCCTGCGCCGACTGTTTCGCGCAGGTAATGGCCTCTGGCGCAATTTCAATACCCGTCAGTTTCATCTGCGGCGTGGCGCAGTGCAAACCAAACCCCCCGACGCCGCAAAACAGATCCCACATGTGATTAACCGGAAGCTGACGCACCCAGTCGCGCGCCGTGGCATATAAATGCCCAGCCACCACTGGGTTGGTCTGGAAGAAGCTCTGTGGGCGTATCCACAATGGCACATCGTTAAAGCGTTCAGCCAGCGCCTGTTGTTCCGTCAGGAAGATTTCGCTCTCCCCTTCCATAATCGCCATATGCACAGGTTGAATATTGGCGGTGATCACTTTTAACTGTGGAAGCTGGGCCTGTAACCATGGCAGCGCCGTACGCAGTTGTGCCAGTTTCGCATCGGAGCGCAGAACAAAACGCAGCATCATACCGCCATCAAACCGGCTTTCCGTTAACAGCAGATATTTCAGCTCCCCGCGTTTGCGCGCCACGTTATAGGGCGTCAACCCCGCACGGGCGATAAACGGTTTTAGTGCGGCAAACACCGGCGCAAAAGACTCAGGATAGAGCGGACACTCGCACAAATCCTCCGGCGTACCGTCACGATGCAGCATCCCCAGCAGCGGTTTTTCCACGCTGCCGCTGACCACCATTTTGGCTTTATTACGAAAAGCGCTCTCCGGGCCGCTGACCGGCGCGCACCATTCTCCGACCGGATAATCGGCCAGCAGATTCTGTAGATCGGCTGTTTTGGCGAAGAGTTGATCGGCGACAGGCTGCGTCATCCACTGACAAGAGCGGCAGCGTTCGGCGTCATAAAGTGCGCACTGCATACAAAAACCTAAAAATTAACAGGGGGCGAAGATTATACACGTTATTGCAAGCGGAAGAACCGCCTGCTGGACGCAGGAACAAACAGCAGTAGCAACACCAGCATATCCGGCAATTTTTGCATCACCAGCGTATGCAGGATTTCACGTCTGGACTCTCCCGCAATACTGAACAGTTCCGGATATCCATAGCCCAATGAGGCCGCCCACAGATAGACGCTGGCGATAATCTGGGTCAGTAGATAGACCCAGCGTGCCCAGTTCCGACCTTTAACCAGCGAAAATGCGCAGTAAATTTCGATAAACAGCAGCACCAGGCTACCCAGAAATACCAGCGTCAAATTCCAGGTCTGGACGCTGCGATGAATAAACTCGCTGGTTCCGCGAAACCCGAGCGTATTAAAAATCATCAACAGATCGAGACAGCGGATCATGATAATAGCCAGCGCCGCCACCTGCACTAAAGTAGGGACGTTTAAACGGGCATGTGATGTGGATGATTTCTTAAAAAATCCCAACGCGTCGTCTTCCATGAAAACGGCGCAGCCACCGCAGCTGCGCCGTATAGACAGGTTGGCAGATTTTAGTTTTTTCAGCCGCGTCTTGCACGTTGGATATCGCGAATCCGTTGTTTTTCTGTTCGCGCCATCAGATACCACGCGATAAATCCGATAATTCCTACTACGCCAAGTATCAACGTCGCCAGCGCGTTGATCTCCGGATTGACCCCCATACGTACGCTGGAGAACACCAGCATGGGTAACGTTGTGGCGCCAGGACCAGAAACAAAACTGGCAATGACCAGGTCATCGAGCGACAGCGTAAAGGCCAGTAACCACCCTGAGATCACCGCCGGCATAATCATCGGCAGCGTGATGACGAAAAAGACCTTCAGCGGCGTGGCGCCAAGATCCATCGCCGCTTCCTCAATGGAGTGATCCAGTTCGCGTAAACGCGAGGAAATCACTACCGCCACGTACGCTGTACAGAATGTGACGTGCGCCAGCCAGATGGTCAACATACCGCGATCCGCTGGCCAGCCGATGGCGTGCGCCAAAGCCACAAACAGCAGCAGCAGCGACAAACCGGTAATGACATCCGGCATCACCAACGGTGCGGTGATCATAAAGGCGAAACCATTTGATCCACGAAAACGACCAAAGCGCACCATCACCACGGCGGCGATGGTACCGAGAATTGCCGCCATCGTCGCAGCGCAGGCGGCAATCGTTAAGCTCATGCCCACGGCGCTTATCATCGCGCTATCGTGGAAAAGCTCACCATACCAACGCGTTGACCACCCCGCCCAGACCGTCACCAGCTTGGAGCTGTTAAACGAATAGATAACCAACATCAGCATCGGCGCGTACAGGAAAGTAAAACCCAGTACCAGGATAAAAATACGCCACGGCGAGCGAACGACCGGTAAGTTATTCATCCGTGTTCCCCCACGCTTTTTTGCTGATATTTATGGAACCACATGATCGGCACAATCAGTAACAGCAGCATAATAATGGCGACGGCAGAAGCCACCGGCCAGTCACGGTTATTGAAAAACTCCTGCCAAAGCACACGCCCAATCATGATGCTGTCCGGGCCGCCCAGCAGTTCCGGGATCACAAACTCCCCAACCGCCGGGATAAACACCAGCATTGACCCGGCAATAATCCCGCCCTTGGTCAACGGCACGATCACGCTAAAGAAGGTTTTCAACGGTCGGGCGCCTAAATCCAGTGCCGCTTCCACCAGCGAGTAATCAATACGCGTCAGCGCGGTATAAATCGGCAGCACCATAAAGGGCAAATAGGCGTAAACAATACCGATATAGACCGCCAGATTGGTGTGCAGAATCGTCAACGGTTGGTCGATAACGCCCAGCCACATCAGAACATTGTTCAGGACACCGTTATTTTTCAGGATGCCCATCCAGGCGTATACGCGAATCAAAAATGACGTCCAGGACGGCAGGATCACCAGCAGCAACAGAATATTGCGTGTCGAGGGTTTGCTGTGCGCGACCGCCCATGCCAGCGGATATCCCAACAGCAGGCAACAGACAGTCGAAATCCCCGCTACCTGCAAAGATTGCAGGTACGCATCAAAATAGAGCGGATCGTCCGTCAGTTGCAGGAAATTGCCTAAATTGAGGGTGATGGATAACTGATCGTCAGCCCATGAAATGAGGTCGGTATACGGCGGAATAGCCCGCGCCATTTCAGCCAAACTGATTTTGAAGACGATCAGAAATGGCAGCAGAAACAGGAGCATCAGCCACACATACGGCAGCGCGATGACCAGCTTGCGCCCGTGCTTCATTTGCAGCCGCGACATAAACAGCGTGAAACGCCCCACGTTATCCACGCGCGCCGGAGGTTCAAGTGTACTCATCTTCGCTCCTTAAACCGTCAACACCACACAGCTGTCCGCATCCCAACATAAACGGACTTCGTCACCCCAGGTTGGTAATCCCTTGCGATAACGATGTTCATTTTGTAGCTGAGCGCTCAGCATCTGGCCACTTTTCAAGCGTACGTGGTACACCGACAAATCACCCAGATAGGCAATGTGCACCACTTCGCCTACCGCGAAGTTATATCCCTCTGGCGGAGGGGCTTCGCAGAGCATGATTTTTTCCGGGCGCAGCGCAACATACACCGGGACGTTATCGACAACGGAAGCGTCTGCGTCCACTTTCAGCGGATGTACCAGTCCTGGAGACTCAATAACCAGACCATCTTCCTGACGCTCTTTCAGCAGCCCCTCAAAGACGTTAACCGAACCGATAAATTCTGCACTGTAACGCGTAGTCGGATGCTCGTAGATCTCTTCAGGCTCGCCGATCTGGACAAATTTGCCACGGTTCATGATCGCAATGCGGCCCGCCATCGTCATGGCTTCTTCCTGATCGTGCGTCACCATCACGCAGGTCACGCCGACACGTTCAAGGATATCCACCACTTCCAGTTGCATGCGGTCACGGAGCTTTTTATCCAGCGCCCCCATCGGTTCATCCAACAGCAGCAGCTTCGGGCGTTTCGCCAGGCTACGCGCCAACGCCACGCGCTGACGCTGACCGCCAGAAAGCTGATGCGGCTTACGTTTGGCAAACTCTTGCATATGCACGAGTCCTAGCATCTCACTCACCCGGCTGGCGATTTCAGCCTTTGGCAGCTTGTCCTGCTTGAGACCAAAGGCAATGTTCTGCTCTACCGTCATGTGCGGAAACAGTGCATAGGACTGAAACATCATATTAATCGGACGCAGATAAGGCGGGACATGCGCTAAATCGACGCCATCAAGCATAATTTGCCCGGTTGTTGGCTGTTCAAATCCCGCCAGCATCCGCAACAGGGTCGATTTACCGCAGCCGGACGCCCCGAGCAGAGCAAATATTTCACCTTTGTAGATAGTAAGATTGACGTCATCAACGGCGTGCTGACCGTCAAAGGACTTGGTCAGGTTGCGAATTTCAAGCAGCGGGGTCAGCGCCTTGCGGATTTTCGCTTGTGGGCGTGGGGTTGCATCATTCAATTAGGCGCTCTCCGGCATAAAACAAAGAAACGGTGCAAATAACGCACCACAGTGGTGCGTATTGCCGGGTTATGTGTGTCCGGGATCAACACTGCCCGGCAGGCGTAAATCCTGCCGGGTCACGTCCCGTACATCGGGTTATTTCCCGCTTTTTACCTTCGTCCAGGCGCGAGTACGTACACGGTCGATCTTCGGATCCTGTACTTTCAGCGTGAACAGCTTGGCGCGGACATCGGCAGGCGGGTAAATGCCCGGGTTGTCGCGCACGTCCTGGCTGACCAGTGCTGTCGCTTCTTTGTTGGCATTGGCATAGAACACGTGGTCAGAAATATGCGCAATTACATCAGGGCGCAGCAGGTAGTTGAGGAACTGATAGGCTTCGTCTTTGTTTTTCGCATCGGCTGGCATCGCGAACACATCAAAGAAGGCCATCGCACCTTCCTTAGGAATTGAGAAGGAAATATTGACGCCATTTTTCGCTTCTTTCGCCCGGTTTGCCGCCTGCCATACATCCCCTGCCCAACCAATCGCCACGCAGGTATCACCGTTTGCCAGGTCGTTAATGTACTGCGAGGAGTGGAAGTAGCGAATGTTCGGGCGCAGTTTCAACAGCAGATCGGTTGCTGGTCCGGTGTAATCATCCGCTTTGGTACTGTTTGGATCTTTACCCAAATAATTCAGCACGGTGGCAAACACTTCTTCGGGCGCGTCGAGGAAAGAGACGCCGCAGCTTTTGAGTTTTTCCAGATTTTCTGGCTTGAGGATCAGATCCCAGCTATTAACCGGCGCATCCGGCCCCAGTACCGCTTTCACTTTATCCACGTTATAGCCAATACCGGTTGTTGCCCACATATACGGCATCGCAAACTTGTTGTCCGGATCGTGTTTACCCACCAGCTTCAGCAATTCAGGATCGAGGTTTTTCCAGCCAGGCAATTTGCTCTTATCCAGCGGCTGGAAGACGCCCGCGGTCAGTTGACGCTCAAGGAAACTGGCGGATGGAACGACAAGGTCAAAGCCGGTACTGCCGGCCATGAGCTTACCTTCCAGCACTTCATTGGAATCAAATACGTCATAGATAACTTTAATTCCGGTCTCTTTTTCAAAATTAGCCACCGTATCCGGGGCAATATAATCAGACCAGTTATAAATATGCAGCGTTTTTTGTTCAGCAGCGAGCGTGCCAGCAGAGATGGCCATCAGAGCACCCGCAACCAGGCCTGGTAACCATCGTTTATTTAAGGCGGTCATAATCTCTTTCCTTCTGAAAGTTCGTTAACAAACGAACAAAAATGTCACACTCTAATGATATGCAAGAAACGTGCATATTCTTTCAAGCGGCACCCATGAAAAGAGAGGACTCTCCTCACGCCGCTATTGCGCGCTGTTATCCGCCCATGCATTCAATATGCATTGTGGCCACAGGTCAGGCCACAAGCGGCTGTTTGAATGATGACGTTGATAAGCTTCGCAAGAATAACTTTAGCCAGGATTTGTGGATATAGCCCAGATTAAAAAACGTCTTTTATCAATTTTTTATGCATGAATTGTCTATGACATACAGTGGAAGGCGCTGAATGGAGGTGAATAATTCTTTAATGAACGGTTAAATGCAGAATAAAAACAGGCAATACGCAACCGCTTTGGCAGCGGCTGCGCAATATATGTCCAGATTCAGGAAGAATTAATGGAGGAAATGAACTTCGGCGTTGCTGTTTTGCGCATCTTCTTCAGCGTTAAATAACAGCTGATGCGCACCGGCCTCGAGGATCACCATCGATATTTGCTCTTCACTCTGGCGAACAAAATATTCGAACTGCTCAAACGTCACGCCCGGGATAACGGATAAAGACTGGCAGACCACCAGCTTTGGCAGATTATCATCCTGCATATCCAGAAAGGCTTTCACCGTCAGTGAACTGGCGTTAATCGCAGACAGATCGGCGGCCAGCGGCAGTAGTGCAGAAGGTCTGACTTCTGCCATCGCGGAAAACAGAATGACGTTATCGACCAAATCAACTTTTGCATCAAAGATGCCGTCAAAATTCTGCATGTGCGGCAAATGCAGCGCCTGACAGGTATCGCATTCAAAAAAACTCATGCCCAGGTCGTCGAGCCATTGACGCAACGTATCCAGAGTGGGAACGACCAGTGATGTCATAATAATGTGCGACCTCTATTGATGAAAAAAATACCGGCACAGCTTACGCAAAAAGAGCGTGTCATACTACGATCGCAATCGATATTGTGCTTAGCCGCCGATTTTAAGGCAAAATTCAGGCGTAGCGTGACGCTCAATCCACTGGATCATCTTGCCGGCAATGTCTATTCCGGTGGTTTTCTCCACCCCCTCCAGGCCAGGAGAAGCGTTGACCTCCATGACCAGCGGCCCACGTTCAGCACGCAGAATATCAACGCCAGCAACGTCCAGACCCATTGTCTGAGCGGCTTTGAGCGCAATTTCCCTTTCGCGCGGCGTGATATTCGCAATAGTGGCAACCCCACCGCGATGGAGGTTAGAACGAAAATCACCTTCTTTGGCCCGGCGCTCAATGGCGGCCACCACCTCGTCACCCACCACGAAACAGCGAATATCTCGCCCTTTCGCTTCTTTGATATATTCCTGAACCAGAATATGGGCATTCAACCCACGAAAGGCATCCACCACGCTTTCTGCGGCCTGGCGCGTTTCCGCCAGTACCACGCCGATCCCCTGCGTACCTTCAACCAGTTTCACCACCAGCGGCGCGCCGCCAACCATGTCAATCATGTCGCTGGTATCGTCCGGAGAGTGAGCAATCCCGGTGATGGGTAAATCGATTCCCTGACGCGCCAGCAGCTGCAGCGAACGCAGCTTATCGCGCGCACGCGTAATCGCTACCGACTCATTCAGCGGATAGCTACCCAGCATCTCAAACTGGCGCAACGCCGCGGTACCGTAAAAGGTAATCGCTGAACCAATCCTTGGGATCACTGCATCGAAATGAGGAAGCTGGCGGCCCTTGTAATGAATAGAAGACGCCGCCGGGCTGATGTTCATATAGCAAGAAAGGGGATCGATAATTTCAACCAGGTGACCACGCTGCATCGCCGCTTCACGCAGGCGCTTACAAGAATAGAGCGTTCCGTCCCGGGACAAAATGGCAATTTTCACCCTGCACCTCTCTGAATGACCTGGTAAAAGCTGGCATATCATACACTGCGTTAAAATCTTTAGCGCGTAGCCCACCCCTGTTTATGCAAATATTCCAGGATAAAGGGGCCACTTTCTTTAATGGTGGTGCGGCGAAGAGTGATGTTGTCGGATTCCTTGACCACGCACAGGAGATGATCCGCTATCACGCCCCCCTGAGGGCGTGGCGAATAACAACGCTATCGGGTTGGTATCACACGTCGAGTTCCTCAAAACGGTTAACTGGGAGGACGTGATACAAGCGAAACGCTATGTGGGGCTTATGCTCCTCCACCAGATAATCCTGCCTTTCCTGCTTATCCTGGTGTGTTGTATCGATATTGTTTCATTCCGTAACAGTTCATTTTCCAATCATTCAGTTTCGAGTAATAAAGTAATGTCAGGATATGTGATCTAAAACAAAATTTTATTTTTCACAAGTCACTAGAATACCCCGCAAGTGGTACGACCAATTTACAGTTTGTTACACGAACTAAAAAAATAAATGAAGAGCAACTCTAAATTAATTGCCCTGGTAATTTCTGCATTAATTACCGCAAGTAGAACACAGAGATATTTTTTCTGATATGGCATTGGCTGATATTAACACTAAGCTTTTGCCAAGGAAGTTCTTAGCAAGAAAATTAATTTCGCAACAGACAGCAGCGTGATTGAATATAGTGCAAGCATCGTAACCAAAACGCTTTTTTATGATGCTGGTGATTTTAATAAAGTGATTTCATTTTACGAAAAGCAGCAACCCCGTAACACCCGAAATAATTATAGCAATTAAAGCCCCTGGATTTGGGGCCGACCAAACTCACATTTAATTTATCAAAAAGGATATTTGTATGAAAGCTGTAAAAACTCTGGTTGCTTTTACTATTCTGGCTTCTTTTGGTGTTAACGCTAACGGGTATATTATCCCGCATCAACCAGGAACGCCAGAATATGACTTGATGGCGAATGGCGTGATGGTTAATGGTGAATATCAGATCAACGGTGTAGCTGTTCCAGGTGTGAAAGTGGTGGACATCGGTCAGATGGGTTATGACCTCGAACAGGTTATAACCGATATGGAAAAACAGAAAGTAACTAACCAAGTCATTCTTGATGATGTTGGTTACGTGCAAAACATCGCTGAAACCGCGAACACCAACGCGACGGAAGCGCTGCGTAAGGTTGAAGATTACAAAGGTATTATTGATCTCAACACCAGTGATATCACCCAAATTAAACATCATCTGGATACGATGACTTCGGTCGATGTCTCCGGTAAAGCTGAACAATCTGATTTGACTGCTGTTTCTGATCGCGTTACCTCCACCGAAGTTAGCCTTACCAATATCAACACGGAAATGAACAACAAAGCAGATAAAGCTGATCTGGATGCGAAAGCGGATAAAACGGAACTCAACGCAATTAACGACCGTCTGAACAACTTGTCAGCAGTTGATGTTTCGAACAAAGCGGATAAAGCCGAAGTGACAGCGGCAATTTCTAACGCGGTTGCAGACAAGGTAAACCAAAACCAGGTTGATACCTCCATTGCGGAAGCGGTAGCGGGTAAGGTTGATAAAACGGAACTGGTTAAGGTAGCGGATACGGTAGGCGGTTTACAGAAGACTATGCTGGAAAAAGCTGATAAAGAAACCGTACAGAATCTTTCTGTAGCTGTTAGCGGCAAAGCGGATAAAAGTGATGTGGACGCAGCGCACAGCAAAGCAGACCAGATCAACCAGATTTTGCATGGTGCAACATCCACGATGGGTACGGATTCAACAGGTGATATCGGTCTGATTGCAAAGGTTGATAAGAACACAACCGATGTTCAAAACGTGAAAACTGATATTCAGGTAGTTTCTACTCAGGTTTCGAGCATTGTTGATTCTGTAAACCAGGCAACAACCCAGGCAGCAGAAGCAAAATCACAGGTTGATATTGCTACGGTTAAAGCCGATGTTGCCCAGACCACCGCGAACACCGCTTACAACATGGCAGACACCACACAACGCCAGGTTGCAGGGTTCGACGGTCGTATTACTGGTGTTGAACAGGAAGTTAATGGGCTAAACAAGTCGTTCTCTGACCTGAAGGCTAAAGTTGACCGTAACGAGAAGAAAGCAAACGCGGGGATCGCAAGCGTTGCGGCGCTGGCTGGCCTCCCTACTGTTGCGGGTTCTAAATTCTCTTTAGGTGCGGCAACTGGTGGTTATAGCGGTGAACAAGCAATTGCGGTTGGTGTTAACTTTAACGTTTCTGACCGTGTAGCGGTTAAAGCAGGTGTTTCCACCACGAGCGCTACACAGGTTGCGTACTCCACAGGGATCGCTGTGGGCTTTTAAATAAAGGATGGTGGAATCTCCCTTAATAAAAGAGAATATTTATGAATTATCAAAAAAATATGATGCTCTTATCGAAAAAAAGTAAGACAAGGATATAAAACAGCCTATAGATAATCCTTTTCGACAAAGTTACACAACCCGAATGAGAGGAAAGAAAATTCGGTCTTCGATTCAAATATTCAGCTAAATTTTTAGTGATGAAAGCATTAGCTGGTCGAAATGGTGAAATTTCATTTTATGAAATTGAATTGTGTAATGACTCTTTCACGCTGGAGAGAAGTTCGATTACTTTAGAAGATATTAGCTTACGGAATTTCCCGGCTGATAATCTGGAACATGATGTTACCTGTATTAGATGATTGATACAGGTATTTAGAAGGGGCGGCGAAAACACCGCCCAACAGCAAGGGGTTAGCGGATAGCAAAACCTTGTTTGTGCAAGTAGTCCAGGATGAACGGTCGGTTCTCTTTGATGATGGTTCGACGGATATGATCAGTCCACGTATCGCGGCGGTTGTTTGTCGCGCGCGTCATGTAGTAGTGAGCTAATTCTTCATCGTATTCTTGTAAAAGCGCTTTGTTTACAGTCTGATAGTTATTCTCATGCACAACTAAACCAGCGGGAAGACGAGGTTTTGTAATTTTTTCATATTGAGGAATTGACTTGTCCGGCCAGCCGAGGCATAGCCCAAACAACGGCAGAACGTGTTGCGGAAGCTTCAGCAGCTCAGTGACCGGCTCAATGTTATTTCGCAGACCGCCAATAAACACGCCGCCAAGTCCCAAAGATTCTGCCGCCGTCAGCGCATTTTGCGCCATCATCGCGGTATCAACAACGCCCAGTAGCAGTTGTTCCGCCAGCCCGAGTTGCGCGTCAGGGCAAATCTGCAAATGGCGATAAAAGTCAGCGCAAAACACCCAGAACTCGGCGGCCAGCGCCACATGTTTTTGTCCGCCGGATAAAGTAGCCAGTGATTCGCGCAGGGCGTTATCCGTTATGCGAACGATGGTTGTGCATTGTAAAAAACTGGAGCTTGAGGTCCCCTGAGCGGCGGCAATAATCGCCTCCCGCTGCGCATCCGAAATGGCATCATCGGTGAAATGGCGAATGGAACGGTGGCTACGAAGTAAATCAATGGTTGGCGTCATCTCTTTTTTCTCTGTCTGAACGTGAAGAATCACCGGGGGTTCGTGACATCAGCTGCGGCGCAACCAGTTGAGCAATACGCCACGTTAATACCACCGCGGCGGGAAGCATCAGCAGCACACCCAGAAATATCATCACCACGCAGGCTAACGGACTGCCAAGCGGTGCGGGTAAAGTGAGGTAATCGTTAAGCGATAGCAGCGCCAGCGATAACAAAACCATCCCGATTATTTCCAGCATCAATACGCTTTTGGGTAATGCACCAATTGTGCGCATAAGCGGCCTCCCGGCGAAATGGCTTTCATTATAAAACGTTCCGGCTTGTCGTGTTTAACAGTTATAGCTTGAGGGTATCAAAGCAACAGGCTGAACCTGCTTTTCATCCGTCACAAATCGCGGCATCATAACAAGTATTGCCATCCGGCCTGATAAGTTCGAGGAGAGAGAGATGTTTGCCGTTATTTTTGGTCGCCCAGGGTGCCCGTATTGCGTGCGCGCAAAAGAATTAGCAGAAAAATTAAGCAATGAGCATGACGATTTTAACTTCCGCTACATTGATATCCATGCCGAAGGTATTACGAAAGCCGATCTGGAAAAGACGGTAGGTAAGCCAGTTGAAACCGTTCCGCAGATTTTTGTTGATCAAAAACACATCGGCGGCTGCACGGATTTTGAAGCGTGGGCAAAGGAGAACATGAATCTGTTCGCCTGATCGCCGTTTCTACGCCCTCCGCTGGAGGGCGTCTTCAGTTCTTTTTCCGTCGATGATGCTGATTGAACAAGTTGCTGATAAACAAAAAACACAATGCGCCAAGCGCGCACCAAAACACCGCACTAAACAACCACGCCAGCTCTTGCCACAATGAACGCGTCGGCATAAAAACGAACCGCATCAGTAACAGACAGCACGGCGCCGCCAACATGGCACCAAGAAGGGGTTTGAGCACCTCCCGACGATGGGAGAAAAAGCTTGCTGCAGCGCCAGGCAGGATAAAAAACAACAATCCGACCTCAGGATGCCCTGCCGCTCTGAATGCCCCTTTCACGTTCAGCGTTAGTGAAAGACACACCACAATAAAGAGCACAAAGCAGCAGACCGCACCCGCCCAACTTTGCTTATGTTTCAATTGTTCCTCCTGACACATTCTCTATCGAACACTCTTTTCGCCCGCAGGCGTCCAGTCAGATAAAGTAACCAGGCATTCCATGCCAAAAACACACTCACACGATTCTTATAGCCGTTGATACGTAATGAGATTAAACTAACCGCATATATTGTTATGCTGCATTATTCGGGGCTGTGTACGAAGCTGTCGCCCCTTAATTTCTGGCAAAAACATTAGCGTAAATTGCCATTTCTTTCAATAGCTTACTAGTAAACAAGAAGTTAGTCTCCGTGAATATAAACGTCGCAGATTTGTTAAATGGGAATTACATCCTGTTATTATTTGTGGTCCTGGCACTGGGCCTGTGTCTGGGTAAATTACGTCTGGGTTCAGTCCAACTCGGTAATTCCATTGGCGTTTTAGTGGTGTCCCTATTATTAGGTCAACAGCACTTTAGTATTAACACCGATGCATTAAATCTCGGCTTTATGCTGTTTATTTTTTGTGTCGGCGTCGAAGCCGGTCCCAACTTTTTTTCGATTTTTTTTCGCGATGGGAAAAATTATCTAATGCTTGCTCTGGTGATGGTCGGCAGCGCCATGCTGATCGCCCTGGGGCTGGGTAAGCTATTTGGCTGGGACATCGGCCTGACGGCAGGTATGCTGGCCGGCTCGATGACCTCAACGCCGGTGCTGGTCGGCGCGGGTGACACCTTGCGCCATTCCGGAATGTCGGGGACATCGCTTTCAACCGCCCTCGATAACCTGAGCCTCGGTTATGCGCTCACCTATTTGATTGGTTTGGTCAGTCTGATTGTTGGCGCGCGCTACCTGCCGAAACTTCAGCATCAGGATCTGCAAACCAGCGCCCAACAAATCGCACGTGAACGAGGTCTGGACACTGATGCCAACCGTAAGGTTTATCTGCCGGTAATTCGTGCCTATCGCGTTGGCCCGGAACTGGTGGCATGGGCCGATGGCAAAAATCTGCGCGAGCTGGGTATCTATCGCCAGACCGGTTGTTACATTGAACGCATCCGTCGCAACGGCATCCTGGCCAACCCGGATGGCGACGCGGTACTGCAAATGGGCGATGAGATAGCCCTGGTGGGTTATCCGGATGCGCATGCCCGCCTCGATCCCAGTTTCCGTAATGGTAAAGAGGTGTTCGATCGCGATCTGCTCGATATGCGCATCGTCACTGAAGAGATTGTGGTGAAAAACCACAATGCCGTTGGCCGCCGCCTGGCCCAGTTGAAACTGACCGATCACGGCTGTTTTCTCAACCGCGTGATCCGTAGCCAGATTGAAATGCCTATCGATGACAACGTCGTGCTTAATAAAGGCGACGTGCTGCAGGTCAGTGGGGATGCTCGCCGCGTCAAAACCATTGCCGATCGTATCGGCTTTATTTCCATTCACAGTCAGGTGACCGATCTGCTGGCCTTCTGCGCCTTCTTTATCATCGGTCTGATGATCGGGATGATCACCTTCCAGTTCAGTAATTTCAGCTTCGGCATCGGGAATGCGGCTGGACTGCTGTTCGCCGGGATCATGCTGGGCTTCCTGCGTGCCAACCATCCAACGTTTGGCTATATCCCACAGGGGGCGCTGAACATGGTCAAAGAGTTTGGCCTGATGGTATTTATGGCAGGCGTCGGTTTAAGCGCGGGCAGCGGCATTGGCAATGGCCTTGGCGCCGTGGGTGGGCAAATGCTGATTGCCGGCCTGGTTGTCAGCCTGGTGCCGGTTGTCATCTGTTTCTTATTCGGTGCTTACGTATTGCGCATGAACCGCGCCCTGCTTTTTGGCGCCATGATGGGCGCGCGTACCTGCGCTCCGGCAATGGAAATCATCAGCGATACGGCACGCAGCAACATCCCCGCATTAGGCTATGCCGGGACCTACGCAATTGCCAACGTACTGCTGACATTAGCGGGGACACTCATCGTCATTGTCTGGCCTGGGCTTGGTTAGCGCTGAAATTTACTCTTAAACGAAAATTTTTTGCAGGTAAGCAGAACTTTTCTTTAAGACGTCAGTCATAACTATTGCCACTGCTTTTCTTTGATGTCCCCAATTTGTGGAGCCCATCAACCCCGCCGTTTTGGTTCAAGGTTGATGGGTTTTTTGTTGCCTGAATTTTGCAATCGCTGACTCCCTCCCCCGAAACTCTCTCACACATTTGCAGCATGCCGGTTATGACGCATACTTTTAGTCAGAGCTAAAGGTAATAGGTGGTTGCTATGTTACTCGCAGGCAAAGTCGCGGTAATTTTCGGTGGCAGCGGCGCTATAGGCAGTGCAGTTGCGCATGCTATGGCGCGTGAAGGCGCTCATGTGTATCTGGGCGCGCGCAGTCAGGAAAAGCTGGATTGGGTGGCCAGTAGCATTCGAACCGCGGGCGGTGCAGTCGAAACCTTTGTTACCGATGTACTCGACGAATACGGCACTTCAAAACAAATTACTCAGCTTGCGCAGCAAACCGGTGGAATAGATGTGGTGGTTAACGCAACCGGCTTTATGCATGAACAGGGCAAACGCATCGAGGCGTTATCCCTTTCTGATTTTATGAGCGGTATCACCCCTTTCCTCTCGGCGCAGTTCAATATCGCAAAAGCCGTAACACCACACATGGGTGGCAATCGTGCGGGCGTCATTCTCACCGTTGTCGCGCCCGCAGCCCCGATGGCGATGCCTGGACATCTGGGACACATCGTCGGCTGTGCGGGAACAGAGGCCTTTATTAAAGCTCTTGTCAGCGAACTGGGGCCGGCGAATATTCGGGTCGTCGGCGTGCGCTCGCATGCGATTGTGGATGCCGTTCAGGCCGGTTCCTATACCGGGGAGATTTTTACCGCTAAAGCGCAGTCCATGGGTATTACCGTCGCACAATGGTTAGGTGGTGCGGCGCAAAGTACCATGCTTGGGCGCCTGCCTACGCTTGCACAAATCGCTGAGGTAATGACCTTTTTGGCTTCAGACCATGCCGGAGCAATCACCGCAACGGTGGTGAATATTACCGGCGGCGCTACGCACAACTGACCGTTGCGGGCAACCCCGCAATACGCTCCACCATCAGCAAGATATCTTCTCGCCGCAGCGGCTTTTTGTCCGTGACAAAATGCAGCGTCATCCCTTCAATAAACGCATCCAGCGCCCGCGCCGTAACCGGAGCAAACCACTGCTCAAGAGTTTGTTGGCTGCGTAACATCCAGTTTTGCATCACCGTTTTTAGTGCCGGTTTACGGCTGGCGAAGGCATACAACTGATACATGAGTTCCATGTTATCGGGTGTCGTGACCTGGGAGCTGTAAATCATATCGGTAATCGCATGGCAAGCCTGCGACGCATCCGTGACGTCGGCAAAAAAAGCCTGATACTGCAGCATCATCCTGTCAGTAAAACGGTCAAACGCCTCCATTAAAAGCTCATCAATTCCCGAAAAGTAATAGGTCATAGAACCCAAGGGCACCTGAGCAATTGTCGCAATCTTCCGATGTGTAACCGCATGAATACCATGGGCTATTACCGCATCCAGAGTCGCCTGAACTATTTTTTCCCGCCGCTGCGGATCGTTCGCACGTCGCACTGCATTACCTCTTCTTGCATTTGTGTACAAATGTACACAACCTTGCTAAGGTTGTCTTCTTTCCTCTTTTCTTCGGCTCGAATTCATGACTGGCATCTCATCACGCAAAGCCTTAAGACGTCGCACCTGGGCACTGTTCACGTTCTTCTTTTTACCAGGATTATTAATGGCCTCCTGGGCAACGCGTACCCCTGCCATCAGAGATATCCTCTCCATCTCAACCGCCGAAATGGGCGCGGTGCTGTTTGGACTCTCAATTGGTTCGATGAGTGGCATTCTTTGTTCGGCCTGGCTGGTGAAACGATTTGGCACGCGTAAAGTGATCCGCACCACCATGTCTTGCGCAGTCCTCGGAATGGCAATCCTCAGCGTGGCGCTCTGGCTGCATTCCGCATGGCTTTTCGCATTTGGTCTGGGCGTGTTCGGCGCCAGCTTTGGCGCAGCAGAAGTTGCCATCAACGTCGAAGGTGCGGCTGTTGAGCGCGAAATGAATAAAACCGTACTGCCGATGATGCACGGTTTTTACAGCCTGGGAACGCTGGCGGGTGCCGGAGTCGGGATGATGCTTACCGCCTTCAGCGTACCGGCGACCGCGCATATCTTGCTGGCGGCGATGGTGGCTATCACCCCTATCTTCATCGCCATCAAAGCCATTCCTGACGGCACGGGTAAAAATGCCGCTGACGGGTCTCGCTCCGGCGAAAAAGGACTGCCTTTTTATCGCGATATTCAGCTATTGCTGATTGGCGTCGTGGTGCTCGCAATGGCATTTGCTGAAGGTTCCGCCAACGACTGGCTTCCGCTGCTGATGGTGGACGGACATGGATTTAGCCCGACATCAGGCTCGCTGATTTATGCCGGATTTACGCTGGGCATGACCGTTGGACGATTTACTGGCGGCTGGTTCATCGACCGCTACAGCCGCGTCGCGGTAGTGCGCGCCAGTGCGCTAATGGGTGCTCTTGGGATTAGCCTGATTATTTTTGTCGACAGCACTTGGGTGGCGGGTGTTTCCGTTATTTTGTGGGGACTCGGCGCATCACTGGGCTTCCCACTGACCATTTCGGCTGCCAGCGACACCGGCCCCGATGCGCCAACCCGCGTCAGCGTTGTCGCCACTACCGGCTATCTGGCGTTCCTGGTTGGACCACCGCTGCTGGGCTACCTGGGTGAACACTACGGCCTGCGTAGCGCTATGCTGGTGGTGCTGGCGCTGGTGCTTGTCGCCGCCATCGTCGCGAAAGCGGTGGCAAAACCGGATCTCAAAAACACCACTGTGATGGAGAACAGCTAATGCGTATCAAACTGATTGCAGTCGACATGGACGGCACATTTTTAAGCGACCAAAAAACCTATAATCGTGAGCGCTTTATGGCGCAATACCGCCAGATGAAAGAACAAGGGATCCGCTTTGTGGTCGCCAGCGGCAACCAGTATTACCAGCTCATCTCCTTTTTCCCTGAACTGGCCAGTGAAATCTCATTTGTCGCCGAAAACGGCGGATGGGTGGTCAGCGAAGGGGAAGATGTCTTTAACGGTGAGCTGGCAAAAGACGATTTCCATGCCATTGTGGAACATCTGCTGACACGTACGGACATCGACATTATCGCCTGCGGTAAAAATAGCGCCTATACCCTGAAGCGGTACAGCGATGAGCATAAGACTGTCTCCGCCATGTATTATCATCGTCTTGAATTTGTGGATAATTTTGACAACCTCAACGACATTTTCTTCAAGTTCGGGCTAAATATTTCAGACGATCGTATCCCCCAGGTGCAGGCTGACCTCCATGAGGCGATTGGCGACATTATGGTGCCGGTACATACCGGCTACGGCAGCATCGATTTAATTATACCCGGTGTGCATAAGGCAAACGGTCTGCGTCTGCTGCAACAACGCTGGAATATTACCGACGATGAGGTTGTTGTGTTTGGCGATGGCGGCAATGATATTGAGATGCTGCGTCAGGCAGGATTTAGTTTTGCAATGGCGAACGCCCATGAGCCGGTTATCCAGGCGGCAAAATATCGCGCAGGGTCGAACAACGAAGAGGGCGTGCTGGATATTATCGACCGCGTGTTAAAGAATGAAGCACCGTTTACGCAATAACGCCTCAGCACAGACGGCAACAAAATGATGGCATGATCTATTCATAATCCGCCTCAAATTAACCCGCTGGATTATTACCTCCAGTGAATATTCAGACGAGCGGATTATGAAGAAAAGTGTACTGATAGCGACATTGTTACTGGGTTTTGCGGGGACAACATTTGCGCAAAGCGTTACCGTTGATGTACCAAGCGGTTATAAGGTGGTGGTAGTGCCCTCTTCCGTCAGCGTTCCGCAGGCGGTCAGCGTCACCACCACGCCACAAACGGTGTATGTTGCTCCGGCGCCTGCCCCGGCCCCTGTCTATCGCGCACATCCTTATGCGCGACATGTTGCAAGCGTCGGTGAAGGAATGATCATCGAACACCAGATTGACGATCATCACTAAGTTTTTGCCTGGCCCGGGCAACCGGGCTTTAACCTTCACGTGAATCCCCTACCCGTTTATCTTTCAGGAAGATAACCATCAGAATCACCCACAGTACGCCGCTTGCCAGATTGAACAGGCTGAACAAGCCGTTTCCTCCGAGCAGATAAGCGTGTTTACTCAGCTCAATACCGACGGTAAAAATCAGCATCTGCAACATACCCATGGCGGCAGAAACCGTGCCCTTACTCATTTCACTGGCAAACAGCGTCAGACGTACCAGTCCCGCATTCGCCACGCCAATACCAAACGCATAGATGCTTAAACCCGCCGTCATCCATAGATACGCATGGGATGACACCACCGTGGCCGCAGCGGCAATCACCAGCCCGATTGCGATTGGCCAGCCGCCCATGATAATCAGCGAACGTACGGTTTTTCGCGAGGTCAGGCGCGCCAGTACCAGGTTACCGGCAATCAACGCGCCAAAAATCGGCACCTGCAACAGGCCATATTCGTAGCTGCTGAGATGTTCACCGCTGATGATAATAATCGGGGACTGCGCAATCCACGCCAGTAACGGCAGGCTGACAAAACCCAATGCCAGCGCGCCTGCAACGAAGCGCACGTTCCTCAGCACCAGCTTATAATCTTTGCCCAGCTCTTTAATCGACAGCTTTTCACCAAGCCGGGTTGCCGTCTCCGGCATCGCGCGTTGCAGACCAAAAAAAGAGATGGCGGCCAGGGCAGCAAACAGGATAAACATCCCTTCCCACGGCAGAACATGTACCCAGGCTGCGCCGACCAACGGCCCCAGCAGGGGCGCAATCAACGCTACGTTTGCCATCAGCGCGGTAATTTTTATGCACACCGCTTCTTCAAAGGATTCCTGAATTGCGGCGTAACCCACCGCGCCAATAAAGCACAGGCTAATCCCTTGTAAAAAACGCAGGAAGGTAAATTGCTCAATATTCTGCGCAAGCAGGGTTGCAAGGCAGGTCACAATGAACCAGAGCACGCCGGTTAACATCACCGGGCGACGTCCAATTCGATCCGACAGCGGTCCTAATAACCACTGCAAAAACATGCCGCCAGCCAGATAGGCGGTCATGGATGTGGGCACCCAATCTAATCCGGCATTATATTGCTCCACCACCGCCAACATTCCGGGCTGGATCATATCGTTGCCGATATAAGTAGAGAATTCGTAAAGCACCAGACAGAGAGGGAAAAGTAATGCCTGACGCCCCAAACGGGCGCCTGAAGATAAACGGTTCTGCATGCAGTCTCTTAACTATAGAAAAATCGCGCAAAGTGTAATAAATGCGCTGTACTGGTGATAGTGAATTATGTGATTTGAAAGCAAATTGCGCACATTTTTACACTCATTTGCTCAGGAACATTTTGCGTTAAGGTTAATTTAAGTTGAGGCCGCTATCATGATCAATAAGCCTCATTAATTGTCTGAAAAATAGTCATTTAACAGACAAATAAGACAAGACCGCTTTTTATCCCGTGAAAGCAATTTTATGCTCTCCCCTCATGGGCCTTTTTAACGATTACACTGAGTCTGGACGTTATGCTGGAAAATCTGAACAATTCACTTTTTTATCTCATCAATGCCACGCCGGACTCTGCGCAATGGATGATATCGCTTGCCATTTTTATTGCCAAAGACCTGATTAACATCGTACCGCTGTTAGCCGTTGTGCTTTGGCTTTGGGGGCCGCGGGCCCAGGTTACTCTCCAGCGCCAGTTAGTTATAAAAATGGCGATTGCGCTGATCGTCGGTCTGACGATTTCATGGCTGATGGGGCATCTGTTCCCTCACGATCGTCCGTTTGTTAACCACATCGGTTACAACTTCCTGCATCATGCGGCGGATGACTCTTTCCCGAGCGATCACGGTACGGTTATCTTTACCTTTGCACTGGCTTTCCTGTTCTGGCATCGCCTGTGGACGGGCGCTCTGCTGATGGTCGTTGCTGTGGCGATTGCCTGGTCGCGGGTCTACCTTGGCGTACACTGGCCGCTGGATATGCTGGGAGGATTACTCGTCGGGCTGATTGGCTGCCTGAGCGCCCAGATGATCTGGCAGCGGTTTGGCACGCCCCTGTACCTCGGCTTGCAAAATTGCTATCGCGCCTGCTTCGCTCTGCCCATCCGTAAAGGCTGGGTGCGTGACTAACCCACGGTAAAAAGAGTAGTATTAAGCGCGATACTGAGCACTTATTCTACTCTCCAGGGGAACTATGGAAACTCGACGCGACGAGCGTATTGGTCAATTACTGCAGGCGCTGAAACGCAGCGATAAATTACACCTCAAAGAAGCCGCGACGCTGCTGGGCGTATCTGAGATGACCATTCGTCGCGACCTGAATAATCACGATGCTCCCGTCGTCTTGCTCGGGGGCTATATTGTTCTGGAACCCCGCAGCGCCAATCACTATTTAATCAGCGATCAAAAATCCCGACTGGTTGATGAAAAGCGCCGTGCCGCCCAGATGGCGGCAAGCCTCGTGCAGGCACACCAGACTATCTTTTTCGACTGTGGTACCACCACGCCGTGGATCATTGAGGCTATCGACGATGAATTGCCTTTCACCGCAATCTGCTACTCGCTGAATACGTTTCTGGTGCTGCAGGAAAAACCGCAGTGCCGCGTCATTCTGTGTGGTGGCGAATTCCATGCCAGCAACGCAATTTTCAAACCGCTTGATTTCCAGGAAACGCTGAACAACCTGTGCCCGGATATCGCTTTTTATTCCGCAGCTGGCGTTCATATTGAGAAAGGCGCGACCTGTTTTAACCTGGAAGAGCTACCGGTGAAACACTGGGCGATGTCGATGGCGCAGCATCACGTGCTGGTGGTCGATCACAGCAAATTTGGTAAGGTGCGTCCTGCGCGGATGGGTGAAGTAAAACGCTTTAATACCATCGTCAGCGATAGCCGTCCTGACGAGGCGTTTGTTGAGTACGCGAAAGCGCAACGTATCAAACTGATGTATTAAGCGATACTGCCGGATGGCGATAGCGTCATCCGGCAAACGCTAAGATTAAGAGAACCAGCCGCCAAACCACTGGTGGAATTTCATCATCACAAAGTCCCACATGCGACTAAAGAATCCCCCCTCTTCCACGGCCTCCATCACCATCAGTGGACGCTGCTCGATGGATTTCCCGTTCAACTGGAAGTCGATAGTCCCCACAACCTGACCTTTCTTCAGCGGCGCGGTTAACTGTGGTTCGGTCAGGGTAAAGCTGGCCTTCAGGTTTTTGAGCTGACCACGCGGGATAGTCACCGAACCCGCTTCTCCGGCGCCCAAATTAACTTCACTCTTATCGCCAAACCAGACGCGCTGCGTCACGAAAGTGGCATCCGGTTTAATCGGCGTAACGGTTTCAAAGAAGCGGAAGCCCCAGGTCAGTAGCTTTTCTGACTCATTAAAACGAATGCGGTCGGTTTTCGCCCCCAACACCACGGAGATCAGGCGCATATCCCCCTGGGTCGCAGAAGCGACCAGGTTGTATCCCGCCCCGGCCGTGGTACCGGTTTTCATACCGTCCACGTTCAGGTTGGTGCTCCACAACAAACGGTTGCGGTTCGGCTGGCGGATTTTATTAAAGGTAAATTCTTTCTCTTTGTGGATAGCGTACTCTTCCGGTACATCGTGGATTAGCGCCTTCCCGAGCAGGGCCATATCACGTGCGGTACTGAACTGTCCTGCCGCATCCAGGCCATGCACAGTCTGGAAAGTGGTATTGGTCAGCCCCAGTTTTTTCGCGTAGCCGTTCATCAGACCAATGAAGGATTCCTGGCTGCCGGCAACGTAGTCAGCCAGTGCGATACAGGCATCGTTACCAGACTGGATGATAACGCCTTTGTTCAGATCGGACACTGCAACCTGATCGCCGGGCTTGAGGAACATAACCGACGAACCGCGCAGGGCCGGATTACCGGTCGCCCAGGCGTCTTTGCCCACGGTGACCATGTCGTTGAGGTTAATTTTCCCGGCCTTCAGCGCCTGACCGACTACATAGCTGGTCATGATCTTGGTCAGACTGGCAGGATCCAGTTTCTCATCAGCATTACCTTCCGCCAGTACCTTACCGCTGGCGTAATCCATTAGGATCCACGCGCGCGCGTCGACGCTCGGTGGGGCCGTTGGTTGCTCCGCCGCCTGTACGCTCGGCGCCAAAAGGATTAAGAGTACAGAACCTGCAGCAAAGCTGCGAAGTGAAGAGAAGTATTGCGTCATAAATGCCACCCGAGTATCCATTCCAAAAAACCACGTCATACCACACCGTGTTTACACAAAACCGGCCAAGCGACCCTGGCCAACCCATGCAGAAAAGGTCTGATGGATGACGTGTAAAATAAGTGCGGTGAGTAATAACGCACTAACGAGCTTAAAGAAACCGTAAGTTGGTAAAGTTTTTAAAGTTTATGCAATAACACCGCGCTGCGCTGCTCCCGGCACGATTTTTTTAGACTTTGTTGCGTAAATATTAGGTTTACCCCACCATGTGGGCTAGTCAGATGGCATCTGCAGCCATAAAGCTGCTCAATTAATTTGCGGGGTTACTATGATTACACTGTGGGGTCGCAATAACTCGACCAACGTAAAAAAAGTATTGTGGACGCTCGAGGAACTGGAACTGCCGTATAACCAAATTCTGGCGGGCGGACAGCATGGCGGTAACCGCGATGCCGACTATCTGGCACTCAACCCGAACGGACTGGTCCCGCTGCTACGTGATGATGAAACGGACGTTGTTCTCTGGGAATCCAATACCATTGTCCGCTATCTGGCAGCTCAGTACGGACAAAAGCGTTTGTGGATTGACGCCCCGGCCGCGCGCGCCGTCGGTGAAAAATGGATGGACTGGGCAAACCAGACGCTAAGTCCTGCGCATCGGGTTATCTTGTTTGGCCTGGTCAGAACCCCTGCCGAGAAACGCGACATGGCGGCAATCGAGGCGGGTAGTCAGGTGTGCGATAACCTGTTTGCCATTCTGGATAACGCGCTGGCGGACCAGCCATGGTTCTCCGGGGCTGAATTTGGCACTGCCGATATCGCCGTTGCGCCGTTTATCTATAACCTGTTCAACGTTGGCCTGAGCTGGACCCCGCGCCCACATCTGGAGCACTGGTATCAGCAACTGACCGAACGTCCGGCGTTTCAAAAAGTCGTGATGATCCCGGTCAGCTAACTAAATCAGGGACTCACTTTCAGTAATTCCCCGTCGGACTCGTCGGTTAGTACGTATAAGTACCCGTCTGGTCCGACGCGCACATCACGGATCCGTTGTCCCCTTTCCTGCAACAGACGACCCTCTTCGGTGACGGCATTCCCTTTGACGCTCAGCACGATCACTTCTTTATCTTTCAACGCGCCAATGAATAACTTCTGCCGCCACTGTGGGAAGGTATCGCTATTATAAAAAGCCATTCCGCTGACCGCCGGTGACTTTTCCCAGTAAAAGATGGGTTGCTCTGTTCCAGCAACAATTGGGCCTTTTGCTTCGGGAATTTTAAGACCACTGTAGTTAACGCCCCAGGTCGCAAGCGGCCAGCCGTAGTTTTTCCCTTTCTCCGGGATATTGATTTCATCGCCCCCGCGTGGACCATGCTCATTGAGCCATAGCGTATCGCTCCAGGGATTCATCGCCATCCCCTGCGGGTTGCGGATACCATTTGACCAAATCTCTGCCCGCGCTCCGGCCCTTTTCACAAACGGATTATCCGGCGGAATTTTTCCCTCATCGGTCAGTCGTACGACCTTGCCCTGCAGCTTATCCAGATCCTGTGCGGTAGAACGTTGATTATTTTCACCAAGACCAATAAACAGATAACCGTTGCCATCAAAAACCATACGTCCGCCAAAATGGTTTCCGCTGGAGAGCTTCGGCTGTTGGCGAAAAATGGTCTGGAACCCTTGCAGATGTTTGAGATCGTCGCTCAATCGTCCGTAACCAACCGCTGTCCCGGCGTTACCTTCACCGTCAGCTTCAGCAAAGCTAAGCCACACCCGGCGAGATTGTTTAAAATCCGGAGCTAATGCCACATCAAGCAATCCCCCCTGACCATTCGCCCAGACTTTGGGTACGCCGGTTAGCGGGTCGGAAAGCCCCTTTCCATTCTGCCAAAGTCGAAGCTGGCCGCCTTTGAGCGTAATGAGCATACCGCGATTGTCGGGTAAAAACGCCAGCGACCACGGATGATCGAGTTTCGTTTGCAGTACTTCCACCTCTACCGCGGCGGCATAAGAGGAAAATAGCGCGAGTGGGGCAGCACAGAGAAAGAGTCGACGCATAACACCTCCTTAATGGCTCTGCATAAAGCGTAGCCAGCAAGGGGAATTATCCCGCCACATTTACATAATCTTAACGAAAAGGGGGAGCGCCCTCCCCCTGATTCAGACGTGTTCCAGCGTTGGATAAGATTGCAAACACTGGATACTTAGCGTCAGCGTTGTCAGGCAGTTTTCCAGTTTCTCTGCGTTAACGGCGATAAAGGTTGGACAATCGTGATGTCCACTCATAAGACAAACAGCGGCGGCGGCTAACGCCCCTTCAGCACGATGAAGGGCATTCCACTCTTCCTGATCAAGATGCATACCGTGAAGCTGTGATTGCTCGTGCAATTCGCGATTCAGTACAAAAAAATTATCACGCAGACGATCGCTCTCGCTGACTGACATGTAGCCTTTCGCTTTTCTCAACAGCAGATAAGCGGCAAGTTCGACACGGGCGTTTATCAATTTGTTGAGAAGATCGGTTCTCAGTCTGTCAACAACCATACTTTGTTCCTCCTCTTTCCAACTATGGTGCAACTTAATAGTATGGTCATTTTTTGAACAAAGTCGTGTCCAGGATCAATCCATCACCGAAAATTAACATAATTTACAAATAATCTTTAATTCCACACCGGGCGTGGCGACTGATGGTATGAGATTGCGATACAATTTTTATTCAGAACTCTGTAGAATCCGTGCCCTGAATATTCCAATAACTGAACAATTTTTACGCTATGAGCAATGTAACCCACCAGCCGAAAATCGGCTTTGTCTCCCTCGGCTGCCCGAAAAACCTCGTCGATTCTGAACGCATCCTGACCGAACTTCGTACCGAAGGCTATGACGTTGTGCCAAGCTACGACGACGCGGATATGGTTATCGTTAACACCTGTGGCTTTATCGACAGCGCGGTTCAGGAGTCGCTGGAAGCAATCGGCGAAGCACTGAACGAAAACGGCAAGGTGATCGTCACCGGCTGTCTGGGCGCGAAAGTCGATCAGATCCGTGAAGTCCACCCGAAGGTGCTGGAAATCACCGGGCCGCATAGCTACGAACAGGTTCTGGAGCACGTTCACCACTATGTGCCCAAACCAAAGCACAACCCGTTCCTGAGTCTGGTTCCTGAACAGGGCGTCAAGCTCACTCCGCGTCATTATGCCTATCTGAAAATTTCTGAAGGCTGCAACCACCGCTGCACGTTCTGCATTATTCCGTCGATGCGCGGCGATCTGGTGAGCCGTCCGATTGGCGACGTCCTCAGCGAAGCCAAACGTCTGGTGGATGCGGGCGTGAAAGAGATACTGGTCATTTCTCAGGATACCTCCGCGTACGGCGTGGATGTGAAGCATCGCACCGGTTTCCATAACGGCGAGCCGGTCAAAACCAGCATGGTTGATCTGTGCGAGCAGTTATCAAAACTGGGGATCTGGACTCGTCTGCATTACGTCTACCCCTACCCGCACGTTGATGACGTGATCCCACTGATGGCGGAAGGGAAAATCCTGCCGTATCTGGACATCCCGCTGCAGCATGCCAGCCCGCGTATTCTTAAGCTGATGAAACGCCCAGGCTCCGTGGACAGACAACTGGCACGCATCAAACAGTGGCGTGAAATCTGCCCTGAACTGACGCTGCGCTCAACCTTCATTGTCGGTTTCCCGGGTGAAACGGAAGAAGACTTCCAGATGCTGCTCGACTTCCTGAAGGAAGCGCGTCTGGACCGCGTGGGCTGCTTTAAATACAGCCCGGTAGAAGGCGCTGGCGCCAATGACCTGCCGGACCAAATCCCGGAAGAGGTGAAAGAGGAACGCTGGAACCGCTTTATGCAATTGCAACAGCAAATCTCTGCTGAACGTTTGCAGGAGAAAGTGGGCCGCGAAATTCTGGTTATCGTTGATGAAGTTGACGAAGAAGGCGCGATTGGCCGCAGCATGGCTGACGCTCCGGAAATCGACGGGGCGGTATACCTGAATGGCGAAACCAAGGTGAAACCTGGCGATATCATCCGCGTGAAGGTCGAAAACGCTGATGAATACGATCTGTGGGGCACCCGCGTTTAAATAAGCGCAACCCAACTGTAGGCCGGATAAGCGTTACGTCTTATCCGGCCTGTGATTTATCCTTTAATTTTCGGGTCCAGCGCGTCGCGCAGACCATCTCCGAGTAAGTTAAACGCCAGCACCGTCAGGAATATCGCCACCGCCGGGAAAATCGCCACGTGCGGCGCGATCACCATATCAGCGCGGGCTTCATTGAGCATTGCCCCCCACTCCGGGGTCGGCGGCTGCGCACCCAATCCCAGAAATGACAGGCTCGCGGCAGAGATAATCGACGTGCCAATTCGCATGGTAAAAAAGACCACGATCGATGAAACCGTACCCGGCAAGATATGGTTGAAGATGATGGTCGCATCGCTGGCGCCAATACTGCGCGCGGATTCAATAAAGGTCTGCTGCTTTAGCACCAGCGTATTTGCGCGCACCAGCCGCGCGAAGGCCGGAATGGAGAAAATCGCCACGGCAATAATCACGTTTGCAATGCCGCTGCCCAGCACAGCGACCACGGCTATCGCCAGCAAAATACCCGGAAAGGCGAACAGCACATCGCAGATACGCATAATCAGTCGATCCCACCAGCCTTCGTAGTATCCCGCCAGCAGACCCAGCACGGTGCCAATCGCTGCGCCAATAAATACGGCAAAGACCCCCGCCGCCAGCGAGATTTGCGCCCCCACCAGCACGCGGCTAAAAATATCCCGCCCCAGCGAGTCAACGCCGAACCAGTGCAGTATCGACGGTCCGTCATTCAGACGGTCATAATCGAAGTAATTCTCGGCATCAAATGGCGTTAACCAGCGAGCAAAAATCGCCACCATTATCAGCAGCAGGACAAATAACCCCGCTAACATCGCCATGCGCTGGCGACGGAAACGACGCCAGAATTCATGCCACGGCGTGCGTATCTGCTCAGGCTTAACAAGGGGCATCGCATTTAAAATCGCCTGTCGGCGCCAGTTAAAAAATCGCATCCTTACTTGTACCTGATAGCCGGATTAATGGCGGCATAGAGCACATCCACCACTAAGTTAATAAGAATAAACTCCAGAGAAAACAACAGCACCTCGGCCTGAATCACCGGGTAGTCGCGCATTTCGACTGAGTCCACCAACAGCCGCCCAAGCCCTGGCCAGTTAAACACCTTCTCAACGACAATTGAGCCGCCAAGCAAAAAGCCAAACTGTAGCCCCATCATGGTGACCACCGGGATCATCGCATTACGCAAACCATGTTTTAACACCACCCAGGTTTCACTCACCCCTTTGGCCCGCGCGGTACGCATATAGTCTTCACTGAGCACATCGACAAACGAAGCGCGGGTAAACCGGGCTAACACCGCAGCCACCGCCGCACCCAGGGTAATAGACGGGAGGATATAGTGCCGCCAGGTATCAGCGCCAACGGTGGGCAACCAGCCAAGCTCAACGGAGAATATCTGCATGAGCAGCATGCCGAGCGCAAACGCCGGGAAAGAGATCCCGGTGACGGCGAGCGTCATACTCAATCTGTCCGGCCAACGATTACGCCATACAGCAGCAATGATCCCTGCCGTCATGCCGAATAACACCGCCCACGCCATGCTGGCAATGGTCAGCCATAGCGATGGCATAAAGCGACTGGCTATCTCTTCGGAGACCGGGCGACGAGAAACCATTGAGGTTCCAAAATCGCCTTGCAACACGTTAGTAATGTAATGCCAGAACTGAATATGCAGCGGCTGGTCCAGACCCAACTGCTGACGCACCAGTTCGATCACCTCAGCGTCAGCCTCCGGTCCGGCAATCAGCCGGGCCGGATCGCCGGGTAGCAGGTGAACAAATAAAAATACCAGCACCGCTACAATCAACAGAGTTGGAATCAACCCCAGCAGGCGCTTGAAAACATAGTTAAGCATCACACTCCCTTCGCCGGCCCCTGTGTGGCGGGGCCGGATGAATAGCTTATTTTAAATCCGCATCATCAAAGCTAAATCCGGTATCCGGCATGATCCAGAACCCGGTCAATCTGGTGTTGTGCGCCGAAATCAGTTGTTCCACTACCAGTGGGATCCACGGCGACTCTTTCCAGATAATATCCTGCGCATCCTTGTACAGCTTCGCTTTCTGGGCCGGATCGTTGGTTTGCAACGCTGCTGCTAAATCACTGTCCACCTGCTTATTACTGTAGAACGCCGTATTAAACAGCGTTGGCGGCCAGTTTTGAGATGCAAACAGCGGTGACAGCGCCCAGTCTGCTTCACCCGTAGAGGCAGACCAGCCGGTGTAGAACATGCGTACCCCGCTCTCTTTCTGCGCTTTACCTTCGACTTGCGCCGCGCGCTGACCGGCATCCATCGCCGTCACCTGAGCCTTAACGCCCACCTGCGCCAGTTGCTGCTGGGTAAATTGCAGCACTTTTTGCGCGGTACTATGGTTATGAGAAGACCATAGCGTGGTGGTAAAACCGTTCGGATAACCCGCTTCTTTCAGCAGTTCGCGCGCTTTTGCCGGGTCGTATGGCCATGGCGTATAGCTTTGCGCATAGGCGATCGACGGAGGGAGAACGCCAGTTGCTGGCGTCGCGTAACCGGCAAACGCCACTTTCACCAGCGCCTTACGGTTGATGGCATAATTCAGCGCTTCACGCACCTTCGGGTTGTCGAACGGTTTTTGCGTGACGTTCATGCTGATGTAACGCTGCATAATAGACGGACTAGCCACCAGTTCCAGGTTTTTATTCTTCGTCAGTAGCGCCGCCTGCTCGTAAGGGATCGGGAAGGCAAACTGTGCTTCCCCGGTCTGCAGCATTGCCGCACGCGTGTTGTTGTCGGTCACCGGACGCCAGGTTATCGTATCCAGCTTCGGCAGCCCTTGCTGCCAGTAACCCGCGAACTTCTTAACCTTTACAAAATCCGTCTGATTCCAGGTCTCAAGCTGATACGGCCCGGTCCCCACGGGATGAAAACCGATCTCCTTGCCGTATTTCTCCAGCGCGGCGGGAGAGATCATCGCCGTAGCCGGGTGCGCCAGAATATTGATAAATGCAGAGAACGGCTGCTTCAGCGTTATCTTCACCGTCGACGGATCGACGACCTCGGTTTTATCGATATTCTTATACAGGTTGTAGCGTTTCAGATGGTTTTCCGGGTTGCTGGCCCGGTCGAGGTTAGCTTTAACCGCATCGGCGTTGAAGTCGGTGCCGTCCTGAAACTTCACGCCCTGTCGCAGCTTAAGGGTATAAGTCAGGCCATCATCAGAAACCGTATAACTCTCCGCCAGCACATTTTTCAGCTTCATCTCTTTATCAAGGCCAAACAGTCCCTGGTAAAACGACTTCGCTACCGCCTGCGACAACGTGTCGTTTGCGTCGTAGGGATCGAGGGTGGTGAAATTGGATCCTACCGCCACTACTACATCTTTGGCGGCCCAGCCAGGTGTGGCGGCCAGCGCAGAGGCCACTCCCACAGCAACCAGCCATTTTCGAGCAACAATTTTTGTCATGTTATTCTCCTTAAACCCTGCCTGCCTGTTATAAACGCGAAAGCGCATTTTCTGGTTGCCCACGCGCAACATAATGCCCCGGGCCAACTTGCTGGAGTGAAACGGGGGAAATCTCTTCACCGCGTTTGCGGATATTACTGGGGATATCATCCGACAACAGCACGCGCTGGGGCCGGTGATGTGAGGGATCGGCGACCGGGACTGCCGCCATCAGTTTGCGGGTGTACGGATGCTGCGGATTTTCAAACACCGCGCGTCGGGTGCCGATCTCGACGATTTGCCCAAGGTACATCACCGCCACCCGATGACTGATCCGCTCCACCACCGCCATATCGTGGGAAATAAACAGGTACGCAATCCCCATTTCTCGTTGGAGGTCGAGCAACAGGTTGATAATTTGCCCGCGAATTGAGACATCCAGCGCCGAGACTGACTCATCGGCAATAATCACCTTGGGATTGAGCGCCAGCGCCCGGGCAATACAGATACGCTGACGCTGACCACCGGAAAACTCATGCGGATAGCGCCAGGCATGCTCAGGGAGCAATCCTACGCGTTCCAGCAGCCATGCAACCCGTTTTGCCGCCGCATCGCCTTGCAGTAGCCCATGCACCCGCAGCGGTTCTAAAATGGAATATCCCACGGTTTGACGCGGATCGAGCGAAGCATAGGGGTCCTGGAAGATAAATTGAATATCCCGACGCAGCGGCTGTAGCTTACTGGCGGCCAGGGTATCGATACGCTGTCCGTTGAAAACAATCTCCCCGCGTTGAGACTCGACCAGACGTAGCAGCGCCCGACCGGTGGTGGATTTCCCGCAGCCCGACTCCCCCACCAGCGAGAGCGTCTCGCCGGGCCACAGGTCAAAGCTGACGTTTTCCACCGCATGCACCTCGCGGGTCACCCGATTAAGAATGCCGCTGCGCAGCGGAAAACGCGTCACCAGATTACGTACCTGCAAAATAGGCTCGCCTTCAACCACGGTATCCTGTTCAGTCTGTGGTTCTACATGACTGGGATCGTGTAACGAAATGAGTGGAAACCGGCGCGGATACGCTTGTCCGGTCATCGCCCCAAGCTGCGGCACGGCTGCCAGCAGCGCTTTGGTGTAAGGATGCTGGGGAGCGTGAAAAATCTGCTCAACGCTGCCGGTTTCTACCGCCTCGCCCTGATACATCACCAGCACGCGATCGGCAATATCCGCCACGACGCCCATATCGTGGGTAATAAAGATCACTCCCATCGACATATCCTGCTGCAACACTTTTATCAGTTGCAGGATCTGTGCCTGAATAGTGACATCCAGCGCGGTAGTCGGTTCATCGGCAATTAAAACCGCAGGGCGACACGATAGCGCCATGGCGATCATTACCCGCTGGCGCATGCCGCCAGAAAGCTGGTGCGGATAGCGCGATAAAATAGCCTTCGCCTCGGGGATACGCACCTGGTCGAGCATCCGTTTCGCTTCCACCATCGCCTCTTCGTGGCTGGCCCCCTGATGCAAACGAATTGACTCAGCAATCTGCTCACCCACGGTAAATACCGGATTAAGCGATGTCATGGGCTCCTGGAAGATCATGGCGATATCCGCGCCACGCACGTGACGCATCCGCGACGCGCTCTGTTCACCCAGCTCAATAACCTGTCGGTTACGGCGTCGAAGGAGCATTTCATCGCAGCTCACCTCGCCGCCTGACTGTTCAATCAAACGCATCAGCGACAAGGCTGTTACCGACTTTCCTGAACCGGATTCGCCCACTATCGCCAGCGTTTCACCACGCTTCAGACGAAATGACAGATTACGCACCGCACTGATGCGCTGCTGCTCCTGCTCAAAGGCAATGTTCAGGTTGCTGACTGCCAGCACGTCGCTGGCGTCAAGCTCATCACTGTGTGGCAACGGTATCTCCTTTTTCCCGATAAATACCGGTGGTTGGCGTATCGCCTGCATATCCCCAGGCACGGTACATGCCTTCGCTGTTAAACGGCAAGGCGACGTTGCCCTCGTGATCGACGGCAATTAAACCGCCGCTACCGCCGAGCGCCGGTAATTTTTCCATTACTACTCGTTCGCACGCCTCCGATAAACTCAGGCCGCCATAGTCCATCAACGCCGCAATGTCATAGGCCGCCAGCGCACGAATAAAGACTTCACCGGTTCCGGTGCAGGAAACGGCCACACTTGCGTTATTGGCATAGCAACCAGCGCCGACCAGCGGACTGTCACCTACCCGACCCGGTAATTTGTTGGTCATCCCGCCGGTCGATGTTGCCGCCGCCAGATTGCCAAACATATCCAGCGCGACCGCACCCACAGTACCCATTTTGTTGTTTTCATCCAGCGGGGTCGCGCTATGATCCAGCACCGTTTCCCCCGCCGATTGCGCTGCCAGCAGTTGAGCGTAGCGTTCTGGCGTCGAGAAAATATCCGCCGAAACGCGCTCCATCCCCTGCGCAATGGCAAAGTTTTCAGCCCCTTCACCTATCATCATGACGTGGGAGCTGTGCTCCATCACCAGGCGAGCCGCGAGAATTGGGTTGCGCAGATGGCTAACCCCGGCGACGGCTCCCGCGTTTAGCGTATTACCGTCCATCACACAGGCGTCCAGTTCATGGGTTTCATCACGGGTATACACCGCGCCAATTCCGGCATTAAACAACGGACACTCTTCCAACAAACGCACGGCTTCGGTGACCACATCCAGTGCGCTACGACCGTCTTCAAGCATCCGCTGGCCGGTTTCAACGATATCCGACAGCGCCTGTATATAACGCAATTCTTGCTCCTGGCTCAGTAACGCGCGGGTGATAGCCCCTGCGCCGCCGTGAATTGCAATGACTGCTTTACCCATTTTATTCGTCCATTAGGTGGCGGGTACCGGGGGATTATAAATATCAGAATTTCGGTGACTTATTGATTCGATTTTTGAATATAGAAAGATGCAGACGTCATGTAAAGGTAAAGGCCCGCACCTCACCCCCCGTCTCATCAGGTCATTCAGATGTGTTTAACGGAAAGGAGATCTCTCGACGTTGGTGCTAAATTATTCAAGCCGATCGGTAATCTGTTTTTTTGCATAAAACACAAAGCGTTCTACAGACGGCATACACGCTGCCCAGTTATGTTTGGTTAACCCCAGATATTCCGCACGCGCTGCTTGCAGCAAATCAGCATGCTCAGCGGGTAATTGCGGCAGAAGCCAGGATGCGGCCTCATCTTTAGCGACAATATTACCCGTAACCACGCTATACCAGATACGTGCCAGAGCAAGGATGATATTACGCTCGTCCCCCTCTAAATCAGCCGGTTTCTGCCACATCTCAAGGATATGCCGAAATGTTTGCAATACATCGCTAAACGGAATGACGTTAAATAACGTCTCAGCCGGTTCACCGAACAGCGGTACGCTGGCGCGCCGGGCCTGGGTCAGCAGAATAGAAAGATCAGCATCCACCATTGCCGGTTCAAACACGCCAGCACGAATATCATCACGCAACCATTCGCCAAACTGCATTTCTCTCGCCGGTGGGAATCGCCACGGCACGATCTGCGAGTGCAGAACCACGGTCACTTCCAGCGCACGATATGGCCCGGAGGTGCCGGGAGGCGCTGAAATGGTCAGCAAATCCTGCATCAGTTTTTTTCTTTGTCGGGCATTTATTGGTTCACGCAGGGTGACCAATAAATCAATGTCGCTTTGGGGTTTTAAGCCGCCTTCAACCGCAGAGCCATACAAATGAAGGGCAATGAGATTCCCCGCGAAAATCTGGCGGATGCACGCACTGGCGGCCTCCACCTGTCGTCGAATTGCGTCTGGAATAATATTAGCCATTTAGCCCCAGGGAAAAAAGAGCGGAAATATTGAGTCTATACTGCATTCTTCTTGCTGCGCTATCCCTGACACAAAACCTTTACCAGATCTGATTCTAAGCCTGAGGTAGCATACTGCCCGCGTCCATTTTCTGACATAATGAGCAGATTCGATTTTGCCCCGCAGGAGTCTTCTCATGGAATTTACCGCCGGACTGATGCCGCTTGAAACGGCTCTCTCTCAGATGCTTTCGCGTATTACCCCGCTCACCTCCGTCGAAACGCTGCCGCTGGTTCAATGCTTTGGCCGTATTCTGGCCACCGACGTTGTCTCCCCCATTGATGTACCGGGATTCGATAACTCAGCAATGGATGGCTATGCGGTACGATTAGCCGATTTACAATCTGATCAGCCGCTTGCGGTGGCGGGTAAAGCCTTTGCCGGTCAGCCTTTCCATGGCGAGTGGCCTGCGGGAACCTGCATCCGTATTATGACCGGCGCCCCGGTGCCAGCTGGTTGTGAAGCGGTGGTGATGCAGGAGCAAACGGAACAAACTGACGACGGGGTGCGTTTTACCGCCGAAGTCCGCCGCGGGCAAAATATTCGTCTGCGCGGTGAAGATATTGCAAACGGCGCGGTGGTGTTTCCCGCCGGGACTCGCCTGACAACCGCCGAGCTTCCCGTTCTGGCTTCGCTCGGTGTTGCCGATGCTCCCGTTGTACGCAAAGTCCGCGTGGCGCTGTTCTCTACCGGTGATGAACTGCAGTTACCAGGTCAGCCGCTGGGAGACGGGCAGATTTATGACACTAACCGTCTGACCGTTCACCTGATGCTGCAACAGTTGGGCTGCGAAGTGATCAACCTGGGGATTATTCGCGACGATCCCAACGCGCTGCGTGCCGCGTTTATCGAAGCCGACAGCCAGGCCGATGTCGTCATCAGCTCCGGCGGCGTTTCAGTAGGCGAAGCGGATTACACTAAAACTATTCTGGAAGAGCTGGGAGAAATTGCCTTCTGGAAGCTGGCCATCAAACCGGGCAAACCGTTCGCGTTTGGCAAACTGAGCAACAGCTGGTTTTGCGGTCTGCCGGGTAATCCAGTGTCTGCGGCCCTCACCTTTTATCAACTGGTACAACCGCTCCTGGCGAAACTCAGCGGCAACACCGCCTGTGGACTGCCGCCTCGCCAGCGCGTGCGCACCGCCTCACGCCTGAAGAAAACACCTGGCCGTCTGGATTTTCAGCGCGGCGTATTGCAGCGTACCGCTGAAGGCGAACTGGAAGTCACCACGACCGGGCACCAGGGCTCGCATATTTTTAGCTCTTTTAGCCAGGGTAACTGTTTTATCGTGCTGGAGCGCGATCGCGGTAACGTCGAAGCCGGCGAATGGGTTGAGGTCGAGCCGTTTAACGCACTGTTTGGAGGCCTGTAATGGCAGAACTCAGCGACCAGGAGATGATGCGCTATAACCGGCAAATCATTCTGCGCGGCTTCGATTTCGAAGGTCAGGAAGCGCTCAAGGAGGCGCGGGTACTGGTCGTTGGTGTGGGGGGACTGGGATGCGCAGCAACTCAGTACCTTGCAGGCGCTGGCGTCGGGCATTTAACCTTGCTCGACTTTGACACGGTCTCCGTGTCGAACCTCCAGCGCCAGACGCTGCACAGCGATGCGACCGTTGGACAGCCAAAAGTGCTATCCGCCCGCGACGCACTGGCGCGGATTAACCCTTATATCGCCATTACGCCGGTGAATGCCCTGCTGGACGAGAGCGAGATTCACACGCTTATTACCGAACACGATTTGGTGCTGGACTGTACGGATAATGTCAGCATCCGCAATCAGTTGAATGCCGGATGCTTCGCCGCCAGGATTCCGTTGGTTTCCGGTGCGGCAATTCGCATGGAAGGACAAATTACCGTATTTACCTACCAGGAAGGAGAGCCCTGCTACCGTTGCCTGAGCCGTCTGTTCGGTGAAAACGCCCTGACCTGCGTAGAGGCCGGAGTGATGGCCCCGCTGATCGGCGTGATCGGCTCGTTACAGGCGATGGAAGCCATTAAGCTACTGGCTAACTACGGTAAACCGGCTTCAGGAAAAATCGTCATGTACGACGCCATGACCTGCCAGTTTCGCGAAATGAAGCTGATGCGCAATCCCACCTGTGAGGTCTGCGGGAGTTAGCAGAGAAATCGTCGGCACCGCACTATTGCCAGAGGGCGATGCTAATGCCTCTTATCAGGCCTACTACAGCGCATTGTGTAGGCCGGATAAGGTGTCAGCCACCATCCGGCAAAACAGACTTACAGAGAAGTGCGTCCAAATGCGCTCTGCCAGTCGTGCTCGAACTTCGCTACGGCAGCATCAACGGCCGGAGAGCTAATCATCTGCTGAGCGACATCCAGCGGCAGCGTGATGGACTCGCAGCCTGCCAGCAGGCAATCCAGCGCCTGACGCGGCGTTTTAAAACTAGCGGCCAGTACTTTGGCGTGCGGGGCATGCATTTTCAGTAAGGTCTGCAGATCGGTCACCGTCTGAATGCCGTCCCCCCCCTGCGCATCCACACGGTTAACGTATGGCGCAACGTATTCGGCCCCCGCAAGCGCAGCTAATAGCCCTTGAGCAGCGCCGTATACCGCGGTACCCAACGTCGGGATCCCCTCTTCTTTCAGCAATTTAATGGCCGTCAGACCTTCTGCCGTGACCGGCACTTTGACCACGATATCCGCAATGATTGCCCGCAGCTTACGCGCATCGCTGACCATGCCTTCGGCGGTGGTCGCCATTACCTGAGCAAACAAGCGTCCTTCCCCTCCCATCGCTTCCTGCAGTTGCGGCAGTAACACGTCCAGCGTCTGCTTACCTGCCGCCACAATGCTTGGGTTAGTGGTCACCCCTGCCAGCGGAAAAACCCGCGCCAGAGCTTTTACCGCGTCAACGTCAGACGTATCTAAATAGAGTTCCATAACCTTTCCTCAAACGAATAATTAGCATGAATAAAAGGTAGCACGGCGAAACCTCACGGTTAGTTGACGCACGTCAATATAACTTTCATTCGAAAGTAATTTAATCTTTATACGAAAGACGAGAGGCCGCTTATGATTTTCAATATCCAGCGCTATTCCACACATGATGGTCCCGGTATCCGTACCGTGGTGTTCCTTAAGGGATGCTCACTGGGCTGTCGGTGGTGCCAGAATCCGGAAAGCCGCGCCCGCACGCAGGATCTGCTCTATGACGCACGTTTGTGCCTCGACGGTTGCGATCTCTGTGCTCAGGCCGCACCGAAGGTGATTGAACGCGCGCTGAGTGGATTGCTGATTCATCGCGAAAAACTGACCGATGATGCGCTCACGGCGCTGACCCACTGCTGTCCAACCCAGGCGCTGACCGTCTGCGGAGAGGAAAAAAGCGTGGACGACATCATGGCGACCGTAGTGCGTGATAAACCGTTTTACGATCGCAGCGGCGGGGGTCTCACCCTGTCTGGCGGTGAACCCTTTATGCAGCCAGAACTGGCGGCAGCGCTGCTCAAAGCCAGCCACGATGCAGGTATTCATACAGCGGTTGAAACCTGTCTGCATGTCCCGTGGAAGTATATTGAACCGTCATTACCTGACGTCGACCTGTTCCTGGCCGATTTAAAACATGTCGCCGACGCGCCGTTTAAACAGTGGACCGATGGCAGCGCCTCTCGCGTACTGGAAAATCTGAAAAAACTGGCCGCCGCCGGTAAAAAAATGGTTATCCGCGTCCCCCTGATTCAGGGGTTCAACGCTGACGAAGCCGCTATTCAGGCCATTACCGATTTTGCTGCCGACGAGCTTCACGTCGATGAGATCCATTTTTTGCCCTACCACACGCTGGGCATCAACAAATACCACTTACTCAGTCAACCCTACAACGCACCGGATAAACCGCTTGATGCGCCTGCGCTGCTCGAATTTGCCCAGCAGTACGCCAGCCTTAAAGGTTTAACCGCGACCCTACGAGGATAATCGCCATGACCACTCTGAAACTGGACACACTCAGCGACCGTATCAAAGCGCATAAAACGGCCCTGATCCACATCGTGAAGCCGCCGGTTTGTACCGAGCGCGCCCAGCACTATACCGAGATGTATCAACAGCATCTGGATAAACCTATCCCGGTTCGCCGCGCGCTGGCGCTAGCCCATCATCTGGCGGAACGCACCATCTGGATCAAGCATGACGAACTGATCATTGGTAACCAGGCAAGCGAAGTGCGTGCCGCGCCAATCTTCCCGGAATACACCGTGTCGTGGATTGAAAAAGAGATCGATGACCTCGCCGACAGGCCGGGCGCGGGCTTTGCGGTAAGCGAAGAGAACAAACGCGTGTTGCACGAGGTGTGTCCATGGTGGCGTGGTCAGACCGTGCAGGATCGCTGCTACGGGATGTTTACGGACGAGCAGAAAGGGCTGCTGGAAACCGGCATTATCAAAGCTGAAGGTAACATGACCTCTGGTGATGCACACCTGGCGGTAAACTTCCCGCTGCTGCTGGAAAAAGGTCTCGACGGCCTGCGCCACAAAGTTGATGAACGTCGTTCCCGCATCAATCTGACATGTCTGGAAGACCTCCATGGCGATCAGTTTCTGAAAGCGATTGATATCGTGCTGGAGGCCGTCAGTCTGCACATTGAGCGCTTTGCCACGCTGGCACGTAAAATGGCGGCCACGGAAACTCGCGCCAGTCGTCGTGATGAACTGCTGACCATGGCGGACAACTGCGATGTGATCGCCCATGAGCCGCCAAAAACGTTCTGGCAGGCGCTGCAGTTGTGCTATTTCATCCAGTTGATCCTGCAAATTGAATCAAATGGTCACTCAGTGTCGTTTGGTCGCATGGATCAGTACCTCTATCCGTTCTACCGTCGTGACGTAGAACTGAACCAGAGCCTCGATCGTGAGCACGCCATTGAGCTGCTGCACAGCTGCTGGCTGAAACTGTTGGAAGTGAACAAAATCCGCTCCGGCTCCCATTCGAAAGCCTCGGCGGGTAGCCCGCTGTATCAGAACGTGACCATTGGTGGCCAAAACCTGGTTAACGGTCAGGCAATGGATGCCGTCAATCCGCTCTCCTACGCCATTCTGGAATCCTGCGGCCGCCTGCGTTCTACTCAGCCAAACCTAAGCGTGCGTTATCATGCAGGGATGAGTAATGATTTCCTGGATGCCTGTGTACAGGTGATCCGCTGCGGCTTCGGGATGCCTGCCTTTAATAACGACGAAATCGTCATACCTGAATTCATTAAGCTTGGCATTGAACCGCAGGACGCCTATGACTATGCGGCCATTGGTTGCATCGAAACCGCTGTTGGCGGCAAATGGGGCTACCGCTGTACCGGTATGAGCTTTATTAACTTTGCCCGCGTGATGCTGGCAGCGCTGGAAGGTGGTCGCGATGCCACCAGCGGTAAAGTATTTCTGCCACAGGAAAAAGCGCTCTCGGCTGGTAACTTCAACAATTTCGACGAAGTGATGGATGCCTGGGATGCGCAGATTCGCTACTACACGCGTAAATCTATCGAAATTGAGTATGTTGTCGACACCATGCTGGAAGAGAACGTACACGATATTCTGTGCTCTGCGCTGGTAGATGACTGTATTGAACGCGCGAAAAGCATTAAGCAAGGCGGCGCGAAATACGACTGGGTATCGGGTTTGCAGGTGGGTATTGCCAACCTCGGCAACAGCCTGGCTGCGGTGAAGAAACTGGTCTTTGAACAAGGCGCTATCGGTCAGCAACAGCTGGCCGCCGCGCTGGCCGACGATTTTGACGGTCTGACCCACGAACAATTACGCCAGCGGCTAATTAACGGCGCACCGAAATACGGCAACGATGACGATAGCGTTGATACGCTGCTGGCCCGCGCTTATCAGACCTATATCAATGAGTTGAAACAGTATCATAATCCGCGTTATGGACGTGGCCCGGTTGGCGGCAATTACTACGCGGGTACCTCATCGATCTCCGCAAACGTACCGTTTGGCGCGGCAACGATGGCCACACCGGATGGTCGTAAGGCGCACACTCCGCTGGCAGAAGGCGCAAGCCCGGCTTCCGGAACGGACCATCTCGGCCCAACAGCGGTAATTGGCTCGGTGGGTAAACTGCCGACCGGTTCAATCCTCGGCGGCGTGTTGTTAAACCAGAAGCTGAACCCGGCCACGCTGGAGAATGAATCCGATAAGCAAAAGCTGATGATCCTGCTGCGTACCTTCTTTGAGGAGCACAAAGGCTGGCATATTCAGTACAACATTGTCTCCCGTGAAACGCTGCTGGAAGCCAAAAAGCACCCGGATCAGTATCGTGACCTGGTGGTCCGTGTAGCAGGTTATTCGGCCTTCTTCACCGCGCTGTCTCCAGATGCGCAGGACGATATCATCGCACGTACTGAACATATGCTGTAATCCCCCTTACCCGGCGGCATTTCGCTTGCCGGGTATTCTTCTTTCGAATGAAATAAATTTGTGCTTTAGCTCACATTGTTATTAAAATGTTTCTGGTCGCAGTTATGAGCCAGGAGCAAGTATGACCATCAAAGTTATCGTCACCGATATGGACGGAACTTTTCTCGACGACGCCAAAAAATACGATCATGCACGTTTTATGGCGCAGTATCAGGAACTAAAAAAACGGGATATTGAATTTGTCGTGGCCAGCGGCAATCAGTATTACCAACTGATCTCCTTTTTCCCGGAACTCAAAAATGAGATCTCTTTTGTTGCCGAGAACGGGGCGTTAGTCTTTGAACATGGCAAACAGCTGTTTCACGGTGAGCTGACCCGCCACGAATCCCGCATTGTCATTGGCGAACTGCTCAAAGATACGCATCTCAACTTTGTGGCTTGCGGCCTGCAAAGCGCCTACGTTAGCGAAAATGCCCCCGAGTCCTTTGTCGCATTGATGTCAAAACACTACCATCGCCTGAAACCCGTGAAGGATTATCAGGACATCGATGATGTGCTGTTCAAGTTCTCGCTGAATTTACCGGACCAACAAATCCCATTAGTGATCGATCACCTTCATTCTGCCCTTGACGGTATAATGAAGCCCGTCACCAGCGGCTTTGGGTTTATCGACCTGATCATTCCTGGTTTGCATAAAGCCAACGGAATCAGCCGTCTGCTAAAGCGCTGGAACCTGTCCCCGCAAAATGTGGTCGCCATTGGCGATAGCGGCAATGACGCAGAAATGCTGAAAATGGCGCGCTACTCTTTCGCTATGGCCAATGCGGCAGAGAGTATCAAATCGATTGCCCGCTATCAGACCGACGACAATAACCATCAGGGCGCGCTGAACGTGATTCAGGCGGTGCTGGATAACACTTCCCCTTTTAATTGCTAATCCTGCCCAACCGGGGTATCTCCTTGCCCCGGTTTCCACGCTTTTTCATGTTTCTCACACCATCAAATTTTAAACTTGCGTTAACTAAATTTTAACTTATATTATCACCTGTAAGTTAAATTAGTTTCGAATGAAAGTTAATGCGAGGTGGATATGGCTTTTACTTTTACCAGCGACACGTTGCCCACCGATCACAAAGCGGCAATCCGGCAGATGAAAAAGCAATTGCGTGAACAGCTTGGAGATGTTCAGTCGATTTTCAATCAGTTGAGCGAGGCCATTGCCAATCGCGTGGCGGAAATCAACGACCTCAAAGCGCAAGGCTCTCCGGTATGGCCTGTGTTGCCCTATGCAGATATCAAAGCGGGTCGCGTGAGTGCTGAGCAGCGTGAAGAAATTAAGCGTCGCGGATGCGCGGTCATTAAAGGCCATTTCTCTCGCGAACAAGCCCTCGATTGGGATAGGTCAATGCTGGACTATCTGGACCGCAACCATTTTGACGACGTTTACCAAGGACCGGGCGATAATTTCTTTGGTACCCTGAGCGCATCGCGGCCTGAAATCTACCCCATCTACTGGTCCCAGGCGCAGATGCAGGCCCGTCAGAGTGAAGAAATGGCAAATGCGCAGTCATTTCTCAACCGTCTTTGGACATTTGCAGGCGAAGGTAAGCAATGGTTTAACCCGGATGTCAGCGTTATCTACCCCGACCGCATACGCCGTCGTCCACCGGGAACGACGTCCAAAGGGCTGGGCGCGCATACGGATTCCGGCGCGCTGGAACGCTGGCTTCTACCGGCATATCAGCAGGTCTTTGCTAATGTTTTCAATGGTAAGCTGGAAGATTACGACCCGTGGCAGGCCGCGCATCGCACTGAAGTAGAAGAGTACACGGTGGATAACACCACCAAATGTTCAGTATTCCGTACCTTCCAGGGCTGGACTGCACTCTCTGATATGCTGCCAGGTCAGGGGTTGTTGCACGTGGTCCCTATCCCTGAAGCGATGGCCTGGGTACTGTTACGTCCATTGCTTGACGATGTGCCGGAAGATGAACTTTGCGGCGTAGCACCCGGCAGAGTTCTGCCTATTTCTGCGCAATGGCATCCGCTGCTGATTGAAGCGTTAACCAGCATTCCGCAACTGGACGCCGGAGACTCCGTCTGGTGGCATTGTGATGTGATCCACTCCGTCGCACCGGTAGAAAATCAACAGGGTTGGGGCAACGTGATGTACATCCCTGCCGCACCGATGTGCGAAAAGAATCTGGCCTACGCCCATAAAGTGAAGGCCGCGCTGGAAAAAGGCGTATCGCCAGGTGATTTTCCGCGCGAAAACTACGAAGCCAACTGGCAGGGTCGCTTTACGCTCGCCGACCTCAATATTTACGGCAAGCGCGCGCTGGGTATCGACGTCTGATTATCGTACAACCCTTCCCGTTCCACGGCGGTGTGCTCTTTTCCTGGGCGCACCCGCCGTACCGATTCCCGAACCGCCAGCCGCCCATGCAGCAGTAACGATCCTACCAGTGCATCGGGACGAATCAGCCGCTGTTGCAGCATCTGTACCGCTTCCACGCCCAGCTCATCGCGCGGCACGTGAACCGCCGTTAGCGGCACGTCCTCAATCGCCGCCAGGTTGAAGCCATCAATGCTCATCACCGACACGTCCTGCGGCACACGCAGCCCGCGCTGACGCAGGGCGTTAACGGTACCCGCCGCCATAAAATCGCCGCCCACCAGGAATGCTGTCGGCAGCGGGCGATTGTCGAGCGCATCCAGCCATTCCCCCACCTTTTCCTCCGCGACTTTGGCGCTGAAGCTGCTGATATTCAGTAAATCGTACTCATGCTGAAAGCGCAGATTATGCTGTCGCCACGACTCCTTAATGCCCGCCAGCCGCTGCTCCATCGTGTAACGACGCAGACACATCACATTCATCACCTCGCGGTGGCCCATTTCAAACAGGTAACGCGCAGCAAAAGCGCCGATCGTTCGATGATCCGGGGCAACGGCGGGTAGCCGCATACGTTCGTCTCGGCAGTTGATCAGCACACAGGGTTTACCGAGGTCGGCGGCCAGGTCATGAATATGCGGATCGTCAATACCAAGCAGGATCGCCGCCTGGGTTTCCGGCTCGTTCATCCGCGACAAAAATAGCGCAGGGTCGCTGTCGTTCTCCTCCAGCGCACAGTAGCGCAGGCGCACCTCGTGCGGCGAGAGCGCCTTGCTGATGCTCTGAATCACGCGGTAGTAAAAGATATCGGAGCGCTCGTCAAACGCTCTTGGCGGTGCGAAGACGATCAGACTGTTGAGCAGCATCCTTCCTGCCGCCATGGCGTCCATGACTCCCAGTTCACGCGCACAGGCCAGCACCTGCTCGCGGGCGCGGGCGCTGGTGTTGGCCTTCCCCGCCAACACTCGCGATACGGTACTGGCAGACAACCCGGTACGCGCGGCAATTTCGGCGATTTTCAGCTTCTTTTCCATTTTGTGATCCGCCTCTAATTCATAAATGAAAGAATTTTCATGACAAGTAACCCTTACGTCATAAGCCCTGAAATGAATATATGTAACGTATACCAGCCTCTCATGAAAAAACGTGCACAAAACCTACTTCCCTGCGTTTTTTTTATTTCATAAGGTGAATTGGTAGAACAACTTCCATACAAGAACGGTGGAAGTGAACAAAAATAAAATTGATAAATATCAAAACATTACCAAAAGTGGTGTGACAACTCCCCTCGTAGTTGCCCACCGTTTCCGATATCATCCTGTGGAGATCCCTATGAGTCAGGGCATCAATAATGAAATGACAACCAGCAAAACGCACCGCGTTGTCAAAAACCTGCGCTGGTGGATGCTGGTGCTTTTTTTACTCGGCGTTACCGTCAACTACATCACCCGTAATTCGTTGGGGATCCTTGCTCCGGAGCTGAAAGACAGCCTCGGGATCACCACCGAGCAATATTCCTGGATCGTCGGTGCTTTCCAGATAGCCTATACCCTGTTCCAGCCATTGTGCGGCTGGCTGATTGACGTCATTGGCCTGAAGCTGGGCTTTATGATTTGCGCCAGCCTGTGGGCATTGGCCTGTCTGCTTCACGCCGGTGCCGGTAACTGGGTACATCTGGCGCTGCTGCGCTTCTTTATGGGCGGTGCGGAAGCGGCGGCCACCCCGGCCAACGCCAAAACCATCGGCGAGTGGTTCCCGAAAGCGGAGCGCCCGGTCGCGGCTGGCTGGGCTGGCGTGGGTTTCTCCATTGGCGCGATGCTTGCGCCGCCCATCATCTACTTCGCCCACGCCTCTTTTGGCTGGCAGGGCGCGTTTATGTTTACCGGCATTCTGGCGCTCGCATGGGTCGTACTGTGGTGGGCGTTCTACCATAACCCCGAACAACACCCGAACCTGGGCAAAGCCGAGCTGGACTATATCCGTCAGGACAACGAAGCACCGCCGGTGAAGCTGCCATTCCTGACCGCGCTGAAAACCGTGGGCAAGAACAAGCGTTTCTACGGCATCGCCATCCCAGCCTTTATGGCGGAACCGGCATGGGCGGTTTTTAGCTTCTGGATGCCGCTCTATTTTGCCAAACAGTACAACATGGATCTCAAGCAGATCGCCCTGTTCGCCTGGCTGCCGTTCCTCGCCGCCGACCTCGGCAGCGTGGCAAGCGGTTATTTAACCCGCCTGTATGTGCGCCTGTTCGGCTGCTCACGCGTCAACTCTACCGTCGCCAGTTCCGTGACCGGGGCGTTCCTGATGGTATCGCTTGCCATCGTGGCGGTGACGAAAGATCCGATCGTTGCCGTGGTGCTGATGTCGATTGGCGGCTTTGGCCACCAGATCATCTCCTGCATGTTAAGCGCGCTGGTTGTTGAGTCGTTCGACAAAGGCCAGATGGCTACCGTCAACGGTATGCGCGGTTCCGCCGCATGGATTGCGAGCTTCCTGTTCTCACTGATTATTGGAGTGACCGCCGACAAAATCGGCTTCAACCCGCTGTTTGTCGCCATGGGTTTCTTCGACCTGATTGGCGCTGTCTTCCTGGTCGCTTTTATTGCTGAACGTCGCGCGAAACGCGCCTGATAGTGGATGTAAATATGAAAACGCTGAAAAACTGGACTCTGCAAAAACAGTCTACCCACCACGTCGAACTGTTGGTTGATAACCAGCACACGCTATGCCTGTACGTGCTGGAGGAAAACCTGTTCCGCGTGTTGTTAAAACGCAAAGGCGAACTGGCGCTGAACCGTACCTGGAGTATCGCCCCGGCGCAGGATGTACCGTGGGAGGGCCGCAACCGTGAAGATCTCAGCGGTTTTAGCCTGCCGACGTGGATGCTAAGCCAGCAGGACGATACCGTGATTATCGCGACGCAATCACTGCGCGTCACCGTCCACCAGCAGCTGTGGCTGGAGTGGCACTACCGTAACGCCGCAGGCGAGTGGCAACCCCTGGTCAACGACCGTCCGACCAGCGCCTATCTGGTGAATGCCCACGGCGACGGCGTGGCGCACTATCAGAGCCGTCGCAAGGACGAGCGTTTTTATGGTCTGGGCGATAAAGCCGGTGATTTGCAGCGTAACGGCAAGCGCTACGAGATGCGTAATCTTGACGCGATGGGCTACAACGCGGCCAGTACCGACCCGTTGTACAAACACATTCCGTTCACCATTACCCGCCGCGACGACATCAGCTTCGGGCTGTTTTATGACAACCTGAGCAGTTGCTGGCTGGATTTAGGCAACGAGATTGATAACTACCACACCGCCTATCGCCGCTGGCAGGCAGAAGCTGGTGATATCGATTACTACCTGTTTACCGGCGAGCGCGTGCTGGACGTCACCAAAGCCTTCGTCCGCCTGACCGGGAAAACGCTGTTCGGGCCAAAATGGAGCCTCGGTTATAGCGGTTCCACCATGCATTACACTGATGCACCGGACGCGCAAAACCAGTTGATGAACTTTATTCGCCTGTGTGATGAGCACGCGATTCCGTGCGACTCGTTCCAGCTCTCTTCCGGCTATACCTCGATTAACGGCAAGCGCTACGTCTTCAACTGGAACTATGACAAAGTGCCGCAGCCAAAAGTCATGAGCCAGGCGTTCCACGATGCCGGTCTGCATCTGGCGGCTAACATCAAGCCGTGCCTGTTGCAGGATCACCCGCGCTACCACGAGGTGGCGGAGAAGGCGCTGTTTATTCGTGACTCGGAAAGCGACGGCCCGGAGCGTTCCAGCTTCTGGGACGACGAAGGTTCACACCTCGATTTTACCAATCCACAGACCGTGGCCTGGTGGCAGGAAGGTGTCACCACGCAGCTACTGGAAATGGGCATCGATTCTACCTGGAACGATAACAACGAATTTGAAGTGTGGGACGGGGAAGCTCGCTGTCACGGCTTTGGCGATGAGATTGCGATTAAGCATATTCGCCCGGTGATGCCGCTGCTGATGATCCGCGCCTCAATGGAAGCGCAGCAGCGCTTTGCGCCGGGCAAGCGCCCGTATCTGATTTCCCGTTCAGGCTGCGCCGGAATGCAGCGCTACGTGCAAACCTGGAGCGGCGATAACCGCACCAACTGGGATACTCTGCGCTATAACATCCGCATGGGGCTGGGAATGAGCCTGTCCGGGCTGTACAACCTGGGCCATGACGTCGGTGGCTTCTCCGGTGACAAACCGGACCCGGAACTGTTTGTACGTTGGGTACAAAACGGCGTGATGCATCCACGCTTTACCATTCATTCATGGAACGACGACCACACGGTCAACGAACCGTGGATGTATCCGGGCGTGACCCCGGCGATTCGCAGCGCGATTGAGCTGCGTTACCGCCTGCTGCCGTATCTCTACACCTTGCTGTGGCAAGCGCACGCCGACGATGAACCGATGTTACGTCCGACGTTCCTTGATCACGAGCACGACGTACAGACCTTTGAAGAGTGCGATGATTTCCTGCTGGGCCGCGATATTCTGGTGGCAAGCGTAGTCGAGCAAGGCGAGCGTCAGCGCCGGGTGTGGCTGCCGGATAACGAAACCGGCTGGTATGATTTCTACACCGGTGCGTGGTTTAGCGGCGGTCAGTGGGTCACGCTTGATGCGCCGCTGGAGAAACTGCCGCTGCTGGTTCGCGCGGGCGCGGGTTTACCGCTGAGCGAGCGTATTACCTACGTTAACGTTGCCGAAGATACTTCACGGGAACTGAAACTCTTCCCGGTGAAAGGCGTGGGCAGTTCGTCCGGCCTGCTGTTCGAAGATGATGGCGAGTCCTGGGGATACAAAGAGGGCAATGCGTTGTGGTTAGAATGGGAGATGGTCTGCACCGCAGAGGCCATCAATCTGAAAATCAATACCCGTGGCGACTATCGTCCGGCGTGGGACGCGCTGAAGGTAACGCTGCCTGCCGATGAAAAACGTCAGTTGTTGATTAATGGTGAAGCCGTTTCTGAGTGGGTGCGAAAATAACCTATTCCTCCAGCCCCTCCCCCAAAGAACGAGGGGCTGGAGAAGGGAAAATTATTCGACGCCCTTGCTACGCAGGTAATCTTCGTAGTTACCGGTGAAGTCGATTACGCGTTCCGGCGTAATTTCAATCACGCGGGTTGCCAACGAACTGACGAACTCACGGTCGTGAGAAACGAAGATCAGCGTGCCCTGGTACATTTCCAGCGCCATATTCAGCGACTCGATAGATTCCATATCCAGGTGGTTGGTCGGTTCATCCATTACCAGGATATTCGGTTTCTGCATCATCAGCTTACCGAACAGCATGCGTCCTTTTTCACCACCGGACAGCACTTTAGCAGGTTTCTTGATATCGTCCTGGCTGAACAGCAAGCGACCAAGGAAGCTACGTACTACCTGCTCATCATCGCCTTCCTGTTTCCACTGACTCATCCACTCGAAGACCGTCAGATCGTTTTCGAATTCGTACTCGTGATCCTGCGCGTAGTAACCAACCAGGGCGTTTTCAGACCATTTCACAGTACCGTTATCCGGCTGTAATTCGCCGACCAGCGTCTTCAGCATGGTTGATTTACCCACGCCGTTGGCACCCAGAATGGCAATTTTCTCACCGACTTCCAGCAGCAGGTTAAAGTTCTTAAATAACGGACCTTCATCAAACCCTTTCGTCAGCGCTTCCACTTCCAGCGCGTTACGGAACAGTTTCTTATCCTGTTCGAAGCGGATGAACGGGTTCTGACGGCTGGACGCCTTCACTTCGTCAAGCTTGATTTTATCAATCTGACGCGCACGAGAAGTCGCCTGACGAGATTTAGATGCGTTGGCGCTAAAGCGGCTGACGAAGGATTGCAGATCGGCAATCTGCGCTTTCTTCTTGGCGTTATCGGCCAGCAGACGTTCACGCGCCTGAGTTGCCGCCGTCATATATTCGTCGTAGTTACCCGGATAAACACGCAGTTCGCCGTAGTCCAGATCCGCCATGTGCGTACAGACCATGTTCAGGAAGTGACGGTCGTGCGAAATGATGATCATGGTGCTGTCACGCTCGTTCAGCGTCTGCTCCAGCCAGCGGATGGTGTCGATATCCAGGTTGTTCGTTGGTTCGTCGAGCAGCAGAATGTCGGGGTTAGAGAACAGCGCCTGTGCCAGAAGCACACGCAGCTTCCAGCCGGGGGCGACTTCGCTCATCGGGCCATAATGCTGTTCTACCGGAATACCTACGCCCAGCAGCAATTCACCCGCACGCGCTTCCGCAGAGTAGCCGTCCATTTCGCCATACTGAACTTCAAGGTCAGCAACTTTATAGCCGTCTTCTTCGCTCATTTCGGCCAGGGCGTAAATGCGATCGCGCTCCTGCTTTACTTCCCACAGTTCACCGTGACCCATGATCACGGTGTCAAGCACGGTGAACTCTTCAAAGGCGAACTGATCCTGACGCAGCTTACCAATACGCTCGTTCGGATCGAGGGAAACGTTGCCCAGCGTCGGTTCGAGGTCGCCGCCGAGAATTTTCATAAAAGTGGATTTACCGCTACCGTTCGCGCCAATCAGGCCGTAACGGTTGCCGCCGCCAAATTTGACGGAAATATTTTCAAACAGCGGCTTACTGCCGAACTGCATGGTGACGTTGCTGGAAACTAACACTGGCGTATCCTGAAAGAGAAAGAAATATGTGACGAACCGCTTATTATGCCATAAGTCTGCAATAAGATCGCGCCTTGATGCTGAAGGGATAAAGTGAAAGCAAAAGGAAAAAAATGTGATTTAGTACACATCCGAATTCCTTGTTGCTCAGATTGCACATATAATGCGTGCCCAACACTACATAAATCTCAACCCACTAGCCTGCCTGGCACTGAATCTCGCATACATGAACATGAATATGAAATTAACAACGCTTTTCGCGGCGGCACTCGCAATAGTTGGTTTTTGTAACACCGCTTCTGCCGTCACGTACCCGCTGCCTACCGATGGCAGCCGTTTGATCGGCCAAAACCAGGTCATCACTATTCCTGAAGGCAACACCCAACCGCTGGAGTATTTTGCGGCGGAGTATCAGATGGGTCTGTCTAATATGCTGGAAGCCAACCCGGGCGTGGATACCTTCCTGCCGAAGGGCGGCACCGTCCTGAACATACCTCAGCAATTGATCCTGCCGGATACCGTGCATGAAGGTATTGTTATTAACAGCGCTGAAATGCGTCTGTACTACTACCCGAAAGGCACCAACACCGTTATTGTTCTGCCGATCGGTATTGGTCAGTTGGGCAAAGACACGCCAATCAACTGGACCACCAAAGTAGAACGTAAAAAAGCGGGCCCAACTTGGACGCCAACGGCAAAAATGCATGCGGAATACCGCGCTGCGGGCGAACCGCTGCCAGCTGTTGTTCCGGCAGGTCCGGATAACCCGATGGGCCTGTACGCGCTATATATCGGTCGCCTGTACGCCATCCACGGCACCAATGCTAACTTCGGCGTCGGCTTACGCGTCAGCCACGGTTGCGTGCGTCTGCGTAACGACGACATCAAATTCCTGTTTGAAAATGTGCCGGTCGGCACCCGCGTACAGTTTATCGATGAGCCGGTAAAAGCCACGACTGAACCAGACGGCAGCCGTTACATCGAAGTACACAACCCACTGTCTACCACTGAAGCACAGTTCGAAGGCGGGGAAATCGTACCGATTACGCTGAACAAGAGCATTACCAGCATCACCGGTCAGTCTGACGTCGATCAGGCCGTCGTTGAGCAGGCGGTACAGAACCGTTCAGGTATGCCGGTTCGTCTGAACTAAGCATCAAAACTGCCCTTTCGCCTTATCGGGCCTACTTAACCTGTAGGCCCGATAAGCGCCAGCCCCATTGGGCACAATCCTCACATCACCTGCAATAAACCATACCCTACCAGCGCCGCCCATATCAGCATCGGCACCGAATACCAATGAAAACGCCACCAGATCCGTCGATCGTTTGCCATCCGTAAAGCAATAAGATTCGCCAGCGATCCAGGCAACAACCCAAAACCGCCCACATTGACCGCCCAGGCCAGCAGCAGCGTTGGCGGGACGTAGTTCAGCAGCAAAATCGTGCTGGGAACATTACTGATAAACTGCGACAGGCCAATGGCCGTCAACCAAAGCCCCGGCGCTGAAAGCGTGCCAATCTGGTGGGTAATCTCCTGCAAGGCCGGGAGTTGCGTCAGCAAGTGCACATCAATGAACATCGCCATAAACACCAACAGTAGTGTCCAATCCACGCTGAGGATCACGCGGCGAGCCAGCACCATGAATCCTGCCGCGACGATCGCCAGGCCCCACAGTTCTTGTTTTAACTCCAGTGCCGCCAGGAAAATGATATACAGCCCCAGACAGCTCCACACCAGGCGCGGTTGCCAGTCAGGCGCGCGCGTACCGGTATGATAATGCAAAGCTTTATGCGGGAAACTGAACCAGCACAGCACCACCAACGTCAGCATCATGGTCCCCGCAAGCGGCGCCATCTGCCAGGTAAACGCGGTAAACGATAAGCCGGAGCGTCCCCACATCAGAATGTTTTGCGGATTACCTATTGGCGTGAGCAACGATCCGGCGTTTACCGCCAGCGCCTCAAAGATAATCAGGCGATTTACAGGAATGGCGCACAATTTTTTCAGGGTGATCGTCAGCGGAACAACAATAAACAGCGCAACATCGTTGGTCAGAAACGTCGACAGCAGCGCCGCCGCCAGCACCATAAATATCGCCAATTGACGTTCGGTGTTAAAGCGCCGGGTCATCTTGCGCCCTAACACATCGAAGTAACCGCTTAGCTCCACGCCTTTGGTCAGTAACATCAGGCCGCTGAGCGTAATAATCGTGTGCCAGTCTATCGCCCCCGGCCACGACCGTGGCGTAAATGGCACGAACAGGCTCAGTACAACCCCGACGATGATTAACAGCTGAAAAAAGCGATCGCGCTGTAAGGCGCGTAGTAAAGGAAAACTCATTCAGAGCCTGTGCCTTGCTGTTGCGTAAACCGGCTAAAAGCCTCCAGCGTTTCCTTACTGACGTGATGCTCCATTCCCTCCGCATCGCGACGGGCAATTTCCGGGCTGATACCTAACATCAGCAGGAAATTCTCCACAATCTGGTGACGCTCCCGACTCTCCTGAGCCAGTCGTTCACCTTCTGCGGTTAAAAACACGCCCCGCCAGGGGATCATTTCAATCAACCCAACTGAAGCAAGACGCTTAAGCATTTTAGCAACCGTCGGCTGGGAAACCCCAAGCCGTGCGGCCATATCTACCTGGCGCGCTTCACCCACCTCAATAATGAGATCGGAAATCAGCTCTACGTAGTCATCAATCAGCTCACGGCGATGTGCCTCCCGGACCTGACGAAATCCTTCAACGTGTTCTTCGACATTCACCAATTGCGTCACTTTTTTTGTTGTTGGCATACCTGCGCGACGACTCATTCTGCTTCCTCGTTACTGTGACGCGTTAACGGCATCTGATTAGAGAACGCTCATTGTAAACCAGAGTTGCGTGGGCACAAAAAATTAACGTTTTAGCAATAGCTATATAATATAGCCTGTGCTATATCTGTATATAATAAAGACATCCCTCAAGGACTGATGGGATCGTGAAGTCAGGAGGTTTATATGAATGAATTTAAGAGGTGTATACGCGTGTTTAGCCACTCTCCCTTTAAAGTACGGTTAATGCTGATCTCTATGCTGTGCGACATGATTAACAGCAAACCAGAGCAGGATAAGCCTGCAGATAAATAATGCGGCGTCGCGGTACGCCGCTTCATTTTCCTGCCGTAACTCGGATACGGTGATCGTTTTCGTGCCAATAACCCTTCTTTTTGTCAGATTTGCCACGCCCCTCGCAAAACAATTTCTTAGTAGTAGTTGACCTTCTCTTGCACACACTCTATCTTTTCGCAGCCCTGCATATATTGCGGCTCGCGGATGCGGACCCTATCCCCCTTCTCGCTCTCTCAGGCAGGCAATGACCCTTAGCGCCAGGGTAAGCACATGGCGTTTTTGTAACAGTGGCATATGAATTTAACCCTCAAAGATTCAATCATTGCTCGTAGCCGGGCGATTAGTCCGTGGACTGGCCTCTATTTCTTACAGTCTCTGCTGATCAACCTTGCGCTGGGCTATCCGCTTAGCCTGCTCTATAGCGTTGCTTTCACCTGTATATTGATGCTGCTGTGGCGCAGCGCGCCGCGTGCGCAGAAAGTGCTGATTGGCATTTGCTCGCTGGTAGCGGCAATGTACTTCCCGTTTGGCCAGGCTTACGGTTCACCGAACTTCAATACCTTGCTGGCGCTGCACTCAACCAATATGGAAGAGTCTACTGAAATCCTGACCATCTTCCCCTGGTACAGTTATCTGGTTGGGGTGTTTATTTTCGCCCTCGGTGTTATCGCTGTACGCCGTAAAAAAGAGGTGCCGCAGCGTAGCTGGAATAAGTTCGACAGCATTTGTTTGCTGTTCAGCGTTGTCGCGTTCTTTGTAACCCCGGTGCAAAACCTGGCCTGGGGCGGCGTGTTCAAGCTGAAAGACACCGGCTATCCGGTTTTCCGCTTTGCCAAGGACGTTATCGTTAATAACAACGAAGTGCTCGACGAACAAGAGCGTATGGCGAAGCTGGCGAGCGTGAAAGACAGCTGGACGGTAACCGCCGTGAAGCCGAAGTATCATACCTACGTGGTGGTCATCGGCGAAAGCGCCCGCCGCGATGCGTTAGGCGCTTTTGGTGGTCACTGGGATAACACGCCGTTTGCCAGTTCCGTTAACGGCTACATCTTCGCGGATTACATCGCGGCAAGCGGTTCGACACAAAAATCACTCGGCCTGACGCTAAATCGGGTGGTAGACAATAAACCCCAGTTCCAGGATAACTTTGTCACTCTGGCCAACCGCGCGGGATTCCAGACGTGGTGGTTCTCCAATCAGGGACAGATTGGTGAATACGATACGGCCATCGCCAGCATTGCGAAGCGAGCTGATGAAGTTCAGTTCCTCAAAAGCGGTGATTTCGAAGCGGATAAAAATACCCGTGATGAAGCGCTGTTGAAGATGACCGCCCAGGTGCTGGCAACCGAGCGCACTCAGCCACAGCTTATCGTGCTGCATTTAATGGGCTCGCATCCGCAGGCCTGCGACCGGACGCAGGGTAAATACGAGACTTTCGTCCAGTCGAAAGAGACATCTTGCTATCTGTACACCATGACGCAGACGGATGACCTGCTGCGCCAGCTTTACGATCAGTTACGTAACAGCGGTAACAGCTTCTCAATGGTCTATTTCTCCGATCATGGCCTCGCGTTTAAAGAGCGGGGGAAAGAGGTGCAGTACCTGGCGCATGACGATCAGTTCCAGCAGAATTTCCAGGTACCATTTATGGTGCTGTCGAGCGATGATAAAGCGCACCGGGTGATTAAAGCCCGTCGCTCCGCCAATGATTTCCTCAGCTTTTTCTCGCAGTGGACGGGGATAAGCGCGAAGGAAATCACCAACAGCTACCGCTTTATTTCTGAGAAAAAGGCTGGCCCGGTGTACATCACCAACTTCAAATTGCAGAAGGTGGACTACAACCATCTGGGTACCGACATCTTTGAGACCAAATCTCGTTAATCTCTGAATTGCACACAAAAAAAATCCGCCCCGAGAGGCGGATTTTTTGTATCACCGAAGTGATTAGAAGCGGTAACCCACGCCAGCGATCCAGGTGCCAACGTCAACGCTACGAATACGGCTCTGCTCGTAGGAGAAGTCCAGAGCAACGTTTTCGATCGGGTTGAACTGCAGACCAGCACCGTAAGAGAAACCGTAGTCACTGGTGGTGTGGTTATCAGCCGGGGATGCTGCGTTCTGGAATTTACCGTAGCCAACACCCACTACACCGTAGATGCTTGCCCAGTCGTTCAGACGGTAAGCCGGGCCAGCAGTGATGCCGTAGTACTGGGTTTTGTTGTAGTCGCCAGACGCATCGGTACGATCTTTTTCAGTGTAAGTGAAGGAACCGATAACACCCAGCGGGTTGCTGTCCTGCTCGTAGCGATACTTCAGGTTAAAACCGTTCATTTTGTTCGCTGCGCCCTGAGCATCGCTCTGAGCGTAACCACCGGTAACGGTAGAAGTCGCAGCTACAGCAGTACCTGCGGAGAAAGCCAGAACAGCGGCCAGTGCTGAAAGACATGCAATTTTTTTCATAACCACCTCAAATGTGCTTCAAGTAAATCCTAAGTTTTAAATATACCAAAAATTGATGGGAAACTCTTTGCGATTCGCGATGTCTAACGGGGTCTTTCATGTAACAGAACGTTTCAGAAACCCGCTATCTCTTTCAATTAACATCACTTTTCTAACCTAAAATGCCATTATTGCGCGCAAAATATGGCACATTCATCCAGAATATTCCTAATCACACAGATTATTAATCCATCACTTTCATGCCATTGTACGGAACTGAGCAATTTTTTTTTCAACGAATACTCAACCAGCGGTGCGTATTTCCATTACACTCGCTGTTTTACTTTTCTATACATCACGTCATCCGTGTCGTAGCAAATTTGCAACGTCACGCAGATGAAGGCGTGTAATTATCATTTGACAGGAGAAAGGATGCCGGGGTCGTCACGTAAAGCGCCAGTCTGGTTGCCTATTTTGGTTTTGCTTATTGCTATGTCCTCCATTCAAAGCGGAGCATCTCTGGCAAAATCGCTATTCCCACTCGTCGGTGCGCCGGGCGTTACCGCATTGCGCCTTGCGCTGGGCACCCTCATCCTTATTGCCTTCTTTAAACCCTGGCGTTTGCGATTCGCCAAAGAACAACGCCTGCCGTTGTTGTTTTATGGTCTGTCTCTGGGCGGGATGAACTATCTCTTCTACCTGTCAATCCAGACCGTCCCGCTGGGAATTGCCGTAGCGCTGGAGTTCACCGGCCCGCTCGCGGTAGCGCTGTTTTCATCCCGACGTCCGGTGGATTTCATTTGGGTTGCACTGGCTGTACTCGGACTTTGGTTCCTGCTGCCGTTAGGTCAGGACGTTTCTCACGTGGATTTAACCGGCGCTGCGCTGGCGCTGGGCGCTGGCGCCTGCTGGGCAATCTATATTCTTACCGGGCAGCGTGCCGGCGCGGAACATGGTCCGGCGACCGTTGCGGTAGGGTCATTAATTGCGGCGCTGATTTTTGTACCCATCGGCGCGCTCCAGGCTGGGGATACCTTGTGGCACTGGTCCATTCTGCCGTTAGGCCTGGCCATTGCGGTCCTCTCCACTGCGCTTCCCTACTCGCTGGAGATGATTGCGTTGACGCGGCTGCCAACGCGCACTTTTGGTACTCTGATGAGTATGGAACCCGCACTGGCTGCGGTTTCAGGAATGATCTTCCTCGGTGAAACGCTGACGCTTGTCCAGACGCTCGCTCTGGGCGCCATTATTGTCGCATCAATGGGTTCGACGCTCACTATTCGCAAAGAACCACAAATTAAGCAAGTTGACGTGAATTAACTACTTAATATTCTGCATGGTTTGCATAATCATGCAGAATATCCAATTGTAAATCTGCGTGATAATTATTCTAATAAATATAATTTTCTCATCTGCATATTTCTTGAAATTTTTACATTAACATAAAAATAACACACCCCCATCAATAACCATCATATCTATATGATTTTATTGGCTATTTCATATCCAGCCCTCTCTTCGCTATTAAAGTGATAGGTAACACCAGAAAAATAAATCCAAAATTCACGCTATACTTATTCCCGTTGAAGAGCTGGGACATAATTATCAAGAGGATATGAAAATATGAGTACCGCAAAACTGGTAAAAACAAAAGCATCTGCCCTCCTTTATACCCGCAACGATGTAACAGATAGCGAAAAGAAAGCGACCGTAGAGCTGCTGAATCAGCAAGTGATCCAGTTCATCGACCTGTCTTTGATCACCAAACAGGCTCACTGGAACATGCGCGGCGCGAACTTCATTGCTGTGCATGAAATGCTCGATGGCTTCCGTACTGCCCTGACCGACCACCTCGATACCATGGCTGAGCGCGCCGTACAGTTAGGCGGTGTGGCATTGGGTACCACCCAGGTTATTAACAGCAAAACGCCTCTGAAAAGCTATCCGCTGGATATCCATAGCGTACAGGACCACTTAAAAGAGCTGGCCGATCGTTATGCCGTCGTCGCTAACAGCGTCCGTAAAGCCATTAGCGAAGCAAAAGACGAAGATACAGCAGATATCTTCACCGCCGCTTCACGCGACCTCGACAAATTCCTGTGGTTTATCGAAGCCAACATTGAATAACAGCAGACATAAGAATTACCTATATAACCCTCGCCCTGGCGGGGGTTTTGCACATCTATGGTGCATGACATTGATCGTTCGTCACTCCAAAGTAAATTATTTGTAATAATCACTTCACACAATCGTTAACGAAAGATTGTTTTATCAACAATTTTTACGCTAAATAGTCATACCGTTTGCACCGTGTCAGGTACGCACCAAATGGGTGCCCCAAAACAGTGCAGATCGCCCACTTTGCCCTACTTATTGTGCAGAGAAACGAGACACCCTCTTGTTAAAACAATGAGTTGCAAAACTGGCACGATTTTTTCATTAAGCCATATGTTCTCGCAGGGGATCGCCCCGTGGATATAAAAGGAAATCCTATGAAGTCTGTATTAAAAGTCTCACTGGCTGCACTTACCCTGGCTTTTGCGGTGTCCTCCCATGCCGCAGATAAGAAACTGGTTGTCGCAACCGACACCGCGTTTGTACCGTTCGAATTCAAACAGGGTGACAAATACGTTGGTTTTGATGTGGATCTGTGGGCTGCCGTGGCCAAAGAACTGAAGCTGGATTATGAACTGAAACCAATGGATTTCAGCGGCATCATCCCGGCTCTGCAAACCAAGAATATCGACCTGGCGCTGGCGGGTATCACCATCACTGATGAGCGTAAAAAAGCGATCGACTTCTCTGACGGCTACTACAAAAGCGGTCTGTTAGTGATGGTCAAAGCGAATAATAACGACGTGAAAAGCGTGAAAGATCTGGATGGTAAAGTCGTCGCTGTGAAGAGCGGCACGGGTTCCGTTGATTACGCGAAAGCTAACATCAAAACCAAAGATCTGCGTCAGTTCCCGAATATCGATAACGCATATATGGAACTGGGCACCAACCGCGCAGACGCCGTGCTGCACGACACGCCAAACATTCTTTACTTCATCAAAACCGCTGGCAACGGTCAGTTCAAAGCTGTAGGCGAATCCCTGGAAGCCCAGCAGTACGGTATCGCCTTCCCGAAAGGCAGCGATGAACTGCGTGAGAAAGTGAACGGCGCGCTGAAAACGCTGAAAGAGAACGGCACATACAACGAAATCTACAAAAAATGGTTCGGTACCGAACCTAAATAACAAGAACGTTCTGTAACGCCCGGTAGCGCCAGCGCCGCCGGGCCTGCAATTTTGAGTCATCGCGTTATGGCTCATTACTTTTCTCACCACGGTAACAGGAACGAAATATGCAGTTTGACTGGAGTGCCATCTGGCCCGCCATCCCGCTTTTGATTGAAGGCGCCAAAATGACCCTGTGGATCTCGGTCCTCGGTCTGGCAGGCGGTCTGATAATCGGGCTTGCAGCAGGGTTTGCGCGTACTTTCGGCGGTTGGATAGCCAACCACGTAGCGCTGGTGTTTATCGAAGTCATTCGCGGTACGCCAATCGTTGTGCAGGTGATGTTTATTTACTTTGCCCTGCCAATGGCATTTAACGATTTACGCATTGATCCCTTTAGCGCCGCTGTTGTCACCATCATGATCAACTCCGGCGCCTATATTGCGGAAATCACCCGCGGCGCGGTGCTCTCAATCCATAAAGGATTCAGCGAAGCCGGACTGGCGCTTGGGCTTTCACGTACAGAGACTATCCGCCACGTTATTTTACCTCTCGCGCTGCGTCGTATGCTGCCACCGCTGGGCAACCAGTGGATCATCAGCATTAAAGATACCTCGCTGTTTATTGTCATTGGCGTCGCTGAACTGACCCGTCAGGGCCAGGAAATCATTGCCGGTAACTTCCGCGCACTGGAAATCTGGAGCGCCGTTGCGGTGTTCTATCTGATCATTACGCTGGTGCTGAGCTTCATTCTGCGTCGTCTGGAAAGAAGGATGAAAATCCTGTGATTGAGTTTAAAAACGTTTCTAAGCACTTTGGCCCAACCCAGGTGCTGCACAATATTGACCTGAACATTCAGCAGGGCGAAGTGGTGGTAATTATCGGACCATCCGGGTCCGGCAAATCAACCCTGCTGCGCTGCATTAACAAACTGGAAGAGATAACCTCTGGCGATCTGATCGTCGACGGTCTGAAGGTAAACGATCCAAAGGTAGACGAGCGGTTAATCCGCCAGGAAGCCGGGATGGTGTTTCAGCAGTTCTACCTGTTCCCGCATCTGACGGCGCTGGAAAACGTCATGTTCGGACCGCAGCGCGTACGCGGGGCGAATAAAGAACAGGCCGAGAAACTGGCTAAAGAGCTGCTGGCGAAAGTAGGTCTGGCCGAGCGTGCGCATCACTACCCTTCTGAGCTGTCTGGCGGTCAACAGCAGCGTGTGGCGATCGCCCGTGCGCTGGCGGTGAAGCCGAAAATGATGCTGTTTGATGAGCCAACCTCAGCGCTGGACCCGGAACTGCGCCACGAAGTTCTGAAAGTTATGCAGGATCTGGCGGAGGAAGGGATGACCATGGTGATTGTGACCCACGAAATCGGCTTTGCCGAAAAAGTGGCTTCACGCCTGATTTTCATTGATAAGGGACGTATAGCCGAAGACGGTAATCCGCAGGCCCTGATTGAAAATCCGCCCAGCCAACGTTTACAGGAATTCTTGCAGCACGTTTCCTGATAGCTCTCCCTCCCTTCGCCTGAAGGGAGGTTTTTCACCAGAATCCTCTCATTTCATTTCTCCCCCGCCCTGACATCTATACTTATCCTTTTGAATTTATTTTCTCATGGGAGGAGTCATGCGCTGGATCCTGTTCATCTTTGTTTGTCTGGTGAGTCTCCCGACTCAGGCGGTGACGATACCTGGCGTCACTACGCCAACGTCAACCAACGCGCAAACCGCGCCGGCGAAAGAGCCGGATGTTGAACAGAAGAAAGCGGCCTACGGCGCACTGGCTGATGTGCTGGAAAATGATGCCTCGCGCCAGGAACTGATCGGTCAGTTACGCAAAGTGGCGACAGCGCCCCCTGCCGAGCCGGTGCCAACCATTGTTCCGCCCACGTTAACGGAAGAAAAAACGGTGCTGGAAAACGTCACGGATGTCACCCGCCACTACGGTGAGGCGCTCTCCAGCCGCTTTGCTCAGCTTTACCGCAATATTACCGATGCACCACACAAGACCTTCAACCCGCAAACGTTCACCAATGCCCTGACCCATTTTTTAATGCTGGCGGCGTCAGTGTTCGGTTTTTTCTGGCTGCTTCGCCTGTGCGCGCTGCCGCTGTATCGCAAAATGGGGCAATGGGCACGACGGAAAAACCGCGAACGCAGCAACTGGCTCCAGCTTCCGGCAATGATCGTCGGCGCATTCATTATCGATTTGCTTCTGCTGGCGCTGACTTTGTTTGTCGGGCAGATACTGAGTGACAGAATGAACGCCGGTAGCCGCACTATCGCCTTTCAGCAAAGTCTGTTTCTCAATGCCTTTGCGTTGATTGAGTTCTTCAAAGCCATTCTGCGCCTGATATTTTGCCCAACGGTGGCCGAACTGCGCCCGTTTAACATTCAGGATGCCGGTGCGCGCTACTGGAATCGCCGTTTAAGTTCATTGAGCAGCCTGATTGGATACGGACTTATCGTTGCCGTTCCCATTATCTCGAATCAGGTCAACGTGCAGGTCGGTGCGATGGCAAACGTCATCATTATGCTGTGTATCACGCTATGGGCGCTGTACCTGATTTTCAGAAACAAGAAAGAGATAACGCAGCATTTGCTGAATCTGGCGGAAAGATCGTTAGCGTTTTTCAGCCTGTTTATCCGCGCCTTTGCACTGGTATGGCATTGGCTGGCCAGCGCCTACTTCATTGTGCTGTTTTTCTTCTCGCTGTTTGATCCTGGCAACAGCCTGAAATTCATGATGGGCGCTACGCTGCGCAGCCTGGTGATCATTGGGATCGCCGCTTTTGTTTCCGGTATGCTTTCCCGCTGGATAGCCAAGACCATTACCCTTTCTCCACACACCCAGCGCAGCTATCCGGAATTACAAAAACGGTTGAATGGCTGGCTGTCGACGGCGTTAAGCGTGGCCAGGATCCTGACGGTGTGCGTCGCGGTAATGCTGTTACTGAATGCCTGGGGATTATTCGACTTCTGGAACTGGCTGCATTACGGCGCAGGAGAAAAAACGGTGGACATCCTGATCCGTATCGCGCTGATTTTATTCTTCTCCGCCATCGGCTGGACGATCCTTGCCAGCCTGATTGAAAATCGTCTGGCTTCCGATATTCACGGCCGCCCGCTCCCCAGCGCTCGTACCCGCACCCTGCTGACGCTGTTTCGCAACGCGCTGGCGGTGATCATCAGCACGATCACCATCATGATTGTGCTATCCGAAATTGGCGTCAATATCGCACCCTTACTGGCCGGGGCCGGGGCGCTGGGGCTGGCTATCTCTTTCGGCTCGCAAACGCTGGTAAAAGATATTATTACCGGGATCTTTATTCAGTTCGAAAATGGTATGAACACCGGCGACCTGGTGACCATCGGTCCACTCACCGGTACGGTTGAACGGATGTCCATCCGCTCTGTGGGCGTCCGTCAGGACACCGGGGCGTACCATATCATTCCCTGGTCATCGATAACGACCTTCGCCAACTTTGTGCGCGGGATTGGATCGGTCGTCGCCAATTACGACGTAGACCGCCATGAGGATGCGGATAAAGCGAATCAGGCGTTGAAAGACGCTGTGGCTGCAGTGATGGAACAGGACGATATTCGCGGGCTGATTATTGGCGAGCCGTCGTTTGCCGGGATTGTGGGGTTAACCAATACGGCCTTCACGCTACGGGTCTCATTTACCACATTACCGCTGAAACAGTGGACGGTACGTTTCGCGCTCGACAGCCAGGTGAAGAAATACTTCGATCTGGCCAACGTACGCGCGCCGGTACAGACCTATCAGGTCTTGCCTGCACCGGTGAATGGCCCTGCGTCGGCAGCAAGCGAATCGCTGCCGCCAACCGAGCCAACGCTTTAGCGTTTACGCGCCATAAAACGGCGACGCTGATCGTTATCCATAAAGGTCCAGGCAATAAAGCGACTCTGCTTTTGCCCCTGGGCCATCTCTTTCTTAACCACTTTCACCGCGCCCGCATCCGTTAACGCGTGGTACAGCGGAGGCAAATTCTCACCGCGCGAAACCAGCGTGGTGAACCACATCACCTGACGGCCAAAGGCCTGGCTTTCGGCGATCATTTTTTTGATGAATGCCACTTCACCGCCTTCACACCACAGCTCCTGCTGCTGCCCGCCAAAGTTCAGCGCATCATCTTTATCCTGCCCCAGATTACGACGTTTGCGCTCGCTTCCGGCGCGGGCTGAAGCCGCAGAATCATGGAACGGCGGGTTACACAATGTGGCTTCATATTGCTCATTCTTGTGAATGATACCGTTGAAGATTGCCGTAGCATCTTTCTGGCGACGCAGACGAATAGCACGGGTTAACCCCGGATTGGCATTTACGATCGCCTGAGCGCTGTTAAACGCTTCGCTACTGGTCTCACTACCGGTGAATCGCCAGCCATATTCATGCACGCCGATCAGCGGATAAATACAGTTTGCCCCAACTCCCACGTCCAGCACGCTCGCATTTGCCGGAATGGTTCCGCTGGTTTCACCTAACAGGTCGGCCAGATGGTGAATGTAGTCAGCGCGACCAGGAACCGGCGGGCACAGAAAACCGTCTGGAATATCCCAGTTTTTCACCGCATAAAAATGCGCCAGCAGTGCTTTATTGAGCGCCTTCACTGCCTGCGGATTCGCGAAATCAACACTCTGCTCGCCGCCTGGCGTGAGGGTGAGAAATTGCGTCAACTCGGGTGTAACCTGGCATAAAGTCGCAAGATCATAACGGCCATTGTGGCGGTTGCGTGGGTGTAATCCCGGTTTCTGGGGGGACATAGCATTCTCCTTTTAACAGCGGCGTAAGATACCCGCATAACGCCACGCGGTAAACACACAGCAAGGAAATTTGCTTTTTTTATACCTATTTGATGGCTTGCTGATTGTTCAAAAAACAGATAGCTCATCACCAGTTTTTTGCGGTAAATGTCATCCGCTGACGGCCTAAACTTATCAGGCACGACCTGTTGTTTCTCAGAGGATATCACCATGAAGAAATGCCTCACATTCCTTGCCGCTACCGTACTGACCGGCATGACATTTGCGTCCTTTGCTGCACAGCCCTACACCAGCCCTCAAACCGGCCAGCTACAAGCTTCCGGTACTGTTTTCGCTACCGGAGCCTCTAACCTGAGCGATCTCGAAGACAAGCTGGCAGAGAAAGCGAAAGAGCAAGGCGCAAAAGGCTTTGTCGTCAATTCTGCGGGCGGTAAAAACCAGATGTACGGCAGCGCAACTATCTATAAGTAGTCCCTCACCTTAGCCCAACTGCATTCACCCCGAATGCAGTTTGCTACCTACTGTTCACGTCGTTCACCGCTCAGATTGTAATCATCGTGTAGCAATTTTGAATCCAATGTAAATAAATGTATTTATTTTTGAATTAATGAATGCTAAAACGTCGCACTGATTAGTAATGCTTATCAAAATCATTATCAATTACACATTCGCTCCCGCGAGGCCTGCAGGGTATAACATCCACAGAGATGTCCCTTCGCGCGAGTGAAACCGTCTACTCAAAAAATAATAAGTCACTCACTAACATGGATAAAAATCGCAATTTGCCTGCCAGTAGTTTTCATTCACTGACTTTTTTTGCCGGTCTGTGTATTGGCCTGTCTCCGGTAGCTCAGGCTGTCGCCGCGGGCGATCAAGATAAAAAACAAGAAGATACGTTGGTTGTTGAAGCGGCCAAACCTTCGTTATACGCCCCAACGCAGTCTGCCGACCCTAAGTTCTCCCGCCCGGTAGCGGATACAACCCGCACCATGACAGTGATTTCTGAGCAGGTGATTAAGGATCAAGGTGCAACCAATCTGACCGATGCGCTGAAAAACGTACCGGGTGTTGGCGCGTTTTTCGCCGGTGAGAACGGTAACTCCACCACCGGTGACGCGGTGTACATGCGTGGTGCGGATACCTCGAACAGTATTTATATCGACGGTATCCGAGATATTGGCAGCGTTACGCGCGACACTTTCAATACCGAACAGGTTGAAGTGATCAAAGGCCCCTCCGGCACCGACTATGGCCGTAGCGCGCCAACGGGCTCCATCAATATGATCAGCAAACAGCCGCGCACCGACTCAGGGATCGATGCCTCGGCCAGCGTCGGTAGCGCCTGGTTCCGCCGTGGTACGCTGGACATTAACCAGGTCATCGGCGAGACCACCGCTGCACGGTTAAACCTGATGGGTGAAAAAACGCATGATGCCGGTCGCGATAACGTTAAGAATGAACGTTATGGTGTGGCCCCCTCTCTCGCCTTTGGCTTAGGCACTGAGAACCGACTGTATCTGAACTATCTGCATGTCACCCAGCACAACACCCCGGATGGCGGTGTCCCCACCATCGGTCTGCCGGGATATTCTGCGCCTTCCGCGGGGACTGCTGCACTGAATCAGTCAGGAAAAGTGGATACGCATAACTTCTACGGTACCAACTCGGATTACGACGATTCGACGACCGATACCGCAACGATGCGTTTTGAACATGATCTGAACGACAGCACCACTATTCGCAACACCACCCGCTGGTCACGCATTAAGCAGGATTATCTGATGACGGCGGTGATGGGCGGTGCGACTAACATCACCCAACCCACCAGCAGCGTCGACACCTGGACCTGGTCACGCCTGGCAAATACCAAAGATGTCAGCAATAAGATCCTGACCAACCAGACCAACCTGACCTCAAAATTTTACACAGGCTCCATCGGTCACGACATCAGCACCGGCGTGGAGCTAACGCGTGAAACGCAAACCAACTATGGTGTAAACCCGATCACCCCGCCGCCGGTAAATATCTATCATCCCGACAGCAATGTGAATATCGGCGGATTGTCTCGTAACGGCGCTAATGCTAACGGGCAAACCGATACCTTCGGTGTATACGCCTTTGATACGCTACAGATTACCCGTGAGTTTGAACTAAACGGTGGTATTCGCCTCGACAATTACCGCACGGAATATGACAGCGCTACCGCTTGCGGCGCTTCTGGTCGCGGCGCGGTCGCGTGTCCGACAGGCGTGGCGAAAGGTTCTCCGGTCACCACCGTGGATACTGCCAAATCAGGCAATCTGGTGAACTGGAAAGCGGGCGCGCTGTATCATCTGACCGATAACGGTAACGTTTACATTAACTACGCCGTTTCTCAGCAACCGCCGGGCGGCAGCAACTTTGCCCTCGCTCAGAGCGGAAGCGGTAACAGTGCGAACCGTACCGATTTCAAACCGCAGAAAGCGAAAACCAGCGAGATCGGCACCAAATGGGAGGTGCTGGATAAGCGCCTGCTGTTAACTGCCGCGATTTTCCGTACGGATATTGAGAACGAAGTTGAGCAGAACGACGACGGCACATATTCCCAGTACGGGGAGAAGCGCGTTGAAGGTTACGAACTCTCGGTAGCAGGGAACATCACTCCCGCATGGCAGGTTATTGGGGGTTACACCCAGCAGCGCGCGACGATCCACAGCGGCAAAAACGTTGCTCAGGATGGTTCTTCATCCCTGCCGTATACGCCAGAACATGCGTTCACGCTGTGGAACCAGTATCAGGCTACCGATGATATCTCTGTTGGCGCGGGCGCTCGCTACGTGGGCAGTATGCATCGCGGTTCCGACGGGGCCGTGGGTACGCCATCCTACACCGAAGGTTACTGGGTCGCCGACGCGAAACTGGGTTATCGCGTGAATCGCAATCTCGATTTCCAGTTGAACGTCTATAACCTGTTCGACACCGATTATGTATCCTCCATTAACAAGAGCGGATACCGTTACCATCCGGGCGAGCCAAGAACCTTCCTGCTCACGGCAAATATGCATTTCTGATCTTTTACGTGGGGCGTAAGCCCCACTTTCAGGAGAAACACTGATGATGTATCACATTCCCGGCATTCTGTCGGCGCAGGATGTCGCCTGGTTTCGCGAACAGCTGGACGCTGCCGACTGGGTTGATGGCCGCGCAACCACCGGCGCTCAGGGCGCGCAGGTTAAAAACAACCAGCAGGTGAATACGCAAAGTGAGCGTTACGGCGTTTTACAACAGGCGGTACAAAACGCGGTGAACAACAGCGCGTTATTCTTCGCCGCTGCATTACCGAAAACGCTCTCCACACCGCTGTTCAATCGCTACCAGGACAACGAGACCTACGGTTTTCACGTTGACGGCGCGGTGCGTAGTCATCCGGAAAACGGCTGGATGCGCACAGATCTTTCTGCCACCTTATTCCTGAGTAATCCCGACGATTATGAGGGAGGAGAGCTGCTGGTCAATGACACCTACGGCCAGCATGCGGTAAAACTTCCGGCAGGCGATCTGGTACTTTACCCTTCCAGCAGCCTGCACTGCGTTACGCCGGTGACCCGTGGGGTTCGGGTGGCATCCTTTATGTGGATCCAGTCGATGATCCGGGACGATAAAAATCGCGCCATGCTTTTTGAACTGGATAAAAACATCCAGTCCCTGAAGACACGTCATGGGGAGAGTAGCGAGATCCTGTCGCTTCTCAATCTCTACCATAACCTGCTGCGCGAATGGTCTGAAATCTGATACCGCTGACGCGTGGTCGTTTTTCAGCCATCACATTCGCTATACTTATTCTGTAGACATCAGCAGGAGGTAGGTATGGCATCCGGATGGGCAAATGACGACGCTGTTAACGAACAGATCAACAATACTATTGAAGATGCTGTTGCCCGCGCCCGCGGTGAGTTACCGACGGGGGAAAGTCTGTATGAATGCGAAGAATGTGGTAATCCAATCCCTCAGGCCAGACGGGAGGCCGTGCCCGGCGTACGCTTGTGCATCACATGCCAGCAGGATAAAGATTCACATAGCGCAGGATTTTTAGGATATAATCGCAGAGGTTCGAAAGACAGCCAGCTACGTTGACTTATCTTTACCGAAAGTTTCAGCGCATACGATTTCCTTTACGAGCACGCTTTTTTGCACTCTGTGTAGCAAAATGTGCCGTTGTCGGTTTCTCTGTAAAGCGCAATGACAAGAACTGTAAATCCCTCTTTCGAATTTATTAATATTCAATAAGTTATTTGTCATTCAATTTTTTTGATTGATGTCGTCAATTCTATTCGATTTTATCTCGCATAAAAAAACGTGATACTTCTCACATCGACGAAACAACGTCTTCTTAAAGAACACTGACTAACAGAACAAACCTGCGAGAAATTAATCATGAAAAATATCAAATTTGCTGTTGCCGCCATCGCTCTGTCTACCCTGTCATTTGGCGTTTTTGCTGCCGAGCCAGTTTCCTCTACTCAGGCGCAAAACATGAACAAAATTGGTGTGGTATCTGCTGACGGCGCCACCACGCTGGACGGCCTGGAAGCAAAACTGGCTGAAAAAGCGACTGCTGCTGGCGCAACGGGTTACAGCATCACTTCCGCTATCGGCAAAGACAAAATGAGCGGCACCGCGGTTATCTATAAATAACCGAAAGATTACCTGTACGACCCAATGCTCCAACCCTCATTGACCCTGTTTGTTACCCTTTGTTTGCCCGTCCGCCACTGGACGGGCTTTTTTTTGCTTAGTGTTCCAGTCGTTGACGGAATTCCTGCAACACGGCGTCTGGCATCCCTATTTGCAACGCCGCCTCGCAAATCGCCTGCCAGCTTCCGGCATCCAGCGGAATACCTTGCTCCAGCCGTTCTTCACGAGTATTCACCTCCCACTCCCCTGGCAACAGGATCGGGGCATCTTCAGCATGGGGGGACGCTTTCACCCACTTAGCAAATGCCGCGACCTGGTTGTCGCAGTCCGGCGCGCCAAACAGTTCCGGATTCATAATGATGGTCGTCATACAGTTAATGATGGCGTCCGCGCTGGTCTGCAGGCTCTCTTCATGTGTGGTTTTACCACCAGAAAGCGCTCCCCCCATAATTTCGCACATTGCCGCCAGCGCATAACCTTTGTGTTGGGCGAAGGTCAGCAACGACCCCAGCGGAGAGACCTGCATTACGGCAGGATCGGTTGTGGGTACCCCATTAGCATCAATCAGGCATCCCGGAGCCACCGGCTCGCCCTTGTGCCATGCCACACGAGTTTTGCCAAACGCGATGGCGCTGGTTGCATAGTCCAGCAACAACGGGAACGTATTTTTACGCGGGAACACCACACAGAAGGGGTTGGTGCCAAATCGACTATCGCGGCCATGAAACGGTGCGACCATCGGGATCCCTACCACATTCACAAAGTGCACCGAAACAAAACCCGCCGCCGCACATTGCTCCGCCCAGTAGCCAATGCGTCCAATATGGTGCGAATTATGTAATGCCACAGCAGCGATACCGTGCTGGCGCGCTTTTTCGATCCCAAGCGTAATTGCCTCGTGGGCCGCCACCTGACCAAATGCGCAGTCGCCGTCAAGCGTAATCACCGCTCCCGCATCGTTGACCACTTTGGCATGGCGGTTGATCTGCAGGTGTCCCTGCGAAAATGAGCGAATATAGCTTGGGATCATGCCGATACCGTGGGAGTCGTGGCCGGCGAGGTTAGAGGCTATCAGATGATCGGCCACCAGCCGCGCCTCCAGCTCATTGCTTCCCATCTGGTGAAAAACGGCCTGGATAAAGGCGTGCAGCGTTGGCACATGGAAGCGATGTCCACTGTTCATTGTTATCTCCTGTTGTGTCGCGTGTTGATTGTGTTTCTTATTTTTCAACAAACTATGCTGCGCCACAGCGCTCAGGAGATCAATAAACGTGCAGAAATTTCACGTTGCCGGAAGGCGTGAAGCGACGGGCCAGGCAAATGACCCGTCGGGAGAAAGAAAAATCAGAAGCTTTGCTCGACGCGGCCAAGTCCTTCAGCCAGCGTCGCGGATTCACCGGTTGCTACCAGGCAGCAGGCCATCTGGATTTTCAGCGATGCCGGAACCGGCTCACTGCCCGCCAGACAACGCTCAATCCAGCGCGCGGTAGTTTCCGGGTCTTTAGCCACCGGCAGTGGGACCGGCTCATCGGGCATCTCGCTCTGCCGGTCCTGTAGCACTCGCACGCCGGACGAATCTATCAGGCTTATCTGCGGGCAGCGCTGCGGGTTGGCGTACACTTCACCCTCGGTACCGTGCATCAACAGGGCACGCCCACCGATATCGCCGAAAAATTTCGCCACGCGCGATACGTATTCCGGGTGGGAAACGCTGGAAAGACGCAGCGCGGCATCTTCGGCAAACGGCGTGGCTAATTTAGCCAGTGTATGCGCACTGTTACGCACGCCCATTCGCCAGCGCATCGCCAGCTGTTTTTCCAGCGGAGGACACAGCGCACTCACCGGGATAAATACCGGCTCATGGCCATCCAGCTTTGCCTGCGCCTGCCCGGCATGCAGCGTCGGCGCAATCCCCATCAGTTCGAAAATGGTTTCAGTCAGCACGCGGGTTGGATCCTCGCTGACACCGTGCACCACCACCGGGAAGCCCAGTTTATGCAGTAAAATCGCCAGCAGCGGAGTCAAATTTGCCTGCTTGCGCGCGCCATTGTAGCTGGGAATGACAATCGGCATGGGTTTGGCCACTGGCGGAGCCAGGCGAATGGTGTGGTTCTGCATCGCTTCGTAAAAGCCCAGCATCTCCGCTTCGCCTTCGCCTTTAATACGCAGCGCAATCAGTACACCGCCCATCTCAAGATCGGGCACCTCGCCGTTCATCATATGGGTATACAGTCCGCGAGCGGTATCCTTATCCAGGTCACGCGCGTGATTTTTTCCTCGCCCAATCTCTTTGATGATTTTGCGGTAATCCATCGATAACTCCTTGCCTGTTGCTCGCATCGTTAACGCCGACGGCGACGCGTGGGTTTCGCTTTTTCTTTTGGTTTTACTATAACGTCTGGCACAGCAGGTTGCTCTATCGGAAATATGGGTAATGCGTTCAGTAAACGCTTGCCATAGCTTTTGGTCAATAAACGCTTGTCATAAATAACCACTTCTCCCCAGCAGCCGTGGCTACGAATGAGTCGCCCAACCTGCTGGATCAAATTGAATGACGCCGCGGGCAAGCTCTGCACCTCAAAGGGGTAGCGGTTCAGGCTTTTCAGCCACTCGCCCTCGGTGATCACCACCGGGCTGTCGATAGGCGGAAAAGCAATTTTGTGAATATGCACCTGGGTCAGCAAGTCGCCTTTCAAATCCAGACCTTCGGCAAAAGATTGCAGCCCAATCAGTACGCTACGCTCGCCGTTGGTCACCCGCTTGCGGTGCAGCTCCACCAGTCGATAGCGCGGCTGGTCGCCCTGTACCAGCAACAGCAAACGCAGATCGGTAACGTGCTCAAGAAAACGCTGCATTGCCCGACCGCTGGCAAAGAGTACCAGCATGCCCTGATGCTTTTTACTTTCCAGCTGTTCGCGGAAATAGGCGGCCATTTCCGCGATATGCTGCTCTTCGTTATCAATTGACGGTTCGTAGCGCATCTGCGGAATGACGATTTTGCCTTGCTCAACGTGATTAAACGGTGAATCCAGCGCGATAAAGCGGTCCCCTGCTTTTTCTTTCAGCCCGCTCATCTCCTGCAAACGCGAGAAGCTGTTGAGCGAACGCAGCGTGGCGGAGGTCACGATAATATGCGGTACGCTGCGCCACAGCAGTCGTTCAAGCTGATCGCTCACGCGGATCCCCACACAGTGGAACCAGACGTGGATCTGCCCGTCACGCACTTCGCGCGTCGCCCATTTACTCACCGGCGCGCCTGACGACTGCGCGAGCGAAGCCAACCGCCACAGTTTGCTTTGCGCCTCAAACATGCCCAGCGCCCGATTCATCTGCAAAATAACCCGATGCAGACGCACAATATCGTGGGTGCCGGTTTTTTCGCTGAGATCGTTGAGGAACAGTTCCGCCAGACCGCGCAACATTTCTGTTAGCTTCGCCAGACGCTGACAAATCTCCATCACTTCCGCAGGCAGTTCGCCCATCGCGAAGCGGTGTTCCGCCTTCTGGGTCGCAGGCATGTACAGATTAAGAATGTTATTGAGCGATGAAATCAGCTCATACAGCTCCTCACAGTGACCGCTCAGACGCTCGGCATTCGCCAGCGGCGGCGTAGTTTTTGGACGAAACTGTTCGAGGCAGGTGGCTACTAATTTGCAAAACAGATCCAACTGCAGCCGATACCAGGGGGCGCTGATTTCTGCGCTCATCTCCAGCGCATCGCGCGCGACGTCCGGCAAATGGTGACCTTCATCAAGGACCAGCAGCAGGTTCTTCGGCTCCGGTAAAACAGCTTCGCTTTCCATGGCCGCCATCACCAGCGCGTGGTTAGCCACCACCACTTCGGCTTCCTGAATCTCACGGCGGGCGACAAAAAAGGGGCATTCACGATAGTAGTGACAGTTACGATTCAAACAGCTGGCTTTATCAGTGCTCAGGCGCTGCCAGAGTCCGTCGTCGATAGCGATATCCGTGTGATCGCGCAGCCCGTCCCACTTGTAGCTGTCGAGATCGCCTTTTAGCCTGGCGCAGCGCTTTTGTTCTTCCTGGTTGTTGGGCGTCAGGTCATCGTCGAGAAAGGCCAACAGATCCTGCTGATTGGGTTCGCTACTGGCCAGCGCCGCTAAATTACGCGGGCAGACATAACGCCCGCGACCAAACGCGGCGGTAAAACGCAGATCGGGGATAATTTTGCGCAGCAGCGGTAAATCTTTGCTGTAGATCTGATCCTGTAAAGCAACGTTGGCGGTACTGACCACCAGCGTTTTTTGTTCTTCACGCGCTATGGCAATACCGGGAATCAGGTACGACAGCGTTTTCCCCACCCCGGTCGGCGCTTCAATCGCCAGATGCCGCCCTTCTTCCCCAGTGAGCGTTTTCGCGACGTCAGCAATCATCTGCCGCTGCGGCGCACGGGGAATAAAGTCGGGGATCTGTTCCTGAAGCGCCTTATACCAGGCGGCAATTTGCGCTTTTAGCGCAGCCGTTAGTGCCATGAGAAAACCTGAAATACTGTATAAACAGCCACTATTGTGGCACTTTCTGATACGTGTCGCAAAAAGAAAAGCCCGACCTTTCGGCCGGGCTCGCAATTACTGCGCTGAAGACGGTTTGCGCGGACGGCGCGGTGGACGAGGCTTATCGCCCGCCGGTTTGCCTTCGCCGCTACGCGGTTTCGCTTTTGGCGCACCGCCATCCTGACGACGCGGCTGCTGGCCACGCCCTGCGCCACCCTGACCGCGACCACCGCCGCCACGCTGCTGGCGACCATTCTGGATCGGCTCGGCTTTGATGGACGGGTCTGGCTCGTAGCCTGGCATCGCAATTCGCGGGATCTCTTTTTTCAGCAGCTTCTCGATGTCACGCAGCAGCTTGTGTTCATCGACGCACACCAGAGACAACGCTTCGCCGGTAGCGGCCGCACGACCGGTACGACCAATACGGTGCACGTAATCTTCCGGGACATTTGGCAGCTCGTAGTTCACCACGTGCGGCAGCTCTTCAATATCCAGACCGCGCGCGGCAATATCGGTCGCCACCAGCACACGAATATCACCGGATTTAAAATCAGCCAGCGCACGCGTACGCGCCCCCTGAGATTTATTACCGTGGATCGCCGCGCTGCGAATGCCGTCTTTATTCAGCTGTTCCGCCAGATGGTTCGCACCATGTTTGGTACGGGTAAACACCAGCACCTGCTGCCAGTTGCCCTGACCGATCATCTGCGACAACAGTTCACGTTTACGCTTTTTATCAACAAAATGAACGTGCTGAGTCACCTGCTCTGACGCGGTATTACGGCGCGCCACTTCGATTTCCAGCGGATTGTGCAGCAGCTTTTCGGCCAGCGACTTAATATCATCAGAGAACGTTGCTGAGAACAGCAGGTTCTGGCGTTTTGCCGGCAGTTTCGCCAGAACGCGACGGATATCATGAATAAAGCCCATATCCAGCATGCGGTCAGCTTCATCCAGTACCAGAATCTCAACCTGATCCAGTTTCACCGCATTCTGGTGTTCCAGATCGAGCAAACGACCAGGCGTGGCGATCAGCACATCCACACCGCCGCGCAGCTTCATCATCTGCGGGTTAATGCTCACGCCGCCGAAGACCACCAGCGAGCGAATATTCAGATACTTACTGTAATCACGTACGTTTTCGCCAATCTGGGCCGCCAGTTCGCGAGTTGGCGTGAGGATCAGCGCACGCACCGGACGACGGCTTTTGCCATGCGGCTGATGGGTAATCAGGTGCTGCAACAGCGGCAGGGTAAAACCTGCCGTTTTCCCCGTACCGGTCTGGGCGCTGGCCATCAGATCGCGGCCTTCCAGCACGGCAGGGATCGCCTGCTGCTGAATAGGGGTAGGTTCACGGTAACCCTGCTCGGCAACGGCACGTAAAATATCAGGGTTTAAACCAAGGGAATCAAAAGACATAACAACTCCGAACCACCCTGACCGTTACCGGTGTCGTTTTCAGGGAGATACATATAATAAAGATGACAAAAACCACAATGTCATGAAGGGGCGGAGTGTAGCAGTTTTTGTGATGTGCCGCATAAATTATCCCTGCGCTGAAAAATAACGGTCCGGACTGGACAAGGTTACACATCAGTCATAATCTTAATCAATCGATTGATTAAGATCTGAGTCGTGCTATGAATACACCCACCATGACAACCAAAGGTGAACAGGCGAAAAATCAGCTCATTGCCGCCGCGCTGGCGCAGTTTGGCGAGTATGGTCTGCACGCCACAACGCGCGATATCGCTGCGCAGGCCGGGCAAAATATTGCTGCCATCACCTACTATTTTGGCTCAAAAGAGGATTTATATCTCGCCTGCGCCCAGTGGATTGCGGATTTTATCGGCTCACAGTTTCGCCCGCACGCTGAAGAAGCCGAGCGTCTGTTTGCTCAGCCGGAACCGGATCGTGGCGCGATGCGCGAACTGATCCTCCGCGCCTGCAAAAATATGATCATGCTGTTAACCCAGGACGATACCGTTAACCTGAGCAAATTTATTTCGCGCGAACAGCTTTCCCCCACCGCGGCTTATCAACTGGTGCACGACCAGGTTATCAATCCGCTACATACTCACCTGACGCGCCTGATTGCTGCCTATACCGGCGGCGATGCCAACGATACCCAAATGATCCTGCACACCCACGCCCTACTCGGCGAGGTACTGGCCTTTCGTCTGGGGAAAGAAACCATTCTGTTGCGTACGGGCTGGTCACAATTTGATGAGGATAAAACCGCGCTGATTGACCAAACGATCACCTGTCACATCGATCTTATTCTGCAAGGTTTAACGCAAAGGAGTCTGGAGTCATGAAAAAACCTGTCGTTCTCGGGCTGGTCATCGCGGCCCTCGTTGCCGTGATTGCCGGTGGAACGTGGTGGTATCAAAGTCGGCAAGATAACGGTCTGACGCTGTACGGCAATGTCGATATCCGTAGCGTCAACCTGAGTTTTCGCGTCGGCGGCAGGCTGGCCTCGCTGGCGGTTGACGAAGGCGATGCCATTACCGCCGGTCAGGTGCTGGGCGAACTGGACCGTGCACCGTACGAAAACGCATTAATGCAGGCAAAAGCGAATGTTGCCGCCGCCCAGGCGCAATACGATCTGATGCTGGCAGGGTATCGTGAAGAAGAGATCGCGCAAACCGCAGCGGCAGTCAAACAGGCGCAGGCAGCCTATGATTACGCGCAAAACTTTTACAATCGGCAGGTGGGATTGTGGAAAAGCCGCACTATCTCCGCCAACGATCTGGAAAACGCCCGTTCATCACGCGATCAGGCGCTGGCCTCTCTGAAATCCGCACAGGATAAACTCACCCAATACCGCAGCGGTAATCGTGTGCAGGACATTGAGCAGGCGAAAGCCACGCTCGAACAAGCTCAGGCCGAGCTGGCCCAGGCAGAGCTTAATTTGCATGACACCACGCTGACCTCGCCGTCTGACGGCACGTTACTCACCCGTGCGGTCGAACCCGGCAGCATGTTGAACGAAGGGGGCACGGTACTGACGCTGTCACTCACGCGTCCGGTATGGGTTCGCGCCTACGTTGACGAACAAAATCTGAGCCAGGCGCAGCCAGGACGCGAAATCCTGCTTTACACCGATGGCCGTCCGGACAAACCGTATCACGGTAAAATCGGCTTCGTGTCGCCCACCGCGGAGTTTACCCCAAAAACAGTCGAGACCCCTGACCTGCGCACCGACCTGGTTTATCGCCTGCGTATTGTGGTGACCGACGCGGACGATGCGCTGCGCCAGGGAATGCCGGTAACGATAAAGTTCAGCGATGAGGCACGGCATGAATGACGCCGTCATTACGCTGAATGGACTGACGAAAAACTTTGCCGGAATGGATAAACCGGCCGTCGCCCCGCTCGACTGTACCGTTCATGCGGGCTACGTGACCGGGCTGGTCGGGCCGGATGGCGCTGGCAAAACCACGCTGATGCGAATGCTGGCAGGGCTGTTGAAACCCGACGCTGGTAGCGCAACGGTGATTGGTTTTGATCCCATCAAAGACGACAGCGCACTGCATGCGGTACTGGGTTACATGCCGCAGAAATTTGGTCTGTATGAAGATTTGACCGTCATGGAGAACCTCAATCTCTATGCAGATTTACGTAGCGTTACCGGTGAAGCGCGAGAAAAAACCTTTGCCCGGTTACTGGAATTTACCTCGCTGGGGCCGTTTACCGGACGACTGGCCGGCAAGCTTTCCGGCGGCATGAAGCAGAAGCTCGGACTTGCCTGTACGCTGGTCGGTGAACCCAGCGTGTTACTGCTGGATGAGCCTGGCGTGGGCGTCGACCCTATTTCCCGTCGCGAACTGTGGCAAATGGTTCATGAGCTGGCCGGGGACGGCATGCTGATCCTCTGGAGCACGTCGTATCTGGATGAAGCTGAACAATGCCGTGATGTGCTGCTGATGAACGAAGGTGAATTGCTGTATCAGGGCGATCCCACTCAGCTTACGCAAACCATGTCGGGTCGCAGCTTCCTGATGAGCAGTTCGCAGGAAAATAACCGCCGACTGCTGCAACGCACGTTAAAACTGCCGCAGGTTAGCGACGGGATGATTCAGGGGAAATCCGTCCGCTTAATCCTGAAAAAAGAAGCGACGGCCCAGCAGATTCAAAACGCTGACGGCATGCCGGAGATAACCATCAACGAAACCGCCCCCCGCTTCGAGGATGCCTTTATCGATTTACTCGGCGGGGCCGGAACATCGGAGTCCCCGCTGGGCGCTATCCTGCATACCGTGGAAGGCACGCCTGGTGAAACGGTGATCGAAGCCAAAGCGCTGACCAAAAAATTTGGCGATTTTGCCGCTACCGACCACGTAGACTTTGCCGTGCAGCGCGGCGAAATTTTTGGTTTGTTAGGGCCCAACGGCGCGGGCAAATCCACTACCTTTAAAATGATGTGCGGCCTGCTGGTCCCCACTTCGGGTAAAGCGCTGGTGCTGGACATGGACCTGAAGGTCAGCTCCGGTAAAGCGCGCCAGCATCTGGGCTATATGGCGCAGAAATTCTCCCTGTATGGCAACCTGACGGTTGAACAGAATCTGCGCTTTTTCTCCGGCGTCTACGGCCTGCGCGGTCGGGCGCAGAAGGAGAAAATCGAGCGGATGAGCGAGGCATTCGGCCTGAAGAGTATCGCCTCCCACGCCACCGACGAACTGCCGCTGGGCTTTAAACAGCGCCTGGCGCTGGCCTGTTCGCTGATGCATGAACCCGACATTCTGTTCCTCGATGAACCCACTTCCGGGGTCGATCCTCTCACCCGTCGGGAGTTCTGGTTACATATCAACAGCATGGTGGAAAAAGGCGTCACGGTGATGGTGACCACCCACTTTATGGATGAGGCAGAATACTGCGATCGCATCGGGCTGGTGTATCGCGGAAAACTGATTGCCAGCGGTACGCCGGACGACCTGAAAGCTCAGGCTGCTGACAGTGAGACGCCAGACCCGACCATGGAACAGGCGTTTATCACGCTAATCAATGACTGGGATAAGGAGCATACGCATGAGTAACTCCATTCTCTCCTGGCGTCGCGTACGCGCGCTGTGCGTGAAAGAGACGCGTCAGATCGTCCGCGATCCCAGCAGTTGGCTGATTGCGGTGGTGATCCCGCTGCTGCTGCTGTTTATCTTCGGCTACGGGATCAACCTCGACTCCAGCAAGCTGCGGGTAGGGATTTTGCTCGAACAGCAAAGCGAAGAGGCGCTGGATTTTACCCATACCATGACCGGTTCACCGTATATTGACGCCACCATCAGCGATAACCGTCAGGAATTGATTGAGAAAATGCAGGCCGGGCGCATTCGCGGGCTGGTGGTGATCCCGGTGGATTTCGCCCAGCAGATGGCGCGACCCAACGACGTGGCGCCGATCCAGGTGATCACCGACGGCAGTGAACCGAATACCGCTAACTTTGTACAGGGTTATGTCGAAGGCATCTGGCAGATTTGGCAACAACAGCGGGCGGAAGATCGCGGAGAATCATTTGAACCTTTGATCGACGTGCAGACCCGCTACTGGTTTAACCCGGCGGCTATCAGCCAACATTTTATTATTCCCGGGGCGGTAACCATCATCATGACGGTTATTGGCGCTATCCTCACCTCATTAGTGGTGGCGCGCGAATGGGAGCGCGGAACCATGGAAGCGCTGTTGTCTACCGAAGTCACCCGCGTCGAACTGCTGCTGTGCAAACTGATCCCCTATTACTTTCTGGGCATGCTGGCGATGCTGCTGTGTATGCTGGTGTCGGTGTTTATTCTCGGCGTGCCCTATCGCGGTTCGTTGCTGATCCTGTTTTTCATTACCAGCCTGTTTCTGCTCAGCACGCTCGGCATGGGGTTGCTTATCTCCACCATCACCCGCAATCAGTTTAACGCCGCGCAGGTCGCGCTAAACGCCGCCTTCCTGCCTTCGATTATGCTGTCGGGTTTTATCTTCCAGATAGACAGCATGCCGGCGATTATCCGGGCAGTAACCTATATTATTCCGGCTCGTTATTTCGTCAGCACCCTACAAAGCCTGTTTCTGGCGGGAAATATTCCGGTGGTGCTGATTATCAACGTGCTGTTTTTAATCGCTTCGGCGGTGATGTTTATTGGCCTGACGTGGCTTAAAACCAAACGTCGGCTGGATTAAGGGGACGGGCATGTTTCATCGCTTATGGACATTAATTCGTAAAGAGCTGCAATCGCTGTTACGTGAACCGCAGACGCGAGCCATTCTGATTTTACCGGTGCTGATTCAGGTTATTCTGTTCCCGTTCGCGGCCACGCTGGAAGTCACCAACGCCACTATCGCTATCTATAACGAAGACAACGGTAAACATTCGGTGGAACTAACCCAGCGCTTCGCTCGCGCCAGCGCCTTTACGCACGTTCTGCTGCTGAAAAGCCCGCAGGAGATCCAGCCCACCATCGACACGCAAAAAGCCCTGTTGCTGGTGCGCTTCCCGGCCAACTTTTCGCGTAATCTGGATACTTTCCAGCAGGCTCCCATGCAGATTATTCTCGACGGGCGTAACTCTAACAGTGCGCAAATTGCCGCGAATTATCTGCAGCAGATCGTTAAGGAGTATCAGCAGGAGCTGATGGACGGCAAGCCGAAACCGAACAACAGCGAGCTGGTGGTGCGTAACTGGTATAACCCGAATCTGGATTACAAATGGTTTGTGGTTCCGTCGCTGATCGCCATGATCACCACCATCGGCGTCATGATCGTCACCTCGCTCTCGGTTGCCCGCGAGCGCGAGCAAGGCACGCTGGATCAGCTGCTGGTCTCCCCACTTACCACCTGGCAGATATTCATCGGTAAAGCGGTGCCCGCGTTAATTGTGGCAACGTTTCAGGCCACCATTGTGCTGGCGATCGGCATCTGGGCTTATCACATCCCCTTTGCCGGTTCACTGGCGCTGTTCTATTTCACGATGGTGATTTACGGGCTGTCGCTGGTCGGCTTTGGTCTGCTGATTTCATCACTGTGCGCCACCCAGCAGCAGGCGTTTATCGGCGTGTTTGTGTTTATGATGCCGGCGATTTTACTTTCAGGCTACGTCTCGCCGGTCGAAAATATGCCGGTCTGGCTACAGAATCTGACGTGGATAAACCCAATCCGCCATTTTACGGACATCACGAAACAGATTTACCTGAAGGATGCGAGTCTGCAGATTGTGTGGGGAAGTTTGTGGCCGCTGTTGGTGATAGCGGCCACGACCGGCTCAGCGGCGTATGCGATGTTTAGACGCAAGGTGATGTAGCTTTTTGTCTTTCGCCAACAGCGAGACCACGGCGGGTCCGGCAAGGATCACCAGCCCCGCCAGGGCTAGCAAGACGTTGTTTTGCAGCACGCGCGACAGCAACCACAGTACGATCATCGCGGCACCGAAATACCACGTGGTAGTCAGTTCTTCCAGCACATCAGCTACGTCGCGCCAGCGCTGTTCATGGTGACGTTGCAAGGCCAGCATTAATAAAACCGTTACGCCGTAAACGACGCATAATCCCAGGCCGACGCGCACCAGCGTACCGCTCATCCAGCCCATTACCAGCAACGCCACTACCAGTAAATGCAACACAATCTGCCAGCAACTTAGACCCGTTGCGACACGAACACGTTGTTGCCACCTCATGGCTTTTCTCCTGAAGGATTTTCAACTAATTATTCAGAGTACCGGACTTTACGGAAAATTCCGCAACACCGCATCTTTTTGTGACGACGACTACACTATTTTATTTAGGAAGTGACGCCAACGGGAGGCTCATGAGCGGATCGGGAGTTCAATTTTCATTCAATGTGCTCACCATTAATACTCACAAAGGGTTCACCGCCTTCAACCGGCGTTTTATTTTGCCTGAGCTACGGGAGGCTGTCAGAACGGTCGGTGCAGACATTGTGTGCCTACAGGAAGTCATGGGCGCGCACGATGCTCACTCGCTGCTGATTGAGAACTGGCCGGATACCACCCACTACGAATTTCTGGCGGACACCATGTGGAGCGACTTCGCCTACGGGCGTAACGCCGTGTACCCGCAAGGGCATCACGGTAACGCGGTGCTGTCGCGTTATCCCATTGAACATTATGAAAATCGCGATGTGTCCGTCGGCGCGAGTGAAAAGCGCGGGGTCCTCTACTGCCGCATCGTGCCGCCAATGCTCTCGCACCCAATTCATGTCATGTGCGTGCATCTCGGTTTGCGTGAAGCACACCGTCAGGCCCAGCTCGCTATGCTGGCTGACTGGGTCAATGCCCTGCCCGACGCGGAGCCCGTGGTGATCGCCGGAGATTTTAACGACTGGCGGCAAACGGCCAATCACCCGTTGAAAGCCAGGGCCGGCCTTGACGAGATTTTTACCCGCGCCCACGGTCGCCCGGCGCGGACGTTTCCGGTGCAGTTTCCCCTGCTGCGTCTGGACAGGATCTATGTGAAAAACGCGAATGCCAGTACCCCAACGACGCTGGCGCTGCGTCACTGGCGACATTTGTCCGATCATGCCCCCCTGAGTGCGGAGATTCATTTATGAAAAATGGCTGGCGTGAAGGCAATCAAATTCAACTGCTGGAAAATGGCGATCAATACTATCCCGCCGTCTTTGACGCCATTGAACAGGCACAGCAAAAAATTATCCTTGAGACCTTTATCTGGTTTGAAGATGCGGTCGGAAAACAGCTGCATGCCGCCTTGCTCGGAGCCGCCCAGCGCGGAATCAAAGCAGAGGTGCTGCTGGACGGTTACGGTTCGCCGGATCTTAGCGACAGTTTTGTCGAAGAGTTGACCGTAGCAGGCGTTGTTTTCCGCTACTACGATCCGCGCCCGCGTCTGTTCGGTATGCGCACCAATCTCTTTCGCCGTATGCATCGCAAAATTGTGGTCATTGATGACCGTGTTGCCTTTGTCGGCGGCATCAATTATTCCGCTGAACACATGTCTGATTACGGTCCCGAGGCCAAGCAGGATTACGCTGTTCGCGTGGAAGGTCCAGTCGTGGCCGACATCCTGAAATTCGTGCTGGATAACTTACCAGGACAGAGCGCCGTACGACGCTGGTGGCGACGTCATCACCGGGCAATTGAGAATCATCGGCCTGGCGAAGCGCAGGCGCTGTTTGTCTGGCGCGATAACGAAGAGCATCGCGATGATATTGAACGCCACTATTTGAAAATGCTGACCCAGGCCCGGCGGGAAGTGATCATTGCCAATGCCTATTTCTTTCCGGGTTATCGCCTGCTGCATGCCCTACGAAAAGCTGCGCGACGCGGCGTTCGGGTAAAACTCATCGTCCAGGGTGAACCGGATATGCCGATTGTGAAAGTGGGTGCCCGCCTGCTGTATAACTATCTGGTTAAAGGCGGCGTCCATGTCTATGAATACCGGCGTAAGCCCCTGCATGGTAAAGTCGCGCTGATGGACGATCATTGGGCGACGGTAGGTTCCAGCAATCTCGACCCGCTCAGTCTGTCGCTCAATCTGGAGGCGAATCTTATTATTCATGACCGCACGTTTAACCAGACCCTGCGTGACAACCTGAACCCCATTATTGCGCAGGACTGCAAGCGAGTTGATGAATCAATGCTGCCAAAACGCACCTGGTGGAACCTGACCAAAAGCGTGCTGGCCTTCCACTTTTTACGCCACTTCCCGGCGCTGGTCGGCTGGCTACCGGCGCATACCCCGCATCTGGCCGAGGTAGAACCACCCGCACAGCCAACTCTGGAAACCCAGGATCGTATTCCAACTGAGGATGCAGGAGGGGAAACCTGATGCCAAAAAACCACCGACGCTGGCGCTTAGCGAAAAAGATCCTCACATGGCTATTTTTTATTGCAGTCATCGTATTGCTGGTCGTTTATGCCAGTAAGGTCAACTGGCAGGAAGTATGGACGGTAATTCGCGATTACAATCGGATCGCCCTGCTCAGCGCCGTAGGGCTGGTGATCGTCAGTTATTTACTTTACGGCTGCTATGACTTGCTCGGGCGCTACTACTGCGGGCACAAGCTGGCAAAACGCCAGGTCATGCTGGTGTCGTTTATCTGTTACGCCTTCAACCTGACGTTAAGCACTTGGGTGGGCGGTATTGGGATGCGTTATCGTCTCTACTCGCGTCTCGGATTACCGGGGAGCACAATTACGCGAATTTTTTCACTGAGCATTACCACCAACTGGCTGGGCTATATTCTGCTGGGCGGTTTTATTTTCACCTTCGGCGTCGTTGAACTGCCCGCGCACTGGTATATCGATGAAGGTACGCTACGCCTCTTAGGCATTGCGCTGCTGCTGATGATTGTTGTTTATCTGTGGTTTTGCGCTTTCGCGAAACATCGCCACATCACCATCAAGGGCCAAAAACTGGTACTGCCCTCCTGGAAATTTGCCCTCGCGCAAATGGCGATATCCGGTACTAACTGGATGGTAATGGGGGCGATTATCTGGCTGTTGCTGGGTCAGAATATCAACTATTTCTTCGTGCTGGGCGTGCTGCTGGTGAGCAGTATTGCCGGTGTTATCGTGCATATTCCGGCGGGGATTGGTGTGCTGGAGGCGGTCTTTATGGCGCTGCTGGCAGGAGAGAATACCTCTCAGGGGACAATCATTGCCGCCCTGCTCGCATATCGCGTGCTGTACTATTTTATTCCGCTGCTGCTGGCGCTGATGTGCTATTTGCTGCTGGAGAGTCGGGCGAAAAAGTTGCGGGTAAAAAACGAGAAGGCGATGGCAAAATGATTCACCGGATGGCGGCTTACGCCATCCGGCAACAGAGAGTTAACGACGATTGCCGAAGATACGCAGCAGCATCAGGAACAGGTTGATGAAGTCCAGATACAGCGTTAAGGCCCCAAGAATTGCGTATTTACGCAGATTGGAGCTGTCACGCAGGTCGATCTGCTCACCGATGTTTTTCAGCTTCTGCGTGTCATAAGCGGTCAGGCCGACAAACACAATCACCCCAATATAGGTCACCGCCCACATCAGCGCTTCGCTCTTCAACCAGAAGTTAACCAGCGAGGCCAGCACAATACCGATCAGCGCCATAAACAGCATATTGCCGAAGCCGCTCAGATCGCGTTTGGTAGTGTAGCCGTACAAACTCATGATCCCGAACATCCCGCCGGTGACCACGAAGGTGCTGGCGATAGACGAGTAGGTATAGACGATAAAAATGCTTGATAGCGTCAGCCCGGTTAATGCCGAATAGAGCATAAACAGCGTGGTCGCCATTCCCGCGCTGAGCCTTTGCACCATGCCGGACAGGACGAACACCAGCGCTAGCTGGGCAATGATCAGTCCAAAGAAGGTGATTTTGCTGGAGAAGACAAACATCATCACCGCGGGCGTATTTGCTGCATACCAGGCGATAAACGCCGTCAGCAACAGTCCGCAGGTCATCCAGCCGTACACCTGCGCCATATACGTTTGCAGGCCGGAACGGGCCTGTACAATAGAATCGGATCGTGGGAATCGGTCCATGACAATCTCCTGAATCAGTATGAGCCTACACCAATTGTACTCTACCAGCGTTTTGCTGCTAGCTTATCGCTGTCGCGGGCATCAACCCAGCGCTCACCTTCTGGCGTGGCCTCGCGCTTCCAGAACGGTGCGCGGGTTTTCAGATAATCCATAATGAACTGCCCGGCATCAAACGCGCTGCTGCGATGCGCACTGGTCACGCCAACAAAAACGATTTCGTCACCCGGCCACAGTTCGCCAATGCGATGAATGACCGTTACTCGTCCCAGCGGCCAGCGCGCACGCGCTTCGTCGACAATCTCCGCCAGCGCTTTTTCGGTCATTCCCGGATAGTGTTCCAGCGTTAACGCCTGCACGCTATCGCCGAGATTGTGATTGCGGACTTTACCGGTGAAAGTGACCACCGCGCCATCTTCATCGCGTTCGGCCAGCCAGGGATACTCTTCCCCGACGCTGAACGGCGCATGACCAACAACAATTCGCGTTTCAGCCATCTTAGCCTCCGGTTACCGGTGGGAAGAAAGCCACTTCGTCACCCGCATTAAGGGGATGGTCAAAACTGACCAGCGTCTGATTTACCGCGGCCAGCAGCTTGCCGTCTTCCAGCGCCAACGCCCAGCGATCGCTTTTTGCCGCAAGACTCCGGCGCAGCGCTTCAACCGTTGCAAACTCAGCGGCGACCTCTATCGCATCCGTGTTCACCAATTCCCGTACCTGAGCAAAGAAAAGAACCTTAATCATGCGCATCCACCTTAAAATCTCCCGATTTACCGCCGCTTTTAGCCAGCAGACGCACCGGACCAATCACCATATCCTTTTGCACCGCTTTGCACATATCGTAGATGGTCAACGCTGCCACGGAGGCCGCCGTTAACGCTTCCATTTCGACGCCGGTTTTCCCGGTCAGGCGACAAAGCGTTTCAATGCGTACGCGGTTGTGTTCCGGCTCGGCGTGCAGATTAACTTCAACCTTGCTCAACATCAGCGGATGGCACAGCGGGATAAGATCCCAGGTCCGTTTGGCGGCCTGAATACCGGCAATACGCGCCGTGGCGAAAACGTCGCCCTTATGGTGGCTGCCGTCGATAATCATCGCCAGCGTTTCGCTACGCATGGTCACGAATGCTTCTGCACGCGCCTCGCGTACGGTTTCCGCTTTGGCGGAGACATCCACCATATGCGCTTCGCCAGCGGCGTTAATATGAGTCAGTTGCGACATACTTATTTCTTCAAATGTGGGTGGAAATTACACGGACGCGTACGGGCATCGAGCTGCGGCGCAATGATATTTTCCCATGCGGTGCGACACGCTTTAGTCGACCCCGGCATGGCGAAAATCAGCGTTTTGTTGGCCACTCCGGCAATCGCCCGGGATTGCAGCGTCGCGGTGCCAATCTCTTCAAACGACAGCATACGAAATACTTCACCAAACCCTTCGACTTCTCTGTCGAACAGCGGTTGCAGCGCTTCTGGCGCCTGGTCCCCTTCGGTTAAGCCCGTGCCGCCTGTAATGAGCACAACCTGCACATCCTCACTGGCAATCCATGCAGAAACCTGGGCGCGAATGGCGTAGCGGTTCTCTTTGACGATCGCCTTGTCGACAATCTGATGACCCGCCTCTTGCGCCGAGTCACGCAGATAATGGCCGGAGGTGTCATCTTCTTCGCCGCGACGGTTGGAAACAGTAAGAATAGCAATGCGTGTCGGGATAAATTCAGCACTTACCTGACTCATGAAAAACTCCTTTTAGCGATCAGCCGCCAATGTAAGATAAGTTTTGCGTAATACCGGTATTGTTCTGATGCAGGAAATGAGTCTGCTTTTTCTCCAGCAGCGCGGCTGAAATGCGTTCTTCCAGCGCCGACTGCTGAGCGTCATCTTCCAGCAAATCACGCAGGCTTACGCCGCCTTCACCAAATAAACACAGATGCAGTTTGCCGACAGAGGAAACGCGCAGACGGTTGCAGGTGGCGCAGAAGTCTTTCTCATAAGGCATGATCAGACCAATTTCACCAGCATAGTCAGGATGACAGAAAACCTGAGCCGGGCCGTCGCTGCGCTGTCGGATCTGGTGGATCCAGCCGCGACGCAACAGCTCATCACGCAGGACCTGGCCTGAGATATGGTGTTTACGGAAGAGAGAGCTGCCCTCGCCCGTTTCCATCAGTTCAATAAAGCGTAGTTGGATAGGACGGGGCTGAACCCACGCCAGGAAGGTGTCCAGTTGATGATGGTTTACATCGCGCATCAGCACGGTATTGACTTTCACTTTTTCAAAACCCGCATCAAAAGCGGCGTCAATGCCTGCCATCACCTGCTGAAATTTGTCCTGCCCGGTAATGGCGTGAAACTGACGGGCATCGAGGCTGTCGACGCTGACGTTAAGTGCGGTCAGTCCGGCATCGCGCCAGGCAGCGGCATCACGCGCCAGACGATAACCATTAGTGGTCACCGCAATCTGACGGATGGCGTGGTTTTCGCGCACGGCGGCGATAATGTCGGTAAAGTCGCGACGCAATGAAGGTTCGCCCCCTGTCAGACGCACTTTTTCCGTTCCCAGACTGGCGAACGCGCGCGTAACGCGGCGAATTTCATCAACGGTCAAAAAGCCGTTATTGGTGACACCGCCGGGCTTATAGCCATCCGGCAGGCAGTAGGTGCAACGAAAGTTACACACATCGGTAATCGACAAACGTAAGTAGTAAAACTTACGTGCGAAAGCATCGGTAAGTTGAGAGCCCATGTACACCTTTCCAAAATACGGGAGACGTAGTCATTTCTTCCTACGCCCTGGTGACAAACTTATTCAAGTATTGTCACGGCCAAAGCACCGTATCATTTGACCCAGGTGCAGAGGCTAGAGTGTTTATTCTCGTCATACTTCAAATTGCAGAAGCGTGGGCTTTATTCGTTCACCCCAGTCACGTACTTATGTCCGCTTACGGGGGATTCTCTCCCTCACTGCCTTCCTGCAACTCGAATTATTCAGAGTACATTGTGGTTATGCCGATACTAGCGTGTAAATGACGCTTTTGCCATGTACACTTTCGTTATATAAACACATACATAGCGACATGATCGTGCAATTTCGCTACAGAATAAGCAAAAACCACAGTTTTGCATTGATATACATCATCTTGCCAGCAGGTGAATCTCGTCAGAAAGGAGTAGATCGCAGAAAAAAATTACGCCAGATTCCGCCTGGATAATTGCTGAAAACACACTATTTACGTTACTGTAGCGCCGATTAATTCATATCAGGAAAATATATGCGCACTCGCACGCTGGCAGATCTGGACCGCGTTGTCGCTCTCGGCGGAGGGCATGGATTGGGACGCGTTCTCTCCTCTCTTTCCCCTTTAGGTTCACGCCTGACGGGGATCGTCACCACGACCGATAATGGCGGGTCGACAGGTCGTATTCGTCGCTCTGAAGGAGGCATTGCCTGGGGAGACATGCGTAACTGTCTGAACCAGTTAATTACTCAACCCAGCGTTGCATCCGCCATGTTTGAGTATCGTTTTGGCGGTAATGGTGAGCTTTCCGGGCATAACCTCGGAAATCTGATGTTAAAGGCGCTCGATCACCTCAGCGTGCGGCCTCTGGAAGCCATCAATTTAATTCGTAGTCTGCTGAAAGTTGATGCGCATTTAATTCCGATGTCGGAGTTGCCGGTGGATCTGATGGCTATCGACGATCAGGGACATGAAGTCTATGGCGAAGTGAATATCGATCAGCTCACCATCCCGCCTCAGGAACTGATGCTGTCGCCAAAAGTCCCCACCACGCGGGAGGCAGTTGAAGCTATCGCCGAAGCGGATTTGATTTTGATCGGACCCGGCAGTTTTTACACCAGCCTGATGCCGCTCCTGCTGCTCGACGAATTGGCGCAGGCATTACGTCGCACACCTGCCCCGATGGTCTACATCGGCAATCTGGGTCGTGAATTAAGCCTGCCAGCAGCCAGCCTGACGCTTAACGATAAGCTGGCAATCATTGAACAGTACGTTGGCAGGAAAGTGATTGATGCGGTGGTTGTAGGCCCGAAAGTGGATGTATCCACCGTTACCGACCGCGTTGTTATTCAGGAAGTGCTGGAAGCCAGCGACATTCCCTACCGCCATGACCGCCAGCTATTGCATTACGCGCTGGAGAAAGCGGTACAGGCGCTGGGGTAAGTGGAATTACCTGATGGGCTGCGCTTATCAGTCCTACAAACGCGATCTACTCCCACAGGCCGGATGAGGGGGTTCCCCCGCCTCCGGCACAATCTTACGATGCCGCGATAAACAACTCGCGCAGCTGATGCAACTGGTCGCGGATCGTCGCAGCCTCTTCAAATTCAAGATTCTGCGCATGCTGCATCATCTGCCCTTCCAGCTCATGAATCTTCTGCTGCAGCGCTTTTGGCGTCATATCCAGTTCGACAATTTCAGACTTCGCGCCTGCGCGTGACTTCCCTTTGCCTTTCGCCTTAGTCTTCGCAATATTCTGACCCAGCGCCAGAATATCGACCACTTTCTTGTTCAGCCCCTGCGGCGTAATACCGTGTTCTTCGTTGTAGAGCTGCTGTTTCTCACGACGGCGTTCAGTTTCACCTATCGCCTTAGCCATTGAGGCGGTAATTTTGTCGCCGTAGAGAATAGCCTTCCCGTTGATATTACGCGCCGCACGACCGATGGTCTGAATAAGCGAACGTTCCGAACGCAGGAACCCTTCTTTGTCTGCGTCCAGAATCGCCACCAGTGAGACCTCAGGCATATCCAGACCCTCACGTAACAGGTTGATACCCACCAGCACGTCAAACTCGCCCAGACGCAGGTCACGAATGATTTCCATACGTTCCACGGTATCGATGTCTGAGTGCAGATAGCGCACCCGCTCACCGTGCTCTTCGAGGTATTCGGTGAGATCCTCTGCCATCCGTTTCGTGAGCGTAGTGACCAGCACACGTTCGTTAATCGCCGCACGGATGCGGATCTCAGACAGCAGATCGTCAACCTGCGTCGCCACCGGGCGTACCTCAATGATCGGATCCAGCAGGCCGGTCGGTCGTACTACCTGATCGACGACGTCATCACCGGATTTCTCCAGCTCATAGTTGCCCGGCGTCGCTGAGACGTAGATGGTCTGCGGGGCCAGCGCTTCAAACTCTTCAAATTTAAGCGGACGGTTATCCAGCGCCGACGGCAGACGGAATCCGTATTCGACCAGAGTCTCTTTACGCGCCCGGTCACCACGATACATACCGCCAATTTGCGGGATAGTGACGTGGGATTCATCCACCACCAGCAGGCCGTCGGCAGGCAGGTAATCAAACAGCGTCGGCGGCGGCTCGCCGGGGCCACGCCCGGACAGATAGCGGGAGTAGTTTTCAATCCCCGAGCAGTAACCCAGCTCGTTCATCATTTCCAGATCGAACTGCGTACGCTGACTTAGCCGCTGTTCTTCCAGCAGTTTGTTATTTGCCAGCAGGACCTTGCGCCGCTCTGCCAGCTCAACTTTGATTTCTTCCATCGCCTGCACGATACGTTCGCGCGGCGTCACGTAGTGCGTTTTAGGATAGATGGTGTAGCGCGAAATCGTGGATTCAACCTGCCCGGTAAGCGGGTCAAACAGCGATAAACGTTCGACCTCTTCATCAAACAGTTCCACGCGCAGCGCGATATCGTCGGATTCAGCCGGGAAAATGTCGATCACTTCACCACGCACGCGGAAGGTTCCGCGCTGAAATGCCTGATCGTTGCGGGTATATTGCAGTTCCGCCAGGCGGCGCAGGATCGCACGCTGGTCGATAATCATCCCCACCGTCAGGTGCAGCATCATTTTCAGATACAGATCCGGATCGCCCAAACCATAGATAGCGGAAACTGACGCGACGACAACGACATCCCGACGTTCCAGCAGCGCTTTGGTCGCTGACAGACGCATCTGCTCAATATGTTCGTTAACCGAGGCATCCTTCTCGATGAAGGTGTCAGAACTTGGTACGTAGGCTTCCGGTTGATAATAGTCGTAGTAGGAGACGAAATACTCCACCGCGTTATCCGGGAAGAACTCTTTCATCTCACCGTACAACTGCGCGGCCAGCGTCTTATTGGGAGCCAGCACCATGGTAGGCCGCTGCAAGTCCGCAATTACGTTAGCGATGGTGAATGTCTTCCCCGAGCCCGTCACCCCCAGCAGCGTCTGATGCGCCAGACCATCCTCCAGCCCTTCTTCCAGACGGCGAATAGCCTCAGGCTGATCGCCAGAGGGTTTAAAAGCGGAATTTAGTTTGAACGGTTTACTCATGAGCAGCTACCTGAAGCAATGGGCGGGCAGGTGTGTAATTTTACTCGCAGTCGTATATTTTGCCAGTAAAATATACTGGATGAAAAAACAGTAACGCACCAGAATATTTCTGATACGCCATCAGAATGACCGTGACCGCAGGCTAAAATTTGGCCTCAGACAAGATAAAACACCAGCAAAAACGTGTTATCCCCAAAGCAATGACTTTTTTAACATTTGTCAAGCCGCCCGATGAAAGTTTTGTGGCAACGCATGACACTTCTGCGACAGCCATTGATTTTATCTAACATTCTGTAATTTAATGACTATTATCCCGAGCCGTCTTTCGCATCAATTTAGTCGCAGGCCGCGTCTTCTCTCGCTTACATTGTGTTTTCTAACTCTAATACACAAGGTTATCCACAGGAATAGTGGATAACTGCCTCCAGCCCGTATGGACTGTAGCCTGGCAAAAACGCCCTCACTCCCTTTTCCGGAGGGATAAAAAAAATTTATCGCTATTTTTTGATATTTATCAGCTAACGAAGCGGCCTGGAATGGCCGGGATCTTGCTCGCATTTTCATCATTTTCTTGCCTGCACCATTACGACACCGCCAGGCACTGGCAATGTGCACAAAACAACGCCAGCCCTCCGGCCAGCCAGCCGTTACCGCCTGCGCGGCACACTCTCCTGCTGTTTTTTGACCCCAATCCCTCTTCTGGCATGAGAATTGCAATTTTCTTCCGACGACCTGTACGTGGGGCGGATAGCATCATGCTGGAGGAATCTATGTTGAGTCTTCGCGCAGTGAATCATTATTACGGTAATCAACACTCCCTATGGGATGTGGATCTCGACCTGCTGCCCGGTAAATGTACCGGTGTGCTGGGGCTTCCAGGAATGGGAAAGACTACGCTGACCAATTGCATTATCGGCAATTTACCGATCGAAAGCGGCACCATGTTCTGGCATCAGGCTGGCGCGCCGCCGCGCGACCTGAGTCCCATTCCGGCGGCAAATCGCATCGCGCTGGGCATTAACTACGTTTCACAAGAGAGACGGATTTTTTCGCAATTGACGGTAGAGGAAAATCTTCATATTGCGCGCCAGGCGGTTGAGGAAAGCGAAACGATGAACAGCAGTGATATTTACCGCCTGTTTCCACAGTTGTTCGTACTGCGTCAGGCCAAAGGGGCGGCATTATCGGAAGATGATCAGCACCAGCTTGCGCTCGCCAGCGCGCTGGTCACACGCCCGCGCCTGCTGATCCTCGATGAGCCCACGCGGGGAAGTGGCCAGGCATATATCCACAAGCTGGGGAACCTGGTTGTAAGGTTAAGCCAGGAGCTCGGCATCGCCATAATGCTCGCGGAGCAGAGCCTGCCGTTTATTCGTCGGGTCGCTGACTGCTACTGCCTGTTACACCGTGGGCGCAACGTGGCTCAGGGGCAAATCACACAGCTCAGCAACCCGCTAATCAACTATTGGGTGACGCCACAGACAAAACGCTAAGATCGATATAACGTCCTGTCGATGCCCGCTCCGGCTCTTCTGCCAGCCAGGGAATTTCCCCCAGCAGCGGAGCCGCAAGCACACGCCTGAGCGTTGCCATATATTCAGCATGACGCTTGCCAGGTGGCGTCACATCATTGGCGACCCATCCGGCAAGCGTCAGTCCGGCCTGCTGCACCGCCTGGGCGGTCAGCACAGCGTGGTTGATGCAGCCGAGCTTAACGCCAACCACCAGAATAACCGGCAGCTGCTCTGTTTTCACCCAGTCAGCAAAACTCAGCGTTGGCGAAAGCGGCGTAAACCACCCTCCGGCACCTTCCACCAGCACCCAGTCAGCCTGTTGTTCCAGCGCGCGTAAACCCGCAGACATTACAGAGGCCTGAATGGGGCGACCTTCGTCCGCGCTGATGATATGCGGTGAGGTAGGTTCCGCGAAGGTATAGGGGTTGATAGCCGCATAGTCCACCGTCACAACGCTGTTGCGCTGTAATGCCAGGGCATCGCTATTACGCAGACCTTCAACCGTCATTTCACTGCCCGACGCCACTGGCTTATAGCCGACGGTTCGCAATCCCCTCTGCCCCGCCGCCTGCAGCAACGCGCAGCTGGCGATAGTTTTCCCCACTTCGGTATCCGTCCCGGTGACAAAAAAAGTGTTAGTCACGTTGAATCACTCCCAAAAATAGATGATAGGTCAGCGGATATTTCCCCTGTTGGCAGGGCCAGGCTAGCTGTAGCTGGCGCAGCTGCGAGCGGGTGAGAACGCGCGGCTCGCGGCCATCATGCAAATGCGTCGCGCCAATGCCCTTCAGCGAGCGCATGGCGCTCAGCGCATCGTCAAACCACAGCGTGACGGCATGAGACTGGTATTCAACGTCCCACCCATGCAGGGCGTTTTCCAGTTGATCCACGGGCAAAAAACGATTGGCGTGCTCCCGCTCATCAACCGCTCGCCACGCCTGACGAAGTTCCGGCATTGACCCCTGCGCCAGGGTACTAAACGCCACTGTCCCGCCAGGACGCACCACCCGGTAAAGCTCGCGTAACGCGCCGCGCAGGTCACTGCACCACTGTACGGCCAGATTGCTCCAGGCCAGGTCGAAAGTAGCAGCAGCCTGCGGAATGGCTTCAATATCCGCCAGCAAATAGCGGTGGGCGACATCGTGACGCTGTGCTTCAGTCAGCATTTGCGCCGACAGATCCAGCGCGCAGACCTCGCTCCCCTGCTCCCGCCAGTAACGGCTCATACGCCCGGGCCCGCAGCCCGCATCTAAAACCTGAGAGAATGCCCGACCATCGAGTCGCGCCAGTAACGCATCGGCGCTCTGACGCTGGAGTTCCGCGTGTTGCTCATAGTGAGTAGCCGCACGACCAAACGCGGCAGCAATCGCCTGCTTATTGACCTGCGCCATGCAGCACCTCCAGTAAGCGATCGATATCCTGGACTTCATGCGCCTGGGTCAGCGTAAGCCGCAGCCTGGCCGTACCAACCGGCACCGTCGGTGGGCGAATAGCCGTCACCCAGCATCCCTGTTGACGTAATGCCTCCGCCAGTTGCAAGGCTTTATGATTGTCGCCCACGATCAGTGGCTGAATGGCGCTGTCTGACTGCGCCAGCGTTAAGTCCGGCGTATTCACCCCAGCGCGAAAACGCTGGATCAGCATCGCCAGTTTTTCTCTGCGCTCATCGCCTTCGCGGCTGCGGATCACCTCCAGCGCGGCGCGCAAGGCCTGGGCCTGCGCCGGAGGCATACTGGTGCTGTAGATCAGATGACGGGCAAACTGCAGCAGATAATCGGCCACGCTGTCTGAGCACAAGATTGCTGCGCCGCTGACGCCAAAACCTTTGCCAAACGTCACCACTAACAGCTCGGGTTTCACCTGCTGTCGGGAGCACGAGCCGCGCCCTTCCTCACCGCTGACGCCAATCCCGTGCGCATCATCCACCAGCAACCACGCGCCCTGCCGCTCTGCTACCGCGTGAATTTCCGCCAGCGGTGCGCTATCGCCATCCATGCTGAACACACCTTCAGTGACCACGAGTTGTTGCCCCGGACAGGGGGTTGTCAGCAGACGTTCCAGATGTTGCGGATCGTTATGGGTAAAGCGACGTAGCACGGCAGGGCTATGGCTGGCAGCTTCCAGCAGTGAGGCATGGCTGAGTCGGTCAGCAACAATCCGGTCCTCTTTGCCCATCAGCGCGGCAATGACCGCCTGATTAGCGGCAAAACCGGAGATAAACAGCAGCGCCCGGGAATAGCCGAGCCATTGCGCCAGCTCATCTTCCAGCGCCTGATGAGCAACGGAATAACCGCTCACATGACCCGAGCCGCCGCTGCCGACGCCAAAACGCTCAGCGCCTTGCTGCCACGCGCAGATAATATGCGGATGGTGGCTTAAGCCAAGGTAGTCGTTGCTGGAAAAGTTCAGGTACTGGCGACCTTCGGCCTGCAGCCAGCGACCGGCGCCCTGCGTCACCGCATAGCGCCGACGCAACGCATCAGCACGACGACGCGCCGTTAACGCATCGTCTATTTTTTGCTGCCAGGTCATACGGTTGCCGCGTTGTAGTATTCGTCGGTATCCGGGGTACGCAGCGCCTGTTCCAGGCGTTGCTGCTGTTCGTTATCGCCTGCCAGCACCGCCGTTTGCTGCGGATTGAGACCCAGCTTGCGAAACAACAGCAAATCCTTATCTTCGTTCGGGTTCGGCGTGGTCAGCAGTTTGCAGCCGTAGAAAATCGAGTTAGCTCCGGCCATAAAGCACATCGCCTGGGTTTGTTCGTTCATCTGCTCGCGTCCGGCTGAAAGACGGACATATGAAGTCGGCATCATGATCCGCGCCACGGCGATAGTACGAATAAAATCAAAAGCATCCACATCGTCGTTATCGGCAAGCGGCGTGCCTTTCACTTTCACCAGCATGTTGATCGGCACGCTTTCTGGCGGCGTTGGCAGATTAGCTAATTGCAGCAACAGACCCGCGCGGTCGGTCACCGTTTCCCCCAGTCCCACAATCCCGCCGGAGCAAACTTTAATGCCCGCCTCACGCACTTTATCCAGCGTATCCAGGCGCTCCTGGTACGAACGGGTTGTGATGATATTGCCGTAGAATTCCGGCGAGGTGTCGAGGTTATGGTTGTAGTAGTCCAGACCCGCATTGGCCAGCCGCTGGGCCTGATTTTCGTTCAGCGTACCCAGCGTCATACACGCTTCCAGCCCCAGTTCTTTTACGCCCTGAACCATCTGTTCCAGGTAAGGCATGTCGCGTTCGTGTGGATTCTTCCACGCCGCGCCCATGCAAAACCGCGTTGAACCGGCCTGTTTCGCTTTACGCGCTGAGTCCAGTACCTGTTCAACCTCCATCAAACGTTCCGTTTCCAGACCGGTTTTATAGCGGGAGCTTTGCGGGCAGTATTTGCAGTCTTCCGGGCAGGCACCGGTCTTAATCGACAGCAGCGTACTGACCTGAACCTGCCGCGGATCAAAGTGCTGACGGTGAACCTGCTGCGCTTCAAACAGCAGATCCAACAGCGGTTTTTCAAATAATTCGGTGACTTGCGACATTGTCCAGCGAGAAGAATGAGCCATATTGGTATACGTTTCGTTATGAGTTTGGTGTAGACTCGTAAACCTAAATCTTTTTAATTTGGTTTACAAGTCGATTATGACAACGGACGATCTTGCGTTTGACCAACGCCATATCTGGCACCCTTACACCTCCATGACCTCCCCGTTACCGGTTTATCCGGTGGCGCGTGCCGAAGGTTGCGAACTGATTTTAGCCCGCGGTGAGAGGCTGATAGACGGCATGTCGTCCTGGTGGGCGGCGATCCACGGTTACAATCACCCACAGCTGAACGCCGCGATGAAAACGCAGATTGATGCCATGTCACATGTGATGTTTGGCGGCATTACCCATGCCCCGGCCATTGCGTTGTGCCGCCAGTTGGTGGCGATGACGCCAGAGGCGCTGGAGTGCGTTTTTCTCGCGGATTCAGGTTCGGTCGCCGTAGAAGTAGCAATGAAAATGGCGCTGCAATACTGGCAGGCCAAAGGCGAATCCCGTCAGCGTTTCCTGACATTTCGAAACGGTTATCACGGCGATACCTTCGGCGCGATGTCGGTCTGCGATCCCGACAACTCGATGCACAGTCTGTGGAAGGGTTATCTGCCGGAGAACCTGTTTGCGCCCGCCCCGCAAAACCGCATGGACGGCGAGTGGGACGAACTGGATATGGTGCCTTTTGCCCGCCTGATGGCCGCGCATCGCCACGAGATTGCGGCGGTGATCCTTGAGCCGATTGTGCAGGGCGCTGGCGGCATGCGCATGTATCATCCCGAATGGTTAAAGCGCATCCGTAAGATGTGCGACCGTGAAGGTATCCTGCTGATTGCCGATGAAATCGCCACCGGATTTGGTCGTACAGGCAAGCTTTTTGCCTGTGAACACGCCAACATAACCCCGGACATTTTGTGCCTCGGCAAAGCGTTAACCGGCGGAACCATGACCCTTTCCGCCACCCTGACCACGCGTCAGGTCGCGGAAACCATTAGCAACGGTGAAGCCGGATGCTTCATGCACGGTCCAACCTTTATGGGTAATCCGCTGGCCTGCGCCGTCGCCTCCGCCAGCCTGTCGTTACTCGAAACCGGTGAGTGGCGCTCACAGGTAGCGGCTATTGAAGCGCAACTGCGGACAGAACTCGCCCCAGCGGCAGACTCCAGTTGGGTAGCCGACGTGCGCGTACTCGGCGCCATCGGTGTGATCGAAACCACGCATCCGGTGAATATGGCGGCGTTACAGAAGTTCTTTGTTGAACAGGGCGTGTGGGTACGACCGTTTGGCAAATTGATCTATCTGATGCCGCCGTACATTATTCAGCCCGATCAGTTGCGTCGTCTGACCCAGGCCGTAAACGAGGCTGTGCGCAGTGCAACATTTTTTAGCGATTAATCAGCGGTAAGCTCTACGGTTCCTGGCTACACTTTTTGGCTAACGAGAGGAGTCAGCATGAAACTAATCAGTAACGATCTGCGCGATGGCGAAAAGCTTGCGCATCGCCACGTCTTTAACGGCATGGGATATGACGGGGATAATATTTCCCCGCATCTGGCGTGGGATGACGTGCCTGCAGGGACCAAAAGCTTTGTCGTGACCTGCTACGATCCTGATGCGCCAACCGGCTCCGGCTGGTGGCATTGGGTGGTGGTAAGTCTGCCAGCAGATACCCGCGTACTCACGCAAGGCTTCGGCTCCGGGCTGGTTGCGCTGCCGGATGGGGTGATTCAGACCCGTACGGATTTTGGTAAAGCAGGTTATGGCGGTGCTGCGCCGCCGAAGGGGGAAACCCATCGCTATATCTTTACGGTTCACGCGTTGGATGTGGAGCGTATTGATGTCGATGAGGACGCCAGCGGCGCGATGGTTGGCTTTAACGTTCACTTCCACTCGCTCGCCAGCGCCTCCATTACGGCGATATTCAGTTAAGCTGTGTTGTGCCGGATGTCGGCTTCACCGCATCCGGCCTACTAAACAAGGCTTATCTACAGAAATTCAGGCAACAATTTCAACAATGCCCCCTGGGCTAACAGTTCGGTTGCGCACTCAATATCCGGAGCAAAAAAGCGATCCTGCGTATAGTGGGCAACCTGCTCGCGCAGAGCCTGGCGCGCCTGCTCCAGCAGCGGGCTTGAGGTTAACCCTTCACGCAGGTCAATCCCCTGACACGCCGCCAGCCACTCCACGGCAATCACGCCGCGCGTATTCGCTGCCATCTCCCACAACCTGCGGCCCGCTGCCGGTGCCATAGACACATGATCTTCCTGGTTGGCGGAGGTCGGCAAGCTGTCCACGCTGTGCGGATGCGCCAGCGCTTTGTTCTCGCTCGCCAGCGCGGCCGCGGTTACCTGAGCAATCATAAAGCCGGAGTTCACCCCGCCGTTTTTCACCAGGAACGGCGGCAACTGCGACATATGTTTGTCCATCATCAGCGCAATCCGTCGCTCTGATAACGCCCCGATTTCCGCAATCGCCAGCGCCAGATTATCTGCCGCCATCGCCACCGGTTCAGCATGGAAGTTGCCGCCGGAAATGACATCGCCCTCTTCGGCAAACACCAGCGGGTTGTCGGAAACCGCGTTGGCTTCTACCAGCAGGACCTCCATTACCTGACGCATTTGCGTCAGGCACGCCCCCATCACCTGTGGCTGACAGCGCAAAGAATACGGATCCTGCACTTTTTCACAGTTATGATGCGACTGGGAAAGCGCGCTGGTGTCGGTCAACACGTGGCGGTACAGCGTTGCGGCATCAATCTGCCCACGCTGTCCTCGTGCGGCATGAATACGGGCATCAAACGGACGACGAGAGCCCAAAACGGCTTCGGTGGTCAGCGCCCCACACACCGTCGCAGACGCGAACAGCTCCTGGGCTTCAATTAACCCGCGCAGCGCAAAGGCTGTGGAAGCCTGGGTACCATTGAGCAGCGCCAGCCCTTCTTTCGCCTCCAGCGTAATCGGCTCCAGCCCGGCCTTTTTCAGCGCTTCGGTCGCCGGAAGCCATTCCCCCTGCCAGCGCGCTTCACCTTCGCCCAGCAGCGTCAGAGACATATGCGCCAGCGGTGCCAGGTCGCCCGATGCGCCCACTGACCCTTTCGCCGGGATCAGCGGATACACCTCGGCATTCACCAGCGCAATCAGCGCTTCAATCACGCTGAGACGAATACCCGAAAAACCCCGCGCCAGGCTGTTGATTTTCAGCACCATAATCAGGCGAACCATCGCGTCATCGAGCGCCTCACCAACGCCTGCCGCATGGGAAAGCACCAGCGAACGCTGTAAATTCTGCAAATCTTCCGTGGCGATACGGGTCTGAGCCAGCAGGCCAAAGCCGGTATTAATGCCATACGCCGTACGGCCTTCAGCGACAATAGTATTGACGCAGGCGACGCTTGCGTTGATCGCATCAATCGCCCCGGCATCCAGGCTCAGTTTGACCGGCTGCTGCCAGATGTCGCGTAGTTGCGCAAAGCTCAGATGACCCGGCGTTAATGTCATGGTGTTCATATCAGCGTTTCTCCTGCGTCGCCGCGACCATCGGCAAATTCAGCCCTTCTTCGACGGCGCAATCCACCGCAATGTCATACCCGGCGTCGGCGTGGCGCATCACCCCGGTAGCCGGATCGTTGTGTAATACCCGGGCGATACGCGCTGCGGCTTCATCAGTGCCATCGCAAACAATCACCATCCCGGCATGCTGGGAGAAGCCCATTCCTACCCCGCCACCGTGATGCAGTGACACCCAGGTTGCACCGCTGGCGGTGTTAAGCAGCGCGTTCAGCAGCGGCCAGTCGGATACTGCATCAGAACCGTCGCGCATGGCTTCGGTTTCGCGGTTCGGGCTGGCGACGGAGCCGGAATCCAGATGATCACGGCCAATAACAATCGGCGCAGACACTTCGCCGCTGCGCACCATTTCATTAAACGCCAGCCCCAGTTTTTGACGCCATTCCAGACCCACCCAGCAGATACGCGCCGGTAATCCCTGGAAGTTAATCCGCTCACGCGCCATATCCAGCCAGTGGTGCAGATGTTTATCGTCAGCCACGATCTCTTTCACTTTGGCATCCGTTTTATAAATATCCTGCGGATCGCCGGAAAGCGCCACCCAACGGAACGGGCCAATGCCGCGGCAGAACAGGGGGCGAATATAAGCAGGTACGAAACCGGGGAAATCAAAGGCGTTTTCCACGCCCATCTCTTTGGCCATCTGGCGAATGTTATTGCCGTAATCAAACGTCGGCACGCCCATTTTGCTGAACGCCAGCATTGCCTCAACGTGTGTTGCCATTGAGCGTTTCGCCGCCTGTACCGTGCCCTGCGGATCGGACACCGCTTTCGCCTGATACGCTTCCCAGCTCCAGCCGGACGGCAGATAACCATGCAGCGGATCGTGGGCGCTGGTCTGGTCAGTGACCATATCCGGGCGCACACCACGCTTCACCAGTTCCGGCACAACGTCGGCGGCGTTAGCGCATAGCGCAATGGAGACCGCTTTACCCTCGCGGGTGTACTTTTCGATACGCGCCAGCGCGTCGTCAAGCGATGTCGCCTGCTCGTCCACGTAGCGGGTACGCAGACGGAAATCGATCCGGCTTTGCTGACACTCAATATTCAGCGAGCAAGCACCTGCCAGCGTTGCGGCTAACGGTTGCGCCCCACCCATGCCGCCCAGCCCGGCGGTCAGCACCCAGCGTCCGCTCAGGTTACCTTGATAATGCTGACGCCCGGCCTCAACGAAGGTTTCATAAGTCCCCTGCACGATGCCCTGGCTACCGATGTAGATCCAGCTCCCGGCGGTCATCTGGCCATACATCGCCAGCCCTTTGGCGTCCAGCTCGTTGAAGTGTTCCCATGTAGCCCAATGTGGCACCAGGTTGGAGTTGGCAATCAGCACGCGTGGCGCATTGTCATGGGTTTTGAAAACGCCAACCGGTTTACCGGACTGGACCAGCAGGGTCTCATCGGTCTCCAGTTTGGTCAGCGCATTGACGATGGCGTCATAACATTCCCAGTCCCGCGCAGCGCGACCAATCCCGCCGTATACCACCAGCTCATGCGGATTTTCCGCCACATCGGGATCCAGGTTGTTCATTAACATACGCAGCGGCGCTTCGGTCAGCCAGCTTTTGGCCGTTAAAGTGGTGCCGCGTGGGGCACGAATATCCTGCTGACGGTACTTGCTATGAGACATGGTAGAGCACTCCTCGCGAACGATCGGACAGATAAGTAACATATACTTGTCTATACAAGTTGTCGCAAGTGTGCCTTTAACAAAAAAGATACAATTTTATTATACTGCGGCAGCAATCACGCTTTTCAGGACATAAACCGCCCTTGCAGGCGATAGCGGGACCCCGGGAAGAGCAAACGGGCATGAGAGACAATGGATGACGCAGACCAGGTTTTACGGCGGATCAGCAGACAGGGATCGTGTTCTTTGATATTCAGCAGCGCGCACTCTTCGGCACTGGCGCGGACCGCTTCAACAATATGCTCGCCTTCCGTTAAAGGGGCTATCAGCGACAGATACGCGTGCGGCGTAGTCTGGCTGTAATCCTGCGCCAGATACGCCGGCACAATTTCGGCATTCACGCAGCGATCTTCAATCTGCACCGGCAGTTCGTTCTCGTAGTGCACCATGACAGAGTGAAAAATGGAGGTGCCTTCTTTGACGTTTAACACCAAAGCCTGCTGCGCGCTTGCCTGGGTTCGTTCCAGCGTGATCACCTCGCACCGGTGCTGATGCTGACGGGCGTTGATTTCATCCGCGATGCTGCGAATTTCAAATAGCGCAGACTGGCCCTTCGGCTCGGCGACAAACGTCCCTACGCCCTGCAAGCGAACCAGTAACCCTTCATCCGTTAACTCACGCAGCGCCCGGTTGATGGTCATGCGGCTGAAACCATACTGCGCCACCAGCTCCGCCTCAGAGGGAATGCGATCGTGAGGTTGCCAGATACCGCTGGCAATCTTTTCGCTGATCTCCTGTTTGACCTTTTCGTAAAAAGGTGCCGGAGCAGAACGGGATGGGAGCATGCGTAAGCCTTCCTTAAGCTGAGAATGTGAGTGGGTACAGTTTACAGACATTACCCAAAGCTGATAAGCGCAACGCCATCAGGTATATCAGTGCCACCAGTGCGCGATTTGCCAACCTAATCGCGCCGCAACGCGCGCCGCTCTGCCATCATCGTCAAAGCGTGGATTAAATTCAACCATATCCACCGCCTGCAGTTTACCGCTACGACACAGGGGTTCAATCAGATTCAGCAGCGTCGCCAACGGTACGCCCAGCGCAGCGGGCGCCGACACGCCGGGCATTTCCCACACCGGCAGCACGTCGAGATCGATAGTCAGATAGATAACATCCAGGTTGGCGACAAACTGCGCTAACTGCGCCTGCGCCGTTGCACAGAACAGATCCTCCACCACGGTCACACCGAGCCGTTGCGCCTCATCCCATAGCGCCTGGGTGTTTGCCGCCCGACTGACGCCGATACAGGCATAGTGAAATTCACGCTGCTGTTCATCGCAAAGCTGCGCCAGTTGGCGAAACGGTGTACCGGAAGTAGCCTGATCGGCATGGCGCAAATCGAGGTGCGCATCGAAGTTGACGATCCCCACTTTCGCCTGCAGGAACGCATCCAGCACGCCTGCGCCGTGCGCAAATGCGGTTTCGTGTCCTCCCCCCAGAACAAAGGTACGAATATTCTCCTGCTGACAGCGCTGCACCGCATTGCGTAGCGCCTGCTGCGCGCCCTCAAGATCGGGGGCTTGGGCCACAATATTTCCCAGATCTACCAGCCGATGATGCCCATCGTGGCTGGCTAAATTCGCCAGCGCCTTGCGCAGCACATCGGGCGCTCCGGCGGCTCCCGTCCGGCCCTGATTACGTTTCACGCCTTCGTCGCAGGCAAACCCAAGCAGCGCTATCTGCTCGCGATACATTTCTGGGCTAAATGTCGGGCTCAGCGTGATAGTCTGAAACAGGCGCAGCGCATTCGGCGATTCGGCGCGATCATCACGTCCCTGCCACAGCGCAGGTGAAACAGGTTGCCAGTGAGTCATACTATTTGTCCTTTGAATACGCGTTGGTAGAGCGGGTTACGCCCCGGTTCATACAGGATCTCGACCGGAAGAGTTGCATCCCACACCACAAAATCGGCCACAAACCCGGCCTTCAATTGACCATGAGTGGCATGACGTCCCAGCGCCCGGGCCGCATGACGGGTTACGCCCGCCCATGCTTCTTCCGGCGTTAAGCCAAACTGAACGCAGGCCATATTCATCGCCCAGTGCAGGCTGATAAACGGGCTGGTACCCGGGTTAAAATCTGTCGCCACCGCCATCGGTACCTGATACTGACGCAGCAACGCCACCGGCGGACGCTGTTGCTCTTTAAGGAAATAGAATGCGCCGGGCAGCAGCACGCCGACCGTACCGCTTTGGCTCATCGCCGCCACGCCCGCTTCATCGAGATATTCAATATGATCGGCGGATAACCCGTGGTAGCGGCTTACCAGCTGTGCGCCACCCAGCAATGACAACTGTTCAACATGGCCCTTAATCGGGATGCCCAACGCCTGCGCGGCCTGAAACACCCGCTCGCTCTGCGCCAACGAAAAACCCACGCTTTCACAAAACAGATCCACAGTCTCGAACAGCCCTTGTTCCCACAGCTGCGGCAAAATGGTCTCGCACACCAGCGTAATATAGCCGTCAGGATCATCCCGGTATTCTGCTGGAGTCGCGTGGGCAGCCAGCAGCGTGGGGCTTATTTCAATGATATTCTCCGCCGCCAGCGCGGCTGCCACGCGCAATATTTTCTCTTCTGTCTGCAAATCCAGGCCGTAACCGGATTTTATTTCCAGCAACGTAACGCCTTCTTTGATCAGCTGTTCCATACGCTGATGCGCTAGATGTAAGAGTTGTTCATCACTGGCGCTGCGGGTCGCTGATACCGTGGCATTGATACCCCCACCCAGGGCGCTTATCTGCTGGTAGGAGACACCGTTTAGCCGCTGCTCCCATTCACCTGCGCGGTTTCCACCAAAGACCAGATGCGTATGACAGTCAATCAGGCCAGGTGTAATTAGCCTGCCCTGCATATCAAAGGTATTGTCATGTGTGAGATAGAGCGATGACTCCGGGACGATATCGCGAATCTTCCCCTGGCGGACGATCAGCGCATGACCCTCCACCAGCCCATACGGGGTGTTACGTTCGGGATCCATGGTCGCCAGACGAACATTGCGCCAGATAACATCATCAGGGAAGAATTGCTGCATTCGACTCACCACTTGTCATAGGTTGTATAGACATTTATTTTTGATTATACGGATGTTGTCAACCTGAAGGACCGTAATTGTTATGTATTTGTGATATAAGGACTCTCCGCGCCGGGCATTACGGCGATAAAAACAACTTTTTACCTTTTAACCTTCCCGTTTCGCTCAACTTAGTATAAAAAAGCAGGCTTCAATGGATAACTTTCAAAGCCCGGAGCAACCTGTGAACATATCATCAGTTTCCCGTCTGGCGCTGGCAATGGCTTTTGGCGTGACGCTGACCGCCTGTAGCTCTACGCCGCCCGATCAAATTCCTTCCGATCAGACCGCGCCAGGTACCTCTTCGCGCCCGATCTTGTCGGCCAATGAAGCGAAAAACTTCGTTGCTGCGCACTATTTTTCCGCGCTGACGCCAAACACCGCGCCGTGGAGCCCTTCTGCTATTTCTCTGCCTGCACAGCCTGACTTCGTGGTTGGCCCGGCTGGGACTCAGGGCGTCACCCATACCAGCATTCAGGCTGCGGTTGATGCGGCAATCATCAAGCGTACTAACAAACGTCAGTACATCGCGATTATGCCGGGCGAGTATCAGGGCACGGTATATATCCCGGCAGCAACGGGAAGTCTGACGCTGTACGGCATGGGCGAAAAACCGCTGGATGTGAAAATTGGCCAGGCTATTGATGGTGACATGAGCACCGCAGACTGGCGTCGTACGGTGAACCCGGGTGGTAAATACATGCCGGGTAAACCGGCGTGGTATATGTTTGATAATTGCCAGAACAAGCGCGGCACAAATATTGGCGTGATGTGTTCTGCCGTCGTCTGGTCGCAAAATAACGGTCTGCAATTGCAGAACCTGACCATCGAAAACAATCTGGGTGACAGCGTTGATGCGGGTAATCACCCGGCCGTTGCGCTACGTACCGATGGCGATAAAGTGCAGATCAATAAGGTCAACATCCTCGGTCGCCAGAATACGTTTTTCGTGACCAACAGCGGCGTACAAAACCGTCTGGAAAACGATCGTCAACCGCGTACTTTGGTAACCAACAGCTACATTGAAGGCGATGTGGATATTGTTTCCGGTCGCGGCGCCGTGGTGTTCGATAACACAGATTTCCGCGTTGTGAACTCCCGTACTCAGCAGGAAGCCTATGTGTTTGCACCCGCGACGCTGTCAAACATCTACTACGGCTTCCTCGCCACAAATAGCCGCTTCACGGCGAGTGGTGATGGCGTGGCACAGTTGGGCCGCTCGCTGGATGTCGATTCAAACACTAACGGTCAGGTCGTTATCCGCGACAGCGTGATCAACGAAGGCTTTAACATGGCAAAACCATGGGCTGACAGCGTTATCTCGAAGCGTCCTTTTGCCGGTAATACCGGTGCACAAGATGACAAAGGTGAAATCCAGCGCAACCTGAACGACACCAACTTCAACCGCATGTGGGAATACAACAACCGCGGTATCGGTAGCAAAGTGGTTGCCGAACCGAAGCAGTAAACGCCATTCCCTTATCCAGGCCCGGCAGACTCATACTCTGCCGGGCAGTATGCCGGGTGCTCATCCGGCATTCAACGCAGAATCAATACGCGTTCACCACGACCCACATCGGTCCCTGCCCCACAGCATAACGTCCCTTCTCTGCCAGCAGCCCCTGCTCGCCAGCAATCTCATACACCGCGATATGGTGCGATTTTTGCCCGGCGGCAATCAGGTATTTACCGCTGTGATCGATATTAAAACCGCGCGGCTGAGCTTCAGTAGGCTGGAAACCCTCTTTGGTCAGCACGCTGCCATCTTCAGACACGCTAAAGATCGTAATCAGGCTAGCGGTGCGGTCACAGGCGTACAGATGACGACCATCCGGTGTAATGTGAATATCCGCTGCCCAACGGGTATCAGTGAAATCAGCCGGCATCATATCCAGCGTCTGCACACACTCAATCTTGCCGTACGGATCTTCCAGCGCCCAGACGTCAACGGAGCTGTTCAGCTCATTCACACAGTAGGCAAATTGCTTATTCGGATGGAACGTCATATGACGCGGGCCCGCGCCTTCAACGGTGGTCACTTCTGCCGGTTCCTGCGCCACCAGATGTCCATCATCGCTTACCTCAAACAGACAGATACGATCCTGTTTCAACGCCGGAACCCACAGGATACGGTTATCCGGTGAGATGTTGGCCGAGTGGCAGCCGTCCAGACCTTCAACCACGTCAACCTGTTCCACCGGCAGGCCATCTTCCAGACGCGTGACGCTCACGCTCCCGGCGTTATAAGAGCCGACAAACACGAAACGTCCCTGATGATCGGTAGAAATATGCGTCGGGCTACCCGGCAGCGCAGACTCCGCCGCGAAGGTCAGCGCACCGTCATCAGGTGCAATGCGGTAAGCCAACACGCGAAACTCCGGGCGCACGCCAACATAGAGGTAGCGCTTATCCGGGCTGACGACCATCGGCTGTACCTGACCCGGCACATCAACCACCTGCGTCAGCGTCAAAGAACCATCATGATTCAGGCTCCAGACGTGGATTTGCTGACTTTCAGGGCTGGCGGTATAAACGGTTTGCTTCATGAATACTCCTTTGCTTTTTGGCAGGTGGCTGCAATTGCCTGACACACGCCTAAGGTAGACGCTTTTAACGGTGAATGCTTAATTAAGGCGCAGAATTTTGTCCGGCTCCCGTCTCGGTGTACCATTCCAGCAGACAAAATTCTCAACCTTAATCTGGAAATAACTATGACCGCACGCGTGATTGCCCTGGATTTAGACGGTACCCTGTTGACCCCGAAAAAAACCTTGCTGCCATCCTCTCTTGAAGCGCTCGCGCGCGCCAGAGAAGCAGGATACCAACTTATCATTGTCACAGGTCGCCATCACGTTGCTATTCATCCTTTTTATCAGGCACTGGCGCTGGATACACCTGCAATTTGCTGCAACGGCACCTACTTGTATGATTATCAGGCAAAAACGGTACTGGAATCCGATCCCCTTCCGGTAAACCAGGCATTACAGCTGATCGAAATGCTGGATGAACATCAGATCCACGGGCTGATGTATGTGGATGAGGCCATGCTGTATGAGCGCCCAACCGGGCATGTGGTGCGTACCGCTAACTGGGCGCAAACCCTGCCGCCGGAACAGCGCCCGACCTTCACCCAGGTCCCTTCGCTGGCGCAGGCCGCACATGACGTTAACGCCGTCTGGAAATTTGCCCTCACCGACGAAGATATTCCGAAACTGCAGCAGTTTGGTAAGCATGTTGAACAACAGTTGGGGCTGGAGTGTGAATGGTCCTGGCACGATCAGGTCGACATTGCCCGTAAAGGCAACAGCAAAGGACGACGCCTTACCCAGTGGATTGAAGCACAGGGCGGGTCAATGGAAAACGTCATTGCCTTTGGTGACAACTTTAACGATATCAGCATGCTGGAAGCTGCAGGTACCGGCGTGGCGATGGGTAATGCGGACGACGCGGTCAAAGCCCGCGCCAACATCGTAATTGGTGACAACACCACCGACAGCATCGCGAAATTTATCTACTCCCACCTGCTGTAATCACGCGGTAATCGATACGCTCTTAATTTGCGCGTACAGCCACAGGCCAGGTTTGATACCCAGTTCATCCCTGGCCCACGGGCTGATCCTCGCCCACAGCGTTTTACCGCCCACTTCAAGCTGAACCTCCACCTGACCATTATCGTCATAGCACTGCGCGACTTTCGCCCGCAGCACGTTACGAATACTGGTCTGCTGCGGCGGTTGAAGCACCAGCGAAACATCAGATGCCTGAATACGAATACGCAGCGCAGTTTGCAGCGGTTGATCCAGCTTATTGACCCATAGATGCTGATCGCCAAGCGCCAGTGCAGTCATTGCGTAATGTGGATGATGTTCCAGCACGCTGACTTTCAGAATGCTGCTTTGCTGTTCCTTTGGTAGCCACGGGTGCATCACGCTGCTGCCCCAGACATCTTCCAGCGATCCGAACGCTTTGACCTGCCCGTTTTCCAGCACCATCACTTTGTCAGCCAGGTGCAAGATTTCATCGAGCGAGTGGCTGACGTACAGCATCGGAATATTAATTTCACGCGCCAGGCGTTGCAGGTAAGGCAACAGTTCGCGCTTACGCGGGATATCCAGCGAGGCTAGCGGCTCATCAAGCAACAACAGTTCCGGCGCGGTAAGCAGCGCCCGACCGATGGCTACGCGCTGTTTTTCACCGCCAGAAAGACCGCCAGGCAGACGGTCAAGCAGCGATTCAATGCCCAACAGGGCCACCAGCTTATCAAACTGTCCGGCCATACTTTTCGCCATACCGTAACGCAGGTTGCCGCGCACTTTATAATGCGGAAACAGGCGCGCATCCTGGAAAACATAGCCCACCCGGCGTTTTTCGGGCGTTAAACAGATACCGTTCTCGACGTCGTTCAAAACCCGTCCGTTAAGCACGATGCGCCCGGACTGCGGCTGCGTCAGGCCGCTGATGGCGTTAATCAGCGAGGTTTTACCCGCACCGGAAACGCCAAAAATAGCGGTGATCCCACTGGCTGGCAGCGTTTCGTTGAGCGTCAGGCAATGCGTCCCCAGCGTTTGGGAGAAATTAAGTTCCAGCATGATTACCGCCCCGTCCGTTCACGGCTAATACGCGCCAGCCATTCAGAAATCAGCAGTGAAATCAGCGCTAACACAATAGAAATGATACATAACCTTGCCGCCGCGCTTTCGCCGCCGGGGGTCTGGATCAGGGTATACATCGCCGACGGGATAGTGCGGGTTTCGCCAGGAATATTGGAGACAAAGGTAATCGTTGCGCCAAATTCCCCGAGGGAACGCGCGAACGCCAGCACCGTACCGACAATAATGCCGGGAAGCATCAGCGGTAAAGTAATCGTGACAAATACGCGCCAGCGTCCAGCGCCCAGCGTGCGGGCCGCCTGCTCCAGCTTGACATCGACACCTTCCAGCGCCAGACGAATAGCCCGAACCATAAGCGGGAAAGACATCACCGCCGCAGCCAGTACCGCACCGCGCCAGCTAAAGGCAAAGGTAATGCCAAACCAGTCGTACAGCCATTCGCCAATGAATCCGCGGCGTCCCATGGCGACCAACAGCAGATAGCCCACCACGACCGGCGGCAGTACCAGCGGCAAATGCAGAACGCTGTCGAGCAGCGCTTTGCCCGGGAACTTGCATCGCACAAGCAGCCAGGCAAAGAAGATCCCAAACGGCAGACTAAACAATACAGCCAGGGAAGAAACTTTCAGGCTCAGTATGACGGCCTGCCATTCAGGATCGGTCAGTATCATTACTTGGTCGTAAATCCATAACGTTTAAAGATTTCAGCAGCCTGCGGTCCTTTCAGGTAATCATAGAACGCGCTGACCGTTGCGTTTTTGTGCCCATCAACAATTGCGATAGGGTATTCCACTTTTTTGTGTGAATCTTCCGGGAAAGTCGCAACAACTTTTACACCCTTGCTGGCGACAGCATCGGAACCATAGACGATCCCCAGCGGCGCTTCGTTACGCTCTACCAGCGCCAGCGCACCGCGCACATCTTCGGCAGGTGCCAGTTTCGGGGCCAGGGTATCCCATGCCCCCAGTTTTTGCAGCGCTTCTTTAGCATAAATGCCCGCCGGAACATGTTCCGGATCGCCAACGGCCAGACGCCCACCATTTAACAAACGGGTCCAGTTGGTTTTGCTGTCGATGGTGAAGTCTTTCTGCGCACTGTCTTTCGGTGCGACAACCACCAGGCTGTTACCCAACAGCGTTTCACGCGTGGCGGTATCAATCGATTTTTTGTCTACCGCGTAATCCATCCATTTCTGATCGGCAGAGATAAACAGATCGGCCGGAGCGCCTGCTTCAATCTGGCGCGCCAGCGTGGAAGAAGACGCGAAAGAAGAGACAACGTCAACGTTCTTCTCTTTTTTGTATTGCGTCGCAATATCCTGCATCGCGTTAGTCAGTGAAGCCGCTGCGAAAACAGTAATCTTTCCTTCATCCGCCAGCGCATGCCCGGCAACAGTAAGAGAAAGTGTTGCCCCGGCAAACAAGCGTAACCATGTACGTGCCATCTGTAACTCCTTTGCGTTTCGTTATGTAGTCGCAAATATAACGAGTAAACCAGGATTTTCCCAGTGGTTATTGATACCAATTTGAGGTTACACGAAGAAAATATCGGCAGGGAAAGCAGGATCTTGAGAAACGGTAGACTGAGAAAACGGGTTGGAAGGCGTAAAAAATATAAACGCCCGACTGAGCGGGCGTTTGGGGAATCAATGATTCTGTCTGGACTGGTCTTTTTGACCGATACCGGAGAAAATGTTGAACACTTCACCCAGTCCGTAAATCAGACCCAGAATGATGGCCATTACCACAGGTACCATGATTACGGCGAATACCAGACTTTTCAATAACTCTAACATGGTCAACTCCAGATGTAGTCCTTAGCTGTATTCTAACCACATAACGCAGAAAAGCACTCCCCTTTTGTGCGGTCGGCTTTGCTCAGGCACGGTTTTCCGTCACAATACCCTTTTTTGCCAGGAGCTTGTGATGCAGGCCGAAATCCTTCTTACGCTGAAACTTCAGCAAAAACTGTTTGCCGATCCCCGTCGCATTTCTCTGCTTAAGCATATTGCGCTTTCCGGCTCTATCAGTCAGGGCGCGAAGGATGCAGGTATTAGCTACAAAAGCGCCTGGGATGCGATTAACGAAATGAACCAACTCAGCGAGCAGACGCTGGTTGAGCGCGCCACAGGCGGCAAAGGCGGCGGCGGCGCGGTATTAACGCGCTACGGCCAACGCTTAATCCAGTTATATGATTTGCTGGCGCAGATCCAACAAAAAGCCTTTGATGTTTTGAGCGATGACGATGCGCTACCGCTCAATAGCCTGCTGGCGGCTATCTCTCGATTTTCACTGCAAACCAGCGCCCGTAACCAATGGTTTGGCACAATCACCGCCCGCGACCACGATCAGGTCCAGCAGCATGTCGACGTCCTGCTGGCCGATGGCGAAACGCGCCTGAAAGTGGCGATCACTGCGCAAAGCGGCGAGCGTCTGGGTCTTGAGGAAGGTAAAGAAGTACTGATTCTGCTGAAAGCGCCGTGGGTGGGAATCACTCAGGACGACGCCATCGCTCAGGCCGCCGATAACCAGTTGCAGGGCACGATTAGCCATATTGAACGCGGTGCGGAACAGTGTGAAGTGCTGATGACGTTACCAGACGGCCAGACGCTGTGCGCCACCGTTCCGGCCCAAGACGCCGCAACGCTGCAAGAAGGCGCTAACGTCACCGCCTGGTTTAATGCTGACAGAGTGATTATCGCCACGCTGTGCTGAGTAGATTGACATCAGCCTGAAGAACACGTATCCCTGTTATTAATCGCTGCAAATAATGGGATACAAAATGTCATCGTTGCAAATTTCGCAAGGCACGTTTCGTCTTAGCGACACAAAAACGCTCCAGTTAGATGCGTTGACGTTAAACGCGGGTGATAGCTGGGCGTTTGTTGGCGCTAACGGAAGCGGGAAATCCGCGCTGGCCCGCGCACTGGCGGGTGAGCTGCCGCTTCTGAAAGGCGAGCGCCACTGTCAGTTCACGCGTATTACCCGACTCTCCTTTGAGCAGCTACAAAAGCTAGTCAGCGACGAGTGGCAGCGAAACAACACCGATCTTCTTAGTCCCGGTGAAGACGACACCGGGCGCACCACCGCCGAAATCATCCAGGATGAGATCAACGATCCCGTCCGCTGCGCTGCGTTGGCGCAGCAGTTTGGCATTTCTTCCCTGCTCAACAGGCGTTTCAAATACCTTTCCACCGGTGAAACACGTAAAACCCTGCTCTGTCAGGCGTTAATGTCCGCGCCGGATTTACTGATCCTTGATGAGCCCTTTGACGGGCTGGACGTGGCGTCACGCCGTCAGTTAGCAGAACTGCTCGCGGAGTTGCATCAGGCCGGCTTTACGCTGGTGCTGGTACTTAACCGCTTTGATGAAATTCCCGAGTTCGTGCAGTTTGCTGGCGTACTTGCCGATTGCACGCTGACAGAAACCGGCGCAAAAACCGACCTTCTGCAACAGGCGTTAATCGCTCAGCTTGCCCATAGCGAGCGGCTGGACGGAATTCAGTTACCTGAACCGGACGAGCCTTCGGTGCGCCGTACGTTGTCAGATAACGAGCCGCGAATTGTGCTTAACGATGGCACGGTCTCGTATAACGATCGCCCTATCCTTCACCATTTGAGCTGGCAGGTAAATCCGGGGGAACACTGGCAAATCGTCGGCCCCAACGGTGCGGGAAAATCAACTCTGCTCAGTTTAATCACCGGCGATCACCCCCAGGGCTACAGCAACGACCTGACCCTGTTTGGCCGTCGCCGTGGCAGCGGTGAAACTATCTGGGATATCAAAAAACACATCGGCTACGTCAGCAGCAGTCTGCATCTGGATTACCGGGTGAGTACCACAGTTCGCAACGTTATTCTCTCTGGTTATTTTGATTCAATCGGCATCTATCAGGCCGTTTCCGACAGGCAGCACAAGCTGGTGCAACAGTGGCTGGATATCCTTGGCTTCGATAAACGTACCGCGGATGCGCCATTTCATAGTCTTTCCTGGGGACAGCAGCGGCTGGCACTGATTGTTCGCGCGCTGGTTAAACACCCGACGTTGTTGATCCTTGACGAGCCTTTGCAAGGGTTAGATCCGCTCAATCGCCAACTGATTCGCCGTTTTGTGGATGTGCTAATCGGTGAAGGTGAAACTCAACTGCTGTTCGTCTCTCACCACGCCGAAGATGCCCCAGCCTGCATTACCCATCGACTGGAGTTTGTGCCCGAGAACGACATCTACGCCTATCGACTAACGTCTCTGCGTTAGTTTTCATTGCAGGGCGTTTATCACGCCCTTTTTTTCTGCTTTTTTTCAGATAAACGCTGAAATAACAACCTAACATAATGATTTAAAATAAAATAACCATTAAAAATCCGTGAAACTTATGGAGTGTAAACGATTCCACTAATTTATTCCATGTCACACTTTTCTCATCTTTGTTATGCTATGGTTATTACATACCATAGGCTTAACGGAGCGAATTATGAGAGTATTGGTTACAGGTGGTAGCGGTTACATTGGAAGCCACACTTGCGTGCAGTTGTTGAAAAACGGTCACGAGGTGGTGATCCTGGACAATCTCTGCAACAGCAAACGCAGCGTTTTGCCCGTCATTGAGCGTTTAGGTGGCAAGCAGCCGACCTTCGTGGAAGGGGATATCCGTAACGAAGCGCTGATAACCGAAATTCTACACGATCATGCTATTGACACGGTCATTCATTTTGCGGGTTTAAAAGCCGTTGGAGAATCCGTTGCCAAGCCGTTGGAGTACTATGACAACAACGTCAATGGCACCCTGCGTCTGGTGAATGCAATGCGCGCCGCCAACGTGAAAAACTTCATTTTTAGTTCCTCCGCGACCGTCTATGGCGATCAGCCACAAATTCCTTACGTTGAAAGCTTCCCCACCGGCACGCCGCAAAGTCCGTACGGCAAAAGCAAGCTGATGGTAGAACAAATCCTGACCGACCTGCAAAAAGCACACCCCGACTGGAGTATCGCCTTACTGCGCTACTTTAACCCGGTTGGTGCTCATCCGTCGGGCGATATGGGGGAAGATCCGCAAGGTATTCCCAACAACCTGATGCCTTACATCGCACAAGTTGCCGTGGGCCGCCGCGAGTCCCTTGCCATATTTGGCAACGACTACCCAACTGAAGATGGCACCGGCGTTCGCGACTACATCCACGTGATGGATCTCGCCGACGGCCACGTCGTCGCGATGGAAAAACTGGCGGGCAAACAGGGTGTGCATATTTACAACCTCGGAGCAGGCATCGGCAGCAGCGTACTGGACGTGGTCAACGCCTTCAGCAAAGCCTGCGGTAAACCCATTAATTACCATTTCGCCCCGCGCCGTGATGGCGATCTTCCGGCTTACTGGGCAGATGCCAGCAAAGCCGATCGCGAGCTTAACTGGCGCGTGACCCGCACACTGGATGAAATGGCACAAGACACCTGGCACTGGCAGTCACGCCACCCGCAAGGATATTCGGATTAAGGACCAATCATGACGCAATTCAATCCTGTCGATCATCCACATCGCCGTTTTAACCCGCTCACCGGGCAGTGGATCCTCGTATCACCGCATCGCGCCAAACGCCCGTGGCAAGGGGCGCAGGAAACCCCGTCTAAGCAGGTACTGCCTGCACATGACCCGGACTGTTTCCTGTGTGCTGGCAATACGCGCGTTACCGGTGATGTAAATCCGGATTACACCGGAACCTATGTTTTTACCAATGATTTTGCGGCGCTGATGTCCGATACCCCGGACGCGCCAGACAGTCACGATCCGTTGATGCGTTGCCAGAGCGCGCGCGGTACCAGCCGCGTAATTTGCTTCTCGCCCGATCACAGCAAAACGCTGCCAGAACTCAGCGTCTCTGCGCTGACAGAAATCGTAAAAACGTGGCAGGAGCAGACCGAAGACTTAGGGAAAACCTATCCCTGGGTGCAGGTATTTGAGAATAAAGGCGCGGCGATGGGGTGCTCGAACCCGCACCCACACGGTCAAATTTGGGCCAACAGCTTTTTGCCCAACGAAGCTGAACGTGAAAATCGCCTACAGAAAGCATACTTCGCCGAACAGGGTGCGCCGATGCTCGTTGATTACGTCCAGCGTGAACTGGCAGACGGCAGCCGTACGGTCGTTGAAACTGAGCACTGGCTGGCAGTTGTCCCTTACTGGGCCGCGTGGCCGTTCGAAACGCTGCTGCTGCCGAAAGCGCATGTGCTGCGTATTACCGATTTGACCAACGAGCAGCGTGCTGACCTGGCGCTGGCGTTGAAAAAACTGACCAGTCGTTACGACAACCTGTTCCAGTGCTCATTCCCCTACTCCATGGGCTGGCACGGCGCGCCGTTTAACGGTGAAGAAAACGAACACTGGCAGTTGCACGCTCACTTTTACCCGCCGCTGCTGCGTTCCGCGACCGTGCGTAAATTTATGGTCGGTTATGAAATGCTGGCAGAAACCCAGCGAGATCTGACCGCAGAACAAGCGGCTGAGCGACTGCGTGCGGTCAGCGACATCCATTTTCGCGAATCCGGAGTGTAAATAATGAGTCTGAAAGAAAAAACACAATCTCTGTTTACAGAAACGTTTGGCTACCCTGCCACCCATACTATTCAGGCACCGGGTCGTGTAAACCTGATCGGCGAACATACCGATTATAACGACGGCTTCGTTTTGCCCTGCGCCATCGACTATCAAACCGTCATCAGTTGCGCGGCGCGCGACGATCGAAAAGTACGCGTCATCGCCGCTGATTACGACAATCAGGTTGATGAGTTCTCTCTCGATGCGCCGATTATCGCCCACGATAGCCAGCAGTGGTCAAACTACGTGCGTGGCGTGGTAAAACATCTGCAAAAGCGCAATAACGCCTTTGGCGGCGCGGATCTGGTGATCAGCGGTAACGTCCCGCAGGGTGCGGGCTTAAGCTCTTCTGCCTCACTGGAAGTCGCTGTTGGTACGGTATTCCAGCAGCTCTATCATCTGCCGCTCGACGGCGCGCAGATTGCCCTGAATGGCCAGGAAGCTGAAAACCAGTTTGTCGGTTGTAACTGCGGCATCATGGATCAGCTGATCTCCGCGCTTGGCAAGAAAGATCATGCGCTGCTGATCGACTGCCGTACGCTGGGCACCAAAGCCGTTTCTATGCCTGAGGGTGTAGCGGTGGTGATCATCAACAGCAACTTTAAACGCACGCTGGTCGGTAGCGAATACAACACCCGTCGCGAACAGTGTGAAACTGGCGCGCGTTTCTTCCAGCAGCCAGCGCTGCGTGATGTCAGCTTCGAAGCGTTTAACGCTGTCGCCCACGAGCTGGATCCGATTGTTGCCAAACGCGTGCGCCACGTCATCACGGAAAATGCGCGTACCGTTGAAGCCGCGCAGGCACTGGAAAAAGGCGACCTGCTGCGCATGGGTCAGCTGATGGCGGAATCTCACGCCTCAATGCGCGATGACTTTGAAATCACGGTGCCGCAAATTGATACGCTGGTAGAGATTGTCAAAGCGACCATCGGTGATAAAGGCGGTGTGCGGATGACCGGCGGCGGCTTCGGCGGCTGCATCGTGGCGCTGATCCCGCAAGATTTGGTTCCTGCCGTACAGCAGGCTGTCGCCGCACAGTACGAGGCAAAAACCGGTATTAAAGAAACATTCTACGTCTGCAAACCTTCACAAGGAGCCGGACAATGTTAAACGAAATCCCCGTGCAGGCTCCGGACGGTCAACCGTTTCGCCTGCTCACCCTGCGCAATGACGCAGGGATGGTAGTCACGCTCATGGACTGGGGGGCTACCCTGCTCTCTGCGCGTATACCGCTTAGCGATGGTAGCGTGCGCGAAGCATTACTCGGCTGCGCCAGTCCGGAACAATACCCGGAACAGGCTGCATTTCTGGGGGCTTCGATTGGCCGCTACGCGAACCGTATCGCCAACAGCCGCTATACCTTTGCTGGCGAAACCGTTGAATTACTGCCGAGTCAGGGCAATAACCAACTGCACGGCGGACCAGACGGTTTCGACAAACGTCGCTGGCAGATAGTCAATCAGAATGACCGTCAGGTGCTGTTCGCCTTAACGTCTGACGATGGCGATCAGGGCTTCCCAGGCCATCTTTGCGCCACCGCACAGTATCGCCTGACTGATGATAATCGTATTTCGATAACTTATCGTGCCACGGTCGATAAACCCTGCCCGGTGAATCTGACAAATCACGTCTATTTTAACCTCGACGGCGATAAAACGGATGTGCGCCAGCATAAGCTGCAAATTCTGGCGGACGAGTACTTATCGGTTGACGAAATGGGTATCCCGCAGGATGGACTGAAATCCGTCGCCGGTAGCACGTTCGATTTCCGCACCCCTAAAATCATCAGTAGTGAATTTCTGGCCGATGACGATCAGCGCAAGGTGAAAGGTTACGATCACGCCTTCCTGCTTCAGGCACAGGGCAACGCGCGTACGCCGGTCGCTCAGCTGTGGTCACAGGATGAAAAACTGCAGATGGTGGTCTACACCTCGGCCCCGGCATTGCAGTTTTACTCCGGTAACTTCCTCGGTGGTACGCCTTCCCGCGGGCCAGAGGCCTACGAAGACTGGCAAGGCCTGGCGCTGGAAAGTGAATTTCTGCCGGACAGCCCGAACCACCCAGAGTGGCCACAGGCGGATTGTTTCCTGCGTCCGGGGGAAGAGTATGCCAGCGTGACGGAATATCAGTTTATTCCAGCTTGATCGTTTCCCCTCCCAGGCCCGATGACGTATCTTTTCGGGCCTGGTGCTTGTTAATCCCAGTAGAACCGCTCAAATCCCCACCACTCAAAGACAAAATCGCAACCTTGAGTTCACAAGAACCTTACACTGTAGCGCTATTTTCGCTATGGTTATGCGTAAGCATTGCCGCTTACACATTACGGCAATATAATGAGAATTATTATCATTCAATGTAATTTATAGGAGTGAATGTATGGCTGTAACTAAGCTGGTTCTGGTACGTCACGGTGAAAGTCAGTGGAACAACGAAAACCGTTTTACCGGTTGGTATGATGTTGATCTGTCCGAGAAAGGCGTGGGCGAAGCAAAAGCGGCAGGAAAACTGCTGAAAGAGGAAGGCTACAGCTTTGATTTTGCTTATACCTCCGTGCTGAAACGTGCCATCCACACCCTGTGGAACGTACTGGACGAACTGGATCAGGCCTGGCTGCCGGTTGAGAAATCCTGGAAACTGAACGAACGCCATTACGGTGCGCTGCAGGGTTTGAACAAAGCAGAAACCGCGGAAAAATACGGTGATGAGCAGGTTAAGCAGTGGCGTCGCGGCTTTGCGGTTACCCCGCCGGAACTGACCAAAGACGACGAGCGTTACCCGGGTCACGATCCGCGTTATGCGAAGCTGACCGACAAAGAGTTACCGGTTACCGAAAGCCTGGCGCTGACCATCGATCGCGTTATCCCTTACTGGAATGAAACCATTCTGCCGCGCATGAAAAGCGGTGAGCGCGTAATTATCGCCGCTCACGGTAACTCTCTGCGTGCGCTGGTTAAATACCTTGATAACATGGGCGAAGATGAGATCCTTGAACTGAACATCCCGACCGGCGTACCGCTGGTGTATGAGTTCGACGAAAACTTCAAGCCGATCAAACACTACTATCTTGGTAACGCTGACGAGATCGCAGCAAAAGCGGCGGCCGTAGCGAACCAGGGTAAAGCGAAGTAATTTTCGCGGTAAGTTGAAGACAAAGCGTGGATTTCTCCACGCTTTTTTATTTCGGCCCTACCAGAAAATGTAGGCCAAATAAGGCATCGCCCCATCCGGCAGTCTGCACCGGAATGCCTGATGGCGCTACGCTTCTCAGGCCTACGGGACTTGGTTAACCGCGACGCGCTTTTACCGCATCCGCCAGTTGACGCAACACCGCATCGGTATCTTCCCAACCAATGCAGGCGTCGGTGATGCTCTTACCGTAGGTCAGCGGCTCACCGCTATCCGGATTCTGATTACCTTCCACCAAATGGCTTTCGATCATCACGCCAATAATTGCTTTTTCGCCACCGGCGACTTGTCCGCAAACATCCTTAGCAACATCCATCTGCTTTTTGAACTGCTTGCTGGAGTTGGCATGGCTGAAGTCGATCATCACTTGCGCAGAGAGTCCTGCTTTGACCAAGCCTTCTTTCACGTCCGCAACGTGCTGAGCGCTGTAGTTCGGCTCTTTGCCACCGCGCAGAATGATATGGCAATCGCCATTACCACTGGTATTCACGATCGCTGAATGCCCCCATTTGGTGACAGACAGGAAGCAGTGCGGTGCCCCTGCAGCGTTGATTGCATCAATCGCCACTTTGATGGTGCCATCGGTACCGTTTTTAAAACCAACCGGGCAGGACAGACCCGATGCCAGCTCGCGGTGCACCTGAGATTCTGTTGTACGTGCCCCAATCGCGCCCCAGCTCATCAGATCGGCGAGATATTGTGGGGTGATCATATCGAGGAATTCACCCGCAGTCGGCAATCCGCTGTCGTTGATATCCAGCAGCAGTTTACGCGCAATGCGCAGCCCATCATTGATCTGGAAGCTGTTGTCCATGTGCGGGTCGTTGATAAGCCCTTTCCAGCCAACGGTGGTACGCGGTTTTTCAAAATAGACGCGCATGACGATTTCAAGCTCACCTTTTAACGCTTCGCGCAGCGCCAGCAGACGAGTGGCATACTCTTTGGCAGCTGCCGGATCATGAATAGAGCACGGCCCAATCACCACCAGAAGGCGATCGTCGCTCCCTTTCAGAATTTTATGAATCGCCTTACGGGCATGAGCCACCGTATTGGCGGCATTTTCAGTAGCGGGGAATTTTTCCAGCAGTGCGACTGGTGGTAATAACTCGTTGATCTCTTTAATGCGTAAATCGTCGTTCTGATAATTCATGATTATTCCAGCGTTGCCATACTTATATAAATGAATGCAATCCCTCCAATCTATATCTTCAGTCATAAAGTGTAAACGGGGTTTTACACTTTGGACGGATTAATCCTGGAATTGGCCAAAAAAACGCAATAAAGTAGCGAAAAACGAGATCCAAACTACAATTTCTAACTGTAACAACTTTAATTTTCATAGATTTCAAGATTCTATGCTGGTTTTAATTTCCATAGCAAAACGATTAACCACATATTAATGATGTAACTGGCACATGCACTGTTGGAAGACGTTATCCGACATATCGACCTTAACAGGAGCATATTATGCATATGACAAAGCTGGCTTCACTCTTCCTTACCGCTACACTCAGCCTCGCCAGTGGCGCGGCACTAGCTGCTGAAAGCAACGCGCAGTCCAATAACGGTCAGGCAAATTCCTCGGCTGATGCAGGACAAGTCGCCCCAGACGCCCGCGAAAACGTGGCACCAAATAATGTCGACAACAGTAACGTGAATTCAGGTGGCACAATGCTGCACCCGGACGGTTCATCAATGAACCATGAAGGGATGACCAAAGATGAGATGCACAAAAACACGATGTGTAAGGACGGTCGCTGCCCTGATGTGAATAAGAAGGTTGAGACCGGAAACGGCATCAACAATGATGTTGACACAAAAACTGATGGCACCACGCAGTAACGCTGAAATTAAAGCTAATAACGGGAGAGCAATAGCTCTCCTTTTTAATTTTATCATCCCAAAAACGGTATGATGGCATACAGTAAAGATGAGAATAACAAAGGGATGGCATAATGGCGCACGCACATACTCATACTTCCTCTGAGCAACCCAAGGACAATAATGCCCGCCGACTGATGTTCGCATTCTGCATTACAGCCGGATTTATGTTGGTTGAAGTGGTGGGTGGAATACTTTCTGGTTCACTGGCCTTGCTGGCCGACGCCGGGCATATGCTCACGGATGCTGCGGCGCTGCTTTTCGCGCTGCTGGCCGTCCGGTTTTCCCGTCGCCCGCCCACAATACGACACACCTTCGGCTGGCTGAGGCTCACGACGCTGGCCGCATTTGTTAATGCCATCGCATTGGTCGTTATCACCATTTTAATCGTCTGGGAGGCGATTGAGCGCTTCCAGACACCTCGCCCCGTGGCTGGCGGTATGATGATGGTTATTGCTGTCGCGGGTCTACTGGCCAACGTGCTCGCTTTTTGGGTTTTACATCGCGGCAGTGAAGAGAAAAATCTGAACGTCCGCGCCGCGGCGCTGCATGTGATGGGCGATTTACTCGGCTCGGTCGGGGCAATCATCGCTGCGCTGATTATTATCTGGACGGGCTGGACACCCGCGGACCCAATTCTCTCGATTCTGGTTTCCGTGCTGGTGCTGCGTAGCGCCTGGCGATTGCTAAAAGATAGCGTTAATGAATTACTGGAAGGTGCCCCGCTGACGCTGGATATCGCCGCACTGCAGCGCCATCTCAGCCAGGATATTCCTGAAGTCCGCAACGTTCACCATGTCCATGTCTGGATGGTGGGCGAAAAACCGGTAATGACGCTGCATGTTCAGGTGATCCCGCCACACGATCACGATGCGTTGCTGGAGCGTATTCAGCATTTCCTTATCCATCACTACCAGATTGAACACGCCACAATCCAAATGGAGTATCAGCCGTGCAATGGGCCGGACTGTCACCTGTATCAGGGCGTGTCCGGCCATTCACATCATCACCATTAATGAGAAAGCGCGTGGGAACCCCGCTCACGCGCGCTGTTAATCCACATCCTGCTACCGTTCAGGGCGATAACCGTCAGGATCATATATTCCAGCGACATGGCATATACGCCTTGCAGGGCAAAGATCACCACGCTAATGACGTTAATGATCACCCACAGCAGCCAGTTTTCAACGTATTTGCGCGTCATCAGGATCATCGCTGCAATCGACAGCACCATCATGCAGGAGTCCCAGAACGGGAATGCATCGGGTTGTAGTTCAGGCACAACAACCTGTAATCCCAATGCCTGCATAATATTCACTGCAATGCCTGTCAGGAACGCAAAGACCGGATCGATATAGATCGACATCAGGCCGATCGCCACCACGCAAGCCGCCAGCCAGCCGATCGCTTTTGGAAGCGGTAGCCAGCGAATTTTCAGTTCCGCTTCATGCTGGTTGGTTTGCCGGGACCAGGCATACCAGCCGTAGATATTTGCGGCAAAGAAGAAAACTTGCAGCAACAAGCTGGCATAGAGCTGGATCTGAAAGAAGATAATTGCAAACAGCGTGACGTTTATCAGACCGAAGAAGTAATTGCTGATTTTCTCAAGGCTCGCCAGGCCAATACACAGCAACCCGGCGATCGTTCCCACGGCTTCGATCCACGACAAATCGTAACCACCCGCGCCAATCGGAATATGTACCAGAATGTTCTGCGTGCTAAAAAAGTCCATCTTTTCCCCCAGAGCAAAAATAAATAATTACGCTCGAAGTGTAGCCGCAAATTCCAACATACGGTTTAACGGCAACAGCGCCCCTTCTCTTAGCGAGTCCTCAACATGTATCTCATGAGCCGCGCCGCCATGTTCCAGGCCCTCAGCAATCGCCTTCAGGCCATTCATCGCCATCCACGGACAATGCGCACAGCTGCGACAGGTTGCCCCCTCGCCAGCCGTCGGAGCTTCAAGCAGCTCTTTATCCGGAACGGCCTGCTGCATTTTGTAAAAAATGCCCCGGTCAGTCGCCACAATCAACTGCTTATGCGGTAACGATTTAGCCGCGTTGATGAGCTGGCTGGTTGAGCCAACCGCATCTGCCATATCAACGATAGACTGAGGGGACTCCGGGTGCACCAGCACCGCGGCATCAGGGTAAAGCCCTTTCATGCGTGTTAAAGCCTGGGTTTTAAACTCGTCGTGGACGATACAGGCCCCCTGCCAACAGAGCACGTCTGCGCCGGTCTGTTTTTGCACGTAGTTGCCCAGATGTCTGTCCGGAGCCCAGATGATTTTTTCACCTAAACTATCAAGATGTTCAATAAGTTCAACCGCGATACTGGAAGTCACGACCCAGTCCGCACGTGCTTTAACGGCAGCAGAGGTATTGGCGTAAACCACCACGGTACGATCCGGATGCGCGTCGCAAAATGCGCTGAACGCGTCAATCGGACAGCCCAGATCTAATGAACATTCCGCCTGTAAGGTCGGCATCAGGATGGTCTTTTCCGGGCTGAGAATTTTGGCAGTTTCTCCCATAAACCTCACGCCCGCAACCAGCAGCGTAGAGGCAGAATGCTTTGCACCGAACCGCGCCATCTCCAGAGAATCAGAAATACAGCCCCCGGTCTCTTCCGCTAACTGCTGAATTTCAGGATCGGTGTAATAATGCGCGACCATAACGGCATCACGCTCTTTCAGCAGGCGCTTGATTTTTTCACGATAAAATTGCTTTTCATCCACACTTAGCGGTACTGGCTTCGGCGGAAACGGATAAATTGCTGCTTCTGGATCAAACATCACGCTCATCTTGCTTTCTCGTTTCACTGGCTTAACGAAATAACCGATTAAAAGCGTGACGCACGCCATATTCGGTTTGATTTGTTTTGTATGCTAAACAAGATAGCGGATTGGTGCAGAAAAGTCACAATAATTGCGTGTGATGAATGCCGGATGGCGTCTGACGTCTTATCCGGCCTACAGGAGTAGTGTCGTCTGTAGGCTGAAAAGCAAAGGACATCAGGCAATCTTATAAATCGCAGATAGCAAAAAGGCGCCTTTAGGGCGCCTTTTTACACTGGTGGGGCGTGCAGGATTCGAACCTGCGACCAATTGATTAAAAGTCAACTGCTCTACCAACTGAGCTAACGCCCCCGTATGGGGTTTACTGCTTCAATTATTCAGGATGGTGGGTCGTGCAGGATTCGAACCTGCGACCAATTGATTAAAAGTCAACTGCTCTACCAACTGAGCTAACGACCCGCTCGGATGTCACCTGAAAAATTCTTTACTCGACACCAATATAAGAATTGGTGGGGCGTGCAGGATGACTCGACTTCGTCTCGCCCTAACGGGCCGTTGCTAAAGCAACGTTATCCTTCACGTTTAACACCTGAGTACAATGTTAAAGTTGGTGGGGCGTGCAGGATTCGAACCTGCGACCAATTGATTAAAAGTCAACTGCTCTACCAACTGAGCTAACGCCCCGAGTGGTGGGTGATGACGGGTTCGAACCGCCGACCCCCTCCTTGTAAGGGAGGTGCTCTCCCAGCTGAGCTAATCACCCGATACTACGCTGGATACTGCATTAAGTGGTGGGGCGTGCAGGATTCGAACCTGCGACCAATTGATTAAAAGTCAACTGCTCTACCAACTGAGCTAACGCCCCACTTTTTTCGCCGCTTTCGGGCTGTTTGATATCCCTTGGCAACGGCGGCATATATTACTGATTTCAGATTTTAGCGCAACAAAAATTTCGATGTAAATAACTCAACTGCTTAGGAATCACACGACACGACCAGAAATAACACGATTTCTGGTCGCATGGTGGTCATTACATCGCGCCAAGGCGTTTTTGCGCTTGTTTTGCGCCATCAGTGCCAGGATATTTAGTGATAACCTGCTGATAAACCGCTTTAGCTTTTGCTGTGTCACCTTTGTCCTGCATGATGACGCCGACTTTATACATCGCGTCTGCAGCCTTAGGTGATTTTGGGAAGTTTTTAACTACCGAAGCAAAATAGAACGCAGCATCATCTTTTTTACCCTTGTTGTAATTCAACTGACCCAGCCAGTAATTCGCATTGGGCAGGTAAGTAGAGTCCGGGTACTTTTTGATGAAATTCTGGAATGCTTCAATCGCGTCATCCTGGCGGGATTTATCCTGCACCAGAGCAATCGCTGCATTGTAATCGGTATTCGCATCGCCAGTTTGCACGGGAGCACCTGACGTTGCTGCAGCTCCCGCATCAGGTACAGGGGTTGCCGCCCCACTCTGATCGCCACCTGTAGACTGTGCCGCAGGCGCACTACCGCTGCCAAGATTATTCATCTGCAGCAATATCTGCTTCTGTCGCTCAACAACCTGATTCAGTTGATATTGATTTTCCTGAATTTGACCACGCAGGGAATCGATATCGGACTGATTATCGGAGAGTTGTTGCTGGAGTTGGGTTAAAAGCTGACTGTGAGCGTTAGAAATACGCTCGAGTTGAGTGACACGGTCTTCGACCGAGCCTGAGCCGACACTACTGATTGGCGCCTGTGCAAAAGCGGCCCAAGGGGCCGCTATGCCAACCAGTAACGACAGACTCAACAGGTGATGTCTGAAGTTACTGCTCATGCAATTCTCTTAGTAAACCAGTACGGCGCGACGGTTTTTGGCGTAAGCCGCTTCGTCATGACCCAGTACTGCAGGTTTTTCTTTACCGTAAGAAACGATGGAGATCTGGTCAGCAGAAACGCCTTTACCCTGCAGGTACATCTTAACGGCGTTCGCACGACGCTCACCCAGGGAGATGTTGTACTCAGGAGTACCACGTTCGTCCGCATGACCTTCTACGGTGACTTTGTAAGACGGGTTGCTACGCAGGAAGTTAGCGTGAGCATCCAGCATTGCAGCGAAGTCAGAACGGATATCGTACTTGTCCAGATCGAAGTAAACGATGTTGTTCTGCTGCAGCTGTTGCATCTGAAGACGCGCTTGCTCTTCAGAAGACATGTTGCCGCTGCCGTTTGCATCCATACCAGTGCCGGCACCCAGCATGCCTTCGCTGCCGTCATTGCTGGCGTTCTTGTTAGAAGAACACGCTGCAATAGCCATAACAGGCAGAGCAATCATCAGCCCTTTCAGCACTTTGTTCAGTTGCATTTCAATGATTCCTTTATTAATCAATTATTTATTATCACAGATACGGCGACCAGGCAGGGAATTTAACCTGACCATCAGTTGCCGGAAGACGCGCTTTGAAACGCCCATCTGTAGAAACCAAATTCAGCACGGATCCCATCCCCTGAGAAGAGCTGTAGATTACCATAGTGCCGTTAGGTGCCAGACTTGGCGTTTCATCCAGGAACGTTGACGACAGGACTTGTACGCCACCCGCTACCAGATCTTGTTTGGCAATGTGCTGCTGACCATTGGCTGAGCTTACCATTACCATAAACTTACCGTCGCTGCTCACATCCGCATCCTGGTTTTGCGAACCTTCCCAGGTAATACGCTGCGGAGCACCGCCGTTGACGTTAACTTTATATACCTGCGGACGACCGGCCTGGTCAGAGGTAAAGGCCAGGTTTTGGCTGTCCGGGAACCAGGTAGGTTCCGTGTTGTTGCTGCGACCATCCGTCACCTGACGGATCTGACCGGAACCAATGTCCATGACATACAGGTTCAGACTACCGGTTTTAGACAGGGCAAACGCCAGTTTGCTGCCATCCGGAGAAAACGCAGGTGCACCGTTGTGACGTGGGAACGACGCTACCTGACGAACCGCGCCATTAGACAACGTCTGAATAACCAGCGCAGAACGACCGCTTTCGAAAGTGACATATGCCAGCTTTGAACCGTCCGGAGACCATGCCGGAGACATCAGCGGCTGCGGAGAACGGTGTACCACGAACTGGTTGTAGCCATCGTAGTCGGATACACGTAATTCGTATGGGAACTGGCCGCCGTTCGTCTGAACAACATAAGCGATACGGGTACGGAATGCACCTTTAATACCGGTCAGTTTTTCAAACACTTCGTCACTTGCAGTATGGCCCGCGTAACGCAACCACTGCTTGTTCACTTTATAGGTGTTCTGTGCCAGTACGGTACCCGGTGCGCCACCGGTATCTACCAGTTGATAAGCAACGCTGTAGGAACCATCCGGATTTGGCGTAACCTGACCTACTACCACGGCATCAATACCCAGCGCAGACCATGCGGCAGGTTGAACTTCCTGTGCGGTACCCGGCTGCTGTGGCAGGCGAGAACGGTCTAACGGATTAAATTTACCGCTGTTACGCAGGTCAGCGCCTACGATACCACCGATATCTTCAGGTGCAGCACCCGGCCCTGCCCACTGGAATGGGACAACACCAATCGGGCGTGCCGAATCCACCCCCTGGGTGATCTCGATACGTACTTCTGCGTGCAGCACCGCTGCCCACAGCATCAGAAAACCAAATGCTACTCGTAATGCCTGCTTCATCATATCTCCCTTATCTGGACGGAAAGCCCACGATAATTTAGCAGAATGTTAACAAACTCAAATACACAAAACTACCAGAACGCTGTCTCAACCTTAGACCGTTTCCCCTGAATTCTCAGGGACGTTATTACAGTTTAAAGTCCAGCTTGGCATCTTTTACTTTTTCATAAACAGCCTGGCTAGGCGGTTTAGGAATTCTGGCTGTTTTCGCAGCCGTCAGCGCAGCCTGACACAATGCCGGATCTCCGCCCTCTTCGGTCACATCCAGTAACAGACCATCGGGTGCTAACTTGATATGTAATACGCAAGATTTACCCGCATACAAATCGGCACCATACAGACGGCTCTGGATCGCATTACGAATTTGAGATGCGTAAGCACTGATATCAGCGCCAGATGCACCGCCATTTGCACCACTTGTACCACTATCTTTCGCCGGTTGACCGTTTCCTTTCGCTCCACCACCCGATTTCGGTGCATTCTTACCGGAGCTTAAGTCGCCCAACAAGTCGTCAACGCCAGAGGCTGCAGCTGCTTTTTCGGCCGCAGCCTTTTTCGCAGCCGCCGCTTTATCTGCCGCAGCTTTCTTATCGGCAGCGGCTTTCTCGGCTGCAGCTTTTTTATCTGCTGCTGCTTTTTCCGCTGCGGCTTTCTTATCAGCCGCAGCCTTTTCAGCAGCGGCAGCTTTCGCGGCAGCGGCTTTTTCTGCTTTCTCTGCAGCAGCTTTCTCGGCTGCTGCTTGCTTAGCGGCTTCAGCCTGAGCTTTCTTCGCAGCGTCTGCGGCAGCCTTAGCAGCTTGTGCTTCGGCAATTTTCTTCGCATCAGCGGCGGCTTTAGCGGCTTCAGCCTCTGCTTTTTTCTGTGCGTCCGCAGCGGCTTTCTTCGCGGCATCTGCCGCTTGTTTCGCCTGAGCATCAGCTTTGGCCTTCGCGTCTGCAGCAGCCTTCGCCGCAGCTTCTTCAGCCTGTTTCTGTTGCTCTTGCGCTTTCGCGGCGGCGGCTTCGGCCTGTTTCTGCTGTTCCGCCTGTTCGCGCACTTTTTCCTGCGCGGCTAAACGTTCTTTTTCAAGTTGCTTCAGTCGCTCTTGCTCGGCCGCCTGCTTCTCGCGAAGTTCCTCAGCTTGCTGCTGCGCCTGTTTTTCACGCTGCTCTTCTGCACGTTTAGCACTTGCCTGCTGTTGCTGCTGCCTGTCGTACTGTTGCACAACGGCGCCAGGATCGACCATAACGGCGTCGATGGACGAACCGCCACCGCCGCCGGCTGAAGCATCAATGTGCTCATCGAACGAACTCCAGATCAGCGCTGCAAATAAAATGACATGCAGCACCGCTGAAATAATTATCGCCCTTTTGAGCTTGTCGTTTTGTTCGGTTGCCTTTGACACTCTCGGTTCCCAAAAAACTGTTCGCCTGTTACGCGCTATCTTTCAAGCCAGCAAAACGCAGTCATCAGATTGGCTGCGTCATCAAGCCAACCGATTTTACGCCTGCACTGTGTAACAAGTTCAGCGCTTTAATTATTTCATCATAAGGCACGTCTTTCGCACCACCGATTAAAAAGACCGTTTTCGGATTGGTCTGCAGGCGACTTTTCGCTTCCGCGATAACCTGCTCCGGCGGCAGTTGATCCATACGATCTTTCTCAACGACCACGCTGTATTGCCCTATCCCGGAAACTTCAATAATGACCGGCGGTTCGTCGTTACTGCTGACAGCTTGCGATTCGGTCGCATCCGGCAGGTCGACTTCCACACTCTGCGTAATAATCGGCGCAGTTGCCATAAAGATCAGCAACAGCACCAGTAGTACGTCGAGCAGCGGTACAATATTGATTTCGGACTTGAGTTCGCGACGACCTCGTCCACGCGTTCTGGCCATGGCTTACCCCTTGTTGCTCTCGCTAACGGTAAACGCCTGGCGGTGCAGAATCGCGGTGAACTCTTCCATAAAGTTGTCGTAATTCAGTTCCAGCTTGTTCACGCGCTGATTCAGTCGGTTGTAAGCCATAACCGCCGGGATTGCCGCAAACAGACCGATAGCCGTTGCAATCAACGCTTCCGCGATACCCGGTGCGACCATTTGCAGCGTTGCCTGTTTTACCGCGCCTAACGCGATAAATGCGTGCATGATCCCCCAAACGGTACCGAACAGACCGATATACGGGCTGATGGAGCCGACGGTGCCGAGGAATGGAATATGCGTTTCCAGCGTTTCCAGTTCACGGTTCATCGAGATACGCATCGCACGGGATGCCCCCTCAACGACCGCTTCCGGCGCATGACTATTCGCCCGATGCAGACGCGCAAACTCTTTGAATCCGCTGTAGAAAATTTGTTCCGAGCCCACCAGGTTATCACGACGCCCCTGGCTTTCCTGATACAGGCGCGACAATTCAATGCCGGACCAGAACTTGTCTTCAAATGCTTCGGCTTCACGTGAAGCCGCATTAAGAATACGGGTCCGCTGGATAATAATGGCCCAGGATGCGATTGAGAAACCAATCAAAATCAACATGATAAGTTTAACCAGAAGGCTTGCCTTCAGGAACAAATCAAGGATATTCATGTCAGTCACTGCTTAAACTCCGCGACAATAGACTTGGGAAGCGCACGAGGCTTCATTTTGAGTGGATCAACGCAAACAATCAGAACTTCGGCTTCATTCAGCACGGTGTTCTCTGCGTTGACAATGCGTTGCGTGAAAACCAATGAGGTGCCACGCATTGACGTAATTTCGGTTTGGACTTCGAGCATATCGTCGAGCCGGGCAGGCGCAAAATACTCCAGCGTCATCTTGCGCACCACAAAGGCTACACGTTCAGCCAACAGGACCTGCTGACTGAAGTGATGATGACGCAGCATTTCTGTGCGTGCTCTTTCGTAAAAAGCGACGTAGCTGGCGTGGTAAACCACCCCTCCGGCATCGGTGTCTTCATAGTAGACACGAACCGGCCATCGAAACATATACTTGTTCATTCTTACTGCCTCTTTGTTGGCTTCGCCCACTCACACCGGTCGCTTAACTTTGTAAGCGCCTGGTGACTCGCGTTCTTGCCGCCGCGATGCTTCAAGAATGTCGTTGTATATCGCGCTGTATTCACTTTACATCCCGGTAATGCAATTAAGTTGCGTCCTGATGGTCCAGTGTCGCCACCGCACACAACTCCAGGGCACAACCTTAGGTTAATGCTTTCAAACTTCGCTACTATACGCGCGGGAATGGTGGTTTGGAATGGGGGAAAGTAAACGGAGAGTAAAAATTTATGGGCTTATGCAAGCCCATAAATTTTTAAGGATGTTTCTTATTCAAAAGAAGAAGAAAATCAGACCAACAACCAGGACGATATCTGCGATTAGCGGGCAGAAAATGCCCTGCCAGTGTACGGCGCGAGGACGAAAACCAACGCCGTGAATGATGCCTGCGCAGACCGCCCACATCAGCAGGAGACCATGCCAGATTTCCAGCTCACTGGTTTTGGCCGCGAAACGTGACGGATCCCAGAATATGCAACCAGCCAACACGATTGCCAGCACAAAGGAAAGCGCCCGCAAGGGGCGCTTGTCCATCGCGTTATACTGCATCGCGATAATGTTGGTCATCAGCTATCTTCTTGTCCGGCTTTGCCTGATTCAACGTGCTCAAGCGCCAGCGCTGTGATTATCCCAAATGCACAGGCAAGAAGCGTTCCCAAAATCCATGCGAAATACCACATTTTAAGCTCCTTACTTAGTACAGAGAGTGGGTGTTGCTTTCAATATCTTCTTTGGTGATGCGACCGAACATCTTCCAGTAACACCAGCCGGTGTACAGCAGAATGATCGGAACGAACACACAAGCTACATACGTCATCAGATTCAGCGTCAGCTGGCTGGACGTTGCATCCCACATGGTCAGACTTGCGTTCATCATGGTGCTGGATGGCATCACAAACGGGAACATTGCGATACCAGCCGTCAGGATGATGCAGGCTAACGTCAGTGAAGAGAAGACGAACGCCCATGCCCCTTTCTCCATACGAGAAGTCAGGATGGTCAACAGCGGCAGAACCACGCCCAGTGCAGGAACCAGCCACAGGATAGGTGCATTGTTAAAGTTCACCATCCATGCGCCAGCCACGCGAGCCACTTCTTTGGTCAGCGGGTTAGAGGCGGCATGATGATCCAGTGCTGAGGTCACAACATAACCGTCAATACCGTAAATCACCCACACACCAGCCAGCGCGAAGCAGACCATAGTGACCAGTGCCGCAACCTGCGACGTTGCACGCGCACGCAGATGCAGTTCACCTACCGTACGCATTTGCAGATAGGTCGCGCCCTGGGTGATGATCATCCCAACACTCACGACACCCGCCAGCAGACCAAACGGATTCAGCAACTGGAAGAAGTTACCGGTGTAGTACAAACGCATGTAGTCGTCTACGTGGAACGGAACCCCTTGCAGCAGGTTGCCGAACGCCACGCCAATAACCAGCGGTGGAACGAAGCTACCAATGAAGATGCCCCAGTCCCACATGTTGCGCCAGCGCATGTCTTCAATCTTGGAGCGGTAATCAAAACCGACCGGACGGAAGAACAAAGACGCCAGTACCAGGATCATCGCCACATAGAAACCGGAGAACGCAGCGGCATACACCATCGGCCAGGCAGCGAACAGTGCGCCACCCGCGGTGATGAGCCAAACCTGGTTACCGTCCCAGTGCGGGGCGATGGAGTTAATCATAATTCGACGCTCGGTATCATTACGACCGAGGAAACGGGTGAGCATGCCCACCCCCATGTCGAAGCCATCAGTGACCGCGAAACCAATCAGCAGAATGCCAACCAGCAGCCACCAGATAAAACGCAATACTTCATAATCGATCATTTGACGACTCCTGTCTTAGCGTGCCGGCTGAGAAGTCACAGTGGACTGCTCGTAGTGATAACGACCGGTTTTCAGGCTACTCGGCCCAAGGCGTGCGAACTTGAACATCAGATACAGTTCAGCCACCAGGAACAGGGTATACAGGCCGCAAATCAACAGCATCGAGAAGATGAGGTCGCCAGCGGTCAGCGAAGAGTTCGCTACGGCTGTTGGTAACACTTCACCAATCGCCCACGGTTGGCGGCCGTACTCTGCAACAAACCAACCGGATTCAATGGCAATCCACGGCAGAGGAATCGCATACAGCGCGGTGCGCAGCAGCCATTTTTTCTCACCGATACGGTTACGAATCACGGTCCAGAAGGACACTGCGATGATTGCCAGCATCAGAATGCCGCACGCCACCATAATACGGAAAGCGAAGTACAGCGGCGCAACGCGAGGAATAGAATCTTTCGTTGCCTGCTGAATTTGCGCTTCGGTCGCGTCGGTGACGTTATCCGTATAGCGTTTCAGCAGCAGACCATAACCCAGGTCTTTCTTCATGCTGTTGAACTGGTCGCGAACGGCCTGATCGGTAGTTCCTGCACGCAGTTCTTCCAGCAGTTGATACGCTTTCATCCCGTTACGGATGCGCTCTTCGTGCTGCACCATCAGGTCTTTCAGACCAATGACCGGTGTATCAACAGAGCGGGTGGCAATGATGCCCAGCGCATAAGGAATTTGAATCGCAAAATGGTTTTCCTGCGCATCCTGGTCCGGAATACCGAACAGGGTAAAGGAAGCCGGTGCAGGCTGCGTTTCCCATTCTGCTTCAATAGCAGCGAGTTTGGTTTTCTGCACGTCACCCATTTCGTAACCGGATTCATCACCCAGAACGATAACAGACAGAATAGCAGCCATACCAAAGCTGGCGGCGATTGCAAAAGAACGTTTAGCAAACGCGAAGTCACGACCGCGCAGCATATAGTAGGAGCTGATCCCCAGAACGAACATCGCGCCACAAACATAACCAGATGCCACAGTGTGAACAAATTTCACCTGTGCTACCGGGTTGAGCACCAGTTCAGAGAAGCTCAGCATCTCCATGCGCATGGTTTCAAAGTTGAAATCCGCGGCGATTGGGTTTTGCATCCAGCCGTTCGCAACCAGAATCCACAGTGCGGACAGGTTAGAACCCAGAGCCACCAGCCAGGTGACGCACATATGCTGGACTTTACCCAAACGGTCCCAGCCGAAGAAGAACAGACCTACAAAGGTGGATTCGAGGAAGAAGGCCATCAAACCTTCGATCGCCAGCGGCGCACCGAAAATATCCCCTACATAGTGGGAGTAGTAAGACCAGTTAGTCCCGAACTGGAACTCCATGGTCAGACCGGTTGCCACACCCAGAGCGAAGTTGATACCAAACAACTTGCCCCAGAACTTGGTCATATCTTTATAAATCTGTTTGCCGGAAAGGACGTAGACCGTTTCCATGATGGCCAGCAAGAACGCCATACCTAGCGTCAGTGGCACAAACAGGAAGTGGTACATCGCGGTCAAGGCAAACTGTAAGCGCGACAGTTCGACTATATCTAACATCATGACTCCTTGCTCATCGCATGAAGACTCCGAGAGTGAACCCCGTTAGAAAGGGTCACACGCATGCCCCAATACAAATTTATCTGCTTCCCTCCGCCGCTGCTCTTTCTTCTCATTTGAAGAAAGGACAATGATGAAAGGTTACAAACATGTTAATAAAACACTCAAATTGATCCCGCAATTATATTACGCCGTAAAATCCTTACAATAAACAGGTTTTTATCGAGGTAAATTTGCATTTTTCGATAGTGATCAATTTATAGCTAATTTATCACTTTCAGACCAATTTGATCTGCAGCAATTTAACCTCTTTTGTGGCCGTTTACCAAGTTTTAAACATTGATTTAAATCAATTTTCAAATTTAATGTTAATAGTGTTTAACAGTCAGGCGACTAGTGAACGCCATGTTAACGGTATGTTTTTCAATGAGTAATTGCCGTTACTACAAATGATAGGATATTTATTTAAATCTACACGATCTTTTAACCCGCCCGACTGACAAAATTGCCAGCAGATAAAGAGTCACTATTGCCGGGTAGCTCACAGTTTTTTGTTTAGCAAGTCATGGAATTGTTATTTCATACAAATTATTCATTTAATTTTTACTTATAATTAACACCAAGATGTAACTATCTCAAATGGAAGCGAAAGCGTCCCTCATTGACAGACGCATTGGGTTTGACGTTCCTCAGCACAGCGCAGGCGTTTCGCTTAAAGCATCACTGAAAGTTATCACTCACTTCTCTTTTTCTCTTATGTGGCAACGTTTAAATATGCCACAAACAATTCATTATCATTTTTATCTTAAATTTAACAAAATATAATTATGTCATATAAGATTAAAAAATAAAAAACCGTTATCCCGTTCACAAGTTATTTAGTAAAGATAATTTTTTAAATTATAAAAAATGACACATGAATGAGACGCACAACAAAATAAGATTTCGATCACAAACATGGCAAGTCATTTATTCTTCATTTTCCTGGTGAATTAAAAAAAAACGCAAAAACAACACCCAACCATATGATAAACAAGGATTTTTATAAATAAAAAATATAACAATCATTTTGCGCAGGATATTTTGAAAATAGATCAATTGCTTCCTTTTCCGCTTACACAGAAACTCCGACCTTATTAAGAGGTTGTCACAAGCCATGTTCTAAATATTAGAAAATAATTTTCACTTATTGACCATCAGCCCTACAGAGGATTACCCATGAAGAAATCTACACTTGTTATTGGCGTCATCGGTGCTGACTGCCATGCAGTAGGTAATAAAGTTCTGGATCGCGTTTTTACTGCTCATGATTTTCACGTAATCAACCTCGGGGTGATGGTGAGCCAGGATGAATATATTGATGCCGCGATTGAAACAGGCGCCGATGCCATCGTGGTGTCCTCTATCTACGGTCATGGCGACATTGACTGCCTCGGGTTACGTGAGCGCTGCATCGAACGCGGCCTCGGCGACATTCTGCTGTACGTCGGTGGCAACCTGGTAGTTGGTAAACATGACTTCGGCGATGTGGAAGTGAAGTTTAAGGAGATGGGTTTTAACCGCGTCTTCGCACCGAGCCACGACCTGGAAGATGTCTGCGCGCTTATCACCAATGATATTCGCCAACACAATGGCCTCGAGCAGCGTTGCCTGGAAGAGGCTATCTGATGCAAACAGTTTCTGTCGATATCGGCTCGACATGGACCAAGGCTGCCCTCTTCGCCCATGAAGGCGAAGAATTAACCCTGGTAAACCATGTCCTGACCCCAACCACCACACATCATCTGGCAGACGGTTTTTTTGCCAGCCTGAATCAGGTGCTGAACGTTGCCGATGCTCGCCCGTTACTGAAAAGTGGTGAAGTGCAGTTGAAATACTCCTCCTCGGCCAAGGGTGGACTCGCCGTTGCAGCAATGGGGCTGGTGCCTTCCATTACGCTGGAATCAGCAAAAGTTACCGCCCATTCGGCAGGAGCGAAAATCGCGCAATATTATTCGTACAAACTGAACCGGCATGACATCCAGGAGCTGGAATCATCACCGCCAGACATTCTGTTGTTTACCGGCGGTACTGACGGTGGCGAAGAAAGCTACGGCCTGGCGAATGCGCATGCGCTGGCAGGCTCAACGCTTGATTGCGCCATTATCTACGCTGGAAATCGGGACATTCAGGACGAAATACAAACGATTCTGGGACATAAAGATCTGACCACGGTAGACAACATTCTGCCTGACCTCGATCACCCGAATCCGTTTGCCGCGCGCCAGGCGATTTGCGATGTGTTCTTGTCACGCATTGTCAAAGGTAAAGGTCTGGACGTCATCGTCGGCGAAACCGGTGAAGAGCCAATGCCGACGCCATGGACGGTATATGAGTTAGTCAAAGCCATTAGCGATTACGACAGCGCATGGAAGGAATTCATGCTGATTGATATGGGCGGAGCCACCACGGATGTCTATTCGGCCAGCGCGAATACCCTCTCCCCCGATACCGTCCTGCATGGTGTTCCTGAACCGTTCGTCAAACGTACCGTTGAAGGCGACCTGGGAATGCGCGTTTCCGCCGTCGTGGTGGGAGAAAGCACGCAGGATATGGTGAAAGTCATCTTCGCCCAACAACCGCAGCGCGAGGAAGCGTTTTACCGCTACCTGCGTCATCTGGTTGGGCAACCGGATTACCTGCCGCTCAGCGAGGAGGAGAAGTATTTCGACACCCTGCTGGCAGGTTTGTGCGTGGGCTATGCCGCTGAGCGCCACGCGGGCACTAAAAAGCAGGTTTGCACCTGCGTGGGTAACGTGGATTTACAGATGGGTCGCGATCTCACCACCGTACGCAAAGTCGTCGGTTCAGGGGGATGGCTCTCTCGCGCCAGCCAGTTCGATATCCAAAACTGGCTCAAATACCGGGAGCTGGACGACCAGGGTAAAAGAATTTTGTTACCGAATCAGTTTGAGTATTACCGCGATTCAAATGGCCTGCTCCCGCTACTGGCAAACGTCGCCAGGCTGTACCCGCAAGCCGCTGCTCGCACCAGCATTCAGTGTTTAACCCTATAAAACTTAAGGCAGCTACGAATGGAACTTCGAAATAAAAAATTGACCCATGACGAATTCATGACCGAAAGGCATCAGGTATTACAAACCTGGGAAACCGGCAAAGACGTTGAGAACTTCGAAGATGGCGTGAAGTACCAGCAATCAATTCCGGATAAAAAGCGCTTCTCCCTTGCTCTGCTGAAGGCCGATCAGGAAGGGAAAACCCTGAGCCAGCCGCGCGCAGGCGTAGCATTAATGGATGAGCATATTGCGCTGCTCAAAACATTGCAGGAAGAGTGCGACCTCCTGCCGAGTACTATCGATGCCTATACCCGTCTGAACCGCTATGAAGAAGCCGCCGTCGGGATCCAGAAATCTATCGAAGCAGGTACTTCCAAGCTGAATGGTTTACCGGTCGTCAATCACGGGGTTGCTGCCTGCCGTCGTATGACTGAAGCGCTGGAAAAACCGATCCAGGTTCGTCACGGCACGCCGGATGCGCGCCTGCTGGCAGAAATCGCCATGGCCAGTGGCTTTACCAGCTACGAAGGCGGCGGCATCTCCTACAACATTCCTTACGCTAAACGTGTCACTCTGGAAAAATCCATCCGCGACTGGCAGTACTGCGACCGCCTGATGGGCCTGTACGAAGAGAACGGTATTCGTATCAACCGTGAACCATTTGGCCCACTGACCGGCACCCTGATCCCGCCGTTTATGTCCCACTCGGTGGCGATTATCGAAGGTCTGTTGGCTCTGGAACAAGGCGTCAAGTCAATTACCGTTGGCTACGGCCAGGTCGGTAGCCTAACGCAGGATATTGCAGCGATTCAGGCGCTGCGCGAACTTTCCCACGAATATTTCCATAACCACGGCTTTGACGATTACGAACTGAGTACCGTTTTCCACCAGTGGATGGGCGGATTCCCGGAAGATGAAGCAAAAGCCTTCTCCGTTATCGCCTGGGGCGCAGCGGTTGCCGGTATGTCAGGTGCCACCAAAGTGATCACCAAAAGCCCGCACGAAGCGTTCGGTATCCCAACGGCGGCAGCGAACGCCCAGGGTCTGAAAGCTTCACGCCAGATGCTCAACATGGTCAGCGACCAGAAATTCCCGCAGTGCGCTGCCGTGGAGCAGGAAGTTGATCTGATTAAGAGCGAAGTCCGCGCGGTGCTGAAGAAAGTCTTCGAACTGGGCAATGGCGACATTGCGCGCGGTACAGTGCTGGCCTTTGAAGCAGGCGTACTGGATGTACCTTTCGCGCCTGCCGCCTGTAACGCCGGTAAGATCCTGCCTGTTCGCGATAACACAGGCGCCATCCGTATTCTCGAAGCCGGCTCCGTTCCGCTGCCGAAAGACATTCTCGCCCTGCACCACGACTACGTCGCAGAGCGCGCGCATTTCGAAGGCCGCAAGCCTTCTTTCCAGATGGTCATTGATGACATCAACGCCGTATCCCACAGTAAATTAATAGGAAGACCATAATGAAAATTAAACAGGCCCTTTTCACAGCTGGCTACTCCTCATTTTATTTTGACGATCAGCAGGCCATCAAAAACGGCGCCGGTCATGACGGGTTTATCTATACCGGCGCTCCGGTAACGCCTGGATTTACGTCTGTTCGTCAGGCGGGTGAATGCGTATCCGTACAGCTGATTCTGGAAAACGGCGCGGTAGCGGTGGGCGATTGTGCAGCAGTGCAATATTCAGGTGCAGGTGGACGCGATCCGCTGTTCCTGGCTGAAAACTTCATTCCGTTCCTTAACGATCACATCAAACCGCTGCTGGAAGGCCGCGACGTTGATTCGTTCCTGACCAACGCCCGTTTCTTTGACGAACTGCGTATTGACGGCCATCTGCTGCATACCGCCGTACGTTATGGTCTGTCTCAGGCGCTGCTCGACGCGGCGGCACTGGCTACCGGTCGTCTGAAAGCAGAAGTGGTTTGTGATGAATGGCAACTGCCGTGCGTCCCGGAAGCCATTCCATTATTTGGCCAGAGCGGCGACGACCGTTATATCGCCGTCGACAAGATGATCCTCAAAGGTGTGGACGTCCTGCCGCATGCGCTGATCAATAACGTAGAAGAGAAGCTGGGCTTCAAAGGCGAAAAACTGCGTGAGTACGTCCGCTGGTTGTCTAACCGCATCCTGAGCCTGCGCACCAACGAAACCTATCACCCGACGCTGCATATTGATGTCTACGGCACCATCGGTCTGATCTTCGATATGGATCCGGTGCGTTGCGCCGAATATATCGCCAGCCTGGAAGCCGAAGCTCAAGGCCTGCCGCTGTACATTGAAGGCCCGGTAGATGCCGGTAACAAGCCGGATCAGATCCGCATGCTCACCGAGATCACTCAGGAGCTTACCCGTCTGGGTTCCGGCGTGAAAATTGTTGCGGATGAATGGTGTAACACCTATCAGGATATCGTGGACTTCACCGACGCGGGCAGTTGCCACATGGTGCAGATCAAGACCCCGGATCTGGGCGGTATTCACAACATCGTCGATGCAGTGCTGTATTGCAACAAACACGGAATGGAAGCCTATCAGGGCGGTACCTGTAACGAAACGGAAATCAGTGCGCGTACCTGCGTACACGTCGCGCTGGCTGCGCGTCCAATGCGCATGCTGATCAAGCCGGGTATGGGTTTCGATGAAGGTCTCAACATCGTGTTTAACGAAATGAACCGCACCATCGCGCTGTTGCAAACTAAGGATTAAGAGATGGCACGCACATTTAAGATCTTATCGCCTACGGCTATCCTGGGTTATGGCTTCCCGGAAGAAAGTTTTCGTAAAGCCATGGAAGAGTCACCGGATCTTATTGCTGTTGACGCAGGTTCCTCCGATCCAGGCCCCCACTATCTGGGGGCGGGTAAACCCTTTACCGACCGGGCCGGTGTGAAACGCGATCTGCGCTATATGATCGTGGCAGGCGTGAAGAACAACATCCCGGTAGTGATCGGCACGGCTGGTGGCTCTGGCGCAGCTCCGCATCTGGAGTGGTGTCGCCAGATAATCCATGAGATCGCACAGGAAGAAAAACTGTCCTTCTCAATGGCGTTAATCCCGTCTGATGTCGACAAAGAAATCGTTCATCAGGCGCTGGATAACGGCAAAATCACCGCGCTCGATTTTGTGCCTGAACTGACTCACGATGCAATTGAAGAGAGCACCTACATTGTCGCGCAGATGGGCGTCGAGCCTTTTCAGCGTGCGCTCGAAGCTGGCGCGCAGGTGGTTCTGGGCGGACGTGCCTACGATCCGGCCTGCTTCGCCGCGCTGCCAATAATGCAGGGCTTTGATGAAGGTCTGGCACTTCATTGCGGGAAGATCCTTGAGTGTGCTGCCATTGCTGCCACCCCTGGCTCCGGCTCAGATTGTGCGATGGGGATCATTGATGACAACGGCTTTACGCTGAAGGCGTTCAATCCCAAGCGTAAGTTCACTGAAACTTCCGCTGCGGCGCACACCCTGTATGAGAAGTCCGATCCGTACTTCCTGCCAGGACCAGGCGGCGTGCTGAACCTGAAAGCGTGCACCTTTACCCAGGTTAACGAGGGCGAAGTGTATGTCAGTGGTTCACGTCATGAAGAAACACCGTATGCGTTGAAACTGGAAGGCGCGCGTCAGGTTGGCTTCCGTTGCCTGACCATCGCCGGAACGCGCGACCCAATTATGATTGCCGGGATTGACACCATTCTCGAAGAGGTACAGGCAAGCGTGGAGCGTAACCTCTCACTGAATGACGACAGTATCCGCATGACGTTCCACCTGTATGGTAAGAACGGTGTGATGGGCAACCATGAACCGATGAAAACCGCCGGTCATGAGCTGGGGATTTTACTGGATGTCGTTGCGCCGACGCAGGATATCGCCAACAGCGTTTGCTCGCTGGTACGCTCTACCCTGCTGCACTACGGCTATGAAAATCGCATTGCGACTGCGGGCAACCTCGCCTTCCCGTTCTCGCCATCTGATATTCAAAGTGGACCGGTGTATGAGTTCTCGATCTATCACCTGATTGAAGCGAGCGATGCGCTGCGATTTGATTTCCACATTGAACAGGTGACGCCAGAAGGAGTTCAGGCATGAAACACTCAATTTGTTCACTGGCGCAGGTTATTCGCTCCAAAAACGCCGGACCGTACGAACTGGTTTTAGATATTTTATTTAAAACCAGGGAAGACTATCAGCGGGTAAAAGCCTGCGAGCAATTAACACCGCAGCTTATTGCCAGTTTATATAATGTTGAACCTGATTTTATTCACAATATCGTGTGGTTCGATCCGGCGAATGCCGTAAAAATCGTCATGCCGCGCGATATTATTTCCGGCAACGTCGGTGATAATGATGTTTATGGTGCTCAGCAACACGCTCCATTATTAAGTATTGAGTTCGACTTGTAACAAAAAACACAATAACAACCATTGGAGCACAGAATTCAGCGGTATCACAGTGCTTCGAATTATTCATGCGGTTGGTCACAACAGGCGTGCGTCTGAGCTGCTGTCCAGGCTCAGGCGCACACCACCCTACACAATTCCAATTACCAGCCTTTATCCGATGGAGTACACATGAAGAAAATAAGTTTAACGAAGATGATCATATTAGGCCTGATACTCGGCATGATTGCCGGGGTGGCCATAAATAATATGGCCGCGGCTGAAACAGCAAAATCCTATGCAGCAGATATTTCTATTTTTACCACCATATTCTTACGCATGGTAAAAATGATTATCGCGCCATTGGTTATTTCAACTCTGGTTGTTGGTATTGCCAAAATGGGCGATGCCAAAACGCTGGGACGTATATTTTCGAAAACCTTCTTCCTGTTTATTTGCGCCTCTCTGGTGTCAATTGCACTGGGTCTGGTTATCGTTAACATCTTCCAGCCAGGCGCGGGGATCAACTTCGTGCCACATGACGTCGGGGCCGTTGCCGCCGTTAAGTCAGAGCCATTCACGCTGAAAGTGTTTATCTCGCACGCGGTACCGACCAGTATTGTCGATGCGATGGCGCGTAACGAAATTCTGCAGATCGTGGTGTTCTCAATTTTCCTCGGTTGCAGCCTGGCCGCGATTGGTGAAAAAGCCGAGCCTATCGTGAAGGTTCTGGATTCACTGGTACACGTGATGCTGAAGCTGACGGGCTACGTCATGCTATTTGCACCATTGACCGTTTTTGCCGCTATTTCTGGTCTGATTGCCGAACGTGGTCTGGGTGTGATGGTCAGCGCCGGGATCTTCATGGGTGAATTCTATCTGACCCTGGGTATGCTGTGGGCAATCCTGATTGGCCTGTCAACCATGATAGTCGGGCCTTGCATCGCGCGTTTGACCAAATCAATCCTCGAGCCTGCACTGCTGGCCTTTACTACCTCCAGCTCAGAAGCCGCCTTCCCTGGCACCCTGGACAAGCTGGAAAAATTCGGCGTTTCTTCAAAAATCGCCAGCTTCGTTCTGCCTATCGGTTACTCCTTTAACCTGGTCGGCTCCATGGCGTACTGCTCATTTGCCACCGTCTTTATTGCTCAGGCGTGCAACATTGAGCTGAGCATGGGCGAGCAAATTACCATGCTGTTAATCCTGATGCTGACCTCTAAAGGGATGGCGGGCGTACCGCGTGCATCAATGGTGGTTATCGCCGCAACCCTGAACCAGTTCAACATTCCTGAAGCTGGTCTGATCCTGTTGATGGGCGTCGATCCGTTCCTTGATATGGGTCGTTCTGCTACCAACGTCATGAGTAACGCAATGGGTGCTGCCATTGTAGGTCGCTGGGAAGGTGAACACTTCGGCCAGGGTTGTCGTGGCACTGCACCAGTGAAGACCCCGGAACAAGAACGTCCGGTTACCGAAACAGAAGTCGCGTTGTCCTGATACGACGTTATTGCCGGATGACGCTTACGCTTATCCGGCCTACATAACGTTTAACTATCCGTTGGCCGGATAAGGCGGTAAGCCGCCATCCGGCACCATGATGAGCACACCAACAGGATTGCACCATGACTAAAACTCTTCTCGGCGTGAGTATTTTTTCCTTCAGCGTTTTGTTTAGCGCAACGACTCTCGCGCAAACCACGCCGGATTACGCAAAGCTTATCGACCAGGCACATCAAAAATATAAAAGTAACCACGATGGAAAAGTCGCCGACTACATCCCTGCCCTGGCGACCTACAGCCCGAATAACTTTGCCATCACCATTGCCACGGTGGACGGCAAGATCTACCAGGTTGGCGATGTTAACAAACCCTTCCCCATGGAATCCCTGAGCAAAGTCTTCACCATGGCGCTCGCCATGGAACAGCACGGCCCTCAGGTGGTGCTGGACAAACTCGGGGCCAATGCCACTGGCATGCCCTTCAACTCCGGTTTAGCGGTTGAGCTGACCAAAGGCGCACCTGAGAACCCGCTGGTAAACGCCGGGGCGATGAGCACCGTTAGCCTGATTGAAGCCAAAGACAAAACCGATCGCTGGAACAAAATCCTCGACAACCTGAACGTCTGGGCCGACGCCACGCTCACGGTTAATGAGCCGGTCTTTAAATCCGAGATGGAAACCAACCAGCACAATCAGGCACTGGCGAAGCTGATGGAATCCTATAACAGCTTCTATGGCAATACCGACGAAGCTGTCGAAATTTATACCCGTCAGTGCTCGGTGGATATCACCGTTGAGCAACTGGCCAAAATGGGGGCGGTACTGGCGAACAAAGGCAAATCTCCATTCAACGGCAAGCAGTTGCTGAATGAAAAATATGTTCCGCAGGTGCTGGCAGAAATGGCGATTGCCGGACTATACGACGGCAGCGGTAAATGGCTCTACACCGTGGGCATCCCGGCAAAAAGCGGCGTCGGCGGCGGAATGGTCGCCGTTGTCCCGGGCGAATATGCGATTGCCGTCTATTCTCCGCCGCTGGATGAAGCCGGTAACAGCGTTCGCGCCCAGAAAACGATCGAATATGTCGCCGAAGCGACAAAAGCCAATGTCTTTTTAGCGCATTAAGCAATTACGGATGGCGTGAGCGCCATCCGACATATTAACTAAAAGGTGAGATGTAAACATGTCTAAACCATTTGTCTGGCAGGAACTCTTTGTTCAGAGTAAAGATAATACCGAATATGAATTACTGAGTAACCAGCACGTTGCGGTAACGGAGTTAGACGGAGAGGAAGTGATTAAGGTTGCGCCAGAAGCGCTAACCTTATTAGCCCAGCAGGCATTTTATGAGGCTTCATTTTTCCTGCGCGCCGGACATTTAAAACAGATAGCCAGCATTCTGCACGATCCGCAGGCCAGCAGTAACGATAAGTACGTCGCATTGCAACTGCTACGCAATGCTGAGGTTTCGGCCAAAGGCGTCCTGCCCAACTGCCAGGATACCGGGACGGCAACCATTGTGGCCTGCAAAGGACAGCATGTCTGGACCGGCGGCGATGACGCAGAAGCATTAAGCAAAGGCGTGTACACCACCTTCACCGAAAACAACCTGCGTTACTCGCAAAATGCCCCGCTGGACATGTATACCGAGGTCAATACCCAGACTAACCTGCCGGCGCAAATCGACATCAGCGCCACGCCGGGTAATGAATACCGTTTCCTGTTCGTCAACAAAGGCGGCGGCTCTGCTAACAAAGCGGCGCTGTTCCAGGAAACCAAATCTATTCTGCAGCCGGAAAAGCTCACCGCGTTTCTGATCGAAAAAATGAAATCACTGGGTACAGCCGCCTGCCCGCCGTATCACATCGCTTTCGTCGTTGGAGGCTTGTCCGCCGACCAGACGCTGAAAGTTGCTAAACTGGCTTCAACTAAATATTACGATAACCTGCCCACCAGCGGGAACGAACTGGGTCAGGCATTCCGCGATACGGCGCTGGAAGCCGAGCTGCTTAACGCCAGCCGCGAGTTTGGCATCGGCGCGCAGTTTGGCGGCAAATACTTTGCCCACGATATCCGGGTGATCCGCCTGCCACGCCACGGCGGCTCCTGCCCTATCGCCATGGCTCTCTCCTGCTCAGCCGACCGCAACATCAAGGCCAAAATCAACAAACACGGAATCTGGCTGGAAAAACTCGAGCATAATCCGGGCAAATTTATTCCCGACTCACAGCGGGTGGAAAATGGCGCCCAGACCGTACAACTGGATCTGAATCGTCCGCTGCGCGAGATCCTGCAGGATCTCACCACTCTGCCAATTGGGACGCGTTTATCGTTAAACGGCCCGATTGTTGTGGCTCGCGATATCGCGCATGCCAAAATCAAAGAGCGCCTGGATAACGGCGAACCGATGCCAGATTACATGAAAAACCATATCGTCTATTACGCGGGCCCGGCTAAAACCCCCAGTAATCTGGCCTGCGGTTCGCTCGGTCCTACAACCGGCGGGCGCATGGACGGTTACGTCGATGCTTTCCAGGCCGCGGGCGGCAGTCTGATCATGTTGTCGAAAGGCAACCGCAGCGCGCAAGTCACGGATGCGTGTCGCAAACATGGTGGTTTTAACCTCGGCAGCATTGGCGGCGCCGCAGCCTTGTTGGCGCAGCAGTACGTGAAGAGCCTGCACTGCCTTGAATATCCCGAGCTGGGAATGGAAGCGGTGTGGATGATGGAAGTTAAAAATATGCCGGCCTTCGTATTAGTGGATGACAAAGGCAATAACTTCTTTAGCCAGTTTGAGCAGCAGCACCGCTGCGCAACCTGTCCGGCAGGACATTAAGGAGTCACCATGGAAGCGCGAGCCAATAATGACAGACACCGCCAGCGTCAGCAGAAACTGAAAGAACAGGTTGATACCCGCGTGGCGGCGGCAACGGAGAAGAAAGGGATCCTGATTGTCTTCACCGGCAACGGTAAAGGAAAATCCACCGCAGCCTTTGGTACGGCAACGCGCGCGGTTGGTCACGGAAAAACCGTTGGCATCGCGCAGTTTATTAAAGGCCAGTGGGATAATGGCGAGTACAACACGCTGCAACCGCTCGGTGTCGAATTTCATATTATGGGCACCGGATTTACCTGGGAAACCCAAAATCGGCAAGCGGATATCGAGGCGGCAACGGTAGTCTGGCAGGAAAGTAAGCGCATGCTGGCTGATCCGCAGTACGATCTGGTGGTGTTGGATGAGCTCACCTACATGCTGGCTTACCACTATCTGGACACCCAGGAGGTTATCAGCGCCATCGAAAATCGCCCTGTGGAGCAAAGCGTCATCGTGACCGGGCGCGGATGCCATGCGCTGTTACTGGAACTGGCCGATACGGTCAGTGAAATTCGCCCGGTCAAGCACGCGTTTGACCGCGGGATTCAGGCACAGATTGGAATCGACTGGTAGCCGTTCTTTTGCCGGATAACGATGCTAACGCGTCTTATCCGGCCTACCAATCGTTGTAGGCCTGATAAAGCGCAAACCACCATCAGGTAGCCGACACCACGGACTTACTGAGCAACCAGTTACGAAATGTCTGTAAATGCGCAGACTCCGATTTCTCTTCACGCCACGTCATAATGAAACGGTTCCCGGTGCGCATCGGAACATCGCAAGGAATGACCATATCTCCATTGTCCAGATCGTGCTGAATGGCAAAACGAGGAAGCAGCGCAACCCCCAGATTAGAACGGACCGCCGCAATCAACATCGACAACAGATCAAATCTCGGGCCTTTATTTACCAGCGGGCTGCTGACGTTGGACAGCGCAAACCATTCCTGCCAGCCTTTGATTCGCGTACTCTGGTGCAACAGCGGGTATTCGTTCAGCAGTTCGTGGACTGACAGTTTCCGTTCCGGTTCAGCCAGCAGACAGCGGCTGCATACTGGCAGAATTTCCTCTTCAAACAGGTACTCAACCTCTGACCACGGTGAGTAGAAATCTTCGCGCATAATTGCCGCATCATACTCACGATTAAGAAAATCACCGATATTCGCCAGCGAATGGATGTTCACGATAATATCAGGATTGAGTTTGTTAAACTCGCGCAGGTTGGGGATCAACCAATGCGTACTGAACGTCGGATTTACCGCCAGCTCAATAACCTGTACGGTCGGTTGCCAGGTCATTATTGTGGTCGTATCGCGCTCGAGTTTATTTAACGTTTCTTTAACGATACTTAAATAGTGTTTGCCGGCCGCATTTAAAAAAATACGTTTTTTGGCATGATTAAATAGCGCGGTATTAAGAAAATCCTCCAGTGCATTCACCTGGCGGAAAACAGCACTTTGTGTTAACGCCAACTCTTCAGCTGCCCGGGTATAACTTTCGTGACGCGCAACCACTTCAAAAGTTACCAGCAACTCCGTCTTGGGTATTTTTCCTCTCATAACCTCTTCCATATGCAGCGTACAAAAATAGTTTAATTTATAAAAAATAATTCAAGGCACCCAGATAAGCACCGAGAGTTATATTTTATTTTCTCCATTGATGTCATTGATCCAATCCATGATTTGCTCACACTGATGGCGGATAAATATTAACCAATAATACTCAAGCACAACAATAAACACAATTTAAATAAGGTTAAACCTAAGTAAATAGTGCCAATAAGTTCTTAATAATTTTTCAAGTCTTCTTGTTTATTGCAGAAAAAACTTTGCGAGATTAATCAATATTATCCATGCGCTAATCCTGGATAATTTCACGTTATAACTTACGGGCAAACGACTGCTTTTAATCATTTATTGATGTCGTTTGTGCCATTTTTTGACAGACGTGATAAAGGACACATTGTGAAAACTTTCGGAAAGGTCTGGCTCGTTGGAGCAGGTCCTGGTGATATTTCATTACTGACCCTCAAAGCAATGATCTGCATTAAACAGGCCGACGTCATTATTTACGATCGGCTGGTCAATCCTAAATTTTTGGAATGGGCATTACCTGACTGCCTGCTTATCAATGTCGGCAAAAATCCAGGCTTCCATTGCGTTCCCCAGGGTGAAATCAACGCACTGCTGGTCCAGTATGCCCAAACACACCACAACATTGTGCGCCTCAAAGGTGGCGATCCGTATGTATTTGGCCGTGGGGCTGAAGAAGTTGAGGATCTGGTTGAAATGGGCATCCCTTTTGAAGTTGTACCGGGTATTAGTTCTACGATTGGCGGCCTGACCTATGCCGGTATCCCGGTGACGCATCGCGATTTTGCCTCCGGCTTTCACGTGGTGACTGGCCACACGCGGGAAGGCAATCAGCAGCAGGACTGGCGTCAACTGGCGAAACTTAACGGCACGTTGGTCATCGTCATGGGTATCGCCAATCTGGCGTTTATCTGTGAAGAGCTGTTGATGGGCGGAAAATCAGCAGACACGCCCGCCGCGCTAATTATGTCCGCGACCCGAGAAAATCAACGTCGCCTGACCTGCACGCTCGGTTCATTATTGAGCAAGGCACAGGAAGCTAATATTGTTCCACCGGCGTTGATTGTAATCGGAGATGTGGTGACCCTGAGCGATCGGCTCTCTTTTATACCTGAAGCCATCACGCTGCCAGACAATCTTTACTGCGAAAGTCTGGCGTGACGAAAAGACTGGGGCGACGTTTGATGCGCCGCCCGGAAAACGCGGCAAAAGTAACTGGTTTGCGCGTATTGCAGTTTCCTGGCAATACTGTCTATGGAATGAACCGGATCGTGTAATAACTCCCCTGCTTTTTGCATTTTTTTCTGACTCACCCAGGTTTTAAAATTAACACCCTGGCGTTTCTTGAAAAACCGGCTGAAATAGTTCGCGCTTAAGCACACATGAGCCGCGACAGATTCCAGAGACAATTCACCATACAAATTCTCGTCAATATAACGCAGCGCCGCCATAAGTTTTTTCTCGTGACGTGAAGGCTCAGTGAAATAATGATGAGCGTAACGGGTTGCCGGAACTACAATCTTCTCAGAGATCAATTGTTCTTTCTCAAAATTATCAACAATAAAACTTAACAAATTTGCTGACGCCACCAGTACATTATTATCCACCATCGCAGACTGGCCCCACTCAGCTTTAATTTCGGGGTTATTAATCCATGAGTTTTTGTTATCAATAGCGATAGTTTTATATTCCTGATACTTCACCCGCACCTGCCCGCAGATAATAAAACCGTAAAGGTGTCCCTCATGAATTAATGGCATCGAGAACAGGCTTAGCCCTGCATGACAGGTGAGTATTCTGGGTTTAAGCTGTTTTAATGCCTCAAAAGCACAGTACTTGTCGCACTTTTGGCAACCTGCTCGATAGCGCTCATCCGCACGCATTAATGTGCAAAACGAATTAAAATTATGACATTCAGACAACGCTATACCGTTAATATCAACGACGACTGTGGCTAACCCAGTGGCTCGGGAGAAGAGTTCTGCGATAGAGAAAAAACGGTGTAAATAGTCATCCTGGATTTTCAGCGGCACGTTATCCTCCGGCATTAATAATATTAAGGCCGCTAATATGCAAAAATTAGCCTCAGGAAAGAATGATGCTTACCGCAAAAAATAATCTCATTTGTGCAGATGATTATGATCAATTGGCAAGAAAATTATAGCGACCACGATAATACTCTGCAGCACACCGCGACTTTGCTTTCTCAAAGATTAACGAATCTTCACACTCTCTTGTGAGACTCTTTTCGCAACACTCAACACCTAACCTCATTATTTTCAATAAATTACCCGTTTTTAATCTGAATCGATGATGTGCTTATTTGTGATAATCATCATGTGAATGTGAAAGGCCCTCCTGAATAATATGTTCAATTAGCAAACAATCTGAACGGAGTTGATCCATGGCCGTCACCACAGGCGTTATCGCCGACGATTTTACCGGCGCAACGGACATTGCAAGCTTTATGGCGCAGCAGGGGTGGCGCGTCGCGCTTCTGCCCGGTATGCCCGATACCGCGCAATGCTGGAATGAAGAGGTTGACGCTATCGTCATCTCGCTGAAAAGCCGCTCATTACCCGCAGAACAGGCCGTCGCCCAATCCCTGGCCTGTGCCCGCTGGCTGAAACAAAATGCAGGTGTCCGCCAGATTTATTTTAAATATTGTTCGACGTTTGACTCCACGCCAACAGGCAATATTGGCCCGGTCAGCGATGCATTGATGAACGACCTGCAGGTTCCGCTGATCGTCCACTGCCCCGCTCTGCCGCAAAACGGACGCACGGTGGTGCATGGTCATCTTTTTGTACACGGTGTACTGCTTAACGAATCCGGGATGGAAAAGCATCCGCTCAATCCAATGAACGATGCCAGCCTGCCGCGCCTGCTGAGCGCGCAAACGCCAGGCGCGGTTGGTTGCATCAACCTCACGACCCTGCGTCAAGGTGTGGAAGCGGTCACTTACGCCCTGGCCCAACTTCAGGCTGAAGGTACGCGTCACGTTATCGTCGATACGCTGGATGAAGCAGATCTCAACACGCTGGCGCAAGCTCTCCATGCCAGCCCTCTGTTAGCCGGGGGCTCCGGGCTCGGCGGCGCGCTGGCCGCCTGCAGCGGAGGCCAGCAATCCATGCCGCCGGACTCTTTTCCACTGCCTGCCAAAACGGTGGTGTTCTCCGGTAGCTGTTCGGCAATGAGCAATCGTCAGGTTAATCGCTATAAGGCCGCGGCAGCGTCTCGTTTGCTTGATGTGTCCCGCTGCCTGTCTGATGCCGAACGCTACACCGATGAACTGAGCACCTGGGCGATGACGCATATCAGCGACTCATTAGCGCCACTGATATACGCCACCCAGCCGCCAGACGTACTCAAACGTATTCAACAGGAGCACGGCGAACAGGCCGCCAGCCAGGCAATCGAACACGCTTTTGCCCGGCTGAGTTCAAAGCTACGGACTGCGGGTGTAAACACCTTTATCGTCGCGGGCGGAGAAACCTCCGGCACCGTTGTGGAAGCCTTGCAGGTGAAGCGTCTGTCCGTCGGCAAAGCCATTGCGCCAGGCGTGCCGTGGGTATTTTCCTCCGGTCTGGCGCTGGCGCTGAAGTCAGGCAACTTTGGTGACGACGATTTCTTTTTTACTGCCCAGGAGTACGCATTATGAATTCGGTGAGTGAACACCAACTGCGCGAACTACTCGTCCACTATGGCCGTTCCCTGTTTATGCGCGGTTACAGCAGCGGCGGTTCCGGCAATCTTAGCGTCAAAATGCCGGATGGCGGCTATCTGGTGACCCCGACCAACTCTTGTCTGGGCGAGCTTGATCCTGCCACGCTAAGTCGGCTGGATGCCAACGGCGTTCATCTTAGCGGTGACAAACCCTCAAAAGAGGTGCCCATGCATCTGGCGTGGTATCGACATCGGCCATCCTGCGGCGCGGTCGTGCACCTGCATTCTCCATGGCTGACCGCGCTCTCCTGCCTGCCGTGCACCACGCCGAAAAACTGCCTGCCGCCGTTAACGCCGTACTATGTGATGCGCGTCGGTCAGTTACCGCTGCTGCCCTATTTCAAGCCAGGCCATGAGGGCATTGCCAGCGCACTGAGTGAAATCGCGGCAGACCATACGGCCGCGCTGCTGGCCAATCACGGGCCGGTAGTAAGCGGTCGCTCGCTGCGTGAGGCGGTGTTTAACGCCGAAGAACTGGAAGACAGCGCCCGCATCTGGCTGACGTTAAAACCGCTTGGCTATGTTCCGCTCTCAGAAGAAGCGGTGGCCGAACTTGAACATTCCCGGCAAGCGTGAGGTGACATAATGATCCCCGAGCAACGACGTGATTTTATCTACCGCTACGTGCACGAAAAAAATGCCGCCTCATTTAATGAACTGGCAGATTTGATGAGAGTGTCGCATATGACCGTGCGTCGCGACATCCAGTTGCTGGAAGAAGAAGGCAAAGTTATCGCCATTAACGGCGGAGTTAAGCTGAATAACCTGCTGAAATCCGAGCTGCCATGGCGGGAAAAAGCCGAGTTGAATCATGACGTGAAACGTAAAATGGGCCAGCTCGCCGCCATGCTCATTGAGCCCGGACAAACGCTGTATCTGGATGCCGGAACGTCGTTGTTTGAAGTGGCGAAAGCGGTCGCCGCCAGCCACTGTTTCAATCTGACGGTAGTAACCAACGATTTTTCCATCAGCCACTATCTGATGGATATGCCGCACATAACGCTCTATCACACCGGTGGTCTGGTGGATCAGCGTAACCGCTCATGCCTTGGAAAAAGCGCCGCCAGTTTTCTGCGCACCATTAATATTGACGTGGCGTTTCTGAGCTCCTCATCGTGGGATACCGAACGCGGTATGTCGACGCCGAGCGAAGGGAAAGCTTCGGTTAAAGAAGCGGTACTCACCGTTTCCCGGCGTCGGGTGCTGGTCTGCGACAGCAGTAAGTTTGGCAAATACGGCATGTTCCATATCTGTGGGCTGGAACAGTTAACCGACATTATTTCTGATAACCGGTTACCGGAAAACGCCCAGCAAACTATTGCCAGCCAGGGCGTTAAGCTGCATCTGGTTGATAACCGGGAGGGTGCGCGCCATGCTGAAGTTAGCGGCTAACCTCGACTGGTTGTTTACAGATTTACCGATAGCGGCGCGATTTGCGGCGGCGCAGGCGGCTGGTTTTCGCGGCGTTGAAGGGCTATTTCTCTGGCAGCACCCGCTGGCGCATTTGCACGCTGCACAGCGGGAAACATCCCTGCCGGTGGTGCTGATGAACGCACCGGCGGGTAACTGGGCACAAGGTGAGCGGGGACTGGCCGCGCAGCCCGGTCGAGACCCGGAATTTCACCATAGCCTGAACGTGGCGCGTGATTACGCCACGGCGCTGGGCTGTCCTCGGGTTCACGTTATGGCCGGTTCGCGCTGCGACGATCTGACGCTTCACGCTCAGCGCACTCTCCTGACCAACCGGCTGCGTATCGCCTGCGATATGATGGCTGAAGCGGAAATCGATGTGCTGATTGAACCGTTAAATTCGCAGGATATGCCCGGTTATTTTATTGACAGCTTTCCGTTGGCCGAATCTATTATTCAAGAGGTTGGCAAGAAAAATATCGGTTTACAGTTTGATATTTACCACTGTCAGAAAATTCATGGCAATGTGGCAAAAAATATTGAACGCTACTTCACCTTAATTAAACATTTTCAAATTGCTTCTGTCCCCTATCGCCATGAACCGGGAACAGGTGAATTAAATGAAGCATGGCTATTCGATTTTATTAGAAAAATGAATTACCAGGGCTGGATTGGCTGTGAATATCAACCGTCAACATCAGGGCCCGACTCATTAAACTGGATAACGCCTTACCTATAATTTAAATATCTCTGTACCGGAGGAAAATATGTCGGATACTGTTATTATTTCGCTGGCACCCGTTGCCGCGGATTGCCCCAGAGTTATACCCGCAGAACTGGCGCAGGAAATACTCGCCAGCGTTGAGCATGGCGCGTCCATCGTGCATTTACACGTTCGCGATAAACAGGGTCGCCTGACGCCGGATACCACCGATTTTCAGGCGACCATTGATAACGTCATGCGCCATTCAGACCTGATTATTCAGGCGTCTACCGGCGGTGTCTCTTCAATGTCCATCGCCGAACGCTGCGCGCCACTCTCCTGCCCCGGCGTAGAGATGGCTTCGCTGAACGTCGGTTCCGTCAACCTCGGAGATGCGGTGTACTTTAATCCCGGTCCGGACGTGGAATATTGCTCCCGGCAAATAGTCGAGCGCAATATTATTCCCGAGTTTGAAGTTTTTGAAATTGGCATGATTAATAACATCCTGAACCTTGAAGATAAAATAAAATTCCAAAAACCCATGCTCTTTAATATCGTCCTCGGCCATCGCGGCAGTACGCCAGCAACCATTGACGCTTTAATTGCTCTGCGTAGCATGATCCCGCGCGATGCCTTATGGGGTATTACTCATTTTGGCAGAAAGAACTTCGATATTATTGCCGCCGCCGTCGGCATGGGGGCCAGTGAAGTACGAATCGGCTTTGAGGATAGCTATTATTTAAGTGCTGAAGAAAAAGCACAGCATAATTACCAGCAGGTTGCCAAACTCGCCACGCTCATTCGCAGCATGGATAAAAAAGTCGCCACGCCAGAAATTGCGCGGCACATGTTATCTATTCCATCCCGGCAGCAATAACAACAGCAAGGACATTTCAACATGACTATGACCACTGTTATTCACAAAACCGGACTCGGCGTCAGCGTTGCGGGCGCGGCGCTGGCGATTATCGGTGCGCTAATCCAGTCCGCGGCGCTCTGGCAGCCCGGGCTGGTGATGTTCACCGCCGGATTCGCCGCCGGAGCAGGCTACTGGCCGGGTCTACGCAGCTATCAGTTTACGCTATGGATCATCGCCGGGTTTGTCGCCGCCATGACCTGGTCTACGGATCTGATCGTCTGGGGCGGTTTCAATATCACCCATAAATGGATCGTGTTCCTCGTCATTCAGGCCACCATGTTTAGCATGGGCACTAAGCTAACGATCCAGGATTTTATTGACGTCGCCAAAATGCCGTGGGCGGTGTTTATTGGCACCTTCTGCCACTTCGTTATCATGCCTCTGCTCGGCCTGAGCATTACGCTTATCTTTAACTTTCCGCCTGAGGTGGCGGTCGGGATTCTGCTGATTGGCGCCTGCCCAAGCGGACTCTCCTCTACCGTCATGGTCTATATCGCGAACGCCAACCTGGCGCTGGCGGTCTCGATCGCCGCAGTCTCAACGCTGGCGGCGACGGTGATGACGCCGCTGTGGGTTAATCTGCTGGCGGGGTCGATGATCGATATCCAGCTCACCGCAATGGTAATGGATGTGGTGAAAATCGTATTGATCCCCATCGGCGCGGCAATTCTGCATGACTATCTGAAAACCTATGCGGGCGTGCGCGGACGCCGTGTCGTCCAGATGCTGGCCGGGATCGGCGCTCTTTGGCTGCTGTATATGATTGCTGGCGGCTGGGACACGCTGTTTGGTCACGCCAGCGCCGATGCGCAAATGTACGCGGTGGTGCTCAACTTCGTGGCAGGCGGTCTCGTCTGGGCATTGTTCTACAACTGGCTGTATGGCCGCGTGGCGGGCGTGAAGAAAATCATGCCGACCATCTCAATGATGGGGATCATTTTCTTTACGACCACCGCAGCCGCAGCCGGGCGCGAGAACCTGGTGCAGGTCGGCTTCCTGCTCTGCTTCGCCATGTTGATGCATAACCTCGGCGGCTTCCTGATTGGCTATCTGATGAGCCGCTGGATCTTCCGCATGGACGTACAGTCTGCCCGCACCGTAGCCTTTGAAGTCGGCCTGCAAAACGGCGGCATGGCGTCCGGGCTTGCCGCAGCAATGGGCAAACTGGCAACGGTTGGCCTGGCCTCGGCGGTGATGACTCCGCTTGGCAACGTCAGCGGCTCGCTGCTCGCGAACTACTGGCGCAAGAAAGACGCCAGACAGGCGCAGGCCGCCGCAGCCAAAGATCCCGTTCAACCCGCTTGCGAAAATCTGTCAAAAGGATAATCACGATGACAACTCTCACTCTGGGGCATGCCCTGCGCGCCGTGGCCTCTGCGCTCGACCTCGCCGAAACATGTTACGCAAAACGCCCGTTAAGCGTAGCCGTATGCGACGCCAATGGCGAACTACTCAGCTTTGCGCGGATGGATAACGCCAAACTGTTAACCATCGAGTTAACCCAGCGCAAAGCACGCACCAGTAGCCGCCTGGGCTGTACCACGCAGGCATTTTTACAGCGACTGCAGAAAGAGCAACTGGATATTGGTTATTTTGCCGACCCGCTGTTTACGGCGCTGCCGGGCGGGATCCCGATTCTGCACCAAGGAAAATGCCTTGGGGCCGTCGCGGTAGGCGGTTTATCCGCGCAGGAAGATCATGATGCGGCGCTGGCCGTCGCGGAAACGTTACTTAAGGAGATTGCCCAATGAAAAAGGTCGCCATGCTGCATACCAGTGCCGCCACGCTTACGATGATGCAACAGCTGATTGCCGACATCATGCCGGATGTTGAAGTCATGCACCTGGTGGAAGAATCCATGATCAAGCAGGTAATGAAGGCCCAGGGCGTGACGCCCAATATTGCCGCCCGCATCGCCGACTATGTGCATATTGCCGAAAAGGCGGACTGCGATATCTTTATTACCGCCTGCTCCTCAATTGGTACTGCGGTGGAGCAATGCCAGTTTATGACCCCACTGCAGCTCGCGCGCATTGACTGCGCAATGGTGGAAGAGGCGATTGAAAAAGGTGAGCGGATCGCCGTACTGGCGACCGTGGCAACCACGCTGAAGCCAACGCTGGATTACGTACAGCGCAAAGTGCAGCAGAGCGGTAAATCGCGCACCATCACGCCTATATTAATGGAGGAGGCATTCCACGCGCTGCTGGCGGGAGACATGGATACTCATGACCGTATCGTCAGTGAAGGGTTACAGAGCGCCTTTACCCAGGCAGATGTTGTGATGCTGGCGCAGGCCTCGATGGCGCGCGTTTTACAGCAGCTCCCTTCCCCGCCGGTGCCGGTAATGACCTCGCCGGAAAGCGGAATTCGCTGGTTGAAAACACTGGCATCATCCTGATAGCGGCCGGTCAGCGCCAGCATAGGATTGCTGGCGCTGACTCATCACTTCTTTCAGGCCAGTTTCAGACTAAACGTCCGCGACTGCCCTGGCCGAAACTCGCCGTTAATTCCCTTCGTATCGCTCTGCTCGCCAGCGGGTATTTCATCCATCCCGGTTTCGCGGCAATGCATTACGCTTTGGCTAAACGACACGGCGGCATCGCAGCTGACGCTGTCAGAGGGATTAAATAAACGCAGGATGATTTCATCTCTGTCCTCTGCTTTTTTTAGCGCGCTAAGCTGACAGCCAACCGGTGACATACTCAACAGGCTGTAGCTATCGGGAACAGTAAACGCTGCTTTGTTGAGCTTCATCGCATCCCACGGGATTTTGTTATAACACTGGACGGGCGTCAGCCAGGCACGCGCCTGCTGAGCCAGGCCAACGTTAAGCGGCGTCCCGCTATAACTAAACAGGCAAAAGCGCCCGTGCAGCACGCCCCGCATCTGGGAATCCGGTACCGCCATTTTTATTCCTGACGGCCTGCCGGGACGTAATAAGAGATCCTCTTTTCCGAGTAAGCCGACGCCACGGAGCAGCGTCAGAGCAAACGTTTTTTTCTCCTCACCCACTACCTCAAATTCGCGCAATCCTTCGCTAAACACCGCGAGTCCATGACGCCCCTCCTGCAGCGCGGCGTAGTTGAGCAGATTCCAGACCGGCACCGGCGCTTCTTTCCATCCCTCAGCCTGCCAGTTGGCCATCGCTTCATCGTGAACAGGCCGTAGCAGCGAACCAAACTGGGTATCAGCCAACACGTCATTAGTGTGAAATGGCGTGGGGATAAGCACCCGAATTCGGTGATCGTCAGCCTGATTGTCAATGCGAATATCAACCTCAATCCGCCGGCTGTTATGGCTTAGCGTAACACCTATTTCGATGCTAACTTCACCATTGCGCTGACGTGACGCGCGCGCCTCCAGATCCGCCGGAACCGCCATCCGATAGCGAATGATTGCCCGGTCTTGCCATCCCTCGCGGATAATTTCATGCTCAAACGCAACGCCCGCAGACGTGAGGCGCCAATCCTCGCGCGAGGGGGAGTAATCGTACTCATCCCCGTCGTCGGCGCTTTCTTCAATCTCCAGTACGCGTTGATAAACAATCCCTGAATCCTTATCGCGTAGCTGTAGCGTTCCATCGTCATTGAGATCGATCAGCCAGAACGCGTTCTCCAACAGTGCCTGGGTCGCCGGAGCGGGTATCGCCTGACGGCCAGCAACATGCGGTTCGATATACAGCGTGCAGTACCCCATCGAAGGTAGAATCTGGTTGAGCTGAATATCAAACTCCATAAACGGCTCGTAGTTGCCGTAATGGACGATTTGCCGGTCGATAAGACCAGGATCAAGCTCGCGCACGCCACGAATAAAATAAGGGATTTCATTTCCACTGCCATCAAGCAGGCGGAACTGGCTGGCGCGAAGACGTACGGTCGTATTGATCACCGCCTCACGCGGCCAGGGCATCAGGTTGAACATCACCAGCTTGTCTTCTTCACTGTGCGCCATGTTGTCAGTGATTTTACGCAGGTAAAAACGAATCAAATTGTCGGCCATATCTTCGGCCAGCACGAAGCGTGAAACGATTTCACGATGCACTTTATCGCTACAGCAACAGCCGATGCTGTCGTGGGCATGATTCTTTAAAATCTCTTTCCACATTTTCTCCAGCAGACCGTGGTGATATTCAAAACCTAAACTCCAGGCCAGCGTGGCGAGCGGTTCCAGCAGGTTAACGATTTTATTCTCAATACGCGCATGGGTAATTTTGATATCCATTCGTGTGGAGCCAATCGTACGATGCACGCGCATATATTTACCGTCGATAAACTCGCCGTGCAGGGTAGCCAACGTCTCCCGATGCGCTTCGATATGAGCAAAAACCTCCTCGAAGCGGCTCATGACAAATTTTCGCTGCGGGTAGATTTCACGCAGTTTATCCATCACCGCAAAGATGTTTTGCTGTAACGGCATCTGGTCATGCCCGTTGGGTAATAGGATTTCTTTAGTCACCGAGGCGTTCTCCAGCACCTCGAAGTAGCCGTCAAGTCGCTTACGCAGCCCGGCCTCATCCTCGGGTAAGTACTTACCAATCGCATAGCCCAGCGGCAACACCTGTGTCGTGACCTGGCTACCGTCAGCGCTTTGCCATAAAAATTCGGTTTTATCGGTGCCATGACGTTCAGAGCACCCACGCCAGAACAGAGCCTGGTTGATACCAAAACCATTATAAATATGCGGCATCTGCCCGGACATCCCAAATGAATCAGGTAGATAACCTATCTTCATCGGTTCGCCAAAGGCCATACAATCGCGGATGCCGTACATCAGATTGCGGACAATTGACTCACCGGAAACGAGGGTCGTATCCGTTTGCGTGTACCAGGGGCCGATAATAAGCTTCCCGGCCTGCACCAGCGCTTTAACCCGCTGCCGGTTTTCAGGTTTCACCGCAAAATAGTCTTCCAGCACCGCCGTTTGACCATCCAGCACGTAATATTTGTACTCTGCATCCTGCTCAAGGCGAGTCAGGATCTCTTCCATATTGTTAACCAGCAAAATACGCGACTCTTCGGTGGTGAAGTACCACTCACGGTCCCAGTGCATATGCGGCGTAATGTGAACGCGAGATACTGCTTTCATCGTCATTTCCTGTTGAGTAAGTGCTTACGGCATCACGCTATCGGTGACGTATTTCCCCTGTTTAACCGCTTGACGCCGCCAGAGCAGTAAAATCGCCGTGGAGATAATCGTCCCAATCAGCGCAGCGCCAAACCAGCCCGCGGCGGCCATCACCGCGCTTAGGTCTGCGGGGATAAGTAAAAAGAGCGAGAAAATCCCGGCACCTGGGGTCGAAAGTCCAATCCCCATGGCCCCAACGATGGCTCCGGTCGCCATCGACCCCATCACTAAAGAGCCAATCACCCGAATCGGGTCCTCAATCGCCAGCGGAATCGCGCCTTCGGTAATCCCGGCAAGGCCGAGCAGCCAGGTGGATTTACCGGTCTCAATCTCAAACTGTTTGAACAGGCATGGCGCCAGCATGGTTGAGGCGGTGACGGTAAAAGCAGAAACCATTTTTACCGAAGCGAAAATGGCGTAGGGGCCGAATACGCCGTTGGCCATCGCGCCCAGACAAAAGGCATACGCCGCTTTATTGACCGGACCGCCAAGATCAAACGAACACATAAAGCCCAGGATCATACCGAGCAATAGCGCGTTGGTGCCTGATAACCCATTTAGCCAGGCCGTCAGCGAGGTATTGATCCAGGCGACAGGCTCGCCAATCACAAACAACATCAGGCTACCCGCGCCCAACGTGCCAATCACCGGATAGAGGTAGAACGTTAAAAAGCCATTGAATTTGCTGCTTAAACGCAGATGCTGTTTCACCCAACGCATGAGATAACCGGCAATCAGGCCACCGGCAACACCGCCAAGAAAACCCGAGCCGATTAAGTTCGCCGCCAGACCCGCCGCAAAGCCTGGAGCCAGCGCTGGTTTATCCGCCAGCGAATAAGCGGTATAGGCCGACAGTACCGGAACCATCAGCGTGCCCAGCATCCCGCCGCCGAGTTGGCGATACATCCACAGCCAGGATTTCTCTAAGCTGTACACATCCTGTAGGCCGAAAATCTGTGCAATCAATACCGCCACCGCCAGTACCGTCCCTCCGGCGACGATTAACGGCACGGCAAACGAAATTCCGCTCAGCAGTGCTTGTTTCAGGTCGGTTTTCAGCCCCTTTTTCACCTCTGTCTGTGGCTGAGAAACACGCTGGCTTTGCAGAGGCTCCAGCGCTAACGCCTGTTCAATCAGCGCTTTTGCGTGGCGCAACGGTTCGGCAACCGGAACGGAGATCGCCGGGATACCGTTGAAACGTTCACTTTCTTTAATAGCGACCTCTGCGGCGAAAATGCAGGCGCGCGCATCATTCAGTTGTTGAGCCGTTAAGCGGTCTTCAATGCCATTGGCCCCCTGTTTTTCCACCACCACGTTAACGCCCATTTGCCGACCGGCTTTCTCCAGATACTCAGCCGCCATATAGGTATGCGCAATCCCCGCCGGACATGCGGTAACGCAAACAATCGTTGGCGCATCCGCCGTCGCCACTGCGGCCTGCGGCGGTGTTTCGACCACTAATGCCGCCAGCACCGCTTCGGCGCTGGTCGCCGCCATCACGCGAGCACGCAGATCCTCATCCGCAAGGCAGGTGGTCAGTTCGGTCAGGATTTGGATATGAGTTGAACCGGCTTCATCTGGCGGGATCGCCAGTAAAAAAATAAGTTCAACAGACTCCGGGCCATCAATACCTTCCCAGTCCATCGGTTCACTCAGCGTCGCCACCGCGAAAGCCGCCTCTTTCACGGCCGACGATTTACCGTGCGGTACCGCCAATCCTTCGCCAAGCGCCGTAGGTCCCAGCGATTCGCGGTGAAAAACTTCCGCCAGATAAGCGTCGGCATCGGTGATTTTGCCTAATTCGGTCAGCCGCTGCGTAAGTTGGCAAATGGCATCGTCACGATCGGTAAATCTCGCCTGCACACAGACTGCGCGAGGGTGGGACAGTATTGTCAAATTCATCATGGTCCTCAGAGGATTGTCATTATTATGTGCCGCGATTGTCGCAGACAAAACAATACCTTTACGTGATCAATTTCACTAACAAGACAATATTTGTATTTAATTTGTATTATTTACTATTGATAAAATGTACGCATAATTTGTCTTGAATATCTGACTTTATTGCCGACAAAAGCGAAAAGAGATGAGCAAAAAACCGATGTACCGCCAGATAGCCGACGTTCTGCGCGAACAAGTTGCAAAAGGTGAATTAAAACCAGGTGATGCACTTCCCACAGAATCTACGCTACAGAGCCGTTTCGAGGTCAGCCGCGTGACCATCAGGCAAGCACTCAAGCTGCTGACGGAACAGAATATTATCGAGAGCATTCAGGGCAGCGGTTGGTATGTGAAAGAGGAGCGCGTCAATTACGACATTTATCAGCTCACCAGTTTTTATGAGAAGCTTGCCGACCGTCAGGTTGAAACGCACAGCGAAGTGAAGGTCTTTGAGGTCATTCCAGCAGGAGAGATGCTGGCCGAATGGCTACAGCTGGCGGCTGAAGATAAAGTCTGGCATGTAAAACGGGTTCGTTTTATTAAGCAGAAAGCCGTTACCCTCGAAGAGACATGGATGCCGCTCGCCCTCTTTCCCGATCTCACCTGGGAGGTGATGGAAAATTCTAAATATCACTACATAGAACAGATCAAAAAGATGGTTATCGATCGCAGCGAGCAGGAACTGATCCCGGTTATTCCGGATGAGGATACTGTAGAAATGCTGGGCATGCCGCAGGGGAAACCAGTGCTGGAGAAAATCTCTCGCGGGTTTCTGCTCGATGGTCGTGTTTTTGAATACAGCCGCAACACCTTCAAAAGCGACGATTATAAATTTACGCTGGTGGCAAAACGACGCCATTAAAAAAGGCCATCATCAGATGGCCAACCATGTCGAAACGGGACCAGCCCTTGACTATGCAGAGAGTCAGGGCTGTTTTTTTTCTTACTTAATCACTGTTTTCAGCGCTTCGCCGATATCGGCCAGGCTACGAACGGTTTTCACGCCAGCGGCTTCCAGCGCAGCGAATTTCTCATCCGCCGTACCTTTACCACCTGCGATGATCGCCCCAGCGTGACCCATACGTTTACCTTTCGGCGCAGTCACACCCGCGATGTAACCCACAACCGGCTTGGTCACATGATCTTTAATGTACGCCGCCGCTTCTTCTTCCGCGCTACCGCCGATCTCACCGATCATGACGATCGCTTCGGTCTGCGGATCTTCCTGGAACAGCTTCAGGATATCGATGAAGTTAGAGCCTGGGATCGGGTCGCCGCCGATACCCACACAGGTAGACTGACCAAAACCGTAGTCGGTGGTCTGCTTAACCGCTTCATAGGTCAGCGTACCGGAACGAGAAACGATACCGACTTTACCAGGCTTGTGAATATGGCCCGGCATGATGCCGATTTTACATTCGCCAGGGGTGATAACACCTGGGCAGTTCGGGCCTATCATGCGTACGCCAGCTTCATCCAGCTTCACTTTCACGGTCAGCATATCCAGCGTTGGGATACCTTCGGTGATGGTGATGATAAGCTTGATGCCTGCATCGATAGCTTCCAGGATGGAGTCTTTGCAGAACGGAGCCGGAACGTAGATAACGGTGGCGGTTGCGCCGGTCGCTTCTACTGCTTCACGTACGGTGTTGAACACCGGCAGACCCAGATGCGTGGTGCCGCCTTTGCCCGGCGTAACACCGCCGACCATTTGCGTACCGTAAGCAATCGCTTGTTCAGAGTGGAATGTCCCCTGGCTACCGGTGAAGCCCTGGCAGATAACCTTGGTATCTTTATTAATTAAAACTGACATTATTTCCCCTCCACTGCGGCAACAACCTGCTGAGCTGCATCCGTCAGACTTTTCGCTGCAATAATATTCAGGCCGCTATCAGCCAATTTTTTCGCGCCGAGTTCAGCGTTGTTACCTTCAAGACGTACCACGACCGGAACGTTAACGCCCACTTCTGCTACCGCGCCGATGATACCGTCCGCGATCAGGTCGCAGCGTACGATACCGCCGAAGATGTTAACCAGTACGGCTTTAACATTGTCGTCAGAGAGGATAATTTTGAACGCTTCGGTTACACGCTCTTTGGTCGCACCGCCGCCAACGTCAAGGAAGTTAGCCGGTTCGCCGCCGTGAAGTTTAACGATGTCCATGGTGCCCATTGCCAGGCCCGCGCCGTTAACCATACAACCGATGTTGCCGTCCAGAGCGACGTAGTTCAGTTCCCACTGTGCGGCCTGTGCTTCACGCGGATCTTCCTGAGACTGATCGCGCATTTCACGCAGGTCAGCCTGGCGGAACAGCGCGTTGCCGTCAGCGCCCAGTTTGCCGTCGAGGCAGATCAGATCACCCTGCTTGGTCACTACCAGCGGGTTGATTTCGATCAGCGCCAGATCGCGCTCAAGGAAGATAGTCGCCAGACCCATGAAGATCTTGGTGAACTGCTGAACCTGTTTTCCTTCCAGACCCAGTTTGAACGCCAGTTCACGACCCTGATAAGGCATCGGACCGGCCAGCGGATCGAGCGCTACTTTGTGGATCAGGTGCGGCGTTTCTTCCGCCACTTTTTCAATTTCCACGCCGCCTTCGGTAGAGGCCATGAAGACCACGCGACGGGAACTACGGTCAACAACTGCGCCGAGGTAAAGTTCTTTACCAATGTCGGTCGCTGCTTCAACCAGAATCTGATTTACCGGTTGACCATGGGCGTCTGTCTGGTAAGTAACCAGACGTTTACCCAGCCAGTGTTCAGCAAAAGCGCGAATGTCTTCTTTGCTGTTCACAACCTTCACACCGCCCGCTTTACCACGGCCACCAGCGTGAACCTGACATTTCACTACCCACGGGCCTGCGCCGATTTTAGATGCAGCTTCTTCAGCTTCACGCGGAGTAGTACAGGCATATCCCACCGGTGCCGGTAAGCCATAGCGGGCAAAAAGTTGTTTTGCCTGATATTCATGTAAGTTCATGTGTTCTGTCCATCCTTCAGGTAATCGTTATCTTTTACCCGTAGGCCTGATAAGCCTCCAGACCTACGGGGCAGGTGATACTCTTATTTACTACACGTCCAGCAGCAGACGCGTCGGATCTTCCAGCAACTCTTTAATGGTTACCAGGAAGCCTACTGACTCACGACCATCGATCAAACGGTGGTCATAAGACAGCGCCAGATACATCATCGGCAGGATTTCAACCTTGCCGTCTACGGCCATCGGACGATCTTTGATGGCATGCATACCCAGGATGGCGCTCTGCGGTGGGTTGATGATCGGGGTAGACATCAGGGAACCGAACACGCCACCGTTAGTGATGGTGAAGTTACCGCCCGTCAGATCGTCGACCGTCAGCTTGCCGTCGCGACCTTTAACTGCCAGTTCTTTAATATTTTTCTCGATGTCAGCCATACCCAGCAGATCCACATCACGCAGGACCGGCGTGACCAGGCCACGCGGCGTGGAGACCGCCATGCTGACATCAAAGTAGTTGTGGTAAACCACGTCATCACCGTCGATGGACGCGTTCACTTCCGGATAGCGTTTCAGCGCTTCAACAACCGCTTTCACGTAGAAAGACATAAAGCCCAGACGGATACCGTGACGTTTCTCGAACGCGTCACCGTACTGCTTACGCAGATCCATGATTGGCTTCATGTTGACTTCGTTGAACGTGGTCAGCATGGCGGTGGAGTTTTTCGCTTCCAGCAGACGCTCAGCTACGCGTTTGCGTAGACGGGTCATCGGAACACGTTTTTCGCCACGAGCGCCCAGTTGAGCCTGTGGTGCAGGCGCGGCGGCCGGCGCTTTGGCTTCTGCTTTCGCAGCCGGTGCTTTGGCCAGATGCTTTTCAACATCTTCACGCGTGATACGACCACCGACGCCGGTGCCATTGATGGCGCTGGCTTCGAGATTATGCTCACCCAGCAGGCGACGGATCGCCGGGCTCAGGGCATCGTTGTTATGTTCAGCAAGAGACGCCTGCTGGCGTTGTGCCGGAGTAGAATCTTTCTCTTCAGACTTGGCGCTGGTCTCTTTGCCAGAGCTGTTGCCTTCACGCAGGCGACCGAGGATCTGGCGAGAAGTGACGGTTGTCCCTTCATCTTCCAGAACCGCATCAAGAATACCGTCCGCTGATGCCGGTACTTCCAGTACCACTTTGTCAGTTTCGATTTCTACCAGTACTTCATCACGACGTACTGCATCGCCCGGTTTTTTGTGCCAGGTTGCAACCGTTGCATCCGCTACGGATTCAGGCAGGTCGGGAACAAGAATATCTACGCTACTCATTATTTATCCTTTATTTAATCGACGTTCAGCGCGTCATTAACCAGATCTTGTTGCTGCTTCTGGTGAACGGACATATATCCTACTGCCGGAGAGGCAGAGGCCGGGCGACCTGCATAACGCAGAGCTGACCCAAATGGAATTACTTCACGGAAATGATGCTGGCTGCAGTACCATGCGCCCTGGTTGAGCGGCTCTTCCTGGCACCAGACAAAATCATGTACATGAGCAAACGGTTTCAGCGCTTCCTGCACCGCTTTATGCGGGAACGGATAGAGCTGTTCGATACGCACAATGGCGACATCTTTTTGGTCGTTCTTGCGGCGTTGCTCCAACAGGTCGTAATAAACCTTACCAGAACACATCACGACACGCTTCACGCCTTTAGGATCAAGTTCATCTACTTCGCCAATGGCTGGCAGGAAGGTGCCATTTGCCAGTTCGTCCAGCGTGGACACCGCCAGCGGATGACGCAGCAGCGACTTCGGTGACATCACTACCAGCGGACGACGCATTCCGCGCAGCGCCTGACGACGCAGCATGTGGTAAACCTGTGCCGGGGTAGACGGGACGCAAACCTGCATGTTTTGCTCAGCGCAAAGTTGCAGATAACGTTCCAGACGCGCGGAGGAGTGCTCCGGCCCCTGACCTTCATAGCCGTGTGGCAGCAGCATAACCAGACCGCACATACGGCCCCATTTCTGCTCGCCGGAAGAGATGAACTGGTCGATAACCACCTGCGCACCGTTGGCGAAGTCACCGAACTGCGCTTCCCAGATAGTCAGAGTGCGCGGTTCTGCCGTGGCATAACCGTATTCGAATGCCAGCACCGCTTCTTCAGACAGCACGGAGTCCCATACGCGGAACGTGCCCTGCCCGTTATGCACATGCTGCAGCGGAGTGTACGTTGAACCATTCGCCTGGTTATGAATAACCGCATGACGGTGGAAGAAGGTTCCACGGCCAGAGTCTTCACCCGACAGACGTACCGGAATACCTTCATCAACCAGCGTGGCGTAAGCCAAATTCTCTGCGCCACCCCAGTCGAACAGCTTCTCGCCTGCGGCCATGGCCTGACGGTCGCCGTAAATTTTGGCAACACGCGACTGCATTTCCACCGCTTCAGGCACGGTGCTGATGCGTTTTGCCAGCTCCTGCAGACGCTTCATCTCAACTTTGTTCGGGTAGTTTTCATCCCATTCGTGGTTGAGGTACGGAGACCAGGTGAAGGAGTGCATATTCATTGGACGCCACTCTTTCACCACGCATTCGCCTGCGTCCAGCGCGTCACGATACAGATTGACCATTTCGGTCGCATCTTCCAGCGTAGCGACGTTGTCCGCTTCCAGCTTGTCAGCGTAGATTTTGCGCGGAGTTGGATGCTTTTTGATTTTCTGATACATCAGCGGCTGGGTTGCGCTTGGCTCGTCGGCTTCGTTGTGGCCGTGACGGCGGTAGCACACCAGATCGATGAAGACATCGCGTTTAAAGGTATTACGGAAATCCAGTGCCAGACGCGTTACGAAAGCGACCGCTTCCGGGTCATCCGCGTTCACGTGGAAAATCGGTGCCTGAACCATCTTACCGATGTCGGTGCAGTACGGTGTAGAACGTGCATCCAGCGGGTTAGAGGTGGTGAAGCCCACCTGGTTGTTGATAACGATGCGAACGGTACCGCCCACTTCGTAACCACGCGCTTTCGACATGTTCAGGGTTTCCTGAACCACGCCTTGCCCGGTTACTGCCGCATCACCATGAATAGTGATTGGCAGCACTTTATTGCTGCTCGGCTCGTCCAGACGATCCAAGCGTGCACGTACGGAACCGATAACCACCGGGCTAACGATTTCCAGGTGCGACGGGTTAAACGCCAGCGCCAGATGCACCAGACCGCCTTCGGTTTCGATATCTGATGAGAAGCCCATGTGGTACTTCACGTCACCGGTGCCGAGGTGTTCTTTATGTTTGCCCGCAAATTCGTCGAATAGATCCTGCGGCTTTTTACCCAGCACGTTAACCAGGACGTTCAGACGACCACGGTGCGCCATACCCAGTACCACTTCACGGGTACCGCTATTACCGGCGTGGCGGATCATCTCTTTGAGCATTGGGATTAACGCATCACCGCCTTCCAGCGAGAAGCGTTTCGCGCCCGGGAACTTCGCGCCCAGGTAGCGTTCCAGACCTTCCGCTGCGGTCAGTTCGCTGAGGAAGCGTTTCTTCTCTTCACTACTGAACGCAGTACGACCAGACTCGATACGCTGCTGAAGCCAGCGTTTTTCTTCGGTGCTGGTGATGTGCATATACTCGGCGCCAATCGGGCCGCAGTAGGTTTGTTTCAGCGCGACAACCAGGTCGCTCAGCTTCATCGTGTCTTTGCCACCGGCAAAAGAACCCACGTTAAAGCTTTCCTGGAAATCCGCATCGGTCAGATCGTGGAAGGAGGGATCCAGATCGGCCACATTTTCTTGCTGCCACAGTCCCAGCGGATCGAGATTCGCATGCTGATGACCGCGGAAACGATAGGCGTTAATGAGCTGCAGGACTTTAACCTGCTTCACATTGGCATCAGGGTCGGAAATAGAAGAAGAGTAACGTGGGGTAATCAACGCCTGTCGACGGAAATAATCACGTGTTTTTGAGTGGAGTTGATCCGGTTTGACTCCGGTACCAGGTAACTGCTGGAACGTCGAACGCCAGTTAGCATCTACCGAGTCAGGGTCGGTTAAGAAGTCTTCATAGAGCTGTTCTATCCAGCTCTGGTTAGAACCAGAGAGGTAAGAAGAGTCCAACCAGGCTTTCAAAGCGCTGTTCTGCATCGTGATCCCTTAAGCATTTGTATGCTTATTTCGCCGTGGATACTACCACGCACACCGATGTGCGTGCCGGGGTTCACTTGTTGCGGACTGTCGTGTCATCTGCGTCCGCTAAGGAACCTTTAAAAACTGTCTAATAATCGTCGTCGTTCAGGCTGCGATTATTGCTATCAATGTGGCAGTTTTTAGAGGTTTCCCTGCACGGCCGGGGAATCTCTTCCCCGGCAACTACAACTACTTATGCACTACGTTTGAGCAGCATCGACTTAATATGACCGATGGCGCGCGTCGGGTTCAGCCCTTTAGGACATACGCTGACGCAGTTCATGATGCTATGACAGCGGAATACGCTGAAAGCGTCACTTAAACCTTCCAGACGGCTGTCGGTCTCGGTATCGCGGCTATCAATTAAGAAGCGATACGCGGCCAACAGGCCTGCCGGGCCAATAAACTTGTCCGGGTTCCACCAGAATGATGGGCAGGACGTTGAGCAGCATGCACACAAAATACATTCATACAGCCCATCGAGCTTCTCACGCTGCTCTGGCATTTGTAAATGCTCACGAGCCGGAGGATTTTTCCCATTATTCAACAAGTAAGGCTTAATCTTCTCATACTGTGCGTAGAATTGCCCCATGTCTACCACCAAATCGCGCACAACCGGTAAACCTGGCAGCGGGCGAATGACAATTTTCTTGCCCGGCTGATTCAGTGCAGAAATAGGTGTGATACAGGCCAGTCCATTTTTGCCGTTCATGTTCAGACCGTCGGAGCCGCAGACCCCTTCACGGCAGGAGCGGCGAAACGACAGCGACGGATCTTTTTCTTTCAGCTGCATCAACGCATCCAGCAGCATCATGTCGCGCCCTTCTTCCGCCTCCAGGGTGTAATCCTGCATGCGCGGAGCGTCATCAACATCCGGGTTATAGCGATAAACTGAAAACTCGAGTTTCATTGTCCTGTCTCCGCATTAATAAGTACGAATCTTCGGCGGGAATGCCGGGCGCAGCTTCGGTTCCATATTGACTTGACGTCGCGTCATGGATTCCGACTCTGGCAGGTACAGGGAATGGCACAGCCAGTTTTCGTCATCACGTTCCGGGAAGTCGAAGCGGCTATGCGCGCCACGGCTTTCGGTACGGAAGTTTGCAGATACTGCAGTGGCGTACGCGGTCTCCATCAGGTTATCCAGCTCCAGACACTCAACGCGCTGGGTGTTGAACTCGCTGGAGGTATCGTCCAGACGGGCATTTTTCAGGCGTTCGCGAATCGCTTTCAGTTCTTCCAGACCCTTCGCCATCGCATCGCCTTCGCGGAATACCGAGAAGTTATGCTGCATACATTCTTGCAGCGCTTTACGAATTGCCACCGGATCTTCACCGTTACGGTTACCGTTCCAGCGATTCAGACGCGCCAGAGAAGCGTCGATTTCATCTTCGGTTGCATCCAGCAGGTCACCCTGCTCTGCGATAGATTCCTGCAGATGCAGGCCCACGGCACGACCAAATACCACCAGGTCAAGCAGTGAGTTGCCGCCCAAACGGTTAGCACCGTGAACCGATACGCAGGCAATTTCACCGACGGCAAACAGCCCTGGGATCACCACATCTTCGCCCTGCTCATTCACGGTCAGCGCCTGGCCGGTGACTTTGGTCGGAATACCGCCCATCATATAGTGGCAGGTTGGGATAACTGGGATCGGCTCTTTCACCGGGTCAACGTGAGCAAAGGTACGGGACAGTTCGAGAATACCCGGCAGACGGGACTCCAGCACTTCTTTACCCAGGTGGTCGAGTTTCAGTTTGGCGTGCGGCCCCCACGGACCGTCGCAGCCGCGACCTTCGCGGATTTCGATCATGATGGAACGCGCCACCACGTCACGACCCGCCAGGTCTTTCGCATTCGGGGCATAACGCTCCATGAAGCGCTCACCGTGTTTGTTCAGCAGGTAGCCACCTTCACCACGACAGCCTTCTGTTACCAGAACACCCGCGCCAGCGATACCGGTTGGGTGGAACTGCCACATCTCCATATCCTGCACCGGCACGCCAGCGCGGATAGCCATACCGACGCCGTCACCGGTGTTGATGTGGGCGTTGGTGGTGGACTGATAAATACGGCCAGCACCGCCGGTTGCCAGCACGGTTGCGCGGGCTTTGAAGTAAACCACTTCACCGGTTTCAATACACAGCGCGGTACAACCAACAATCGCGCCATCGGCATTTTTGACCAGATCCAGCGCGTACCACTCGGAGAAGATGGTGGTGTGGTTTTTCAGGTTCTGCTGATACAGCGTGTGCAACAGCGCATGGCCGGTACGGTCTGCCGCTGCCGCGGTACGTGCCGCCTGCTCGCCGCCGAAATTCTTCGACTGGCCGCCAAACGGACGTTGATAAATTGTGCCATTATCGAGGCGAGAGAACGGCAGCCCCATGTGGTCCAGCTCCAGAATCGCTTCCGGACCGGTTTTACACATATATTCAATAGCGTCCTGGTCACCAATGTAGTCCGACCCTTTTACGGTGTCGTACATGTGCCATTCCCAGTTATCTTCATGGGTATTACCGAGCGCAACGGTGATGCCACCTTGCGCAGATACGGTATGGGAACGGGTTGGGAACACTTTGGAGAGCAGCGCACAGGTCTGACCGCTCTGGGAAATTTGCAGCGCCGCGCGCATACCTGCGCCGCCGGCACCAATCACAACAGCATCAAATTCTCTGACTGGCAGTTTCATTACACACCCCACACCACAACAAATCCATAAATGACGTAAACCACCAGTGCAACGACGATAGCCAGTTGCAGAATCAGGCGCACGGCCAGCGGTTTAACGTAGTCGGTCAACACCTGCCACATGCCGATCCAGGCATGAATCAAGATGGAGAAAAGAGCCAGCAGGGTGAAGACTTTGGTGAATGCCGATGAGAAGAAACCGGTCCAGACTTCAAACGTCAGTTCGCCGCTGGTGGCGAAGAAGCCGACCATATAGATGATGTATAACGTCAGAACGATAGCGGTAGCACGGACCAGAATGAAGTCATGTACGCCGTTGCGTCCTAATGCGGAGGCGTTGCTTACCATACGAGGACTCCTGCGAGAAGTGAAAGCACGACAATGATAACGAAACAAATTTTGGCGGAACGTGTCCCTGCTTCGAGGGTTTCTTCGATATAGCCAAAATCCATCAACAGATGGCGAATGCCCATTACGGCGTGATATGCCAGCGCAATCAGGATCCCCCACAGAATTAACTCCACAAAGAAGTTATTCATAATGGATGACGCCGCGAGGAAACCTTCAGGGGAGGAAAGGCTGGTACCCAATAACCACAACAGAATCCCGACCGCCACGAAGGTGATCACTCCGGATACGCGATGGAGAATGGACGCTATCGCCGTGATTGGGAACCGGATCGTTTGTAGATCCAGATTGACAGGTCTTTGTTTTTTCACATTTCTTATCATGAATAACGCCCACATGCTGTTCTTATTATTCCCTTTGGACTTCGGGTACAGAAGATGAAGACACCTGTAGCCTGAAAGACGACGGGATTTCCTTCCTCCGGTCTGCGTGCGGGTCAGACAGCGTCCTTACTATAACTACGCGTCATATAAAACACTGCTTCCAGATGCTAAAACGACACGTTACAACGCTGGTTGGCTCGGGATTGCAGGGTATTCCGGAGACCTGGCGGCAGTATAGGACGTTCACAAAATCATTACAATTAACCTACATATAGTTTGTCGGGTTTTATCCCGAACAGTGACATAGGTCACGATAACAACATTATTTTAATTTTTAACCATCTAATTTGACAATCATTAAACAAAGTTGTTACAAACGACACCAGAAAAAGCATATAATGCGTAAAAGTTATGGGGTCACTCTTTCACCGGACATTTAGTTATGTAACAGTGTGGAAGTATTGACCAATACAGTCAGGACAGTTATTAGTGATAGACAGGTTTAATAATTCGGATTGCTAAGTTCTTGATTTGCAGTTTATTCGCCATGAAAAGACCGTTTTACCTGCAAGCGCCCATAGCTCTGTACCCAGGTTATCCCCTCTTTCGCAGAGCGGCGAGCCAAATAACAAACTGGTAACGGTTCATTGATGTACGAAGGCAAATGTGAGTTCCAGCAGTCTTAAGCAATAAGGCGCTAAGGAGACCGTAAATGGCTGATACTAAAGCAAAAATCACTCTAAATGGTGACTCTGCTATTGAACTGGATGTGCTGAAAGGTACGCTCGGTCAAGATGTTATTGATATTCGTAGTCTTGGCTCAAAAGGGATGTTTACTTTTGACCCAGGTTTCACCTCTACCGCATCCTGCGAATCCAAAATTACTTTCATCGACGGTGACGAAGGTATTTTGCTGCATCGCGGCTTCCCGATTGATCAGTTGGCGACCGAGTCGAACTATCTGGAAGTGTGTTATATCCTGCTGTACGGCGAAAAACCGACGCAGGAGGAGTACGACGAGTTCAAAACCACAGTCACTCGCCATACCATGATCCACGAGCAGATCACCCGCCTGTTCCACGGTTTCCGCCGCGACTCTCACCCGATGGCCGTTATGTGTGGTGTTACCGGGGCGCTGGCTGCGTTCTACCACGACTCGCTGGATGTGAATAATCCGCGTCACCGTGAAATCGCCGCCTTCCGTCTGCTGTCCAAAATGCCGACCATGGCAGCGATGTGCTACAAATATTCCATCGGACAGCCGTTCGTGTACCCGCGTAATGACCTCTCCTACGCCGGTAACTTCCTGAACATGATGTTCTCCACGCCGTGCGAAAAATACGAAGTGAATCCGATTCTGGAACGTGCAATGGACCGTATCTTGATCCTGCACGCTGACCACGAACAGAACGCCTCAACCTCTACCGTTCGTACCGCCGGTTCTTCTGGCGCTAACCCGTTTGCCTGCATCGCGGCCGGTATTGCTTCCCTGTGGGGACCAGCACACGGCGGCGCAAACGAAGCTGCTCTGAAAATGCTGGAAGAAATCAGCTCTGTTAAACACATTCCGGAATTTGTTCGCCGCGCGAAAGACAAGAATGATTCCTTCCGCCTGATGGGCTTTGGTCACCGTGTTTATAAAAACTATGACCCGCGCGCCACCGTCATGCGTGAAACCTGCCATGAAGTACTGAAAGAACTGGGCACCAAAGATGATCTGCTGGAAGTGGCGATGGAACTTGAACACATTGCGCTCAACGACCCGTACTTCATCGAGAAGAAACTCTACCCGAACGTAGATTTCTACTCCGGCATCATCCTGAAGGCGATGGGTATTCCGTCTTCCATGTTCACCGTTATCTTCGCCATGGCGCGTACCGTGGGCTGGATTGCACACTGGAACGAAATGCACACCGACGGCATGAAAATCGCTCGTCCGCGTCAGCTGTACACCGGCTACGACAAGCGCGATTTTAAGTCTGATATTAAGCGTTAATTGTCTGCCGGATGGCACCAGCGCCTGTCCGGCTTACAGCCATTAATTCTCCCGGGTCGGACAAGGCATTGAAGCCAGAATCCGACCTGTTTTTTTGATGCATATTATTTTATTCTCATCATGCTTTCTCTATGATTTACTGAGATTTCCGTCATTTCACTCAGGAGCATGGGATGCCTGTTTTGCAGTGGAGTCTGTTGTTTCTGCTATCGCTCCTTCTTTCCCTGTTCTTTTTGTTTATACACCTTCCAGGACCGCTGCTGCTCGGTTCGATGATCGTCGGCATTATATTCAGTATGCGCGGCATCTCACTGCACCCTCCCCGCTGCACATTTCTTGGCGCGCAGGCGATTCTCGGCTGCATGATTGCCCAAAACCTGACTGGCTCAATCTTAACGACCCTTACGGCCCACTGGCCGATGGTGATTATCATCCTGCTGGCGACCCTTATGAGCAGCGCGGTAATCGGCTGGCTGCTGGTTCGCTACAGTAACCTACCGGGAAACACCGGTGCATGGGGCTCGTCACCTGGCGGTGCGGCGGCAATGGTGGCGATGGCGCAGGAATATGGTGCCGACATCCGGCTGGTGGCGTTTATGCAGTATCTGCGCGTACTGTTGGTGGTTGGTGCGGCGGCACTGGTCACCCGAGTGATGATGGGCGACCAGGCCCAAACGGTCAGTGAGCAAATCGCCTGGTTTCCGCCGCTGAGCAGCAATCTGTTCAGTACCCTGGCGCTGGCCGCCGTTGCCGGTACGGCCGGGCGTCTATTGCGTATCCCCTCTGGCGTCATGTTGCTACCGATGTTGGCAGGCGCATTGCTGAATGCCGGTGGCGTGATGGTGATCGAACTGCCGGAATGGTTGCTGGCGATTGCCTATATGGCCATCGGCTGGCAAATCGGCCTGGGTTTTGACAAGCAGATCTTTTTAATAGCGTTGCGCCCCTTACCGCAAATCCTCTTGTCCATTTTTTCACTGATGGCGATCTGTGCCGCTATGGCCTGGGGACTGGCGCATTACATGCAGATAGATTTTCTTACCGCCTATCTGGCGACCAGTCCAGGCGGCGTGGATTCTGTTGCGGTGATTGCCGCGGGGAGTCACGCCGATATGGCGCTGATCATGGCGATGCAAACCCTGCGGCTATTCAGTATTTTATTGACTGGCCCGGCGGTGGCGCGGTTTATTTCAGTACACGCGCCAAAGCATCCCGCTTAGTGCTGACATCCTGGACACCAGTAAAAGGGTCGTGAAGAGAGCGTCGTTTTTTCGATGATTCCGCCACAGCGCTCACAGGCTTCACCATCCCGGTGAAAGACCCTAAAGCGAAACAGCGCGCCGTGATGTTTGTTCTCATCCACCAGCCCGCGGGTGTTATAGGACAAACGAGGAATATCAAGCAGCGCATGCGCCAGCGCATCCAACTGCTCATCTCCGAGCGTCGACGCTTTATGCTGCCCGGTCAGCCCTACCTGCCAGAGAATCTCTACCCGCAGGTAGTTACCTAATCCCGCCAGAAACGCCTGGTCCAACAGCAGGCCAGAAAACTGGCGATTGCGAAAACGCGGGGATAACAGACGCGCTTTCACGTCATCGGGCGTTAAACGTAAATCCAGGACGTCCGGCCCAACCCGTTGCAGGAACGGGTGGGTAGCGAGCTGTTCCGGCGTCAGCATGTCGATATCAGAGGCGCTATAGAGCAGAATAGTTTTGTCGTGTGTTTGCAACCTGACACGCAGTACCCGCGAAGTCTGCGGTATTTTGCCGGTATCCACCACTCGCCACACGCCATAGAGCTGATTGTGGCTGTACAGCGTCAATCCATTAGAAAAATGGGTCAGCAATGCTTTACCCCGCGTTTCAAGCTGGGTAACACTCTGCCCAATCAGTTGAGATTGATACGGTTTTAGCTGCTCAAAGGCAAACCAGACATCGGTCAGGGGTTTGCCTTTGACTGCCGCCTCCAGGTTATCCGCCGCGCGGCGGATCTCCGGGCCTTCAGGCATAATACTGTCCTTTTTTAATGTGTTGCACCGCCCGTCACTGCGATATCACTCTCCACCTGCAACGCGATGGCAATCGCAACTTCCAGCGCCCGGCGCACCGTGTCCGCTGCCATACTTGGCGCCCCGGGGTGCTGTGCAGCCTGTTGCGGCAAATAAGGAATATGAATAAATCCTCCCTTCACCGCCGGAACGTCACGTAGTTTATGCAGTAGGCCATACATCACGTGGTTACAAACGAAAGTGCCCGCGGTTTGGGAAACCGAAGCCGGAATTCCCGCATTGCGCATGGCAACAACCATCGCTTTGATCGGCAACGAACTAAACCATGCCGCCGGACCATCGGCCACAATCGGCACATCTACCGGCTGTTGACCCTGATTATCCGCAATACGCGCATCGTCAACGTTGATCGCCACGCGCTCCACGGTGATATCCGTGCGCCCACCCGCCTGCCCCACCGCCAGCACCAGTGATGGCGACAGCGCGTCAATCGCACCATTGAGTACGGCAAGAGACTCGCCAAAGACGCACGGCAGTTGGCGAGCAACGATGCGGCATCCGCCGATGATAGCATTGTCGAGGCCCGAGACCACTTCCCAGGAAGGGTTAACTGACTCGCCGCCAAAGGGTTCAAATCCCGTGATGAGTACTGTTTTCATCCTGTCACCTTACAAGAACATCAGGAAATACATCAGGAACACGTTGACCAGCAGCAGCAGTATGCCGGTTGGCACCTGCGCTTTAATCACCGCGTTTTTATCCGGCAGCTCCAGCAGCGCTGCAGGAACAATGTTAAAGTTTGCCGCCATCGGCGTCATTAACGTCCCGCAATAGCCAGAGAACATACCAATTGCCGCCATTACTGCCGGATTGCCGCCGTGCTGCAGCACGAGGATCGGAATCCCAATTCCGGCGGTCACGATCGGGAAAGCGGCAAACGCATTGCCCATGACCATCGTCAGCAATGCCATGCCGAGGGTGTACACCGCCACTGCGATAAAGCGGCTATCCACCGCCAGGTATTCTTGCGTTAGCCAGGAAATACCGCTGCCTACGCCCGCTGCCGTAAACAACAGCCCGAGCGTGGCCAAAATCTGCGGCAGGATGAACGCCCAGCCGATGGAGTCCAGCAGACGGCGCGCCTCCTGAATCGGTTGATGAACCCGCTCATGGGTCATTTTTATCGCCATCGCCAGACCAATCAACGAGCCTGCGGTCATAGAAAAGAGCGTCACCAGCGTGGCGTGATTACCCGGCCCAAACAGCGCATCCTGTAAGCCCGGAATATGGTTGAACATCAGCACGCCAATAACCGTTACCACCGGAATTGCCAGCGCCGGGAAAAACAGGCGGTTACCCAGACGACTGGCGCTTTCTTCGCGCTGTTGCTGCGTTCGTTGATGGTAGCTTCCCAGCTTCACGCCGCCAAAACCGGCGATCAGGGCCAGCACGACCACCGCAACGCCAACGGCAATATGCACCGTGCGTTTGTCGCCAAACAGCGAGTATGTCCAGTCGCCAAGCAGAAACAGTACGCCATATATGCCCCAAAACAGGCCGGTGGTGAAGCGACGCGGGTTCGCTTTGTCCTGCCAGGACATCAGTGCCACAATCAGTAATACCGCTCCCGCCAGCCAGTAGAGATAGCTTTGTTGAAAATTCATTTCGCTTCCCCTTTCGCTGCGGCATTCGCTTTCGCCACCTCACGTTGCAAATAGCTATCCAGACGCCACAGACGCGTACCGTGGATCAGGAATGCACAAATTGCCGTTGGGATCCCCCACAAGGCAATATGCAGCGGTTCGGTCTGGATCCCACCAGACTCCAGCATAAAGTTGTGCATAAAAATGATGGCGCCGAAGGCAACAAAGATATCTTCACCGAAGAACAGTCCGACGTTATCGGTCGCAGCTGACATGGCGCGCAGACGATAGCGTACCGCCCCAGGTATCTCGCCGTGATTTTTCTCTGCGGCCCCTTCCGCCATCGGCGCCAGCAGCGGACGCACCATCTGCGGATGCCCCCCCAGACTGGTCAGCCCTAACGCAGCGGTCGCTTCGCGAATGAACAGATAGACAATAAGCAGACGACCACTGGTGGCGCTGCGGATTTTTGCAATCCACGCCTGAGCACGCTCTTTGAGTCCGTGGCGTTCCAGCAGGCCAATAACCGCCAGCGGGATCAGCAGGATAAATGGCAGGTTGCGGGTGTTAAGAAAACCTTCACCCAGCTTCTCAAGGATAGTGGCGATCGGCATATGCGCCGCCAGCCCCGTGACGATCCCGGCAATAATGACCACCAATACCGGGTTAAAACGTAAAAGAAATCCGACCACGATGACGGCGATCCCCGTCAATGGCCAGAGAGAAATTACCTCTCCCATAATTCAGTCCTGTATATGTTGTTGTGTAATATATTATTGTTTTGTATGAATAAATTTATGCGCTAATTTGAATATTGCATGCATTGAATGCGGCTCGCAAGCGACGGGCAAAAGCGAGTGCGTGCTCACCATCCCCGTGAATGCATACCGTCTGGGCTGTCACGCTCGCCCACGTTCCACTCTGGCTTTTTACTCTGCCGGATTGCACCATTTCTAGCGTTTGCGCCAGCGCCTGCTCTTCATCCTCAATCAATGCGCCCGGCTGGCTGCGCGGCACCAGACTGCCATCCGCCTGATAACCCCGATCGGCAAAAACCTCCTGACGTGTTACCAGACCATAGCGTTCTCCGGCACGAATCAGTTCGCTTCCCGCCAGCCCTACCAGAACCAGCGACGAATCGCAGGCATACACCGCTTTAGCAATAGCATCCGCCAACTGAGGATCTTTCGCCGCCTGGTTATAAAGCATACCGTGCGGTTTAACATGACGCATTACGCCGCCCTGAACACGCGTGATGGCAGCCAGCGCACCAATTTGATACAGCGTCTGCGCATACACCGTTTCCACAGGCAGGGTCATGGCGCTACGGCCAAAATTTTCCCGATCCGGAAAACTCGGATGCGCGCCTATCGCTACGCCATTTTTTAGCGCTTCGCGCACGCTTAAAAGCATCGTCTGCGCATCACCGGCGTGAAACCCACAGGCGATGTTGGCTGATGACACCAGTTGCAGCAGCGCTGCATCGTTAGGGCATCCCTCACCGAGGTCTGCGTTGAGATCAATTTTCATTGTTAAGTCGCCATGTTAACTGTTCCAGATAACGCTGCCGATCGTGGCGCGCCTTAAGCGCTTCCTCCAGCGAACACTGCACAAAATGGATCGGCTGGCCGAGCGGGATCTGCGCCAGATGATACATATCTGCTTCGATGATACAGGCGATACGCGGATAGCCGCCCGTCGTCTGAGCATCGTTCATCAGCACGATGGGCTGACCATTATGCGGAACCTGCACTACGCCAGGGAGCAAACCATGCGACAATAGCTCGCGATCGGTCGTGCGCGTCAGCGACTGCCCCTGCAAGCGATACCCCATACGGTTGCTTTGCGGACTCAGTTGCCACGGGGAGCGCCAGAAAGAAGCCTGCGATACTTCGTCAAACTCCTGGTATTCAGGCCCGGGGAGCGCACGAATGTGGTTGCCCCACATCAGCTGTTTTACGCCCTGTGGCCCGCTGAATTGCCGGGTCGATGCGCCAATTGGCAGCCGATCGCCATCGCGCAGCAGACGCCCTTCCAGCCCGCCAATTCCGACTTTGAGATCGGTACTGCGCGAGCCCATTACTTCGGGCACATCAAAACCGCCCGCTACCGCCAGATAGCTGCGCATGCCGTGATGTGGACGTTTTAGCGTCAGACGCTGCCCGGCTTTCACCGGCAGCCGCCATCCGCTCCATACGGGAGTACGATCCAGGTGCGCTTCACATCCCGCACCGGTCAAGGCAAACCAGCCATCGGTTTCAAATTCCACCACCAACTGCCCCAGTGTGATTTCCAGCGCAGCGGCATTCGCATCATTACCTACCAGCAGGTTAGCAACGTTCAGCGCCGGTTTATCCAGCGCGCCACAGTGACTGATTCCGGATTGACGAAAACTATGGCGTCCCCCGTCCTGTACTGAGGTGTACATGCCAGCGCGAATGATGTTTAACATATCCCCTCCTTCTGCGGGACAAAACGCACGGTATCGCCAGCCCGTAACAGAATCGGCTCCTGCCGTTTTGGATCAAATAACGCAACGGAGGTACGGCCAATCAATTGCCATCCACCTGGCGTGGAAAGCGGATAGACCCCCGTTTGGGATCCGCCAATACCGACAGAACCTGCCGGAACAAGCAGACGCGGTTCCGCACGCCTCGGAGTATGGAGTGGTTCAGGTAAGCTCCCGAGATAGGGAAATCCCGGCTGAAAACCGATAAACCACACCACATAATCAACCGACGCATGAAGTTCGACGACCTGCTTGTCGCTTAATCCACTGTGCCGGGCGACCTCTGCCAGATCGGGGCCGAACTCACCGCCATAGGTCACGGGAATTGCAATAAAGCGCGAGTCCGGCTCCAGCGCCTCACTCTCTTCCCACCAGCGCTGCAGGCGTTCAATCGCATCCAGCGCCAGCGTTTTCGGGTCGCGCAGGGTAACCGTGATATTGTTCATTCCCGGAATAGCTTCCAGCACATTCGGGGCATCAACCAGACGCTGGGCCAGACGCCAGATGCGTTTCTGAGTCGCCAGCGTAATGGGAGGTTCCAGCTCAAGAACCACCGCACTTTCACCTAACAGATAACAACGCGCTCGCTGCACTTTCGTCCCTCTTTATTACGCTGGATTAGGAATATCGATAAAGGTTACGTCCAGATCGGTATTTTCATTCAGCCATTCGCTTAATGCGCGAATGCCGCCGCGTTCGGTCGCATGGTGACCAGCAGCATAAAAATGCAACCCTTGCTCGCGGGCTGAGTGAATGGTTTGCTCTGAAACTTCACCGGTGATAAAGGCATCGACACCAAACCGGGCTGCGCTATCAATGAAACTCTGACCGCCCCCTGTACACCAGGCGACGCGCTGAACTTTTTCCGGCCCGGTATCACCGCACCATAACGGTTTACGGCCTAAACGCGCTTCAATCCACGATGCCAGCTCCAGCCCCGGAACCGGCATGGAGAGTTCTCCCCATGGCACCAGCGGCTCGATTTCACCCATGACGGTGATCCCCAACAGCGCTGCCAGCTGCGCGTTATTACCCAGTTCCGGGTGAGCATCCAGCGGCAGGTGCCAGCCATACAGGTTGATATCATTTTCCAACAGCGTTTTCAGACGATGGCGCTTCATACCGCGAATAACCGGCGATTCGCCTTTCCAGAAATAACCGTGATGAACGATGACCGCATCCGCCTGCAGGCGTACCGCCTCGTCCAGTAACGCCTGACTTGCGGTCACGCCGGTCACGATTTTATGCACCGTCTCTTTGCCCTCAACCTGCAAACCATTCGGCGCATAGTCGCTAATGGCGGCGCTGTTCAGTTTGTCGTTGATCAGTTGTTCCAGTTCGGTGTTTTTCATCATCGTCCTCGTAGTCATAAATTCTGTCTGCCCAATCAGCAACACAGCTTAGGTTAAAATAGCGTTCCCGCTTGCGTTCGTCGATAGACATTTCACTGACACATCAAGAAACAATCACACCCGATTTGAACGCAATTTGCTTACCCCCACGCGATCTATTTCATGTATATTTATGCAATCAGACAGCATATTGCAAAAATAATCAGATCTGTATCAAAGTTAAAACTTTAAGGAAACACACTCGCGCAGCACGTTCAGCCTGTCGCGAGGCATTTACTTCGAGAAAATAATGAATAAACAAGCATCTCAACCACGGGCGATTTATTACGTCGTTGCGCTACAAATTTGGGAATACTTCAGTTTTTACGGCATGCGTGCATTGCTGATCCTGTATCTCACTAACCAGCTTAAGTACGACGATAATCACGCATATGAACTGTTCAGCGCCTACTGCTCGCTGGTCTACGTCACGCCCATACTTGGGGGATACCTGGCCGATAAAGTGCTCGGCAATCGAATGGCGGTGATGATCGGCGCATTTTTAATGGCAGTGGGGCATCTGGTATTGGGCGCCAGCGAAATGGCCCCGGCGTTCCTTTATTTGTCGCTGGCGATTATTGTCTGTGGCTACGGTCTGTTTAAATCCAACATCAGTTGCCTGTTAGGCGAGTTGTATCAGCCTGAAGACCCTCGCCGTGACGGTGGATTCTCTCTGCTCTACGCTGCCGGTAATATTGGTTCAATCATCGCGCCCATTGCCTGCGGCTACGTGCAGGAAGAGTACAGTTGGGCGATGGGCTTTGCGCTGGCGGCGATTGGCATGCTGGCGGGGCTGGTGATTTTCGTATGCGGTAATCGCCATTTCGCCCATACCACCGGCGTCAACAAGGCCGTTCTGTGTGCGAAAAAATATATGCTGCCAAACTGGGCCTGGTTGTTAGTTCTGCTGGTTGCAGCACCGCTGCTGATTACCGTTCTGTTCTGGAAAGAGTGGTCCGTTTACGCACTGATCGTTGCTACTGTTATTGGTCTGGCGGTTCTGGCGAAGATTTACCGCCAGGCGCAGACCCAGAAACAGCGCAAAGAACTGGGGCTTATCGTTACGCTGACCTTCTTCAGTCTGTTGTTCTGGGCCTTTGCTCAACAGGGCGGCAGTTCGATTAGCCTGTATATCGACCGCTTCGTTAACCGCGATATTCTGGGATATTCCGTCCCTACCGCGATGTTCCAGTCGGTTAACGCCTTTGCCGTTATGCTGTGCGGTATCGTGCTGGCCTGGGTGGTCAAAGAAAGCGTTAGCGGTAATCGTACCGTACGTATCTGGGGTAAATTTGCCCTTGGCCTCGGTTTAATGAGCGCCGGATTCTGTATTCTGACCTTGAGCGCCCGCTGGTCCGCGGCTTACGGTCACTCTTCCATGCCGCTGATGGTATTGGGGCTGGCGGTCATGGGCTTTGCCGAGCTGTTTATCGATCCGGTGGCTATGTCTCAGATTACACGTATCGAGATCCCAGGGGTGACCGGCGTATTAACGGGTATTTACATGCTGCTTTCCGGGGCCATCGCCAACTACCTGGCCGGCGTTATCGCCGATCAAACCTCACAAGGTTCGTTTGACTCAGCGGGCGCTATCAACTATTCCATCAATGCATATATTGATGTCTTTAGCGAAATAACCTGGGGCGCGCTGGCCTGTGTGGTGCTGGTACTGCTGATTTGGCTGTACCAGTCGTTGAAGTTCAGAAATCGTCCGCTGGCGGTAGAGTCCTGAGTTTACAGGCCCGATGATGTAATAAGATTCGGGCCTGTTTTTCTGGAGATTATGCATGGTTTACAGCCAAATCCGCTTCTGAAACACCGGTCACCAGTTTTACCATTTCGCGTTCTATTCCCTGCTCCAACATGGTTTGCGCTATACGCAATGCCGCTTCTTGTTTTCCTTGTTGTAGTCCTTGTTGTAGTCCTTCCTGTAATCCATCTAACCGTAACCGCTCTGCAATAGTCATCAGCCTCTCCTTGTGTTGGGGGATCCGTTGTGTCATCTCTTGCATAAACTCATTAAAGCGAGATTCATCGCCAGATTGTAGAATGTAATTAAACATCGCTTGTAATTGCGTGTCATTAGCGCATCCAGTAAGTAGCAGCGTGGTCAGTTGCTCTACCAGCCCCATCAAATCCCGCCGACGGATATGTTTTTGCATTAATTCCAGCAGCGCCATTCGCCTGTGAGCCATGATCTCATCATCGGGTACCACCGTTATGTCCACCAACGGAAATGCGCTGGAATAAAGTTCTCTTGCCGCCACGGAGTCGGCAAAGGCATCCAGCCAGCACAACGAGTACGGATAGGGGCTTCGGCAGCCATGATAAAACAGCATCGGTATCACCAGCGGCAGCTCCTTATGCCCTGCGTCCAGATGGCGCTGCATCGCCGCCATCGCATAACGCAACAGACGAAAAGCCATATGCGGCTCGGCTGAACTTTGATGCTCTAAAACCACATAGATATAACCGTCGCCGTCGCGTGTGTGCAAAGACCAGAGCACGTCGGAGTAGCGCGAACGTAAATCCGCTTCAATAAAGCTTTCTGACTCCAGCTTCAGCGAATTCAAATCGCAAAGCGTCCGCAGTTCAGCTGGCAGGTGAATGTCGAGAAAATCCCGCGCAGTTTCGGGATGATGTAAAAACGTTTTAAACACCGCATCGTGCGGTGTGGATGTCGTTGGCGTTGTCATTAATTTCCGTCATCTGAATGAAGATGACGGAAATTTACTGCTGAGGGAAAACTTATGCAGCAGGGTATTCACGGTACTGAGAGCACGTTTCAGCGCTAATAGCTCCCGACTGCAACATGTTCATTCTGCTGGAAGGCATTACGCAGAAATCCGTCACATACTTATCCCTTGCGCGCCGCCTCATAGGCCGCCAGCGTCGCCAGTCTTGCCTGTTTATGATCGACAATCGGATGAGGATAGTTAAGCGTAACCTGCGCTTTTTCAGCCCACGTCCACGGATCATGAATGGCTTTACCCGGCACATCGCGTAGTTCCGGCAGCCACTGGCGGATAAACTCGCCGTCGCGGTCAAATTTTTCGCCCTGAGTCGTGGGGTTAAAGATACGGAAATACGGTGCGGCGTCGGTCCCGGTTGAGGCCGCCCACTGCCAGCCGCCGTTATTGGCCGCCAGATCGCCATCGATCAGTTGCGACATAAAATATTGCTCGCCTTTACGCCAGTCGATCAGCAGATCTTTCACTAAAAAACTGGCTGTAATCATGCGTAATCGATTATGCATCCAGCCCGTGGCGTTGAGCTGACGCATCGCCGCATCCACAATCGGGTATCCCGTGTTCCCTGTTTGCCAGGCATGCAAATGTGCCGGATTATTCTGCCATTGCACGCGATCGGTCCAACGGATAAACGGTTGATGCCGACACAGCGCCGGATGGTAAGTCATCAGATGACGATAAAATTCACGCCAGATAAGTTCGTTCAGCCAGACGCTGCCTTCCCCTCCTTCAAGCGCCTGCGGCTGCTCCGCGAGCAGTCGATTCAGGCACTGGCGCGGCGACAATCCCCCTGTCGCCAGGCTCGCGGATAATCGACTGGTACCATCAACCGCGGGGAAATCACGCCGTTGCTCATATTCTCTCGCGGCCTGCTGGCAAAACTGGCGTAATTGCGCGATAGCCAGTTTTTCTTCTGCCACAAACCGCTGCGCATCAAAATCTTGCTGCGGATAGCTCAGCGTTATTGATGTTAACGGAGCGTCAAGAGCGCCGCTTTCTCTCACCTTCGGCGCGCTAACGCATTCTGGAATACCCTCTTTAATCCGCTTCAGCCAGGCATTTTTAAACGGTGTAAAGACTTTATACATTTCGTGATTGCCGGTCATGACCGCCCCCGGAGGCAAGATCACGCTGTCGTCAACCCCTTCACACACCACATGGGGTAATGCCTTCTCAACGGCGACATCACGCTGACGTTCGTTTATTTCGTATTGATAGTTATAAAACAATCGGCTGACGCTATGCTGTGCGCAGACGTTTTTGACGGTTTCCACGCTGGCCGCAAAATCTGCGACTTCATCAAACAGAAGCGGGATGCCTTTTTCCGCCAGCGCCGTCTGCAACGCATTCAACTGCGCACTCACAAATGCCGCCTGACGTGGGGCCATTTCGTGCGCCTTCCACTGCTCAGGAGTATAGATATATAGCGCGATGACCTGCGCAGTACGATCCCGACAAGCCGCCGCCAGCGCGAGGTTGTCATGCAGACGTAAATCACGTCGAAACCAGACCAGATGGGTGGTCATAATACTCCCGGATATAAATTAATCATTGCCACTCGTTATCTATTACACCGACAAGTGTAGACGTCGGCGCATAAAAAAAACCGCCACATTACTGTGAGCGGTTTTCTTGAGCAAGAACGATAACTTAGTAGAAATCGCAGGTGGCTTTTTCAGCCTGCTCCATCCACACCGGTTTATCACTGGTTTTAGACCAGACGCGGTGCAGGTAGCTGTAAAAACGAGCGCGGTCTTTCCAGAACAGCATGACCGGTAGCGCCAGCACGCCCGCCACTACGGCAAAGGTACGGCGCAAGAAAACAATGTGTGCTGGATATTCTTTATAAAAGTCCATAATCCTCTCCCATATATCTGTTCGGTGAATAGCACCGGAAAAATAAACTTGGTTAACTGATGAAAATAATACCGCCTTGTGTGTAATTTTGCTACTCATCCGACCACTTATTTTTATCTATTGATGCTCCGTTTAGCATAAAACCGTAATTAAGTTACATAAAGGTTAAATTAATACTAACCATTAGTTAAATAATGGTTTTTGCCATTTTTATACTTTTTTTACACCCCACCCGCTGATTTTTGCGAAATCTTTGCAAGCAAAAACCTACGCTCTGGTTATCACATTTATGCCACTGGAGGTGCACTGTGAGTGCAGGCGTGATAACCGGCATTGTGCTGGTCTTTTTATTATTAGGTTACCTGGTCTATGCCCTGATCAATGCGGAGGCGTTCTGATGGCAGCCCAAGGATTTTTACTCATTGCCAGTTTCTTGCTGGTGCTATTTGTCATCGCCAGACCGTTGGGATTTGGGCTGGCTCGACTGATCAACAATACGCCCCTGCCGGGTCTGGTTGGCGCGGAGCATTTACTCTGGCGCGGTCTGGGCATCTCGCAGCAGGAGATGAACTGGCGGCAGTATCTGCTGGCTATCCTCGCTCTCAATGCGCTGGGCCTGCTGGTCCTGTTTTCGATGCTGATGGCGCAAAACCTGCTACCGTTAAATCCCCAGCAACTGCCAGGGCTTTCGTGGGATCTGGCGCTCAACACGGCGGTGAGTTTTGTCACTAATACCAACTGGCAATCCTATGCTGGCGAAACCACCTTAAGCTATTTCAGCCAGATGGCCGGGTTGACCGTGCAGAATTTCCTGTCTGCGGCGACCGGAATTGCGGTGATTTTTGCCCTGACCCGCGCTTTCACACGCCAGAGTATGAACACCCTGGGCAACGCCTGGGTCGATCTGGTTCGCATTACGCTGTGGATCCTCGTCCCCATTGCGTTGCTCATTGCCCTGTTCTTCATTCAGCAAGGCACATTGCAAAACATATTGCCCTATCAGCCCATCACCACCCTTGAAGGGGTGAAACAGCTGCTGCCAATGGGGCCAGTCGCCTCACAGGAAGCGATTAAGATGCTCGGCACTAACGGAGGGGGGTTCTTTAACGCTAACTCATCGCATCCGTTTGAAAACCCAACCGCACTGACCAATCTGGTACAGATGCTGGCTATTTTCTTAATTCCCACCGCGCTGTGTTTTGCCTTTGGGGATGTGGTGGGCGATCGTCGTCAGGGGCGGACCTTACTGTGGGCCATGTCACTGATTTTTGTGGTCTGCGTTGCCGTCGTGATGTGGGCCGAAGTTCAGGGCAACCCGCACCTGATGGCATTCGGTGCCGACAGCAATATCAACATGGAGGGCAAGGAGAGCCGCTTTGGCGTGCTGGCCACGAGTCTCTTTTCCGTCGTCACCACAGCAGCATCCTGCGGGGCTGTCGATGCGATGCATGACTCCTTTACCGCACTGGGCGGCATGGTACCTATGTGGCTGATGCAGATTGGTGAAGTGGTCTTCGGCGGTGTGGGTTCAGGTCTGTACGGCATGCTGCTGTTCGTGCTGCTGGCGGTATTTATCGCCGGGTTAATGATTGGCCGTACGCCGGAGTATCTGGGTAAGAAAATCGACGTGCGCGAAATGAAAATGACCGCGCTGGCGATTCTGGTCACCCCTACGCTGGTCCTGCTCGGTACAGCGATCGCCATGATGAGCGATGCCGGGCGCAGCGCCATGCTTAATCCAGGTCCTCACGGGTTTAGTGAAGTCCTGTATGCCGTGTCGTCTGCCTCGAACAACAACGGTAGCGCCTTTGCCGGATTAAGCGCCAATAGCCCGTTCTGGAACTGCCTGCTGGCCCTGTGCATGTTCTTCGGTCGCTTCGGCGTGATCATCCCCGTGATGGCTATTGCCGGGTCGCTGGTCAGTAAAAAGATCCAGCCAGCAAGCCCAGGCACGCTACCTACCCACGGCGCGCTGTTTGTCGGGTTGTTAATCGGTACGGTGTTACTGGTTGGCGCTCTCACCTTTGTTCCTGCCCTGGCGCTTGGCCCGGTCGCAGAATACCTGTCATTACACTGAGTGATGCGGAGCACATTACTATGAGTCGCAAGCAACTGGCGCTGTTCGAACCCTCTCTGGTCGCACAGGCGCTGATGGACGCAGTGAAAAAATTAAGCCCACATACCCAGTGGCGTAACCCGGTGATGTTTATCGTCTGGCTGGGCAGTTTGTTAACAACCCTGTTAACGGTGGCGATGGCAACAGGTCATATGCAGGGCAGCCCGTGGTTTACCGGCGCGATAAGTCTGTGGCTGTGGATTACCGTTCTGTTCGCCAACTTCGCTGAGGCGCTGGCAGAAGGTCGCAGTAAAGCTCAGGCTAATAGCCTAAAAGGAGTCAAAAAAACCGCCTTTGCCCGTAAACTTCGCGAACCCAAATACGGCGCGGCAATGGATCACGTTCCTGCCGATGATTTACGGAAAGGGGATATCGTGCTGGTGGAAGCTGGCGATATTATCCCGTGTGACGGCGAGGTCATTGAAGGTGGCGCATCAGTAGATGAAAGTGCCATTACCGGTGAATCCGCGCCTGTGATTCGTGAATCCGGTGGCGATTTCGCCTCCGTCACCGGCGGGACCCGCATCCTCTCCGACTGGCTGGTTATCGAATGCAGCGTAAACCCCGGTGAAACGTTCCTCGACCGGATGATCGCCATGGTTGAAGGCGCGCAGCGGCGTAAAACGCCCAATGAAATCGCCCTGACGATCCTGCTGATTGCCCTGACCATTATCTTTTTGCTGGCGACCGCCACGCTATGGCCGTTTTCCGCCTGGGGTGGTAGTGCGGTCAGCATCACGGTGCTGGTTGCCTTGCTTGTGTGTTTGATCCCTACAACGATAGGTGGGCTGCTCTCAGCGATTGGCGTCGCCGGGATGAGCCGCATGCTGGGCGCAAATGTCATCGCTACCAGCGGACGTGCAGTAGAGGCGGCAGGTGACGTAGACGTACTGCTGCTGGATAAAACAGGCACCATTACGCTGGGTAACCGTCAGGCTTCGGATTTTCTGCCCGCCCACGGCGTGGACGAAAAAACGCTGGCCGACGCCGCACAGCTTTCATCGCTGGCCGATGAAACGCCGGAAGGCCGCAGCATCGTGATCCTGGCAAAACAGCGCTTTAATCTGCGTATTCGCGACGTGCAATCGCTGCACGCTACCTTTGTGCCGTTTACCGCCCAAAGCCGGATGAGCGGCATCAACATCGACAACCGAATGATCCGCAAAGGGTCGGTCGATGCCATTCGTCGGCACGTTGAAGCCAACGGCGGCCACTTTCCCGCCGATGTGGAGCAGAAGGTCGAAAGCGTCGCTCGCCTTGGCGCAACGCCGCTGGTGGTTGCCGAAGGCTCCCACGTACTGGGCGTGATTGCGCTGAAAGATATTGTGAAAGGCGGGATCAAAGAACGTTTTGCTCAACTGCGCAAAATGGGGATTAAAACGGTGATGATCACCGGCGATAACCGCCTGACCGCTGCTGCGATCGCCGCTGAGGCCGGAGTGGATGACTTCTTAGCTGAAGCCACGCCGGAAGCCAAGCTGGCGCTGATTCGTCAGTATCAAGCGGAAGGTCGTCTGGTGGCAATGACCGGCGATGGAACCAATGACGCTCCAGCCCTGGCGCAGGCCGACGTTGCGGTCGCCATGAACTCGGGAACTCAGGCAGCGAAAGAAGCAGGTAACATGGTGGATCTCGACTCCAACCCCACCAAACTGATTGAAGTAGTGCACATTGGTAAACAAATGCTGATGACGCGCGGTTCGCTGACCACTTTCAGTATTGCCAACGACGTCGCGAAGTATTTCGCTATTATCCCGGCCGCCTTCGCCGCCACCTATCCGCAACTCAATGCGCTGAACGTGATGGGACTGCATTCGCCAGACTCGGCGATCCTCAGCGCGGTTATCTTTAACGCGCTGGTTATCGTCTTTCTGATCCCGCTGGCGCTAAAAGGCGTGAGCTACAAACCTTTGTCCGCATCCGCGATGTTGCGCCGCAATTTGTGGATCTATGGTCTGGGCGGTTTGGTTGTGCCGTTTATCGGTATCAAAGCGATTGATTTACTACTGACCCTGCTGGGTCTGGTGTGAGGTTTCAGATGAGTGGATTACGTCCTGCATTATCAACATTGATTTTCCTGATGCTTATCACCGGCGGGGCTTACCCGTTGCTGACGACCGCGCTGGGGCAGTGGTGGTTTCCCCACCAGGCTAACGGTTCGCTTCTTAGCGAAGGTCAGGTTGTTCGCGGCTCAGAGCTCATCGGGCAACATTTTACCGCTGCCGGTTATTTTCAGGGGCGTCCGTCTGCCACAGCTGAAATGCCCTATAATCCAATGGCTTCAGGCGGCAGTAATCTGGCAGCCAGCAACCCGGAACTGGATAAACAGCTGCAAAGCCGGATTGCCGCACTGCGTGCCGCCAACCCGCAGGCCAGTCCTGCCGTCCCGGTAGAGCTGGTAACAGCTTCTTCCAGCGGGCTGGATAACAACCTGACGCCAGCCGCGGTGGCCTGGCAAATTCCCCGCGTGGCGCAGGCTCGCAACCTCAGCGTTGAAGAGGTTACGCGGTTGGTTGCACAATATACGCACAAGCCGTTGGTCAGTTTTATCGGTCAGCCGGTGGTGAACCTGGTGGAACTTAATTTAGCGCTGGATAAGCACTGAGAAAAAGGACATGCATAACGAACCCTTACGCCCCGACCCCGATCGCCTGCTGGAGCAGACCACGGCCCCGCACCGGGGAAAACTGAAAATTTTCTTCGGTGCCTGTGCTGGCGTCGGCAAAACCTGGGCCATGCTGGCAGAGGCCCAGCGACTGCGGGCGCAAGGGTTAGATGTGCTGATTGGCGTGGTGGAAACCCATGGACGCAAAGAGACCGCCGCGCTGTTGGACGGCCTCAGCATCTTGCCGCTAAAGCGACAAGCGCGTCACGGCCGCCATATCAATGAGTTCGATCTCGACGCGGCGCTGGCCCGCCGTCCGGCGCTCATTTTGATGGATGAACTGGCGCACAGTAATGCGCCAGGCTCACGGCATCCTAAGCGCTGGCAGGACATTGAAGAGCTGCTGGAAGCCGGGATTGATGTCTTTACTACCGTTAACGTGCAGCATCTGGAAAGTCTCAATGACGTGGTCAGCGGCGTTACCGGCATTCAGGTTCGTGAAACCGTACCCGACCCTTTTTTCGATGCCGCCGACGATGTGGTGCTGGTCGATCTCCCCCCCGACGATTTACGCCAGCGCCTGAACGAAGGCAAGGTCTATATCGCCGGTCAGGCTGAAAGAGCAATCGAGCATTTCTTTCGCAAAGGTAATCTGATCGCGCTACGTGAACTGGCCCTGCGCCGCACGGCTGATCGGGTAGACGATCAGATGCGCGCCTGGCGAGGACGTCCGGGAGAAGAGAAAGTCTGGCATACCCGCGACGCTATTTTACTGTGCATTGGGCACAATACCGGCAGCGAAAAACTGGTACGCGCCGCCGCACGTCTGGCGGCGCGTCTCGGCAGCGTCTGGCATGCGGTGTATGTCGAAACGCCCGCGCTGCACCGACTGCCCGAAAAACAACGCCGCGCAATTTTAAGCGCTCTGCGGCTGGCTCAGGAGTTAGGCGCAGAAACAGCCACCCTGTCCGATCCCGCCGAAGACAAAGCGGTAGTCCACTATGCCCGTGAGCATAATCTGGGAAAAATTGTGCTCGGGCGTCCGACTACGCGTCGCTGGTGGCGTAGCGATTCCTTTGCCGACAAACTCGCTCATCGCGCACCGGATCTCGACCTGATGATTGTTGCGCTCAATGAACCCCCTTCACGCCCTGTGCTGCAAACAGCTGATAGTCGCACCTTTAAGGATAAATGGCGGGTACAAATTCAGGGTTGTGTGGTTGCCGTTGCGCTGTGCGCCATCATTACGCTAATCGCCATGCAGTGGCTAATGGCCTTTGACGCCGCCAACCTGGTGATGATCTATTTATTGGGTGTGGTGGTTATCGCACTCTTTTACGGACGCTGGCCGTCAGTGCTGGCAACCTTTATTAACGTCGCCAGCTTCGATCTCTTCTTTATTGCCCCACGCGGGACGCTGGCCGTTTCAGACGTTCAGTATCTGCTCACCTTTGCCGTAATGCTAACGGTAGGGCTGGTTATTGGTAATCTGACCGCCGGGGTGCGTTATCAGGCGCGGGTTGCGCGTTATCGTGAACAGCGTACGCGTCATTTGTATGAGATGTCGAAAGCGCTGGCCGTCGGTCGGAGTCAGACGGATATCGCCGCCACCAGTGAACAGTTTATCGCTTCAACGTTTCAGGCCCGCAGCCAGGTTTTACTGCCCGGTGAGAACGGCAAGCTGGCCCCGCTCACCCATCAACAGGGCATGACGCCGTGGGATGACGCCATTGCCCAATGGAGCTTTGACAAAGGGCAACCGGCCGGTGCAGGCACCGACACGTTACCGGGCGTGCCGTATCAGATTTTACCGTTAAAAAGCGCCGATAAAACGCATGGGCTGCTGGTAGTCGAACCGGGAAATTTACGCCAGCTTATGATCCCCGAACAGCAACGCCTGCTGGAAACCTTCACTCTACTGGTAGCCAGTGCGCTGGAGCGCCTGACGCTGACCGCCAGCGAAGAGCAGGCGCGGTTTGCCAGCGAGCGCGAAAGCATTCGCAACGCCCTGCTCGCTGCTCTGTCCCACGATTTGCGCACGCCGTTGACGGTGTTGTTCGGTCAGGCGGAAATCTTAACGCTGGATCTGGCCAGCGAGGGATCGCCGCACGCGCGCCAGGCCAGTGAGATTCGCCAGCACGTTCTGAATACTACCCGACTGGTTAATAACCTGCTGGATATGGCGCGAATTCAGTCTGGCGGCTTTAATCTTAAGAAGGAGTGGTTAACGCTGGAAGAGGTGGTCGGCAGCGCCCTGCAGATGCTGGAGCCCGGTCTCTCTGCCCCAATAAATCTGTCGTTACCTGAACCGTTAACACTGATTCACGTCGATGGTCCGCTCTTTGAACGGGTGCTGATTAACCTGCTGGAAAACGCCGTCAAATACGCGGGTCCACAGGCACAAATCGGTATTGATGCCAGCGTCGATGGCGCACATCTGCAACTGGACGTCTGGGATAATGGGCCGGGTATTCCGTCGGGTATGGAACAGCGCGTTTTTGACAAATTTTCCCGGGGAAATAAAGAGTCATCGGTACCCGGCGTTGGGCTGGGGCTGGCAATTTGTCAGGCTATTGTGGACGTGCACGGCGGTACTATTTCGGTCCACAATCGCGCGCAAGGAGGAGCCTGTTTTCGTGTTACACTGCCCCAGGAAATTCCCCCTGAACTTGAAGATTTTCATGAGGATATGTGACGAACGTACTGATTGTTGAAGATGAACATGCCATTCGCCGCTTTCTGCGCACCGCGCTGGAAGCCGATGGCCTGCGTGTATATGAAGCGGAAACGCTGCAACGTGGTCTGTTGGAAGCCGCCACGCGAAAACCCGATCTCATCATTCTCGATCTCGGCCTGCCGGACGGCGACGGCATTGATTTTATTCGCGACCTGCGACAATGGAGCGCGATTCCGGTGATTGTGCTTTCAGCCCGCAGTGAGGAAAGCGATAAAATTGCTGCGCTGGATGCCGGTGCCGATGACTATCTCAGTAAACCCTTTGGTATTGGCGAGCTACAGGCGAGATTGCGCGTGGCATTGCGTCGCCACGCCAGCGGTGCGTCTCCCGAACCGGTGGTACATTTTTCCAACGTCAAAGTGGATATTGCCGCACGCCTCGTTCACCGAGGTGACGAGGAAATTCATTTGACGCCGATTGAGTTTCGCCTGTTAGCGGTTCTGCTAAATAATGCCGGGAAGGTACTGACGCAACGCCAGTTGTTAAATCAGGTTTGGGGACCAAACGCCGTCGAACACAGTCATTATCTACGTATTTATATGGGACACCTGCGCCAGAAGCTGGAACTGGACCCGGCCCGTCCGCGTCATTTTCTGACCGAAACCGGAATTGGCTATCGGTTTATGCCGTGAATTCTTATTCATTTTTTCTGATTAATTAATAAATATATTTTTCATTACTCACTCCACTGCATAATACTTATTATGCAGCCAGTAGAATATTGTAAAAAAATAATAAAACACAAATAAATAACACACAAACAACAAAGCAGCATCTTGTCTCGCACTATGCATAAATGGCGACTAAATATTTTATAAACGATCGTTTTTTATTGATCTTCTTCACAGTTCATAGCCATTTCCTGGATAAAATACCCGCACCTTCCACTTATCCAGTAAAGGTAACTAAAATGGAAAATAATAGCCGTACAATGCCACATATAAGGCGAACAACGCATATTATGATGTTTGCCCACCGCAACAGTTTCGACTTTCATTTCTTTAATGCCCGTTAGTCTTCCGACTAAGGGCACTCAAGTATACAGGTCTTCCTGACTCTCTGTATCGCAGGTTAACGCCTGTATCCGCAGTGCTCTCCCTGCATAACCCTGTATTACCTGTGACCGGACCGGTTAGGGTTTATTGCATCTTCAAAAAAGCAATTTACTGATTTATTTATCAGCGGTATTACTTTGCTTTTTTTTCCGGAGTTATCAATTTCTCATTTGAGAAATTGAGGACCTGCTATTACCTAAAAATAAAGAGATGAAAATGTCAGAATTAAAAATTGCCGTAAGCCGTTCCTGTCCTGATTGTTTTTCTACGCAGCGTTCTTGCGTAAATATCGATGAAAGTAATTTTATTGATGTTGCTGCTATCGTGTTATCCATCAATGATATTGAACGTGGAAAACTCGATGAAATTGGCGCCACCGGCTATGGGATTCCTGTTTTTATCGCCACTGAAAATGAAGAACGTGTTCCATCTGAACATCTGCCGCGGATTTCAGGTGTATTTGAATGTAATGAAGCCCGTACCGCCTTTTATGGCCGGCAGTTAGAAACCGCCGCCAGCCATTATGAAACACAGTTACGTCCGCCGTTCTTCCGTGCGCTTGTCGACTATGTCAATCAGGGCAACAGCGCTTTTGATTGTCCTGGTCATCAGGGAGGCGAGTTTTTCCGTCGCCATCCTGCGGGTAATCAGTTTGTCGAATATTTCGGCGAAACACTTTTCCGCTCCGATTTGTGTAATGCCGATGTCGCAATGGGTGATCTGCTGATTCACGAAGGCGCTCCCTGCATCGCACAACAGCACGCAGCTAAAGTTTTCAACGCGGATAAGACCTACTTTGTACTGAACGGGACCTCCTCATCGAACAAAGTGGTGCTTAACGCATTGCTCACCCCAGGCGATCTGGTGTTATTCGACCGCAACAACCACAAGTCAAACCACCACGGCGCGTTATTGCAGGCCGGGGCAACGCCGGTATATCTGGAAACCGCGCGTAACCCGTACGGCTTTATCGGCGGGATCGACGCGCACTGCTTTGAAGAAGGCTATCTACGTGAACAGGTGAGTGAAGTTGCGCCACAACGTTCGAAAGATGAGCGTCCATTCCGTCTGGCAGTGATTCAGTTAGGTACCTACGACGGCACAATCTATAACGCCCGTCAGGTGGTGGATAAGATCGGTCATCTGTGCGACTACATCCTGTTTGACTCCGCGTGGGTTGGCTATGAGCAGTTTATTCCGATGATGGCCGATTGCTCTCCGCTGTTGCTGGATCTTAACGAAAATGACCCCGGCATTCTGGTCACCCAGTCAGTGCACAAACAACAGGCAGGCTTCTCTCAGACTTCGCAGATCCACAAAAAAGACAGCCATATTAAAGGCCAGTCTCGCTACGTGCCTCATAAACGAATGAATAACGCGTTCATGATGCACGCCTCCACCAGCCCGTTCTATCCGCTCTTTGCCGCACTGGACATCAACGCCAAAATGCATGAAGGCGTCAGCGGGCGCAACATGTGGATGGACTGCGTCGTCAACGGAATTGATACTCGTAAGTTGATCCTGGAAAACTGCCACCATATCCGCCCGTTCGTGCCGGAGATAGTAGAGGGTAAACCGTGGCAGGCTTATCCCACCGCTGTAATCGCCAGCGACCTGCGTTTCTTCCATTTTGTCCCCGGTGAACACTGGCATGCTTTTGAAGGGTATGCCGAACACCAGTACTTTGTGGATCCATGCAAATTGCTGCTCACCACTCCGGGTATTAATGCACGTAACGGCGAATACGATACCTTCGGTGTTCCGGCTACCATTCTGGCTAACTTCCTGCGCGAAAATGGTGTGGTGCCCGAAAAATGCGACCTCAACTCCATCCTGTTCCTGCTGACCCCCGCAGAAGATATGGCGAAGTTGCAGCAGCTTGTCGCCCTGCTGGTACGTTTCGAAAAACTGCTGGAAGCCGATGCCCCGCTAGCCGAGGTTCTGCCCTCGATCTACAAGCAGCATGAAGCCCGTTACGCCGGTTACACCCTGCGCCAGCTGTGCCAGGAGATGCACGATTTGTATGCGCGTCACAACGTGAAGCAGCTACAGAAAGAGATGTTCCGTAAGGCACATTTCCCGCGCGTCAGCATGAATCCCCAGGATGCCAATTATGCATATCTGCGTGGTGAAGTTGAACTGGTGCGTCTGCCGGACGCTGAAGGTCGCATCGCGGCAGAAGGCGCGCTGCCTTATCCTCCGGGCGTGCTGTGTGTGGTTCCGGGTGAAATCTGGGGCGGTTCAGTATTACGTTACTTCAGCGCACTGGAAGAAGGAATCAATTTGCTACCGGGTTTTGCGCCTGAACTCCAGGGTGTCTACATCGAAGAACACGACGGTCGTAAACAGGTGTGGTGCTACGTGATTAAGCAACAAAGCGCGCAACACGCTCTGTTGAAAGGGGAAATGTTATGAGCAAAGCCAAATCCAACAAAATGGGCGTCGTCCAGCTCACCATCCTGACCATGGTTAATATGATGGGATCCGGAATCATCATGTTGCCCACCAAGCTTGCGGAAGTCGGTACTATCTCGATCATCTCGTGGCTGGTGACTGCTGTCGGTTCAATGGCGCTGGCCTGGGCCTTCGCAAAATGCGGTATGTTCAGCCGTAAATCCGGTGGTATGGGTGGTTACGCTGAATACGCCTTTGGCAAATCCGGTAACTTTATGGCGAACTACACTTATGGCGTTTCGCTGTTAATCGCCAACGTGGCTATCGCCATCTCCGCCGTTGGCTACGGTACCGAGCTGTTTGGCGCCACACTGACACCGGTGCAGATTGGCCTGGCAACCATTGGTGTACTGTGGATCTGTACCGTGGCTAACTTTGGCGGTGCGCGCATTACCGGGCAGATCAGCAGCATCACCGTTTGGGGCGTCATTATTCCGGTTGTCGGTCTGTGTATCATCGGCTGGTTCTGGTTCAGTCCGACGCTGTACGCTAACTCCTGGAATCCACACCACGTCCCGTTCTTCACGGCTGTCGGCTCTTCCATTGCGATGACCTTGTGGGCTTTTCTGGGTCTGGAATCGGCCTGCGCCAACGCTGAAGTGGTAGACAACCCGGAACGCAACGTGCCCATCGCCGTATTGGGCGGTACGCTGGGCGCGGCGGTGATTTACATCATCTCCACCAACGTGATAGCCGGGATTGTGCCGAATATGGATCTGGCGAACTCTACGGCACCGTTCGGTTTAGCCTTTGCACAAATGTTCACCCCGGAAGTCGGTAAGGTGATCATGGCGCTGATGGTGATGTCCTGCTGCGGTTCACTGCTGGGCTGGCAGTTCACTATCGCTCAGGTATTCAAATCGTCGGCTGATGGGGGTTACTTCCCTAAAATCTTCTCCCGCGTGACCAAAGTAGACGCGCCGGTACAGGGGATGCTGGCTATCGTGATCATCCAGAGTGGTTTATCGCTGATGACTATCAGCCCGTCACTGAACAGTCAGTTCAACGTGCTGGTCAACCTGGCGGTGGTGACAAACATCATTCCGTATATTCTGTCGATGGCCGCGCTGGTAATTATTCAAAAAATGGCGAATGTTCCGTCATCAAAAGCGAAACCGGCGAACTTCGTGGCGTTTGTTGGCGCATTGTACAGCTTCTATGCGCTCTACTCCTCTGGCGAAGAAGCAATGCTTTATGGTTCTATCGTGACCTTCCTCGGCTGGACGCTGTATGGCCTGGTATCACCGCGTTTTGAACTGAAAAATAACCATAGTTAAATCCTGGCATAAAAAAGCCCGGTAGCGCTAACGCTTACCGGGCCTACAAAACGCGTCAGTACAAACAAGACTTACGCGTTTTTCAGCACTTCGCTGACAATCTCAACGGCTTCTTTTTCGATCTGCTTGCGATGTTCTTCACCAAGGAAGCTCTCGCAGTAGATTTTATAGGCGTCTTCAGTACCTGACGGACGCGCAGCAAACCAGCCGTTGTCAGTCATCACCTTCAGACCGCCGATAGAAGCACCGTTACCCGGTGCCGCCGTCAGACGTGCCGTGATCGGATCGCCCGCCAGCGTGCTGGCACTCACCATTTCCGGAGACAGCTTAGACAGCGCCGCTTTCTGCGCGGAGGTCGCGCTTGCCTGCAGGCGGTTGTAGCTTGGCGCGCCGAAGCGGGCTGCCAGTTCGTTGTAGTGCTCTTGCGGATTCTTACCAGTCACTGCGGTAATTTCTGCCGCCAGCAGGCACATGATGATGCCGTCTTTGTCGGTTGACCACGGTGTACCGTCAAAACGCAGGAAAGAAGCGCCCGCGCTCTCTTCACCACCAAAGCCAAAGCTGCCGTCAAACAGACCGTCAACGAACCACTTAAAGCCAACCGGAACTTCGACCAGTTTACGCCCTAAATCATTCACTACGCGGTCAATCATCGCCGAAGAGACCAGCGTCTTACCAACGGCAACGTCTTTGCCCCACTGCGGACGATGCTGGAACAGGTAGTTGATCGCCACCGCCAGGTAGTGGTTCGGATTCATCAGGCCCGCCGGGGTGACGATACCGTGACGGTCGTAGTCTGGATCGTTGGCAAAGGCCAGATCGAACTTGTCACGCAAAGCCAATAGTCCCGCCATCGCGCACTCAGAGGAGCAGTCCATACGGATTGCGCCATCTTTGTCGAGATGCATAAAGCGGAAAGTCTGATCAACGTGATCGTTAACGATAGTCAGGTTCAGGTTGTAGTGCTTGGCAATACGCTTCCAGTATTCGATACCGGAACCGCCAAGCGGATCGACGCCCAGCGTCAGGCCCGCTTTCTGGATCGCCGCCATGTCGACGATGTCGGCCAGTCCTTCAACAAACGGCTGAACCAGGTCCTGCTCTTTTACATGACCAGATGCCAGTGCAGCATCCAGCGACATACGCTTCACGCCTTGCAGACCATCAGCCAGCAGAGCGTTAGCCCTGTCTTCCACTACTTTGGTGACGTTAGTATCTGCCGGACCACCGTTTGGCGGGTTGTATTTAATGCCACCATCTTCCGGCGGATTGTGGGACGGCGTGATCACAATGCCGTCAGCCAGCGGGCCGCCTTTTTTGTTGTGGACCAGGATAGCATTCGACACGGCAGGGGTTGGCGTAAAGCCGTTATTTTCCTGCACGATGACGTCCACGCCGTTCGCTGCCAGCACTTCCAGTACAGAGATAAAAGCCGGTTCAGACAGCGCGTGGGTATCCTTGCCCACATAGCACGGGCCAGTGATCCCGTTTTTCGCACGTTCTTCAGCAATCGCCTGAGCGATAGCCAGAATATGCGGCTCGTTAAAACTATGACGACCTGCACTGCCGCGATGTCCGGACGTACCGAACTTGACGGCGTGCTCAGCGTTCCCTGCCGTTGGTTTCAGTACATAGTACTGTGCCGTCAGTTGGGCGACGTTAATCAAATCACTCTGTTGCGCAGGTTGACCTGCACGGTTGTGGATTGCCATTGCCTGGTCCTTCTAATGCAAGGATTAAATTGTTCCGCAAACCTTTTCAATCAATTCCGCAGGGAATTGCATTGACTGCATGATGTGCTCAACCATGCTGCATTTACGGCCGGTATTGGTATTGGTGATCACCCAGTACGGCGTGCCTGGCACGTGTTTCGGTTTGGTTTGATTACCATTTTTCAGCAGCGTCTGTTCATCTGCTGCAAAATAAACGCGCGTACGACCATGCAACGATTCCGTTGCTTCGGCGAACGCGTTTTGATCCAGTGAATAGAGTGTAGACAGCACCAGCATAAAGCGATTTACTGCTTTCTTCTGCTCCGCATATTCGTCGGACAGCAGCAGTTCACGCATTGCGCGCACTTTATCTTTTACGGGGTTAACCGGCTTCGCTTCCACGACAGCTTGCACAGCGCGGACTTCTTTTACTACCGGAGTGACAGGCTGTGATGCGGCGGAAAACTTCAACATACGCCGTAAAATGTCGGATGCGCTCTCGCCGATATGCTTGGTGTGGCTGGCAATATAGCTATAGAGTTCATCATCAACTTCAATCGTTTTCATCTTAATCCAGTGCAGTGTTTAGCTGAATACAAGTTGTTGGGGTCAACACGCGTAGTGTAAAGGCAAATCCCAACAGCGGATAGCGTCAAGCCTGGTGGCTGGCAAAACTCAGAGTAACCGTAGTTGTTGCAGCCATGTGGCAGAATGGTCAACATGATACCCTAACCCGTGAGTGTGAAAAAAAGAACTTTGCCATGAAATTGAATATCCGAGCGCAATCTGCGCAAAACCTGCACAATAATTCTCCCATCGTCCTGGTGCACGGCCTGTTTGGCAGTCTGGATAACCTGGGGATCCTGGCGCGCGATCTGGTGGCCGATCACGATATCATCCAGGTTGATATGCGAAATCATGGCCTCTCCCCGCGTTCACCTGTAATGAATTATCCGGCCATGGCGCAAGATCTGCTGGATACGCTGGACGATCAACAGATCGAAAAAGCGATCTTTATTGGTCACTCGATGGGCGGCAAAGCCGTCATGGCGTTAACCGCGTTGGCCCCGGAACGTGTCGAACGGTTGGTAGCCATCGACATTGCCCCCGTTGACTATCATGTTCGCCGTCACGATGAGATTTTTGCTGCCATTAACGCAGTAACTGACGCGCAGTCCTCTTCGCGTCAGCAGGCGGCGAGCGTCATGCGCCAGCATCTGCAAGAGGAAGGCGTGATCCAGTTTCTGCTCAAATCCTTCGTGGACGGCGAATGGCGCTTTAATGTTCCCGTGCTGTGGGAGCAATATCCTCATATTGTCGGCTGGGAGACCATCCCGGCGTGGGAACACCCGGCGCTGTTTATCCCCGGTGGCAACTCACCTTATGTTACCGAAGCGTATCGCGAACAATTGCTGGCGCAATTCCCGCAGGCTCGGGCGCACGTTATTGCAGGCGCGGGCCATTGGGTGCATGCGGAAAAACCGGAGGCGGTACTGCGCGCCATCCGTCGTTATCTGAGCGAACAGGCTAACTGATTAAAAACTCAGCGTCTGCGCGTGATTACGCGCGTGGGCGTTGGCGTGTCTCCCCTGCTGATGTATTATGGCGGGCTATCCATCCGGGCAGACGCCTGGCTGATTGTTTCCCCGAAGTCACCAAGATCATGGCCAAAGAACAAACGGACCGTACGACATTAGATCTGTTCGCGCAGGAGCGTCGCCCGGGACGACCCAAAACTAATCCGCTCTCGCGTGATGAACAGTTACGTATTAACAAACGTAATCAGCTTAAACGCGATAAAGTTCGCGGGCTTAAGCGTGTCGAACTGAAACTGAACGCTGATGCTGTTGACGCTCTGAACGAGCTGGCCGAGGCGCGCAACATGAGTCGCAGTGAACTCATCGAAGAGATGCTGATGAACCAACTCAGCGCATTGCGCGGTCAGGCTTAGTCTGAATTTCTGCTCTAAATCATAAATCGTGTAGCACAGAGTGCAGTCCTGCGTGTTTGCTGTTTCCGCATGCCTGACTGTTCTGCTATGATTGCCCTTATCCGTGGGCAATGCGCCACCACCATTTCAATAAGTTTCAAGAGGTTATTTTACTCATGGCAATCACTGGCATCTTTTTCGGCAGCGACACCGGTAACACCGAAAACATCGCAAAAATGATTCAAAAACAGCTTGGTAAAGACGTTGCCGATGTACATGACATTGCAAAAAGCAGCAAAGAAGACCTCGAAGGGTATGACATTTTGCTGCTCGGCATTCCAACCTGGTACTACGGTGAAGCGCAGTGTGACTGGGACGATTTCTTCCCTACCCTCGAAGACATTGATTTTAACGGCAAACTGGTTGCATTGTTCGGCTGCGGCGACCAGGAAGATTACGCAGAATATTTCTGCGATGCGTTGGGTACAATTCGCGACATCATCGAACCACGCGGCGCAACCATCGTCGGTCACTGGCCAACGGCGGGTTATCACTTTGAAGCGTCCAAAGGCCTGGCTGACGACGACCACTTTGTGGGTCTGGCCATTGATGAAGATCGCCAGCCTGAATTGACCGCCGAACGCGTAGAAAAATGGGTTAAGCAGATCTCTGAGGAGCTGCACCTCGACGAAATCATCAATGCCTGATTTTGTGTGGCGCAGATTTCCATCTGCGCCACATCAATAGATAAAACCAATCAAAATAATTGCTACAAATTTGTAACTTTTTCGTCTGACCCTGTACAATGGCCGGATGCCAATCGGGTATTGCACAGTGTGTTTGTCGGCGATACCACGTTTTGATTAACAATATATGCCAGAGACTTGCAGTTTTCATTTAGCCATGGCAGTTCTATAATGAATCGCATTATCTCAAGTGCAATTTCTGTCACTTCTGTTAATGAAGTGAATCGTTTAGCTACAGGACAGATTCCGCATGACTGACAACAATACCGCATTAAAGAAGGCTGGCCTGAAAGTAACGCTTCCTCGTTTAAAAATTCTGGAAGTTCTTCAGGAACCGGATAACCATCACGTCAGTGCGGAAGACTTATACAAACGTCTGATCGATATGGGTGAAGAAATTGGTCTGGCGACCGTGTATCGCGTGCTGAACCAGTTTGATGATGCCGGTATCGTGACCCGCCATAATTTTGAAGGTGGTAAATCCGTCTTCGAACTGACTCAACAGCATCATCACGATCACCTCATCTGCCTCGACTGCGGCAAAGTGGTCGAGTTCAGCGATGATTCCATCGAGGCGCGCCAGCGTGAGATTGCGGCTAAACATGGTATTCGTTTAACCAACCATAGCCTCTATCTTTACGGTCACTGCGCCGAAGGCGATTGCCGCGAAGATGAGCATGCTCACGACGGTAAATAATGTGATGCTTTCTGAAAAGCCAACCATTCGGTTGGCTTTTTTTATGGGCGTTATCACCCCTTTTCCCCTTCCCTCCACTTCTGTGTTGCTTTAATGTAAAATCAATAGTCCCTTCCCGGAGAGTCGAAATGGAACTTCGCCAGCTACGCTATTTTGTTCGCATTGTAGAAACCGGCAGCATGGGTAGCGCGGCGCTCGATCTCAATATTGGGGTTTCGGCACTCAGCCAGCAAATGTCCCGCCTGGAAAACGAACTCGCTATTCGCCTGCTGCAGCGCACCTCGCGTGGCGTGACGCCCACCAGCGCCGGACTGGCTTTTTACTCCCAGGCGCAGCTGGCGCTCCGCCACGCAGACGATGCAATCCTCGCCGCGCGAGAGTCCCGGCTTTCCGGGCACGTCAGCGTCGGTATGGCCCCCAGTACCGCTTCCGTTCTCGGCATGCCTTTTATTAACGCCATGCGGGAAAGCTATAGTGATGTCCGCCTGCATGTGGTGGAAAGCCTCTCTGGCAACCTGGAACGGATGATTAATACCCGCCAGATTGATCTGGCCGTGGTATTTCAAAAAGAAAAGATCCTGCGCTGGAGCGCAAGACCGATTCTCGAAGAGCGCCTGTTTTTGATTGGGACTCATGCCTTACTGGCCGATATTGCCGATGACAATATTGCGCCAGCCCAGCTGGCAAGTATCCCATTGATAATGCCCAGCCCAGGCCACGGTCTGCGCGGCAGGCTGGAAGCAATTTGTCAGGAACACGCGCTGCGCATTGAGATCGCCACAGAAATTGATGGTCTGGCGCTGCTAATGCGCGCCGTTCGCAGTGGAATCGGCGCTACTCTCCAGCCCGGCGCGGCGATTTCCCATCTAGATAAAGAGACGCTAAGAGTGATCGGCGTCCATAATCCAATACTGAGTCGCCCCAACTTTCTGGTCAGCCTTTCTGATGATGAGCTCACCCCCGCGGGCCTCGCCGCCCGCGTCATGCTAACAAAAGTGATGCATCAACTGGTGGAAGCAGGAAGCTGGCCAGGCGCCATCCTTTACAATAACTAAAGCCCTCTTTAGCACTTCGTCATAGCGCCCGCACAAGCTGTGCGTATACATTTTAATTACAAATTTAACAATTAGTTAAATGGTAATGGAGTATACGATGGTTGATGTTCTGGTGATTGGCGGTGGCAATGCCGCGTTATGTGCTGCCCTAACCGCCCGGGAGCAAGGAGCTTCGGTACTCCTGCTCGAAGCGGCTCCACGGGAATGGCGCGGGGGAAATTCTCAACACACGCGTAATCTGCGCTGTATGCATGACGCGCCGCAGGATGTGCTGGTGGAAAGCTATCCTGAAGAGGAGTTCTGGCAGGATCTGCGGCGCGTCACCGAGGGAAATACTAACGAAGCCCTGGCGCGTCTGGTGATCCGCACCTCTTCACAATGCCGCGACTGGATGCGCCAACACGGCGTTAATTTTCAACCTCCTCTCTCCGGTGCTTTACACGTAGCGCGAACCAACGCCTTTTTTATGGGGGGCGGGAAAGCCCTCGTGAATGCCTATTATCGCAGCGCAGAAAAGTTAGGCGTGCAAATCCGCTACAACACACCGGTGCAGGCGCTTGAACTGCATAACGGTGAGTTTGTGGCAGCGCTGGCAGGCGAAGAGCGCATAACCGCTAAGTCCTGCGTGCTTGCCGCTGGCGGATTTGAGTCAAACCGCGAATGGCTGCGCGAAGCCTGGGGAGAGAACGCCCGCGGCGAGTGGCCTGCGGATAACTTCCTGATTCGCGGCACGCGCTTTAATCAGGGCGTACTGCTTAAATTTATGATGGATGCCGGGGCGGACATCATCGGCGAACCCTCCCAGTCACACTGCGTAGCCATTGATGCCAGAGCGCCATTATATGACGGCGGGATTTGCACCCGCGTGGACTGCGTTTCACTCGGCATAGTAGTCAACCGTGACGCAGAACGTTTTTATGATGAAGGCGAAGATTTCTGGCCCAAACGCTACGCCATCTGGGGACGCCTGGTCGCCCAACAGCCAGGACAGATTGGCTATTCCATTATCGACAGTAAAGCCATCGGCCACTTTATGCCACCGGTATTCCCCGGCGCACAGGCGAATACGCTGGCGGAGTTGGCGCATCAGTTGGGGTTGGATGCCGAACGCTTTACCCACACCGTGACGGCGTACAACAACGCCTGCCAGCCAGGTCAGTTCGACCATACCGTCCTGGACAACTGCACGACGAAGAAGTTAACCCCCGCGAAAACACACTGGGCGCGACCGCTGGACCAGCCACCTTACTACGGCTATGCCCTGCGGCCAGGGATCACCTTCACCTATCTTGGGTTAAAAGTGAACGAACGCGCTGCCGTACACTTTGCCGGGCAGCCAAGCCGCAACCTGTTCGTCGCCGGAGAGATGATGGCGGGCAACGTGTTGGGCAAGGGTTACACCGCTGGCGTGGGCATGTCGATCGGGACAACCTTTGGCCGCATTGCCGGAAAAGAAGCCGCGCTGGCAGCACGTAAGGAGGCACGTCATGAAGCAGCTTGAGAAACTGATCATCGAAGCACAAATTATCACCGAGCCGGAAGCAGAAGTTGAACGTGTGATGCAGGTCTGTAATGCCTGCCGCTATTGTGAAGGTTTTTGCGCCGTGTTCCCGGCAATGACTCAGCGCCTGGAATTCGGTAAAGCGGATATCAATTATCTGGCTAACTTGTGCCATAACTGCGGCGCCTGCCTGCACGCGTGTCAGTATGCCCCACCTCATGAATTTGCCATCAACGTACCGAAGGCGATGGCGAAAGTGCGGCTCGAAACCTATCAGCACTACGCGCAACCCGCCGCCTTTGGCGCGCTTTATCGTCGCGCAGGCATCACCGTGACGCTGGCACTGGTTTTCGGTCTGATCCTGTTTTTACTCCTCGCCATGAGTTTAAAGGGCTCGTTATTCCATCCTCCGCTGGCCGGGGATTTTTATCAAATTTTCCCGCATAACCTGCTCGCATGGATGTTTGGTTCGGTATTTATTCTGGCGATAGGTCTGCTGATGGCGGGCGTTCTCCGCTTCTGGCGCGAAATCTCTCCGGGTGTACCGCGTTCCGCTGAAATTGCTGAAGCCTCGCACAATGCGCTGACGCTGAAGTATCTCGATGGTGGGCATGGCAAAGGTTGTAACGAGGCAGATGATGCCTTCACCCTGATGCGCCGCCGTTTCCATCACTTCACCTTCTACGGTTTTATGCTCGACTTTGCCGCCACCGTGGTGGCAACGGGCTATCACTACTTTGCAGGTATAGAAGCGCCCTATCCGTTCTTCAGCGTTCCGGTAATGCTAGGCACGTTGGGCGGCATTGGCCTGGTTGTCGGCCCAGCTGGCTTACTATGGCTCAATTTTAAGCGCTCACCGCAGCATGGCGACGCACGGCAAAAACCGATGGATCGCGGTTTTATTTTGCTGCTGCTCCTGACCAGTCTGACCGGTTTAGCGCTGCTGGCGGGAAGAGACACCTCCTGGATGGCTATTTTGCTCGCCATTCACCTCGGCGTGGTCATGGCGCTCTTTCTGACCATTCCTTATGGAAAATTTGCCCACGGATTTTACCGCTGCGCAGCCTTACTCAAGTGGGCGATTGAGAAACGGCGCGGCAAACAGGCGGGGGTCGCAGGCGACTAACCCGCAAACTCTTACCTCTATAAATATTATGATAAGACAGTGGAGCAAACCCAATGACACAACAACCATCGCGCGCCGGAACTTTCGGCGCAATACTGCGGGTAACCAGCGGTAATTTCCTCGAACAGTTTGACTTTTTTCTGTTCGGTTTTTACGCCACCTATATCGCAAAGACCTTCTTTCCTGCAGAGAGTGAATTTGCCGGGCTAATGTTAACTTTCGCCGTGTTTGGTTCAGGTTTCTTAATGCGGCCTGTTGGCGCAATTGTGCTGGGTGCTTATATCGACAGAATTGGTCGCCGTAAAGGACTGATGGTGACGCTGGCGATTATGGGCTGCGGTACCCTGCTGATTGCCCTGGTACCTGGTTATCACAGTATTGGTCTGCTGGCCCCTGTCCTGGTATTACTCGGCCGATTATTACAGGGCTTTTCTGCAGGGGTGGAGCTGGGCGGCGTCTCGGTTTATCTTTCTGAAATCGCCACCCCTGGCAATAAAGGCTTCTACACCAGCTGGCAGTCCGCCAGTCAACAGGTCGCCATTGTGGTGGCGGCTCTGATTGGTTACGGCCTGAACGCCACCCTGGGACACGATGAGATCTCTGAATGGGGCTGGCGTATTCCATTCTTTATTGGTTGCATGATTATTCCTTTGATCTTCGTGCTCCGCCGCTCGCTTCAGGAAACAGACGCCTTTTTACAACGTACGCACCGTCCCGACACCAGGGAAATTTTTACTACCATCATCAAAAACTGGCGTCTCATCGCTGCGGGTACGCTGCTGGTGGCGATGACCACAACGACGTTCTACTTTATTACCGTCTACACACCGACCTACGGTAGGGCTGTACTTCACCTGAGCGCTCGCGACAGCCTGATCGTCACCATGCTGGTCGGTATTTCTAATTTTATCTGGCTGCCGATTGGCGGGGCGATTTCTGACCGAATTGGTCGTCGTCCGGTGTTGATGGGGATTACCATCCTTGCACTGATCACCACCTGGCCGGTTATGCACTGGCTCACCGCAGCGCCAGATTTCACGCGCATGACGCTGGTCCTGCTTTGGTTCTCGTTCTTTTTTGGTATGTACAACGGGGCAATGGTCGCCGCACTCACCGAGGTGATGCCTGTCTATGTGCGTACGGTGGGCTTTTCACTGGCATTCAGTCTTGCCACGGCGATTTTTGGCGGCCTTACGCCAGTCATCTCCACAGCGCTGGTCCAGCTAACCGGGGATAAAAGCTCACCGGGATGGTGGCTGATGTGTGCGGCACTTTGCGGGCTCGCCGCCACGGCAATGCTGTTTGTCCGGCTGAGTCGGAGTTATCAACCGGTGGAATATAAACCCTGAAATGCAAACGGGCGGAAAACTCTCCGCCCGTTGTCTGTTTCATTTTTCGATTTACTGCGCAGTATTCTTGCTACGAATTTTCTGCCAGACCTTGTCGCAATCAGCATTAACGGACTGACCATTACCCGTGCGCGTGGCCTGGATGCATTGCTGATAATCCAGTACGCGTACGCTTTCTTCATTGGCAAACTGCTGATGCTGCTTTTCTTTCTTCAGCACATTCAACACGCTTTGGCAGGCTTCGATTTTCTCCGGCGATCCTTGCGCGGTAGTAATGCACGCGCTGTAGGCTTCTTTCAGACGACTGTCTTCTTTTGGTGCCGGGGATTGCGCGCAAGCCACCAGCCCGGATGCCATAACAGCGATGAGTATCAGTTTTTTCATAGCACTTTCCTCAACGATGCGGCAGGCGCCCGGCCTGCCGCTGTTGGCATTAGAAGATGGTGAACGGAGCAATAACGATGAATTTCACGTCGCGCTCATCCTGGAAGATGTTGCCGTAACCACCGCCCCAGCTCGGAATGTCTGAATGGTTGTCGTACTGGGTGAAGTGCAGTTTAAACATGGTGCCCTTCGCACGCCCCTCTTGCAGGGTATAGACCGCATCCAGGCTGTAAGAAGATTCTTCGATAGTGCGGTTTTTGTCGTAGTACGCATCCGGATTGATCTGCCAGGTTGATGGCTTGGCATCCCATGCGTAAACGTAGGACGCGCCCACTGCCCAGCCCGGCAAATTCCAGTTCTTCAGGTCATACATTGCGCCGAAGAAGACAGCCTTTTCGCCGTTGGCGTTGAAGTCGGAACGGTTATCCCACCAGATATCCAGGCGACCGTTTGATGAGGCGTAGGTCGGGGTCATACGCTGCAGGAAGTACCCCTGCTGCCCGTCCGCTTTAACCCAGGTCCCTTCCAGACGCAGGTCAACCACTTCCGCCACTTTGTAGCCAAAGGTCAGCGCCTGCAGCCAGGCCGTACCGTCATAAATATCGTTCACGGTGCGATCATCAACTTTGTCGCGCGCGCCGTAGAACTGGTAGCTGGTGGTAAATGGGTTACCGCCTAAATCGAATTTATAGCTGGCTTTTGCAAAGTACTGATCGACGTAGCCTTCAGACTGACCAAATGCGGCTTCCAGCAACAGGTTATTTTTGAAGTCATATTTCGCGCCGATTGAGTGCAGATAATCTACGCTGGTCTTTTTATCAGCCTGATAGAATTTATCGACTTCAGTGTGCCATGGTGCTTTATATTCGTTGGCCCACATATAGGAGAAGCTCAGTGCACCAGCATCACCATAGTCAAAGTTGGCTCCGGCTTCAGCACCCTGATAGGTACCTGGCATAAAGCTCCAGTGCGGAGCCAACAGAGTCTGTCCGGTTGGTTGAATGTAACCAGCGCGCGCCCAGGTTGGGCCGAATTTAAATTTGGCTGCTGCTTTATAAAGGCTAATTCCGCTCTTATCGCCGGAGTAATCTTCATCATAGCCTTTATTTTTTGACGAGAATGCAATTTCGTTTGGATGGCCGCTTTCGCTACTTTCGTTCATTTCAATAGCGGTAAATGCTGCGATATCAATACCAAACATATCAGCCGCATAACCGGACTGGAAGTCGAGGTTAGCGTTCCAGGTGGAGTGAGAAAGGTTGGTTTTGTATTTGTCGTGATCGGTCACATCTTTACGGTCACGCTCACGCTGCCAGTAATAGATGCCGCCGGTTAAGGTTGAGTCATCAATAAATCCTTCGGCGTGTACCTGGGGAGCGACAACGAAACCCGACATTGCTGTGATACCGGCGATAGCCAGCGCCAGCGTACTACGTTTGCCACTAAACGTACGCATATGTTAATCCTCTTTGACGTATAACCCTTCGTTTTTCAAGCTGCATCGGTGTTGGCTTTACTCGGCCTTTGGCCTCGCCCCTTCGGGGACAGCGCACGCGCTGCGTCTCCGCCTTGATGCAACTCGAAATCCATTGGGTATAAAATGCTGCCGACAAAAGCGGACAGCGAAAAAACAAAAATTAAAAAAGTAGCGCTGAGAAAACCTCAGTGACTACAATGAATAGACTATTTTTCGCGACGCGAATTATCAATCTCTTTCTGTAACGAGTATGTAATAGTATGAGCAACCGCACATATTTTCTTGTTTTCTGTTACATTTTGCTTTGGGAGTAAAAAAAGTCACAAAAACAAGAAAAAACACTTTATATACATATAGATATCTTCAATTTTATTATTATATATATAATTCCACCCCTAATAATTGTCTTTGCATTCGCAAAACAAATTAATTCTCGAGCGTCATTAATTCGCTCTGCAAACAGAACGTTTGAACTCCTGAATTCACTCTCCGTCGTTGATGTGACCGTCCTCGGATTTTCCACACAAATACACTCACTTTATAAGGTTTTTATTGACAGCTACCGGGTGTCCCATTATTCAAAGATGCAAGTTATACGTATAAGTTGATAAATAAATGACAAAACGCATCACGCAGAAAGACGTTGCGGCCCTGGCTGGCGTTTCACAGGCAGTGGTATCCGTGGTACTCACCAAAGGAAATCACACCTACCCACAGGAGACAGTGAGCCGGGTTGAGCAAGCGGCCAGGCAGCTGGGATATATACCGAACCGTTTTGCACAAGCGCTGAAAACCAATAAAACCATGTCGATCGCCTGCATCGTGCCGGATATCGCCAACCCTTTTTATGCCTCGCTCGTCCGTGGTGTTCAGTCGGTGACGGATAGGTATCACTACGATGCGATCGTGGCCAGCACCGATGGATTACGGGAAAGAGAGCTGCATTTTTTGCGCTGGTCAGCGCAGGGGCGGGTCGACGCCGTGGTGGGGACATTTTTTAACGTCGGGATGAAAGATTTTGCCCCGTATCTTCAGGCAGGGATCCCGATTGCACGTATTGAAGCCAGGATGAAAAAAAGCGGCCCGCTACCGCTGCATAATGTTTATATCGACAACGCCGCTGCCGCGCGCAGCGCCGTCGAATATCTGCTGGCACAGGGGCACCAAAATATCACGATGATCGCCAGCGCTGGCGGTCCTGAGCCTGCCAGAGTGGAAGGATATCGCCAGGCGATGACCCAGGCCGGCCACCTTCCGCGCATCAAAATTCTGCCAGGTTTTAACGAACAGAGCGGCTATCAGATCGCGATGCAGCTGATTAATGACGGCACGCTCCCGGATGCGATTTTCGCCGCCAACGATTTAATGGCTATCGGCGTGATGCGTGCCGCAAGGGAGAAAGGCATCACGATCCCAGAGCAGCTTGCGGTGATGGGGTTCGATGATATTCCCGCCGCCGGGCTGGTGACCCCTTCCCTGACCACTATCGCCCAGTACCCGGAGCAGCTTGGGCAAAAAGCGGCCGCCCTCCTCCTGACACAAACCGATATCACCGCGCCGCTCCAGGGCAGCACCACAGAAATGCCCTGGGGCCTGGTAAAAAGAGAATCCGCCTGAACGGCTGATAAAACACCACACAAGGATCAAACAGATGGAATTGCCTTCAGATTATGAGTCGCGCGTTTATGCAGGGGTGTTAGGGAAATTAATCGGCGTTTACCTTGGCCGCCCTTTCGAAGGGTGGACCTACGAAAAAATTATGCAGGAGCTGGGGCCGATCCAGTATTACGTCCACGAAAAATTTAAGCGTCCGCTGGTTGTCACCGACGATGATGTCGCCGGAACCTTTACCTTTATCCGCGCCCTGGAAGATTATGCCCTGCCGCCGGATCTGAGCGCGGAACAGATGGGTCACTGCTGGCTTAATTACATCATTGATAAGCGCACCATTCTCTGGTGGGGCGGCAACGGTAATTCGACGGAACACACCGCCTGGCTGAATCTCAAAAAAGGCATTCCGGCTCCGCTAAGCGGAGCCATTGCGACCAACGGGAAAACGATTGCCGAACAGATTGGCGCACAAATCTTTATTGATAGCTGGGCGCTTGTCGCACCGGGACAACCCCGCATGGCGGCAGAACTTGCCAAAAATGCCGCCAGCGTGAGCCATGACGGTGAAGCGGTGTATGCCGCTATGCTCTGGGCGGCGATGGAGTCACAGGCCTTTATTTGCCAGGAGATCGAACAGCTTATTGACGTCGGATTATCCGTGATCCCGGCTGAGTCGCAAATAGCCCAGTTGGTTGGCGATATCCGTCGCTGGCGACGGGAAGATAACGACTGGCAGACGACCCGCCAGCGAATCGACGACAACTATGGCTATCACAAATATCCCAGCAATTGCCACATCATTCCTAATCATGCGCTGATGATTATGGCGATCCTTTACGCGCCGGACGACTTCCAGCAGGCCCAGTGCATTGTCAATACGTCAGGATGGGACACTGACTGCAATGCGGGGAATGTCGGCTGTCTGTCCGGCATTATGCTGGGACTCCAGGGTATTGACGCAGGCCCGGACTGGCGCGGGCCGCTGGCGGACAGAATGCTGATCTCCTCAGCCGACGGGGGGTTCTCGATAAACAACGCCGTGCGGATCACCGATTACCTGGTCGGGCTGGGACACCAGATTGCCGGTCTGCCGCGCCCTGAAGCCAAAAAATCCGGCGCGCAGTACCATTTCTCACTACCAGGCAGCGTGCAGGGTTTCCGCTGCCTTAATGAAGAAAATGCGGCCGCGGTTGAGGTTAAGAATGAGGCGCACCTGGGGTGGCAGATGTTGAGTCTGCACTATCGCCATCTTGCGCCCGGACTTCACGCCAGCGTGACCACGCAAACCTTTACCCCGCCTGAAATCGTGGAAATGCGCAGCTACGATTTAATGGCTACCCCACTTATCTACCCAGGTCAGCGTCTTCAGGCCACCCTGATTGCGCCACCGGATAACACATCCGCGTTAAACGTGCGGCTCTGCTACCGGGTTTATGATGACAACAATCAGCTGACGCCTCAGTACGGCGACGCGCAGATCATAGCCCCGGGTGAATCGCTAACGCTGGCGTTGGATCTCCCGGACTGCCAGGGCCAACCGATCGGCGAGATTGGCGTAACAATCAGCACCGATGCCCGCGTTGCCCGCGGTCGCCTGCTCATCGACAGTATGCGCTGGGACGGCGCACCTGAGCTGACCCTGCGTAAACCCACAGGGGAAACTAATTTTTGGTGGCGAGCCTGGGTAAACGGCGTGGATCTCTTTTCACGCCACTATCCCACCAGCTTTCGCATCTCCAAAGAGTACGACGAGGGATTGATTATTCACGGAACGCGGCAGTGGGATAACTACCGCGTTCAGAGTGACATTACGCTGCATTCAGGGGAGTACGGCGGTCTGGCTTTTCGGGTGCAGGGGATGAGGCGCTATTACGCCGCACGCATCCTGCGCGACGGAAAATTACAGATCGTCCGCGTGCGCGACACCAGCACCAAAGTTCTGGCAGAAGCGGCTTTGTCCGACGTGTACGAGCGCCCTGTGTCGTTCGATATCGCCGTCAACGGGCAGATTATCTCCGCGACCGTTGACGGTAAAACGCTGCGCGTGGAGGACGCTGAACGCGAAGCCTTTATAGATGGCGGGATCGGTTTACTGATTTGTGCAGGTGCGCTGTCGACGGACGCTATCCATATCAGCGCCAGTTGCTAATCAACGGAAATGGACGACAACAAGGGATTAAAAATGAAAATATCAAAAACAATGCTGGCGCTGATGACCGCCGTTTTGCTTTCAGGCTGTGAGGATAAACCGCAGCAGGTGACCATCGAATTTATGCACTCCGCCGTTGAGCAGGAGCGCCAGACCGTCATTGCCGGGATCATCAACCGCTTTCAGCAAGAGAATCCGGATATTATTGTGAAGCAGGTTCCCGTCGAAGAGGATGCCTATAATACCAAAATCATTACCCTTGCCCGCTCAGGATCACTGCCGGAGGTCGTCGAGGTCAGCCATGACTATGCCAAAGTCATGGATAAAGAGCAGCTTATCGACCACAAAGCGGTGAAAACGCTGATCGACAGGCAAGGCGAAAGCGCCTTCTACGACGGCGTGCTGCGCATTGTTCGTACCGAAGACGGAACGGCCTATACCGGCGTGCCGATCAGCGCCTGGCTGCAGGGGGTCTGGTATCGGAAATCGGTACTGGCTAAAGCGGGAATCGACGAACCCAAAAACTGGACGCAGCTGCTGGAGGCGGCGCGCAGGCTGACCGACAGCGCCGGTAAAAAATATGGCATCGCGCTGCCGACGGCTGAAAGCGTCATGAGCGAACAAACCTTCTCTCAGTTCGCACTTTCAAACGGTGCCAATGTGTTCAACGCAAACGGCGACATCACGGTTAACTCAGCGGAAATGCAGGCCTCGCTGAACTATTATCGCGAACTGGCCCGCTATACCATGCCTGGCTCGAACAACGTAACAGAGATCAAAGACGCCTTTATGAACGGCACCGCGCCGATGGCGGTCTATTCGACCTATATCCTGCCAGCGATTTATCAGGATGGTTCACTGGCGGATTTAGGCTTTGTCGTGCCGAGCGAAAAATCACCTGCCGTATTTGGCGTTATCACATCATTAACGCTCACAGCCGGTCAGACTGAGGCAGAAACGAAAGCCGCCGAAAAATTTGTCAGCTTTATGGGACAGGCGCAGAACGCGGCTGACTGGGTATTGATGTCGCCGGGGGCGATGCTGCCGGTGACGAAGGCCGCCGCGCAAAACGTCAGCTGGAAGGACAACCCTGCCGTCAAAGTCTTTGGAACTCTCCCTGAACAGCTGATTGCCCAGTACCCGAATATGCAGGTCTTTGGATCGGTCGGCGAGAAGAACTTTACGCGGATGGGGGATATTACCGGCTCCATGATCCTCAGTGAAATGGTCAATCAGGCGACGGTGGGTAAGCAGGAGACATCGGTGGTGCTGGAACGCAGCCAGCAGCGGGTTCAGGCGTTAATGCAGCATAAGTAAAACAGAAAAATCCGCCTCAAACATCGCGTTGGCGGCGTTTGAGGCAGTGTGACAGCAATTACTCGCCGACTTTAGCCCACGTATCGCGCAGACCTACAGTGCGGTTAAATACCAGCTTGTCAGCCGTTGCATAGCGGCTGTCCAGGCAGAAGTAGCCTTCACGCTCAAACTGGAACGCTTTACCTGCAATCGCAGCCTGCAGTGACGGCTCACCGTAGCCCTGCTTAATGACCAGCGATTCCGGGTTGATAACGGACAGGAAGTCTTCCGCCGCACCTGGGTTTGGCACGCTAAACAGACGATCGTACAAACGGATTTCAATCGGCAGCGCATGGGACGCGCTCACCCAGTGAATAACACCTTTTACTTTACGACCATCAGCCGGATCTTTGCTCAGGGTGTCGGCATCGTAGGTGCAGAAAATGGTGGTGATATTCCCTTCTGCATCTTTCTCTACACGTTCAGCCTTGATCACGTAAGCATTACGCAGACGTACTTCTTTGCCCATCACCAGACGCTTGTACTGCTTGTTCGCTTCTTCGCGGAAGTCTGCGCGATCGATCCAAATTTCACCGCTAAACGGCACTTCACGGCTGCCCATTTCCGGTTTATTCGGATGGTTAGGCATGGTAACCAACTCGCTTTCGCCCTGCGGGTAGTTTTCGATAACCAGTTTCACCGGATCGATAACTGCCATCGCGCGCGGGGCGTTTTCGTTCAGATCTTCGCGAATGCAGGACTCCAGAGAAGCAATCTCAATGGTGTTATCCTGCTTGGTCACGCCAATGCGTTTGCAGAACTCACGAATAGCGGCAGCAGTATAACCACGACGACGCAGGCCAGAAATCGTCGGCATACGCGGATCGTCCCAACCTTCAACGTGCTTGTCGGTCACCAGCAGGTTCAGCTTGCGTTTGGACATCACGGTATATTCCAGATTCAGGCGCGAGAATTCGTACTGGCGCGGGTGAACCGGAATGGTGATGTTGTCCAGCACCCAGTCGTACAAACGACGGTTATCCTGGAACTCCAGCGTACACAGTGAATGCGTAATGCCTTCCAGCGCATCGCTGATGCAGTGGGTAAAATCGTACATCGGGTAGATGCACCACTTGTTGCCGGTCTGGTGGTGTTCGGCGAACTTAATACGGTACAGCACCGGATCGCGCATCACGATAAACGGCGAAGCCATATCGATTTTCGCGCGCAGGCAGGCTTTACCTTCTTCAAAACCACCGGTACGCATTTTTTCGAACAGTGCCAGGTTCTCTTCGACGCTACGATCGCGGAACGGGCTGTTTTTACCCGGCTGCGTCAGAGTGCCGCGGTATTCGCGGATCTCCTCCGCTGACAGTTCATCAACGTACGCCAGGCCTTTATTAATAAGCTCTACCGCATAGGCGTGAAGCTGATCGAAGTAATCCGAAGAGTAGCGAATATCGCCAGTCCAGTGGAAACCTAACCATTCAACGTCGTTTTTAATCGACTCAACGTACTCGATATCTTCTTTAACCGGGTTCGTATCATCAAAACGCAGGTTGCACTGGCCCTGGTAATCTTGCGCAATGCCAAAGTTCAGACAAATGGATTTCGCGTGGCCAATGTGCAGATAGCCATTTGGCTCCGGCGGAAAACGTGTATGGATAGTGGTGTGCTTACCACTGGCCAGATCTTCATCGATGATCTGACGAATAAAGTTACTCGGGCGGGCTTCAGCCTCACTCATCGTGGATTCCTCAAAGCGTAAACAACGTATAACGGAACATGATCTTATAAGCGACGTCAGGAGACAACTATTAGTTGCACAAAAAAGGTGTTTCAACAGGATATATGAGGGTATTTGCTGCAAAAAAAAGCGGCGGAGGAATATCCCCCGCCGCTTAAGGCACTTAACTCACTTTACTCAGGAGCAGTTATTTACCTTTAATCTCATACAGTGGTGTTTGACCAGCAACCACATGACCTTCGGCTTTAATGACCAGAGCACCGAAATCATCGCTGTTGCTGCACACAACCGGGCTAATCATGGAACGTGCGTTGGCGTTCAGGAACTCCAGATCCATTTCCAGAATCGGTTGACCTGCAGTCACTTCCGCACCTTCTTCAACCAGACGCTTAAAGCCTTTACCTTCCAGCGCTACTGTATCGATGCCCATGTGGACCACGATTTCCGCGCCTTTAACGGTTTCCAGGCAGAACGCATGGTTAGTGTTGAAGATTTTCACGATGGTGCCGGCAGCCGGAGCAACCACGATTTTATCCGTTGGCTTCACCGCCACACCGTCGCCTACAGCTTTGCTGGCGAAGGCTTCATCAGGTACCTGCTCCAGCGCAACCACGTCACCGGTAATCGGAGAAACTAAAGTTTCAACGGTTACAGCGTTCGCTACAGCTTGCGGTTTAGCAACCGGAGCCGCTGCTGCTGGCGCACTTTCACCAGACGCTGCAGCCACCGGGCCACGCGCGACAACTTTCTTCATTTCGTCGCCGATAGATTCGGCCTTCGCACCCACGATGACCTGGATAGTTTGCTTGTTCAGCTTAACCACTCCAGAGGCGCCTAAACGTTTACACATCGCATCGTTTACGCGACCGGAGTCGGCAACGGTCAGACGCAGACGAGTGATACAGGCATCAATCGCTTTCAGGTTATCGGTACCGCCAACTGCTGCAATGTAGTTGGTTGCCAGTTGAGCCAGACCTTCTTCAGTGTTGCTGTTCGCTTCTTCAGTAACGATATCGTCTTCTTTATCTTCACGGCCCGGCGTTTTCAGGTTAAACATGCGAATAACCGCGCTGAACAACACAAAGTAAATGACGAAGAACACCAGGCCCATCACGACCAGCATCCAGACGTTCTGACTTGCCGCCGGCAGGTTGTACATCAACACGTAGTCGATAGCACCTGCGGAGAAGGAGAAGCCCGCGTGGATCCCCAGCAGTGTTGCAACGAACAGGCTGATACCCGTTAACAGTGCGTGCAGGAGGTACAGCAATGGCGCCAGGAACATGAACAGGAATTCCAGCGGCTCGGTAACACCGGTCAGGAACGCGGTGATCGCAACGGACAACAGCATACCGCCAACCATCGGACGACGTGCTTTCGGAGCGGCGAAGTACATTGCCAGCGCCGCACCCGGCAGACCAAACATCATGATCGGGAAGAAGCCAGACATGAACATACCCGCAGTGCCGTCACCCGCGTAGAAGCGGTTGATGTCACCGTGGAATACGGTACCTGCAGCGTTAGTGAATTCACCAATCTGGAACCAGGCGATGGTGTTCAGCACCTGATGCAGACCGGTTGGGATCAGCAGACGGTTGATGAAACCAAAGATACCGGAACCCAGCGCGCCAGCGCCCACGATCCACTCACCTCCCGCATGGATGGCGTTCTGCACCGGCGGCCACACGTAGCCGAAGATAGCAGCCAGCACCAGACAGAAGAAGCCAGTGGCGATCGGCACGAAGCGTTTGCCGCCAAAGAAGCTCAGGAAGTCAGGTAGTTTGATACCAGACCAACGGTTATATACCGCACCGCCGACCAGACCAGTGATGATACCTGCCAGCACGCCCATGTTGATGGCCGGGTTAATGGTAACCATTGCTTTGGTCAATATGAAATAACCAACCGCACCCGCCAGCGCTGCAGCACCCGCGCTGTCTTTTGACCAGCTGGAAGCCACACCGATAGCGAAAATTAACGCCAGGTTATCAAAGATGGCCCCACCCGCTTGCGCGATGAAGGGTACGTTAAGTAAATCTGGTTGGCCGAATCGCAGCAGCAGTGCCGCGACTGGCAGCACAGCGATGGGGAGCTGTAACGCCCTACCCAGCCGCTGGAAAAAACCTAAAATATTCATTTTATTCCCCCTACGAGACCCCGATTAGGCTTCTTTGAAGCCATATTTTTATTGTGCGACCATTCCTGACAGCAAGATTCTGGAACAACAATATTAACCATTCATCTACATTCAGAGTGTGTGAAAATTTAATTCGTATCGCAAATTAAATGCGTGTTTTTTGTGATTCCAGTCACCAAATATCGTTATTAACCCTCCCTTCCACTGGCTAACTACGAAAACTTATTTTATCATTCAAAAAATCGAAACGGATTGATCCTTACCGATGCAAAACCAGGTTACGCTTAATACTGCACAGAGACTCAATCCGCCAATTGCTTACATTTACTTTTGAGGTGAAGAATGAGACTGATCCCCCTGAATACCGCTGAACAAGTCGGCAAATGGGCTGCTCGCCATATCGTTAACCGTATTAACGCGTTCAAACCAACGGCTGATCGTCCGTTCGTTTTGGGCCTGCCGACTGGCGGTACTCCGCTGACAGCCTACAAAGCATTGGTTGAAATGCACAAAGCGGGCCAGGTAAGCTTCAAACATGTTGTAACGTTCAATATGGACGAATATGTTGGCCTGCCGAAAGAGCATCCGGAAAGCTACCATAGCTTCATGCATCGCAACTTCTTTGATCACGTTGATATTCCAGCAGAAAACATCAACCTCCTCAATGGTAACGCACCGGATATTGATGCAGAATGCCGTCAGTATGAAGAAAAAATCCGTTCTTACGGTAAAATCCACCTGTTTATGGGCGGCGTAGGCAACGATGGTCACATCGCGTTCAACGAACCAGCCTCTTCTTTGGCTTCCCGTACCCGCATCAAAACGCTGACTCACGACACGCGTGTTGCGAACTCACGCTTCTTTGACGGCGACGTAAGCCAGGTGCCTAAATATGCGCTGACCGTTGGCGTGGGCACCCTGCTGGATGCTGAAGAAGTGATGATCCTGGTACTGGGCCACCAGAAAGCGCAGGCGCTGCAAGCCGCCGTTGAAGGCAACGTTAACCATATGTGGACCATCAGCTGTCTGCAGCTGCATCCGAAAGCCGTTGTGGTCTGCGATGAGCCTTCCACCATGGAACTGAAAGTGAAGACGCTGAAATACTTTAACGAGTTAGAAGCGGAAAATATTAAAGGTCTGTAATTGATGTCTCCGCCCTGTCGATAAGTTGCAGGGCGGCATTTTTTGAAATCGGGGGTCGGAATGTATGCTTTAACCCAGGGCCGGATTTTTACCGGTCACGAAATTCTTGATGACCATGCGATTGTTGTCGCCAATGGCCTGATTGACAGCGTTTGCCCACTGGCTGAGTTACCGTCAGGAATTGAACAGCGCTCACTGAATGGGGCCATTGTTTCCCCCGGTTTTATCGATGTACAGCTAAACGGCTGCGGCGGCGTACAATTTAACGATACGGCAGAAGCCGTGACCGTTGAAACGCTGGAAATCATGCAGAAAGCCAATGAAAAATCTGGCTGCACCAGCTACCTGCCAACGCTTATCACCACCAGCGATGACCTGATGAAACAAGGCGTCCGCGTCATGCGTGAATACCTGGCGAAACACCCGAATCAGGCACTAGGACTTCATCTGGAAGGCCCGTGGCTGAATCTGGTGAAAAAAGGCACCCATAATCCGGGATTTGTCCGTCAACCGGACGCTGCGCTGGTTGATTTCCTGTGCAATAATGCCGATGTGATCACCAAAGTAACGCTGGCGCCAGAAATGGTCCCGGTAGAGGTCATTACCAAACTGGTGAATGCGGGTATTGTGGTTTCTGCGGGTCACTCAAATGCAACGGTAAAAGAAGCAAAAATCGGGTTCCGCGCAGGCATCACCTTTGCGACGCATCTGTTCAACGCGATGCCGTACATTACCGGTCGCGAACCTGGTCTGGCGGGCGCTATTCTTGATGAAGCCGATATCTATTGCGGTATCATCGCCGATGGCCTCCACGTTGATTACGTGAACATTCGTAATGCCAAACGCCTGAAAGGCGACAAGCTGTGCCTGGTCACCGACGCAACCGCACCAGCAGGTGCAAACATTGAACAGTTCATTTTCGCTGGTAAAACAATATACTACCGTAATGGATTGTGCGTTGATGAGAACGGTACACTGAGCGGCTCATCATTAACCATGATTGAAGGCGTACGCAATCTGGTCGAACATGCGAATATCGCTCTCGACGAAGTCTTACGTATGGCAACGCTCTACCCTGCTCGCGCCATTGGCGTCGACAAACAACTCGGCAGCATCGCGCCAGGCAAAGTAGCCAACCTGACTGCGTTCACGCACGACTTTAAAATTATCAAGACCATCGTTAATGGCAACGAGGTCGTTACTGAGTAAGAGAAAGAATGACACCAGGCGGACAAGCTCAAATAGGTAATGTTGATCTCGTAAAACAGCTTAACAGCGCGGCGGTTTATCGCCTGATTGACCAGCATGGGCCAATCTCGCGAATTCAAATTGCCGAGCAAAGCCAGCTTGCCCCCGCCAGCGTAACGAAAATTACGCGTCAATTGATCGAACGCGGGCTGATCAAAGAAGTCGATCAGCAGGCTTCCACCGGGGGCCGCCGCGCTATCTCTATCGTCACTGAAACCCGCAATTTCCACGCGATTGGCGTACGCCTGGGTCGCCACGATACTACGCTCACGCTCTATGATATGAGCAGTAAAGTGGTCGCTGAAGAGCATTATCCTCTCCCGGAGCGCACCCAGGAAACGCTGGAGTATGCGCTGCTCAACACCATTGCCACCTTTATTGAGAACTGCCAGCGGAAAATCCGCGAGCTGGTTGCGATTTCCGTCATTCTGCCAGGCCTTGTTGATCCTGAAAGCGGCGTCATCCGCTATATGCCGCACATTCAGGTCGAAAACTGGGGGCTGGTCGAAGCACTCGAAAAACGCTTTAAGGTCACCTGCTTTGTCGGTCACGATATTCGCAGTCTGGCGCTGGCCGAGCACTATTTCGGGGCAAGCCAGGATTGCGAAGACTCCATTTTGGTGCGTGTTCACCGCGGAACCGGGGCGGGAATCATCTCCAATGGCCGAATTTTTATTGGTCGCAATGGCAACGTGGGTGAGATTGGCCATATTCAGGTAGAGCCGCTGGGTGAGCGCTGTCACTGCGGTAATTTCGGCTGTCTGGAAACAATTGCCGCTAATGCCTCCATTGAACACCGCGTGCAGAACTTATTGAAACAGGGTTATCCAAGCCGACTCACGCTGGATGATTGCGGCATTAAAGCCATCTGTAAGGCGGCTAATAAAGGCGATAACCTGGCATCAGAAGTCATTGAGCACGTTGGTCGCCACCTGGGGAAAACCATCGCCATCGCTATCAACCTGTTTAACCCGCAAAAAATCGTCATTGCGGGCGAAATTACCGAGGCTGATAAAGTGCTGCTGCCTGCTATAGAAAGCTGTATCAACACGCAGGCGTTGAAAGCATTTCGCCACAATTTACCGGTGGTTCGTTCCACGCTGGATCACCGTTCAGCTATTGGCGCCTTTGCGCTGGTGAAGCGTGCGATGCTCAACGGTACATTGCTGCAACGTTTGCTGGAAAGCTAATACCAAGCAGCCTCTGCGTTAGCTGCATCTGCTCACCCCAGTCACTTACTTCAGTAAGCTCCAGGGTTCTCAGACTTGCCGCCTTGATGCAACTCGAATGATTTAGTGTATTTTGTGTATAGTAATGCCTTCTTTTTTTGATGTCGGATTGTCCATGGCCATTAAGAATGTAATTTGTGATATCGACGGCGTGCTGATGCACGACAATGTTGCCGTACCGGGTGCGGCAGAATTTCTGACTGGGATCCTGGAAAAAGGCCTGCCGTTAGTTTTGCTGACTAACTATCCTTCACAGACCGGGCAAGATTTGGCAAACCGCTTCGCCACTGCGGGTGTGAATGTCCCTGATAGCGTCTTTTATACTTCCGCCATGGCTACCGCTGATTTTCTTCGCCGCCAGGAAGGGAAAAAGGCCTACGTGGTAGGTGAAGGTGCGTTAATTCACGAGCTGTATAAAGCCGGGTTTACTATTACTGACGTGAACCCCGATTTTGTGATTGTTGGCGAGACGCGATCCTATAACTGGGACATGATGCATAAAGCAGCATATTTTGTGGCCAATGGCGCGCGTTTCATCGCCACAAACCCGGATACTCACGGACGCGGCTTTTATCCCGCCTGTGGTGCGCTGTGCGCCGGTATCGAAAAAATCTCTGGCCGCAAGCCATTTTATGTGGGCAAACCCAGCCCGTGGATTATTCGCGCGGCGCTCAACAAAATGCAGGCGCATTCGGAAGAGACCGTTATTGTGGGCGATAACCTGCGTACCGATATTCTGGCGGGCTTCCAGGCGGGTCTCGAAACCATCCTGGTATTGTCTGGCGTTTCGACGCTCGACGACATTGACAGCATGCCGTTCAGACCAAGCTGGATTTACCCGTCCGTTGCGGAAATTGATGTGATTTGATGCGTAAGCCGGATAAGACGCCCCCGCGTCATATCCGGCCAGAAGAAACCCTTCCATTTAATAAAACCGCCATAACATTATCGATTCATTAATAAACCCGTCTATTCTGTAATCTTTTTTCACCAATCCACAATGACCATTGCGTTTTTTATTTTCTGACCCGTAATTCACTTGCGCCCTCTCCAGCTTTGCGGCATTTTCTTTATCAAGCAAACATAAAAAGCATCACACAACAGGTTAACGGAGAAGGTTATGTGTTCTATTTTTGGCGTATTCGATATTAAAACTGACGCAGTTGAACTGCGTAAAAAAGCCCTGGAATTGTCTCGTCTGATGCGCCATCGCGGCCCGGACTGGTCGGGTATTTACGCCAGTGATAACGCCATTCTGGCGCACGAACGTCTGTCCATCGTCGACGTCAACGCCGGTGCTCAGCCGCTGTACAACGTGAAGAAAACGCATATCCTGGCGGTTAACGGTGAAATTTATAACCATCAGGCGCTGCGCGCTGAATACGGCGATCGCTATCAGTTCCAGACCGGTTCCGACTGCGAAGTTATCCTTGCGCTGTATCAGGAAAAAGGCCCAGAGTTTCTGGATGACCTGCAAGGCATGTTTGCTTTTGCTCTGTACGACAGCGAGCAGGACGCTTACCTGATCGGTCGCGATCATATCGGGATCATCCCGCTGTATATGGGTTACGACGAGCACGGTAACTTCTACGTTGCGTCTGAAATGAAAGCCCTGGTTCCCGTGTGTCGCACGATCAAAGAATTCCCGGCCGGTAGCTATTTATGGAGTAAAGACGGCGAAATTCGTCAGTACTACCAGCGCGACTGGTTTGAATACGATGCGGTAAAAGACAACGTTACCGATAAAAACGAGTTGCGTCAGGCACTGGAAGATGCAGTGAAAAGCCACCTGATGTCAGATGTTCCTTATGGTGTATTGCTGTCCGGCGGTCTGGATTCATCCGTCATTTCCGCAATCACCAAAAAATACGCCGCGCGTCGTGTTGAAGATCAGGAACGTAGCGAAGCCTGGTGGCCGCAGTTGCACTCCTTCGCCGTAGGCCTGGAAGGCGCACCGGACCTGAAAGCCGCGCAAGAGGTGGCGAACCATCTGGGTACTGTACACCATGAGATCCACTTCACCGTGCAGGAAGGTTTGGATGCTATCCGCGACGTGATTTATCACATCGAAACTTACGATGTTACGACGATTCGCGCCTCGACCCCGATGTACTTAATGTCGCGTAAAATTAAAGCGATGGGCATTAAAATGGTGCTGTCGGGCGAAGGTTCTGACGAAGTATTTGGCGGCTATCTCTATTTCCACAAAGCACCAGATGCAAAAGAGCTGCACGAAGAGACCGTGCGTAAGCTGCAGGCGCTGCATATGTTCGACTGTGCCCGTGCCAACAAAGCTATGTCGGCCTGGGGCGTGGAAGCTCGCGTGCCCTTCCTGGATAAGAAATTCCTTGATGTGGCGATGCGCATCAACCCACAGGACAAAATGTGCGGCAACGGCAAAATGGAAAAACATGTTCTGCGCGAATGTTTTGAGTCCTACCTGCCAGCAAGCGTTGCATGGCGTCAGAAAGAGCAGTTCTCCGATGGTGTCGGTTACAGCTGGATTGATACCCTGAAAGAGGTGGCCGCTGAGCAAGTTTCTGACCAACAACTGGAAACCGCCAGCTTCCGTTTCCCTTACAATACGCCATCTTCTAAAGAAGCGTATTTGTACCGTGAGATTTTCGAAGAGCTGTTCCCGGTTGCGAGCGCTGCGGAATGTGTGCCTGGCGGGCCGTCTGTTGCCTGTTCTTCTGCCAAAGCAATCGAATGGGATGAGGCGTTTAAAACCATGAACGATCCTTCTGGTCGTGCGGTTGGCGTACATCAGTCCGCTTATAAATAAGTTAATCCTTAGAAAAGGGCCCTGCGGGGCTCTTTTTTATGTCTGTTTTCTGTGCAAAAAAACAATTAATAACTAATAATTGCCGAATATTGCGTCATGCTGTTCGCAACCTAACCAAACAGTCACATTCCAGCTATTTTCAATGAAAAAGGGGTTGACGCTTCAAGGCTCAATACGCATAATGCGCCCCGCAACGCCGATAAGGTTACGCGAAAAAAAGATGGCTACGTAGCTCAGCTGGTTAGAGCACATCACTCATAATGATGGGGTCACAGGTTCGAATCCCGTCGTAGCCACCATCTTTTTTGCGGGAGTGGCGAAATTGGTAGACGCACCAGATTTAGGTTCTGGCGCCGCAAGGTGTGCGAGTTCAAGTCTCGCCTCCCGCACCATTCACCCGTAAGCGTTGCACGGATGGGGTATCGCCAAGCGGTAAGGCTCTGGTTTCTGATACCAGCATTCCGAGGTTCGAATCCTCGTACCCCAGCCAATTTCAAAAAGCCGTCCATTCTGTGGATGCACCCGTTGGGGTATCGCCAAGCGGTAAGGCTCTGGTTTCTGATACCAGCATTCCGAGGTTCGAATCCTCGTACCCCAGCCAATTTCAAAAAGCCGTCCATTCTGTGGATGCACCCGTTGGGGTATCGCCAAGCGGTAAGGCTCTGGTTTCTGATACCAGCATTCCGAGGTTCGAATCCTCGTACCCCAGCCATATTAAAAAAGCTCGCTTCGGCGAGCTTTTTGCTTTTCTGCATTTATTATCTGATGGCACTACGCTTACCAGGCCTACAACGTTCTCTGTAGGCCTGTCTGAATTACAATCCTAACGCGTACTTGAGTGCCTGGCGTTTCAACATACCGGCGCGCTCTGCGGCCATTAGCCCAAGATTACGCATGATACGCAGCGGCTGCAGGTTGTTGCTAAATCCTGCGTAGAACAGATCCATGCCGCTTTGCATGATGAAATTGTCAGTCATGCGACGGTTCTGATAGCGCTTCAGCACCGGCTGACTGGCCCAGGACTCACCGTAGCTGCGCGCATTCACCAGCACGTCAATCAGCGCATCCACATCACGGAACCCCAAATTAACGCCCTGCCCCGCCAGCGGATGAATGGTATGCGCGGCGTCACCCACCAGCGCCAGTCCTGGCTGCACATATTGCAGCGCGTGACGGCGCGTTAGCGGGAATGCCCCCGCTGCCACAGGCGTAACGTTACCGAGTCGCGATGGGAAATGTTTGGCGATCTCCGCCTGCAGTTGCGACATATTCAAACCTTGCAACTGACGGATACGCGCCGGTGAGTCGTACCACACCAGCGAGGCCCAGTTATCAAACAGCGGTAAAAATGCGCGCGGACCGTCAGGGGTGAATTGCTGCCAGGTGCTGTCTCCCGGCGAATTCTCGCATTGTACGGTTATCAACATACAGGACTGCGCATATTGCCAGGCATGGATACCAATCCCGGCCATTTTCCGCACCTGAGAATTTGCGCCATCGGCGCCGATGACCAGCTTCGCGCTGATTTTTTCGCCACCAGCCAGCTCAAGCTCATGCCGATCGTTATGTTGATGCAGAGAGATCAGCGACGCAGGCACGCGCAGCGTGACTTTGGGGTGAACGTCCAGAGCCTGCCAGAGCGCCTGTTGCAGGACCGTGTTTTCCACCATATAGCCCAGCAAGGGCAGCTTAAGCTCGGCGGCATCAAACATCACATGGGCATTTTCCCATTCCCACGTTTCCAAACGACGGTAAGGATGGCTGCGCATCCCCTGAACCGTATCCCAGACGCCCAGCCCTTTCAGTAACGACACGGAGGCGGAGCTGATGGCCGAAATTCTGACATCAGGCTGTCCGTCAGCCACAAACGGCGCGGGAACGGCATGCTCAATGACCGTTACCGTAAATCCATGCTGCGCCAGTCCTAGCGCCAGCGCGCCGCCGACCATCCCCCCGCCGACAATGGCAATTTCCGTTGGTTGATTTGTCATGGTCAATTATCCTGTTACATGTATTGTGTAAGTTTACAGGATTTTTTACCCCTTGAGGCTGACATCCGTCATACTGGTCACAACCGCGCCAAAGCAGTACACTATGCGCCCTGCATTTCAGCCACAATTTCGCAAGAGCAAGTCGATGACCAAAAAACTCCATATTAAAACCTGGGGCTGTCAGATGAACGAATACGATTCATCGAAGATGGCCGATCTGCTGGATGCCACCCATGGGTATCAACTGACCGACGTGGCCGAAGAAGCGGATGTGCTGCTGCTGAATACCTGCTCTATCCGTGAGAAGGCTCAGGAAAAAGTCTTCCATCAGTTGGGCCGCTGGAAGCTGTTAAAAGAGAAAAACCCCAAACTGATCATCGGTGTCGGTGGCTGTGTTGCGTCTCAGGAAGGCGACCATATTCGCCAACGCGCGCACTATGTCGATATTATTTTTGGGCCGCAAACCCTGCATCGTCTGCCGGAAATGATCAACAAAGTGCGTGGAAGCACCACCCGTAGCCCGGTGGTTGATATCAGTTTCCCGGAGATCGAAAAATTCGACCGCCTACCGGAACCGCGTGCTGAAGGTCCAAGCGCATTCGTGTCAATCATGGAAGGTTGTAATAAATATTGTACTTACTGCGTGGTGCCATACACCCGCGGTGAGGAAGTAAGCCGTCCGGCGGACGATATCCTGTTTGAAATCGCCCAGCTTGCGGCGCAAGGCGTGCGTGAAGTGAACCTGCTGGGACAAAACGTGAACGCCTGGCGCGGTGAGAACTACGACGGCACGATCGGATCTTTTGCCGATCTGCTGCGGCTGGTCGCGGCGATCGATGGCATTGACCGTATCCGCTTCACCACCAGCCATCCGATCGAATTCACCGATGATATCATTGAAGTGTATCGTGACACGCCAGAACTGGTGAGCTTCCTGCACCTGCCGGTACAGAGCGGTTCAGATCGCGTACTGAACCTGATGGGACGCACCCATACCGCGCTGGAATATAAAGCGATCATCCGCAAACTGCGTGCAGCGCGTCCGGATATCCAGATTAGCTCCGACTTCATCGTTGGCTTCCCAGGCGAAACCACGCAGGATTTCGAGCAGACCATGAAGTTGATTGCAGACGTCAATTTTGACATGAGCTACAGCTTTATCTTCTCTGCGCGTCCAGGCACCCCTGCCGCCGATATGGTTGACGACGTGCCGGAAGAAGAGAAAAAACAGCGCCTGTATATTCTGCAAGAGCGTATTAACCAGCAAGCTATGGCCTGGAGCCGTCGCATGGTCGGCACGACCCAGCGCATTCTGGTTGAAGGCACATCGCGTAAAAGCATCATGGAACTGTCTGGCCGTACCGAAAATAACCGAGTGGTGAACTTTGAAGGCAACCCGGAGATGGTCGGTAAGTTCGTGGATGTAGAAATTACCGATGTCTGGACGAACTCCCTGCGCGGTAAAGTGGTGCGCACCGAAGACGAAATGGGCCTGCGCATCGCTGAATCCCCTGAGTCGGTTATTGCGCGTACCCGCAAAGAAAACGATCTGGGCGTCGGTATTTATCAGCCTTAATCTTCAATGCCCGATGGCGCTACGCTTATCGGGCTTACTCTTCTGGGCTCGCTGCCCCGGCGGGCCTTGTAATCTACCTCATCATCCCCATATTTATCGCAATGCTTGCGCCTTTCCCCCATGGCGTGAATAATTTCCTTAGATGCCGGTAAATGTTCAGCGTCCGGCAAGACATGCAAAAGAGGAACAGTTTGAACATAGACACTCGTGAAATCACCCTTGAACCCGCAGACAATGCCCGCCTGTTGAGCCTTTGCGGCCCATTTGATGACAACATCAAGCAGCTGGAACGTCGCCTCGGCATCGAAATTAACCGCCGTGATAACCACTTTAAGCTGACCGGTCGCCCAATTTGCGTCACCGCGGCGGCAGATATTTTACGTAGCCTGTACGTCGATACTGCCCCAATGCGTGGTCAGACGCAGGACATTGAGCCTGAACAAATTCATCTGGCAATTAAAGAAGCGCGAGTGCTTGAGCAAAGCGCAGACAGCGTGCCGGAATTTGGCAAAGCGGTGAACATCAAAACCAAGCGCGGGGTAATTAAGCCGCGTACGCCGAACCAGGCACAATACATTGCGAATATCCTCGACCACGACATCACCTTTGGCGTTGGCCCTGCGGGTACGGGTAAAACGTATCTTGCGGTTGCCGCTGCGGTTGATGCGCTTGAGCGTCAGGAGATCCGTCGAATTCTGCTGACCCGTCCGGCAGTGGAAGCGGGCGAAAAACTCGGCTTCCTGCCGGGTGACCTCAGCCAGAAAGTCGATCCCTACTTACGACCGCTGTATGACGCACTGTTCGAAATGCTCGGGTTTGAGAAGGTCGAAAAGCTGATTGAGCGTAACGTCATTGAAGTTGCGCCGCTGGCCTACATGCGCGGTCGTACATTAAACGATGCGTTCATCATTCTTGATGAGAGCCAGAACACCACCATCGAACAGATGAAAATGTTCCTGACCCGTATCGGCTTTAACTCCAAAGCGGTTATCACCGGCGATATCACCCAGATTGACCTGCCGCGAAGCACCAAATCCGGTCTGCGTCATGCCATTGAAGTGCTGGCTGAAGTCGACGAAATTAGTTTTAATTTCTTCCATAGCGAAGACGTGGTTCGCCACCCGGTGGTCGCCCGTATCGTCACGGCGTATGAAGCCTGGGAAGAAGCAGAACAGAAACGCAAAGCCGAGCTGGCTGCAGAACGCAAGCGCGAAGCTCAGGAGCAGGAACAAAAATGAGTCAGGTTATTCTCGATTTACAGCTGGCATGTGAAGACGAATCCGGTTTACCAACAGAAAGTCAGTTTCAGGGTTGGCTGGATGCGGTGATCCCACAGTTTCAGGAAGAGTCTGAAGTTACCATTCGTCTGGTCGATGACGCGGAAAGTCACGAGCTGAACCTGACCTATCGCGGGAAAGATAAATCAACCAACGTACTCTCTTTCCCGTTTGAAGCCCCGCCGGGCATTGAAATGCCGCTGCTGGGCGATTTGATCATCTGCCGTCAGGTAGTCGAGAAAGAAGCGCAGGAACAAGGCAAACCGCTTGAGGCCCACTGGGCGCACATGGTGGTGCACGGTAGCCTGCATTTACTCGGTTACGACCATATCGAAGACGATGAAGCGGAAGAGATGGAATCCCTCGAAACAGAGATTATGCTTGCTCTGGGCTATGAGGATCCGTACATTGCCGAGAAAGAATAAGCATTTCGAAATCTTGTAAGCCTGATAAGGCGCAGCCGCCATCAGGTATTGCGCCTTATCCGGCTTACCTGGTTTGAAGTACGATGAAGAGACATGCCGTCAACAGCTGAATATACGCATGACGAGCTTTGTATTAACTAACATGAGAACCCATACGACGCCATGAGCGACGACAATTCACACAGTAGTGACACCTTAAACAGCAAAAAGGGATTTTTCTCCCTGTTACTGAGCCAACTTTTCCACGGTGAACCAAAAAACCGCGACGAACTGTTGGAGCTGATCCGTGATTCCGGGCAAAACGACCTTATCGATGAAGATACGCGCGATATGCTCGAAGGGGTGATGGATATTGCGGACCAACGCGTGCGCGACATCATGATCCCTCGCTCTCAGATGATTACCCTGAAACGCAACCAGACCCTGGACGAATGTCTCGATGTCATTATCGAGTCTGCCCACTCGCGTTTCCCGGTGATCAGCGAAGACAAAGATCACATTGAAGGGATTCTGATGGCCAAAGATCTGCTGCCGTTTATGCGCAGCGATGCCGAAGCCTTCAGCATGGAGAAAGTGTTACGCCAGGCGGTTGTCGTACCTGAAAGCAAGCGAGTTGACCGCATGCTGAAAGAGTTCCGCTCCCAGCGTTATCATATGGCTATCGTCATCGACGAATTCGGCGGTGTCTCAGGTCTGGTGACCATTGAGGACATCCTTGAACTGATCGTGGGTGAAATTGAAGATGAGTACGACGAAGAAGACGATATCGATTTCCGTCAGCTCAGTCGCCACACCTGGACCATTCGCGCTCTGGCGCCGATCGAAGACTTCAACGACGCTTTCGGTACCCATTTTAGCGACGAAGAAGTAGATACCATCGGCGGGCTGGTCATGCAGGCCTTTGGTCATCTGCCCGCGCGCGGGGAGACTATCGACATTGATGGTTACCAGTTCAAAGTGGCAATGGCCGACAGCCGTCGTATTATTCAGGTTCATGTCAGAATTCCGGACGACTCACCCCAGCCCAAACTGGACGAATAAACCCGAAACTGGATCTAAGACTACATGGCATTTGCCCCATTAATTGAACGCCAGCGCATTCGCCTGCTGCTGGCGTTATTATTCGGTGCCTGCGGGACGCTGGCTTTCTCTCCGTATGACATCTGGCCCGCTGCGATCGTTTCGCTGATGGGCCTGCAGGCTCTTACCTTCAATCGCCGCCCGCTCCAGTCTGCCGCAATCGGCTACTTTTGGGGATTGGGGCTGTTTGGCTCCGGCATCAACTGGGTTTACGTCAGCATCGCGCAATTTGGCGGTATGCCGGGCCCCATTAATGTGTTCCTCGTGGTTCTGCTTGCCGCATACCTTTCCCTCTACACCGGCCTGTTTGCCGGCGTGTTGGCGCGTCTGTGGCCGAAAACCACCTGGATACGCGTGGCGATTGCCGCGCCGGTCGTCTGGCAAATAACCGAATTCCTGCGCGGCTGGGTACTGACCGGCTTCCCGTGGCTACAGTTCGGCTACAGTCAGATCGACGGTCCGTTAAAAGGGCTGGCTCCGGTGATGGGCGTTGAGGCGATTAACTTCCTGCTGATGGTGGTTAGCGGCCTGCTGGCGCTGGCGCTGGTGACGCGTAACTGGAAGCCGCTGATTGCCGCGCTAGTGCTCTTTGCTCTGCCCTTTCCGCTGCGCTATATCCAGTGGTACACGCTTGAGCCGGAAAAAACCACTCAGGTCTCGATGGTGCAAGGTGACATTCCGCAGTCGCTCAAATGGGATGAAGGTCAGTTACTCAACACCCTGAAGATTTATCTCGACGCCACCCAGCCTGAGATGGGCAAATCACAGCTGATCATCTGGCCAGAATCCGCTATTCCGGACCTGGAAATTAATCAGCAGCGTTTTCTGAGCATGATGGATGACCTGCTGAGATCGAAAAACAGCACGCTGATTACCGGTATCGTTGACGCACGTCTGAACAAGCAGAATCGTTACGACACCTACAACACCATCATCACGCTGGGTAAAGACAGCCCGTACAGTTACGACTCCAGCAACCGCTACAACAAAAACCATCTGGTACCGTTTGGCGAGTTCGTCCCGCTGGAATCGATCCTGCGCCCGTTAGCGCCGTTCTTTGACCTGCCAATGTCGTCTTTCAGCCGTGGGCCTTATGTGCAGCCACAGCTGCATGCGCACGGCTTTAAGCTGACGGCTGCCATCTGCTATGAAATCATTCTTGGCGAACAGGTACGGGATAATTTCCGCCCGGATACGGACTACCTGCTGACGATTTCCAACGATGCATGGTTTGGTAAATCCATCGGCCCGTGGCAGCACTTCCAGATGGCGCGTATGCGTTCCCTCGAGCTGGCGCGCCCTCTGCTGCGTAGCACCAACAACGGTATTACGGCGGTGATTGGTCCACAGGGTGAGATTCAGGCGATGATCCCGCAGTTTACCCGCCAGGTCCTGACCACCAGCGTGACGCCAACGACGGGCTTAACCCCTTATGCCCGTACCGGTAACTGGCCGCTCTGGCTGCTTACCGCGCTGTTTGGCTTTGGTGCGGTGGTAATGAGCCTGCGCCAACGTCGTAAGTAACCTTCCTTTCCCGGCCGGATAACGTTTCGCTTATCCGGCCCACAAAACATTTCCCGTTCCCCATTCTGGCACGTCTATTGCTTTGTTCTACAAGACAAATGCAGTTTTGGCTGAATGTGCAACCTGGTCGCACCAACGTTGAGCGCCGGTAGCACCTGAAAAGTGCAACAAGATATTTTTGCCCCCAAATGGTGCGGCGCACCTCGCAAAAATAAACAATAAAACAGCAAATTCTTTACATTCATCCAAACTAAATGTTAACAAACACATACAAGACTGCACGTTTTAGTAGCAAACAATAACAACATCACAATGGGTATCAATGCGTCCCTGGCGCAGACGATTAAAGGAGTTGGATATGCAATTACGTAAGCTCGCCACTGCCATGCTGGTCATGGGAATGTCCGCCGGTCTGGCGCACGCAGAAGACGCAGCACCAGCGGCAGGCAGCACGCTGGACAAGATCGCCAAAAACGGCGTGATTGTGGTCGGCCACCGTGAATCATCGGTACCGTTTTCTTACTACGATAACCAGCAAAAAGTGGTCGGTTATTCACAGGATTACTCCAACGCGATCGTTGAAGCCGTGAAGAAAAAGCTGAACAAGCCTGACCTGCAGGTGAAACTGATCCCGATTACTTCACAAAACCGTATCCCGCTGCTGCAAAACGGCACCTTCGACTTTGAATGTGGCTCCACCACCAACAACGTCGAGCGCCAAAAACAAGCGGCTTTCTCTGACACCATTTTCGTTGTTGGTACTCGTCTGCTGGCGAAAAAAGGCGGCGACGTCAAAGATTTCGCCGATCTGAAAGGTAAAGCCGTAGTCGTGACTTCGGGTACCACCTCAGAGGTGCTGCTGCACAAGCTGAATGAAGAACAAAAAATGGATATGCGCATCATCAGCGCGAAAGACCACGGTGACTCTTTCCGTACTCTGGAAAGCGGCCGCGCCGTTGCCTTTATGATGGATGACGCCCTGCTGGCTGGCGAGCGCGCGAAGGCGAAGAAACCAGACAACTGGGAGATCGTCGGCAAGCCGCAGTCTCAGGAAGCTTACGGCTGCATGCTGCGTAAAGATGACCCTCAGTTCAAAAAGCTGATGGATGACACTATCGCCAAGGCGCAGACCTCAGGCGAAGCTGAGAAATGGTTTGATAAGTGGTTTAAAAATCCAATTCCACCGAAGAACCTGAACATGAATTTCGAACTGTCAGACGAGATGAAAGCCCTGTTCAAAGAACCGAATGATAAAGCGCTTAACTAATTAATTAGAAGAGTACACAAAACCTTTCAAGTTATATCGAGGCGGCAACTGAGCGAATTCCCGGGCGCTTACATGAGTAAGTAACCGGGATGAATAAAGGCAGCCAACAACGAGATATCTTGAAGGATGAAGTGTAATCAGGGAGGCTTCCCCTCCCTCTCGATTGCTACTCAGCACGGACAGACTATAAGCCTGATGGTCGTTCCCCATCAGGCCTGAAAACCGCAAAACGCTGAATAACAATCTTCGGGGGTAGCGATGCTACCCTTTTTTTTCTGGAGTAGATTTATGTCTATAGACTGGAACTGGGGTATTTTTTTACAACAAGCCCCGTTCGGCAACACCACCTATCTCGGCTGGCTCTGGAGTGGTTTCCAGGTCACTGTCGCGTTATCTATCACCGCCTGGGTTATCGCTTTCCTCATCGGCTCTTTATTCGGCATCTTACGTACCGTACCAAATCGTTTCCTTTCCGGGATCGGCACGCTGTACGTCGAGCTGTTTCGTAACGTTCCGCTCATCGTCCAGTTTTTTACCTGGTATCTGGTCATTCCTGAACTGCTGCCGGAAAACATCGGGATGTGGTTTAAGTCAGAACTGGATCCCAACATTCAGTTCTTCCTCTCATCCATGCTTTGTCTGGGGCTGTTTACCGCTGCGCGCGTCTGCGAACAGGTTCGTGCCGCTATTCAGTCTCTGCCTCGCGGGCAGAAAAATGCCGCGCTGGCGATGGGGCTGACGTTGCCGCAGGCCTACCGCTATGTTCTGCTGCCAAACGCTTACCGCGTGATTGTTCCGCCAATGACCTCAGAGATGATGAACCTGGTAAAGAACTCCGCGATCGCCTCCACTATCGGCCTGGTCGATATGGCTGCGCAAGCGGGTAAACTACTGGATTACTCCGCCCACGCATGGGAATCGTTTACGGCCATCACTCTGGCCTACGTACTGATTAACGCCGTCATCATGCTGGTGATGAATCTCGTCGAACGCAAAATCCGCCTGCCTGGCAATTTGGGAGGCAAATAATGTACGAATTTGACTGGAGTTCTATCGTCCCTTCCCTGCCGTATCTGCTGGATGGGCTGATCATCACGCTGAAAATCACCGTCACGGCAGTCGTCATTGGTATCGTCTGGGGGACCATCCTTGCAGTAATGCGTCTGTCCAGCTTCGCGCCGATTGCCTGGTTTGCGAAGGGTTACGTCAACGTATTCCGCTCCATTCCGCTGGTGATGGTGCTGCTGTGGTTCTACCTGATTGTGCCCGGCTTCCTGCAAAACGTGCTGGGTCTGTCGCCAAAAACCGATATTCGCCTGATCTCAGCGATGGTCGCATTTTCGATGTTTGAAGCCGCGTACTATTCCGAGATTATCCGCGCCGGTATCCAGAGTATTTCTCGCGGGCAGTCCAGTGCCGCGCTGGCGCTGGGGATGACCCATTGGCAGTCGATGAAGCTCATCATTCTGCCGCAGGCATTTCGCGCGATGGTGCCGCTGCTGCTTACCCAGGGCATCGTGCTCTTCCAGGATACCTCGCTGGTCTATGTATTGAGTCTGGCAGACTTCTTCCGTACCGCCTCCACCATTGGCGAGCGTGACGGCACGCAGGTTGAAATGATCCTGTTTGCTGGCGCCGTTTATTTTGTATTCAGTCTGAGCGCATCGTTGTTGGTCAGCTATTTGAAGAAAAGGACAGTTTAATGATTACCCTGAAAAATGTTTCTAAATGGTATGGTCACTTTCAGGTGCTGACCGACTGCTCCACGGAAGTGAAAAAAGGTGAAGTGGTGGTGGTCTGCGGCCCGTCAGGTTCAGGTAAATCAACGCTTATCAAAACGGTGAACGGGCTGGAGCCGGTACAACAGGGCGTCATCACCGTTGATGGTACCGTGGTGAATGATAAAAAGACCGATCTGGCCAAACTGCGCTCTCGCGTTGGCATGGTGTTCCAGCACTTTGAACTGTTCCCGCATCTGTCGATTATTGAGAACCTGACTCTGGCGCAGGTAAAAGTGCTTAAACGCGATAAAAAGCCGGCCCGCGACAAAGCGCAAAAGTTACTGGAACGCGTTGGTCTGTCAGCGCATGCCGAGAAGTTTCCAGCTCAGCTCTCCGGGGGCCAGCAACAGCGTGTCGCCATCGCCCGGGCGCTGTGCATGGATCCTATCGCCATGTTATTTGACGAACCGACATCAGCGCTCGACCCAGAAATGATCAACGAAGTACTGGACGTCATGGTTGAACTGGCCAATGAAGGGATGACCATGATGGTGGTTACCCACGAAATGGGCTTTGCGCGTAAAGTGGCGAACCGGGTGATCTTCATGGATGAAGGGAAGATTGTTGAAGACTCACCGAAAGAAGAGTTCTTCGCTAATCCAAAATCAGACCGTGCCAAAGACTTCCTCGCGAAAATCCTGCACTAATTTTGCTGGCGCGCACCTCCATGTGCGCGCCACCTCACGATTTATCTCTTCACTTCTCGAAACAGGCACAGCCCAGCGTTAACCTTGTCACAAAGTCCCACTTACAAGGAGCAACAATGGCACTTCCTATCCTGTTTGATTGCGATCCAGGTCATGACGACGCTATCGCAATTGTTCTCGCCCTCGCTTCACCTGAACTGGATGTGAAAGCGATAACCTCCTCTGCCGGTAACCAGACCCCCGACAAAACGCTGCGTAACGTATTGCGTATGTTAACGTTGCTCAACCGTACGGATATCCCAGTGGCCGGTGGCGCAGTCAAACCGCTGATGCGCGACCTGATAATTGCCGATAACGTCCACGGTGAGAGCGGGCTTGATGGCCCGGCGCTGCCTGAACCCGCTTTTGCTCCACAGGACTGTACCGCCGTGGAATTGATGGCGAAAACCCTGCGTAACAGTCAGGAACCGGTGACGATTGTCTCCACCGGGCCGCAAACTAACGTGGCATTGCTACTGAATAGCCATCCTGAACTGCACCCCAAAATCGCCCGTATCGTGATCATGGGTGGGACAATGGGCCTCGGAAACTGGACGCCCGCCGCTGAGTTCAACATCTTCGTGGATCCAGAAGCCGCTGAGATCGTGTTCCAGTCGGGCATTCCGGTGGTGATGGCTGGACTGGATGTCACGCATAAAGCGCAAATACATCGTGAAGATACCGAACGGTTCCGCGCTATCGGCAATCCCATTTCGACAATCGTTGCTGAACTACTCGACTTCTTCTTTGAATATCACAAAGATGAAAAATGGGGATTTATTGGCGCGCCGCTGCACGATCCATGCACCATTGCCTGGCTGCTGAAACCTGAACTGTTTACCACCGTTGAACGCTGGGTTGGTGTGGAAACTCAGGGCAAATACACCCAGGGAATGACCGTGGTTGACTACTACTTCCTGAGCGGCAATAAGCCAAACGCCACCGTAATGGTGGACGTGGATCGCGAAGGTTTTGTCGATCTGCTGGCAGAACGGTTGAAGTTTTACGCCTAATGCGTAGGCCGGATAAGACGCAGCGCGTCGCATCCGGCAACATTATCACGGCTCAAACGGTCGACGCTGGAATTGATCGTGTCCGCATTTCGGGCATAGCGGCAGCACATCAGGAGTGTACACCGCCAAATGGAAGTGGCACTTCTCGCACACCAGATTGCCCAACCCGACCACCTCGCCGCTGTGATAAACCCCGTGATGGCTGAGGTCCTGGAACACTTCGCGCCATTCGAGCTGCGTTTTATCGGTAATATCGGCCAGTTCCTGCCAGATACTCTCTTTGATTACCCGCATAAAGACGCTGTCGGTCTCCTCATCGAGGCTTTCTTCATAGCTCAGAGCAAACTCTTCCAGGTCGCGTCTGACGGCCCGGGTGAGCTCTTCCACCTCGGTGCGCGTTAACTCCCCGGTCTGCATAACGCGCTGACGCGCCTGTTCCACCAACGCATCAATATCGCGTTCGCCATTACGCAGGCGTTCACTCAGTGAAGCCACCAGTTCACGGTAATATTGAGCAACCTTGTTCATCGCTTCGCCTCCTGGGTCGTTAACTGTCTATAATAATAGACGTTATTTACGCTACGCTTTGCAAGACTGTCCACAGAGTGTGTAAATTCGTGCAAGAATTATCCTTACGGGAATTCAACGTTGAATGCGCGAAAGGCTGTTTTGGCGCGGGCGTTTGGGCTATGCTATGCGGATCTAAAACACCACATCTAGAGCTACGTTTGTAGCTGTATTGAAAACAGGACCACTGGCTGCCATGCAAGAGCAATACCGCCCGGAAGAGATAGAATCCAAAGTACAGCTTCACTGGGATGAGAAGCGCACATTTGAAGTTACCGAAGACGAGAGCAAAGAGAAGTATTACTGCCTGTCTATGCTTCCCTATCCTTCTGGTCGACTACACATGGGCCACGTACGTAACTACACCATCGGTGACGTGATCGCTCGCTATCAGCGTATGCTGGGCAAAAACGTATTACAGCCAATCGGCTGGGATGCGTTCGGTCTGCCGGCGGAAGGTGCAGCGGTCAAAAACAATACCGCCCCAGCGCCTTGGACGTACGACAACATCGCTTACATGAAAAACCAGCTCAAAATGCTGGGTTTCGGTTACGACTGGAGCCGTGAGCTGGCGACCTGCACCCCGGAATACTACCGCTGGGAACAGAAGTTCTTCACCGAGCTGTACAAAAAAGGGCTGGTGTACAAGAAAACGTCTGCCGTTAACTGGTGCCCGAACGACCAGACCGTACTGGCGAACGAACAGGTTATCGACGGCTGCTGCTGGCGTTGCGACACCAAAGTTGAGCGTAAAGAGATCCCGCAGTGGTTCATCAAAATCACCGCTTACGCTGACGAACTGTTGCGCGATCTGGATAATCTGGATCACTGGCCTGACACCGTGAAAACGATGCAGCGCAACTGGATTGGCCGCTCTGAAGGCGTGGAAATCACCTTCGATGTGAACGATTACGACAACACGCTGACCGTCTACACCACACGCCCGGACACCTTTATGGGTGCGACCTACCTGGCCGTTGCTGCAGGTCATCCGCTGGCGCAGAAAGCCGCTGAAAATAACCCAGAACTGGCTGCCTTCATTGACGAATGTCGCAACACCAAGGTTGCTGAAGCCGAAATGGCGACCATGGAGAAGAAAGGCGTCGACACTGGTTTCAAAGCCGTTCACCCGCTGACTGGCGAAGAGATCCCGGTTTGGGCGGCAAACTTCGTGCTGATGGAATACGGTACAGGCGCAGTTATGGCCGTTCCGGGTCACGATCAGCGCGATTACGAATTTGCGACCAAATATGGCCTGACCATCAAGCCGGTAATTCTGACCACTGAAGGCGCAGAGCCGGATCTGTCTGAACAAGCGCTGACCGAAAAAGGCGTGCTGTTTAACTCCGGTGAGTTTGACGGCCTCGACTTCGAAGCGGCCTTCAACGCTATTGCTGACAAGCTGGTAGCTAAAGGCGTGGGTGAGCGTAAAGTTAACTATCGTCTGCGTGACTGGGGTGTTTCCCGTCAGCGTTACTGGGGCGCGCCGATTCCGATGGTGACGCTGGAAGACGGTACCGTCCTGCCGACGCCAGAAGACCAACTGCCGGTTATTTTGCCGGAAGACGTAGTCATGGACGGCATTACCAGCCCAATCAAAGCCGATCCAGAGTGGGCGAAAACCACCGTTAACGGTATGCCTGCGCTGCGCGAAACAGACACCTTCGATACCTTTATGGAGTCGTCCTGGTACTACGCGCGCTACACCTGCCCGCAGTATCAGGAAGGTATGCTGGATTCCGACGCGGCGAACTACTGGCTGCCGGTTGATATCTACATTGGCGGTATTGAACACGCCATCATGCACCTGCTCTACTTCCGCTTCTTCCACAAACTGATGCGCGACGCAGGCATGGTCAACTCTGATGAACCAGCTAAACAGCTGCTGTGTCAGGGGATGGTTCTGGCCGATGCGTTCTACTACGTTGGTGCCAACGGCGAACGTAACTGGGTTTCTCCGGTTGATGCCATCGTTGAGCGTGACGAAAAAGGTCGTATCGTTAAGGCTAAGGACGCAGAAGGCCATGAACTGGTGTATACCGGCATGAGCAAGATGTCCAAGTCGAAAAATAACGGTATCGACCCGCAGGTCATGGTTGAACGCTACGGCGCCGACACCGTACGTCTGTTCATGATGTTCGCTTCTCCGGCTGATATGACGCTGGAATGGCAGGAGTCCGGCGTTGAAGGGGCGAACCGCTTCCTGAAACGTGTCTGGAAACTGGTTTACGAACATACGTCCCAGGGAGATGTTGCTGCCCTGAACGTTGATGTGTTGACCGAAGATCAAAAAGCGCTGCGTCGCGACGTGCATAAAACCATTGCTAAAGTCACCGATGATATCGGTCGTCGTCAGACCTTTAACACCGCGATTGCGGCGATTATGGAGCTGATGAACAAGCTGGCGAAAGCACCGCAGGCAGACGAGCAGGACAGAGCCCTGATGCAGGAAGCATTGCTGGCTGTTGTACGCATGCTTAACCCGTTCACCCCACACGTTTGCTTCACCCTGTGGCAGGCGCTGAAAGGCGAAGGCGATATCGACAACGCGCCGTGGTCGGTGGCGGACGAAGCAGCAATGGTTGAAGACTCAACGCTGGTTGTGGTTCAGGTAAACGGCAAAGTACGTGGCAAAATCACCGTTCCGGTAAACGCCACTGAAGAGCAGGTTCGTGAACGTGCTGGCCAGGAGCATCTGGTGGCAAAATATCTTGATGGCGTTACCGTACGTAAAGTGATTTATGTACCGGGTAAACTCCTCAATCTGGTCGTTGGCTAAGCGCGGGAGGAAGCGTGCGACTTCTGACAACATTGTTGTTATCGCTGGCGGTGCTTGTCACCGCCGGGTGTGGCTGGCATCTGCGTAGTACTACGCAGGTTCCACCCTCAATGAAAACCATGATCCTGAACTCTGGCGATCCGAACGGCCCGTTAAGCCGCGCGGTGCGTAATCAGCTGCGTCTGAACGGCGTTACGCTGCTTGAAGACGGTACCATGCGTAAAGATGTGACGTCCTTACGTCTGGGTGCGGTCAGCCTTTCGCAAGATACGGCATCGGTATTCCAGAACGGTCAAACGGCTGAATACCAGATGGTGATGTCCGTAAGTGCTACTGTGCTGATTCCAGGTCATGATATTTACCCAATCAGCGCCAAAGTTTATCGTTCGTTCTTTGACAACCCACAGGCTGCACTGGCGAAGGATAACGAGCAGGACATGATCATAAAAGAGATGTATGACAAAGCGGCTGAACAGTTGATTCGTAAGTTGCCAAGCGTACATCTGGCCGATACTCAGTCATCCAATGCTGATGCTGAGCCTGCGGTGAATAAAACCGCAGCGCCTGCGTCATCTCCGGCGCGTGTCTCCACCACGCTGGGTAACTGATGCTCAAGTTGTACCCTGAACAACTCCGCGCACAGCTCAATGAAGGGCTGCGCGCGGCGTATTTACTATTGGGCAACGATCCCCTCTTATTGCAGGAAAGCCAGGATGCCATCCGTCAGGCTGCCGCAACACAAGGATTCGAAGAACACCACGCCTTCACTCTGGACAACAGCACCGACTGGGGAGAGATTTTTTCACTCTGCCAGGCGATGAGCCTGTTTGCCAGCCGCCAAACTCTGCTCCTGCAGTTGCCTGAAAATGGCCCTAATGTTGCCATTAACGAACAGCTCGCTTCACTCGTCACACTGCTACATAACGACCTGCTGCTGATTGTTCGCGGCAACAAACTCACCAGGGCACAGGAAAACGCCGCATGGTATACGGGGCTTGCAAATAATGCGGTTCAGGTAAGCTGCCAGACGCCGGAACAAGCACAGCTTCCTCGCTGGGTTGCCGCCAGGGCGAAACTTAACAACCTGCAACTGGATGACGCGGCCAATCAGCTTTTGTGCTATTGCTATGAAGGTAATTTGTTAGCACTGGCGCAAGCGCTGGAACGATTAGCGTTGCTTTGGCCTGACGGCAAGTTAACGCTGCCTCGCGTGGAGAAAGCGGTTAACGATGCCGCGCACTTTACCCCATTCCACTGGGTAGACGCGCTGCTGATGGGCAAAAGCAAACGCGCGCTGCACATTCTGCAGCAGCTACGCCTGGAAGGTAGCGAGCCGGTTATTTTGCTGCGTACAATACAGCGTGAGTTGCTGTTGCTGGTTAACTTAAAACGGCAGTCGGCCCATACGCCTTTGCGCACGTTGTTTGATAAACACCGGGTGTGGCAAAATCGCCGGGGCATGATGGGAGATGCGTTAAACCGGCTGAACCCGGCGCAACTGCGTCAGGCTGTTACGCTTTTAACGCGTACGGAAATTACGCTTAAACAAGACTATGGTCAGTCAGTGTGGGCGGAACTTGAGGGGCTTTCCCTTTTGCTCTGTCATAAATCGCTGGCCGATGTTTTTATTGATGGTTGATATGAAATCATTGCAGGCTCTGTTCGGTGGCACCTTTGATCCGGTGCATTACGGTCATCTTAAACCGGTTGAAATTCTGGCGAATCTGATTGGCCTTTCCCGGGTCATCATCATGCCCAATAACGTGCCGCCACATCGTGCGCAGCCCGAAGCGTCCGGTGAGCAACGTAAGCGTATGGTTGAACTGGCCATTGCTGATAAGCCGCTGTTTTCCCTGGATGAACGCGAGCTGAAACGCGATACCGCCTCCTACACCGCGCAAACGCTAAAAGAGTGGCGCGAGGAGCAAGGCCCGAACGTGCCGTTAGCGTTTATCATTGGTCAGGATTCGCTGCTTACCTTCCCTTCCTGGCATGACTACCACACGATTCTGGGTAATACCCATCTCATCGTGTGCCGACGTCCGGGCTATCCACTCGAAATGGCGCAGGAAAAACACCAGCAATGGCTGGAGGATCATCTGACCCATTCAGCAGATGACCTGCACAACCTGCCTTGCGGGAAGATTTACCTGGCCGAAACACCGTGGTTTAACATCTCCGCAACGCTCATCCGTGAGCGCCTGGAAAAGGGCGAGCCGTGCGACGACCTGATGCCAGACGCGGTGCTTGACTATATCAATCAACAGGGACTGTACCGCTAAGCGCCTTGCGTAAGGCCGTCAGCAGGTGGTTATTCTCTTCCTGGCTGCGAACGGCTACCCGATAATAGCGCGCATCCAGCCCCGGATAATTGGCGCAACTGCGAATCAAGACATGCTGTTTCAGCAACGCGAGTTGCAGATCCATATCCGCATTATCGCAGCGTAATAAACGGTAATTTGCCCGGCCGGGATACGCCGTCAGGCCGGGCAGATCTTGCAGTTGTTGATCAAACCGCTCCCCCTCTTGTTCCAGCCATTTCCACGTCGCCCGCTGATATGCGCTATCGCGTAAGATAATCTCGCCTGCCAGGGCAGCAAACGCATTAATTGACCACGGCATTTGTTGGCTGCGCATCTGTGCAACGGCCTGTTCGTTACTATTGACCAGATACCCCAGACGCAGTCCCGGGATCGCATAGAACTTGGTGAGCGAACGCAGCACCCAAATATGCGGGTTCTCGTGCAGTAACGGGATAAACCCCGACTCCCCGGCAATAAAATCGATAAACGCTTCATCAAGGATCAGGGCGATCCCCAGCGACTCACAGCGCGTGGCAATTTCACGCAGCAGGCGGGTTTCGGGCAACAACCCGGTGGGATTATTGGGCGTACAGAGAAACAGGCAGTCCAGCTCAGGCGTTAACGCATCGAGGATCGCATCGGTAAGCTGCCAGCCATCGTCTTCGCACAGCGCAAACTCATGGATCGTACACTCTCCCCATTGCAGCGCCCGACGATATTCCGCAAACCCGGGCGTCACGATCATCGCGTGGCGTGGCTTCAGGCCATGCACCAGGGTAAAAATGGATTCGGTTTCACCGTTCCCGGCCAGGATCCACGAGGACGGAATTTGATGATGCTCCGCCAGCGCGGCATGCAGTTGCGCGTAATCGACATCCGGGTAACGCTCCGTGCAGTCCAGATTGTCGATAATCGCCCGTTTTAAACTTACTGGCATACCCAGCGGGTTAATATTCGCGCTAAAATCCAGCAACTGCTCAGGCAAGATGCCCAACAATTCGGCGGCTTCTCGGGTGTTACCGCCATGTGCGCTCTTCAATAATGACATCGTGCCGCTCCACGTAAAAAAGGGTATTTTAGTGAAAAATCACTGCGCAATCAGGGTAAACATCATATTTTGTGCGAATAGCCTCACGAGGAAAACATGAGACTCTGGTTAGTACGTCATGGCGAAACCGAAGCCAATGTCGCTGGTTTATATAGCGGCCACGCCCCCACACCGCTAACGGAACGGGGGATCGCTCAGGCGCAAACGCTGGGTACGCTGTTACGCAATGTCCCTGTCGACAACGTTCTGTGCAGCGAACTGGAACGCGCCCGCCATACAACGCAGTTGATTCTGGCGGAACGCGAAGTTCCTGTGCGCAACATGCCTGAGCTTAATGAGATGTTTTTTGGTGACTGGGAAATGCGTCACCATCGCGATCTGGCGCGCGAAGACGCCGAAAATTACGCCGTGTGGTGTAACGACTGGCAGAATGCGACGCCCACCAATGGCGAAGGTTTTCAGGCGTTTTCCCAGCGAGTGGAACGTTTCATTGCCCAGCTTGCTGATTATAAAGCGAGCCAAAATCTGCTGGTGGTGAGTCATCAAGGCGTGCTGAGCGTGTTGATCGCCCGTCTGCTGTCCATGCCCGCTGCGGCAATGTGGCATTTCCGCGTCGAACAAGGCTGCTGGAGCGCAATTGATTTTTGTGACGATTTTGCGGTTCTGAAAGTGCTTAACAGCCGGGCCGTATGGCGCGACGGGGAGTGAAAGCGCTGTTTTTTATGCCGAAGGGCCTCTCTCCCATTGACACCCCATGACAGGCTGTTATTCTCCGCAGCCTGACTTTTCCCGCCCTTCAGAGCTTTGCAGAAATTGTTTTACAAAAATGGCGATGCATTCTGTGGCGTGGGGTGGGATGATAGCGCACTTCACAAGCGCATTCGGAGACATTTGTCCCGATATCGCCTCTGGTTCAGGTATACTAACAGACGTTTTTAACTCTTTTCACCCAGGGGGAACACTTGCAGGGTAAAGCACTCCAGGATTTTGTAATCGACAAAATTGATGACCTGAAAGGTCAAGACATCATCGCCTTAGACGTTCAGGGCAAATCCAGCATCACTGATTGCATGATTATCTGCACCGGTACATCCAGCCGTCACGTTATGTCTATTGCAGACCACGTGGTTCAGGAGTCCCGCACTGCTGGCCTGCTGCCGCTCGGCGTGGAAGGCGAGAATGTCGCTGACTGGATCGTCGTTGACCTCGGCGATGTGATTGTCCACGTGATGCAGGAAGAGAGTCGTCGCCTGTATGAACTGGAAAAACTCTGGAGTTAATGCGTGAAGCTGCAACTTGTCGCTGTGGGTACGAAAATGCCTGACTGGGTACAAACCGGATTTACCGAGTATCTCCGTCGGTTTCCGAAAGATATGCCCTTTGAGCTGATCGAAATCCCGGCAGGAAAGCGCGGCAAGAACGCGGACATTAAACGCATTCTCGACAAAGAGGGTGAGCAGATGCTGGCTGCCGCAGGCAAAAACCGCATCGTCACCCTTGATATCCCGGGTAAACCCTGGGACACGCCGCAGCTGGCGACCGAACTGGAGCGCTGGAAACTGGACGGTCGTGACGTCAGCCTGTTAATTGGCGGGCCGGAAGGTCTCTCTCCTGCCTGTAAAGCCGCAGCGGAACAAAGCTGGTCACTCTCTGCATTAACCCTTCCACACCCTCTTGTTCGGGTTCTGGTTGCGGAGAGTCTGTACAGGGCGTGGAGCATTACCACCAACCATCCTTATCACCGTGAGTGATCATTGATTCTTGAGTAGATTAAGCAGCGGATGAAACTACAGAATTCTTTTCGCGACTATTCGGCTGAGTCCGCGCTGTTTGTGCGCCGGGCGCTGGTCGCTTTTTTGGGGATTTTGCTGCTAACCGGCGTGCTGATCGCCAACCTTTATAATCTGCAAATCGTTCGCTTCACTGATTATCAGACCCGTTCGAACGAAAACCGCATCAAACTGGTGCCTATCGCGCCGAGTCGCGGCATCATTTATGACCGCAACGGAATTCCTCTCGCCCTTAACCGCACCATTTATCAGATAGAAATGATGCCGGAAAAGGTAGACAACATTCAGGATACCCTCGACGCGCTGCGTAACGTCGTAGACCTGACGGACGACGATATTGCTGCCTTTAAAAAAGAGCGCGCCCGTTCACACCGTTTCACCTCAATTCCGGTAAAAACCAACCTGACTGAAGTTCAGGTCGCACGCTTTGCCGTGAATCAATATCGCTTTCCTGGGGTCGAAGTTAAAGGCTATAAACGCCGCTATTACCCATACGGCTCTGCGCTGACCCACGTAATTGGCTACGTATCGAAGATCAACGATAAAGACGTAGACCGCCTGGACAAAGACGGCAAACTGGCTAACTACGCGGCAACGCATGACATCGGCAAGCTGGGTATTGAACGTTATTATGAGGACGTGCTTCACGGCCAAACCGGGTATGAAGAAGTTGAAGTAAACAACCGCGGTCGCGTCATTCGCCAGCTGAAAGAAGTGGCGCCGCAGGCCGGGCACGATATCTATCTCACCCTTGATTTGAAACTCCAGCAGTATATTGAAACGCTGCTGGCGGGCAGCCGTGCCGCCGTGGTGGTTACCGATCCGCGTACCGGTGGCGTTCTGGCGCTGGTATCTATGCCGAGCTATGACCCGAATCTGTTCGTGGATGGTATCTCCAGTAAAGATTACTCCGGGTTGCTCAATGACCCGAACACCCCCTTGGTTAACCGCGCCACACAGGGTGTTTACCCCCCTGCTTCGACGGTTAAACCTTACGTTGCGGTTTCTGCGTTAAGCGCAGGCGTCATCACCCGCAATACCGGCCTGTTCGATCCGGGCTGGTGGCAGCTACCGGGCTCTGAAAAACGTTACCGCGACTGGAAAAAGTGGGGGCACGGCCATCTGAACATCACCCGCTCTCTGGAAGAGTCCGCGGATACGTTTTTCTATCAAATCGCCTATGATATGGGGATTGACCGGCTTTCAGAGTGGATGAGCAAATTTGGCTACGGCAAATATACGGGCATCGATCTTGCCGAAGAGCGCTCCGGCAATATGCCAACCCGCGAGTGGAAGCAAAAACGGTTTAAAAAGCCATGGTATCAGGGTGATACCATTCCCGTCGGCATCGGCCAGGGTTACTGGACAGCAACCCCAATCCAGATGAGTAAAGCGCTGATGATCCTTATCAACGACGGTTTGATAAAAGTCCCGCATCTGTTGATGAGCACGGCAGAAAACGGCAAGCAGGTGCCGTGGGTACAGCCGCACGAACCGCCCGTTGGCGATATTCATTCTGGTTACTGGGAAATCGCGAAAGACGGTATGTACGGTGTTGCGAACCGCCCTAACGGAACTGCGCATAAGTATTTTGCTGGCGCGCCTTACAAAATTGCGGCGAAATCCGGTACCGCGCAGGTCTTTGGCCTGAAAGCTAATGAAACCTATAACGCACATAAGATCGCCGAGCGTTTACGTGACCACAAGCTGATGACGGCCTTCGCCCCCTATGATAAACCCCAGGTCGCTGTCGCCATGATCCTTGAAAACGGCGGTGCGGGTCCGGCGGTGGGTACCATTATGCGCCAGATCCTTGACCATATTATGTTGGGCGACAACAACACCAATCTGCCTGCGGAAAACCCAGCGGTTGCAGCAGCGGAGGACCAATAATCGTGACGGATAATCCGAACAAAAAAACATTCTGGGACAAAATCCACATCGATCCCACAATGTTGCTTATTTTGCTGGCTCTGCTGGTTTACAGCTCACTGGTCATCTGGAGCGCCAGCGGCCAGGATATTGGCATGATGGAGCGCAAAGTCGGCCAGATCGCAATGGGTCTGGTCATCATGGTAGTGATGGCGCAAATTCCCCCCCGGGTGTATGAGGGCTGGGCGCCCTATCTCTATATCTTTTGCATCATTCTGTTGGTAGCGGTAGACGCCTTCGGCGCCATTTCCAAAGGTGCGCAGCGCTGGCTGGATTTGGGTATCGTGCGTTTTCAGCCTTCTGAAATTGCCAAAATCGCCGTGCCGCTGATGGTTGCGCGCTTTATTAACCGTGACGTTTGCCCACCATCGCTAAAAAATACCGCCATTGCGCTGGTGCTGATTTTTATGCCCACGCTGCTGGTCGCCGCCCAACCTGACCTCGGCACTTCAATTCTGGTCGCCCTTTCCGGTCTGTTTGTCTTGTTCCTTTCTGGTTTGAGCTGGCGCTTAATCGGCGTTGCGGTGGTTCTGGTCGCGGCGTTTATCCCGATACTGTGGTTCTTCTTGATGCATGATTACCAGCGTCAGCGCGTCATGATGCTGCTCGACCCGGAAACCGATCCGCTGGGCGCGGGTTATCACATAATTCAGTCTAAAATTGCTATTGGCTCCGGCGGGTTACGCGGCAAAGGCTGGCTGCATGGTACACAGTCGCAGCTTGAGTTTTTACCCGAACGCCACACCGACTTTATCTTTGCTGTCTTAGCGGAAGAGCTGGGTCTGGTGGGGATCTTGATTCTGTTGACGCTCTACATTTTGCTGATTATGCGCGGATTATGGATCGCTGCCCGCGCGCAAACCACCTTTGGTCGCGTCATGGCGGGTGGCTTAATGTTGATATTATTCGTTTATGTCTTCGTAAATATTGGTATGGTGAGCGGTATTCTGCCCGTGGTTGGGGTTCCACTCCCACTGGTCAGTTACGGAGGCTCGGCACTTATCGTGCTGATGGCCGGGTTCGGGATTGTTATGTCGATCCACACCCATAGAAAAATGTTGTCGAAAAGCGTGTAAGGGGTACGCAATGCGTAAGCAGTGGCTTGGTATCTGCATCGCAGCAGGAATGCTCGCGGCGTGTTCGAGTGATGATGGTCAGCAACAGGTTGCTGTCGCGCCGCAGCCTGCGGTGTGTAATGGTCCGATTGTTGAAATCAGCGGGGCCGATCCGCGCTTTGAACCCCTGAACCCAACGGCGAATCAGGACTACCAGCGTGATGGTAAAAGCTACAAAATCGTGCAGGATCCCTCCCGCTTTAGCCAGGCCGGTCTTGCCGCTATCTATGATGCGGAACCAGGAAGCAACTTAACCGCGTCTGGCGAAGCGTTCGATCCGATGCAGCTGACCGCTGCGCATCCGACGCTGCCAGTCCCCAGCTATGCCAGAATTACCAATCTGGCGAACGGCAGGATGATCGTCGTGCGCATTAACGATCGCGGGCCTTATGGCAACGATCGCGTGATTTCACTTTCGCGCGCCGCAGCCGATCGTCTGAACACCTCCAACAACACTAAAGTGCGTATCGACCCAATCATCGTCGCCCAGGATGGTTCATTGTCCGGACCGGGTATGGCTTGTACCACGGTCGCGAAACAAACTTATGCCTTGCCTGCGCGTCCTGATTTAAGCGGTGGCGGCAATATGGGAAGCATGCCTTCGCCATCGGATGCAGGTCAGCCGCAAGGCGATATTCGTCCGATCAGCAATTCCACGCTGAAAAGCGATGATCCAACCGGTGCGCCAGTAAACAGCAGTGGATTCCTCGGTGCGCCAACCACGCTCGCATCAGGCGTGCTGGAAAGCAGCGAGCCGACTCCGGTGCCGCAATCGACAACCACCGCACCGGTCACGTCAACCGCGCCGGCAACAACACCAGCAGCCGTCACAGCCCCTGCGCCTGCGGCAACTGCCAACGGACGCTATGTGGTTCAGGTTGGCGCAGTCAGCGAGCAGTCGCGCGCGCAGCAGTATCAAAAGCGTTTAAGCCAGCAGTTTGGCGTTCCTGGCCGGGTGGTACAAAACGGCGCAGTCTGGCGTATCCAGATGGGGCCGTTTGCCAGCAAAGCTGAAGCCTCCACATTGCAGCAGCGTCTTCAATCCGAGGCGCAATTACAGTCCTTCATCACCGGCGTGTAATAACGTAAATCAGGTATCTGAACTGTCAGTTTCTGTAAATGACATTAACAAAGTCACGCGGAAAGTCAGATGCCTGCCAGTTATGCATTTGCTATAGTAGGGCACTTTTTTTAATTTCATCACGGACGTCGTAGTTCAGACCATGAAGACCACTTTTTCCGCTCGTTTCGTGCAGCGTATGGCGCTCACCGCGGCTCTCTGCGCAGCCTCTCTCTCTGCTGCCCATGCCGATGACCTGAATATTAAAACCATGATCCCGGGTGTTCCGCAGATCGATGCGGAGTCGTATATCCTGATTGATTACAATTCAGGTAAAGTTCTGGCAGAACAGAACGCAGACACTCGCCGCGACCCCGCCAGTCTGACCAAAATGATGACCAGCTACGTCATCGGCCAGGCGATGAAAGCCGGGAAATTCAAAGAAACCGATCTGGTCACCGTCGGCAATGACGCATGGGCTACGGGCAACCCGGTCTTCAAAGGTTCATCGCTGATGTTCCTCAAGCCAGGCATGCAGGTTCCTGTTTCTCAGCTGATCCGTGGTATTAACCTGCAATCCGGAAACGACGCGTGCGTGGCGATGGCAGACTTCGCAGCCGGTAGCCAGGATGCTTTCGTCGGCCTGATGAACAGCTATGTGAATGCGCTGGGCCTGAAAAACACCCACTTCCAGACCGTTCATGGTCTCGATGCTGACGGTCAGTACAGCTCGGCTCGCGACATGGCGATGATTGGTCAGGCTCTGATTCGCGACGTGCCTAACGAATACTCTATCTATAAAGAAAAAGAGTTCACCTTTAACGGCATTCGTCAGTTAAACCGCAACGGCCTGCTGTGGGATAACAGCCTGAATGTCGACGGTATCAAAACCGGTCACACCGATAAGGCTGGCTATAACCTCGTTGCATCCGCAACCGAAGGCCAGATGCGTCTGATCTCCGCCGTTATGGGTGGTCGCACCTATAAAGGCCGAGAAACCGAAAGTAAAAAACTGCTGACTTGGGGCTTCCGTTTCTTCGAAACCGTGAACCCGTTGAAAGTGGGTAAAGAATTTGCCTCAGAACCCGCCTGGTTTGGTAACACCGATCGTGCGTCGTTAGGCGTTGATAAAGACGTCTACCTGACCATTCCGCGCGGCCGCATGAAAGACCTGAAAGCCAGCTATGTGTTGAACACCACTGAACTGCACGCCCCGCTGCAGAAAAACCAGGTTGTCGGCACTATCAACTTCCAGTTGGATGGCAAAACCATTGAACAGCGCCCGCTGGTGGTGCTGCAGGAAATCCCTGAAGGCAACTTCTTTGGGAAAATCATTGATTACATTAAATTAATGTTCCATCACTGGTTTGGCTAAAAATCGAACACTTGAAAGTGTGATTTACGTCCCCATATACTAGGTATCCAGATAACTCCCACGCGCAGTGGGAGTTATTATTTTTTGATGTAACGCCGGAGCTGACATGAAAACCAAACTTAACGAACTGCTTGAATTCCCTACTCCATTTACTTACAAAGTAATGGGGCAGGCGTTGCCTGAGCTGGTTGATCAGGTGGTTGAAGTGGTACAGCGCCATGCGCCAGGTGATTACTCTCCGACGGTAAAACCGAGCAGCAAAGGCAACTACCACTCGGTCTCAATCACCATCACTGCTACACACATTGAGCAGGTTGAAACGCTGTACGAAGAATTAGGCAATATCGATATCGTACGCATGGTGCTGTAAAAACCTGTCGGTTACCCGCTGCATCCCCGCTCGGGTAACCCCTCCCCCCTGTGATATACTTTTCCCCTCTTTAACATTCTCTACGGAGATGCCGTTTTGTATCAGGATAAAATTCTGGTCCGCCAGCTCGGTCTTCAACCTTACGAGCCAGTCTCTCTGGCCATGCATGAATTTACCGATACCCGTGATGAAAACAGTCATGATGAAATCTGGCTGGTAGAGCATTATCCTGTCTTTACCCAAGGTCAGGCAGGTAAAGCTGAGCACGTATTGATGCCGGGAGATATTCCGGTGATCCAGAGCGATCGTGGCGGTCAGGTGACCTACCACGGGCCAGGCCAACAGGTTATGTATGTGCTGTTGAACCTGAAGCGTCGTAAACTTGGCGTGCGCGAACTGGTTACGTTGCTGGAGCAAACCGTCGTGAATACCCTTGCGGAAATCGGCATTGATGCCCACCCGCGAGCCGATGCGCCTGGCGTATACGTGGGTGAGAAGAAAATCTGCTCTTTGGGATTACGTATCCGTAAAGGATGTTCATTTCACGGCTTAGCGCTCAACGTGGATATGGACTTGTCGCCTTTCCTGCGTATCAATCCTTGCGGTTATGCCGGGATGGAGATGGCGAAAGTATCGCAGTGGGATAGCACAGCCACGACCGAGAGCATTCGCCCCCGCCTGCTGGCCAACATCTTCGCGCTGTTGGGTAACCCACCGCACGAGTACATCGCGGACTGAAAATACGGTCATACTTTGCCACGGCATATGTTGTGGCAAATGGCACAAAACAACAACTATTTTACATTTTGCCAGCCTGTCAGGCTGCTTTCTGGCCCGTTTCAATGATATACTGCGTATCACTAATTCAAAAATAGTTGATAAATGCAACATTCCCTTGAATTGAAACGCTTTCCTTCGTAATTCGCAACTGGAACACGCAAGCTATGAGTAAACCCATTGTGATGGAACGCGGTGTTAAATACCGCGATGCCGATAAGATGGCTCTTATCCCGGTAAAAAATGTGGCAACAGAGCGTGAAGCCCTGCTGCGTAAACCGGAATGGATGAAAATAAAACTGCCAGCGGACTCCACTCGCATCCAGGGCATCAAAGCGGCAATGCGCAAAAATGGCCTGCACTCTGTCTGCGAAGAAGCTTCCTGCCCTAACCTGGCTGAATGTTTCAATCACGGAACAGCAACCTTTATGATCCTCGGCGCAATTTGTACTCGCCGTTGCCCATTCTGTGACGTTGCCCATGGCCGTCCGGTTGCTCCTGACGCCAACGAGCCGTTAAAACTGGCTCAGACGATTGCGGACATGGCGCTGCGCTATGTCGTGATTACCTCCGTTGACCGCGACGATCTGCGTGACGGTGGCGCTCAGCACTTTGCTGACTGCATCACCGCGATTCGTGAGAAAAGCCCGTCGATTAAAATCGAAACGCTGGTGCCTGACTTCCGTGGTCGTATGGATCGCGCGCTGGATATCCTCACAGCCACGCCGCCGGACGTGTTTAACCACAACCTCGAAAACGTACCGCGTATTTATCGTAATGTACGCCCTGGGGCTGACTACAACTGGTCGCTGAAGCTTCTGGAACGCTTCAAGGAAGCGCACCCGGAGATTCCGACAAAATCGGGTCTGATGGTGGGTCTGGGTGAAACTAATGCTGAAATCATTGAGGTCATGCGCGACCTGCGCAGCCATGGCGTGACCATGCTGACGCTGGGGCAGTATTTACAGCCAAGCCGCCATCACCTCCCGGTTCAACGCTATGTAAGCCCGGATGAGTTCGATGAGATGAAAGCAGAAGCCATGGCTATGGGCTTTACCCACGCTGCTTGCGGTCCATTCGTGCGCTCTTCATACCATGCTGACATGCAGGCCAAAGGGCTGGAAGTGAAGTAATCGTGTAATACTCACTTACATATCAGCAATAAAAAACCGGCAAATCGCCGGTTTTTTTTCATGCAGAGTTTGCAGTATTACTCTTTATGAGAAAGCTTCTCAGCCTGAACGCTACCATCAGCCTCTTTCTTGGCATCGGCATTATCGTCGTTCATTGCTTTCTTGAAGCCCTTGATTGCCGTCCCCAGGTCTCCACCCAGAGTACGTAACTTCTTGGTACCAAACAGCAGAACAACCAGTGCGGCAACCACCAGCAGTTTGGTAATACTAATCTCACCCATAGATACCTTCTTGACTTAAACCAGGCTACATAAAGCGCCATATTAACCTGAGAATATTAACGGCCTTTCGACGCGCGCACACAATAGCAATCTGTAACAAGGTGAATCAAGCCTTGTTTAAAAAAACGTCATAATAATTGCGGTGGCGCAAAGCGTCGGTTACTTAACACCGGAAGTTGTGCCCTGACCTGCCTCACCCGCTCGGCGGAAACCTCGGCCATAATGAGCGCGGGCGTTTCAGCCGCCGCCGCAATAGTCACGCCAAAGGGATCGATGACCCGGCTTTGGCCGATATTCTTGTTACCGCATTCTCCAGCCGCAACCAGATAACACGTGGCATCCAGCGCTCTTGCCGCCAAAAGCGTGGCCCAATGATGCTCTTTTAACGATCCCCGCACCCAAGCCGCAGGTAAAACGAGAATCTCAGCCCCCTGCAACGCGTGCGCCAGCGCCAGCTCAGGGAAGCGCAGGTCATAGCAGGTCATTAGCCCTACTTTTAATCCGCCTACGTCCAGCAGCGGCGCTATGGCGTCCCCTGCATCGACATTACGTGACTCCTGAATCGAAAAGGCGTCATAGAGATGTAATTTAGCGTAATGGGCCACTACCCGACCAGCCCGTAGCGCCACCAGCATGTTAAATGCCCGGCCTGGCACAGAGGGAACATGAATCGTCAGGATTGTCGTCATCTCATTTTGTGCGCTTTCTCGCAACAAACGCGTCAGAAACCCACCTTCCAAAAGCTGAGCTGATTTCACTGACAAGTCAGGGTCAAAATCGTCACGCGCCAGCAATGCCTCCGGTAATACCAGTAGCGACGCCCCCTCTTCTGCAGCCTGAGACATCAGTAAGGCGCAGGTTTCTGCATTTTTTTCCCATGAAGGTCCCACGGCAAATTGCCCTGCTGCAACGAACATATTCCCTCCAGAAAACTTTGTTAAGCTCGCCAACAACAATTATTCAGCGTTACACTCACCCTCTATACAATCAAATAGCAGGATTACGCAGTGTTACAACTCCTTTTAGCGGTTTTTATCGGTGGTGGTACAGGTAGCGTAGCAAGATGGATGTTGAGTATGCGGTTTAACCCGCTGCATCAGGCCATTCCATTCGGTACGCTGGCTGCAAACTTACTTGGCGCATTTATCATTGGTATGGGTCTGGCATGGTTTAATCGCATGACAAATATTGACCCAATGTGGAAGGTGCTGATTACTACTGGCTTTTGCGGGGGACTGACAACGTTTTCCACTTTCTCTGCTGAGGTAGTGTTTTTACTGCAGGAAGGACGCTTTGGTTGGGCTATGGTGAATGTACTGGTTAATCTGTTGGGATCATTCGCGATGACCGCCCTGGCATTCTGGTTGGTATCTGCTTCTCCCGCACATTGAAGCGAAAAAAACCCGCAATTAAGCGGGTTTTGAATGCTTGCTGTCGTATGCTTACAGAGCGATTACGTTTGCAGCAGAAGGGCCTTTGGCACCGTTAGTGATTTCGAACTCTACACGCTGACCTTCAGCCAGAGTTTTAAAACCATTGGTCTGGATTGCAGAGAAGTGTACGAACACATCTTTGCTGCCATCTTCCGGAGTAATGAAACCGAATCCTTTGGACTCATTAAACCACTTAACGTTACCTTTAATCTTAGACATCAAAATTACCTTTACATGAAAAATAGACACAAATGCTGTGTCGGGTATCAGTACAACAATTGTGGTGCACTTTGTCCAGTCGAACTTTATCAAAAAGTGATAAATGTCGCGTTATTTTTCAGTTAAACTTCCTATCACTATGTTTTTAAAAGACTTTCCAATAAACCACCTGACAATACAGGTAGTCCATCAAAACTGGAACCGCATCCACGCAAAGTAGACGTTGCCGTTATTATACGTTCCAGGAATGTAGGTCATCTGAAACGTTGCCGGACCATAACCAATTGATGCCAGCGGTAACAGCACCGGTACCGGAATGTAGTTCCAGTTATCACGCGCGGTGAAACCGGCGGTAAAGCCGAGACCTGTATGGAAGTTTTCATCAGCCAGCGGTCGCCAGGTTTTTTCCCAGCCATAGCCGCCAATGGGTTCCCATTTATTGTAGGAATCCTTAAACGCCATGATATAAAGTCCGTGCCAGTTACCTTTATCATCCCAACGGGATTGACCAAATCCTGCACCCCACGGCCGTTCATTGTAGCGATCCGTTTTTTCTTTATCGTAGGCAAAACGCGCATGCCAGGTAATAGCAGGTACATACAGATCATAATGTTCCGGCTGCTGCCAGGTTTCACTGACATTATCTTTAAAAGTAGCAAACCAGCCTTTATCTTCAGCAGCCACCTGGGTGGTGAAAGCTAACTGAATAAAAATAAATGAAAAAATGAGAAAATATCGTTTAGCGAAAATCACAACTTAATTACCATCCTGGGATTTATTATTAATTTTAGCAAACCCAACCTTAATGTCAGCTTAACAAAAATGCGCAAATAAAAAATCAGAATATTCCTCAGCCTATAAGTTATCCCTTTATTTACTGAGCCATTTCATAGGAACTATTTTCTCTTTATTGCCAATAAATTGTGCTTTCCTGCGGCGAGAGTTAAATAACACCACAATAAATTAACAATAAAGCATCAATATCACCACAAAAAACACACACCAACGCTGCGCTTCACAGTTTTTTATTGTGATATTCTTTTTTTAATCGCGATGCTGAAAAAACGGCTTAGCCATCGCTTGAATCCGTATTTTTATTGATTTCAATCAGCAAGAGTTATCGGTTTATTAGGCACATTCTGTCACCACTTTTTACTTTTTTTAGTTTTTTAACTTTCTGGGCAGCAATGCGACAGGGGAAACAATGTTGACATTTATTGAACTCCTTATTGGAGTTGTGGTTATTGTGGGTGTAGCGCGCTACATCATTAAAGGTTATTCCGCGACAGGCGTACTGTTTGTCGGCGGTCTGGTTTTGCTGATTATCAGTGCGTTGATGGGCCATAAAGTTTTGCCGTCTAGCGCGGCAACGACGGGCTATACGGCAACAGACATTGTTGAATATATTAAAATTTTGCTGATGAGCCGTGGCGGCGATCTCGGCATGATGATTATGATGCTGTGTGGTTTTGCCGCCTACATGACGCATATTGGCGCGAATGATATGGTGGTTAAGCTGGCCTCTAAGCCGCTGCAGTATATCAATTCACCTTATCTGCTTATGATTGCCGCCTATTTTGTCGCCTGCCTGATGTCCCTGGCGGTCTCTTCAGCAACCGGTCTGGGCGTATTGCTGATGGCGACATTGTTCCCGGTCATGGTTAACGTTGGGATTAGCCGTGGCGCCGCAGCGGCCATTTGCGCCTCCCCAGCCGCTATTATTCTTTCGCCAACATCCGGTGATGTAGTGCTGGCTGCAAAAGCCGCGGAAATGCCGCTGATCGATTTCGCGTTTAAAACCACGCTGCCAATTTCCATTGCCGCCATCATTGCTATGGCGATTGCCCACTTTTTCTGGCAGCGTTATCTGGATAAAAAAGAGAACATTTCTCATGAAATGTTAGATGTGGCTGAAATTACCACTACCGCCCCGTCGTTTTACGCCATCTTGCCATTTACCCCGATCGTTGGCGTCCTGATTTTCGATGGAAAATGGGGCCCACAGCTGCATATCATTACGATTCTGGTGCTGTGCATGCTCATCGCTGCTGTACTGGAGTTCGTACGAGGATTCAACACCCAGAAGGTTTTCTCGGGTCTGGAAGTCGCCTACCGTGGTATGGCGGATGCCTTTGCTAACGTGGTGATGCTGTTAGTCGCGGCGGGCGTTTTTGCCCAGGGTCTGAGCACAATCGGCTTTATTCAGAGTCTGATTTCTATCGCCACCTCGTTTGGCTCCGCGAGCATTATTCTGATGCTGGTACTGGTGATCCTGACTATGCTGGCGGCAATGACCACGGGGTCCGGTAACGCACCGTTCTATGCCTTCGTTGAGATGATCCCGAAACTGGCGCACTCTTCTGGCATTAACCCGGCTTACCTTGCTATCCCGATGCTGCAGGCATCAAACCTTGGACGCACAATCTCTCCGGTCTCCGGTGTGGTTGTCGCTGTCGCAGGGATGGCAAAGATCTCTCCGTTCGAAGTAGTGAAACGTACCTCGGTTCCGGTACTGGTTGGACTGCTGGTTGTGATTATCGCAACTGAAGTGATGGTGCCGGCGACGTCCGCCCTGATCGGCGGTTAACGATAACTGTCAGTATCTGACCTTGATACGCAAAATCATTTAAGCTGCATCAAAGCGGCAAGTGAAGACATCCCCAGTACATAGATAATTATGTGACTGGGGTTTCTTCACGCAGCCCACAAAGAGGCAGCTTCAAGGATGACGTGAATTAGCCGCCGTGATAAATACGCTGCGGCCTCCCCACCTTACCGTGAATAATCTCCGCAATAATCAAATGACGGCTGGCACAGTACTCCAGGTAGCGCCTGGAGGTGGTACGGCTGATAGTGAGCGCCTGAGCGATCGTTTCCGCAGTATGATGTACCGTCGGATCGGCAAATAATTTCAACACCGCATTCAGCGTTAACGCATCAATTCCGGTCGGCAAATCGCCTTTCGGTTCGCCGCGCGCATAAGCATTAAACATTTCATCAATCTGCTTTTGACTGGCGCTGTCATTACCGGCCAACATGCGTCTGCGCTGTTGATAACGCGTCAGCGTCTGTCCCAGGCGCTCGTAGGCAATGGGTTTAACCAGATAATCAAACGCGCCGCTGCGCACGGCCTCTGAGACCGTTTCCATGTCGCTGGCCGCCGTGGTAAACACCACGCCGCCCGGATAACGCGTCTGGGTTAGCTCATGCAACAACGTAATTCCCTTGCCGTCCGGCAAGTAGTTATCGAGCAGAATCAAACCGGGCTTAAAACGCTCAATCATCATCCTCGCTTGCGCAAGATTACCCGCCAGCCAAATCTGGCTGAAGCCGGGTATATGGCGGATATATTCAGCATGCATTTCCGCCAGTAGCGTTTCATCCTCAACGATCAATAGCGTTAATGGTTCCGTCATTATTTTTTTTCACTTTCGGAAGAAATAAAGAAAATAAGGTGCCGCAGGGGGAGTTATCTTCGAGTGTAATCACCCCGTTACAGCGCCTCACATAACTTGCAATCAGATACAAACCGATGCCATGTTCACCTGGTTCATCGGTACGGGTGCTCACACCCTGTTCAAATATTTTTTCACACAATGCTTCCGGTACACCGCATCCCTGATCGGCAACTTCGATGATCACGTCATCCCCTTCATCGCTCAAATAGAGTTCGACGATCTTGTTGCCTTGCTGGGTGCGCAAGCTCGCTTCAAATGCATTATCAAGCAGATTGCCAACAATTGCTGCAAACTCTGTGCTATCCAGCCCCTCGGGGAGTTGATGCAGTTGACTGCCAGGAACGATAGTCATAGTGAGGCCCAGTTCACGCGCACGCTGCACCTTGCCAAACAACAGACCGGCTACCTGACGATCGGCAAACGCGCCGCGCAGGCTGTCAATCAGTTGCTGTTGCGCCTGCGATTCCCCCTGCACCATTGCCAGCACCCGGTCATACTCTTTCATTTGCAGCAGGCCATTAATGGTCGACATCCAGTTAAGGTGTTCATGACGCAGCGTTCTCAGGCTCTCTACATACTGTTTGATCTGCGTTAATTGCGCATTAAGAGTAGCAATTTCATCTTTACTACGAAAACTGATGATTGCCCCAAGCAGTTCATCGCCGGAGCGAATCGCCTCACGGTTAGCGATAACGCTCAGGCCATTAAAGTTCACCATCGCGTCCTGTCGTTTTTCCGCAATCTGCTGGGTGAAAAAGTCAGTCGGCTGAACCACCTCACTAACCGGTTTTCCAAGCCACTTTCGTCCAGGCGAAGACAGCCCCAGCATTTTCCTCGCGCTGCGGTTTATTGCGGTGATATACCCATCAGGGTCCACGGCGATCAAACCTTCATATACCGAGCTGAATAGCGCTTCCTGCTGACGCACTACCCGCGCAATTTGCTTAGGCTCCATCCCCAACATCTGTCGGCGAATATGGGCGGCAAATAACCAGGAGAGCAGCATAAGTACCAGCAACAGCAGGATAAACACCCCTGCCATTGGGAGTAAAAAGTCCGATCGCCAGCTATCGATTTTACTGATCAGATAGCCAATTGAGACCACGCCAATGATTTTGCCATCGTCATCAAAGATGGGCGTTTTGGCGCGCATCGCCATCCCAATCGACCCTTTGCCGGTAATAAAGTAACTTTCCCCTCTTTCCAGCGCGCCGGGTTTGGTGAACTGCATCGGGTAGCCAATTTTTTCCGGATTTGGGTGGTAAAGGCGGACAGAGTTGGTATCCCCGATCACCACATAGTCGAAGTCAGTCCCGCTCTGCAGTTTGTCGGCAATGGTCGCCAGACGCTTGTAATCACGATGCTTCACCGCCGCGATGATACTGTCGTTAGAGGCGATGATTTTGGCCTGGTTCATCGCCATATCGCGGACATGCGTTGCCAGATAATCTTCAAAACTGGCGGTAAAGTATTGTGCTAACGCGGCGATAATAAAAACAGAAACGACCAAAATAAGCAGAAAGATACGCAATGGAAACGCCAGACTGCGAAAAAAAGGAAACCGTGTTTTATTTTTCTGCTCTGCCATATTTCTTCCTCAGCGACGTTACCCGAAACTTATTTCTCATTGTAGTTGTAATAAAAATGTTTTATTTGCAAGTCGCGGTATAAAACAGGATCGTTGCAGATTCCCCACCTTAAATCAATTAAACAAATTAAAACCACACGCTATTTCGGAGTTAAATTAATTAAAAAACTTAAAACCATAAAACACATTAAAACCTTCTAACTTATTGTGAAATAAATCAAAAATTACCTCCAAAATACTCCTTACGATGTATGCAGCAGGGAAAAAAAGAAATACTCCGTAATAAAAAAATATTCCCTTCAATTGCAAACAAAAAGTTATCAGGTTGCTAAACGGAGCAACAAAAACAGAAACCCAGTAACAAATATAGCATCGGGGCTCTATTCACTATGTTCGGTAATAATATATTCACGCAAGTTAAACGCTCAGAAAATAAAAAGATGGCGGCTATCGCGCAATTTCTGAAAGAGAATGATTTGAGCGTTGATACAACTGTCGAAGTATTTATCACCGTCACCCGTGATGACCGCCTGATTGCCTGCGGCGGCATTGCCGGCAATATCATAAAGTGCGTCGCCATCTGCGAATCCGTAAGGGGTGAAGGCTTAGCGCTGACGCTGGCGACCGAGTTAATCAACCTCGCCTATGAGCGCCACTGTACGCACCTCTTCATCTATACCAAAACCGAGTACGAGTCGCTGTTTAAGCAGTGCGGTTTTTCTACGCTAACCAGCGTTCCCGGCATTATGGTGCTGATGGAAAACAGCACCACACGTCTGAAACGCTACGCTGAATCACTGGCGAAACAGCGCCATGAAGGGAAAAAAATTGGTTGTATCGTCATGAACGCCAACCCCTTCACCAACGGACATCGTTTTCTGATCCAACAAGCAGCCGCGCAATGTGACTGGCTGCATCTGTTTTTGGTGAAAGAAGATACCTCGCGTTTTCCGTATGAAGACCGACTGGATCTGGTGCTTAAAGGGACAAAAGACATTCCACGTTTAACCGTTCATCGCGGTTCGGAATACATCATTTCCCGCGCAACATTCCCGTGCTACTTCATCAAAGAGCAGAGCGTTATTAACCACTGCTATACCGAAATAGACCTGAAAATCTTCCGCCAGTATCTGGCCCCGGCTCTCGGCGTCACGCACCGCTTCGTCGGTACCGAGCCGTATTGCACCGTCACCTCCCAGTACAACAACGATATGCGCTACTGGCTGGAGACCCCAACGCTTCCCGCCCCACCGATTGAACTGGTGGAAATTGAGCGGCTGTGCTTCCAGGAGATGCCGATTTCTGCCTCCTGGGTGCGCAAGCTGCTGGTTAAAAAAGATCTCACGGCTATCGCATCCCTGGTCCCTGACGCCACGCTGCACTATCTGCAAAGCATGGTTGAGCGAGCCTCATCGGGTGCGGCAGTCCGCCAAAATACCCCCGCATTAGCAACAGGTGAAAAATGAAAATAAACCAGGCAGCCGTCGCAGGCACACTCGAGTCCGGTGATGTGATGATTCGCATCGCCCCACTCGATTCGCAGGATATTGACCTGCAGGTTAACAGTAGCGTCGAAAAGCAGTTCGGTGATGCCATCCGGGCCACCATTCTGGACGTTCTGTCCCGCTACAACGTACGCGGCGTGCAATTAAATGTTGATGATAAAGGCGCACTGGACTGCATTTTACGTGCGCGACTGGAAGCACTACTGGCCCGCGCTGGCGGTATTCCTGCACTGCCATGGGAGGATTGCCAGTGATTAGTGAATCTTTGCAGCAACGTAAACCCCGTACCCGCCGCAGCATGCTGTTCGTACCGGGCGCCAATGCCGCCATGGTCAGCAACTCGTTCATCTATCCGGCAGATGCGCTGATGTTCGACCTGGAAGACTCCGTCGCGCTGCGCGAGAAAGATACAGCTCGCCGTATGGTGTACCACGCGCTGCAGCATCCGCTGTATCACGACGTTGAAACTATCGTGCGCGTAAACGCCCTCGACTCCGAATGGGGCATTAACGATCTCGAAGCCGTGGTACGCGGCGGCGCTGACATCGTGCGTTTACCGAAGACCGATACCGCGCAGGATGTCATCGACATCGAAAGCGAAATCCTGCGTATCGAGAAAGCTTGTGGCCGTGAGCCCGGCAGTACCGGTCTGTTAGCCGCCATCGAATCGCCGTTAGGCATTACCCGCGCGGTAGAAATTGCCCACGCTTCCGAGCGCCTGATCGGTATTGCACTGGGTGCGGAAGATTACGTGCGTAACCTGCGCACTGAGCGCTCTCCGGAAGGGACTGAACTGCTGTTTGCCCGCTGCTCTATTTTGCAGGCGGCACGCTCTGCCGGCATTCAGGCGTTCGACACCGTTTATTCCGATGCCAACAACGAAGCGGGTTTCCTGCATGAAGCCGCACACATCAAGCAACTGGGTTTCGACGGTAAGTCGCTCATTAACCCGCGCCAGATCGAGCTCCTGCACAACCTGTACGCGCCGACACGCAAAGAGCTGGCTCACGCGCGCCTGGTCGTGGAAGCCGCTGAAGCCGCCGCTCGCGAAGGCCGTGGCGTAGTTTCCCTGAACGGAAAAATGGTCGACAGCCCGGTTATCGAGCGCGCCCTTCTGGTTATCTCCCGTGCAGAACTTTCCGGCATTCGCGAAGAATAAGGCAAAAAAATGACGCAGAAAATCGAACAGTCTCAACGCCAGGATCGCGTGGCGACCTGGAGCCGTCATGCAGAAAGTGAGCTTTCCGCTTATCAGAGCACCGCAAAAGTAGAATTACAGGCGCAAAAACCGCGCGACAAAAAGCTGTGCGCTAACCTGGAAGACGCCATTCGTCGTTCAGGTTTACAGGATGGCATGACCATCTCTTTCCACCACGCTTTTCGCGGTGGCGATCTGACGATTAACCTGGTGATGGACGCCATCGCCAGAATGGGCTTTAAAAATCTGACGCTGGCCTCCAGCTCCCTGAGCGACTGCCATGCTCCGCTGGTTGAGCACATCCGTCAGGGCGTGGTCAGCCGTATTTACACCTCCGGGCTGCGTGGTCCGCTGGCGGAAGAGATCTCCCGTGGCCTGCTGGCCGAGCCTGTGCAGGTCCACTCCCACGGCGGCCGTGTACACCTGGTGCAAAGTGGCGAACTCAGCATTGATGTGGCGTTCCTCGGCGTACCGTCCTGCGACCAGTTTGGTAACGCTAACGGCTATACCGGTAAAGCGTGCTGTGGTTCACTGGGCTATGCCCGCGTCGATGCCGAAAATGCAAAACAGGTTGTCCTGCTGACTGAACAGCTGCTGACCTATCCGCATAACCCGGCCAGCATTACGCAGGATCAGGTGGATCTGATTGTACAGATCGATCAGGTCGGCGATGCGGACAAAATCGGTGCTGATGCGACACGCATGACCACCAACCCGCGAGAACTGTTAATCGCCCGTAGCGCGGCAGACGTCATTGCTAACTCCGGTTACTTTAATGAAGGCTTCTCACTGCAGACAGGAACCGGCGGCGCTTCTCTGGCCGTTACTCGTTTCCTGGAAGACAAGATGCGCAGCCGCGATATCCGTGCTGACTTCGCGCTGGGCGGCATCACCGCTACCATCGTTGACCTGCACGAAAAAGGCCTGATTCGCAAACTGCTGGACGTACAGAGCTTTGACCGTAACGCGGCTGAGTCGCTGGCCCGCAATCCAAACCACATTGAGATCAGTGCCAACCAGTATGCCAACTGGGGCTCAAAAGGCGCCTCCGTCGATCGTCTGGACGTCGTGGTGCTGAGTGCGCTGGAAGTTGATACCAGCTTCAACGTTAACGTACTGACCGGTTCTGACGGCGTACTGCGCGGCGCATCCGGCGGTCACTGCGATACTGCGGTTGCCGCTGCGCTTTCCATCATTGTCGCTCCGCTGGTTCGCGGACGCATCCCGACGCTGGTTGATAACGTCCTGACCTGCGTAACCCCAGGCTCCAGCGTAGACATCCTGGTCACTGACCACGGTATCGCCGTTAACCCTGCGCGTCCGGAACTGGCTGAACGTCTGAAAGAAGCCGGTATGAAAGTGGTGTCCATTGAATGGCTGCGCGAACGTGCACAGCAGCTCACCGGTCAGCCACGCGCTATCGAATTCACCGACCGCGTGATTGCCGTTGTGCGTTACCGCGATGGCTCGGTGATTGACGTTGTGCATCAGGTGAAGGAATAAGCCATGCGCCTGCTCCCTGAACACGCCCCCCAACACGCGGTTTCGATTCCCGAGCTGCTCGCCAGCCGGGATGAGAGACAAGCAAGGCAACATGCCTGGCTGACGCGTCATCACGCGCCACTGGTCTCGTTTACCGTGGTCGCACCGGGCCCGATTAAAGACAGCGCATTAACCCGTCGCATCTTTAATCACGGCGTCACCGCCCTGCTCGCGCTGGCGGAAAAATCCACCTGGATTATCAGGGAGCAAACGGCGCTGGTTTCTGCCAGCGGTCCGGAAGGTCTTTTGTCTATTGAGGCCCCGGCCCACGATCTCAAGCTCGCCACGATTGAACTTGAGCATTCACATCCGCTGGGACGGTTATGGGACATCGATGTCCTGACCCCTGAAGGGGAAATTCTGTCCCGGCGTCATTTCGCACTCCCTGCCCGCCGCTGTCTGCTGTGCGAGCAAAGCGCTGCCGAATGCGCGCGAGGTAAAACCCACGCGCTTTCCGACTTACTCTCTCAGATGGAGGCTCTGCTGCATGATGCCGATTCCTGCAACATCAACCAATAACGCAGTCCTTCCTCTGGATCTGCCTGACGCTTACGCAACGCTTGCGTGGCGGGCCATGTTGACTGAAGTCAACCTGTCGCCCAAACCGGGTCTGGTGGATCGTATTAACAACGGCGCACATAAAGATATGGCGCTGGAAGATTTTCATCGCAGCGCTGAGGCAATTCAGGCCTGGCTGCCGCGTTTTATTGAATATGGGGCGTTTAGCGCACAGCTGTCGCCCGAAGATGTGTTGAAAGGACTGCGCCCACTGGGCATGGCCTGCGAAGCCGATATGTTTCGCGCCACCGAAGGGGTAAACACCCATAAAGGGAGCATCTTTTCACTGGGGCTGCTGTGTGCCGCCATTGGCCGCCTGCACCAGCTCCAACTAACTGTTACCGCTGAAACCCTTTGCTCTACGGCAGCAACATTTTGCCGTGGCCTGACCGAGCGCGAACTGCGCCAGAACAATCAACAACTCACGGCTGGCCAACGTCTTTATCAACAACTGGGATTAACCGGCGCACGGGGCGAAGCCGAAGCGGGATACCCGCTAGTCATCCAGCATGCCCTGCCGCACTACCGCGCACTGCTGACTCAGGGCCGCGATCCTGAACTGGCGCTACTCGACACATTATTGCTGCTGATGTCTATCAATGGCGACACCAACGTGGCTTCACGTGGCGGCGCAGAAGGTCTGCGCTGGCTACAGCAGCAGGCCACAACTCTATTGCAGCAAGGGGGGATTCGCACCCCAGCCGATCTCGAATACCTGCGCCAGTTCGACCAACAGTGCATTGAACGCAACCTCAGCCCAGGAGGCTGCGCCGATCTGCTGATCGTCACCTGGTTCTTAGCTCAGATTTCACAAGTTCATCATTATCACAATTAAAGATCCTTTCCGGAGAATCACACACATGTCTTTAGCAAAAGATAAAATATGGAAATTACTGGCCCCATTGGTCGTAATGGGCGTCATGTTTCTTATCCCTGTCCCTGATGGAATGCCCCCGCAAGCCTGGCACTATTTTGCCGTTTTCGTGGCAATGATTGTTGGGATGATCCTGGAGCCAATCCCGGCAACAGCGATAAGCTTTATCGCCGTAACGATCTGCGTCATCGGCAGCAACTATCTGCTGTTTGATGCTTCAGAGCTGGCCGACCCGGCGTTTAAAGCGGGTAAGCAAGCGCTGAAATGGGGTCTGGCAGGCTTCTCCAGCACTACCGTGTGGTTGGTGTTTGGCGCGTTTATCTTCGCGCTGGGCTATGAAGTCACCGGTCTGGGTCGTCGTATCGCGCTGTTCCTGGTAAAATTCATGGGTAAACGCACCCTGACGCTGGGCTACGCGATTGTCATCATCGACATTCTGCTGGCGCCGTTTACACCGTCCAACACCGCGCGTACCGGTGGTACCGTATTCCCGGTTATCAAAAACCTGCCGCCGCTGTTTAAATCATTCCCGAACGATCCGTCCGCGCGCCGTATCGGCGGATATCTGATGTGGATGATGGTAATCAGTACCAGCCTGAGCTCCTCTATGTTCGTTACCGGTGCTGCACCTAACGTGCTGGGTCTGGAATTCGTCAATAAAATTGCCGGTATTCAAATCAGCTGGTTGCAATGGTTCCTCAGCTTCCTGCCGGTTGGTATTATTTTGCTGATCGTTGCTCCGTGGCTGTCCTATGTTCTGTACAAGCCAGAAGTTACTCACAGTGCTGAAGTTGCCGCGTGGGCTGGTGATGAACTGAAAACCATGGGTAAACTGACGCGTAAAGAGCTGACCCTGATCGGTCTGGTTCTGCTCAGCCTGGGTCTGTGGGTCTTTGGCGGTAAACTGATTGATGCGACCGCTGTGGGTCTGCTGGCAGTCTCGCTGATGCTGGCGCTGCACGTTGTCCCGTGGAAAGACATCACCCGTTATAACAGCGCATGGAACACCCTGGTTAACCTCGCCACGCTGGTCGTTATGGCGAATGGTTTAACCCGCTCAGGCTTCATCGACTGGTTCGCCAACACGATGAGCTCGCACCTGGAAGGCTTCTCGCCTAACGCGACCGTGATCGTTCTGGTGCTGGTGTTCTATTTTGCTCACTACCTGTTTGCCAGCCTTTCCGCACACACCGCCACCATGCTGCCGGTTATTCTGGCCGTCGGCAAAGGCATCCCGGGCGTTCCGATGGAACACCTGTGTATCCTGCTGGTACTGTCCATCGGTATCATGGGCTGTCTGACTCCGTATGCAACTGGCCCTGGCGTTATTATTTACGGCTGCGGTTATGTGAAGTCCAAAGACTACTGGCGTCTGGGTGCTATCTTCGGCGTTATCTACATCTCTATGCTTCTGCTGGTCGGCTGGCCGATTCTGGCAATGTGGAGCTAATCATTCGGGTTCCCGCCTGATGAAAATGATGCCAGTCAGCTAAACCTGACTGGCATTTTTTATGATTAAATAGATGATATTCAGAATTTATATAAGTATCCGAAATCATCATGACATCAACATGGCGTTATTCTTCGCTGCTGGCAGCACTTCTGCTCCCAGTTTCTGTAGCTCAGGCCGACGAACTTCAGGCAAAACAGTACGCTGATTTTGACAGCTACGTGCTGGCCCTCTCCTGGCAAACCGGATTTTGTCAGAGCCAACACGAGAGAAATCGTCAAGAGCCCGACGAATGTCGTCTGCAAAAAGAGAGCGCGGACAAAGCAGATTTCCTGACCGTTCACGGTTTATGGCCCAGCCTGCCAAAATCCATCGCCGCCCGTGGAGTAGACAACCGCCGCTGGATGCGCTTTGGCTGCGCGACTCGCCCTATTCCCAACCTGCCTGAAGCGCGCGCCAGCCGTAAATGCGCGGCTCCCGAAACGGGCCTGTCGCTGGAAAGCGCGGCAAAACTCAGTGCCGTAATGCCCGGTGCCGGCGGGAGATCCTGTCTGGAACGTTACGAATATGCCAAACATGGCGCCTGTTTCGGTTTTGATCCCGACGCATACTTCGGCACGATGGTACGGATGAATAATGAGGTTAAGAACAGCGAGGCTGGCAAATTCCTCGCGGAAAACTACGGCAAAACCGTCAGCCGCGGCGCATTTGACGCCGCCGTCGCTAAAAGCTGGGGCAGAGAGAACGTTAAAGCCGTGAAGCTAAGCTGCCACGGCAATCCGGCCTATCTCACAGAAATCCAGTTGTCCCTGAAAGCCGACACCATTAACCAGACGTTATCCGCACAGTCATTATTACCGCAACCGCATCCGGGTAACTGCGGTAAACAGTTTATTATCGACAAAGTGGGATACTGAAAATAACGACCGGCGCGGCAAGCTGGCGTCGGTCCATATGGTTAGCGTTTTGAACGGGCATCCGGGCGAACTAAATCAAAGCGGTGTGTTTCACTGATCGAATAATACGCCGTTGGCCCGCCCGCACGCAGTACCGGTTTTGCTTTCGCCGTCTGGTAGATGCCGTCTTCCAATAGCGTTTCATCAATATGAATGCCCACCACTTCTCCCAGCACCAGCCAGGTTTCAACAGGCGAACCATCAGCGGTGGTCAGTTGCAGACTTTGCGATAAACGACACTCAAAATTGACCGGGCTTTGCGCCACCCGCGGCACGCTGACTATCCGACTATCTGCCTTACTAAGCCCGGCGGCAAAAAACTCATCCTCGCCGTGAGGCAAGCTGGCTGACGTTTCGTTCATCGCGCTGGCCAGCTCTAGAGTCGTCAGATTCCAGACAAACTCACCGGTGTCGATAATATTCTGCACGCTATCTTTCCAGCCGCTACTGGCGAAACCGATAATCGGCGGATGATAATTAAAGCAGTTAAAGAAACTGTACGGTGCAAGGTTATGCCGACCGTCGCTGTCGCGGGAGGCAATCCAGCCAATAGGGCGCGGTCCAATGATGGCATTCAGCGGGTCATGCGGTAAACCGTGTCCTTGTGATGGTTGATAGAAATACATAGCGTTCTCTGTTGAAGTTAACATCAGCGCAGCACAAATTATGCTTCGCTCATCTCCCTGGAAAAAGAAGATCAGCGTAGAACAATCCGCTAAAGATTACGATTGAATAAAGTTGAGCAGATCGCCGTTGATCTGTTGTTTATGGGTAGTGCAAATGCCATGCGAACCGCCAACATACACCTTCAACTGCGCGTCAGGCAGTATTTCCGCCGCAACCTTTCCGCAGGTTTCAAACGGGACAATCTGATCGTCATCACCATGGATCACCAGCGTCGGGATAGTCATCTTTTTGAGATCCTCACGCAGGTCAGTTTCTGAAAACGCGTGAATACAGTCGTACAACGCTTTGATGGAACCTTGTAAGCCCTGTTCAACAAAGCTTTCACGAACGGCTTTCGACGCATTTACGCCCGGGCGGTTGTAGCCATAGAATGCAGCGGTCAGTTCATAGAAGAAGGCAGCGCGATCGTTTATCACTCCCTCACGGATGCCATCAAACACCTCTTTCGGCACACCATTTGGGTTAAAGTCGGTCTTGATCATTATGGGCGTCACCGCGCCGATTAACACCGCTTTGGCTACCCGCTGCGTTCCATGGCGACCAATGTACCTCGCCACTTCCCCGCCCCCGGTAGAGTGTCCGACATGTACGGCATCTTTAAGATTGAGATGCGCGGTAAGTTCAGCCAGATCGTCAGCATACTGATCCATATTGTGACCATCCCAGGGTTGGGCTGAACGCCCATGCCCACGCCTGTCATGGGCGATCACCCGAAATCCTTTCGACCCGAGGAACAGCATCTGATCCTCAAACGCATCTGCCGTCAGCGGCCAGCCATGGCTAAAGACGATAGGCTGCCCACTTCCCCAATCTTTAAAATGCAAATAGCTGCCGTCTTTCAAGGTAAGTTTGTCGTACTGGCTCATGAGATCTCCTGTCGCGGAACACTGAGTTGTTTGACGCGCCCGCAGCGAGCGCTTAAAAAGCATAATGCAAATTGGAGAACGATCGCGTTTTTCGGCTAAAATCACACCATACGCAACAATATTAATGATTTGCCTGAATGTGAACTAAATCACTTCAAACCAGGGGTAAGTCTCAGTATCATCATAAAAGCTAAACCCTTGCCGCCTGACGGTGAGGGTTTTCTTTTGGGATTATTTACCTGCGCACCCGCAGTATCGACGACATGGAGTAACAAATGTCCAGACCAACTATCATCATTAACGACCTCGATGCGGAACGCATTGACCGCCTGTTGGAGCAACCTGCGTTTGCTGGTTTACCGATTGCCGACGCCCTGAACGCCGAGCTGGATCGTGCCCAAATGTGTTCACCAGAAACCATGCCGCACGATGTCGTGACCATGAACAGCCGCGTGAAATTCCGCAATCTGAGTGATGGCGAAGTCCGTGTGCGTACCCTGGTGTATCCGGCCAATATGACTGACAGCAGCACACAGCTTTCGGTAATGGCACCTGTTGGCGCTGCACTTCTGGGCCTGCGCGTTGGCGACACCATTCACTGGGAACTACCAGGCGGGACCTCAACACACCTCGAAGTCATTGAGCTTGAGTACCAACCTGAAGCTGCAGGCGACTACCTGCGCTAACTCTGTCTTATCAAAGCCACTCGCTTTATCTTACAGGGGATGCATCCGCATCCTCTTTCCGGTTAGTCCTCTGCTCCTGACTCTCACCTTATCTCCTGTTCGCAAAACATAAATCTGTGTCGTGACTGACAGAATCATTTTTAATACTATGCTGATATGTGTTCATGTAATGACAAGGAGAATGTTTATGTACAACACAATCATAATGCCTGTTGATGTATTCGAAATGGAACTGAGCGACAAGGCTATTCGCCATGCAGAATTTCTGGCACAGGAAAACGGGGTTATTCATCTGCTGCATGTGCTGCCAGGCTCAGCAAGCTTAAGCCTGCACCGCTTTGCAGCCGATGTCCGTCGTTTTGAAGAGCATCTACAACACGAAGCGGAAACTCGTCTGCAAACGATGGTCGGTCACTTCAGCATCGATCCTTCCCGTATTAAACAACACGTCCGCTTTGGCAGCGTACGTGACGTCGTCAACGAGTTGGGTGAAGAGTTGAATGCGGATGTGGTCGTCATTGGATCGCGCAACCCATCAATCAGCACTCATCTGCTCGGCTCAAACGCTTCCAGCGTTGTTCGCCACGCTACTCTGCCAGTGCTGGTTGTACGTTAATAGTCTCTAATTTGCTAAAGAAAACCCCTGCCAGGTTAACGCCTGACAGGGGTTTTTATTGCCTGACGATCAGTACAAATGACCGATATTCACGATGGTACTAACCGTATCGCCAAAGAACGTCAGACGACTCAGGAATACGCCAACAAACAGCAGGACAAAGAGCGCTTTTGCACGACGCTCGCCCTGGCGGCTGAGGACAAAGCCCATCGCCAGACACACCAGACTTGCCAGATAAAGCGGCGACGTCAGCCAGGCATGCGCCGTCATCTGCATAATGGTGCCACCGCTTAGCCAGATAATGGGCGCGGCAATCATGACCGCCATACAAACGACAATCCCCTGGCGCAATGCGGCAACGGCAGGCGCGAGGTTAAGCAGCGGAATCGCCGCACAACCCATAACCCACACCGTGATGAAGAACAGCAGCATCGTCAGACCGTTAGCGATCGCCACCATCGCCGGGGCGGCATAGGTCATCCCCTGTACCGCCACCAGCGCGATCCCGAGAACAGAGGCCAGAACGGCCGGCGCTTTGTGCCCTTTTGCCAAAAACGTCACGCCCACCGCCGCGCCGTATAAAGTTGCGCCGAGAATCTCACGGCTCAGCCAGGCATGCTGGAGGTTAATCAGGGCATTGTAGGCGCGATCCGGATGCGCCAGGTGCAATACCGCCGCCACGGAAGCAGCCGCCAGAACCAGCCCGCTTACCAGCCAGTACAGGCGCTTGCTTTCCAGTTTCCCTTGCAGCGTGCGCAGCGTCAGAATGAGCGTTATACCGACCGACATCTGGCTCAATACGGTAAAAATAACCAGAGGGAATTCATACTTTTCCATTACTTGCCCTCCGGTTGCTTCGGTTGACGCGCGAGGATAAAACGTGTGCCAGGATTAAGCTGCGGCATACGTGGGAATCCCGGCGGATACTGTACGGCATTGTTGGGGATCGGATCGGCATCCAGATCGATAAGCGTCAGGGCGCCTACCGGGCAGGCACTCACGCACGCCGGCCGCATACCGACATCAAGACGCTCGTAGCACATGCTGCATTTTTCCGCTTTTTTCGTCTCTTCATTAAAGCGCGGCGCACCGTATGGGCAATTGCGGATACAGTTTTTGCATCCGATACAACGTTCCGGATTATGCACCACAACACCATCCTCGCGTTTGGTGTACGCCTCTACCGGACAAGCCGCCAGGCAGGCCGGATTTTCGCAGTGGTTACAGGCCAGCGAGTAGAACGCTCGCTCCTCATGCGGGTAAATTTCTTTATCCAGCGGGTAGACATAGCGCCAGAAACGTTCAGGCTCCAGCTGATTAAAACTCTTACACGCCATCGCACAGCCACGGCAGCCGATGCACTTATCGCTATTGACTAAAAACGCGCGTCTCATGCCGCAGCTCCTTCATTTTCTGACAGAGTAATATCTACAAATTGACTGTGTATGGCCGCACCGGGCGCGCCTGTCGCCATTTTTCCCATATCGGCGGGCGTATCTTTGACCACATTCTGTACGTTGTAACTAAGCTTGTTGAACCAGGATTCGTACATCACAAGAAAATCTTCCGGCACATTAGTGGTAATTTTGGCTCGCAACTCAACATGGCCCACCTCGTTGAAGACTTTGACGTGAGCGCCCTCAGTGATGCCCTTTTTCTGTGCAGCAAGCGGGTGGATATAAACAAAGGGTTCTGGCCAGAAAACCTGCATCCAGTCCAGATTGACAAACTGCGAGTGCAGACCGTACTGAAGATGAGGTGTAAACAGGTGGAACGGCAGCGCACCCTGTGCACCCGCTTTATATTCCGGCAAAGCCGTGTGACCATTTTCCGCACATCGTTCTGATTTGAACTCGTACTTGCCTGACGGCGTTTTGAACTTGCGATCGTACCAGGCCGCGGTGCTGACCATTTTTGCTTTGCGTGGTCCTTCCAGCAGGTCATCCCAGCCCGCAATGCCAAACTGTTTCCCCATCCCCTCATTAAATTCCTGATCCAACCAGCGTTTGGCATCAAACGCCTGCGGGAAGGTACATGAACCGGGTTCCAGTTTATTGATGGTTTTGGACAGCAGCGCCGCGATTTCCGGATCGCTCTTGCACTCATACAGCGGTTTGATAGCCGGCTCGTTGACGGATAACCAGTAGTGCCAATAAGACGAAGAGACATCCCATTGTTCAAAGGTGGTAGTGACAGGCAGCACGATATCCGCATGTTGGACGGTTTCGTTGAAGAACTGGTCGACACAAACCACCATTTCCAGTTTATCAAACGCTTTGATCATCTTGTTGCGGTCGAAATCCTGAGCAAACGGGTTTTTAGAGGCCACCCACAGCATCCGTACCGGTGGTTCACTGGCGTCCAGAATCCCTTGCGCCGTCTGGTTGATATTCAGCGCACGATCGGAGTATTCGCTCTTCTCACCGCTATCGCTGACAAACTCACCCACCGGACCACCTGCGCCTTTTATTCCGACAGAACCTGCAGGAGGCTTCTGCATCATTCCATGGTAGTTATAACCCCATGTCTGCAGATGACCGTAGCGGGCACCGCCGCCCTCAATACCAATATTGCCGGTCATTGCCACAAAGGCATCGATCGCCCGTACGTTAGCGCCGCCGTTAACATGGCGCTGCATGCCGTAGCCAATCCACACGGTGGCAGGATTAACCGCCGTAAACTCTTCCGCTAACTGGCGAATGGCATCCGCCGACAGACCGCAAATTTCAGCGGCCCACTCGACGGTCACACTGCTGCGCAGATAAGCTTCGAATTCCGGGTATCCGTGGGAATAGTTATTGACGAAATCCTGATCAACTAAACCTTTATCCACCAGGTGACGCGCCATGCCCAGCGCCAGAGCGCCATCTGAGCCTGGGCGAACACGTAAATAAAGATCGGCTTTCGCGGCGGTCTGCGTTAACAGCGGATCGATAACGACAACTTTTGCGCCTTTCTCCCGCGCCTGATAGATGTATTTCATAGTGTGCATAGAGCACCAGGCCGGATTCGCGCCCCAGATGATGATATATTTTGCTTTTACAAAATCTTCCGGGTCGTTACACCACATATCCCCCATATCATAGTTCTGGGCGTCGATACCGGCTGGCCAGCAAGGTGTCCCGGCAAAACGGGTGGTGTAACCCAGCGAAGACATCATCCCTTCAACGGCATAACCCATCACCCCAAGGTTGCCTGAGTATTTTGACAGCGCCAGCCCCAGCATTGAGCCGTCTTTCTTTTTAATCTCCAGCATCTTGGTCGCAATGCGCTGCATTGCTTCGTCCCAGGAGATACGACGCCAGTTACCGCTGCCGCGAACATCCTGAACCATCGGATATTTAATGCGATCCGGGCTATACACCCGGCGAGGATAAGTCAGACCTTTTACACAGGGTGTTCCATGCGTAAACGTTGACTCAGGCGCGCCTTCCACAAAGGTAATGACGTCATCCTTCACCCAGGTTTTCAGGCTACAGGTGTCATAGCAGTTACGCGGACAGGCGTTGCGAGAAATTTTGTAAGTTTTAGGGTTAAACGGAATTGGCGGTTGCGCCAATGCGCAGCGTGAAGTCAGCAACCCCCCAGGCAAGGCAGCCACGGTTCCAAGGGCAACTAACCCTTTCAAAAATGAACGTCTGTTCAGAACTCCCGGTTCATTACTCATATTGATACTCTCGTGTTTAATTCATTAAGCCAAGAAGACAACCTTCCCGCTACGGTTTTCAGCGTGGCGGTTTGTGCATTTATATTTATTTTTTCGATATACTCGGGCACCCACAGCGATATATACTCACTTACATATCGAGTGAAGGCGACCTGGTATTTAGCTGATGTTCTGGCATTAGCCGATAATAAAACCGCCAATTCCAATACATATGAAATATGATCATCCGGTATATTATTTTTGTGGTTTATAGATAAACCTATATTTGCCATGAATTCCCGAATGCTCAAAGTTGATTTACCCATTACGAGGGCATCTTCTTCGAGATAAACCGAAGCGAACGGCGCAGCCTTTAACGTCTGTGGCCCAACAAATAGCGCATTGAAGTCGTACTCCGCGTCCAACCACTCCTGTTCTGTTAGCCTCGAGGCATGTGCTTCCAGAGCTGAATAAGCCGCTTTCAGCGTGTGACTATCGTGAGAAATAAAAAAATCACGCAACAATAACCCTGTCGATTCAAAGATCGTCAGGGTTTCATATATTTCACCCATGAATTAACCAACCATTTATTCATAAAACAAATGAAAACGTAACGCAGGTTGATATAATAAAGAAAACGCCTCATCTTTCTTTGATGAAACTAATGGTCAGACTCATTAAATAAATGTGTTACGCGGTTTATTGTTTCAAGAATTGACAATCTGAAAGCGTGGAAATAAAAAACCGCCAGCGGATGGCTGACGGTTTTGGCATTGCAGGTGTATCTTACTTTTTTTATGCTACTGTCGTGCGAATCAGATAATCAAACGAACTCAATGAGGCCTTCGCGCCTTCACCGGTCGCGATGATGATCTGCTTATACGGTACGGTGGTGCAGTCACCAGCGGCGAAAACCCCCTTCACGCTGGTTTCGCACTTGGCATCGATGATGATTTCACCCATGCGATTACGCTCGACGGCACCTTCCAGCCAGTTGGTGTTTGGCAGCAGACCTATCTGTACAAAGATACCCGCCAGTTCCACACTGTGAACATCGCCACTCACGCGGTCGCGATACTCCAGGCCGGTGACTTTGCTGCCATCGCCTTTCACTTCTGTCGTTTGCGCATTCAGAATAATATCGACGTTTTTCAGACTGCGAAGCTTATTCTGCAGCACCTGGTCAGCCTTCATTTCAGGTGCGAACTCCAGCAGCGTCACATGTTCAACAATGCCTGCCAGGTCAATAGCAGCTTCAACACCGGAGTTGCCGCCACCAATCACCGCAACGCGCTTGCCTTTAAACAGCGGGCCATCGCAGTGCGGGCAGTAGGTTACGCCTTTGGTGCGATACTGATCTTCACCCGGAACGTTCATGTTGCGCCATTTCGCACCGGTGGCAATGATAATGCTGCGTGCTTTGAGCACCGCACCGGATGCCGTTTCAATCTGATGCAAACCGCCTTCCTGCGCCGCCGGAACCAGTTTACTTGCGCTCTGGCTGTCGATCACATCAACATCATAGTCATCAACGTGTGCTTTCAGCGCGCCCGCCAGTTTCTGGCCTTCGGTTTTCGGTACCGAGATGTAGTTTTCAATATCAACGGTATCAAGAACCTGACCGCCAAAACGTTCGCCCATCAGACCGGTGCGAATACCTTTACGTGCAGAGTACACTGCCGCTGCCGCCCCCGCAGGACCGGAACCGACAATCAGCACGTCATAAGCATCACGTTTGTTCAGCTCTTGTGCCGCACGTTTTTCTGCGCCGCTATCTACTTTCGCCACGATCTCAGTCAGCGTCATACGCCCCTGACCGAACTCTTTGCCGTTCATATACACCGCCGGAACGCCCATCACGTTGCGATCGGTAATTTCGTTCTGGAATGTACCGCCGTCAATCGCCGTATGCTTGATGCGTGGATTCAGTACCGACATCAGGTTCAGCGCCTGTACCACGTCCGGACAGTTATGACAGGAAAGCGAATAATAGGTTTCAAACTCAAAATCACCGTCGAGATCGCGGATCTGCTCCAGCAACGCCTGCGCCTCTTTTGACGGATGACCACCGGTCCACAGCAGCGCCAGCACCAGGGAGGTAAACTCATGGCCCAGCGGAGAACCGGCAAAGCGCGGCCCCTGGTGAGAACCTGGATTGGTGATCAGGAACGATGGCTTGCGTACCGCCAGAGTATTGTCTTCTTTAAAGGTGACTTTTTCTGACAGTTCAGCAATTTCAGTCAGCAGTTCCTTGATTTCTGCCGATTTAGCGCTGTCATCCAGCGTAGCAATCAGCTCAACAGGTTTGGTCAGTTTCTCAAGATAAGCCTTGAGCTGGGTTTTCATATTTGTGTCGAGCATTCTTCTTCCCTCTCTGAAAACATCATCATGCAAGCCGACTTTGCGGGACTGCATTAATGCAACTTGCGTCATGGTGCTGGAATGAAACAGGCGCAAACTTGCGCCTGTGGAATGGCCGGATGCACTGCGTTTATCCGGCCAACAAACTATGCGACTTAAATCTTACCGACCAGATCTAAGGATGGAGCCAGGGTCGCTTCGCCTTCTTTCCATTTCGCCGGGCAAACTTCACCTGGGTGAGAGGCAACGTACTGTGCGGCTTTAATTTTACGCAGCAGGTCAGACGCATCACGGCCGATACCTTCAGCGGTAACTTCGATTGCCTGGATGATACCCTGCGGGTCTACAACGAAGGTTGCGCGGTCAGCCAGACCTTCATCTTCACGCATGTTGTCGAAGTTACGGGTCAGGGCGCCAGTCGGGTCGCCGATCATCGCGTATTTGATTTTCGCGATGGTGTCAGAGCTGCTGTGCCATGCTTTGTGGGTGAAGTGGGTGTCAGTAGATACGGAATAGACATCTACGCCCAGTTTCTGCAGTTCTTCGTAGTGGTCAGCCACATCACCCAGCTCGGTCGGGCAAACGAAAGTAAAGTCAGCCGGGTAGAAGAAGAAGACGCTCCAGCGACCTTCGGTATCTTTCTCGGTTACTTCGATGAACTCACCGTTTTTGAACGCCTGGTTTTTGAAAGGTTTAATTTTGGTATTAATCAAAGACATCTGTACTTCCTCCGTGTTTTCGTTGAGAGATAAGTTAACGAAAATCTCTTCGCAGGGCTAATGCGTTTCCTTTATCAAATCAATAAGCGTTAACTAACAACCCACTCAAACTCATGTTGTGAACCTAAAGATAAAAGTAAAAAAGGCCCCCTTTGCAGGGAGCCTCATTACCCGAGCTACCCGCAGGTAACGTCAGTGCCAGCAGGGCTGGCTATGTGTTGCGCTCTACATTACCTTAACAAAGGTCGTAACAGCGATTGGGATTACATCACCCCACTCAAGAAAGGGCAATCGACAGACGGTCGATCTTACCTATGGCTGCGATAGGTTTTGCAACTTAGTCCCCTTTCCTTCTGATTTTATAAGGAAAATCAATGTTTAAACGTACCTTACTCTTAACCCTGCTTCCTGCCGTGGTGCACGCCGAAGAACTTCCTGCTCCCGTTAAAGCTATTGAGAAACAGGGCATTACTATTCTGAAACCCTTCGACGCGCCGGGTGGAATGAAGGGCTACCTGGGAAAATACCAGGATATGGGCGTTACTATTTATGTTACGCCTGACGGTAAACACGCCATTTCCGGTTATATGTATAACGAAAAAGGTGAAAACCTCAGTAATACGCTGATAGAAAAAGAGATCTACGCCCCTGCCGGGCGCGAAATGTGGCAGCGAATGGAAAAAACATCCTGGATTCTGGACGGGAAAAAAGAGGCTCCAGTCATTGTCTATGTGTTTGCCGATCCCTTCTGTCCCTATTGCAAACAGTTCTGGCAAAAGGCTCGCCCGTGGGTAGACTCAGGTAAAGTTCAGTTGCGCACAATACTGGTTGGCGTAATTAAACCCGAAAGCCCGGCTACCGCCGCTGCGATTCTGGCCGCAAAAGATCCGGCCAAGACCTGGCATGACTATGAGGCATCCGGTGGGAAAATGAAGCTACAAATCCCGACCTCCGTCTCACCGGAGCAGATGAAGGTATTGAATATCAATCAAAAGTTGATGGATGATTTAGGCGCCAACGTCACGCCGGCTATCTATTACATGAGTAAAGACGATACGTTACAACAGGAAGTCGGCTTACCGGATAAGGAGAAATTAAACATTATCATGGGTAATAAATAAAAGTAACAAAATGAGTGGTTGTTATCATTTTCATGTCAATCACTCATTTAAATTAACTTTTTTGGTCAAAATTATGCAATATGTGCTATTTTAGTTTAAATTAATAATTCATTAAGCACACAAACATAAATCACAAGAATAATCACAACTTAAAATATTTCAAAATTAAATCTTTCAAAACATGACCATCACAGGAAGGTATGCATGGCTAACCTCTATGACCTCAAAAAGTTCGATCTCAATCTGTTGGTTATCTTTGAGTGTATTTATCAACATTTGAGTATCACTAAAGCTGCTGAAACTTTGTATATTACCCCCTCTGCCGTTAGCCAGTCACTGCAACGGCTACGCACACAATTTAATGACCCGCTGTTTATCCGCTCCGGAAAAGGCCTAACGCCAACGATTATGGGGATTAACCTCCATCATCATCTTGAGAAAAACCTCAACAGTCTGGAGCAGACAATAAACATCATGAATAACTCCAGTCTGAAGAAAAAATTCATTATTTACTGTCCACAACTGCCAACCATTATAAACATTGAGGAAGTTATTCATTTTCTCAGAGAAGACTCGCATGTCGAAATTGAGCACCATAACATACTCATCACTGCTGAAAGTACGGAAAATCTGTTGGCTTACAGAAAAGCAGATTTAGTCATTGCTACCGCCCCAGTGAGTAATCGCTCGATAATATGCTCACCATTTAAAACTGCTGAAACAATATTAGTTTGCAACAAAAACCATCCAAGAATTAATGGAGAAAGCACGCTTGAAACAATATTAAAAGAACAGTTCACGCAACTTATCTCTGAAGATCCTGGCGTTAAAGAATACTGGCAAAAAACCAGCACATTGCTGGCTAATCGAGATATTGGTTTCCGCAGCGACTCATTAATAACGATCATTAATATTATTTCAAACACAGATATCATAGGTCTGTTACCAAGAGATGTTTACGAACAATATACCGGCTCATTTAATTTAAAAGAGATCTGTATCGATATCCCATTACCCAAAATAAATTTATTTTTGATGTATAACAGAGCATCACTCAACAATACTGGTTTCGTTAATTTAATCAATAAAATAAATGATAAAAATGACCAAAGGACTAACAAATAGAGCTTACCTATTCATTTTGTATTTTTATGAATGAAGGCAATTCAAAACAATTATGAATGTATTAAAACGTTGCACATGAAAAAAATTAGCATATCTTATTGTCAGCATTTGTTATTGTTTTAAATAATAATTCTGATATGAGTTTAATATGTCTATTTATAAAATCCCGCTTGATCAAAACGTGCTGGACGCCGCTCTGGAGCGCATAACCTGGGCGCTGGAAACTCTGCCTCGGGTTTGTGTCTCTTTCTCCGGCGGGAAAGATTCAGGACTGATGTTACATCTGACAGCTATGCTTGCACGCCAACTGCATAAAAAAATTGACGTAGTATTTATCGACTGGGAAGCCCAGTTTTCCTGCACTATTGATTATGTTGAGGCGCTTCGTGCACGTTATTCTGATGTCATCGAGCGCTTTTATTGGGTGGCTTTACCGCTCACCACCCAGAATTCCCTCTCTCAATTTCAGCCAGAATGGCAGTGTTGGGAACCAGGTACTCCGTGGGTTCGCCAGCCTCCCACGGATGCCATAACCGATCCAGAGTATTTCTCCTTCTATCAACCCGGCATGACCTTTGAACAATTTGTTCGCGAGTTCGCTGACTGGTATTCAGAGAAACGTCCAGCCGGCATGATGGTCGGGATCCGCGCCGATGAGTCATATAATCGTTTTGTCGCCATTGCCAATTCGCAAAAGCAGCGCTTTGCCGATGATAAACCTTGGACCACCAGCGCCCCCGGCGGGCATACCTGGTATATTTACCCGATTTATGACTGGAAAACTGCCGATATTTGGACCTGGTTCGCAAAAACCAGAATGTCGTGCAATCCCTTATACAATCTCATGTATCAGGCCGGTGTCCCGACACGTTACATGCGTATTTGTGAACCTTTTGGCCCGGAACAGCGTCAGGGATTATGGCTATATCACGTCATTGACCCCGAGCGCTGGGCAGCCATGTGCGCCCGTGTCAGCGGTGTAAAAAGTGGCGGAATTTATGCCGGTCAGGACAACCATTTTTACGGGCACCGCAAAATATTAAAACCCGAACATTTAAACTGGCAGGAATACGCCATGCTGCTACTCAATAGCATGCCGGAAACGACCGCTGAGCATTATCGCAATAAAATCGCCATCTATTTGCAGTGGTATAAGAAAAAGGGCATGGACAATATCCCGCAAACTCAGGAAAAAGATATTGGCTCAGCGGATATTCCGTCGTGGCGGCGTATCTGTAAAGTCCTGCTGAATAACGACTACTGGTGCCGGGCGCTGTCATTCAGCCCCACAAAACCCAAAAACTACCAACGTTATAATGAACGCATGAAAATAAAACGCCAGCAATGGGGAATCTTATGCAACACCGACTAACTCAAGAACTCACTGGTTTTCTTTCTGGGCTGTCAGAAGAAGAACGAATTGAAGCAATCAACCAATTCAGAATGGCTATCCACAGCGTCAGCCCTTTTCGTGAAGAGCCAGTAGACTGTGTACTATGGATTAAAAACGAGCATATCTCACCCAATGACTATAACCCTAATAACGTTGCGCCTCCGGAGAAAAAGCTGCTGCAGAGATCCCTCGAAGCAGACGGATTCACGCAGCCCATCGTGGTAGTTCACTCCACGGCGGAAGAATACGAAATTGTCGATGGTTTCCACCGTCATGAGCTAGGTAAAAGCAAACCGTCGCTGAAATCACGCCTACATGGCTACCTGCCGGTCACCTGTTTACAGCGTGAACGCCATGAACGCATGGCAGCGACAATTCGTCATAACCGTGCCCGCGGGCGGCATAAAATTCATGCCATGTCGGAAATCGTTCGTGAATTATCGCTACTGGGATGGAGCGCAGAGAAAATCAGTAAAGAGTTAGGTATGGACGACGATGAGGTTTTACGTCTGAAACAAATTAACGGTCTGCAAGAGTTATTTGCCGACCGTCGCTTCTCCAAAGCCTGGACAGTAAAATAACTACAGCGCAACCAGACGTTCGGCTGCCGCCAGCAGCGTCGATTCTTGCTTGGCAAAACATAGGCGAATCAGCTTATGCGGGAAAGGATCGGCGCAGAAAACCGACAACGGGATCGCGGCAACGCCCACTTCTTTGGTCAGCCACTGGCAAAACTCGACGTCGTTAAGCGTGGAGACGGCACTGTAATCGACCAGCAGAAAATAGGTGCCTTCACACGGCAAAATTTCCAGCCGGCTGTCTCGCAGCGCGTTCACCAACACATCGCGTTTTTTCTGATAAAAGGCTGGCAACTCACTATAGTGTGTTGGATCCTCCCGCAGCATATCCGCCAGCGCCAGCTGAGCCGGCGTATTCACTGAGAACGTCAGATACTGGTGTACCTTGCGTAATTCAGCGCTAATGGCGGCAGGCGCAACGCAGTAGCCGACTTTCCAGCCGGTCATATGGTAGGTCTTCCCAAACGATGAAACGGCAACGGCGCGTTCGCGCAGCTGTGAATGCGCCAGCACGCTGGCATGTCCCTGTCCGGCGAAGCAAATGTGCTCATAAACTTCGTCGCTGATGACAAAGATCTCGCGTTCTTTAATTGCCTGCCACAGGGCATCAAAATCGGCGTGATGCCATACGGTGGCGGAAGGATTGTGCGGCGTGTTAAGGATCACCAGTCGGGTACGTTCGCTGAGTACAGCGCTAAATTCCTGCCAGTCGACGCGAAATGACGGCGGTTGCAGCGCGATACGTTTAACTACGCCGCCGGATAATTCGACCGCGGGCGCATAGCTGTCGTAGCTCGGGTCAAAACAAATCACCTCATCGCCAGGACGCACCAGCGCCGTAATTGCGGCGAACAGCGCTTCTGTGGCCCCCGCCGTCACGGTCACTTCACTATTCGCATCAGGTTTATAGCCGTACAACTGCGCGGTTTTATCCGCAATGGCTTCGCGCAACGGCTGTACGCCCGTCATCGGCGCATACTGGTTTGCGCCATGCGCGACGTGATACGCCAGACGTTCCTGCAAAAAGAGTGGCCCGTCAAAATCAGGAAATCCCTGCGAGAGGTTAATGGCCTGATGCTGCTGCGCCAGCGCGCTCATTTGCGTGAAGATAGTGGTGCCAAGATTAGGCAGTTTGCTTTGCGGAATCAGCGGGTTATTACTCATTATTGTTATCCCAGCGTGTGATGTTGTGGTTGAAGCCACTATAGCACGATGCTAGTATTTGGCAATCAAGACGTTCAGACGTCTATATAAAAATAACCTACATTGACAGGACAGCCAAAAGGACAACACAACATGAGTAATACCGAGATTCGCGTCGTCACCGGCCCGGCCAACTATTTTTCCCATCCCGGCAGCCTGTCAAGACTCAACGATTTTTTCACCGCAGAGCAACTCTCACGCGCCGTCTGGGTGTACGGTGAACGCGCCATCGACGCGGCCCGCCCTTATCTGCCTGAGGCATTTCATCTTGCCGATGCCAGACACCTGCTGTTTACGGGACATTGCAGCGAAACCGATGTTACTCAACTGGCAAAAGAGTCAGGAGAGAATCGCAGCGTGGTGATTGGTGTGGGCGGCGGGACATTGCTCGACACGGCCAAAGCGCTGGCTCGTCGTCTGGGTCTGCCTTTTGTCGGTATTCCTACTATCGCAGCGACCTGCGCCGCATGGACACCGCTCTCCGTCTGGTACAACGATGCAGGCCAGGCGCTGCATTTCGAAATTTTCGCTGACGCCAATTTCCTCGTGCTGGTCGAGCCAGAGATCGTTCTCAATGCGCCTGAAGAATACTTACTGGCGGGGATCGGCGACACGCTGGCGAAATGGTACGAGGCCGTCGTGCTCGCGCCTGAGCCGGAAAACCTGCCTCTGACCGTACGTCTGGGTATCCATGCTGCGCAGACGATCCGCGACGTCCTGTTGGAAAGCAGCGAGCAGGCGCTGGTCGATAAGCAACAAGGTACGTTAAGCCGCACGTTTTGCGATGTAGTGGATGCAATTATTGCCGGAGGCGGCATGGTCGGCGGTCTGGGTGAGCGCTACACCCGCGTGGCGGCAGCGCATTCGGTACATAATGGCCTGACCGTGCTCCCGCAGACCGAGAAGTTTTTGCATGGCACCAAAGTGGCGTACGGCATACTGGTGCAGAGCGCGCTGCTGGGACAAGATGATGTGCTGGCGCAGTTAATTACCGCCTATCAGCGCTTCAACCTGCCAACCCGGTTGGCTCAACTGGAAGTGGACATCAACAACCGCGCCGAAATCGACAACGTGATTGCGCACACCCTGCGCCCGGTGGAGTCCATTCATGCGCTGCCGGTAACGTTAACGCCACAGACGCTGCGCGCAGCCTTCGAAAAGGTAGAATCGTTTACGGTGTGATTATGGTGTGGGATGCCTGATGGCGGCAACGCAGCGCCCCCCTGGTGCTTACTAGAGTATGTGACCAGGGTGAACACGCCTGCAGCTTGAATAATGAAGAACATTAACAGCAGCGTGCGCCGCCTTTCCCCCCGTAGCGCGCATCCTGGCGTTCGCGGAAAAATTCTTCGTAGGTCATTGGTGTCAGGTCCGGATGCGTGACGCGCATATGCTCAACATAGTTGTCGTAATCCGGCACACCTATCATTAATCGGGCGGTTTGACCTAAATACTTCCCGGCTTTAGAGAGCGTTTCAAACATAGTGGTTCCCTGTCGAACAAACGCCCTCCCCATTCAGGAGAGGGCTCGTTGGTTAAGAGAATATTAGTGCGCGCCTTTCGCCTGCGCCACGATCTCTTCGACATTCTCAGGCATCGGTTCGTATGGCGTTTCTTTCGACGTAGGTTTGTCCTCTTTCAGTGCTGCCAGTGCAGTTTTGATGGAGAACAGACCCAGCACCACAACGACTACCATGAAGAAGATAGTGAGACCCGCATCCAGGCGGTTGTTAAACACCAACTGCGTCAGCTGCGACTGAGTGTACTGCGCCGGAATATTACCGCTGTCGATCATCGCCTGGAACTTGTTAGCGATGGCGAGGAAGCCAATTTTCGCATCCGGGCTAAACGCTTTCTGCCAGCCGGCGGTCAGGGTACAAATCAGCAGCCAGGCCGTTGGCACCAGCGCCACCCACGCGTAGCGCTGACGTTTCATCTTGAACAGCACCACCGCACAAAGCATCAACGCCATACCGGCCAGCATCTGGTTGGCGATACCAAACAGTGGCCACAGGGTATTAATACCACCCAATGGATCCACCACGCCCTGGTGCAAGAAGTAACCCCAGGCCAGCACGCACAGCGCCGTTGCCAGCAGGTTCGCAGGCAGGGAATCAGTACGTTTCAGACCCGGTGACACCACGCCCAGCAGATCCTGCAGCATAAAGCGTGCGGCACGGGTACCGGCGTCTACCGCCGTCAGAATAAACAGGGCTTCAAACAGAATGGCGAAGTGATACCAGAACGCCACATCCATCATGCCGCCCAGCGCACCATGCAGAATATACGCCATGCCCACCGCCAGCGTCGGCGCACCGCCTGCGCGGGAGATAATGGATTGTTCGCCGACATCGTTCGCAATCTGATGCAGCGTATCAGGCGTGATAACAAAGCCCCAACTGCTCACAACCTGTGCCGCTGACGCAACCACATCGGTGGTTCCGGCAGGTGCCAGTACAGCCATCGGGCTGTTCATCGCAAAGTAGACGCCCGGGTCGATAACGCAGGCCGCCACCAGCGCCATAATGGCGACAAAGGATTCCATCAGCATCCCGCCGTAGCCAATAAAACAGGCCTGACCTTCATTCGCCAGCATCTTCGGCGTGGTGCCGGAGGCAATCAGCGCGTGGAAACCAGAGACCGCACCGCAGGCGATGGTAATAAACAGGAACGGGAACAGGTTACCGCTCCAGACCGGGCCTGTACCGTCAACAAACTTGGTCAGCGCAGGCATGGTCAGCGTCGGACGCATGATCAGAATCCCTACCGCCAGACCAACAATGGTACCGATTTTCAGGAAGGTAGAGAGATAATCACGCGGTGCCAGCAGCAGCCACACCGGCAACACAGCGGCGACAAAGCCGTATCCCACCAGCATCCAGGTCAACTGTACGCCGGTAAAGTCAAAGTACGGTGCCCAGGTCGGACTTTCAGCCACCCAGCCGCCGGAAATAATAGCAAACACCAGGAATACCAGACCGATGACCGACACTTCACCAATGCGGCCCGGGCGCAGATAACGCAGGTAAATCCCCATGAAGATCGCCAGCGGGATAGTAAAGGCGACGGTGTAGGTTCCCCACGGGCTGTGGGTCAGCGCTTTCACGACGATCATCGCCAGTACCGCGAGGATAATCACCATGATCATAAAACAGGCCACCAGCGCAATGACGCCCGCCGTTGGGCCCATCTCTTCTTTCACCAGTTCGCCAAGGGAACGACCATCGCGACGGGTAGAAACAAACAGCACCATAAAGTCCTGCACCGCCCCCGCCAGTACCACCCCGGCAAGCAGCCAGATCATACCCGGCAGATAGCCCATTTGCGCCGCCAGCACCGGTCCAACTAATGGACCCGCTCCAGCAATCGCCGCGAAATGGTGGCCAAACAGCACTTTTTTATCGGTAGGAACATAGTCCAGACCATCGTTATGACGCACAGCTGGCGTCATACGCGTCGGGTCCAGCGCCAGTACATTTTTCGCGATGTACAGGCCGTAGAAACGGTAAGCGATAAGGTAGACACAGACCGACGCCACGACTATCCACAACGCGTTGATCTGTTCGCCACGATTTAATGCGATATAGCCGAGGGCAAATGCTCCCATAACGGAGAGCACTGTCCAGACGAGGTACTTCCCTGATTTATTCATACTTGGTTTTCCGTTGTCCTGGTCAGAGAGATGTTACATTTTGTTTCTATAACATCTTTTCTGAATTTAACAACCTGACAACCATGTAAACCCGAAGTATCACTGAGTATTTACATTGCATTGTTAACTGGATCACTTCATTTAGCCGTTAACCCTGCAATTTCATTTTACTTTGTCGGGCGACTCACCCCATCACCGCAGTGCCTAAACGACAGGTACAACAGCGTCGTCCCTGCTCATCAAAGATGACGATTTCCCAGCTTTGACTCTGACGCCCGAGGTGCAACGGCTGGCAAACGCCGCGCACTTTCCCCTGCGCAACCGCCCGATGGTGCGTGGCGTTCAGTTCCGTACCCACCACACACTGTCCGTCGCGAGTCATCAGATAACCCGCCATCGAACCCAATGTTTCCGCCAGGGCCGCCGACGCGCCGCCGTGCAGCAGACCAAACGGCTGATGCGTCCTGCTATCCACCGGCATTTCTGCTTCCAGCACATCATCCCCCAGTCGGGTATAGACCATGCCTAAATGCGCCACCATCGTGTTCTGACTGGTGGCATTCAGTTCATCCAGCGTTAAATGACGTTTCCAGATCATCGTCATGCCCCCAGCGTGGAGCCGCCGTCCACCACGATATCCTGAAGCGTAATGTGGCTCGCCAGATCGGAAGCGAGGAATAAAATCGTGTTAGCGATTTCCTGTGGACGAGCGATTTTCCCCAGCGGAATGCCGAGCTTAAACTGCTCGCCAAACCCACGAATGCGCTGTTGCTCCGCATCATCGCTGACCCACAACGTACGCTGCATGTCGGTATCGGTCGAGCCTGGCGAAACCACATTGCAACGCACACCGCTGCCTGCCAGTTCAAGTCCGACGGTCAGTGCCAGGTTTTTCAGCGCGGCTTTTGACGCACCGTATGCGCTCATACCGATACGCGGCGTGTGCGCCGCATCCGACGCGACGGTCACGATTGCCCCGCCCTGCTGGCGACGAAACTGCGCCATCGTCTGTTGAAACAGATTGAACGCCCCACCAACGTTAACCGCAAACGTCTGCTGCCACTCCTCAATGCTCAGCGCATCGGTGGCCCCCATACGCAAAATACCCGCCGCATTGACCAACACATCCAACCGCTCGCGCGTTTGCAGGACGCGCTGACACACCTCAGCCACCAGTTCAGCATTCGCCACATCCAGCACTTCGGTGGCAAACGGGTAGTTATTCTGAGAAAATTCACGATCGAATCCTGTCACCTCAGCACCCGCTTTCACAAACGCCAGCGCGGTGGTGTAGCCAATCCCTTTTCCCGCGCCGGTTACCCAGACGGTTTTCCCTGCGAAGTCAAATCCTGACATTACTTCACCTCGCGAGAGAGCAGCGTCCACCAGGCGTCAATGGTCGGGTTTTTCGCCAGCATCACGAAGTCAATATCGCCATGAACCTTACGCCAGCGCGCCGCCAGCGCCATCATGCGCACGGAATCCAGTCCGTAGTCGATCAGGTTTTCGTCATCCATCGGTTCTTCGGACTCATCGAGCAGCGGCAGAATAATGCTGCGTAACGCATCTTTGCTGGCCGGTACCGGCGTCGGTAATAATTCCTGAGTCATCACCACACGCCCGGAGCGTCCCGCCACGTATTTCAGCGACATCAGATGTTCGTCACGGCTAAAGTCTGCCAACGCATCGGCAACCATAAACGGCTTGATGTCGCGCATAAAGGCGTCCGTTGCGGTGGTCATACAGCCAATATGTGCATACACGCCGGTAATGATCAGTTGATTACGTCCGGTTTCCTTAAGCATCTGTTCCAGCGGGGAGCGATGAAATGCGCTGTAACGCCATTTCACCAGAATGGTATCCGCTTCATCCGGCGCCAGCGCCTCAACGATTTTCTGCTGTTCCGGCGAACGCGTCAGTCCCGGTCCCCACATATCATTGAGCAGAGCGCGGTCTTCATCACTCTGTTCTTTCGGCTGAGCGGTGTAATACACCGGAATGTTATGCTCTTTGCAGTACTGACGCAGTGCGGCGATGTTAGCGACGACCTGCTCCATCATCGGGCAGTTATCGCCCCAAAAACCGATAAAATAGTCCTGCATGTCGTGGATCAGCAGTGCGGCGCGTTCGGGGTCAAACGCCCAGTCCACTTTGTTCACCGGAACATCAAGCGCCGTGGGTAGCGCATAAGCCTGCAGTTTAGGAATTGCCATCTCTTATTCTCCTTCAGGCCAGTGAACGTGATGCCAGCCACTGACGTAATTGTTTTTTATCTACTTTCCCAACCGGAGTCAGCGGTAACGACTCAACGCACTCCACGCGGTCAGGTAATTTAAATTCCGCTACGCCCTGTTCGCGTAGAAAACGACGCACCTGCACCGCTCGCAGCGGCTCTTTTACCACCAACCAGGCACAGCTTTTCTCGCCCATCAGTTCGTCATCCATACTGACCAGCGCGGCATGGATCACCATCGGGTGGCGCAGCAGCAGGTTTTCAATCTCTTCTGCAGCGATCTTTTCTCCACCGCGGTTGATCTGATCCTTCTCACGTCCCTGGACGGTGATGTAGCCATCTCGATCGATGGCGATCAGATCGCCAGAGCAGTAAAAACCGTTGGCGTCAAAGGCGCTGGCATTGTGCTCAGGACTTTTGAAGTAACCGCGGAAGGTGTATGGGCCACGCGTCATCAGGCGCCCGGTTTCTCCCTCGGCTAAAGGGTTGCCGTCAGCGTCTGCTACCCAGACTTCATCATCGGGACACATCGGGCGGCCCTGGGTATTAATGATGCGTTCAGGACTGTCGTCCAGACGGGTGTAGTTCACCAGCCCTTCCGCCATGCCGAAGACCTGCTGCAGCTGGCAGCCAATCTCCGCCGGAATACGCGCCGCAAGCGAGGCGGAAAGCCGAGCCCCACCGACCTGTAGCAGCTTCAGCGAAGCCAATTGCGCATTGCTCCCCCACTCCGCAATTGCCTGCAGCCACAGGCTCACCGCTGGCGGCACTAGCGCCGTGACGTTAACCTGATGCTGTTCAATCAGAGGGAAGCACAGGGTGGCGCTCGGGTCAGCCGCCAGCACGACGGTGCCGCCAGCCAGGAATACCCCCAACGCGCCAGGCGAACTCATCGCGTAGTTATGCGCCGCCGGGATCGCGCATAAATAACGCGTTTCCCCGGTGAAGCGGCAAATCTCATTGCTGCGACGCACGCTGTAGTAGTAATCGTTATGGGTACGAGGAATCAGCTTTGGCGTCCCGGTAGTCCCACCAGAAAGCTGGAAATAGGCCACCTCATCAGCAGGCGATGGCGTGGCGGAAAAATCAGTCGCAGGCTGGCTTATCGCCGTTTGCAGGTTGTGTTCACCTTCATCATTGCGCAGTTGCACCACGCGCACTGAATTGTGTTCAGCCACAAAAGCGTTAAGAAAATCGTCTCCGCTAAACAGCGCATGCTGACGATCGGCAATCAGCAGCGCCGGTTCAATCTGTTTGGCATAGGCGTTAAGTTCGTTACGCTGATGGCTGAATAATGCCAGCACCGGGGCTACACCCAGCTTGAGCAGCGCAAAGAAAGTGATATACAGCTCAGCCACGTTGCCCAGTTGCACCAGCGCGGTTTCGCCGGGTTTGATCCCCTGACGGCGCAGGCTGCAGGCGAGATTGTCAGTGGCCTGATTCAGTTGGCGATAGCTCAGGTGGCGTTCGCCATCGATCACCGCTGTATGATCGCTGTCGGCGTGACGGGTAAGAATGTCGGTCAGCGGCAAATCCTGCCAGTAACCTTTTTCACGATAGCGGCGGGCAAACTCCTCCGGCCAACGGGTGAAAGGAATACTCATTATCGCTCCTTAGAGGCCTGGTCAATAAGGCTCTTAATGCAGTCCAAAAACATTCAACATCGTGGAGAGTTTGGCTCCCGTTTCACGCCATTCCGCAACCGGGGACGAAGCCGGAACAATCCCGGCACCGGCAAAGAAACGTACCTGATTACGCAGCAGCTTCGCACAACGGATCGTCACCACCCATTCGCCGTTGCCTTGGGCATCACACCAGCCGACAATGCCACCGAACAGTTCGCGATCGAACGGCTCCAGCTCGGCGATCAGTTTGCGCGCAACCTGATGCGGGAAGCCGCTCAGCGCAGGCGTCGGATGCAGCAGGCACGCGAGCGTCAGGGCGTTTTCTTGCGCGTTGGCTTTACCTTCAAACGGCGTGCCGAGGTGCCAGAGCGTAGGCGTGGTGACCAGTTGCGGAGAAGAAGGGAGTTGCAGTTCACGGCTGCGATCGCGCAGGACATTTTTCATGGCCTGCGTCACCAGTTCGTGCTCATGGCGATCCTTTTCGGACGCCAGCAGGCGGATGCCCGCCTCACGGTCCAGCACATCGTCCGGTTGACGACGTGCCGAGCCTGCCAGCGGTAATGAGCTGAAACGATCGCCTTCTTTGCGTAACAGCAGTTCCGGACTGGCGCCAATCAATACGCCACCGTCTTCAAGGGGGACGTGGAAGTTGTAGCTCGCCGGATTTTGCGCCACCAGGCGCTCCAGCAGCGCCCCGCTGTCAATATTGGCATCAGCGGTGATATCGATCAGGCGTGACAACACCACTTTGTCGACTTCCGGGGTTGCCGTCAGCGCAGCCGCGCGAGCGACCATATCTTCAAAGAAGTTCTGTTCCGGGATCGATTTACGTTCAACAACGTTCAGCGACTGATGCGCGTTAAAGTAACGAGATGATTGCTGCTTCGCCGTTCGGGAGAACGTCTGCCACGACTGGGGAATAAACAGCGATGACGGCTGGCGGGTGTCAAAAGGAATCGCCCCGACCATGATGGGGTTAGCGATACCCTGCGCTTTGGCATCAGCAAACAGTGCATGCATTTTCTGTTGGAAAGGGCTGTCTGGCGAATCGCCATCAATTGCCGGTTCCGCATAGCGGGCGAAGCATCCTGACGTCGTAAAACTACGGTACGGCGACATAAAGAAAAAACTGTCGGGAGCGAGCGTCGGCATAGTCTGCGTTTTTTCCTCAGCCAGTGACGTTTCCATATCATCCTCCAAAAATGATAAAAGCTCTAATAATGATTATCATTTATATTTTCGGTCGCTAACCTAAAAGCAAAGCGGCGGTATGTCAACTCTTGTGGCAGCACAATGTGCGACTTTGGCTTGCATCCTTGTCCACTAACAATGAAAATGAGAAGCATTACTTATACTGATAACAGGATGCTGATTCGTGAGTCTCCCCTCTTTTTGCCGCACCGTGCTCTTACTGGCAGGTTTGTCTATTTCAGGAATTTCTTCAGGTTATGCCGCCGACTGGCCGCGTCAGGTTACCGACAGTCGTGGTACGCATACGCTGGAACATAAGCCGCAGCGAATTGTCTCCACCAGCGTCACCCTCACCGGCTCGCTGCTGGCAATTGATGCCCCGGTCATCGCCAGCGGCGCTACTACGCCGAACAATCGCATCGGCGATGCACAGGGCTTTTTACGCCAGTGGAGCGAAGTGGCAAAAGCGCGCAAACTGAGCCGCCTGTATATCGGCGAACCGAGCGCTGAGGCCGTGGCAGCGCAAATGCCGGATCTGATTCTGATCAGCGCCACCGGGGGAGATTCAGCCCTCGCGCTATACGATCAGTTGTCCACCATTGCGCCAACGCTAATCATTAATTACGACGACAAAAGCTGGCAGTCTCTGCTGACGCAGTTAGGTGAAATTACCGGTCAGGAGCAACAGGCTGCTGCGCGTATTGCCGAGTTTGATAAGCAACTGCAGGCGGTCAAGCAGCGTATTACCCTGCCGCCGCAACCGGTCAGCGCGCTGGTGTACACCGCTGCAGCGCACAGCGCCAACCTGTGGACGCCTGAGTCGGCGCAGGGCAAGCTGATGGAGCAGTTAGGTTTCACCCTGGCACCGCTGCCTGCCGGATTGCACACCAGCCAGAGTCAGGGCAAACGCCACGATATCATCCAGCTTGGCGGTGAGAACCTGGCGGCAGGCCTGAACGGCGAAGCGCTGTTCCTGTTCGCTGGCGACAACAAAGATGCCGACGCCATTTATGCTAATCCGCTGCTGGCGCATCTGCCTGCCGTGCAGAATAAACGTGTTTACGCCCTGGGTACGGAAACCTTCCGTCTCGACTACTACAGCGCGACCTTGCTGCTGCAACGTCTGTCAGCTCTCTTTTAATCGCCAGCGCCGGATACGGCTAACGCCTTATCCGGCCTACAAACCGTAGAGGACAACGCTATCCGGCATTCACAGGCATTTGTCGGAATCGGCGCACTTCTCCCAGCAACAGCAGCAGTAGCAGACCGACAATCACCAGCCCAAACCCACTTACGCTTGCCGAAGCAACCGGTGTCATCATCGCCCCCAATCCCCCTAACAGCGCCGCGCCGATCGCATCTCCTGTAACGTTCTGCGCAGTCCACAAACCGTTAATTCGCCCGAGCATCGCTTCTGGCGTCTGCGTCTGTAACAGGGTGTACTGCAACAAAGAGCTGACCGCACTCAGCCAGCCGAACAGCGCCAGGCAGACAACGCCAAGCTCCCAGACCGGCATCAACCCAAACAGACCGATAGCCAGGAACGAAGCCACGGTCGATACCAGCATGATCAGTCCCGGACGCACGCTGTGCGCCAGTTGCCCGCTGGTCAACGCGCCCACCGCCGCGCCAAGAGGAATGGCCGCATACAGCAGACCTATTTGCGCACTCGACATTTGCCAGTTAATCGCCAACGCGGGATACAACACGCGCACGGCGCTCGCCATAGTCAACAGACCGCCAAGCAGCGCAATGCCGCCAATCAGCGGGCTGGCAAGCAGAAAGCGAAATGCTGCCAGCAGCGATTTTAGCGGATGCTCGCGCGGCTGCGGCGGAGGCGGCAGCGCGGGAAGGCTCAGCAACGGCAGCAAGGTAATGAAAGTGCCCGCCGCCGCCAGACCGTAGTTCCAGGCCACGCCACCGGTAGCGAGCAATACTCCGCCAAGCATCGGCGAAATAACCGAACCCAGACGTACCGTCAGCATGGTAATCGCCCCGGCCTGCATCAAATTCTCCCGCCCAACCAGCGCCGGTGTAGCCGCCAGCAACGCGGTCACGCCCAGCGAGGCAAAGAAACCGTCCCATAAGCCAAGCAAATAAATCGCCAGTAACGACGGTTCGGGCAGCAGCGCATTCAGACACAGACCAATAAAGCCGATTCCGCAGGTTCCACGAGCCAACAGGATCACTTTTTTACGCTCATAGCGGTCGGCCAGCACCCCGCCCACCATCAGACCAATAAACATTGCGCTGCCGGTCAACGTTACTGACAAACCGACCTGCCAGGTCGACTGGGTCATCATCTGGATCTGTACCGGAACCGCCACGCCGAGTAGCCCCAGAGAGACAATGGAAATAAAACGGGCGAGGAAGACGGCGCGAAATGCAGGGTGGGTCTTTAACAGGCTGAGATTGAGCAGCCAGGATTGTCGATTCATTACAGAGCCTTACCAGGTACTTTTTCAATATCCATTCGATGGCTGCACATGCTAACATATCCAAATAAGATCGATAACGATAATTACTATCATTATCAGGGAAGTTGATATGTCATGCTCTGTTTCCGCGACACGTGCCTTCGCCGTGCCCGGACTATTGTTATTACTTGTTCTCACCACGGTATTAAGTCTGGTTATTGGCGCCAAGTCGCTACCTGCCTCCGTGGTGCTGGATGCACTTACCGGCAGTTGTCAAAGCGCTGATTGCACCATCGTGCTGGACGCGCGACTGCCGCGCACGCTGGCGGGGCTGCTCGCCGGTGGGGCGCTGGGTCTGGCTGGTGCATTAATGCAAACGCTCACGCGTAACCCTCTCGCCGATCCCGGTATTCTGGGCGTTAACTCCGGTGCCAGCTTCGCTATTGTGCTGGGAGCCGCACTGTTCGGCTTTTCCTCTGCGCAAGAGCAACTGCTGATGGCCTTTTCCGGGGCGCTGGCCGCGTCGCTTATAGTGGCCTTTACCGGCAGCCAGGGCGGCGGGCAGTTAAGCCCGGTGCGTCTGACGCTGGCGGGCGTTGCGCTGGGCGCGGTGCTGGAAGGATTATCCACCGGAATCGCCCTGCTCAACCCGGATGTCTACGATCAGTTGCGTTTCTGGCAGGCCGGTTCATTGGATATCCGCAGCCTGCAAACGCTGAAGGTCGTCCTGGTGCCGGTACTGATTGCCGCGGCTGTCGCGTTGTTCCTTAGCCGTGCTCTGAATAGCCTGAGCCTCGGGAGCGACACCGCCACCGCGCTTGGCAGCAAAGTCGCTCGCACGCAGTTTATTGGCCTGTTGGTGATTACCGTACTGTGCGGCAGTGCGACCGCGATTGTCGGCCCTATCGCCTTTATCGGCCTGATGATGCCGCATATGGCGCGCTGGCTGGTGGGGGCAGATCACCGTTGGTCGCTGCCCGTTACCCTGCTGGCAACCCCCTCTCTGTTGCTAATTGCCGATATCATCGGTCGCCTGATTGTCCCCGGCGAACTGCGCGTTTCAGTGGTCAGCGCATTTATCGGCGCGCCGGTGCTTATCTTTCTGGTACGCCGGAAACCGCGCGGGGGTGGCGCATGATGCACCTCTCCCGCCGCCTGATAGTCAGCAGCCTGCTGCTGGTTGTAGGTTGTCTCGCCGTTGGCTTGTGGAGCCTGCGTAGCGGCGTCGTGACGCTGGAAACCCAGCAAATTATTGCCGCTCTGCTTGGCGATGCGCCGCGCAGTATTACGCTGGTGGTGACCGAATGGCGTTTGCCACGCGTGCTGATGGCGCTATTGATAGGCGCGGCGCTCGGCGTGAGCGGTGCAATATTCCAGTCGCTGATGCGCAACCCGCTGGGCAGCCCGGATGTGATGGGTTTCAATACCGGTGCCTGGAGCGGTGTGCTGGTGGCAATGGTGCTGTTCGGACAGCATCTCACCGCTATCGCGCTTGCGGCCATGGTTGGCGGGGTCCTGACGTCTCTGGTGGTCTGGGCGCTCGCCTGGCGCAATGGTATCGACACCTTCCGGCTGATTATTATTGGGATCGGCATACGCGCCATGCTGGTTGCGTTCAACACCTGGCTACTGCTGAAGGCATCATTAGAAACCGCGCTGACCGCCGGACTGTGGAACGCCGGATCGCTCAATGGCCTGACCTGGGCCAAAACCTGGCCTTCTGCCCCACTGATTATCCTTATGCTGGTGTGCGCCACGCTGCTGGTGCGCCGAATGCGTTTACTGGAAATGGGTGATGACAGCGCCTGTGCGCTTGGCGTCAGCGTAGAGCGCTCACGTCTGATGATGATGCTGGTTGCGGTTGTACTGACCGCTGCCGCCACCGCGCTGGCTGGCCCTATCTCGTTTATTGCCCTTGTCGCCCCACATATCGCGCGGCGGATTAGCGGCACATCGCGCTGGGGATTAACCCTGTCGGCGCTGTGTGGCGCGTTGCTGCTGTTGATGGCGGATTTATGCGCCCAACAGCTGTTTATGCCTTATCAGCTTCCGGTGGGCGTTGTCACCGTAAGCCTCGGCGGTATTTATCTTATCGTCTTGTTAATTCAGGAGTCCCGCAAAAAATGATCGAATCAGTAGCCCGTTTGCGTGGCGACCAGTTAACGCTGGGTTATGGCAAATTTACCGTAGCGGAAAACCTCAATGTGTCGATTCCAGACGGTCACTTCACCGCAATTATCGGGCCAAACGGCTGCGGAAAATCAACACTACTGCGCACGCTTAGTCGTCTGATGACGCCCGCGCACGGTAAGGTCTGGCTCGACGGCGAGCATATCCAGCACTATGCCAGCAAAGAGGTTGCTCGCAGAATAGGTTTGTTGGCGCAGAACGCCACCACGCCGGGTGATATTACGGTACAGGAGCTGGTTGCCCGTGGGCGCTACCCGCACCAGCCATTGTTTACCCGTTGGCGAAATGAGGATGAAATCGCGGTCTCAAACGCAATGCAGGCGACGGGAATCACTCATCTTGCGTCACAAAGTGTGGATACCCTTTCCGGTGGACAACGCCAGCGCGCATGGATTGCGATGGTGCTGGCGCAGGAAACGTCGATTATGCTGCTCGACGAACCTACCACATGGCTGGATATCAGCCATCAGATCGATCTGCTGGAGCTGCTGAGTGAGCTAAACCGGGAGAAAGGGTATACGCTGGCCGCCGTTCTGCACGATCTTAATCAGGCATGTCGCTATGCGACGCATCTGATTGCGCTGCGTGACGGAAAAATTGTTGCCGAGGGTGCGCCGAAAGAGATCGTCACCGCGCAGCTTATTGAAAAAATCTATGGTCTGCGCTGTATGATTATCGACGATCCGGTTGCCGGAACGCCGTTAGTGGTGCCGCTTGGGCGTACACCGAAAATTCATACCCAGTCATCTCTATAGGGATGACTACACGGGTCAGCGTTTAACACGCTGACCCGATGACGTTTATTGGATATTTTGGAGCAGGTCACGCATGACAGGCCCAATCTTCTCAAACGCTTCAGGGGTTATGATATCAACATGCGCGCAATCCTGACGATATACATCCAGACTGGATATCCACGGTGACCAACTGCGTTCAGGACTGACCCCCGGCACTAAGGTGCGCTCAGCGACGAACAGCGTGGCGTGACCAGCAAACGGCACGCTGTGTGCCGTGGTGAGCAGGCGAACCGCATCGGCGTAGTTGCCTTCGATAGCATTAAATAAGGCCTCTGACGCATTCCCCTGCTGCGCTGCCAGAAACGCTTCACGTTCACGCTCGATCTCGGCCAGTACCGCGGGATCCAACCCATTGGCCTCCTTTTCCTGCCAGTTTTGCGTTTCCGGCGGCCAGGTATCCAGCAGCCCCAGGAATGCAACTGTCTCTCCTCTGGCATGTAAGCGTGCGGCGATTCCCTGCGCCAACGTCCCCCCTAGCGAGTAGCCTAATAAATAATAGGGACCATGAGGCTGCTGGCTGAGCAGCGTTGCCAGGTGATGTTCGCATACCGCATCAAGGTTTTCCGCCGTCTGCATAGGGCCATCCGGTCGCGGCGACTGAATGCCAATAATCGACCACTGCGGACTGAGGTAACGCGACAGCACGCTAAACTGCCAGGCGAAACCCGACGCCGGATGGAAGCAAAACAGCGTTGGTCCATGACTTTCACGCAGCGGCAGCAGCGTCTCGAATCCCAGACGCTGCGACTGTTCATCATCATTGCTCTCCAGCAGTGCACTCAGTTGTTCAACAGTAGAAGCCACCATTATCTGCCCAGGCGTTACCTGACGCTCAAAAATCCGGCTCAACTGCGCTGCCAGTTTCATCGCCAGCAGCGAATGTCCGCCAAGCGCAAAGAAGTCAGCCTCTACGTCATTAACCTCGCAATCCAGCAAAGCCGCAAAAGACTGCGCGATGGCGGTTTCAGTCCCTGCTCGCGGCGCACGTCCTGACGTACGCGACGTCAACTGCGGCATCGGCAGCGCTTTACGATCCAGTTTACCGTTTGCACTCAGCGGCAGCTCCGCCAGTTGCAACAATACCGTCGGCACCATATGCGCAGGCAGTTTTTCACGCAGAGTTTCTCGCAATGCAGACGTATCCAGCGGTAACCCCGATTCCGACACCAGATACCCCACCAACTGTCGTGCATCGCCGCCTGTCGCCGCCGCCTGGTTGAATACGCAGGCGTGGGCAACGGCATGTTCGACATCTGGCAGTTGCTGCATCACCCGATCAATCTCACCGAGCTCAATGCGCTGTCCGCGAATTTTAAGCTGGTCATCGCTGCGCCCGAGGTATTCCACTGCGCCATTCTCCAGCCAGCGCGCCACATCCCCGGTACGGTACATGCGTTCACCAGGGTTAAATGGATCGGCGATAAAGCGGCTCGCGGTTAGATCCGCTCGCCCCAAGTATCCTTGCGCCAGTTGGATCCCCGTCAGATAGAGATCACCTGCCACGCCAAAGGGCACCGGGCGCATCATGGCGTCCAGGATCCGTAAACCGGTATTCCATACCGGATAGCCAATCGGCACGCTATTGCCCGTTACGGCAGCGAGATCGTCCCCCCAGGCCGGATACCAGCTCACATCGACTGCCGCTTCCGTTGGCCCGTATAAATTGTGCAGTGGCGCATGAGTCAACTGTTCCCATTCGCGGCATAAATCTGCAGGTAAGGCTTCGCCGCTGCAGAATACCCGTTTCAGCGAGGCACAGCTCTCCCGTGCGGTTTCCGGCGTCAGTGAAGCAACAAAAGCGGCCAGCATAGAGGGAACAAAGTGCGTGGTCGTCACCCCTGACTGCGCAAAGAACTGCTGCATCGCCAGCGGATCGCGGTGCGCTTCAGGTTCTGCCATGACCAGTTTTGCCCCGGCAATAAACGGCCAGAAAAACTCCCATACCGAGACGTCAAAACTGCACGGCGTTTTTTGCGCCACCACATCATCCGCGGTCAGAGGATAGTGATTTTGCATCCACAGCAAACGGTTAACGATGGCTGTTTGCCCAACCATCACCCCTTTTGGTCTGCCGGTAGAACCGGAAGTAAAAATAATATAGGCCGTATGATTAGGTTGAGATAGCGCCAGCGGTGCAGCATCCTCTTCTGGCAGCGGCGCGTTGTAGCACAGACTTTCCAGCTCCGGAATATCGCTAAAGCGCGCCAGTTGCTCTTCGGTCGCGATCAACAATTTTGGCTTCGCGTCTTCGAGCATCATCCGCAGGCGATCGTCCGGGTATCCGGTATCCAATGGCAGCCAGGCGGCTCCCGCCTCAACAATACCGTGCAGCGCCAGCGTGAGGAACACGGAACGCGGTAATGCCACGGCAACGCTGTCACCAGGCTGTACGCCACGCTCGCGCAGGCGGCGCGCCAGCGCCACAACCTGTTGGCGCATTTCACGATAGCTAAACTGATAGCGGGCATCAGCCAGCGCCGGGGCATCCGGCGTTTTATCGGCCTGCTGTGCTACCAGCGCGCTCAGCGTGGTGGACGGGATCGCCACGGTCGTGTCGTTAATCTTCGCCAGCCGCTCATGTTCTGTCGGCAACAGCATCCCGGCATCGCCGCAGCATAGCGACGGATTGTCGGCAAACTGCGCGATAAGCGCGGTTAAACGTGATGCATGTTGCGCCAGCGTCGCGGCATCGTAGCGCTGTTTATTGGCCAGGATTTCAATACTCAGCCCGCCGTTTTCATCCGGGAACAGCGCCAGCTCCAGATCGTTCACTGGACCTGTCGCCAACGTATGGGTTTGCGCCTGAACGCCAGGAATATTCAGTTGATAGTCGAATATTTTCACGTTCAGTACCGGGCCAAACAGCGGTTCGGCACCGGCTGCGCGCCCACTGTCGCGAACAATTTGCTCAGCATCATATCGCTGATGTCGGCGCATTTTCTTCAACTGTGCGGCCAGTCGTTGGGCAAGTGCAGGCAAGCTTTCTGCCGCATTCAACTGCACGCCAAATGGCAGGACGTTTAAAACCGGTCCGGTGGACGTGAGCGCCGCCGACCCCATACGCCGCATAAAGATAAACCCGGCGGCATATTCCATTCGGCTGCATAAACGTCCGAGCCACAGCGCCACCAGCGCAAGGGCCAGATCCGAACGCTGAACGTCTGGCATACGTGCCGCAAGCCGGCGAAACTCCCCTTCAGGCGCGGTTAACTTCAGACGAATAATATCCGCGCTGGCCGACCGCCCTGGCAGGGGTTTGTTAGACAGCGAAGCCGGAGGTGGGAGTTGCTTTCGCTGCTCGGTCCAGAAGGCGCCGTCGCGTTGCCAGGCATCGCTTTGCCGATACTGTTGATACTCTTCCACCACCTCAGAAAATGGCGTAAAAGGTGATTCCGGCGTGGGCTCGCCATGCAGCCATGCGCGGTAAATTGCGGCTATCTGGCGGGTAATGGCCGGGAAACTGAAGCCATCAACCAGCAGATGATGGTAACGCTGATACCAATACCAACGCTTTTCTCCCACCTGAATGAGCAGGTGAAAAACCAGCGGCTTAGTGCCATCAGCACGGATGTCCTGCTGCAGGTCTGCCTGCATCAAGGCGCGCGCTGCCGCATGCGGATCGGATTTTTCGCGCAGATCGATAATTTCTGGTGGCGCAAAGGCAAGCGCAGAGTCTACCCATTGCCAGACCTCGCCGTTATCTTCGCTAAACCGCATCCGTAGGGTATCGGCCTGCTCAAGACCCGCCACTACCGCTTTCGCCAGCAACGGTGCGTCCAGTTCGCCGGTTAATTCTACGTAGTGCGCCACGCTCCACGCTGAGGGCAATGTGGAGAGTTTTTCCGCCATCCAGATCCCCGGCTGAGCCGCAACTAACGGTAAACGTTGAGTCATGGAGCCTCCTGCACATCGACGTAGTTCGCTGGCGTCAGCGTGGTCCAGTTTGCATCCAGCCATTGCTGGCAGGCTTCCTGTGATTGGGGTTCGCACGCGACCGTCCAGCCAGCAGGAAGTGAGCATTGCTGCGGCCAAAGGCTAAACTGACGTTGGGGATTTTGCAGAATGTAAAACTGGCCCTGCGGATTATCGAAGGGGTTACTGAATTCCATACTCAACTCCTGTCGTGGAACATCGTCCGGTTAAATCGTGTCGGTAAGCGGTTGCCAGAGCGTGATCAGCCCTTGCATCAGTCCGCCGCGCCAGCAAAGCGCATCGTGTCCACCATCAACCTGACGCCAGAAAATAGACTGTGGTGCAGAGGGTAACTGGGCATATAGCGCCTGATTTGCGCGATAAATAATGGGCTCGCGGATCCCGGCTTCCAGGACAATACGCAGCCCCTGGGCGCTTATCTTTCCGCTCTTCAGTTGCTCAACGATCGCCCCATCCTGATGACCACCGCGATGCGGCCACCAATAAGAGCCTGACTGGCTGAGCACGCAGCCAAAGCGCGCGGGCCAGTTAAGCCCGGCATACAGCGATGACAGCCCGCCAAAACTTTGCCCGGCGACGACGGTACGCTGCGGGTCGTCACTGAACGCGGTCGTGGTCTTCACCAGCGGCAATAACTCCTGCTGTACCGCCAACCAAAAATCCGCATTACACGGCAATTCGCGGCTGCGGTGAGCCGTGTCGATGGTATCAATCAGGAGATAAACGGCGGGCGGGAGGTGTCCGCGATGGGTGAGTGAAGTCAGCGCAGGCCAGACCGGCATACTTTGTGCCCAAAACTGTCCGTCCAGCAGGATGGCCAGCGGACGCGCTTCCGGTTGGGCTTCACCAGTGGTAAACACCCACACGCGGCGTGTATTGCCGAGTCTGGCGCTACGCCATTGCAGGCAAACTGCGGGCGAGTCGGGGTTTTCAGGTCGATCCCATCCCGGTTGTACGGGTGCATCAGGCATTTCCAGCGCAGACACCGCATGGCCACGACCGCCCTGCCAACTCTGCGGATTGAGGGGATCGGCAATAGCCTGCGGCAACAATTGCCGCCAGCCTTCACGCAGCACGGTTCGGTCAGGCGCTTCGCCCGGCGTCTGCGCGGCAAAAATATCATTTCGTTCTGTTGGGATAAAACAGTAACTGCCGCGCCAGTTGGCGCTGAGGGAAACACTCCAGCACCAAACATTTGTTCCGTCAATGCGTTGCATCGACTGAGGGGTGGCATTTTGATGGTGGTCGGTGACGCCGGTGATATAGACCCATACGCGATGAATGGCTGACTCTTTTTCCGTTCCCTGCGGGTCGCGCCACCAGAAGGTTACCCGATAATTTCCGTTGTCTTCACGCTCCCACTCCGGGCCTTTTTTTGACTGCCACCACGCCTCGCTTCCCATCTTTAACGTCGTCACCGCCATAACCCCATGTTTATTGTCAAATTTTATGATCTAGCGTGAAATATATTGATAATATTATTGATAACTATTTGCATTTGCAATAGCGTATTGTCGCGCTGTGGGAAGCGCGCACAGTTTTTCACCACTTATAAACCGGCCTGGCACTGCGTACTTTTTCTGGAAGGGAGGGTTTACGCGGATGCGGGCGACATCAGACCAAATGCCGCACCACGGCACATTGGTACTCGTGGCTAAAAGAACAGCAGGACATACAATGAACAACAAGATTCATTCACTGGCCTTATTGGTCAATTTAGGGATTTACGGGGTAGCCCTGCCAGCGATGGCAGAAGATCAAACCGATAGCGCCGCTGTCTCTCATGAAGACACCATCGTGGTTACCGCCGCCCAGCAGAACCTGCAGGCACCGGGCGTTTCAACCATTACCGCTGATGAAATTCGTAAGAATCCTCCCGCTCGCGATGTGTCGGAAATCATTCGTACCATGCCAGGCGTCAACCTGACCGGTAACTCAACCAGCGGTCAACGCGGCAACAACCGCCAAATCGATATTCGCGGCATGGGGCCGGAAAACACCCTGATTCTGATCGACGGCAAACCGGTAACCAGCCGTAACTCTGTGCGTCAGGGCTGGCGCGGCGAGCGTGATACCCGCGGCGATACCGCCTGGGTGCCACCAGAAATGATCGAACGTATTGAAGTGCTGCGCGGTCCTGCCGCGGCACGCTATGGCAACGGTGCGGCTGGCGGCGTGGTGAATATCATCACCAAAAAAGGCAGCAACGAATGGCACGGCTCCTGGGATACCTATTTCAACGCCCCGGAACATAAAGACGAAGGTTCAACCAAACGCACCAACTTTAGCCTGAACGGTCCGCTGGGCGGGGATTTCAGCTTCCGTTTGTACGGTAATCTCGATAAAACCCAGGCCGACGCGTGGGATATCAACCAGGGTCATCAGTCAGAACGTACCGGCACGTATTCAAATACTTTACCGGCCGGTCGTGAAGGGGTGATCAACAAAGACATTAACGGCGTGGTTCGCTGGGATTTCGCCCCGCTCCAGTCACTGGAACTGGAGGCTGGCTATAGCCGTCAGGGCAACCTGTATGCGGGCGACACTCAAAACACCAACACCAACCAACTGGTGAAAGATAACTACGGGAAAGAGACCAACCGTCTTTACCGCCAGAACTACTCTCTGACCTGGAACGGCGGCTGGGATAACGGCGTCACTACCAGTAACTGGGTGCAGTATGAACATACGCGCAACTCCCGTACGCCGGAGGGCCTGGCGGGGGGTACCGAAGGGATTTTCGACCCGAATGCGTCACAAAAATACCTCGACGCCGACCTGAGTGACGTCATGCTGCACAGTGAAATCAGCATTCCGTTAGATCTGCTGGTTAACCAAAATCTGACGCTCGGTACCGAATGGAACCAGCAGCGCATGAAGGACATGTTGTCCAATTCGCAGACCTTTATGGGCGGTGATATTCCAGGGTCCAGCAGCACCAACCGCAGCCCGTACTCAGACGCAGAGATTTTCTCTCTGTTTGCTGAAAACAACATGGAACTGACCGACAGCACCATGCTGACGCCAGGTTTGCGTTTCGATCATCACAGCATTGTGGGCGATAACTGGAGTCCGTCCCTGAACCTGTCCCAAGGTCTGGGCGATGACTTCACCCTGAAGATGGGGATTGCGCGCGCCTATAAAGCGCCAAGCCTGTATCAGCTCAACCCGAACTACATTCTGTACAGTAAAGGTCAGGGTTGCTACGCCACCGGCTCAGCGACCGGTATTGGTTGCTACATGATGGGCAACGATGATCTGAAGGCCGAAACCAGTATCAACAAAGAGATTGGTCTGGAGTTCAAACGTGATGGCTGGCTGGCCGGAGTAACCTGGTTCCGCAACGATTATCGCAACAAGATTGAAGCAGGAACCGTACCGTTAAGCAGAACATCGATTACCCAGCAAAACCCGACCACAGGTAAAACAACAACAACCTACACCGATATCTATCAGTGGGAAAACGTGCCTAAAGCGGTGGTGGAAGGTCTGGAAGGGACGTTGAACGTGCCGGTTAGCGAGACCGTTACCTGGACCAACAACATTACCTACATGCTGCAAAGTAAGAATAAAGAGACCGGCGAACGCCTGTCGATTATTCCTGAATACACGCTGAACTCAACCCTGAGCTGGCAGGCACGCGAAGATCTGTCATTGCAATCCACCTTCACCTGGTACGGCAAACAGCAGCCGAAAAAATACGATTACCAGGGGAAACCGGTGACTGGCAGTTCAGCCCAGGAAGTGAGTCCATACAGCATTGTCGGCCTGAGTGCGACCTGGGATGTGACGAAAAACGTCAGCCTGACCGGCGGCGTGGATAACGTCTTCGACAAACGTCTGTGGCGTGAAGGTAATGCCCAAACCACCAGCGACAACAAAACTGGCTATTACATGGCGGGCGCTGGCGCATACACCTATAACGAACCGGGCCGGACGTGGTTCATGAGCGTTAACACACACTTCTGATAATGTTTTTCCCTCTCCTCGCTGCGGGGAGAGGGAAACCGTAAGAAATCATGCACACAACGCACATCCCGCTCCCTTTCGCAGATCATACGCTGCACATTGTCGAATTTGATCCCGACACTTTCCATGAGCACGACCTGCTCTGGCTTCCCCACCACACTCAGCTCCACTCCAGTGGGCGTAAACGTAAAGCTGAGCACTTAGCGGGACGCATTGCCGCAGTCCACGCACTGTGTGAATTTGGCCACAAAACCGTGCCCGGCATCGGTGTGCAACGCCAACCATTGTGGCCGCAGGATCTGTTTGGCAGCATCAGCCATAGCGCAACAACGGCGCTGGCGGTCGTATCAACGCATCCCATTGGGCTGGATATAGAAGCTATTTTTACACCACAAACCGCAGTTGAGCTGGCTGATGGCATTATTGATAACCACGAACATCAGATTTTGCAGCATACCTGCCTGCCCTTTCCGCTCGCCTTAACCCTGGTATTCAGCGCAAAGGAGAGCCTGTATAAGGCGTTTTCCAATCAGGCATCGGGGCTACCAGGTTTCACCAGCGCAAAAATCACCGCACTCACGACTCAGCAATTAACATTACAAATCATGCCGTCATTTTCGGCAAACCTCGGCAATCAAGAAGTTAACGTTCATTGGTTTCAGCGTGATAAAAATATCGTGACGTTATTTCCATTCTCACCATCAGGATCGTGATCCTTTTCTCTTTTTAAGAAATTAGCTGCGCAAATCGTAGACAGTTCGATTATCTCGACTTATCGTTAACTTGAATAATAAATCATATTTGAATAAATATTCAAAGTGGAGAAAGAGATGAACAAGACCTTGATTAAATCCGTATTACTGGCCTCGATCCTTACCACATCGGGTTCGCTGTATGCTGCCGACAACGGACTGATTGCGATTATTACCCCTTCTCACGATAACCCGTTTTTTAAAGCCGAAGCCGACGGTGCAGTCGCCAAAGCAAAAGAGCTGGGATACGCCACGCTGGTTGCCTCTCATGATGATGACGTCAATAAACAAAACCAACTGATTGAGACTGCTATTGCTCGTAAAGCAAAAGCGATCATTCTCGATAATGCGGGTGCAGATGCCACCGTAGGGCCGCTGGAAAAAGCCAAAGCAGCGGGTGTAGCTGCTTTTCTGATCGATCGCGAAATCAATAAAACCGGTATCGCGGTGGCGCAAATCGTGTCGAATAACTATCAAGGCGCACAGCTCGGCGCAGAGAAGTTCGCCAGGTTACTGGACGGAAAAGGGAAGTACGTTGAACTGCTGGGACGTCAATCCGACACCAACGCCCATGTACGCTCGCAGGGGTATCACGATGTACTCGATGACTATCCGGACATGAAAATGGTAGCCCAGCAGACGGCAAACTGGAGCCAAACCGAAGCCTTTACCCGAATGGAAGCCATTCTACAAACCAACCCAGATATCGTAGGCGTGATCTCAGGTAACGACACTATGGCGCTGGGTGCAGAAGCCGCATTAAAAGCGGCGGGGAAAAATAATGTCATCGTGGTCGGTTTTGATGGCAGCGACTACACCCGCGATTCAATCATTAATAAAAGCAATATTAAAGCGACAGTACTGCAGCCCGGCTGGCAGCAGGCACAAATGGCTGTTGAGCAGGCGGATTACTATCTGAAAAACGGCAAAGCCCAGAAAGAAGAAAAACAGCTCATGGATTGCGTGCTGATTGACGAAACCAATGCCAGCAAGCTGAACAAGTTCAACCTGAGCCACTAAGCGGAGGCACTATGTCGTTAACACAATGGGGTGCCGCGCTGGTTGGATGCGCCACCCTGTTGCTGACGGCCTGTACGGTAGTTGACCTCGACGAAAACGGCAAACCAATTATCCCGGCCGATCCTCAGGCCAAAGCCAGTTTCGACAACCAGACTCCCGATCAGATCGCGCAACAAACCTGGCAATCCCGCGTCCTGGAAGCGGCACAGCAACATGTTCTGGATGCTTCAGCGCTGACCACTCGCCTGAAGGCCCCCTCACCCGCTCCCGAAAGCGTGTTTGTACGCCTGACCAGCCAGATTGATAGCGTCGACACCACCAATGGGCGAGAGCACACCATCGTGGTGAGGGTCAATGATATGCCCGTCACGATTCAGATTGGCCCGGTAATGCGTGGCAATGCTATTCGCGATGCCAGTGGTTTCAAGTTTGAAGATTTTACTAACCAGGTTCAGTTTGCCCAACTGTCACGGGCTTATAACCGTGAAGCGGCGAAACAGTTACCCGCCGTAGACACTAGCTGGCAAGGGAAAACTGCCACGGTGCTGTTTGCCGTGACGTTGAATGCTGGAAAAGCGGAAAACGCAGCAGCACTGACGCTGGAACAGGAGGCTCACTAATGCGCAATACCTCAGCTGATGACATCATCCTGCGCACGCATGCCATTTCAATGCTGTTTCCCGGCACAATTGCGCTGGACAGCGTCGATTATCAGGTCTGGCGTGGCAAGGTGAATGTGATTATTGGTGAGAATGGTGCGGGGAAATCGACGTTGATGAAGATCCTAGCTGGCGTTCAGCAACCCAGTAGCGGTGAGATGTCGCTCAATGGAAATCCCGTGCGCTTTGCCAGCACCCGGGATGCTGCGGCACATGGAATTGGTATGGTGCATCAGGAGTTAAACCTGTTTGAGAACCTCACCGTCGCGGAAAACATTTTCCTCGGTCGGGAGATTCAAAAAGGCGTGGCCCCCATCAATGAGGCCGAGCAAGAGAAACGCACCGCGGAATTATTAACCCGGCTCGATCAGCCGATATCACCGCGCGACCTGGTTGGCAATCTCAAAGTAGGGCAGCAACAGCTGGTCGAAATCGCCAAAGCACTGGCTGAAGATGCAGATATCCTGATTCTTGATGAACCCACCTCAGCGCTCAGTAAAACTGAAGTCGAGATTCTGTTTCGCGTGATCCGTGAACTTACTCGCCAGGGCGTGTCGATAATCTATATCTCCCATCGTCTCGAAGAATTGATGGCAATTGGCGATGTGATCACTATTTTACGCGATGGTAAATTTCAAGCCGAAGCCAAGGTTATCGACATCGATGTCCCGTGGATTGTGCGTGAGATGTTGGGCAGTGATCCGGTAAGCAACTTTCTCGAACCCGGCCGCACGTTTGGAGCTCCGGTTCTGGAAGCTGAACATATCACCTGCGTGAATACCGCTGGCAGCGCAGTCGTCAATGACGTCACCTTTAACGTTCACGCCGGTGAAATTGTCGGTATCTATGGACTTATGGGGGCTGGGCGAACCGAATTGTTCGAGTGCTTGTTAGGTACTGAGCGCAACTACCTCGGAAAACTGTGGCTCGACAGCAAACCGGTCCCGCAGCGCTTAACCACCGCCGATCGCATCCGTATGGGAATGAGTCTGGTGCCGGAGGATCGCAAGCGCACAGGGATTTTCCCCATTTCATCCGTCGCCACCAATCTGACCATTGCCAGCCTTTGGCGGCGTCTGCAACGTGGCTTTGCCATTGCCCGCAAAGATGAAGAGGCCGTGGTCGCCAGCACAATTGGCAATCTGTCGATAAAAGTCTCCTCGCCAGAGGTTGAAATTCAGGCGCTGAGCGGGGGGAACCAGCAAAAAGTGGTGATTGGTCGCTCTCTGCTCACCAATCCCAAAATTCTATTTCTTGACGAACCCACACGCGGCATCGATGTCGGGGCGAAAGCCGATGTGTTCCGCATGATGGTCCAGCTTTCCCAGCAGGGTATTGCTGTGGTCTTCTCCACCTCAGATTTAAAAGAAATTATGGCGGTTTCTGACCGCATTCTGGTGATGTCCGGCGGCAAGCTAACTGCCGATATCGCCCGCGATCGTGCCGAAGAATCGGCGCTGGTAACCGCAAGTGCTCAGGGGTTCTGATATGAAAACACTACAATCTGCCGCCATCGCGCCTCGCTCCACAGTCGCCTTCTCTCGGGAAAATATCCTGCTGCTAATCCTAAAACTGCGCACTTTTATTGCACTGTTTTTAATCGTCGGGTTCTTTGCCTTCACCGTACCGGGATTTCTCTCTGGCGGCAGCATGGTCATTATGATCAAGCATATCGCCATTAACGCCTTTCTGGCTCTGGGGATCACGTTTGTCATTATTACCGCCGGGATTGATCTCTCAATTGGCGCTACGCTTGGGCTGTGCGGCATGGTCGCAGGATGGCTAATCACTAAAGGCATTGTATTGCCAATGTTCGGCATCGCAATTTTCCCCAGCGTCTGGGTGATTGTGCCTGTCGTCTTGTTGATTGGTGGGCTGATTGGCGCGGCGAATGGTTGGATCATCACCCACTATAACGTCGCACCGTTTATTTGTACGCTCGGAACCATGTACGTTTTGCGCGGGGCGGCGATGCTGACCTCCGATGGGCAAACCTTTCCCGGGCTTTCCGGCAATCCGCAGCTCGGCAATACCGGTTTTGATGAGATTGGTGCCGGTACACTGTTTGGGATTCCGTGGGCCATCTGGATGATGATTGTGCTGGCACTGGTCATTGCTTACGTCGCTCGTCGTCTACCCTTTGGTCGCCACGTTTACGCCATCGGGGATAACGAACGCGCTGCTGAGCTGTCAGGGGTAAAAGTAAAACAGGTGAAAATCTGGGTGTATACCCTATCCGGACTGTGTGCCGCGATTGCTGGAATTGTGGTCTCGGCACAGCTTTCCGCCAGCCATCCGGCCAACGGTACGGCATTTGAGATGAACGCCATTGCCGCAGTGGTTCTCGGCGGTACGTCACTGGCCGGTGGACGGGGCACGATTTTAGGCACGCTGATTGGCGCTTTCGTTATCGGTTTTCTGGCCGATGGTCTGGTGATGATGGGCGTCAGCGAGTTCTGGCAAATGGTGATTAAAGGTATCGTGATTATCGTCGCGGTCATCATCGACCAGATGCAAAACCGGATGCAGCAAAAAGCCGCGGTGGTAGCACAAAAGGCGGCGATGGAAAGTCAGTAATCCCCTCTGAAAAGTCTGATATGCACAACCAGACAGCTCCAGGGGTCTCCTGGGGCTGTCAATTGTTTAACTCACCGTGACATCACCCTTTCACCAGACTGCGGGCTGTCGGGTAGTCGGTGATCAATACGTCAATATAATTCCCCTGCAATGCCCCGCGTATCGCATTCTGTTTTTCCACACCACCAGCCAAAGCAATCACGTGGTTACAATCCCGGATCTGCGAAAGCTCCATTCCGATGACCGGGTCTTCCTCATGGCTGAGTACCGGGTTACCTGCTGCATCGTAATAATGCAGACAGATATCGCCTACTGCGCCGCGCTCGGCGAGCAGTCGCAACATTTCTTCGTTGTAGTAGTTGCCTGAGTTTTTCAGCAATTGAGAAGGCTCCAGTTCGCCAATACCGACAATTGCCACATCCACTTCAGCAAACTTTTCAACCACCGCGGCAACGTCAGGGCTGTTAACCAACCGTGTACGCTCTTCAACCGAATGCTCAATACTTTGTGAAGGCAGCAGCCAGGCCGGACAGCCAAGGTGCGCTGCCAACTGTTGCGTAAGAATCGTGGCCTGCACGTTACCATTCGGCCCTACGCCGCCCAGCAGTTGGATTACCCCCGCCGCGCGGATATTTTGCGGGTGCATCTCATCGACCATACAGCGAATGGTGCTACTCCAGGAGGAAATTCCAACCAGGTCCTCGGCTCGCAAGCGGGTTTCAACGTAATGCGCCGCCGCACTGCCAATAGCATGCTTAATTTGCGTATTGCTGGGGTTGTCGCCGACATCCACGACAATCGCCTGACGAATACCAAACTGCTCTTCAATGGCTTTTTCCAGCGCCACAAAGATATTGGTCGGCTGTACGACGGTGATTTTCACCAGCCCTTCTTTCTGACAACGTGTTAAAGCACGGGAGACAAAGGACTGCGACAAATGCAGCAGCGTGGCGATTTCAGACTGTTTTTTATTTTCGGCGTAGTAAAGCGTGGCAATCTTAACCAGCAACCGCTGTTCATCCTGCTTTGACATGGCATTCCCCCTGATAAACTGCCTGTTATTTTTATTCATACCTGAATAGATAACAAGTCATCAGTACCTTTCCAGTTATCACGTTAGTGTGATCCTTTTCTCTTTTCTCCAAAATTTGGCGGCACAAGCCGTAGACAAACCGCCAGACAAGGCATATCTTTAATCATGAATAATAAATCAGTAGTGAATATTTATTCTAACCAATAACGACTGACTGTTTTATCTGCAGATTACGTAGTGGGTAGAGAGACAGTTGCACTACTGCACTCACATGGAATATTTATTCACTCAAGATTAAACATTCAAGAGGTGTCTTATGAATCCGTTTTCGCTCTCAATACCTGAGCTAGAAAAGAAAGCACGTGCCGTGCGTCGCCGCATTATTGTGTTGAATGCTGAAAGCCCGGCTGGCGGGCACACTGGCGCAGACCTGTCGCAGGTTGAACTGCTGACAGCACTCTATTTTCGCATCCTGAATTGCTCCCCGGAGATTAAAGAGAGCGACGAGCGCGATATCTACATCCAGTCAAAAGGTCACGCTGTGGGCGGTTACTACTGTGTCCTGGCGGAAGCCGGTTTTATTCCTGTGGACTGGCTGGCGACCTATCAACACGCTGATTCGCATCTGCCGGGGCATCCGGTAAAACATAAAACGCCAGGAATTGAATTGAATACCGGAGCTCTTGGTCACGGTCTGCCGGTTGCAGTAGGGATTGCGCTGGCGGCTAAACGCAGCAACAGCAAACGCCGGGTGTTTGTCGTCACCGGTGATGGTGAACTGGCCGAAGGCAGCAACTGGGAAGCAGCACTGGTCGCTGCCCACTATAAACTGGATAACCTGATTATCATCAACGACAAAAATAACCTCCAGCTTGCCGGATCAACCAAAGAGATCATGAACACCGATCCGCTGGATGAAAAATGGCGAGCCTTCGGTATGCAAGTCACAGAGTGTCGCGGGAACGATATGAGTGATGTGGTGCGCACGCTGGAAGGATTAACCCCTGAAGGCAAGCCATATGTCGTCATTGCACACACCACCAAAGGAGCCGGGATCTCTTTTATCCAGGGCCGCCCGGAATGGCACCATCGCGTGCCAAAAGGAGAAGAAGTTGAACTGGCGCTGGAGGAACTGAAAGATGCGTAATAGCGAACACCTCGCCACCGTCATGGTGAACACGTTAATTGCCGCGGTCAAACGTGGAATGGATGTTGTGCCGGTGGTGGCTGACTCAACATCAACAGCAAAAATCGCCCCATTTATGAAGGAATTTCCCGGTCGTCTGGTCAACGTGGGTATTGCCGAACAGACGTTGGTCGGTGCTGCTGCCGGACTAGCGCTGGGCGGTAAAATCGCCGTCACCTGTAACGCTGCACCCTTCTTGATTTCACGGGCCAATGAGCAAATTAAAGTCGACATTTGCTACAACAATACCAACGTGAAGTTGATTGGCCTGAACGCAGGGGCCAGCTATGGACCGCTCGCCAGTACGCACCACAGCATTGATGATATTTCCGTGCTACGCGGTTTTGGAAATATTGAGATTTACGCCCCGTCCTGTCCGGTGGAATGCCGACAGATTCTCGATTACGCCTTAAGCCACATAGGTCCGGTTTATATTCGCCTGGATGGCAAAGCCTTACCCGAATTACACGACGAAAACTACCAGTTCGCGCCGGGTAATATCGATATTTTGCGCAAAGGAAAGGATGTCGCACTGGTGGCAATGGGCTCAACTGTGCATGAAATTGTCGAGGCTGCCACAGTGCTGGAACAGGCGGGTATTGACGCCAGCGTAATCAGTGTACCGTCAATTCGTCCCTGCAATACCCAACAGTTACTGGCAGCTTTAACCCACTGCAAGGCAGTGGTTAGCGTGGAAGAACATAACATTAATGGCGGCGTGGGAAGTCTGGTGGCTGAAGTGCTGGCAGAAGCTGGCTGTGCTATTCCACTGCGTAGATTGGGGATTGCCGATGGCCAATATGCAATCGCAGCCGATCGTGCAGCAACGCGCGCGCACCATGAAATTGACGCGGCGGGTGTCGTGAAAAACGCCACCGCACTGTTGCTGGCAACACGATAAAACAATAACAACAACAGAACACTTACTGGAGAAAGCGATGTCACGAATTCCTCATCAGTTGACCATGGCGGTGATTATTGGCAATCGGGGATTTTTCCCGAGCTATCTGGTTGCTGAAGCCCGCGAACAAGCCAGCGTGCTCTTTGAGCGGCTGGGCATTAACACCATTATGCTCAACGATACGCAGACAGAACTCGGCGGTGTTGAAACCCGTCAGGATGCGAAAGTTTGTGCTGAACTTTTCCGCGCTCACCGCGACAAGATTCACGGTGTGGTGGTACTACTGCCGAACTTTGGCGATGAAAAAGCGATAGCGGAAACGCTGCGACTTTCCGGTTTAGATGTCCCGGTTCTGATCCAGGCGCAGGAAGACAACCTGGATAAAATGGGGCTTGCCACTCGCCGTGACAGCTTCTGCGGCAAGATCTCCCTGTGCAATAACATGCGCCAGTACGGTATTCCGTTTACGCTAACCACCCAGCATGTTTGCGACCTGTCAGGCGAGGTGTTTGCACAAGACCTGAAACGTTTCGAACAAATCTGTCGCGTGGTCGCCAGCATGCGCGGAGTTCGCGTCGGCGCTATCGGCGCACGTCCAGCTGGGTTTAACACCGTCCGCTACAGCGAAAAATTGCTCGAGAGACTAGGTATTGCCGTTGAAACACTGGATCTGTCTGAAGTCTTTACCCGCATCAAACGACTGCGCGACGACGATATCCGGGTGGATGAAAAACGCCGCCTGTTGATGGATAACGCCGACGCCAGCGCCATTCCAGCCGACAAACTGGTCACCATGGCAAAACTGTTTGTCGTTATCAGCGAATGGGTCATCGCTAATGATATTGATACGACTGCCATCCAGTGCTGGACCTCGCTGCAGGAAAATTTAGGCATCAACGTGTGCTCAATCATGAGCGTGATGTCCGGGCAGTTAATGCCCAGTGCCTGCGAAGTGGATGTGATGGGCGCGTTGTCAATGTACGCCCTCGCCAGCAGCAACTTAAGTCCAGCATCCATTGCCGACTGGAACAATAATTTCGGCGACGATCGTGATAAATGCGTTCTTTTTCACTGCGGTAATTTCGCATCAGCCAGTCTGGACAGCCCGAAGATGGGGACGGCGGATATCATCGGTACCACCGTCGGTAAAGAGAATACCTGCGGTGCAGTTCATGGTCGTATGAAAAGCGGTGCCTTGACCTACTTCCGCCTGAGTACCGACGATTTAACCGGCGAAATCAAAGCCTACGTCGGCGAAGGACTATCGGTTGACGATCCGCTGGACACTGTCGGCTGCCGAGCGGTAATCCAGGTACCTCATCTGGAGAACCTACTGGCATGGATTTGTCGTAATGGCTTTGAGCATCACGTGGCAATGAACCATTCCGCCAGCGCAGAGGTACTGCATGAAGCTTTCACCCGCTATCTCGGGGTGGATACCTTTTTCCATCGCTAATACTCAGGGAAACCGAAGGGCTGGAGAAAACAATGTCAGCACAAAAAGACATTATTATTGCGCTTGATGAAGGCACCACCAATGCCAAAGCCGTAGCGCTGGATGGTCAGGGAAAGGTGGTCGCGAAGTTCTCCCGCGCGCTGGCGATCCACACGCCCCGTGAAGGCTGGGTTGAACAGTCAGGTGATGCACTTCTGGACGCATCACTGGATGTTGTGGCACAAGCCATTACCTGCGTCGGCGCACAACGCGTCGCAGCGCTGGCGATCAGCAATCAACGTGAAACGGCGATAGGCTGGTATCGTGCCAGCGGTCGCCCTCTCGGCCCTGCTATCACCTGGCAATGTTCGCGCACGGCCGATTTTTGCCGTGCATTACGTGAACAGGGGCACGAGGCGTACATAAAATCCATCACTGGATTACCCGTTGCCCCACTCTTTTCCGCCTCTAAAATGCGCTGGCTGCTGGAGTCAGTTCCCAACGGTATGACGCTCGCACAGCAAGGGGAAATATGTCTCGGGACCATCGATAGCTGGTTACTGTGGAACTTAACGCACGGCGAGGAATTTCGTTGCGATATCTCCAACGCTTCACGCACGCAGTTGCTCAATCTCAACAGCGGACAATGGGATAACGAGATGTTGGCTCTATTCGGTATCCCGCAGCAGGCGTTGCCCGAAGTTTGCCCTTCCAGCCACCATTTTGGCGTAACAAAAGGTCTGGAGAGGATACCTGATGGAATCCCTATTCTGGCGATGATTGGCGACTCTCATGCTGCGCTTTTTGCCCATGGGCTGGGTATGGAAGGCTGCGTCAAAGCGACCTATGGCACCGGATCTTCCGTTATGGCACCCGTATTCTCGGCGCAGTCCGAGGTGAGCGCGCTGGCAACGACCATAGCCTGGCATGACGGTGACACCCTGGTCTACGGGCTGGAAGGTAATATTCCGCATACGGGAGATGCCGTCGCATGGATGGCCGATAGCACAGGTCTTAGCGAATTACCGGAAGAGCAACTGCTTCATGAGCTCAATACGCTGCCCGCCACGGTTGACTCCACACTGGGCGTCTATTTTGTTCCGGCCCTTACCGGGCTGGGCGCGCCCTGGTGGGATGAAGATGCCCGGGGGTTGATTCACGGTCTCAGCCGCGGAGTGAAACGCGCACATCTGGTACGTGCGGCACTGGAGTCGATTACCTATCAGATTGCCGATGTTGTTTTAGCGATGCGCCAGCACAACGGTTTTCGACTCAGCGCGTTAATGGTTGATGGCGGGCCAACAAAAAATGACTGGCTAATGCAGTATCAAGCCGATTTATTGGGCTGTCCGGTGATGCGCAGCGATATCCCTGAACTTTCCGCTATCGGTGCCGGATTGCTGGCGCGCAAGAAGCTGCAAGGTGCATCTACCAGCCAGTTGCGAGATTATCTGCCCGATCACGTATCGTTCCAGCCAAACATGGCGCGCCATGGGAGATTGCAAAAACGCTGGCATGAATGGCAAGGAGCCGTCGAACGCACCCGTTGGCAAACCCGTTAATAAATCAACGCTAATGATAAATGCGCCCGCAGCCATAACTGACTGTGGGCGCACTGTTAATTCTTCAAAAGCGAGCTACTGCGGCTGACACGCCGCCAGCGATCGGCGTTGCTGCCCTTTTTCATCGAAGTTATCGGCAGCCAGCCAGCGCTGCAAAACAGCGTCGCACTGGGGCCATTCGCTATCAATCATCGATAACCAGTCGCTGTCGCGATTACGCCCCTTGCGCACAATCTTCTGGCGAAAACGTCCTTCGAAGATAAACCCAAGGCGCTCCGCCGCCCGACGGGAAGCCGTGTTCAGAGAGTCACATTTCCACTCCACGCGACGATAGCCCAACGCAAACGCCTGGCGCAGCAACAGCCAGATGCTTTCGGTGCCGAGTACCGTATTTTTCATGCGCGGTGACCAGGTTACATGACCAATTTCAACCGAACCATGCTCCCGTTCGATCGCCATAAAGCACACCAGTCCCACCGCACGACCGGAACGCTGTTCAATGACAGCATAGGGAACCAGAGATGCATCCGTGGATTTGCCCTCTACCCAGCAAGCTGTGGCCTCAACGCTCGTGGGGCGAGAACTTGCAAGCCAGGTCCAGTCGCGATCGTCTGGCGCCTGCGCGTAAGCATCAAACAGATCGGCGGCATGGCTATCGGCATCCAGGGGAACCAGTCGACAATATTGCCCTGCAAGTTCTTCCCGCGGCAGTACGGCTGCACCATTCCAGTCAGGCACAATATCGCCGACGGTCTGTCCATAAAGATTAATTTCCGGCACGATTCAACCCCTGTTGCGAAGTAAAAAATAGTTATAACACCGGCCATTTCGCCTTCAAAGCATCACGGGGGGATTTCTGACATCGAACAGAAATTCAGCGGCCCTTCTATACTCTTTGGGTTTCGAGTTGCAGGCTGCCTTCGGCTGTGAGCTTTCTCAAGTAAATGACCAGGGTGAGCAGGCGCAGTCAACGCACCTGCTGCTTGCAAGATGACGCGTCTATACTGATTAAAAATCAACGCTGAAGAGAACACTATGTCCCTACCCGATTTTCATGTTTCAGACCCTTTTACGTTAGGCATTGAACTGGAAATGCAGGTGGTCAATCCTCCGGGCTACGACCTGAGCCAGGACTCTTCCCGACTGATTGACGCCGTAAAGCCGCAGCTCACCGCCGGAGAAGTAAAGCACGATATCACTGAAAGTATGCTGGAGATGGCGACCGGGGTTTGTCGCAATATCGACCAGGCGAGTGCTGAATTATCCGCCATGCAGCAGATAATCTCGCGGGTTGCTGCCGAGCATCACCTCGCCATCTGTGGCGGCGGTACGCATCCGTTTCAAAAATGGCAACGTCAGGAAGTCTGCGATGACGAACGCTATCGGCGCAACCTGGAAAATTTTGGCTATCTTATTCAGCAGGCGACGGTATTCGGCCAACATGTGCATATCGGCTGTGTAAACGGCGATGATGCTATTTACCTCCTGCACGGCCTGTCGCGATTTGTTCCCCATTTTATTGCACTCTCTGCCGCCTCACCTTACATGCAAACGTCCGACACGCGGTTTGCCTGCGCGCGGCTGAATATTTTCTCCGGATTTCCTGATAATGGCCCGATGCCGTGGGTGAATAACTGGCAGGAATTCGAGGGGTTATTTCGTCGACTGGCTTACACCAGCATGATTGATAGCATTAAAGATTTACACTGGGATATCCGCCCCAGCCCGCACTTTGGTACGGTAGAGGTTCGCGTCATGGACACTCCGCTAACCCTTGAACACGCAGTCAATATGGCGGGACTTATTCAGGCTATCGCCCACTGGTTGCTCACTAAACGGCCATTCAAGCACCAGGAGCGTGATTACCTGCTGTATAAATTTAACCGTTTCCAGGCCTGCCGCTTTGGCATGGCGGGAATCATCACCGACGTTAATACTGGCGATGGGCACCGCCTGTCAGATGACACGCTACGGCTACTGGAGAATGTCGCCGCTTCTGCGGACAAAGTGGGCGCGACCAGCGCGATTGAATCCTTACGCCTGCAGGTTAAAAATGGTCATGATGAAGCGCAGAGCATGCGTGATTTCGTCGCCGACGGCGGATCACTGAGCGGTCTGGTGAAAAAACATTGTGAGATTTGGGGCGGGCTGTAAGCGTGGCGTTTGCGTTGCCCACAGAGATCCCGGACAATGGCTTTTTAACTCAAGTTTAACAATGCCATGAAACACCCGCTTGAATCACTGATGACCGCCGCAGGGATCCTGCTGCTGGCTTTTTTGTCTTGCCTGCTGCTGCCCGCCCCCTCACTGGGCATTGTGCTGGCGCAAAAACTCGTCGCCACCTTTCATCTGATGGATCTCAACCAATTTTATACTTTGCTATTTTGTCTGTGGTTTTTACTGCTGGGGGTGATTGAATATTTTGTACTGCGTTTTATCTGGCGGCGCTGGTTCTCGCTGGCGGATTAGGCCCGCGAGAACCCTTTGCCGTTAATGCGTTCGGCTATGATTTTCTTTGCGATAGGCGCCCGGCGGCTGGCTGAACGTACGGGTGAAAATTCGCGTAAAGGTCTGCTGCGAATCGAATCCGTATTTCAAACAGATGTCATACACTTTCTGGTCGGTATCGCGTAGATCGCGCGCCGCCAGTAGCAGCTTACGCTCGCGGATGTAGCGCCCGAGGCTTTCGCCTTTGTACTGCATAAAAAGACGCTGCAGGTGCCATTTGGAATATCCCGCATGGCGTGCAATATCATCAATGCGCAATGGCTGATTCAAATTATCATCAATCCATTCAACAATCGTATCAATGACCTGAGCAGAAATCGTCATCATGCTCTCCCCTGTATTCATTGAGTCGCCTGTTGCCACCAGGCCGTAAACGGTTGGTCCGGTTCGGACAGAATTACCGGTTCACCCAGCATTGGCGTCAGTAGTCGGTAATCCTGACGCCGGCTGGCAAGCGCCAGTCGTTTGTAGGGATCATCCCAGGTATGTTTCGCCAGAACGAAACGGCCGGCATGCCCTGGCAACACGGCTTTCGCATGCAGATCGGCCGCGGCCTGCGCCGTCTCTTCTGGCATCATGTGAATAAACTTCCAGTCCTGGTCATATTGACCGTTCTCCATAATCGCCAAGTCAACCGAGCCAAACTGCTCACCGATGGCTTTAAAATGCGGTCCATAGCCGGAATCTCCGCTGTAATAAACGTTCTGCTCCGGCGTTTCGAACATGAAGCTCGCCCATAGCGTCTGGTTGCGCTTGATACCACGCCCCGAAAAATGACGAGCAGGCAGCACATGAACGATCAGTGAATCCGTCACTCTGACGGACTGATTCCAGTCCCGCTCTTCGATTATCTCGCTGCGCATCCCCCAGTAACGCAGATGCGACCCTACGCCGAGCGGCGTAATCACCCGCTTAATTTTCGGCATTAACGCCTTGATAGTGGCGAGATCCAGATGGTCATAGTGATCGTGCGAGATAATGAGCAGATCGATCTCCGGCATCGTCTGCGCAGTCCACGGATAATCTCCGGCAAAGGCTTTGTTCAGGAATGAAAACGGTGCGGCATAATTGCTAAATACCGGATCAATCAGGATACGTTGACCCGCCAGCTGCAAATACCATGAGGAGTGGCCCAGCCAGACCAGAGTATCCTGCTGTGGCGAAAGTCCGGCGAGATCGGTTGCCACCAGCGGTAACGGCTGCGCCGGGCGCGCATTATCACGCTTAGCGACCAGAAACTCCCACCAGGCCGCCAGCATGCCTTTGTTGCCGGTATAGCCTGGTGTCGGCACCTGGTTATGAAACTGTCCATCACGATAGTGAGGTGACTGTTCAACCAAACTCAGTTGTGCCCCTTGCGGGGCCTGACCAAACCCGGCATTGAGTACAAACGGTAAACTTGCAGCTGCGGCAATAAGCATAATAACAACCACACAAACTGTGAGACGCTTCATATCCTGACCTTAAACGCGCCCCTTTCCGCTGGTTTGCGCGACTGACTCTTGATTATGAGTGAGTAAGCACTCATTATAGAAATCGAAAGTTCGCCGTCAAGATGATTTTCAATCTTTGACATTCGCCGTTGCGGTGCTGCAAAGGCCGTGATTCAATCATGTTTTTTACAGACTTAAGGGTAAAGTGTAGTGGCTCGTCCGAAGAGTGAAGACAAAAAACTGGCATTACTGGAAGCTGCAACCACAGCATTTGCACAATCAGGCATTGCGGCATCTACCGCCGTGATAGCCCGCAATGCAGGGGTTGCGGAGGGGACGTTGTTTCGCTATTTCGCGACCAAAGATGATTTGATCAACGAGCTTTACCTCTTTTTGAAGCAAGACCTTTGTCAGTCGATGATGGCAAATCTGGATCGATCGGTGACCGATGCCAAAACCATGACTCACTACATCTGGAACAGCTACATTAGCTGGGGCCTGAACCATACCTGCGGGCATCGCACGATTCGTCAGTTGGCCGTCAGCGAGAAAATCAGCAAAGAAACGGAACAGCAGGCTGACGATATGTTCCCGGAACTGCGCGATCTTTGTCATCGCTCCGTACGACCTGAGTTTATGTCTGACGAGTATCGCGCCTTTGGCGACGCGCTGTTTCTTTCTCTGGCAGAGACCACCATGGAGTTCGCCGCCCGCGACGCGGCTCGCGCAAAAGAATATATTTCGATGGGATTTGAGGCGATGTGGCGCGCACTCACCCGTGAGGAAAAATAATGGACGGCCAGACTTTACATGCCTGTGCAAAGCGCCTTGCGCTCGAACTGCCTTTTACCGAGCACTGCTGGCCATTCGGCCCGGAATACGATGTCTTCAAAGTCGGCGGCAAAATTTTTATGCTGGTCTCAGAGCTTCGCGGACGCCCGCTGGTTAACCTGAAAGCCGATCCGCAAAAGTCACTGTTAAATCAGCAGATCTACCCCAGCATTGAACCCGGCTATCACATGAATAAAAAGCACTGGATATCGGTCTACCCAGGCGACGACATTACCGAGTCATTACTGACGGAGTTGGTAAATGATTCATGGCATCGCGTCGTAGACGGCCTGGCGAAGCGGGATCAAAAACGCCTGCGTCCAGGTTGATTTATCGTTAACTCCGATAAGTGTTTTTGCATTTTCCTGTCTTATCTTTTTCTTGCTAACCCTGTACCCTGCTGAAACAAAACGCACCCGCAGGGTATGAAAAATCACCAGGAGTAGTTATGGATATTGTTTCTGTCGCCTTAAAACGTTACTCCACTAAGGCATTCGATCCGAATAAAAAACTGACCGCTGAGCAGGCCGAAAAATTAAAAACGCTGCTGCAGTTTAGTCCGTCCAGCACCAACTCTCAGCCGTGGCACTTTATCGTTGCCAGCACTGACGAAGGTAAAGCGCGCGTGGCGAAATCCGCAGCCGGCGGCTTTGTATTCAACGAACGTAAAATGCTGGATGCTTCCCACGTCGTGGTGTTCTGCGCCAAAACGGCGATGGACGATGCCTGGCTGGAGCGCGTGGTGGATCAAGAAGAGCGCGATGGCCGTTTTGCCACCCCTGAAGCCAAAGCCGCAAACCACAAAGGCCGTACCTTCTTTGCCGACATGCATCGCAAAGAGCTGAAAGATGACAACCACTGGATGGCAAAACAGGTGTATCTGAACGTCGGTAACTTCCTGCTGGGCGTGGCGGCGATGGGTCTGGATGCGGTGCCGATCGAAGGCTTCGATGCGGCGGTGATGGATGCAGAATTTGGCCTGAAAGAAAAAGGATTCACCAGCGTAGTTGTGGTCCCGGTGGGTCATCACAGCGTAGAAGATTTCAACGCCGCGCTGCCAAAATCTCGTCTGCCGCTGGAAACAACACTGACGGAAGTTTAATCCCCGCATTTGCATAAGCTCTACACAGCGGTCATCATAGACCGCTGTTTATTAAGGAGACGTTATGCAGGAATTGATATCTCAGGTAGAAGAACTCGGCATTGAAATAAATCACACCACCTCACTGGTGATGATTTTTGGCATTATTTTTATCACCGCCATTATTGTTCACGTTATTTTGCACTGGGTGGTATTACGCGCATTTGAAAAGCGCGCCAACGCCAGCTCCCGCCTGTGGCTACAAATCATCACGCAGAACAAGTTATTTCACCGGCTGGCATTCACCCTGCAGGGTATCATTGTTAATATACAGGCCGCACTCTGGTTACAGAAAGGCAGTGAAGCAGCAGAAATATTAGTAACCTGCGCACAGCTGTGGATCATGATGTACGCCCTGTTGTCCTTGTTTTCCCTGCTGGACGTCATTCTCAATCTGTCGCAAAAATTCCCTGCCGCATCGCAATTGCCGCTAAAAGGCATATTTCAGGGCATCAAGCTCATCAGCGCTATTGTCGTCGGAATATTGATGATTTCCCTGCTGATTGGTCAGTCACCGGCAATATTGATAAGCGGTCTCGGTGCCATGGCCGCCGTGTTAATGCTGGTGTTTAAAGATCCGATCCTCGGGCTGGTGGCCGGAATACAGCTTTCAGCCAACGATATGTTGAAGTTGGGTGACTGGCTGGAAATGCCTAAATACGGCGCAGATGGCGCGGTGATTGATATTGGCTTAACCACCGTAAAAGTGCGCAACTGGGATAACACCATCACCACTATCCCAACCTGGTCACTGGTATCGGACTCTTTTAAAAACTGGAGTGGGATGTCGGCTTCCGGTGGGCGACGCATTAAACGCAGCATCAGCATTGATGCCACCAGCATTCATTTTCTTGATGAGGATGAGCGTCAGCGGCTGCATAAAGCGCACCTGCTGAAACCGTATTTGACCACGCGCCATCAGGAAATTGACGAGTGGAATCAACAGTTAGATGCGCCTGAATCGGTATTAAACCACCGTCGGATGACGAATATTGGCACCTTCCGCGCCTATCTGAACGAATATTTGCGTCATCATCCGCGGATTCGCAAAGATATGACGTTAATGGTGCGCCAGCTTGCGCCAGACGATCACGGCTTACCGATCGAAATTTATGCCTTTACCAATACGGTGGTCTGGCTGGAATATGAAAGTATTCAGGCTGATATTTTCGACCATATATTCGCCGTGATCGAAGAATTTGGCTTGCGCATTCATCAGTCACCCACCGGAAATGATATTCGCGCGCTGTCAGGCGCGTTTCAACGATAACGCTCAGGTACTGGCGCGTGAAATATAGCGCCAGTCCATCATCACCCTTTCCGTCTGCGCGTCAGGATTTTCTATTTTATTCAGCAGCAATCCTACCGCTTTGCGGCCTATATCCCGCGAGGGCTGCTCAATGGTCGAAAGCTGTGGGGAAACCATTTCTGCCAGTTCCGTACCGTCGAATCCCACGACGGCGATATCCTGCGGGATCTGTAATCCGGCATTGAGAATAGCACGCATCGCGCCAGCGGCCAGCGTGTCCGATACGGCAAACACCGCGTCGGGTTTCACCTCTGCGGCAAGCAATGTTTTCATCGCCGCAATTCCTGCACTGGAACTTAACTCGCTGGCGTATTCTACGGCCTGATACTCAAGCGACAGCGCATGCAGCGCCGCTTTATAGCCGCGTTCGCGCAACCGGGCGTATTTATAACTCAGATCATGATTGATTAGCGCAATGCGTCGATAGCCCTTTTCCACCAGGTGAGATATTACCGACTGCGCAGCGTCAACATCGTTAATCCCTACGCAGGAAACCGCGCCTTTATCAGCATATTCCGCGCACTGAACCCAGGGAGCGTCGCCAATCAGCGTGGTCAGTTCCGGTAATTTTGAGAATGCATCCATGGTGATAATGCCATCAACGATTTTCCCCGACAGCAGCTTTAGCGCCGATTTTGAGCGGGCGGTATCCGAGCCGGAATTACACAGCAAAATGCGATAGCCATTCTTTTCCGCCTCTTCTTCAATGCCTTTAACAACCTCTGCACAAAAAGGGTTGGCAATGTTGGAAACCATCACCAGAATCATCGAACTGCGTGCCGTACGCAGCTGACGAGCCAGCAGGTTGGGCTGATAATTGCTTTCTTTAATAGCCTGTAGCACGCGCTCGCGATTTTTGGCTTTGACGGTATCACTGTGATTCAGCACACGCGATACCGTCGCCACCGACACACCGGCAAGCTGGGCGATTTTTTGAATAGACATAACGACGACAAGTCCTGCGGTTTAGGCTTTACGTTGAGGCTACCATAAAATCACTGCCCGGCGAACCGGGTGCGTGTTTAGCGCTGCACTGATACCCAGCGCTGCTGCTGATGGCTTTTTATAATCGCATCAATGATATACATCACATCCGCACCATCAGAAAATGACGCAAATCGACGCTCCGCCGTCGCAGGCATTTTGCCTGCCTGCACCGCCTGATAGAACTGCTGCATCATATTTTTGAACGCATCCGGCCAGCCCTCAATATGCCCACCCGGAAAGTGCGCACTGGCAGCAACATCCGCATTCATCAATCCTGGGTCATCCGTCAGGATCTGGTTCGCCTGCTGACGGTGCCCGACCCAAAGCTGTTGCGGCGTTTCCTGATCCCAGTGCAGTGAACTCTGGCTACCGTTAATTTCAAAGCTCAGGTGATTCTTGCGCCCGGCACTCACCTGTGAAACGCTAAAGCAGCCTTTGCTACCATCGTCAAAACGTACCAGCACCGATCCACAATCTTCCGTCGTCACCGCTTTATCCTCAAATTGCAGGTCAGCCGTTTGCTGGCCAAACGTAGCGTTACTGGCGATGCTGGCTTTTCGTACCGGCCAGACGATAGCCAGATCGGCCATCACCTCGACAATACGTTTTCCAGTGACGAATTGCACCGTGTCACACCAGTGGGAACCGATATCCGCAACCGCCCGTGAGTTGCCGCCCTGTTTGGCATCGACCCGCCAGTTGTAGTCAGTCTCCAGCAGCATCCAGTCCTGCAAATAGCTCCCCTGGACGGCAAACAGACGCCCCACGCTACCGCGCCTGACCATACTGGCAGCCTGTTGTACCATCGCAAACTGACGATAGACAAAGCTCACGCCGTGTACCACTCCTACCTGCTCCGCCAGCGTTTCCAGTTCACGAGCCTCATCAGGCGTCATACACAGCGGCTTTTCTGAAAACACGTGCAGACCCGCGCGTAAAATCTGCCGATTGATGTCGGCATGCAGATGATTCGGCGTACAGTTATGCACCACCTGCAGTCCGGGATGCGCCAGCAGCGCCTCAACGCTGCCGTACGCGTGAGGAATATGAAGAGCATCTGCACGTTCCTGGGCAACCGCCAGCGAGCTATCGCAGAGCGCCACCACGTTCACACCGCCGAGTCGACGCAACGCCTCGATATGTGCAGGCCCAATAAAACCGCTGCCAATAATGCCAACCAGTATCATTTGCGTACCTCATCGCCAGCGGCGAAATCATCAAATGCGCGTGAAGAAACCGGAATAATATGGCGGCGTATAAAATCACTCCCCTCACGCGCCCCGGTTTGCGCGTCTTTCAGGCAACACTCCCATTCCAGTACCGCCCAGCCAGAGAAATCATATTGTGTGAGCTTGCTGAAGATGGTTTTGAAATCGACCTGACCGTCCCCCAGGGAACGGAAACGCCCAGCGCGATCGAGCCACGGCTGATAACCGCCATAGACACCACTGCGGCTACTGGCGTGGTACTCAGCGTCCTTGACGTGAAACGCTTTAATGCGCGAGTGGTAAACATCGATAAACCCAAGGTAATCCATCTGCTGCAATAACAGATGGCTCGGGTCATAGAGAATGTTGCAGCGAGGATGATGATTAACCAGCGCCAGAAAGCGCTCGAACGTTACGCCATCGTGCAGGTCTTCACCGGGATGGATCTCAAAGCAAACATCCACCCCATGATGATCAAAGCGATCGAGAATGGGCCTCCAGCGGCGCGCCAGCTCCAGAAAAGCCTCTTCAAAGCGCTGACGGTTATGCGGTGGCCACGGATAAAAGAAGGGCCAGGCGAGCGAACCAGAAAACGTAGCATGCGCCGTCAGCCCCAGCCTTTGCGAAGCCGCAGCGGCCTGGTGGAGGGTTTCGATGGCCCACGCCTGCCTGGCCTGCGGATTAGCGCGTACAGATGGCGGAGCAAATCCGTCAAAAGCGTCATCGTAAGCCGGATGGACGGCAACCAGTTGGCCTTCAAGATGGGTAGATAGTTCGCTAATCACCAGCCCATGCCCGGCCAGCATCCCACGAATATCATCACAATAGGCCTGACTTCTGGCTGCTTGTTCGACATCAAACAAAGACTTGTGATTACACGGGATTTGTAATGCCTTATAGCCCAGCTCCGCCGCCCATTTTGCCACGCCTTCCAGGGTGTTTAATGGGGGACGATCCCCGATAAATTGCGCCAGAAAAATGCCAGGCCCCTTGATGGTTTTCATAACCCCTCCTGAAAATTACGCCTGCTCTTTGTCGTCATACTTGAAAGAGAAAAGGAAAATCACGGCAATCACTGCGGCAGCCACTGCCGGGATCCACCAGAATGTGGTCCACGCCTGAGGCACCGTTTGCCCCGCCACCAGACGGTTGTAAAGTGCGCCTGAAATTTGCGAACCAAGCAGCATACCGATCCCATAGGTAAACATAACGATCATGCTTTGCGCCTGACCTTTTACTTTCTCCCCGGCGATACGATCGGTGTAAATAAAGCCGACCACGAAGAAGAAGTCGTAGCACACGCCGTGCAGCAGAATGCCGAGATACAGCAGGAATCGGCCCTCTTCGCTGATGCCGAGGGCAAAGAATGCGTAGCGCACAAACCAGGCGCACATCCCGATTAACAACATGTATTTCACGCCCAGACGCCTGAACAGGAACGGGATCACCAGCATGAAGAAAATTTCAGACATCTGACCAAACGACATCGCCGTACTGACATCGCCAACGCCCGCATCAGCAAGAAACGACGCGGTATATGCGTAATAGGTTCCCAACGGTACAGAAATAAGCATCGCGCAGAGCGAGAAGACAAAAAAATGACGAATCTTGAGTAAGGCGAAAGCATCCGCACAAAACAGATCGCGCACTTTTACCGGCAGCCCTTTCGCTGGTGCGGGCGTGTTGGGCAACGTCAGGCTGTAGAGCGCCAGAATCACAGAAATAACCGCCGCCAGCGTAAAGATGCCGGTAGTATCCGAGATTCCGGTTACGCCGATAAAAATCCCCGCGACAATCCAGCCAATGGTGCCAAACACCCGCACCACCGGGAAAGTTTTGTCTTTATCCGACAGGCTATGAAAAGCAATGTTGTTGGTAAGCGCCAGCGTTGGCATGTAGCACAACGTGTAGCCAAACAGCAGACCAATTAACAGCGCACCGTTTTGCGCCACCAATGCCTGCGGAACAAACCAGAGGATCGCCGCGCCTGCAAGGTGCATCACCGCCATCACCTTTTGCGAGGCAAAAAAGCGGTCTACCAGCATCCCTAAGACGAACGGCGACAGAATAGAAGCAATGGGCCCGGCTGAAAACGCATCGCCAATCAGCAGCGACATGTTGTGCTGGCTCATCACCAGCCCCAGCGTGACGGACCAACTTCCCCAGATAAAGAACTGTAAGAACATCATTAGCGACAGCCGGGGTACCAGCAGCCGGTACTGTACGTTCTGTTTTCCACTACTTTCGGTTGTTGACACCATTTTTTGCCTCACCCTTAAAAAGTAATCGATTACAAAATAGATTCAATAGAAAAGTAATCGATTACAAAATAAAGATCCTGCCAGCAAAGGCAAAATTGCGAGAGCGGTCACGATAAACATTGAGAGAAGATCCGATCCCATCCTGACGATGGGATCGGTAGAAACTTAGCGGGACTTACGACACAGCAGTTTGAAGGCAACGAACAGGAACAGGATCCACACCGGCAGGAGGATAGCTGACAGGCGCATATCGTCCATCGTACACATCAGCACCAGAATCATGCCAAGGAAAGCAATACACAGGTAGTTCCCTGCCGGGTACAGCAGCGCTTTGAACTGCGTGTCACGTCCCTTACGACGCATCGCCGCCCGGAATCGCAGATGGGCCAGGCAGATCATAATCCAGTTCAACAGCAGCGTCGCCACAACCAGCGCCATCAGCAGGCTAAAGGCCTTTTGTGGCAGGACATAGTTGATCAGTACGACCAGAGACGTAATAGCACCGGAGAGGATCAGTGAATTTACCGGTACGCCGCGACGGCTGACGCGGGTTAAGAACTTCGGCGCGTTCCCCTGGACAGAGAGACCAAACAGCATACGGCTGTTAGAGTAGACGCCACTGTTATATACCGACAGCGAAGCCACCAGAATGACAAAGTTCAGCGCAGAAGCCACCACGTTGCTATCAAGATTATGGAAGATCATCACAAACGGGCTGCTGTTGGATTTCACTTCCACCCATGGGTACAGCGCCAGCAGCACCACCAGAGAACCGATGTAAAACAGCAGAATACGGTACACCACCTGGTTTACCGCCTTTGGAATGCTTTTCTGCGGATCCTGCGCTTCTGCGGCAGTAATCCCGATAAGCTCAAGTCCGCCAAAGGAGAACATAATCACCGCCAGCGACAGGATCAACCCGTTCCAGCCGGTGGCAAAAAAGCCGTTGTAACGCCACAGGTTATCAATGCTGGCATGTTCCCCGCCGTGACCGGAAAACAGCATCCACACGCCAAAACCAATCATGCCGATAATGGCCAGCACTTTAATCAGTGCAAACCAGAATTCCGTTTCGCCATACAGACGTACGTTGACCAGGTTAACCGCGTTGATGATCACGAAGAATGCCGCGGCCCAAATCCAGGTCGGGACATCGGGCAGCCAGTACTGCATGTAGATCCCAGCCGCGGTCAGTTCCGCCATGCCAACCAGCACAAACATCACCCAGTAGTTCCAGCCGGACAGAAATCCCGCGAACGGTCCCCAGTATTTATAGGCAAAATGGGCAAACGATCCCGAAACGGGTTCTTCCACCACCATTTCGCCCAGTTGACGCATAATCAAAAAAGCGATGATCCCGGCAACGCCGTAACCCAGTAACACCGCAGGTCCCGCCATCTGAATAGCCGGGCCAATGCCCAAAAACAGGCCGGTACCAATTGCGCCGCCCAGCGCAATTAATTGAATATGGCGGTTTTGCAACCCCCGCTGAAGCGTCGGCTCATTCGTTGACGCGGCATCAGACACGCTGGTGTCAGATGCAGTTGACGCGTTTTTCACGCCCTTCCCCTGTGTCGTTTTTATTGAAGGGGCTTCTTTTAACATTTCAACCTGGTTGTCGCAAGGCGCAATAAGGACCCGCTGTGCCCGTGGCATTGCGTTTGTTCATAATTACAGTGAATTATTCTGGACGAAAAGGCATCGCAGGCCACAGAATGCGCTTTACTGTTTTTCTAACATTTTCAAACGGGTGAACCCGCTGTGTTTCAGCCACTCGTTTTTGAGCCAGGCCAGGCAACGACTGTCATGAATAAGATCATCAAACGACTGGAAATCGTCAAAAGCGCTATTGAACTGGAAGATGAGGAGATTATTTTCCAGCAGGTAGATCATCTGAAAAATGAGCCTATGTCAGTCTTGCCAGGCGCCATCGTTCAGGCGCTCGAAGCACGGCGCTTTAGTGATGCCCTACGTGAAATCACGGCCTGGCTGCAATCTCAACGGGCAGTCTCAACGTGGCAGGATCCTGCCATTGCCGCCAGTAAACTGGAACTAAAAGCGCTCGAAACACAGCTGCGTGACCTGATCGACAAGCGCAACACGCGCATTCAAATCCTCGATGATTTCAACGATCTGTATCATCTTCGCCTTGGGCCGCTGATGAGCCGGATCCTCGAGTTGCGTAAACAGCTCGCCGCCAGCGCCCAGCGCAAACAGGAAGCGGAGCGAAAACGCCGGGAGCAAGACTATCAATCCTGCCAGCACTATATTTCCCAGGCCGTTGATCAATTGGCCAGGCTTAAGCAGCTCTGGATGAACCAGAATTCAGATTCGCGCGAATCGGTGGAAACACGTCAACGAATTCAGCAACAAACGGAGCTTATTACCGCCCTGCTGGCGGAGATTCGTGAGCTGGAAAACGACTTTTCTCGCCAGGACGACAGCGCAGCCCGTCAGGCACAGGAAGAAGCCAGCCATGAATATGATGAATATCAGGAGCAGCAGCAGGATGCGCAACATCGTTTTAGCCGTGACCAACGACTTTCTTCTGAAGAGCGTAATGAGTTAAAACGCCTGTGGCGTCAGGCCAGCCGTCTTTGTCATCCGGACGTGGTGGCGGACGATCTGAAAGAGAAAGCGCATCAGATGATGGTGCAGCTTAACCAGGCGCGCCAAAATGCCGACCTTGCTGCCGTTCGGGCGCTACTGACTCAATTGCAAAGCGGCCTCGAACCGATGATGGCGAGTGACCGATTGAACGATCTGCAGCATTTACGCAGCAAAATACAGCAGCTCAGAGAACAAATTAATGCACTGCTCAAAGAGATTACCGAACTGGAAGCTGAGAACGCCTGGCGCCTTGCCACCTCCGTGACGGATAAAGAGGCTTACTTCTCCGATCAACAACGGGCGCTTACGGAAATCCGCAATACGCTGGAACAACAGGTGCAACAGGTTGAGCAGGAGCTGTTGGCGGGCTAAGCGCTATCAGCGATAGCAAGCAGAAAATATAACATCTTCAAGCGAGATTTGAAGATTAAGCACCAAATGATAAAAATGGCACAAAATGCTTAGTTATTAAGATAAGTCAGAGTTATCAACTTAAATACTCGAGTTTTAGGTCGATAACTGCAAATAAGACAATATTTCTCTCTCCCACCGCTCTCCCTCTCTCTTTATCCTGGCCTTGATTAAGAATTCTCCTACCTGCCAATAGTCCCATTAAGAAGAATGGTTATCTGTTTGAAATATAAGATTTTTCATATAAATCCCCTCCAGTACAAATAGGAATACCCTGTCTTTATAGAAATGGCTGAAACATTATTCGCGTGATCCATAAGCGAAATCTATCAATCATTTACTCAGAGCTGAAATAAACGATTTATCTTAAATTTTAACAAAGTGTAATATCTACTTTAAGAATAGTTAATGATTCAAATTAATACAGAAAATACCTGTTGAATCTGCAATAAATAAGGATGCGTTCACACCAAAGAACGTCATACGAGATTTAATTAACATTTCATGCGTCGCAAGAAACTCTTTTTTTAGCCTAAAAAAAGAGGCGACCGCTTGCACCAAAATTTCAAGGAGATCGTTATGTCTAAGGCTATTTTTTTGGGTGAATCAATTTATCCCTGGCTAGGCATGCGAGAAATCCTACGTGGTTCATCATTATATATTGATATCGCGTACTACTCCTCTCAGACGCTTTCTGCCGTCAACAAAATCCCTTATGAAATGGATTGCATCATTATTAATCCTGACAACTCAGATTTTTTAAAATATGCCAGGATTATCCGCAACATGGCTTTACGCCCTGCCACAAAAATTATTGTTTTGGCAGATGAAGCTACTTTTTCTATTTTTCAAACCGTTTGCGGGAGGAACATGCTGTTCCTCGATCAAGACGCCAGCCTTGATCGGTTACTGCATGCCGTGACGTGCATATCACAAAACAAAAAACCACGTAATATCAAAGAAATAAATAACAAAATCACAGCAAACGAATTTAACGTAATGATGATGCTTGCCCGGGGTTGGTCATTGACTCAAATCGCTGGGGCATCACAAAAAAGTGAAAAAACCATCGGGGCGTACAAAAGCAACATTGCCAGAAAACTCGGGAAAAATAACTCCCGACTCAAGTACACCATTTCTCACTATAGCCAGCCGTAACTGACTTATTTAAGGACAATTATCACGGTTATTATTTAAAAGATTTTCTTTCGGCTCACTTTTTAATTCCGCATCGCACGGAAGGGAATCCTATTTCCAAAAATCTATTACCGGGTAGCACATCCGCGTGCCAACCATAGCCAACAACTCAATGTATTAACAATACACATAACAGGAATGTAGACGAGGGTTATATATGAACAAAGTTTACAGCATTATTTGGAACGCGGTGCTCGGTATCTGGGTGGTCGTTTCCGAATTAACTAAAGGAAAGAAAAAAAGCAGCTCACGTAAAACTGTCGCCGTACTGGCGGCCGGCGCATTAAGCGCTGCTTCAATGCAAGCTTCAGCAACTCCGATCATCGACATCGGTGAACATAATATTTTCGCCGACTACCAGACAGGTATTTCTGTTGGGGATTATGAGGGTGTCCACGACTACGGATTCTTATATGAAGATATCACTGCTGGTCAGGCGCTCAATATCAGCGGCGCGATCCCAACCATCAGTCCGGGTCAAAGTGGCGTTGTTGAATCAACGACCATCAGAGAGCTACTGCAAACTGGCAAAATCACCCTGCAGGCCACCAGCCCTGACCAGGGCGTAAAAACGATTACTACCGCCGAGGAGCTGGCGGAATACCTGACTTATAACCAATCATCAACGCCTTCGCAGAGCACAGAATTTGAGATTAACGACCCGGCGTTCCCCGGCGAAAAAACAACCATTAAAGTCTTTGATACTAACGCGTTAAGTAACTTTCTTACCGAATCACAGATTGGCGATTCGGCACTAAACACTTACGATCCGGCGCAGTCTAAAATCTACAAACAATTTGGCATCGCACTGGCGACAAACGGCTCCACGGCCAATCTGAATTTGGGCGACGACACGCTCAATGTACGCGCCAAAGCCAATACCATCGAATTACTGGCCAAAGACTCCTCCTTACTGGAGGCTCAGGACGCGGGTAGCCAGGTTTACTGGCAATCCGATAACTTTATAAAATTTAACGCCGTCCCGGTTATTCCTGAAAAAACCTTCGCCGGCTCAGCGCAAACCTCCGTGTTTGGCGATGATGTCACGCTCATGACCTACGGCTATGATACGGACGGCAAAGTCGTCGAAACGGGTGAGCGCACATTTAACATCACCAACACGCAGGAGTTGGCCGAATTTAACGACTGGCTGTTGGGCAATAGCAGCGACGCGGCGGAAAACCCGGAAGGCGAAAAAGTCAGCCAAATCCAACTGTGGCTGGAAGCGAATGAAGTCACTACCGTCACCGCAGCACAAACGAAGTATGCCGAGCTGATTGATGGTCTGATCAATTCCAGCAAGCCCTCTGACGTGCTCAGTTGGGATTACGACGTCTGGACAGACGGCTTATCGCATGCCAATAACGCGACCGCTGACCGCGGTGAGCTGCATGCTATTTACGCCAACGGCGCAGGCACCTCCGGCACCCTGAACAAAGATGCGATTCTTGCCGTTGACGGCAGTATTAATGGCGTCATGAAAGCCGTTGATGGCGGGGTTATCACAAACTTTGGCGAACTGAACGCATTACGAACGTCTACCGGGCAGAGCCTGGCGATTGGCATGCTGGCAAAAGACGCGACGGCAACCAAAACGTCAACAGCTATGGCGCATTTGGTATGCAAGGTCAAGGCACCAGCCAGATCACTAACAACGGCATCATCAACCAGGCGATCACCACCGATAACTTTGGTACCGCTTCGGCAGCCGATCCCTGGAGCAAAGACGTCCCCGCTTCTTCGCTGACGCTGGCGATTGGTATGCAATTGTCTGACGATGCGCAAGGGGTCAACAATGGCGAGATTAACGTCGTAGACGGACGTAAAAGCGGTACATCCTTTGCCAGCGGCACCGCTTATGGCGTAGAAGTCGCCGGGAATGCCACCTTTACCAACGCTCAGAATGCCTCTATTTCTCTTGGTCGCGACGCAAGCGATCCGGCTAAAGATGTCACCATGGCAGGCGGTTCCAGCCTGAGCGCCGGTATTATGATCAAGAGCGCCAAAGAGGTGATTAACAACGGCCTTATCACGCTGGGAACCGGCGTCCGTAACGCCGCAGGGATTTTGGTCGGAAATGCCACGGGCAACGTCCTCAATACCGGCAATATCGTGATCAATGGCGGTTCTAAAGGGGGCAGCAGTAAAAACTACGGCATCTCCGTACACGACAGCGGCGCAGAAAATAATCAGGAAATCCGTAACGACGGCAAGATTAACGTGAATGGCACCAACAACGTAGGGATCCACGTTAGCGCCAATAACAAAAATGCCGAAGTCACCACCAGCGCTGCAGGCTCTATCGTGGTGGACGGTGAAGGCGGCGTCGGTAATCGTAACTACGCCATCTGGGCGGAAGGTGGCGCCAACGGTCAGGCAGTGGTCAACGTCTACTCTAATATTACGCTGGATAAAGCCGGTAACATCGGCGTCCACGTGCGTGATAACGCCATCGCTAACGTTGACAGCTTAAGTAGCCCCTCATTTAACAGCACCGATCAGATTGGTTATTACCTGTATGGTAAGGGCGCTACCGCCAATATTGGTCAGGCGGTGATGAATGACAACGGTCAGGATCGCACCACCATTTTCCGTATCGCCAATGGCGCATTGCTGGCCGGTAATACCACTAACCCGAAAGATCAGTCCACCTCCAACCTGGATTTGACTCTCAGCGGTAACAATTCCGTGGGCGTACTCGCCACCGGCGCAGGCAGTAACGTAGATACCGGTGAAGCAACGTTCACCGTTAAGGGTACTGACTCTGCGGCGCTGGTTATCGAAGGCGGCGCGAAAGGGACCATCAGCGATAAAACCACCATCAATTTAACCGGTGAAAGAACCGTTGCCGGGGTTGTGGATGGTCAGGCGCATCAGTTGAATGGTAATACGCAGGGCAATGCCACGAGCACGACCCTCACCTCAAACGCGAAGATCACCTCTGAAGCCAGCGGCAACAAGGTAATCGCCTATGTGGCGAGGAATCTGGGCAACCTGATCCTCGATACCAAATCGATTATTGATCTGGCCAGCGTCGACAGCATCGGTGTCGATGTTCAAAAAGGCGGTAGCTTAACCAATAACTCCTCCCTCGCCCTGCATGTCAGCAACGGCATCGGCGTACGCGCCTCAGGCTCCAGCGCGCAGATTAATAAGCTGGGCAAAATTCAGGTTGATGATGGCACCGCTGGCGTTCTGTTAACCCAAGGGGCAAGCCTGCTGATTAACGGTATGACTGGCGACAGCATTACCACCGATGGCTCCGCTGACGGTATTCGCCTGGCCGAAGGCGCTGGCGCTCTGGCCGCGCAAAGCGTGATGATCCGCGCTGATGGTACCGGTGCCGGTATTCAAAACGATGCCAACAACACCAATATCACGCTGCGTGATGTCACCATCGACTCCAACGATGGCCCAGGGATCCGCACCAGCGTGGCGCTGACCATGAACGATGGGCTGAACAACATCCTCAACGTCAACGGTAAAGGTACCGGCTTCGCCTTTGAACAACGTAATGGCGACGCGGTGACGGGCAATCTAACCATCGGCAAAGGCTATACCATTGAGGTACTAAACAGCGAAGGCAGCGGTATCCGCGCCAATACGGACGGTCGTATCACCACCAATGCCGACATCAACGTGCATGACAGCGCAGGTGGTTCAGCAATCATCGCGAAAAACGTTAGTGCATTGACCAACAGCGGCAAGATTATCTCTGCCAGTACCACCTCACCGGTAATAGACGCCAGCGGCGACAGCAGTAAAGCCATCACCAACACGGGAACCCTGCAGGCCATCAACGACTCGGCCGTGGCAGTTCAGTCTGGTAAAGGCAATGACACCATCGATATCAGCGGCGGTGTGACCAGCGGCGTAATCAACACCGGCGAAGGTACGGATACCTTCAACTGGCGGAGTGGCTCTTATGCTGGCGAAGTGAATTTCGCGGGTACTGGCGGTAACAATAAAGCCAATATCGGCAATGTGACGCTGGATAAAACGCGCCACATTCTCACCGCAGCGGGTACGGGCAACGCCCTCACCTTCACTGATACAAAAGATGCGAAGATTGGTACGCTGGCTAGCGACAACCTGAATACCGGTACCAACATTGGCACCGGCTGGGATTCACTGACCATCAGCGGGTCAAATGCAGATGTACGCATCGTTGAAAACCTGAATCTGGCGAGCGAAACCCTTGCTGTAAACAATGGCGCCACGCTGCGTACCGGTGACCACGTCGAACCAACCAGCACTGCCGCAAGCATTGGCGATTACAATGTCACCACCCAGGGCGCAGACAGCAAGGTTATCTTCGATACTCAGGGGGATACCTCAGCAGCACAGATCTATCACGGCATCATCAGCGGCGACGGGAAATTTGAACGTGCGGTGGGCGGCACCACGGTGTTTACCGCCAACAATAGCTACACCGGCTCTACCACCATTGATCAAACCGGTACGCTGCAGTTAGGTGACGGTGGAAATGAAGGCGAAGTGAGCGCCGTCTCTGACATCATCGACAACGGCGTATTGGCGATTAATCGCGCCAACACCGTGCTGCTCAACGGTGTGATCTCCGGTATCGGTGCGCTACAGCAAATCGGCGGCGGCATTACCCGTCTGAACGGCAACAATACCTATACCGGTAACACCACCGTTACTAACGGCACTCTGCTGGTGAATGGCGATCAAAGCGCGGCGCGCGGCGTCACCACCGTCAGCGGCACGTCCACACTTGGCGGTAAGGGCATTATCGGCGGTAACGTGCTGATGAACGATGCCACAACCATCAGCGCCGGTGACGGCGGTGCGGGTACGCTATCTGTTAACGGTAATCTGCAGCTTGGCAGCAAAACGACCTCCGCTTTTGAACTGGGGCAGGCCTTTACGCCAGGCGGTGCGCTAAACGATCTGGTGAACGTGGCAGGCGATCTGCAACTGGACGGGACCCTGGATGTTACCACGTCGCAAGGCGGTAACTTCGGACCGGGCGTGTACCGTATCTATAATTACGGCGGTACGCTGGATAACCAGACGCTGGAGCTGGGCGCAATACCGGACAGTCAGGATAAGAGCAATATTTTTGTCCAGACCTCTATCGACAAACAGGTCAACCTGGTGAACGCCAACGGCGTTACCCTGCAATTCTGGGACGGGGCGACGGTAAGTCAAAGCCACGGCGCGTCGGGCATTGAGGGCGACAGCAAAATTGACGGTGGCGATGGCAAATGGATGGCGATCGGCAGTCAGGGTGATAACAACTGGACCACGGCAACGGGCGAAGGTAACGCACCTTGGGCGCAGAAGTCCTTTGCCGTCTTCACCACCAAAGGTGGCACCGTTACCGTGGATAACGCCGCGGGAGAAGTTAACTTCTCCGGGGCACAGTTTGACGCCGATGGCTATGTCGTTAAAGGCGACGCACTTAACGCTTATGCCACCACGGAAAACGCGACCCACGCCGGCCAGACGCCGGGAACCGGTGAACTGCTGCTGCGCGTTGGCGCGGGTGGCGCGGGGCAAAACTATACCGCGACCATTGAGTCCGTCATCCGCGAAGCTAGCACGACTGACAAGCTGACGCTGGTGAAAACCGACCTTGGCCGTCTGATCCTCAGCGGTGATAACGCGTATCGCGGCGGCACACGCATTGATGGCGGTACGTTGCAGATTTCCGCCGACAGCAACCTCGGTCAGAGCGGAACCGACCTGGCTATCAACAACGGCTCCACGCTGCAGATGGGCGCGGACCTAACCAGCAATCGCACCATTGCGCTGGGCGCGAATGATAACGCGGCGGTGTTTGACCTCAATTCACATAACTTCACGCCAACCGGTGAGATTACCGGCGACGGTAAACTGAAAGTCACCAGCAGCTCAAGCGATGCGGGTAGTACCCTGTCGCTCAATCGCGCGAACAGCTATAAAGGCGACACAGAAATTGCCGGTACCGGAAATGCCAACAATGTGACGGTCAACGTCAGCAAAACCGGGGCCTTTGGTAGCAATGAAAGCAGCACCGTGAACGTCAATAACGGGGCAACGCTCAATGTCAGCGGAACAGAGACCAGCCTGAAATCCCTGACCATGAACATTGCCGACAGTCTGTTAACGCTGGCGGATAACGTCACCGCCGCGAGCGCAAAACTGAACCTGACGGGTACAGCGAAAGCGCTGTTAACCGATAACGCCACCGCGGGCGAGGCGACGGTTAACGTGTCAAAAGACAGTACGTTGGCGCTGGAAGAAAACGCCAGCGGTGGTTCTGCTAGCGTGAATAACAGCGGACTGATGACCTTTGCGGACCAGGCGTTAGCAGAGAATACCGTCGTTAAAAACCTGGCGGGCGGCAAGGTCGATATCAGCGCAGTCGACAGCGCAACATCTATCGGCTCGTTGTCCGGTGCGGGGAATGTCGAACTGGGCAATAAAGAATTGTCGCTGGGTAATCTGCATCTTGATGACACCATCAGCGGCATTATCAGCGGCAACGACGGCAGCCTGGTGAAAATCGGTGACGGCACGTTAACGCTGACCGGCGATAACACCTGGACCGGCACCACGGACGTCAATGAAGGCGTACTGCTGGTCAACGGTAATCAGTCTGCCGCGACCGGTCAGGTAACGGTGAAATCTGGGGCAACGCTCGGCGGGAACGGTATTATCGGCGGCGCGGTTGATGTACTGGATGACGGCCATATTACCGCGGGTGCGGCCATCAACAGCGTGGGTAAACTGACTACCGGTTCACTGACGCTCAGCGATAACGCACAGCTTGATTACCAGTTTGGTCAGGCCTATACCCCAGGCGGAGCCTTCAATGACCTGATAGATGTGAATGGCGATCTGACGCTCGATGGTAAGCTCAATATCCAGACCTCTCCAGGCGGAAGCTTTGACGTTGGTGTTTACCGCGTCATCAACTACACCGGCACACTAACCAACAATGTGATGGACATTGCCGACGCGCCGGAAGCTGCGGACAGCCTGTACGTACAAACCTCGGTTAAAAACCAGGTTAACCTGGTCAACCATGCCGGGCTGACGCTACGTTTCTGGGACGGCACCGGCGGTGAGAATGGCGAGCTGAAAAACAACGGCGTCATCAACGGCGGCGACGGTATCTGGCAATCCAGCCAGGGTAATGACAACTGGACAACGGATGAATCAACGCCAGAAGGCGCGCTGAATGCACCGTTTACCGATGCTGCGTTCGCCGTCTTCCAGGGTGAAGCGGGCAACGTAACCGTCGATAACAGCAAAGGCGACGTCATCATCAGTGGCGCACAGTTCGCCACCGATGGTTATCGCGTGGGCGGAGAAGCCATTACCACCGATACGGCTAATACGCTGATTCGCGTCGGCGATGGCACAGTTGACGGCGCTAACTACACCGCGACTATCGACAGCGTGATCCGCGGCACCGGCGGCCTGAATAAAGGCGACCTCGGTACGCTCATCCTCACTGGCGACAATACTTACAGCGGTGGAACCACCATCACCTCAGGTACGCTGCAGGTGGCGGGTGATACCAACCTTGGCGCACCAGAGACGGGAATTACCTTTAATGGTGGTACGCTGAAATATGGCGAAGCGTTTGATACCGCTCGTCAGGTGACTCTGGAATCCGGCGGCGGGACATTCGACACCAACGGACATAACGTTTCTCTGCTGACAGAAGTCGAAGGTAACGGTCAGTTGACCAAAACCGGTAAAGGCTCCCTCACCCTGACGCTGGATAACACCTACACCGGTGGCACCACCATCGAGCAAGGCGTTTTACAGCTGGGTAACGGCGGTGATATCGGCAGCATTCAGGGGGATATCGTTGATAACGGCGTACTCAACGTCAATCGTGGCGATACCCTGGCGCTGACCGGTAATATCAGCGGCGAAGGCCAACTGCATCAAACCGGCAGCGGTGTTACGGAGTTGCATGGTGAAAACAGCTACAGCGGCGCAACGCTGATTGCCAACGGTGTACTGCAGGCGGGTAATACCAACACTCTGAGTAGCGCATCACACCACTACGTTGTCGCTGACACCACCCTCAACACGCAAGGTTACAACCAGACGGTAGCGGGACTGAGCAACGGCGGCGATGTTTCACTCATCGGCCAGCAGACTGGCACAACGTTAACCGTCAAAGGGGATTACACCGGCGAAAAAGGGACTATCAACATGGCGGCCACACAAAATGGCAGCGGCGCAGGCATTGCCGACCGTCTGATTATCGATGGCGGTAAAGCCAGCGGTAGTACGCTATTGGATGTCGATGGTTCTGGTCTCGGCGCACCAACTATTGGTGATGGTATCGAAGTGGTAACCGCGCTCAATGGCGCAACCACTACGGCACAAACGTCACGAGACGCCTTCCATCTTGCCGCCGATCGTATGGCAGCAGGCGCATTTGAGTATCAACTGCATGCGGGCAACGCTCAGGGTCAGGGTGAAAACTGGTATCTGAGAAGCGAATATCGTCCAGAAACTATGCTGTATTCTGGTCTCGCCAGCGTCGTTCGTCAGGGCGACATCAGCCTGTTAGGCAACATGCACCAGCGTATGGGGGACGAGGTTAAACCGGGTATTGATGAAGACAATCGCGCCTGGGCAAGAATGATTGGCTACTCCGGTAAAACCAAACTGGATGATGCGGCTGGAACGCAAACCAGCTCCCATACCATGGGGATTCAGGTTGGCGTCGATATGTATGCCAACGAAAGCTGGAAAGCCGGGATGTATACCAGCATTCTTGATATCGACAGCAACGTGAAAGGCACGAAGACAGGCAGCGACGGCAAAGGCGGCAACATCGACGACAACGCGTTTTATGTCGGCGGCTACGCCACCTGGTTCTCGGGCGACGGGATGTATGTTGATAACGTCCTGCAATACGGTAACCATAAATCCCGCCTGGCGGCGACCGGTAACAACGGCTCGTATACCGTCAGAGGCAACACGCTGACGGCGTCAACAGAAGTGGGTAAATCGTTCCGTTTAGGCGCCAGCGCATGGAGTCTGGAACCTCAGGCTCAGTTGATCTATCAATACAGCGACTTTGATAACGGGCGGCTTGATGGTGTAACCCAAACGAAAGTGAAAATGGATACCGCGGATTCCTTTACCGCCCGTCTGGGCGTGCGTCTGGTCGCTGACTATGACACCAACCATGGCAAATTCCAGCCTTACGGCAGGGTCAACGTCTGGCAGGGTCTGGGTTCAAAAGACAAAACGCACTTTAGCAATGCGGTAGCCACCACCACGCTTGAGTCTTCACAACAGTACTCCAGCACTGAAGTTGCAGCCGGTCTGTCATGGTCTATCGACAGAAACCTGCAGGTTTACGGAGAACTGGGTACGCAATTTAGTAACGGTGGCAGTAAGTCGCAGGTTGAAGCACCGGTTAATGCATCAATTGGCTTTAAGAAATCGTTCTAAGCTGACATAAACTCGCTAGCCCTCTGTTTAACAGGGGGCTTTTTTTTGCCTGTCCCGGATACAGGGCTGCCTGATCGCTTCACATATCAGGCCTACGGACTGGCGGAGAAAGCGCGGGAGCGGCCTTCTGGCAACGCGAAACAATCGAGGTTCAGGGGAACAACAGAGAGGGAGAAGATTAAGGATTATACTGCGTCAGGAGTAACGGGATCTCTTCTGCTAACACTGGGGGAGAAATGAAAAAGCCTTGAATTTTGTCACAACCAATCTGCATCAGCCGGTCCAGTTCGGACTGGGTTTCCACCCCTTCAGCAAGAACTTCAATACCAAAATTGTGCGCCAGTGAAATTATACCCTCAACAATCTTTGTTGAGCGGGTATCGGGTTCAATGCCGGCGATAAATTCCTTATCAATTTTTAAGGTATCAAAAGGATATTTCAACAGATAGTTAAGATTGGCGTGGCCGGTTCCAAAATCATCAAGGGCAATTTTGACCCCTATCGCCTTCAGCTCCGTCATATTTTTAGCCGCGACCTGACTGTCGCACAGCGGCGACGTTTCCGTGACCTCTATCTGGCATCGATGGGGCGGGAGACCACATACAGTAAGATTTTTTCTGACGCGTTGGGGTAACAGCGGATCGCAGAATTCAAGCGCGGAAATATTGACGGACAATACAAGGGGCTCTGGCCAACGGGTTGCCACATCCCAGGGAGTGTGGGTAACCATATCTTCAATTGACATGATATTGCCGCTGTCTTCCAGCAAGGTAATAAAAACATCGGGAGAGATCATCCCCATCTGGGGGCTATTCCAACGCATTAATGCTTCAAACCCGCTAATACGCTGATTACGCAAATTAAAAATTGGTTGATAAACCATATAAAGCTGACTGGTATTCAATGCCTTTTCAAGCGCGGTTAACACCTCACTAGAATTAAACATTCCTCTCTCCCTCAACAAATCATAAAAATTAAAAACCAGTCAATATCACTCCCGAATTGTATCTACTATTAGGTGTGTTACATCAGAATAGAATGGCCAGGTTAGGGTAAAAAAGACATACGATGGGTAAATCTGACAATTAATTTATTTAATTCCGAGGTATTGGTCAGTCCCAGCTTGGTGACGACCCTCATTTTATGCGCCTGGATAGTTTTATAATTCAGGCTGACTAACTCTGAAATTTCTCTGGCGGTATATCCGTTTACCAATAAATTCAGAATCTGCTGCTCTCTCTCGGTTAATCTTTTCTGTGAACGATACAGCCGGGGATTCCATTTCCCGGCCGTTAACGACGCCAGTTGACCGAAATCGCGCAGTGAAGATTTCTCCGTCAAAACTATCGTTTTTTCAACATATAATAACTCTACACATAATTTCGCCACCAAACTATCAGCAATAATTACCACGACATTATTATAAAACTTGAAGCGGTTTTTATTCAAAAACTGCACGATAGTTGAACATGGTTGTTCGTTATCAATGATATTAAAAACCATGGTTTGATGCTGGCATAATGATGACTGATGCAACATATCCTCAAACTGGAATGTTTGTATCGGTACATGTTTGCTTGTCAGGTAGGCGAACAAACCGTTGCCCACAAAATTATCACTGCCACACATCAACATCCTGTTCATCGCTCCTTATCAGCATCAAATCTTGTTACTCATTAAAAATTTAATAATAATCTTTTCGACCTCAGCCTCTTCACGACGATTTTTAAAATCGAACTCACATGAGATCTGATGACAGGCATACAATTGATTATCCTCATCAAATTCATTGATCATGACGACATCGATCACTTTCAAATCCAGCTGTAAACTGCCAAACGTATCAAAATCCAGCGCGGCATTTTTAATCACCGCATCTTTATAGAGAAAACGGGAGTTCACATCTTTAACAATTAATGCACAACCGCCCTGCGAGATGTTTTTAATCTTCAGAGAGTAGTTTTCTCCGTTTTTGTAACGACCAAAACAGAAAAAGTCGTAACCCTTCAGGAAGGAAAAACGCTGATTTTGTCGCTGCTGGGCAAAGAAAATCATATCCGGGATGAAGTAGGATAATCCTGCTTGTGCACCTGCTGATAAGGTTTGTTCGAATCTGGCACTAAATTTTACAATCCCACTCTCACTGTGCAGGATAAAGTACTGGACCTTTTCAGGAACAATGTCTTCGTGTCCAGAGATGACAAACCGCTCGAAATCAATCTTCTCTAACTGCGTGATAACACTATGGTTTTCACATAAAACTTCAAGTTTCGTTTTCTTGTGCAACTCTTCACGAAGGGTAGCGATGATTTCAAACTTGTTGTCCTTTGCTAATCCAAAGCTCATTCTAAAACCCTTATTTCCATATTTAAGAGATGTCTCGCTTTTGGTTGCTCACAAAACGCGAGATCAGCATCCACCCCTGGTGCTTAATTACCATAGTGGATTCCATGTCGAACAGTTGGTTAAAAATTAAGTTTTTAACTATCTTTAGCCATTTATTGATACGTAAAAACATTTAATCAAAGTTAATTCTAGCTGAAGCCATGCCTAAAACCACATGAAGTTGTTGGCTAACTATAACAAAAGAGAATAATAAAATTTTTTGAGATGTCATTTTGAGATAACAAATAGCAAGAACTACACAGAAAAAAATAGAGGGAAATGAATGGGTTTTGATGGAAGGACCATGCAGTATGCGGACTGGCGTGCTATCGCAAGAAGAAGAGAAAATGCTTACGGCACTATATCATTAACCAGGAATATAGCTCCGACTAGTTATTGTGAAAAAGTGAATAATTATATTTCACCTGTAAAGCAAATTTACCTTAGGGCAGAAAAAAGGCCAGCATCCTGCTGGCCCGGTAATTACCGAATCGAACTATAGAGGCTTACTGTCTTACAGAGGGTACAACGTTAAAAATTCAATACTTTTGCTTAATAATTGATCGCGATGAATCTGCGATGATCATCACCGCTCCCGCCAGCATTAATGTGTCTTTCAACACCAGACGCCCGGCTCCGGACAAGTACGGAAAACCGTGGTGCAAATCGCCCAGTGGCATCACCCATGCTTCCGGTGTGGTAATTAAAAATGATAACGTCACAATCGGAGTAGCAAATGCCAGTACGCCACCAATTAATCCCAACCAACGGCTAACAGGATTAGCCAGCACCAGCAATGCGATCAGCACTTCGACTACGCCCAGACCATTGGAGAACGTATAGGTGTTATTCGCCTTCTGCCATTCCCGCTCCTGCGGTTTAAACTCACCTTCGTGGGTTAAATGCTGCTTATATTCTTCTGGATGTTCATAAAAAAATGACATTACCGGACTATTGGCAACAAATGGCGTAATACTATCGGCTTCGTAAGGTACAAATTTCAATAAGCCAATCCAGATAAAAACAATGGCAATACTCAGGCGAATCAATGTTAATCCAATTCTATCGCCCTTGCTGAGTAAACGCAGATACTTTTCCATTCAGACTCTCCTCACTTGTACAAAATTGCGGTTGCGTGAGTGCTGCTATCAATGCGCATTGAGGTAATTTTCCAGGACGTTGCCTTCTTTTCCTGCGCCAGCCTGGCGATTGCATGTTCAACAACAGAAGGTGCAGCGGCAATTGCCGACACACTGACGCGGGCTACTTCGACTGGCTGCTGTGCCAGTGCAGAAAATGTCACCGGCGCGGTCAGTAAAGCAGTCAACAATAATGAAGTTTTAAGCATGTTCATTTCTATTTCCATTAACTAGTGATTTCACTCGTAATAGAATAAAACATTGTTGCTTATCTTATTTCCTCCATAACGCCAGAATAACTGTTCATGAGTATTTCTTTATATATGATAAAAAAAAGCCCCACACAGGTGGGGCAATCATGCAAACTATATTATTATTTTATTAGAGAGAAGAGATCGTTCAGTGATTCGCTCATGCTCGGATGAGTAAATATTTGATCGCGCAATGTCGTGTAAGGTAAACCAGCATCCATAACGGTTTTAATGATATTAATCATCTCATGAGAATCCACGCACAGCAGCGATACGCCTAATATCTGTTTCGTTTCGCGATTTACCACCGCTTTAAGTACGCCACGCGTGTCATTCATCACCCGTGCACGCGGGATAGCCGCGACAGGCAGGGTGACAACCTGGACCGCCGCGCCGCTGGCGCGAGCTTGTTCTTCTGTCATCCCCACGCGGGAAAGCGGCGGCGTCATAAAGACAGAATACGGTACGTTTTGGCGATCGCCGGTGTTACGTAATCCCTCGCCTAACAGGTTGTCGCGCACAATACGGAAGTCATCCAGCGAGATATAGGTAAATTGTAACCCCCCCGTCACATCGCCCATGGCCCAGATATTGTCTGCCGAAGTACGCAGATATTTATTCACTACAATGGCACCGCGCGCGTTGACATCCACACCCGCTTTCTGCAACTGCAGATTTTCAGTTGCCGGTTTGCGACCCGATGCCACCAGTAGCGCATCCACAGTCTGGACGCCTTGCGGCATTTGCACCTGCACCGCGCCGTCATGGGACGAAACCGCCTGCACCCTGGCATTGAGGATAATCTCAACCCCTTTGTCGCGTAAAATGTTGGCGATAGCGTCGGCAATATCCCGATCTTCGCGGGCTAAAAACAGTGGGGCGGCTTCATAAATGGTGACCTTACTGCCAAAGTTGGCAAACATTGATGCGAATTCAACACCAATATAACCGCCGCCCAAAATCCCCAAACGTTCCGGACGTTGCGTCAAATTTAACAACCCGGTGCTGTCAAACACGCCCGGTGTAGTCATTAACCCTGCCACGTTTGGCATCGTTGCCTGTGCGCCGGTATTAATAAAGATCTTTTCGCCGCTTAGCTCAATCGCACCTGTTGGCTGCACGACCCGCACCGTATGGTTATCAATGAATTCAGCACGACCTTCAATCACATCTACATTTTCCAGATCGGCAAGATTATGGAAGTTTTTATCACGCAGAAAGCTGACAACGGAGGCCTTGCGCTGCATCGCCGCAGCAAAGTCATGCTGAAGTTCAGCATCGTGTACCAGGGTTTTGGTGGGAATGCAGCCGATATTGATACATGTCCCGCCATACATGGTGTTTGACTGTTCAATAATCGCCACTCGCCAGCCCGTTTTCGCCAGGGTAGCCGCCAGCGTTTTACCCGCTTTGCCAAATCCGATAATAATCGCCTGATACTGATTCATGCTGTCTCTCCGCCATATCACTGTTCGTTTGTTGAACTGAAGTATAGGTTTAACGATGCATGAACAATGTATCCATATCGCGCAAATTACTGTCAAATCGTCTAAATAACTACGCTCTCTCTTCCACTCAACCCATCGAGGAAATAAACTAAGACCATAAATTTATTTAATAAATAATGAGTAACAGCGTTACTTCATCTCGACAAGCATCAACAAGAACTGCTCAGGAGTCTTTATGGATGCACTTAGCCGATTACTTATGCTTAACGACCCGCAGGGCTCGATTGATCAAAACTGCCTGCTGAGCAGGGACTGGCAACTGCCGCATGCGGCGGGTGAGCTGTCCGTTATCCGCTGGCATACGGTAACCCAGGGGTTTGCTCAACTGGATATGCCAGACGGAACGTCTTCTACGTTACGCCCAGGAACAATAGTCATTCTGCCTCAAAACTCCGCGCATCGGCTGTGCCAGACAGGGGAAGAACAAACGCATATTGTCTGCGGAAGCCTGCGATTGCAGGCTTCTTCACGCTATTTTTTAACCGCCCTTCCGGAAGTATTAATACTGGCACCAGAAGATGACAGTCCCATTAGCCACTGGCTGAAGGCCATGATTTCGCTGATGCAGCAGGAATACATCAACGATCTGCCTGGCTCCAACATCGTTTGCAGCCAGCAATGCGCTACGCTGTTCGCGTTAGCCGTTCGCGAGTGGCTAGCCCAGCCGACACCCGCTAAAAATGTGCTGAATTTACTGCTGCACCCAAGGCTTGGGGCCGTTGTCTTCATGATGCTGGAGTCACCGGCTTTTCCCTGGACTGTCGAAGAACTGGCAAAGCGTGCCCATATGTCGCGGGCCAGCTTTGCGCAGCTATTTCGTGAAGTCTCAAACTCCACGCCGCTGGCGGTGTTAACCGAGCTACGCCTGCAATTCGCCGCCCAGATGCTGTCACGCGGATCGCAGCCGTTGATCGTTATTGCCGAGTCGGTGGGTTACGCCAGCGAATCATCGTTTCACAAAGTCTTTTTACGGGGATTTGGCTGCACGCCGGGCGAGTACCGCAAACGCGTGAAAGCGTTGGCGGCATAACGCACCGCCTGCTTCGGCAACAAAACCGACGCAGGCGAGCGCTTCAAGGCACTACTTTTGGCTGCGATGCCTGTGCAGCCACATCAGCTTATAAGCTGCCGGAATAATAAACAGCGACAGCAATGGCGCGGTAATCATGCCGCCAATCATCGGCGCGGCAATGCGGCTCATCACTTCTGAGCCCGCCCCTGTCCCCCACAAGATTGGCAACAGGCCCGCGATAATCACCGCCACGGTCATCGCTTTCGGACGCACGCGCAGCACCGCGCCGTGATACAACGCTTCATCCAGCTTATCCGCCGTAAAGGTTTGCGGATTTTCCAGCGCAGGCTCGGCTTCAATAGCATGGCGCAAGTACATCAGCATCACTACGCCAAACTCCGCGGCAACGCCGGCCAGGGCGATAAACCCGGTTCCGGTCGCAACCGACATATGGAACCCCATCCAGTAGAGAAACCAGATCCCCCCTACCAGCGCAAAGGGCACGCTGGTAATAATCAGCAGCGCTTCACCAAAGCGACGAAAAGCCAGATAAAGCAGGACAAAGATAATCATCAGCGTCATCGGCACCATCAGTTTGAGCTTATGGCTGGCGCGTTCAAGCAGCTCGAACTGCCCGGAAAACGCCACGCTGGTCCCCGGCTTTAACTGTACGTTTTCAGCGATCGCTTTTTTCAGATCGTTCACCACCGAAACCATGTCACGGTCGCGGGCGTCGATATAAATCCAGCTGGTGGGTCGTGCATCTTCGGTTTTCAACATCGACGGACCAGAAACCACTGTCACATCTGCAACATCAGCCAGCGTGATTTGCTGCTTCATGGGTGTCAGAATGGGCAGATTACGCAGCGCTTCCGGGCTATCACGATAGCTCTGCGCATAGCGAAGGTTAATCGGATAACGTGCAATCCCTTCCACCGTTTCGCCCACCATCGCGCCTCCGACCGCGGAGGTGACAAACAGCTGTACCGCGCCAACGGTCATACCGTAGCGGGCTGCTTTCTCCCGATTAATGTCCACATTAATATAGCGCCCGCCCACCAGCCGCTCAGCCAGCGCCGAAGCGACGCCCGGCACGGTTCTGGCTACCTCTTCGATTTGTTCCGCCGTGGCGTCGATATCAGCCAGAACGTTACCTGACACCTTTATCCCAATCGGGCTTTTGATGCCGGTAGAAAGCATGTCGATACGGTTACGAATAGGCGGAACCCACAGATTCGCCAGCCCTGGCAAGCGCACGGTTTTGTCGAGTTCGGCGATGATTTTGTCCATCGTCATCCCCGGACGCCACTGATCCTGCGGCTTCAGTTGGATCGTTGTTTCGACCATTTCCAGCGGCGCGGAATCCGTTGCGGTTTCCGCCTTACCGGTTTTACCAAACACACGCGCCACTTCCGGAACGGTCATGATCAGCTTGTCGGTTTTTTGCAGCATATCCGCCGCCTGCGCCGCCGAAATCCCCGGCAGGGTTGAAGGCATATACAGTAGATCGCCTTCGTTAATCTGCGGCAGGAATTCACCACCGACTTTATTCAGCGGGTAGATAACCGTCAGTATGGAAAGCACCGCCACCAGCAGGGTGGTTTTAGGCCAATGCAGCACCTTCAACAACAGCGGATGATAAATACGGATCAGGAAACGGTTAAGCGGGTTACTGCTTTCCGCCGGTATTTTGCCACGGATCCAGAACCCCATCAGGATCGGAATGACGACAATAGCCAGAAACGCCGCGCCTGCCATGGCATACGTTTTGGTGAACGCCAGCGGGCCGAACAGTCGCCCCTCTTGCCCCTCGAGCGTGAAAATAGGGATAAACGACAAGGTGATAATCAGCAAGCTGATGAACAATGCCGGGCCGACCTCTACCGAGGCATCGGTAATGACCTTCCAGCGCGTTGCGTTATCCAGTTTTTCATCCGGATGCTGATGTCCCCACTCTTCGAGCCGCTTATGGGCGTTTTCAATCATCACGATCGCGGCATCGACCATCGCCCCGACGGCAATGGCAATGCCCCCAAGCGACATGATATTGGCGTTCAGCCCCTGGAAATGCATCACGATAAACGCGATACACAGTCCCAGCGGCAGGGAAATAATCGCTACCAGCGCCGAACGCAGATGCCACAGGAACAGCGCGCATACCAGCGCAACAACGATAAACTCTTCCAGCAGCTTATAGCTCAGGTTATCAATAGCGCGATCGATGAGCTGACTGCGATCGTATGTTGTAACTACCTCAACGCCTTCCGGCAGGCTGCTTTTCAGCGTGTCGAGTTTGGCTTTGACGGCGGAGATCACTTCACGCGCATTTTTACCGGAACGCAGAATTACCACCCCGCCCGCCACTTCGCCTTCGCCATTCAGTTCGGCGATCCCACGGCGCATTTCCGGCCCAATCTGCACACGCGCGACATCGCGCAGATAAACAGGTACACCGTCGGCCCCTGTTTTCAGGACGATATTATTGAAGTCATCAAGCGTTTGTAGATACCCACTGGCACGGACCATATATTCCGCTTCAGCCATCTCTACAGACGAGCCGCCCGCCTCCTGATTCGACGTATCCAGTGCAGATTTCACCTCCGCCAGGCTGATGCCATATTGCGTCAGCTTCATCGGGTCGATAACAACCTGGTACTGTTTAACCACGCCGCCTACCGAGGCCACCTCTGCCACGTTCGGAATCGTTTTTAACTCATACTTTAAAAACCAGTCCTGAAGAGTTCGTAACTCTGCCAGATCGTGTTTACCGCTGCGATCGACCAGCGCATATTCAAAGATCCAGCCGACGCCCGTGGCGTCCGGTCCCATCTCCGCGCTAACCCCTGCCGGTAATTTCCCCTGAACCTGGTTGAGATACTCCAGTACGCGCGAGCGCGCCCAGTAAGGATCGGTGCCATCTTCGAAAATGACGTACACATAGGAATCACCAAACTGCGAGAAACCACGCACGGTCTTCGCGCCCGGTACCGACAGCATGGTGGTGGTCAGCGGGTAAGTCACCTGATTTTCGACGATTTGCGGCGCCTGCCCTGGATAGCTGGTTTTGACGATCACCTGAACATCAGAGAGATCGGGCAACGCATCAACTGGGGTATTAATGATGGTCCAGGTTCCCCAGATACTGAGAAACAGCGCCCCCATCATCACCAGAAAACGGTTTGCCACCGAACGGCGGATAATCCATTCAATCATTTATCATGTCCTCAGTGTGAATGGGTCGCCTGGGCTGGCTTTGCGGATGCGTCTTGCGCACCACTGTTCTGCGCGCGCATACGGTCCAGTGCGCCAGAGATATTCGCCTCGGAATCAATCAGGAACAGACCACTGGACACCACTTTTTCACCTTCAGTCAGGCCTGAGCGGATAGCCGTCAGCCCTTGAGATTCATGGAATACCGCAACCTGCTTCGGTACAAATCGACCTTCGTTATCGACGGTGATCACCCGTTGCTCGGTGCCTGTATCAATCAACGCCTTTGAGGGGATCAGCAGCATCGGTTCACTTTGCGCTTTCAGTTGCAGGTAAGCATTCATCCCCGGCTTGAGCGCCTCATCAGGGTTATTGACCTGCAAACGGATCTGCAGCGTACGCGTGGAGGCATCGACACTAGGTAAGATATTCCACTTGCTAATGGTGAAAGGCTTATCCGGCCAGGCGGGCACGGTGATGGTAAATTGCGAGGCGTCTTTGATCAGCCAGGCGATAGATTCCGGGACCGACGCGCTGACCCATACCGGGTCCATCCCCTGAATTTTCGCAACCACATTGTCTTTGGAAATGTTCATGCCGGTACGCAAATCGAATGCGGTAATCACCCCATCAATAGGGGCTTTCAGGGTAAAGCGGGTCTGAATTTTACGCGTCGATTTTAAGCGCTGAATATCCGCTTCCGGCATACCGGCCAGACGTAATCTCTCCAGAATCCCTTCCACCTGTGTCGCGCTGCCGCCGGTCTCCCGCAGTAACAAATATTCGCTCTGCGCCTCAACCCAGTCGGGAATCGTCAGATCGATAAGCGGCGCACCTTGCTTAATTTTGTCGCCCACGGTTAGCGGGTAAACCTTTTCGATAAAGCCTGCGGAGCGAGCCTGGACAATAACAAACTGGTATTCGTTATAGCTAACGTTAGCCGGGAAAGTTTGCGCATAGTGCAGCGGGCCACGGCGCACAGGTTCTGTTTTCAGACCCAAATTTTGGGTCTGAGTAGGATCGATACGCACGCCAGGCGCTGACGCGCTCGCGGTCTCTTCATCGGCATATTTCGGGATCAGATCCATATCCATAAACGGTGATTTACCCGGCTTATCAAAGCGCGTGTTCGGGTACATGGGGTCATACCAGAACAACACTTTTCTGGCTTCTTTTTGCGAAGCCTGCCCGGTTTCAGCCGTTACGTTTGCTGATGAATAATAAGTATAAATACCGACAGAAATAACCCCAACGACAATCATGCCAGCGAGAATAAGCGCGGTATTTTTAATATTTAAAGACGCCATAGTGATTTCCATTGCGCGATAGTCTCACCCGAATTTCGAAGAATCCGGGCAAGAATAAAAGAGACCAGCGAGAACGTTATTTACTGATGTGAATATCGCGTAACACAGAGATATTTCCCTGCTGAACAAACGTAAACGCAACCTTATCGCCGGGTTTAATATCGTCAGCCTTGGTGTCGGCAACCCGCGTAAAACGCATCGTCATGGCAGGCCAGTTCACCGCGGGAATGGGATCATGCTTGATCGTGATTTTTTTACTTTCTTTATCAATAGCTTCAATCACCCCGGTGGCGCTAATGACGTCTTCCTGTTGGGCCGCTGGCTGCATGTTCATCATCTCGCCATGCTGATGCTCATTGGCCTGAGCGTTAAACATGACCACAGAGAAAAAGCTAAACAACACGGCTTTGGCGGTAGTATTCATACTTGATGCTCCTGAAAAGTTAATATTAAGGATTACTCCACCCAACCGCCGCCTAAGGCAGCAAACAGCTTAATTTCATTAACCTGTTGGGCGTAATTAAGATCGAGCAGCGATTGCTGCGTAGAGAATAAAGAACGTTCAGCGTCCAGTACTTCGATGTAGCTAACCGCACCATTTTGATAAAGCGCTCTGGCGCGTTGTAAGGTGATTTGCAATGACGTCAGGTAGCGCTGCTGACCACTAATTTGATCGGCAATGCTTTGGCGCAACACCAGCGCATCCGCCACCTCTTTAAACGCGTTCTGAATTTTTTGTTCGTAATTCACCACCGACTGCTGTTGGCGAATTTCAGCGAGGTCGAGATTGGACTGATTACGTCCGGCGTTAAAAATGGGAATATCTATTTTGGGGACAAAATTCCACATGCCGCTGGTCGCATTAAATAAGCTGGAGAGATCGCTGCTGCTGCTGGAAACCGAACTGGTCAAGGTAATCGACGGGAAAAACGCTGCCCGTGCGGCGCCGATATTGGCATTCGCCGCCATTAATCCGTGTTCAGCTTCCAAAATATCCGGGCGCTGCAACAGGATTTGCGACGAGAGCGATGGCGGCAGCGTTACTGGTTTAATATCCCCGCTGCTGCGCATCTGGTCGTTGGGTAATTTCCCGTACGTACCCAGCAACAGTTGCAGCGCGTTGTTCGCCTGCGCCAGTTCACCTTTACGCTTCGCGATTTCGCTGCGCGTGCTTTCAATCACGCCCCGCGCCTGTTCCAGCGCCAGTACGTTGGTGCTTCCGGTCAGCAACTGCTTCTCAACAAAAGCGTAAGAACGCTGATAGTTTTGCAGCGTTTCTTCGGCAATTTGCAGTTGTGCATAAGCCAGACGCTGATTGAAATAACTTTGCGATACGTTGGAGATTAATGAGATGTGTACCGCCCGACGCGCCTCTTCGCTGGCAAAGAAATTCTGTCGCTCAGCTTCACTCATATTTTTCAGCCGACCAAAGAAGTCCAGATCGAAACTGAGATTGAGTCCAGCTTCGAATTCACGATCGGTGCTGCTATCACCTTTTAATTTGCCGCTGTAAGTACCGCTGAAACCTGCCGTGATTTGCGGATAGCGGTCAGCGTCCGTGACGCCATATTGCGCTTTCGCTTCCTGAACTTTTAGCACTGCCATACGTAAATCGCGGTTATTGACCAGCGCCTCGCCAATCAGCGCCTTTACCTGAGAGTCAACGAAGAAGCTCCGCCAGCCCGTGTCCTGATATCCCACCGGTGCAGAAACCAGGGCATTCTGGCTTAAGGAGAATTGCTGCGGCACAGGCAATGTCGGACGCTGATAGTCCGGCGCCAATGAACAACCGGCGAGAACGAATACAGCGCTGAGGGTAAGAAGCTTAAATTTGCTCATAGTTCTTCTCGTCCTGACCGGACTGATGGCCCTAAAAAATGTAGGAATTTATAGCGTTGTACTTTAACGAAGTGACTCTGTTTAAGCGGTGACAGGAAAATGACAAAACTGTCATTTTCCCAATAACCGATTGCTATCCGATCCCGCTTCCCTAGAATTGAAAGTCCGCACAACCCGTGTGAGAAGGAGAATGCGATGAAGGTGTTGATAGTCGAAGATGAGAAAAAAACCGGTGAATACCTGACGAAAGGCCTGACGGAAGCGGGTTTTGTCGTGGATTTAGCGGATAACGGCCTGAACGGGTACCACCTGGCGATGACCGGCGATTACGACCTGCTCATACTCGACATCATGCTGCCGGATGTAAACGGCTGGGATATCGTACGGATGCTGCGTTCCGCTAACAAAGGGATGCCCATTCTTCTCCTCACCGCGCTGGGTACCATCGAACATCGGGTTAAAGGTCTGGAATTAGGCGCTGATGATTATCTGGTCAAACCGTTCGCCTTCGCCGAACTGCTGGCGCGGGTCAGAACGCTGCTGCGCCGCGGGGCGGCGGTGATTGTCGAAAGCCAGTTTCAGGTCGCGGATTTAATGGTCGATCTGGTCAGCAGAAAAGTCACCCGCAGCGGGACGCGTATTACCCTGACCAGCAAAGAGTTTACGCTGCTTGAGTTTTTCCTGCGTCATCAAGGGGAAGTTTTACCCCGCTCACTGATCGCTTCCCAGGTCTGGGATATGAATTTTGACAGCGATACCAATGCCATCGACGTCGCCGTTAAGCGTCTGCGCGCCAAAATTGATAACGATTTTGAGCCGAAACTGATTCAGACCGTACGCGGCGTGGGATATATGCTTGAGGTTCCTGATGCCCAGTAAACGATGGCGGCGCCCTTTTTCGCTGGCGACACGACTGACCTTTTTTATCAGTCTGGCGACGATCGCTTCATTTTTCGCCTTTGCATGGATAATGATCCACTCCGTGAAGGTCCATTTCGCCGAGCAGGACATCAATGATTTACAAGAGATCAGCGCCACGCTGGAGAGGATTATTAACCAACCCAACGAGCCGGAATCACGCCGTCTGGAAACGCTAAAAAACGTGGTTGAGGGCTACTCGAACGTCATTATTTCTCTGGAAGACAGTAAGCAGAAAGCCATTTTTCATTCGCCAAATGCGCCGGATCTCCGGCAATTTATCGCCAGCGCAAGACCGGATAAAAATGCCCATGCCAGCGATGTTTTTATTATATCCGGCCCAACACTGCAAACGTCCAAACATATTCACGGACAAAAAACGTCGTCTAACTGGCGAATGATTCGCCTACCGGTAGGAAAGCTGACTGATGGAAAAGCGGCGTATACGCTGTATCTGGCGTTATCGATCGATTTTCATCTGCACTATATTAACGACCTGAAAAACAAACTGATTATGACGGCATCGCTGATTAGCATGATGATTGTATTTATCGTGCTGTTCGCTGTGTATAAAGGCCATGAACCGATCCGTAATGTCAGTCGGCGCATCCAAAATATCACCTCAAAAGATCTTGATGTGCGCCTCGATCCGCAAGCGGTCCCTATTGAACTGGAACAACTGGTAAGTTCGTTTAATCACATGATCGAACGCATCGAGGATGTATTTAAACGTCAGTCGAACTTCTCGGCAGATATTGCCCATGAGATCCGCACGCCAATAACCAACCTGGTCACACAAACGGAAATTGCGCTCAGCCAAACCCGTAGCCAAAAAGAGCTGGAAGACGTGCTGTATTCCAATCTTGAAGAGTTTGGTCGTATGTCGAAAATGGTAAGCGACATGCTGTTTCTGGCGCAGGCAGACAACAATCAGCTTATCCCGGAAAAGACAGCGCTTAATCTGGCCGATGAGGTTGGTAAAGTGTTCGACTTTTTCGAAGCCTGGGCAGAAGAGCGCGAGGTGGGCTTACGTTTTGAAGGACGCGCATGCTGGGTTTCAGGCGATCCGTTAATGCTACGCCGGGCAATGAGTAATCTGCTTTCAAATGCCATGCGCTACACGCCAAAAGGCGAGTCGGTAACCGTGCGGGTGAAAGAGGCGGATGGCCTGGTCCAGATAGTCGTGGAAAATCCCGGCCCCCCCATTCCCCCACAGCATCTATCGCGGCTATTTGATCGTTTTTATCGGGTTGACCCTTCGCGACAGCGTAAAGGCGAAGGCAGCGGTATTGGCCTGGCGATTGTGAAATCGATTGTTATCGCCCATCAGGGGAAAGTCTCGGTGACATCCGATCAGCTTGCCACCCGATTTATTCTGACGCTGCCCAAGCATGCGATGTAATTTATGGTAATGGCGTTTATACCTTAAACAATTCGAGTTGCAGGAAGGCGGCAAGAGAGGTAATCCCCGGTCACTTACTTAAGTAAATGACTGGGGTGAACGAGCGCAGCCAGCGCATATGCAGCTTGAAGTATGAACGATATATATCATCACCGATTCTCTGACATAACCGTCATAGTCCTGTCACGCCGCTGACAGCCCTCATCAATTATAATTTCTTCCGTAAACCCAAACAGGAGAAATATGATGAATAAGATATCCTCTTTTTTCGCTATCGCGTTTTTTATTTCAGCTGGCGTTAATGCGGCAGACACACCCAAAATGCATCAGCAGGCCGCAGCAGCCCATGAAATGATGAATAACAGCAGTGCCCCTGCACATCAACAAATGGCGCAAGAACACGTCGCACAGACGAATAATTCAACGTCAACGCCATCCCAGGCTCGCCCCTTTTCACAAATGAATAAACATGAAAAAGCGATGGTCGTTCATCAGTCAGTGAATAACGGTCATTCATATGCTCATGAGGTTCAGGCCAGGCAGCACCGTGCACAGATCCCCGCGCAAGGGTAACGTTGTCCTGTGTTGAATAAAATGTCCATCAATACGCTATGTATGAATATTGCGGACAAAACGCGCCACGCAGGCCTGTACATTTACAAGCCTGCGTTCCTGCCGTTAATGTCAATATTAATATTTCTTTAAACACTTCATTAAAAAGTAAATATAATTAAGCGTTTTATCTCACTTGTATAAACTACGTAATTCACCTGCTTGTAATGTTGCATATTACAGCCCCCACACCCTCACCATTAATATAAATTAGGATTCCCCCTGGTATGCGTCATTAATATTTAATGGGAGACTGCCGTCGTCGTAAACATGACATTCGAACAGTTCGTATTCCTATAAATAAACTTAATGATGATAGTGAGCAAAAAAATGAAAAAACGTCTGCTGACCCTCTTTGTCCTCGGCCTGACAACGGCCACAACAGCATGCGCAATTACCCCGGCAATGCAGAAAAAGTATGAACATTCAGGTTGTACACAAATGAGTGAACTCAATGGCTGCGATATCAATAAATCCTCTCAGTGGAACCGCGATCATGGCTTTATTGAGAACGGCAACAGCCAGCAGAGCCGTCATCATCGTCATGGTGAAGAGCAGCAAAATACCGCTGACCGGGATAACCACGATAATGCCGATATTTACGGCAAATTCAGCGGAAATTACGTAGCCAAATTTGCCAATGGTCAACGCAGCGTTGATATTCACGTCGAGGGTTCCAGCGTGTACGTCAATGGTAATGAAGTGCGTGACGTAAATACCTATCAGGATACGATGACCTTCCGTGTCGGCTATGCCACTTACACCATTAAAACGAATGGTCGCGGTAGCTGGAATGACAGCGATGCCGGGAATGCTGGCAAAATTGTGCGCGAGTAACGGATACCGCCACAATGAAAAAACTGATTTCCACGTTGGTTATTATGGCTAGTCTGTCGGGCTGTGCCGAACATCCTTATCTTTCTGCAGCCGCTGCTGGTATTGGGGCCGCAGCAGTTGCCACGGCGATCGCTAATCACAAAAACCGTGAAGCCAACCGTGATAAAGAGCATGAACGCCAGGAGCGCGAGCAAAGGAAGAACCAGCATGCGTGGCGGCATAGTCACCATCACTCCGATGATGACGGCCATTACTATCACCGCTAAGTCAGCACAAAGAGCGCTGCGATCACAGCGCTCTCAACGGTCATGTATTACAGTATGCCGTTTTAATACTGGAGTCAGGCATGGCATTAACCCTCACGGTATTGCTTGAAAACAGGCGCGCTGCGAGCGCAGATAAATCATTACGGGTAAAGCCTGGATTAAGTCTGTTAGTTCAGGATGAAACCACCACCATACTATTTGATACCGGCCCGGACGACAGCTTCATACTTAATGCCGCGCAAATGGGCGTAGACCTGACGCAATTGACCGCCGTGGTTCTTTCGCACGGCCATTACGATCACTGTGGCGGCGTGCCATGGCTGGCGAATAACAGTCGTATCATTTGCCATCCCCAAATAGCCTGCGAACGGTACGCCTCAATAACCCTGGCGGGAACGCCAAGAAAAATAAAAAAACTCTCGCGTGATAACGACTACTCTCGACTAATCATGGAATATACCCGTGAACCGTTGGCGATCAGCGATCGATTTTTGTGGTCCGGGGAAATTAGTGTCGCCACTCCACAGGCCTATGGCGTTATTAGCGAGAAAACACCTCAACCGGATTACATCAGCGACGAAGGCGTATTGATCTATAAATCTGATCGCGGGTTAGTCATCATTACCGGATGCGGGCATCGGGGAATAGAGAATATCGTACGCCATTGCCAAAACATCACCGGCGTTAACCAAATTTACGCCCTCGTCGGTGGGTTCCATTTACGCACCGCCTCCCCTGCTAAGCTATGGCGAACCCGACAATTTATTAAGCAACAACAACCAGAAAAACTACTCGGCTGTCATTGCACCGGTTCGTGGGGTCGATTGTGGCTACCGGGAACTGACGCCCCGGCAACGGGAGATGTGATTGTGTTGGCAGAGTAACGGCGATAAGACATTGCCATACCAGCAATAAAAAGCGGGAGCCTTACGGCCCCCGCTTTTCAACCATCATTACAGAGTGACGATTGCTGGCTCATCAAAGACGGTGAGTTTTGGCGCTTCGCCGGTGAATTTCTCTGCGTATACCAGGCTGGTATTCCCCGCACAGCCATTCGCCAGCCTTGAGGTTGGGATATCCGCCGTCAGCACGTTCGCGCCGCCATTTTTGCAGATACCGTTCTCAATATCTGGCCATGCGCCTTCATGGATACAGATAATTCCCGGTTTGATACCGTCACTGATGTGTGCCCCCACCAGCACCTGTCCACGCGCGTTCCATACGCGTACCAGATCGCCTTCGGCAATACCTCTGGCTTTCGCATCATCCGGGTGAATCGTTACCGGCTCACGATTGGCAATCGCGTACTCTTTGCGCAGCGAAGCGTAGTTCAACTGACTATGCAGACGATGTGCCGGGTGCGCCGTCAGCAGCTGCAGTTGATCTTTATCCGCAGTTCCTTTCCATTCGTCGGGTTCAATCCATGACGCATGCGGCGGACAATCTTTGTATTGATAGCCTTCAATCGTTTTTGAGTAGATTTCTATCTTACCGCTCGGCGTTCCAAGCGCATTCATCACCGGATCGCTGCGGAAATCCGCGTAGCGTACATATTTGTTATTCTTTTCATTCTCACGCATTTCGATCAGTTTGTTTTGCTGCCAAAACGCGTTGAACTGAGGCATGGCGATACGCTGGGCGCGGGCGGCTTTTTGTGCGGCATCATAGAACTGCTTCAGCCACGCCATTTCATCTTTGCCCTCGGTGTAGACCGCCTTACCGCCAGGCTTGAGCATCTCCGCCAGATCGGCAAATACGTCAAAATCACTGCGTGCTTCAAACTGCGGCTCAATGACCTGCTTCATCGGCACCAGATGTTGGTTACTGTAATCACCGGTCATGGTCAGATCGTTGCGCTCAAACGACGTGGTTATCGGCAGGACTATATCGGCATGTTTGGCCGCTGCGGTCCAGTAGCACTCAGAGATGACAACCAGTTCAGGCTTCTGCCAGGCTTTGATTAAACGGTTAGTATCCTGATGATGGGTAAAGTTAGCGCCGCCCGCCCACCAGATCATTTTGATATCCGGGAAGGTTTGCTCTTTACCGTTATGCTGATATTTGCCGCCTGGATTTTCCAGCGCTTCGACAATTCGCGCTACCGGCAGGCTGATCACCGCATCGGAAACCGCCCAGTCGTTACCCGCAGATGACCCACCCTCAATTTGGGCGGAGATGGCTGGCAATACTCCCCCGGTACGCGTTGGGTTACCGCCGTTGGAATAGTGATAAGAGAACCCGAAACCACCGCCTTCGGTACCAATTTGCCCCAGCATCGCCGCCAGAGTCACCAGCATCCAGTGTTTTTGCTCACCGTATTGCTGGCGCTGAATCCCCCAACCCGCCATGAGCATGGTTTTATTGCTGGAGAAAATTTCCGCCAGCTTCTCCAGTTGCTCCGCAGGCACGCCGCACACGCCGGAAGCCCACTCGGCGGTTTTCTCTATTTTGTCGCTCTTGCCGAGCAAATACTCTTCAAACTGCGGATATCCAGTGGTGTATTTTTCCAGGAAGGCTTTGTCATGGAGATTTTTCTTCACCAGCGTATGGGCGATCCCTAACATCATCGCCACATCGGTCCCCATATGTGGCGCAATCCAGGTCGCATTATCACCAAAGAACTCAATGGTTTCGGAACGCATCGGATCGATGGCGATGACGCTTTTCCCTGATTTCTTCAGCAGATTAAAGTATTCAATCCCCTGTTCATCCGTGCTGCTCCAGGCAATCTTGAGGGTATTGAGCGGGTTCATCCCCCACAGCACCACGACCTGACTGTGCTCAAGCACCATCGGCCAGGTGGTTTGCTGCTCATAGACTTCAACCGATCCCACAACGTAAGGCATGATCACCTGCGCGGCACCGGTTGAATAATCTCCGGTATGACCTGCGTAACCACCGGCCATGCTCATATAGCGTTGCAGTAAGGTTTGCGCTTTATGCAGAACGCCGCTGGAGCGCCAGCCATAAGAACCAGCAAATATCGAAGCCGGGCCATAGCTGCTACGGATCCGGCTATGCTGCTCATGTATCAGTTTCAGTGCCTGCTCCCAGCTAACCCGCACGAAAGGATCGCTTCCACGTTTACCATCCGCATTACCCGGGTTTTCCAGATAGCTTTTGCGCACCATCGGATATTTTACGCGGATATTGGTATGGACCTGATCCGGCGCGGTTTGCTGTAACGAGTTCGGCACCGTTTTAGGCAACGCGCCTTTTGAGGAAACCACTTTGCCATCTTTTACTTCCACGTATACCGCGCCCCAACGCGCTGCCGTCAGAATCGCTCCGCCATTTTGGCCTTCGGCCCAGGCCGGCATTGGGATCACCGAAGAAATCGCCATTGTCCCGGTTGCCGCGCCAGCCGTCTTAATAAAGTCACGTCTTGTGAGTTTCATGATTTCTCCTGATTTATCGCTTATTTGTTCATGTCTTTAGCGTTGTACTGGAAGTAACGGCTCAGGATATCCAGTTCGTTTTCACTGATATTGGTGCGAGCGCCCATCCCTTTTGCTACTGAAGGCCAGGCGTTGAGCGTGAAATGATTCGCCGGAATTGGCGCATGGCAGCCCGCGCAGTACACATTGTCGAGTTTGCGTGCGTAATCCCACATCGGTTCACGGCTGGCGAGAGCGGAACCGCTCCATTCACCCTGCAGCACGACATCTCGCCACACATTGCCGTAATCATCTTTTTTCCAGTCGGAGAGGATCTTCAGCGATTGCTGACCTTTTTCACTCAGGCTGGCAAGAATCAAACGCTGTCCTGCCGCGTAGTAAATGACCTGTTCATTTCCCTGCATCTGGCTACCGCGAATCTCGACCTGTCGCGTATTGTCCGTTGTTTTCAGAACCTGCATTTTTGTTGCCGGGTAAACGGTTCCCAAATCGCCCAGCGCGGTGTTGCTTACGGCATAAAGCTCTGTTGCCGAAGCAGGGGTGGAGGCGGACTGCGCTTCAAGCCCTTTGAGCGCGCTGTCATCCATTTTTATTTCAGGTGGGAAATGGGCGACGCCTTTGTGGCAATCAATACAGGTTTGCTTTTCCTCAATGCCCATTTTGTGCATTTTCTGGGCCTCCGCGCTTTGTGCGGCAAGATCCATCGCGTCCATGCTGTGACAGCTACGGCAGGTCGCAGAATCGCTCGCTTTTAGCTGTGCCCAGACGGTTTGCGCCATCTCCAGACGGTGTTCTTCAAATTTTTCTGGGGTATCGATTTTTTTGGTTATGAACTGATGATAAACATCTTTTGAGGCCCGCAGTTTAGCCACCAGATAATCCAGGCCGCCCTGGGGGATATGACAATCAGCACACTCTGCACGAATACCTTTCTGATTCTGAAAGTGAACCGAACCGGTATATTCCTCATACGGTGCCTGCATCGTATGACACGACAAACAGAATTCCGTGCTTGAGGTTTTGTGCAACGTCCATTGCCCTGCCAAAACGATAACAGTACCAAGAACAATGCACAGCAGCATCGTCCCGAGGATGGTTTTATTTATTTTTCTCATCTTTTATTCCCACAAGATGAATACCCTTTAATAGGTAGGCAATAATTACCCTAACGCGGCTACTTATTGATATTCATCAAACGCAGAGGGAAATGAGAATCAGCATGTGGGTAAGTTTGAAGGCGCTCGCATAATTAATACGAACGAAATTAAATATAAAATACCTTTTTAAATTCAGATAATTAAACCAAATCCAAGGTTTAATTAACCATTAATTATGGAAACGTCAGAATAAAAGTTTGGTGAGTGCTGAATGGCATTAAAATTATGCCCTTGGCAATAGCCGCTATATAATAAAATATATAATGAAAAAACATAAAAACGAACCCTTTTCTATTACGAGATAACACGTATTAATGAAGATACCCCTCTTGTGGTTGTGCTCAGATATACATTCACGACAAGACTTGTGACACACACCTATCATTGACGCGCATTTATGCATGCAACCTTGATCTGGTCACTTATTATACAGATTCGATTTTCGCTACACTCTGGGTAGAGGTAAACAAACAGGAGGTAGTGAATATGTATCGCTCAATTCTGGTGCCCATTGATATCTCTGAAACCGATTTAACCCGCCATGTTGTTCCACAGGTCCTGGCGCATGCCAAAACCGCTAAGGTCCACTTTTTAGCCGTTATTCCTACCGTTCCGTTCTATGCCTCGCTGGGGCTGGCTTACTCAACAGAATTCCCGGACAGAAGCGGTCTGCAGGCCAAGGCCAGCGAAAAACTCGAAGAGATTATTAAGCAGTTCAATATTCCTGCAGGCAGGAGTCAGACTCACGTCGTTTACGGCCCGCCGAAGGATCAGATCCTCAAACTGGCGGAGGCGGTAGACGCTGAGCTTATTGTTATTGCCTCACATAAGCCTGGTTTTAGCACTTATCTGCTGGGTTCAACGGCGGCTGCCGTAGTACGCCATGCAAAATGTCCCGTGCTGGTTGTGCGGTGATAGGGTCAAAATTGGGGCGAATTTGCACTAACGTTTATAAGTTAAGCATTCTTGAGAACATGTGATGCTTGCTCAGGGTTCCGTTCACCTCAGTGGTAAATGTAGCAATATACCGGAGGCAACAGATTCATTGCCTCCGGATGTCCCACTCTCAGTTACTCATTACGGCCATTCATTTTAGTTAAAATGACAAGCATTAGAGCGAATGCATTCCCGTTGTTCTATGGCTTAGGCCATCACTCAGTTCTGAATATCCAGCCTGACCAGTGCCAGCAACAGCTGACTCAGCGCGCCATAGAAACCAAAGTCATCATAGCGGCGGCATTTGGCGGTGAATTCCGGTAACCAGCGTAACAGCCCCGCCAGCGTTTCTCTGCGCAGCGCATCAATACGCTGGCGGCTAAGCCCGGACTCTCCCAGAGAAAAATGCAGATGACTCAGCAGTTCGATAAAAATTGCCAGATGATCGGCTGACTCGCTAAACGTTTCGCTTACCTGCATACCAGCATCGGCTAACAATCGTTTAATGACCCCGTAATTCGGCCCTCCTTCAAGGTGGGCCGACGCATAGGGTAACGCCGCGTGTTTTTCCGACATCAGAAACAGGCTACAAAAATCAGCCGCCAGTTCGAGGGTTGCGTCCTCACGCACCTGAAGCGCAGCAATTTTCTCCTCCAGCTGAAGGACTTCCGCTTCAAGCGACGGTTCACCTTTTAGCACCGCGAACCACTCAGCCATTTCGCTGGACTGCAAAAGTGCCAGGCTGTCATCGTCCCGTTCCCGGGAAAACAACTGCGCCAGCCAGGCGTAAACGCAGGCCATCTGTTCTGTTGTAAGGGAAGAGTGTTTTATCATGACGATACCTTCTCCGCCGGAACATATTCGCACTGCGCCACCATTTTTATCGGGCCGCTAAACGCCGTCACGTTATCCACCTTGCCGGTATATTTCTCAATTTCCACCAGCGTGGTATGAGCGCTGGTCGCCTGCGCCAGTTGAGACGTACCGATATCGATTGTTAATACGTTTGGATTGCCGTATTTACACAGCGCCCCAGTTTCTCCGCCGTTATCAGGGTCGTACCAGGCACCTTCATGAATACGCGCCACGCCTGGCGAGTAGAGATCGGAGACAACCGCCCCGGCCAGTACTTGTCCACGTGCGTTAAAGACACGGACAATATCACCGTTGCGAATCCCCCTGACGCTGGCATCCTGCGGGTTGATAAACACCGGCTCTTTACCACTTACCGCATAATGCTTACGCAGCGCTTCAGATTCACAAAGCTGCGAGTGCAGACGGAAATCAGGGTGAACAGATTGCAGATGCAGTGGCCAACGCTGCGACCCGGGTCCACCATGTGAGCGTTCGATTTTCTCAAACCACATCGGATGCCCCTGGCAGTCGTCATACTGCATACCGGCAATGGTTTTCGAGAAAATTTCGATCAATCCGCTCGGCGTGCCCAGCGGCTCAAGATCGGGGTCTTCGCGGAATGCCTGATGACGTACAAACATCTGCGGATGTTCGAACTCAACGTACTCTTGCTGATTCCAGAAAACGTCAAAAGCGGGGAGATGAACGCCGCGCCCTTTCCCCTGCTGGCTTCCTTCCTGCCAGATCCGTTTCAGCCAACCCATCTCATCCAGCCCTTCGGTAAAGGCTTCTTCACGATTAAAGCGGCGGCAGAGATCGCGGAAAATATCGAAATCATTACGTGCTTCAAATTGCGGCTGCACCAACTGTTTCATGGCGATAATGCCGCGGTTGGAGTGGTTGCCATACTGGTCAAGATCGTTACGCTCAAACTGGGTCGTCGCGGGCAATACGATGTCAGCGAATCGACAGGTCGAGGTCCACTGATTATCGATGGCGATAACGGTTTCCAGCTTACGCCAGCCCTCAATAATACGATTGATCTGCTGGTGACGATGGAAAGGGTTGGTCCCGGCAAAAACGCACATCTTCAATGGCGGCAACTTGACGGTTTTGCCGTTCCAGTTAATTTGTTTACCCGGCTCAAGAATCGCATCGATAAAACGCGCGATCGGGATGGTGCTGCTGTACCCCTTATAATCAGTGCTGTCATGCACAGGAGGTACGGTGGTGGAGCCAGAAAAACCGCTCAGGATAATCCCTTTGCGGCTTGGCGTGCCCGCGCCGTTGTAGTGCCAGCCAAAGCCGAAGCCACCGCCGGGTAAGCCGATTTGTCCAAGCATTGAGGCCAGCACCACGATCATCCACGCCCACTGTTCCCCGTGCTGCATACGCTGGACGCACCAGCCGGCAATAATCTGCGTTCTTCCGCCCGCCATTTGCCGCGCCAGTTCACGAATCGTATCGGCATCAATCCCGCATATTTTTTCCGCCCACTGGGCATCTTTAGGCTGTCCGTCACTTTCCCCCAGCAGATAAGGCAGAAACTGCTCAAACCCTACGCAGTAGTTATCGAGAAAATGCTTATCGTAGAGCTTCTCGGTATAAAGCGTGTGCGCCAGCGCCAGCTGTAGCGGCACATCGGCCTGCGGATTCACAGCGACGTGTTTAACCTTGTCGCGGCCCAGGTAGTCGTGCGTCGAGGTGATGACCGGATCAACACTGATAACCGAGATCTCGCCGCGCGCCACTTTTTCTTTCAGTTGTTCGTAGTATTCATAAACATCATGATCCGGGCACCACCAGTTCGCCTGCTGGTTTTTAATCAGGTCGGAACCCCACAACACAATCGTTTTGCTGTTTTTCAGCACCAGCGGCCATGAGGTCTGCTGTTCATATACCTCCATTGACCCGACCACGCGGGGCAGAATCACCTGGGCAGCACCAGTGGAATAGTCGCCCCCGGTACTTACGCTGTTGCCGTGCAGCGCAATGGCGCGCGCCAGCATCCCCGAGGCGTTATGGAACATGCCGGTTGATTGCCAACCGCTGGCCGTCAGCAGCGCGCTCGGGCCATAGGTCTTCTGAATTCGCTCCAGCTCCTGATAGAAGAAGTCCAGCGCTTCATCCCACGAAACGCGCACAAAGCGGTTATCTCCACGCTGCGTGGTATCGCTCTGATGGCGTTTACGCAACCAGTCGACGCGGACCATTGGATAGCGAATACGCGCCCCGCCATGCACGTGATCCGGCAGTCCGGCGATCATTTTTGACGGGTACTTATCACGCTCAAACGGTTTGGCTTCAATAAAACGCCCATCAACCACGGTGGCGCGGATTGCCCCCCAGTGAGATCCGGTCAGGATCCCCTCTTTGACGCCAGTTCCCTGCACCTCTGCGGCGTTGGCGCTGCGCGGTGTGAGCAGCGAAGGTCCTAACATACCAGCGACGGTCAAGCCGCCCAACTGCAGTAGAAAACGACGGCGAGATGCCTGAAAGAGATCGTTATTTTTCATTGCTTTCTCCCTTATCGCCATGCGGCTTGTCCGTGGTGTCAGAGGCATTCATCTGCAGATATTTCAGTAAGGTACGTTCTTCACGTTTATCCAGACTGGTAAATCCAATCATGCCGTTCAACGTGCCAATCCAGCCGTTGGCGTCAAAGTGTTCTTTCTCAGGTGCGCCGTGGCACTGGTTACAGGTTCCGTTATAGAGCGAGTCGGCATAAGCCCAGATTGGCTTAATGTCGTTAACCATATCGCCCTTCTGCATCCAGGCGGTGGCCTGCAGCTTGCTCCACTGCGTGTTCGTTTCCGCGACGGTCGTTTGCTCCAGGGTTTTCACGTGCTGCTGGATGTCGCCACGAATGGAGGCCACAAAAATGCGTTTACCTGGCAATTGCGCCAGCACGCGCTGACGCCCGTTACTCTCGGTCCAGCCCACAATCTCAATTTGCAGCCAGTCGCCGTCACGCTTTAACACTTTTACTTCAGAAGCAGGCAGCAGTGAGCCCGCAGGTTCTTTATCCCCTTTGGCGGCATAAATAGGTTTGATGTCCAGGGAATAGAGCGTATCGCCATCGTCGTTTGCGTTGGCGCGTAATTGGTCAAACTGCTTGCGGAAACCGCTGCTCATATCGGGAAGCTGATGCGCAATACCTTTATGGCAGTCAATACAGGATTGATTGTCCTTGGCCGCAATCTTCATCTGACGCGCAGCTTCAGGATGCTGTTTCGCGTGATCCATCGCATCATAGTTATGACAGGAACGACAGGTCGCGGAGTTGTTCTCCTTCATTCGCGCCCATTCGCGCTCCGCCAGCTCGGCACGTTTGGCTTCGAATTTCTCAGGAGTATCAATAGAGTGGGCAACAAAGGTCTGGTAAATATCGTTGCTGGCCTCCAGCTTACGTTTCACCATGCCAGGGATATCGGATGGAATGTGGCAATCATGACACTCTGCGCGTACCCCGGAGGCATTCTGAAAATGCGCAGACTGTTTATATTCTTCATAAACCGGCTGCATGCTGTGGCAGCTCACGCAAAATTCGGTTGAACTGGTTAATTTAATGCCAACGTGCGGTAAGACGATCAGCGCGATACCGACCACCATCCCGATGACGACCAGCGCCAACACTGACCAACGTGCGCTCGGTCTGAGCAGCGCCCTCCATAGTTTCCGCATAATAGCCCCTGTAAATATATGGTTTAGTTACAAAGGATCTTATTTCGCAAATGTGAACGGCAACACTGGTCAGGATGAATGGCTTACGGCACAATATGAACAGATATGAACAGAAAGAGACAACAACCAGGATGTCGCATCACATTGTCATTGTTGAGGATGAACCCGTTACCCAGGCACGATTACAGGCTTATTTTGAACAGGAAGGTTATCACGTCTCGGTCACAGCCAGCGGAGCCGGCCTGCGTGAAATCATGTCACAACACTCTGTCGATCTTATTCTGTTAGATATCAATCTCCCGGATGAAAATGGCTTAATGCTGACCCGCGCCCTGCGTGAACGCTCAACGGTGGGGATCATCCTGGTAACGGGTCGTAGTGACCAAATTGACCGTATCGTTGGCCTGGAAATGGGGGCTGATGATTATGTCACCAAACCGCTGGAGCTACGTGAACTGGTGGTGAGAGTGAAAAATTTACTCTGGCGTATCGACCTTGCCCGCGAGGCGCGACCGGAGGCTAAAGACAACTGCTATCAGTTTGCCGGGTATTGTCTGAACGTCTCCCGTCATACTCTGGAACTGGGCGACGAGGCAATCAAACTCACCCGCGCCGAGTATGAAATGCTGGTCGCGTTTGTCACCAATCCGGGGGAAATTCTCAGTCGCGAACGTTTACTGCGCATGCTTTCGGCGCGACGGGTAGACAATCCGGACTTACGCACCGTGGACGTACTGATCCGCCGTTTACGCCACAAGCTGCGGGCTGATTTACTGGTGACACAGCACGGGGAAGGCTATTTTTTAGCGGCTGACGTGTACTGATACAGATAAACAGGACGGAATCCGCCGGGTGACAACGAGCACTTTACATGCTGACTGTCGGCATTTTTCGGGGTGAGCACCAGGATCGGCGGACTGATATTTTCCGGCACCGGTTGTCCTTGTAATACTCTGATAGCCTGCTGAATCGCCAGTTCACCTTGCCAGACCATTTGATCGCTGGCAGCCATAATGATTCTTTCGCGTTTAAGCCCGCGATACACCTGATGCGACAAATAAAAAGAGACGACAGTTAACGGCGCGCCCTGATTGCGCTTCTCCCCCATTGCCGCTTCCGCAGCAATTGCCGTACCGGCCACCACGTCAACATCCGGGTGACGCTCAAGCATCTCCTGCAACAGGTTACGCTGTATTTCAATATCATTATCGCCCAACGCCACATCCACGATGCGCACCTGACTGCCGGCAATCGCCTGACGGAATCCGGCCACCATCTCACGACTGCCCCCGGCGTCATCAGGTCCTGGCAATAATAAGACCTTTAGCGGTTTGCCCGCGCTCCACTTAACCAAATAGCGGCCTGGCTGATAACCCATCTGGAACCACGGAACCCCAACCCGGGCTTTTACCGTTGCGTCATGGATAGCATTCACCACCTCGATAACCGGTAGCGTGCCAACCTGTGCCTGCAAATCCGGAAAAGTCGTCGTGCTGCTGCCCAACAAAATGGCATCCGCGCCCCATTGCTGGCATTGAGCGATTTGTGATTTTTGCGTGTCGAACTGGCGATACCCTCCCGCCTCGAGCACCTTCAGGCTTACGCCGTATTTTTTCGCCGCCTCCAGCATGCCGTAATTCACGGAAAGCCAGTAGGAATCCTTCAGGCTGGGATACAGCGCACACAGTTTCCAGACTTTGTTCGCAGTAACGTCCGTTAGCGGCTCCGGCACTGCCTGCTGGGTATCCTGCCAGCGCAGCAGTGCGGACCCGGTCGCGTGACCTAAGCCGGGAAAAAGTGTGATAAGCAGGAAAACCAATACGCGCATGATAGCCTCAACATTGATAAGGCTTTATCCTAGTTGCTTTCCTCTTTTGGACTCAACCTTTTTAATCTGTGGCGACCCGACAGTGAATTTATCTCTGACCAAACGACTGTGGATAGGCTTCGGGCTGATGGCGGCACTGACCCTCATTAGTACGCTGGTAGGCTGGTATAACCTGCGTTTTGTCAGCCAAGTTGAACAGGCCAATACCCAGGCGCTGATCCCGACCATGGACATGGCGCGCCAGCTCAGCGAAGCCAGCGCCTGGGAACTGTTTTCCGCGCAGAATCTGACCACCGCAGATAATGAAAATATGTGGCTGGCTCAGGGGCGTATGTTAACCGCCCAAAGCCTGAAAATAACCGCATTACTGAAAACCCTGCGTGAGCAGGGCTTTGACACGTCGGCCATTGAACAACAGGAAAAAGAGATCGCCCAGTCGTTAAGCCATCAGGGGGAGTTGGTTGGCGAACGTCTGAAACTGCGCGATCGGCAGCAACAGCTCAGCCAACATATTGTTGAGGCTACCGCCGACGTTGCCGAAATGGCGCGCGGTCAGGCCAGTAATGCCGCCACCTCGGCGGGCGCTACGCAGGCAAGCATTTATGATTTGATTGAGAGCCATCAGGGGCAGGCGGCAGAACACGCTCTCGACAGGCTTATCGATATCGATCTGGAATATTATAACCAGATGAATGAACTGCGCCTGAGCGCGCTACGCGTGCAGCAAATGGTGATGAATCTGGGGAATAACCAGGCGCAGAATAACCTTGCAGCGCTGGAAACCCAGCTTAATGCCGCCGTCAGAGTGCTTCACCGCCGACAAATACGCATTGAAGATCCGGTGGTACGCACCCAGGTTGCCGGCGCTGTAAATTCGATAAGCCGTTATGTCGATCTGCTGGCCCTGCATCGTCAGGATAATGACATCACCACCCGCTTACAGATCTTATCGCAGAACAATATCGAGCAATTTACCCGTTTCAGTAGCGAAGTGAGTCAGTTGGTAGAAATCATTGGCCAACGCAATCAGACCGGGCTGGCGCATCTCAAACAGGCCAGCCAGCGCGGGCAAATGCTGCTGCTGCTGTTAGGTGCGGTGTCATTGTGCTTGTTAATTCTCATTCTTTGGCGCGTAGTTTACCGCTCGGTCACGCGTCCGTTGGCGCAGCAAACCCAGGCGTTACAGCGTCTGCTTGAAGGTGATATTGACTCCCCATTTCCGGAAACAGCGGGCGTTCGCGAACTGGATACCATCGGTCGGTTAATGGACGCCTTTCGCGGCAGCGTTCACGCCCTTAATAGCCATCGCGAACATCTGGCCGCTCAGGTAAAAGCTCGCACCGCCGAACTGCGTTCTATGGTGTCTGAACACCGGCAGGCGCGGGCAGAAGCCGAAAAAGCCAACCAGGCAAAATCGGCGTTTCTGGCCGCCATGAGCCATGAAATACGCACCCCGCTGTATGGGATCCTCGGCACTGCGCAGTTGCTCTCAGACAATCCCGCTCTGGCGCAGCATCAGGAGAATCTGCGCGCAATCACCGACTCTGGCGAGTCTCTGCTGACCATCCTCAACGATATCCTGGACTATTCCGCCATCGAAGCGGGCGGAAAAAATGTGGCGATCGGCGATGAACCTTTTGAGCCAAGACCCTTGCTGGAAAGTACGCTTCAGCTCATGCACGGTCGCGTTGTGGGTCGCCCGGTCGTGCTGGTTACGGATTTTGCCGACGATGTCCCCGACTCCCTACGCGGCGATCCGCGCCGCATTCGGCAAATCATAACTAACCTATTAAACAACGCGCTGCGCTTTACCGATCGCGGACACATCACCCTGCGTAGCCGATGTAAAGACCAGGACTGGTATATTGAGGTTGAGGACACGGGATGCGGGATTGACCCTGTCCATCAGCGCGATATTTTTCAGCCGTTTGTTCAGGTTAGCGGTAAACGTGGGGGGACCGGGCTTGGACTCACTATCAGTGCCAGCCTTGCGCAGGCGATGCAGGGAAAACTGAGCGTCACCAGTACGCCGGGAGTCGGAAGCTGCTTTCGTCTGCGTCTGCCATTACGGGTTGGCGCGATGCCGGTAGCTAAATCCGTTCCACGTGCCATATCGTTACAGGGTTTACGCTTACTGCTAATCGAGGATAACCCCCTCACGCAGCGCATCAGTACAGAAATGCTCACCCTCAATGGCGCTCAGGTCACCGCTGCCGACAGTGCGGCTGCGGCGCTCACCATACTGCAGCAAGACGCCCAGTATAATGCCGCGCTGGTTGATTTTGATCTTCCGGATATCGACGGCATCACGCTGGCGCAACAGTTAACCCGCGAGTTTCCGACGTTAAAGCTAATAGGCTTTAGCGCACACGTCATCGACGAAACGCTAAGCCAAAGAACCAGCACCCTGTTTCTCGGCGTTATTCAAAAACCGGTTCCCCAGGATGAACTCAGTCGGCTCATTACCCATTATCTGCACGGTAACGCCCCTCTCCCGGTTGCATTAGAAAATGACAACCAACGGTTAGATACCCAGCAATTAGCCGGGGATATCCAGCTAATGGGATGGCAAAAGGTGCACGAATGGTTAGCGCTCTTTAAGCAACACAGCCTTCCTGTATTAGATGAGATTGACGCAGCGCGCGCAACATGTGAGTACGAGAAGATAAAACGTCTGGCACATCAGCTAAAAAGCAGCTGCGCCAGCATGGGGATGCGTTCTGCCAGCAGGATGTGCGCAGCGCTTGAACAGCAGCCGCTAGCTGATTTTTCACTCAGAGAGGAAGTACAACTAAGTCTTACAGAAGTGGAAATGTGGTTGGCAAAAGAAAATTTGTCGCGATTAGCCGAAGCTGAACATCAGAAGTGACGTTGAAATGGTACGCCCTGTAGGATTCGAACCTACGACCTACGGCTTAGAAGGCCGTTGCTCTATCCAACTGAGCTAAGGGCGCATTGCGAAGTGATTACTTCATGCAGATGAAACGCGTGAATTATACGGTCAGCGCTTGCTGAGTCAATGCCTTTTGTTTCGGTTGCTGGCGAAGTGTACGAATGTTGATTTTTTCTGCTCGTTCAAAGGTATCCAGGAAATCACCTGGTAACAACTCAGCCCGCAAAACGTCAGATTTAGGGATACATGTATTTAGAATATTTATGATTTTGCTTAACATTCCTTTATCCCCTCTCCAGTGGTCAGGAACTCTTTAATGTTAAGTATCGCCATCAAGGAAGAAAACAGTCACTTCGAACATGGACTGAAAATCATCATCTCCCATCTGGCAAATCAGTGGCATCAGGAGATTAGCTTTTTACCTGTCGAAGATATCGATCGCGCGGAAATCGCGTTTATCTCACTGGATGAAGATTGGCTCAGCGCCGATTGTTACATGGTTCCTGTCCACACCAGGCGCCAACACCGGGTGGTCATCTGTAGCAAAAACGACAAAGATAAGCTGATGTTCCGCCCCTGCCTGTACATGTTGCCACTGATTTATCGGGAAGATGACGTCGACGAGATAACCAAAAAACTGGTCCTCATCCTGCAAAAACGCGCACTGCGCACTAGCGTGCCCGCGACTATCTGCCATTACTGCACCACCCGCAACTTTTCTATCGAAGAACGCCAGTTCTTAATGTTTCTCGCCAGCGGGTATACGTTATCCGAAACGGCTCATCTGCTCTCAGTCAGTGATATCCAGGCCAAAGCGACCCGCCGCAGCATTATGAAAAAGCTGCATGTGAAAAACGATCAGCAATTCTTAAGATACATCCGCGCACATCTGAACTTTCTGCAAAATTAGACGGGGTATCTCTGCCTAATTTTTATTGAGAAATATCTCATCATCGATTAAGCATCGGCTCCTACTGTACCTGGCTTCAGGCTGCGAGAATAATCCGGCCATACTATTTCCGGGGTAACAGAAAGACACACCCGGTAATATTTTATCTAATCTCAGAGAGAGGTTGAACTGGATAAAACGATCTTTTGGGCATTGAGTAAGACATCAGAAAACTTCCGGCAGATTATTCTGATGGAGTACGCAATTGCCAGTCTGATGATTGTTGAAGCACTGAAACCCAACGGCACAAGTCAACTCACCTTTGCGCTGACAAAAGTTTGGTTCAGGGATGCCTGTAGTCAGCAATTTATCCAGACCTGCCGCAACAGAAATGGAATGGAAAAGGATGCACAGTGCAAAACGCCGGGACCGCTATCGCCGTATACGAAACGCTAACTGTAGCTGGCAATTTCCCCACTGTACCTCACAGGTATTTGACCGGATCGAGTATCTGGCGCAAAAACTCGAATACACCTTACCGGACGGCACTATATCTCAGGCGATAATTACGACAGACTACTATCTGGCCTATGCGCTGAGTCGACATTTATTCTCAGGTACTCGCACGGCGATCTTCCAGAGCGTTGAATCGACTTTGCTCAGCATGCAAGAGCCGGTAATTAGCCAGTTAGTGATTGACATTGAAAGCTTAACAATCCCTTATTTCGATATACTTGAAAGCCTGCGCCAGCTAATTAAGAAGCATAATGACATCCAAATCTTCATAATGCTTTCCAGTCGCGATGAAGACCTCACTACATTTATTTCACTGTCCGGTCCATTTTATATCTTGCCACGCAATTTGCGCCTCCCCGAGATGCGCCATGCCTTATTATCTCCGGTTCTTAACTATATTCATTCCAGGCGCATAAATCAGCTCGACTGGGAGCTGATTACCTTACTATTACAGGGTAACTCCTTAAAAAAGATTGCATTGTTACAGGCACAACCCTACCACCGCATCATCTATCGCCTGAACCAGTTGATTACGCGCCTTGGATTACCCAGCAGGCAGCGCTTTTTGCATCTGATACACCGCCTCAACGTTACCTCTCTCCATTTAATTTAACAACATAACTCATTGTGCTATAAGATTTTTTAGGAAATTACTTATTCTTTAATAAGAAAAAAGATCTAATTTTTACAAATATTTAATATTTACAACTATTCCTGGTATTATGCCTGGAGGCACACTCACACTTAACCTTACTGATCCTGTGCATTTCAATAAAAAATAGTCCTATTGCAGCCTTAACAAAACCTAAACAATTGGTTTATTGTGTCGTTTTTACTGTTTAAAAAAAAATTTTCAATCTGCCATAATTCGAACCACAGATAAATAATACCAATAGTCATTAACACATCTGGATCTTTCAGAATATCCTAACTGACATTAACAACCAGGATGTTGTAAGTCTTTTCCGAATGAGCAGAGCAGGTATAATCCCCACAGTTTCCTGATTAATTGTTAGTTTTCCCGGTGTGAAATGGATTTTCCACAAATTCATTGTTCTGCAGAAGAACAACCGAATAAACAAGGATGAAATAATATTTATTCGGCTCTCCCTCAGAACAATTCTTGGCTATTTGACAATATTATAACGCCTGATGTTTTATCAAATTCGCAAGATACGCAAACAGTTTGAGGCATACAACAATGAAACCAGCATCCGTTATCATTATGGACGAACACCCTATTGTCAGAATGTCGATAGAAGTACTACTCGAGAAAAACAGTAATATTCAGGTAGTGTTGAAAACCGATGACAGCCGTACGGCAATAGAACACCTGCGCACGTACCCGGTCGATCTTGTCATCCTGGATATTGAACTGCCTGGTTCTGATGGGTTTACATTACTCAAAAGAATAAAGTCATTGCAGGAGAAAACTCGGGTACTGTTTCTGTCCTCAAAATCCGAGTCATTTTATGCCGGGCGTGCTATCCGGGCCGGTGCAAATGGGTTTGTCAGTAAACGAAAGGATCTCAATGATATCTACAATGCGGTAAAAATGATTTTATCGGGATATTCCTTTTTTCCTTCGGATACCCTTAATTTCATTAACAATATAAATGCACAAAAAGGCGTCTTACATGACATGCCGCTCTCTAACCGTGAAGTTACCGTTTTGCGTTATCTGGCAAACGGGCTATCCAATAAGGAAATTGCTGAGCAGTTGTTACTCAGCAATAAAACGATTAGCGCTCACAAGGCTAATATCTACTCCAAGCTCGGGTTGCACACCATCGTTGAGCTGATCGATTACGCAAAAATGCATGAATTAATGTAATAACACTCCCGGCGAGATTTCGTTCGGGAGTGTTTTGTTAGCGCATTGATTAGTTATAGTTAATCATGAACGTGGCATCAGCCCTGGCAATGCCAGGCTGAACCCCAGCAGCTAACGCGATATAGTTTGCGAAAAAGGTCAGCGTGGCATTGCCGTTCTCATCAATCCCCACCGTCTGACTGGCCTGCTCGAGCGGCAATCGTGTACGGTCGCTGTCGTGCAGTTCGATCGCCACCTTTTGCGCCATCACCGCGTCATCAAGCGCCAGCAACGTCGTGCCCGGGGCCGGAGTTCCGGAAAACGTTATCGAAGCGGAACCCGGCGGGCAGCCTTCTAGCTTCAGCGTAAACGCGACCGGTTGAGTGGTATCTCCGCTGGTCTGAAGCTGCTTGGTCGGCCAGGTGCCTAGCTCCACGGACTTATTGCTGTCGCTGGCAATTACCGCGCAGGTAAAGTCCACCACGTTTCCGCGCAGTTCAATATTGATTTCCCCCAGCGACGAAGCGGCATGGCACAACGAGCTGAATGTCAGCAGGCACACCATTACCAGGCGTTTCCCTGCGGCTGGCGTTTGCTTGTTAGTCATAATCCACTCGCAGATAGCCACGGGCTGTAAAAGGTCCTTCGGTAGGCTTATTGCCCGTTACGCTAACCGGCCATGTTCGAATACCCACGCTCGCCGCGGCGTTATCATCCAGTTGAAACGGGATAGTGCTGGACAGATTATTGGGCGTCAGCGGTTTACCGCTGCTGTCGGCGACAATAAAACCTAAATCGGGATTGTCAGATACCATCATTTGCCCGGTGGCTTTCTCGGCCTCTACACGCATGGTTAAGTAGGCCTGTGCAGCGACGTTGGTGCATTTTATCGCTACCGTTTTGGTCTGCGGATTGATGCCTTCAGGCCGGTTTCCCGCTCCTGCCTTGCTAAACAGCGATGCGCCAATATCACCAAAATCAAACTCGACAATCTGCCCGGCGTTTACTTCGCAGTTTTGTGGAACCTCCACCTTGCCGCTGTAGCTGATGGTATAAACCGGCACGCTTAGCGCATCTCCGGTACTGGTCGTGACATAGACGCTGAACATCGTCTGCCGCGGAATCGGCACCATGTTAATAAACGGGCGGATCACTTTGAGCTTAAACACCAGCTTTGAATCCATCACGCCAAAAGGCTGCTGCTTAGGTACGTTAGGGTGAGTCCCCATGCGAATGTAATTACGCGGGGGATAAAATAACCCGGCATAGCTATCGGTTATGCTCATGGCCCCCAGCAGGTAGTCATTGAGCTTCAGATACTGGAAGCCGCCTTCGGTACTTTGAACCGGAAGTTCAGTGACATAGCTTCGATAGGTGTAATTTACCGTTGTCCCGGCCGGACAGGTGGCATTCACGCCAATCCAGCCAGATTTTTCCGGTAACGTCACCACCTGTCCCGGTTGGTTGTTACTACTGTTGAAGACATTCGACAGATCGTAAAAAACATCCGTTGGCGTGCCATTCGAGTTTTGGCAGACCGTCGCCCAGGACGAATGGGCTATCAGCAGTAAAGCGCTTCCCAGTAACAAACCCGTTTGTCGTTTCATCGTATTATTCCTGTCGTGCTGACGGAGATTCGCACGTCACGTTCGTGAGCGTTACCGCTTGTTTCAGGCTATCCTCTGGCAAGGCATAGCGCGCCACGCAGCGCGCGTTTGCGCCTTCCCCCCATTGGATCAACAACTCGCCTTCTAGCGGCAAGCCGCTCAGGTAGATTTGCCCGTCTTCACCCACCATGCTGGTCACGCCGCTGGTGTTTTCACGCACGACGGAGCCAAACGGCACTGGTTTACCGGCATGTTTGGCGGTAATCAGCGCCCGCACACCGATTCGTGTATCAAACGCCGCCCGCACCAGCGCCCCTTGCGTTGGCACTACGCTACTGACGTTATTCTCCACATCGGTATTGTTGTTCATGGAATTGGTGTCTAACGCGACGCGGTTATAGCGATAGACGGTGGCATATGGCATCACCGCGTATCCGCGCCAGTCGGTTTGAACGCCGGTCTGGTTCTCTATCCGTACACCCTGCGCGCCCGGCGCTTTAATCAGCACGTTGGTATCGCCCAGAGGCTGACTGAGCGTAATGCCGTCCGCATGCCCCACCACGCCGCCGGAGAGCTGCCAGTTGTAGTCATGCTGGTCACGGTCGTAGTTGTAACCCACGCCCAGCGTGCCATAGGCCGCCTGCCAGTTGGCGCTGGCGTTTCCGCTATAGCCATTGCTGCTGCTGTGCCCCTGATTCACGCTGTAGCTCAGGTTGCGCCCATCCAGCAACGTACCGCCGATCCCGCTCTGCCAGCTGTTCTGTCCGTTGCTATTACGGTTGGCATTAAAGGTGGCGTAGGTGCGATCGAGGGCGTTATCACGCGAGTAACGCCGTCCGCTCAGCAGGCTGAACGGTACAGACATATTGAACGCCAGAATACGATCGGTGTCGGAGATGCCAACCGATTCATTCCACGACCAGGAGAGTGAATAGCTAATCCCCTGCCAGCCGCTGGCATAGCCCAGTTGATACCAGGTATTGGTGTCTGAGGTATTCCAGTACGTCTGCTGACTACCCGAGATATACAGCGATCCGTAATCCCCCAGATTCTGCGAAATGTTGATCTGGAAACGGCCCTTTTTGCTGTAGCTCAGGTTGTGGTAACTCGTCACATTGGGCACGTCGTGGCGATTGCCCTCACTGTCGTATTCGTACTCATAGCCTTCCATACTGCGATACGCCACATCGTCGAGGGTATAGAAGCCACGCGTTGAGTAGCGATACCCCAACAGCTGGAAGTTAGTGCCAAAATTGTTCAGCGATTTCGCATACAAGAAACGCAAAGACTGCCCCTGGTGCGTACTGTCATCCGCCAGTTGGCTGCGCGCATGGGTGAGATCGACAGAAACCGCTCCCCAGTCCCCCAGGTTTCGACCGGTGCCTAAAACCACCGCGGTGTAACGTGAGGCCAACTGCGTACCACCGTATGCGGTATAGCCCTCTGGTAACCCGGCAATTAATGTTCCCTGGAAAAAGAACGGTGAAGATTGCTGGCTATTGCCGCTGCGAAAATCCCCGGCGACAACGTCATATTTGAAACGCCCTTCTCGCTGTAATAAGGGAACGGTGGAGTACGGCACCGTATAGCGTTGCTGGCTGCCGTCCTTCTCATCCACCGTGACCTCAAGATCACCGCTGGATGACGTTGGGTTGAGATCGGTTATCGAGAAAGCGCCGGGGGAAACATAGCTTTGATAAATCACATAGCCATTCTGACGAATGGTCAGTTTCGCTGCGGTACGCGCAATGCCGCGAACGGTAGGCGCGTAGCCCTGTAAGCTGTCGGGATACATACTGTCTGAGGAATAGAGCCGCGCACCGCGAAACCCGACGCTGTCAAAAACGTCGTTGCCAGTGTTGCTGTCGCCCATCACCAGTTCGCCCTTCAGCGGGATAATTGCGCGCTGAAGCCATGTACCGATGTTTTTCCAGCTTTGTGAGTGGTATCCGTCGCCCTTGGAGTAGCTCCACGCACCGTTGTTTCTCAGCCGCCAGGGGCCATAGTTCAGACCACTGAGCATACTGAGGAAATAGCTGTCAGTATCACTGCCGCGGCTGCCGGTAAAGCTGTAGTTAACCAGCGCGGCCGGGATCCCTTCATCCCACTCTTCCGGTGGAATATAGCCGCGCGCGCTGTTTAACATTGACGCCTGTGGCAGGCTGACGTTTAAGCGCAGGGTAGAAAAATCAAACGCAATCTCGCTGCCAGGAATCGCCTCAGGTAGATTGATACAGGTATCGTTCGGATCCTTACTGAGTGCCGGAAACGCGGCGATATTGACGCCAAGGCGCTTCACCCAGTCGAGTCCAAAGCACGGCATCAGCCCACCGGACTTCTCCCCGGCTTTTGCCGCACTGGTAGTAAAACGAATATCCTGAGTGGCAACAAACTCATCGTTGCGCCAGATATCCACGCGATAAACGCCTTCAGGCTGGTGATTGCCTTTTTCAAAACGTGATAAATCCGCCACGGTTGCCGTATCCGCAGATAAAAAGGCCGGATTAAAATAGCTTTCCCCATAGCTTAGAGAGGGAAAGAGCGCCGCCAGCGTGGACAACGCCACCCCCGCCAGCGGTGGCGTAACCCCCGGTAACAGGCCAGGAAAATACGTTGTCTTATTCATCGTTATCTCAACGCACACTAACCGTTTTGGCCGGGGTCACAGCGCCATAATCATTGACCGTCTGGAACGTGACGTTGCCCTGAACGCCCGTGGGTAGCAGGACCTGCGCATCGCTTTTCGGCGCAACCATCACGTTATCGACCTTCGTTTTCCCCACATTGAGATTGACCAACGTGACGTAGTACGCTGACGGATTGTTGATTTTCAGGTGGTTGCCGGAGCGGGAAAAGGTCAGCATTCCTGGTGCATCTTCCGGGATTTGCGGCAGATTATTCGGACGAACGAAAAGTTTGATGCGTGACAGAATCGCCAGTTGCAGAACGTTTTTGCCCTCAAGGCTGTTTTTATTGACTGACGGAATGGCTTTGACGTTCATCCAGAACAGCGACTCACGGTCTTTGGGCAGCGGTTCACCGGCATAGATGATACGCAGCGTGTTTTCGCTTTTGGGTTCACTAACAAACAGCGGAGGCGTAACCACAAACGATTTTTCTTTAGCGCCGGCGCTATTCTCAATCCATGAATTTACCAGGTAACGTTCTTTGGTATCGCTATTGCTAATAGACAGGGACGTTTGTTTAGCATCGGCCGGATAAATAACGCGAGTGGCGCCTAATGCAATGCCTCCGGCAGCCTGAACACTGGCAGCAGAAAATAAGGCCAATAAAAGGATAAAACCTGATTTTAGATAATTAAACATAGCTAAAAATACCTTTGATGCGATTATCGTTGGGAAATAAATCAGGGATAAACCAACGTAAACCACACGTCTGAGCGAAGCGTTCCCGGCGTTATATTTTCCGAGACAGCCCGATAGCGGGCAGTGAAATGAAACGTCATCTCTTGCGTTATAATCGGCGCATAATGAAGCGGCAGGGCATTCGGTATAATTTGCCGTTGGCGCTCGTCAAATAACGCCAGACCAATCCCCGAAGCCGCAGACGCATCGCCGCTGGCAAGAAAAACCTGCGGATCTTCCGCTGGCGTCACGCCCGCAAACGCAATCCCAACATGGTCATAAACATCGGAGCTGCACGACGTTAAGCGCAGTGAAAACGGTACGCTGGTAGAGGCGAAGCTTCCCGTCCCAGAGAAAGCATTGGTGCGATACTGCCCCATTTGCACCCGCATATCCTGACTGTCAGTGGCGACCGTACAGGCGCCGTTGACGAGCTGCCCCCGTAAGTGAACACGGCCACTTTCCAGTATTACCGTATGTGAAAGCACAGGCATTACGCACAGCATTCCCGCCAGCGCCACGCCTTTCCCTATCATCTGCCGCATCCTTCATCATCCCCGGATATTGCCTCATCCATTGAGGCGAACGTCATCCTTGCGCAAATCAAAACGGCTTATTCGTACTTCATGATGAATGTCGCGTCGGCATTTGCCTGACCCGGCGTTGCGCTTGCGGCAGTGGCTTTGTAACGCGCAGAGAAACGCAGGGTGTTGGTCCCTTCTACCAGCGCCTGAGCGGTAGAGAAGGTTGCGCCATCCGGCTTCAGCGCGGTGGACGTATTGTCCAGAATTTCAATCCCAACACCGCCTGCAGTGGTACCGTTGTCTGCAGAAGTGACGGCCAGCAGGTTGTTATTGGTAATATCGGACTGGCCTGAGAAAGCAACGGCTGCGGTTGCGGCAACGTTCGGGTCACAGTCGTTCAGCACGATAGAGAACGGAATTTGTGCTGTAGTGTCACCCACTGCGGCAAAACTGGCAGTACGATACTGGCCTAACGTCACAACCTGATCGGATGACTGAGTACTGACTGCACAGGCTGCATTGACCAGTTCACCTTCAAAATGCACAGTACCGCCGCTAACGCTTACCGGATCGGCTGCAACCGCTGCACCGGCGACTAACATCAGGCTGGCAATAACAGAAGAGGTCATTAATTTACGTTTCATGGATTTCCCTTGAATTACACACATCCGGCTCCGGCATCCTGCGGGATCCGTTTGAATCATTATCGACATTAAATGTCAGGCTAATTATCTCTGCATCCTGTAAAGATATATATCGCATGAGAATTAGCTAACCTTTTACCCCAACTCTCCTGAGTATTTGATTCACTAATTATTCCTCGCGAATATGACTATTCGTCACAGCGATAAATTAAACATTTCAATTAATGAAAAATACCTGCAAATCCTTTTAATGACCCTGGCTAATTCTTAATGGGACCCAGGAAAAATCTGGGTGGGAATGAGGTAAAATCCCTCATAATTAACCGTAACAGACTGGTTTGTGGCGCATTACCCCTGAAAATTCCAGGGTGATGAGTTGTTTCATTCACGTTAATTTTGATTAGCATGCTCATTAATTATCCGCAAGGCTTAAGCCTCTGTACTGACCCCATTCGCAGATCGTGACGCCCCCTGGCGCACGTAAAAATGCAAACGAAAACTGACAGCACGTCCCGCTTCTGACAAAATAGCGGCATCCCCTTCGATTTAACGTAACAGACGGAATCCTCTCTCTGATGGCAGCAAAGATTATTGACGGTAAAACGATTGCGCAGCAGGTGCGCTCTGAGGTTGCTCAAAAAGTTCAGGCGCGTTTAGCGGCTGGATTACGCGCCCCAGGCCTGGCTGTTGTGCTGGTAGGTAGCAACCCGGCTTCGCAGATTTATGTCGCGAGTAAACGCAAAGCCTGTGACGAGGTGGGGTTTGTCTCCCGCTCCTATGACCTGCCTGAAACCACCAGCGAGGCAGAGCTGCTCGAGCTGATCGATACGCTCAATGCAGATACCACCATCGACGGTATTCTGGTCCAGCTGCCGTTACCTGCGGGTATCGACAACGTTAAAGTTCTCGAGCGTATTGCGCCGGATAAAGACGTTGACGGTTTCCACCCGTATAACGTTGGTCGCCTGTGCCAGCGTGCGCCGCGCCTGCGCCCGTGTACTCCGCGCGGTATTGTGACTCTGCTTGAGCGTTACAATATCGACACCTACGGTCTGAATGCGGTCGTTATTGGCGCGTCGAATATTGTTGGCCGCCCGATGAGCATGGAGCTGCTGCTGGCTGGCTGCACCACCACCGTCACCCACCGGTTCACCAAAGATCTGCGTCGCCATGTAGAGCATGCAGACCTGCTGATTGTTGCCGTCGGCAAACCTGGCTTTATTCCCGGCGAGTGGATCAAAGAAGGTGCGATTGTGATTGATGTCGGCATCAACCGTCTGGAGAATGGTAAGGTTGTTGGCGATGTGGTCTTTGAAGATGCTGCCGCACGCGCGTCATATATCACGCCGGTACCCGGCGGCGTAGGCCCAATGACGGTCGCTACACTTATCGAAAACACGCTGCAGGCGTGTGTTGAATATCATGATGTAAAGGACGTTTAAGATGGCCACATTTTCACTGGGTAAACACCCACACGTTGAACTCTGCGATTTACTGAAGCTGGAAGGCTGGAGCGAAAGCGGCGCCCAGGCAAAAATTGCTATTGGCGAAGGGTTAGTGAAGGTCGATGGTGCGGTAGAAACGCGTAAACGCTGCAAAATCGTTGCCGGACAGACCGTCAGCTTTGAAGGCCACAGCATTAACGTCGTGGCGTGATCCTAGGAGCCGGATGAGGTTAACCCCTGTCCGGCCACTTCCTCTCTCCTTTTCAGATAATGACTTCATCACCACTTCACAGTGAACTGTTAGCATGTTGTTTTTCCACACGAAGCGATCATCATGCCAACAATCGTTACCCACGCTGCCGTTCCACTCTGTTTAGGATTAGGTCTCGGGCGTAAAGTCATCCCCCCGCAATTCCTGTTTACTGGCGTCATTCTGGCTATACTGCCGGATGCCGACGTACTGTCGTTTAAGCTTGGCGTCGCCTACGGCAACGTGTTTGGTCACCGTGGTTTTACCCATTCGCTGCTGTTCGCCTTCGTGGTACCGCTGCTCTGCATATGGATGGGTCGACGATGGTTTAAGGCAGGCTTAATTCGCTGCTGGCTATTTCTGACGGTTTCACTGCTGTCGCACAGCCTGTTGGATTCGGTCACCACTGGCGGCAAAGGCGTCGGCTGGCTGTGGCCGTGGTCGGATGAACGCTTCTTTGCACCGTGGCAGGTGATTAAAGTCGCCCCGTTTGCGCTATCACGCTACGCCACACCATACGGGCACCAGGTGATAATTTCGGAGTTGATATGGGTATGGCTACCGGGAGTTATGATGATGGGTGTGCTGTGGTGGTATCGGAAATATTAATTTGCCGGATACGACAAGCGTCTTATCCGACCGACATTCGTACATTGATTGCCGGACAGGGCGCGAGCCGCCATCCGGCAATCAATATCATTACTTACGGCGCCAGGTAGTGCCCTGCGGGCCATCTTCCAGCACGATACCCATCTCATTGAGACGGTCACGCGCGGCGTCAGCTGCCGCCCAGTCTTTGGCTTTACGAGCATCCAGACGCTGCTGGATTAACGCTTCAATTTCAGCAACTTCACCGTCATCCGCCTGCGCACCGCTTTGCAGGAATGCTTCGGGCTCCTGTTCCAGCAGGCCCAGCACGCTGGAAAGCTTACGCAGATGCGAAGCCATACCGTTAGCCGCCGCCATATCTTCACCCTTCAGGCGGTTAACCTCACGCGCCATATCAAACAGCACGGAGTAGGCTTCCGGCGTATTGAAGTCATCGTCCATCGCTTCAATGAAGCGCGCTTCAAAGGCTTCGCCACCGGCTGGGGCAACGGACTTATCGGTGCCGCGCAGCGCGGTATACAGACGCTCCAGCGCAGAACGCGCCTGCTTCAGGTTCTCTTCGCTGTAGTTTAACTGGCTACGGTAATGACCAGACATCAGGAAGTAGCGAATGGTTTCGGCGTCGTAGTATTTCAGCACGTCACGCACGGTAAAGAAGTTGCCCAACGATTTGGACATTTTCTCCCGGTCAACCATCACCATCCCGGAGTGCATCCAGTAATTAACGTATTCACCGTCATGCGCACAGGTGGACTGAGCGATTTCGTTTTCATGGTGCGGGAACATCAGATCCGAACCACCGCCATGAATATCAAAATGGTTGCCCAACTGTTTGCAGTTCATCGCCGAACATTCGATGTGCCAGCCAGGACGACCCGCGCCCCACGGAGACGGCCAGCTCGGCTCGCCTTCTTTGGACATTTTCCACAGCACGAAGTCCATCGGGTTGCGCTTCACATCAACCACATCAACGCGTGCGCCCGCCTGCAGCTGATCCAGATCCTGGCGTGACAGCTGACCATAATTCGGGTCAGTCGGCACGTCGAACATCACGTCGCCGTTATCAGCGACATAAGCGTGACCTTTGGCAATCAGCTGTTCAGTGATTTCAATGATCTCAGCGATATGGTGCGTAGCGCGCGGCTCCAGATCCGGGCGCAGAATATTTAGCGCGTCGAAATCGCTATGCATTTCCGCGATCATTCTGTCGACCAACGCCACAAAGCTCTCGCCGTTTTCATTCGCGCGCTTGATAATTTTGTCATCAATATCAGTAATGTTGCGCACATACTTCAGCTTATAGCCGAGGAAGCGCAGATAGCGCGCGACAACGTCGAAAGAAACGAAGGTACGTCCGTGGCCAATATGACAGAGATCGTAAACGGTAATACCACACACGTACATGCCGACTTCCCCGGCATGAATAGGTTTGAATTCCTCTTTTTGGCGCGTCAGTGTATTAAAGATTTTTAACATCGAAGATTCCGTGTAGACGTGTGTGGATAGTAAAGTCTGTATAATACCCATAATTTAGACCGGAAGCAGCACACTTTGCGAGGTGATCGCAGCTTGCGGTTATGCTATAACACACCCCTAACTCTGACCCTCCACGGGGTCGAAGCACCAATCTATCGGAACAGGATGCAAAAATGGTTACTTTCCACACTAATCACGGCGATATCGTAATCAAAACGTTTGATGATAAAGCGCCTGAAACAGTTAAAAACTTCCTGGACTACTGCCGCGAAGGTTTTTACAACAACACCATTTTCCACCGTGTTATTAACGGTTTCATGATCCAGGGCGGCGGTTTTGAACCGGGCATGAAGCAAAAAGCCACGAAAGAAGCGATCAAAAACGAAGCGAACAACGGTCTGAAAAACACCCGTGGTACGCTGGCGATGGCGCGTACTCAGGCTCCGCACTCCGCAACCGCACAGTTCTTCATCAACGTTGCAGACAACGACTTCCTGAACTTCTCCGGCGAAAGCATGCAGGGTTGGGGTTATTGCGTGTTTGCTGAAGTTGTTGAAGGCATGGACGTGGTTGATAAAATCAAAGGCGTTTCCACTGGTCGCAGCGGTATGCACCAGGATGTGCCAAAAGAAGACGTCATCATCGAAAACGTGACCGTCAGCGAGTAATCGTGACGACACTGTTTATTGCAGATCTTCACCTCTGCACAGAAGAACCGGCGATCACCGCCGGTTTTCTGCGTTTTTTAGCCGGTGATGCGCGAAAAGCTGATGCACTGTACATTCTCGGCGACCTGTTTGAAGCCTGGATTGGCGACGACGACCCAAACCCACTGCATCATGAAATAGCCGCGGCGATAAAATCACTGGTTGATTCCGGCGTTCCCTGCTTTTTTATTCACGGCAACCGAGATTTTCTGCTCGGCAAACGTTTTGCCCGTGAAAGCGGCATGAGCTTGCTGCCTGAGAAAAAAGTACTCAACCTGTATGGCCGCAAGGTATTGATCATGCATGGCGACACTTTGTGTACAGACGATGCAGGCTATCAGGCGTTTCGCGCCAAAGTACATCAACCCTGGCTACAGAAGCTGTTCCTCTCCTTACCTCTGTTCGTTCGCCAACGTATCGCCGCGAAAATGCGCGCCAATAGCAAAGCGGCCAACAGCAGCAAGTCACTGGCGATCATGGATGTGAATCCGCAGGCCGTCATCACCGAGATGGAACAGCATCAGGTCCAGTGGTTAATTCACGGCCACACCCACCGCCCGGCAGTCCACGAACTTACGGCCAATGAGCAACCCGCTTTCCGCGTGGTATTAGGCGCATGGCACACCGAAGGGTCGATGATCAAAGTCACGCCAGATGACGTTGAACTGATCGCATTTCCGTTTTAATTCCGCAGATATCCAGTTCCTCTTTACACAAAACTCATTGAGATGCAGCCAACTACAGAGGCTGCCTGAAGGGTGAAGTGTAAAGCGCGCAATCGTTTTCCTTGACGGCGAATTATGCTATTCTCTGTGGCCTCAAAAGTCGAGTGTAGTGCATCACAGGAGTTTTCAGACGCATGTCTTCCCGCAATAACCCGGCGCGTGTCGCCATCGTGATGGGGTCCAAAAGCGACTGGGCTACCATGCAGTTCGCCGCCGAAATCTTCGAAATTCTGAACGTGCCGCATCATGTTGAAGTCGTCTCCGCCCACCGCACCCCTGACAAGCTGTTTAGCTTCGCTGAAAGCGCAGAAGAGAACGGCTATCAGGTGATTATTGCCGGTGCGGGTGGCGCTGCGCATCTGCCGGGCATGATTGCGGCGAAAACGCTGGTGCCTGTTTTAGGCGTCCCGGTGCAAAGCGCGGCGCTGAGCGGCGTAGATAGCCTTTACTCCATCGTACAGATGCCGCGCGGTATTCCGGTCGGAACGCTGGCTATCGGCAAAGCGGGCGCGGCAAATGCGGCCCTGCTGGCAGCACAAATTCTGGCAACACACGACAAAGCATTACACCAGCGTCTGAACGACTGGCGCAAAGCACAAACCGACGAGGTGCTGGAGAATCCGGACCCGCGAGGTGCGGCATGAAGCAGGTCTGCGTACTCGGTAACGGTCAGCTAGGGCGCATGTTGCGCCAGGCCGGTGAGCCGCTGGGCATTGCGGTCTGGCCCGTCGGGCTGGATGCCGAACCAGCAGCGGTCCCTTTTCAGCAAAGCGTGATCACCGCTGAGATTGAGCGCTGGCCGGAAACGGCGCTTACCCGCGAGCTCGCGCGCCACCCGGCATTTGTCAACCGCGACGTTTTCCCGATTATTGCCGACCGTCTGACGCAAAAGCAGCTTTTTGACAAGCTCGGCCTGGCAACTGCGCCGTGGCAACTGCTGGCGGATAAAAGCGAATGGCCTGCAGTATTCGACAAACTCGGTGAGCTGGCGATCGTGAAACGTCGCGTCGGCGGTTACGACGGTCGCGGGCAGTGGCGTTTGCGCGCAAATGAAACCGAACAACTGCCGGACGACTGCTACGGCGAGTGCATCGTTGAGCGGGGAATCAACTTCTCTGGTGAAGTCTCACTGGTTGGCGCTCGTGCGCACGACGGTAGCACCGTCTTCTATCCGCTGACCCATAACCTGCACCAGGACGGCATTCTGCGCACCAGCGTGGTCTTCCCGCAGGCTAACGGCAAACAGCAGAAACAGGCCGAAGCGATGCTCTCTGCCATCATGCAGGAGCTGGGCTATGTCGGCGTGATGGCGATGGAATGTTTCATCACCCCGGAAGGTCTGCTGATTAACGAACTGGCTCCACGCGTGCACAACAGCGGGCACTGGACGCAAAACGGTGCCAGCATCAGCCAGTTTGAGCTGCACCTGCGCGCCATTACCAACCTGCCGTTACCCACGCCGGTAGTGAACACTCCTTCGGTGATGGTCAATCTGATTGGTAGCGACCTGAACTATGACTGGCTGAAGCTTCCGCTGGTGCATCTGCACTGGTATGACAAAGAGGTGCGTGAAGGGCGTAAGGTGGGACACCTGAACCTGAGCGACAGCGATACCGCGCGTCTTAGCGCGACGCTGGAAGCGCTTATCCCCCTGCTGCCGCCGGAATATGCCAGCGGTATTATCTGGGCGCAGTCAACGCTGAAATAAGCCATTAATGCCGGGGATTTGATTTTATCCTTCCCCGGCCCCTCCTCTGGCGCGTAAAATCCCCTCCATTGCTGTTTTTGTATTTTCAGGATCACACATGAACGATGGAACGGACTATCGCGCAATTTTGCTCGCTGGTACGCCTATAATCGATGTACGCGCCCCCGTCGAATTTCTGCAAGGCGCAATGCCGGGCGCAATCAACCTTCCCCTGATGAACGATGACGAACGTGCCGCCGTGGGTACCTGTTATAAACGTCAGGGACCCGAGGCAGCCCTCACGCTCGGCCATCAACTGGTCTGCGGCGAGACTCGCCAACAACGTATGAAGGCCTGGCTGGATGCCTGTCGTCAAAATCCTGCGGGTTATTTATGCTGCGCGCGCGGCGGTCAGCGTTCGCACATTGTGCAGCAGTGGCTGCACGAGTCCGGGATTGACTACCCGCTGATACACGGCGGCTACAAAGCCCTGCGTCAGGCGGCGATTCAGCTGACTGAAGAGTTAGTGCAAAAGCCGATCGTCTTAATTGGCGGCTGTACCGGGAACGGGAAAACGCAGCTGGTGCAACAGCAGCCGAACGGCGTGGATCTCGAAGGTCTGGCGCACCATCGCGGTTCCTCGTTTGGTCGCACCGTTGAACCGCAGCTGAGTCAGGCGAGTTTTGAAAACCTGCTGGCGGTCGAAATGCTCAGAACCGACAGCCGTCAGGATCTGCGTCTGTGGGTACTGGAAGATGAAGGCCGCATGATCGGGGCTAATCATCTGCCCGAATGCCTGCGCGAACGCATGACCCAGGCATCTATTGCAGTGGTGGACGATCCTTTTGAGCGTCGTCTGGAGCGACTGCGTGAAGAGTATTTCGTGCGGATGCACCACGATTTTACCCATGCTTATGGCGAGAGTCAGGGCTGGCAGGAGTATAGCGAGTATCTGCACCACGGCCTGTTTGCTATTCGCCGCCGTCTGGGTTTACAACGTTTTGCCGAGCTGACGGCCCTGCTCGACGTGGCTCTGCGCGAACAGCAAGCGACGGGCAGTACCGACGCCCATATGGGCTGGCTGGTGCCGTTGCTCAACGAGTATTACGACCCGATGTATCGTTATCAACTGGAAAAGAAAGCCGCGAAAGTCGTCTTTCGCGGCACATGGCAGGACGTTGCCGACTGGCTTAACGCACAGTGATCAGTGTCTGTCGCGCTTATCCGCGCGTTTCGCCAGCCAGTCGCCCAGCACCTGCACGACCTGCACCAGAATAATCAGCGCCACCACGGTGACGATCATGACCTGGGTTTCATAGCGGTAATAACCAAAGCGAATCGCCAGGTCGCCTACCCCACCGCCACCAACGATTCCGGCCATCGCGGAGTAACCGATCAGACTCACCAGCGTTATCGTCAACCCACGCAGCAGACCCGCGCTCGCTTCAGGTAACAGAACGGTGCAGATGATGCGCATCGGGCTGGCGCCAAAGGCTTCCGCCGCTTCAATAATGCCTTTATCGACTTCGCGCAGTGCGCTGTCGACCAGACGGGCATAAAAAGCGATTGCCGCCACCGAGAGCGGGACCGACGCCGCAATCGGCCCAATGGTATTTCCGAGTAAAAACTGGGTGAGCGGCAGCAGCAGCACCAGCAGGATCACAAACGGCACCGAACGGATGATATTCACCAGCACGGAGCTGAGCAGATACACAAAACGGTTTTGCCAGAATAAATGCCGGTCGGTGACGAAAATAAGAAAACCGAGCGGCAGACCGCCAATAATCGCCAGCACCGTAGAGATGCTTAGCATCTGAAAGGTTTCATTAAACGCCAGCGTCAAATCAGGCAATAAATCATCCACGAATCACCTCCACCTGTGCCGTGCGTTGACGAATATGTTCCACGGCGACATCCACCGCAGAAGGGTTATGCGGCGCGGTCAGTTGCACCACCAGAATCCCCAGCGCACGCTCGCCGATATATTCAATTTTGCCGTGCAGAATGTTCACCGCCACACCAAATTTAACCGCGACTTCTGACAACACTGGCTGTTCCGCCGAATCGCCGATGAACAGAATTTTCAGCAACTGGCCAGGCAAATGCTGGCGCAAGCGTTCGGGTAGCGTCAGATTGAGGGTATGCGACACCAGTTGCTGCGTGAAAGCGTGCTGCGGGTGAGCAAAAACGTCAAACACCTCACCGGACTCCACCACCTTGCCGCCGGACATCACCGCCACACGATCGCAAATCGATTTGATCACGTTCATCTCGTGAGTGATCAGCACGATCGTGATCCCCAGCTGTTGGTTGATCTGCTTAAGCAATGCCAGAATAGTGGCCGATGTTTCCAGATCCAGCGCAGAGGTCGGTTCATCACACAGCAGCACATCGGGGTGATTGGCAATCGCACGGGCAATACCAACGCGCTGCTTTTGCCCGCCGCTGAGCTGCACAGGAAAGCGGTTTGCCTTGTCAGACAGCCCCACCAGCGTCAGGATTTCGCTGACGCGTGGGGCAATTTTACTGCGCTCCCATCCGGCAGCCTTCAGGCTGAAAGCGACGTTTTGCGCCACGGTACGGGTATGCATCAGATTAAAATGCTGAAAAATCATCCCAATACGCTGACGGGCTTTACGTAGTTGCGCCCCTTCCAGCGCGGAAATTTCTACGCCGTTAACCTTTACGCTTCCCAGGCTTGGTCGCGTTAAGGCGTTCAGGGTGCGCAGCAGCGTACTTTTCCCCGCGCCGCTGGTCCCGACAATGCCAAATATCTCACCTGCGCCTATGCGCAAGCTGACGTCATCAACCGCCCGGGTTGATGGTCCACGGCCTGCGCTAAAATCCACGCAAACCTTTTCTATCTCAATCATAGCCACCTCAGAAATGCGAAAAGGGCAGTCGCCGCTGCCCCTGTTAACCTTGTGCGCAGCGATTATTGGGCTGCCGACATCCATTCCGGTTTCTGGAAGGCGCTGTAGATATTTTGCGGATCGTCGATCACCGCGCGATACGCCGGAGATTTCACCGCCGCCACAATATCTTTCGCGAACGGTTTATCTGCATCTTCACTGCGTACCGCTATGATATTTTTCAGATTTTCGTCCAGATGCTCTTGCTTGATGGCACTGGCGAGATCCAGTTTTGCCGCCACAGCAAAGTTACCGTTGACCAGCGCGCCGGTCACACCGTCCAGGGTACGCGGCAGTTGTGCCGCTTCCAGCGGTTTAAACACCAGCCCTTTCGGGTTGCTGGCGATATCGCGCTCAGAGGCTTTAGTCGGATCGATAGTGTCTTTGATGGTAATAAGGCCAATAGACTGCAGGAAACGCAGACCGCGAGCCAGATTGGTTGGATCATTGGAAAGCGTGATCACATCCCCTTTTTTTAACTCATCCAGGCTTTTGATTTTATGTGAGTAAAAACCCATCCCGGCCGTCGGGACCACAATCAGCTTGCTCAGCTTCAGTCCTTTATCAGCGGTGAATTTGTCAAAGTAGAGCGAGTGCTGAAACAAGTTGGCATCAATACTGCCGTTGGAAAGCGCCATGTTCGGCTGCACGTAGTCGCTGAATTCGCGCACCACTACCTTATAGCCTTTCTCTTTCAGCGTAGGGGCAATGGCCTGTTTCACCATATCGCCGTACGGCCCAGGTGCGACGCCAAACACGATGGTATGCGGGTCACTGTTCGCATGAGCAAGTTGTAATCCACAGGCCAGTAACAGCGCTCCGGTCGCGACGCGTAAACTCTGACGCAATCCCATAATTTCTCCATTTTAACGTTGTGGTGTCATGTCTCACGCCGTTCTTGCGGCGTTGTTCTTGTTGGCCTGTTAACAGGCTGATTGTTAACATGACACAGATCACAACCTGCTGTCCTTGAAATTATTTCATGATGTTGCGGGATATGTCGTTGAATGTACGTTGAAGGTACTAATGTGTTTTTCAGCAAAGGATAGTAAAAAACCGGATAACCTTCTGGTTACCCGGTTTTGGCAGGGAAATTGACTTAGAAGTCGTAACGCAGACGAACCAGGTTCATATCACCCAGATTGTCGGTGCTGGAGGTGAAGACGTGTTCGTAATCCACACGGAAACCGTAGTCCAGCTGGAAGCTGATACCCACACCATTGTCGGTACGCAGGTAGTTACGACCATTCACGTATTCAATACGGTCGCCCATAACGTAGGGTTGAACGGATTTCAGCGCATACTGACCAACCGGGAAGGTGTAACCCGCGAAGTATTCCAGACCCCAGGCATCACCGGCAAAGTAATCGTTAACAGAGACTTTTTTGGTGGTCATGAAGTTTTGATACCAACCGCCGCCCATCGAGAAGGTCCAGTTGTCCGGTTTCCAGCTCAGCGCGGTACCGACGATGTTTTGATCGTAGGTTTTGCTGGTGTCGCCACGCATTTCCGCGCGGGTGTAGTTCCACGCCGTACCCCAGGTCAGGTCATCGGTGATGTGATAATCCACACCCAGCGAGCCACCGCCTTTACGCTTGTAGCGCAGACCGTTGTTCGGGTTGTAATCATCGCTGAACAGATAAGATGCGTAGAGATCAACATCGCCAACCGTTTTCTTATACTTCAGTGATTTACGCGTACGATAGGAACCGTCATAGTCGCCATTGATACCGTTACCTGGTGCCTGACCGATCATGTCGTAGTCCCAGATATCCGTTTTCGCACCAACCACATCATAGTAAATGCTGTTCTGTTGACCGAAGGTCAGCGTACCCCAGGTCGCGCTCTTCAGACCGGTGTACAACATACGACGCGTGGTATCGTTGGCGCCGTTAGCATAGTGATTATCCCAGTTGAACATTGCCGGGAAGTTAACGCCCAGCTCGTAATAACTCACCCAACTGATGTCATCAAACAGATAGTAATCAGCGGCGAAGCGGAAACGCGTCCCGCCGTCGAAACCATTACGTTTGTAGCCATTCTTACCATCGTCACCGGCCATATTCTGGAACTGCGGACGAATACTCCCGCCAACGGTGAAGTTAAGACGGCTCAGCGGGTTGCCCGCCTGTGGATCTTGTTTCAGGACCGTGATTTCCGCCTGGGAGGCGAACGTCGTTAATGCCACTGCTGCGCCGATCGATACCGCCAGCGCCGTTTTTTTTATAGTCATTATTTGTACCTTGATAGATAGCCTGCCAATTATTCAGCATACAAATATTAACGTTTATTAATACACTCGTGTTGTCGGGTTTTTATTGTTCTGTGCTGTTAAATATCAATGAGTTATCAATTTGTGCTACATAGATAAAAAACGCACCGATTTAAAAAACCGGTGCGTAATCATCACTAATATGAATTAACTACTGAATTGACGGAACAGCGCTTTGCCTTTTAGCAGACGTGAACCGAGCCATCCGCCGCATAACGAGAGCAACAATGCCCCACAAAGCGGCAACACGACCCACAGTCGCCAGTCTGGCTCCCACGGAAAATCAAACACTCGGGTTTGCAGCACCGCCAGTGCGGTTTCCGCGCCGATGGCAGCCACCAGTCCAGCGACCATCCCGAGCATGGCGAACTCGCACCATAGCGTGGTACGCAGCAGCTTCTTACCCGCGCCCAGCGTGCGCCAGACCACCAGTTCCTGATGACGCTGACGCATTCCGACCTGGACCTGCGCCAATAGCAGCAACATACCGCAAGCGGTAACCAGCACCACCATCACCTCCAGTGCCCGGCTCACCTGCTCCAGAACCTGGCTCACCTGTTTGAGGATTGCACCAATATCCAGCAGGCTGATAGTCGGGAATTCGCGGTTAAGCTGCGTCAGCATGCCGTTGCCGTTCTCCCAGCGAAAGCTGGTTAACCAGCTTTGCGGCTGAGCGTCCAGCGCGCCGGAGGGAAAGATAAAGAAGAAGTTGGGGCGCAGGCTTTCCCAGTCCACTTTGCGCAGACTGCTGACAGTGGCGCTGAAATCCTGGGTATCGCCCATAAAGGTCACCCGATCGCCAAGCTTGACGTTCAGCCGTTTCGCCAGCCCCTCTTCCATCGAGACTTCGCCCGCTTTTGGCGGCCAGCTTCCGGCAACGATCGGGTTATGATCCGGTCGGGTATCCTGCCAGGTCAGATTAAGCTCACGGTTCAGCGCCTCATCGTGATTGCCTTCGGTCGGCTTCTCATTGATAGCCGTCAGACGCGCCCGCACAATCGGATAGAACGATTCCGGGATCACCTGATGCTCAGCCAGGAAAGCCTTGAGTGGAACCACCTGTTCGGTGGCAATGTTGATGAGAAAATAGTTCGGGCTTTCCGGCGGCATTTGCTGCTGCCAGCGGTCGAGCAGGTCGCCACGCAGTACCAGCAGCAGCGCCAGCAACATAAAGGAAAGCGAAAATGCCGACAGCTGACTGAGCGTTGACCACGGCTGGCGCAACAGCCGACTGACCGCTAAACGCAGCGGCAGCGAGGTGAGCGTCAGGCCACGCAGCACGTTGAGCAGCATCCAGCCGAGCACCCCGCACAAAAGCGCCAGCACTACCGCTCCGGCCAGCACGGCCCACAGCAGCGGACTTCCACCCATCAGTCCGGCGAGCAGGGCAATCACGACTATCAATACCACCGGCAAATAAAACTTCAGCGGCCAGACGTTTGCCACCACGTCACGACGCAGTACCCGCAGTGGCTGAGTCGCCAGCAGCAAACGGTAAGGGCGTAACCCCACCAGCAGAGAAATGACCGTCATGGTGCCTAATGCCCATAGCCACGGCCAGGGACTGGCAGGCGGCAGTTCGCCGGGCAGTACCGGCTTAAGTAATACCACCAGCACGCGTTCAAACAACAGCCCGAATAACCCTCCGGTCACGCCAGACAGCACCAGCACCATCAGCCATTGACCAACAATTAGCCTGCGCAACTGTGCTCTGCCCGCGCCAAGGGTTTTCAGAATAGCCACCAGATCGTAACGACTGCGGCAGTAATGGCTCATCGCCACGGCAACCGCAGCGACCGCCAGCAGCAGGGTTAGCAGCGCCGACAGCAGCAGGAACTGTTGCGAACGCTCCAGTGATTTCCCCAGCGCCCCTTCATCCTGCTCCAGCCCATACCAGCGCTGTTCAGGCTTTAACTGCGGGAGCAGCCATTTTTCATAGGCTTCCAGTTGCTGCGGTGTCCCGCCAAATTTATAGCGCCAGGTCACCCGGCTCCCCGGCTGGACCGCCGCCGTTTTTTCGACATCCGCCATGTTCATCATCAGGCGCGGCGCTATCTGGAACGGATTAAAACCGGCGTCCGGCTCCTGCACCACTTCTCCGGCGATGCGCAGCGTGGCATCGCCAACATCGATGGAATCACCGATTTTTAAGTTCAGCAACGCCATCAGACGCGGAGCCAGCAGCACCGAGCCTGGCTGAGGTTTCAGTCCCGGCGGATTGGTTTGCAACGTGCCATACATCGGATACACATCATCCACCGCTTTGACGTTCGCCAACTGCGGCGTATCCCGGGCAAAGGTCATAGTGGCAAAGGTCAGCTGTTCGCCCACTTTCAGGCCACGCTGTCGCGCCTCGTCAATCCACGCTTTCGGCACGGTACGCGAACTTTGTAGCGACCGATCTCCCGCCATAAACTCACGGCTTTGCTGGCTCAACCCTTTTTCCATACGATCGCTGATATTGCCCAGCGCCAGCACGCAGGCCACGGCCAGGCTCAGCGCCAGCCAGACAATCAGTAATGAAGGCGAGCGCCATTCGCGCCAGAACCAGCGTGCAATCATGCCTCCTCCTGCAACTGTCCGTTCACCAGGCGTAAACGCCGATCGCAACGCGCCGCCAGTTGAGAATCATGGGTCACCAGAATCAGGGTGGTGCCATGTTCCCGGTTCAGAGAAAACAGCAGGTCGGCGATTTTGTCTCCGGTCTGGCGGTCCAGATTGCCCGTCGGTTCATCGGCAAACAGTACGTCAGGACGACCGTTAAACGCCCGCGCCAGCGCTACGCGCTGCTGCTCCCCACCGGAAAGCTGGGCCGGAAGATGATCAAGACGTTTTCCCAGCCCCAGTTGCTCCAGCAACGTTTTTGCCCCGTCGCGACTTTTTCCGCTGTTTTCGCCGCGCAACAACGCGGGCAACTCGACGTTTTCCAGCGCGTTTAGGGTCGGAATTAACATGAATGACTGGAAGACAAAACCCACGTGTCGCGCCCGCAGCTGTGCCCGGGCTTCTTCATCCATGGTGTGCAGCGCCTGCCCCACCAGGCTGACTTCACCGCTGGTGCCATCGTCCAGCCCGGCGAGGATCGCCAGCAGTGTGGATTTTCCTGAACCCGACTCGCCAATCAGCGCAATGGTCTCGGCGCGTTTGACAACCAGTTCAACTCCGGTAAGGATGGATAGCTCATGATCACCCTGACCGACGGATTTCTTAAGATGATGAACTTCAACAATGTTTTCCGCTGGCATTGGCCTTTCCTGTTCCTGGTCCTGTTAACTTTCCGCGCCGCCGCAGCGGACACGTTATTAATTCTGGGTGACAGCCTGAGCGCCGGATACCGTATGTCCGCCAGCGCCGCGTGGCCTGCGCTACTTAATGATAAATGGCAAACCAAAACGCCGGTGGTGAATGCCAGTATTAGCGGCGACACCTCGCAGCAGGGTCTGGCCCGTCTGCCTGCATTACTGAAGCAGCACCAGCCGCGCTGGGTGCTGGTCGAACTTGGCGGCAACGACGGTCTGCGCGGTTTTGCGCCTGCGCAAACCGAACAAACCCTGCGCACAATTCTGCAGGATGTGAAAGCAGCAAATGCCGAACCGCTGCTGATGCAAATTCGTCTGCCGGCAAACTACGGTCGCCGTTATAATGAAAGCTTTAGCGCGATTTATCCAAAACTCGCCAAAGAGTTTGATATACCTCTGCTGCCCTTTTTTATGGAAGAGGTTTATCTGAAACCCCAGTGGATGCAGGATGATGGTATTCATCCTAACCGTGACGCCCAGCCGTTTATTGCCGACTGGATGGCGCAACATCTCACACCTCTAGTAAATCACGACTCGTAAAACAACGGAGATCCTGACAGGTAAAGTTATGCAAAAATCGGTCTTAATAACAGGATGTTCCAGCGGAATCGGTCTGGAAAGCGCGCTTGAGCTAAAGCGCCAGGGTTTTCAAATTCTGGCAGGCTGTCGCAAACCTGACGATGTGGCGCGTATGAACAGCATGGGATTCACCGGCATATTGCTGGATCTGGATTCACCCGAGAGCGTAGATCGCGCGGCTGATGAGGTGATCGCCCTGACCGATAATCGTTTGTATGGGATCTTTAACAACGCCGGATACGGCGTATATGGCCCACTGCCCACCATCAGCCGCGAGCAGATGGAACAGCAGTTTTCCGCCAACTTCTTCGGCGCACATCAGCTTACCATGCGCCTGTTACCCGCCATGCTACCCCACGGCGAAGGACGAATTGTGATGACCTCGTCGGTAATGGGATTGATCTCAACGCCGGGGCGCGGGGCCTATGCCGCCAGCAAATATGCGCTGGAAGCCTGGTCCGACGCGCTGCGTATGGAGCTGCGCCACAGCGGGATTAAGGTCAGCCTGATTGAGCCTGGCCCTATTCGCACCCGCTTTACCGAAAACGTCAACCAGACCCAGAGCGATGCTCCCGTGGAAAACCCCGGAATTGCCGCGCGTTTTACGCTGGGGCCACAAGCGGTTGTCGCCAAAGTGCGTCATGCGTTTGAGAGCGACAAACCCAAGCTGCGTTATCCGGTTACGCTGGTGACCTGGGCAGTTATGCTACTGAAGCGCCTGTTGCCAGGCCGCATAATGGACAAAATTTTACAGGGTTGAGTTGAAGCACGCGCGTCAGCCCCCATGTAACAAGAAATCGACAAAAGAGAGTAACTCCATGTCCACACAGAATATTGTTAACATTAACGAATCGAACCTCCAGCAGACCCTTGAACAGTCGATGACCACGCCGGTCCTGTTCTATTTTTGGTCTGAGCGCAGCCAGCATTGTCTGCAATTAACGCCGGTACTGGAGAGCCTTGTTGCTCAGTACAACGGTCAGTTTATTCTCGCCAAGTTAGACTGCGACGCCGAGCAGATGATCGCCTCCCAGTTTGGTCTGCGCGCGATCCCCACGGTTTATCTGTTCCAGAACGGTCAGCCGGTAGATGGATTCCAGGGCCCGCAGCCGGAAGAAGTTATTCGCGCGCTGCTGGAGAAAGTGTTGCCGAGCGAAGAAGAGTTGAAAGCGCGCCAGGCGATCGAGTTCATCGAAGCTGGCAATCACGCTGATGCGCTGCCGCTGCTGAAAGAAGCCTGGCAGATCTCCAACCAGAGCAGCGAAATTGGCCTGCTGCTGGCGGAAACGCAAATCGCCCTGAACCGTTCTGACGAAGCCGAAGCGGTGCTGAAAACTATCCCATTGCAGGATCAGGACACCCGTTATCAGGGGCTGGTGGCACAGATTGAACTGCTGAAGCAGGCGGCTGATACGCCTGAAATCCAACAGTTGCAGCAGCAGGTCGCCAGCAATCCACAGGATGCGGCGCTGGCAACTCAACTGGCCATTCAGTTACACCAGGTCGGACGTAACGAGGAATCGCTGGAATTGCTGTTCAGTCACCTGAAGAAAGATCTCACTGCAGCCGACGGTCAGGCACGTAAAACCTTCCAGGAGATCCTTGCCGCACTGGGCACCGGCGATGCGCTGGCCTCGAAATACCGCCGCCAGCTGTACGCGCTGTTGTACTAATCCGCTGCATTTGCCTGATGGCGCTTGTGCTAATCGGGCCTACAATCTCCCCGTAGGCCCGCGCCATCCGGTACTCCATTAGTTTTTTTTCAAATGCGTCACCACCAGTTGGTGACGTGAATTATAGAACTTCCGATAGGTCAGGTAGCAGGCGATAATGGTTGACAGACTGGCGGTCGAAAGCAGCATAAACGTCACCATAATCTGATACTTAATCGCTTTTACCGGATCAATACCTGCAAAGATCAACCCGGACATCATCCCCGGTAAACTCACCAGTCCCACGGTCTTCGCTGAATCGATCGTCGGGATCAGCGAAGCGCGAATACTGTCGCGAATCAACGGTGCGGAGGCCACTTTCGGCGTCGCACCGAGGCTGAGTTTTTCCTGAATTTGCTGCTGTTCGCTGCTAAACCGCTGCCCCAGATTGTTGTAACACAGCCCTACCGCAACCATCGCATTGCCTGCAATCATGCCGGAAATTGGGATCACCTGCATTGGGGTAAACTCGATAGAGCCTGACAGAACCAGCACCGCCAGCGTTAACCCCGCCCCCGCCGTGATGGCGATAAATGACGAGAGAAAAGCTTTATCAATATATTTACTGCGCTTTTGCGCGTTATAGGCCGCGTTGAAACAGATAAATAGCACCATCAATAAGGTCAGAATGCTGTGGTTAACGCCGAAAATATATTTCAGCACATAGCCAACGATAATAAGCTGAACCACCGCCCGGCAAACGCTCCAGAGAATATCTTTTTCCAGCGCCAGTTTTTCTTTGTTGCTGATCAGTATCGCGACCACCACCAGCATCATCGCTAACGCCAGTGATTCATTGGTAATATTATGCTCGTTCATTGCTTACTTCCTGCATTTCCCCGGCGTGCGGTTGAAGGGTTATGACATTATCCGCATGATTAATTTCATCTTTGTCGTGCGTCACCCACAGCACAGCAATATTCTTATCGCGAACATAGTGGTGAATTAATTCGTTCACATTCCGTTTATTGGCTTCATCCAGCGCGCTGGTAATTTCATCAAGCAGCAGGATTTTTGGCAGAAACTGTAAATTACGAATTAATGAGACGCGTTGCTTTTCGCCGCCAGACAGCTCATTGATATTTTTTTTAAGGATCGATTCGGGTAGCTCAAAACGGGCCAGATCGGCAAGAAACACATCCGGATCCGGACGTTTATCGCGGATTTGCCAGGGGAAAATGAGGTTGTCGTAAACGGTGTCACCAAACAACGCGGGCGTTTGCGCACAATAAGAGACCTGCTGGCGATATGTTTCAGGCTTAAGAGTGTTTATCTCCTTGCCCTCAAAGAGAATTTCACCGGCAGTCGGGCTAATTAATGACGCCACTATCTTGAGTAACGTACTTTTACCGCAACCAGACTGGCCGGTAATCAGCTTAAATTCTCCGGCCCGGAGATTAAAACAGATGTTATTGAGAACCTGCGTCGCCCCTGCCTGCCATGCGACATTTTTTAACTGAAGCAGAATGCTGCTTTCTTCCATTACCAATCCCTTTTTTACCTCTTTCGTGCAGACAGTCTATCCCTGTAATTTATTATAGGGGAGCCCACCCTGATAAATCGGGTATAATTTGACTAATGAGGCAGTAAAGGACAACACAACAGGAGGTTTCATCAATGCTCATTTTTATTCCTATTCTCATTTTTGTCGCGCTGGTCATCGTCGGTGCTGGCGTCAAAATCGTCCCGCAGGGATATCAGTGGACGGTCGAGCGTTTTGGCCGTTACACCAAAACCCTGCAACCGGGTTTAAACCTTGTTGTACCGTTCATGGACCGCATCGGTCGTAAGATCAACATGATGGAACAGGTGCTTGATATCCCCTCTCAGGAAGTCATCTCCAAAGACAACGCCAACGTCGCGATCGATGCCGTCTGCTTTATTCAGGTGATCGACGCGCCAAAAGCGGCTTATGAGGTCAGCAACCTGGAACTGGCGATCATCAACCTGACCATGACCAATATTCGTACCGTTCTCGGCTCGATGGAACTCGATGAAATGCTCTCCCAGCGCGACAACATCAACACGCGCCTGCTGCATATCGTTGATGAGGCCACGAATCCCTGGGGCATTAAAATCACCCGTATTGAAATCCGCGATGTGCGTCCCCCAGCAGAACTTATCGACGCCATGAACGCGCAGATGAAAGCCGAACGAACCAAGCGCGCCTATATTCTTGAAGCGGAAGGGATCCGTCAGGCAGAAATCGTCAAGGCCGAAGGTGAGAAGCAGTCGAAAATCCTCAAAGCGGAAGGTGAACGCCAGTCGGCATTTTTACAGGCTGAAGCGCGTGAACGTTCCGCAGAAGCCGAGGCTCGCGCGACGCAGATGGTTTCGGAGGCCATTGCCGCCGGGGATATTCAGGCCGTGAACTACTTCGTGGCGCAGAAATACACCGAAGCGCTGCAGCACATCGGTTCGTCGAATAATAGCAAAGTGGTGATGATGCCGCTGGATGCCAGCAGCCTGATGGGATCCATTGCCGGGATCGCCGAACTGGTGAAAGACAGCGCCAGCGAACGGAAAAAATCATGATAGCGATGATTCTGGTGCACCCACACATCTTCTGGCTCAGCCTCGGCGGTCTGCTACTCGCCGCCGAGATGCTGGGCGGTAACGGCTATCTGCTGTGGAGCGGCGTGGCGGCGGTGATTACCGGCCTGGTGGTGTGGCTTATCCCGCTTGACTGGGCGTGGCAGGGGGCGATGTTCGCCGTACTCACCCTGCTGGCGGCCTGGCTGTGGTGGAAGTGGCTGGCAAGGCGCGTACAAGATCAGAAACCCGCCGACAGCCATCTTAACCAGCGCGGGCAACAGTTGGTTGGCCGTCGATTTATTCTGGAAACTGCCCTGGTCAATGGCCGCGGACATATGCGCGTCGGCGACAGCTCATGGCCCGTCAGCGCCCGCGACGATTTGAGCGCCGGAACGCAGGTTGAAGTTATTGCCGTTGAGGGAATTACCCTGATTATTACAGCGGTATCACACTAAAAAGACAGGAAATAAGACTATGGTCAGGAAGACACCCCTTGCCTTTGCCCTTTGCTCATTATTGGTCGCCGCCCCGCAGGTATTCGCCTCTTTCGATATGGAAGACTGCAAATGGAGCGACGACAGCTGCCTGCTGAAAGGCACGCCCACCTTCAATCCGGAAAACGACAGCCGTGATAACCTGCTGCGGCTGCTGAGCCAGGAGAAATCATTTGCTCTGCCGGTGCAGTCGATGCCGGCGGACATCACCCGCTCCCGCGATTTCTATTTTGCGTATCATCCGCAGTGGGATGACATTGCCCCGCAGCCAGCCGCAGCGCAGGTATCTGCCGAAGACAGCCCCTTGTCCCGACTGATAGCCGAACTGAACATTAGCGCAGACGAAATAAACGTCAACGACGCTGAGCTTGAGAACCGTCATGTTTCGAACAATACCGCGAGCGTCAGCGCGTTTTTTGCCGCACTGCTGGCCGACTCAACGTTAACGGCAAATCAGCGTCAAGCCCTGGCCCAGGCGCGTACAGGACTGTTATCCGGGGCAACCCGCGAGCAGATTGAGTCATCGCTTGCCACTCTCCCGGCAGATTCTCCAGCTCAGTCCTACAAAAGCTATCTGGCAGCGGCCGCCAGTTTTTATGCCGGTGATTATGCCAGCGCCGAACAGGATTTCGCTCAGCTAGCCAAAAGCGATCGTCCGTGGCTGGCTGAGACCGCGCAATACATGCTGATACGTGCGGCGTTGAACAAAAGCAGCCAGAACAGCGTGGGCGAGTACGGCGATTTTGATATCACAAAAATTAACCGCGAGGACGCTTCTCAGGCTCAGACGCTGGCGCAAGCCTATCTGCAACACTACCCGCAAGGCCTGTACGCCGCTTCCTCGCACGGTATGCTGCGTCGTATCAACTGGTATTTACAGGCGTGGCCGCAATTGGCGGGGTTGTATGAGCAGACGCTTCAGCAATCGGCTGACGCACAGCAACTGCGTGAGATCGTCATCGAATACGATAATGTCTACGGCATGGCGTTCTACGAACAGTCCGTGGTGGAGGCTTTCCCCGATGCGCCGCTTGTCAGCTATATCGAACTGCTGCGCGCATTGCGCCTGGATAACAACAATAAACCAACGCTGACGCAGGCCCAGCTTGACGCCAGCAAACCGGTGTTTGAGCAGAGCCAAAAACTGCCGCTATGGCGCGATCTGCAGCTGAATCTGTGGCTGGCAACGGGCAACTACGCGGCGATTATTTCGGCAGTTACTCCGGCGCAGAAACTTCCGGCCCACGATACGCTGGCCTTCAGCGAACAGGTGCTGTACGGCGAAGCGCTGATGGGCCAGAAGAAATGGACCACGGCACGTGATTTCTGGCAGACATTGCTGAAGCTCAGCCAGGACAACGAACAGCAGCAGTATGTGCAGGCTAAGCTAGCCGCGACGCTGGTTTATAGCGGCGACGTGGCGGCAATTTTCGCCCCAGAAAGCGCAGTAACCAACCTGCGCTTTCGCTCGCAGGTGCTGAAAACCCAGGCAACGCCTGAACTACTGCGCCAGCAAGCCGTCCACGGTCCTAATAACGAAGAGCGTACCATCGCCCTGCATACGCTGCTGGTGCGGGATCTCACTGAGCATCGCTTTGACGACTGGCTGAATGACAGAAAACTGGCCAGCGCCATTACGCCGCCGGTCATTGGCGAAGCGTTTGATGACGTTAATCTGAGTATTTTCGACTGGAACGGCGACTCTGCCGAGAGCGGTTATACCTGTCGCAGCCTCAATGAAACGGTAACGGTTCTGAGCAAACAAGCGCATGATGCCCACGCCCTGAACTGCTTAGGCGAATTTTTCCGCACTACGCAAACCCACGTTGATTTATGGAAAAACAGTTCCGGCAACGATGTGCTTGAATCAGCAATCTCGCGCAAGAAACCGTTCGGCCAGTTCGACAGGCAAAGCTACTACCAGCAGGTGATCACATCGCCAAAAGCAGAGGTTGAAGATAAGAGCTTTGCGCTGTATCGCGCCATCATGTGCTATGCGCCGTCAGGCTCTAACGAGTGCGGCGGTGAGGAAGTAGATAAACTACAGCGTAAAGGCTGGTTCACCCAACTGAAAACGCAGTATCCGGGAAGTCCGTGGGCGCAAAAACTCAAATACTACTGGTAACTGCGCTGCTACTCGGCCAGGCGCAGGCGGCGGAAATCGTCGCCGCCCGTGAACATCCGGCCTTCTGGCTATGGTCCGGAGTGAAGCCCAGTGACGAGCTGAAAAACGCACAAACAGTCTATCTGCATCAGGGCGAAGTCCTGGTTCGTTCAGGTAACGTGGTGTTCCAGCGTCTCGGACTGCCGGTTAATCGCCTGACTTTCCCCTCTATCTGGTTGACCGTGCGCTTTACCACACTCGACGTACCGGAGGAGATCCCGGCGCGCATCATACGCTTGATGCAACGCTGGCAAGCGGCCGGGAATCACGTCATCGGCCTGCAGGTTGATTTTGACGCGGCGACCCATCAGCTTGCCGATTACGCCCACTTTCTGCAGCAGTTACGCCAACGGCTACCGACCGAGTTTGCACTTGGCGTAACCGGACTACTGGATTGGGCAAAAACGGGCGACGTCGCCACGCTGAACGCGCTGGCGGTCGATGAACTGGTGGTCCAGAGCTATCAGGGACGTCACACGGTACCGAATTATCAGGCGTATCTGCCCGCCCTCAGTCGTCTGCGCATTCCATTTAAGCTGGGGCTGGTACAAAACGGTAGCCGGGACCCGCAGGCTGAAGCGCAACTTGAGAAATCACCGTGGTACCGCGGCACGGTGGTGTTTATGCTTAATCCGCCACTTCGTTAAGCCTTCGCTTTATGGTGGCAGCAGCCGGAGAGATTATCAATAATCGGGCATTCGGCGCTGTCATCGCCAGGGCAACTCTCCGCCAGCGCCAACAAATGCAAGCGCATAGCCTGCAGCTCGCTGATATGGCGCTCAATGTCCGCCACCTTTTCTAACGTACGCTTTTTCACATCTGCGCTGTGACGCGCCGGATCGTTAAACAGGTTCACCAACTCGCCGCACTCTTCCAGGTTAAAACCAACCTGTCGTGCCTGTCGTAACAGCGTAAGCTCATTCAGATGCTGTTGGTTGTATGTGCGATAGCCATTTTCGCTACGCAGCGGCGGCGTCACTAACCCCTTTTCTTCGTAAAAGCGTATCGCTTTGCTGGTTAAACCGGTTTTTTTCGCAACATCGCTAATATTCACATTTCCCCCGCTGATCTTGTTGGTACTGAGCCACATTATAGCCCACATTGCCGTAATCCTTTACCCAAGAACCCCGCGCATTTTCCACCATCACAGCGATACACAAATCCTTTTAATTCACATTGTTATATCCGATTCAGATCACATTTCAGCATTTATTGACCACGCAAAATTGACTCAAATCAAAAGATGTATCGGTTCTGCACCTTTCATCTTGAACAAAGGGAAACAATTTTATATACAAACGCGAATGATAATGATGATCATTTACATTCAATAAAGGTTCTCTTATGTTGCCACGGATTAACCAAAGGCCATTTATTCTTTCAGCCCTGACATTATGCATGTCCGGCGCTACTTTTGCAGCGACCTCTCCAACACACGGTTCAACGTCCGACGAAGATACGGTGATCGTTACGGCTAACCGCACAGAAAGTAGTCTCTGGGATAGCCCGGCAACCATTCAGGTTATCGATCGCCAGACGCTACAAAATTCCACCAGCGTTTCTCTTGCTGATGATTTACAAGATATCCCCGGCGTCGAAGTTACCGATAACGCTCTCGCAGGTCGGAAACAAATTCGTATCCGTGGCGAAGCTTCTTCGCGGGTGCTGATTTTGATAGACGGCCAGGTCGTCAGCTACCAACGTGCGGGACAAAACTACGGAGCCGGTTTACTTATTGACGAATCCGCGCTGGAACGCATTGAAGTGGTCAAAGGCCCTTATTCTGTCCTCTACGGTTCGCAGGCAATTGGCGGCGTCGTGAACTTTATTACCAAAAAAGGCGGCGATAAGCCTCTGGGTGGTAGCGTTAAGGCTGTTTATAACTCCGCAACGGCAGGATGGGAAGAGTCAGCGGCAGCCTGGGGAAGCATCGGTAACTTTGACTACCGTATCAATGGCAGCTATTCCGACCAGGGGGATCGCGATACACCTGACGGAAGATTGCCCGACACCAACTTCCGTAATAACGGCCAGGGAGTGTGGCTTGGTTACAACCTCGATCGCCACAAAATTGGACTCTCACTCGACCGTTATAAGCTATCCACTCAAACCTGGTTTGACGATCCCGAAGGTCAGTTCGACGACTTTAGCGTCAAAATTCCTAAGCTGGAACGCGAGAAAATCGGTCTTTTCTACGACTACGCGGCCGACGGGGATTACCTGAAGAACATCCATTTTGACGCATACACCCAGACAATAGAGCGCAAATTTGAAAACCGGGTCAAAACGACCCAGATTATCCCCAGCCCGATGATTAAAGCGCTGACGGTAAGCAATCAAACCAATACCAACGACAAACAATATACCCAGGGTGTAACGCTGCAGGGCAATATCTCCCTTCCGGCTAACAACACGCTGGTGATTGGCACTCAGTATCAGCATGATAAAATAAAACAGGACACGGACGGCAGTACACGCCAGACCGCGGCTACCGGCTTCTTCGATACGCAAACCCGTACCCTGTCATATAACGAAGCGGAACAAAGCAACACCTCACTGTTCGCGCAAAACGACTGGCGCTTTGCCGATGACTGGACGTGGACCGTGGGCGCACGCCAGTACTGGCTGTCTTCGAAACTCAATCGCAACGATACGCAAACTATCCAAAGCAGCGGCACCACCTGGCAATCCACCGGGGGAAATTCCGTTCACGATGATGAACTGGTTACCTCGACCAGCCTGCGCTATTCCGGCTTTGAAGATCTTGAACTCCGGGCTGCATACGCCCAGGGCTATGTCTTCCCCACGCTTACTCAGTTGTTCATGCAGACATCCGCCGGCGGCAGCGTTACCTACGGCAACCCAAACCTGAAGGCTGAACACTCGAATAACTATGAGTTGGGCGCGCGGTATAAAGGGAATATGTGGCTGATTGACGGCGCCATTTATTACTCTGAAGCCAAAGACTATATCGCCAGTCTGGCCTGTTCAGGCCAACCCGTTTGCAACGGCAACACCACCTCTTCCCGCGGCGGCTATTACTACTACGACAACATCGATCGTGCCAAAACCTGGGGCATGGAATTAACTGCAGAATACAACGGCTGGGCGGTTTCCCCCTACCTGAGCGGTAATCTCATTCGCCGTCAATACGAAGGCAACACCATAAAAACCTGGGATACCGGCGAACCCACGCTGACCGGGCGCGTTGGCCTGAAACATACCTGGTTGATGAATGTCGCTAACGTGACGTCCGATGTCTTTATTCGCGCGGCGTCCCGCGCCAAAGATAATACCGGCACCACGGAAATAAACTACCCAGGCTGGGCCACGCTAAACCTCGCATTCAACACTGAGTTTGGTCCGCAGGACCAGTATCAGGTCAACCTCGCGCTCAACAACCTGACCGACAAGCGTTACAGAACCGCGCATGAATCTATCCCAGACGCTGGTTTCAATGCCGCTGTTGGCTTTGCGTGGAATTTCTGACGATGAAAAAACTCATGATTGGCTTACTGAGCCTCGCCTGTGTTTTCAGCGCCCAGTCCGCTGACCGCCTGGTGGTGGCGGGCGGTTCGCTTAGCGAACTGATTTACGCCATGGGCGTCGGCAACCGGGTGGTTGGCGTCGATGAAACCACCTCGTACCCACCTGAAACTGCCGCACTCCCGCATATCGGCTACTGGAAGCAGTTAAGCAGCGAGGGCATTTTATCGCTGCACCCGGACAGCTTTATCACCTGGCAGGATGCAGGCCCTCAAATCGTTTTGGATCAGCTCCGGGCGCAGAAAGTTAACGTCGTTACATTGCCGCGCGTACCGGCCACCGTCGAGCAGATGTACGCCAACATTCGGGAGCTGGCTCAAACGCTGCGCATTCCGGAACAAGGTGAAGCGCTGGTCAATCGCCTGCATCAACGTCTGGATCGTGTTCAGCACAGCGTGGCGGCGAAAAATGCGCCGGTCAAAGCCATGTTCATTCTCTCCGCTGGCGGCAGCGCGCCGCAGGTCGCCGGCAAGGGCAGCGTTGCCGATGCCATTATGACCCTTGCGGGCGCACAAAATGTCGCCACCCACGCGCAGTATAAAAGTTACAGCGCAGAGTCGCTGATCGCCGCCAACCCGGAGGTGATCGTGGTGACGTCGCAAATGGTGGATGGCGATCTGGCTCGTCTGAGCGCGATTGCCGGTATTACCCACACTGCGGCCTGGAAAAATCAGCGCATTGTGGCGGTAGACCAGGCGCTGATTCTGGGAATGGGGCCTCGCGTCGCCGATGCGGTTGAAGCCCTGCACCAGCAATTCTGGCCTCACTAACTGGATTTATAAAAAAGAATGAAAACTGAACACTCGCTGGATCTCACCGCGCATTTTGCGCTTGAGGGAAGTCAGCCCTTTAAGGATCGCCGCGCCACAATGCCATGGCGCGGGGCGATTCCGATTGCCAAAGAGCTATTGTCACAAACCTGGCAGGATGTTATCAGCCAGCCTACCCCGCCGCGTAAACGGCTGGTGTACTTGCATATCCCTTTTTGTGCAACGCATTGTACTTTCTGCGGTTTTTATCAAAACCGGTTCGAAGAAGATCACTGCGCCCGCTACACCAACGCGCTGTTGCGCGAAATCGAGATGGAAGCCGATAGCGCGTTACATCAGTCAGCCCCAATTCACGCCGTCTATTTTGGCGGCGGTACGCCTTCAGCGCTGTCAGCACGGGATCTGGGCAGAATCATCACCGCGCTGCGTGAAAAGTTACCGCTGGCGCCGGACTGCGAAATTACCATTGAGGGACGAGTGCTCAATTTTGACGATGCGCGAATTGATGCCTGCCTTGACGCTGGTGCCAATCGGTTTTCGATCGGTATTCAATCTTTTAACAGCCGGATCCGCAAGAAAATGGCGCGCACCTCGGACGGCCCAACCGCAATTGCCTTTATGCAGGGGCTGGTAAAACGGGATCGTGCCGCCGTGGTATGCGATCTGTTGTTTGGTCTGCCAGGACAAGATGCAAAACTGTGGGGCGACGATCTGGCGATTGCCCGTGACATCGGCCTCGACGGCGTAGATCTTTATGCGCTGAACCTGATCCCCAATACACCGCTTGGCAAAGCAGTTGAAACCGGGCGCACAACCGTCCCCTCTCCCGCCGAACGTCGCGATCTCTATCTTCAGGGTTGCGATTTCATGGACAGCGCGGGCTGGCGCTGCATCAGCAACAGCCACTGGGCGTGTACCACGCGTGAACGCAATCTGTACAACCTGCTGATTAAACAGGGAGCGGACTGTCTGGCATTCGGCTCAGGCGCCGGGGGATCAGTCAATGGCTATTCCTGGATGGTCGAGCGCAATCTGACGACATGGCATGAATCTATCGCAGCCGGGAAAAAACCGCTAATGATGATGATGCGTACCGCCGAGCGTGGTTTCCAGTGGCGACACACTCTCCAGGCGGGCATTGAAACGGCCCGCGTTCCGCTGGATGAACTGACGCCTCATGCACAAAAACTGACCCCGCTACTGACCCAATGGCATCACGCAGGACTGACGCGAGATGCCAGCACCTGTGTGCGCCTGACCAATGAAGGGCGTTTTTGGGCGAGCAATATTTTGCAGTCTCTTGATGAACTTATTCAGGCACTTAACGCGCCGCGCATTGCGGTAGAACAACCATACCAGGAGTGAATTATGAGCCATGTCTCTTTACAGGATTTTTTGAAAACTGAACCGGACGGTACGCTGGAAGCTATCGCTGCCCAGTACAACACCACGCTGCTGGAGGTGGTGAAAAACCTCCCCTCCCCGACGCTGGTTTCCGGCGATCAATTTGATACCGTCTGGGAAACCGTCAGCGAATGGGGCAAAGTCACCACCCTGGTCCATACTGCTGATGTCATTCTGGAATTCACCGGTGAATTACCTTCCGGATTCCACCGTCATGGCTACTTCAACCTGCGCGGTAAAAAAGGCATGACCGGTCATATCAAGGCAGAAAACTGTACGCATATTGCCCTGATTGAACGCAAATTTATGGGAATGGACACCACGTCCATTCTCTTCTTTAACCAGGCGGGTAGCGCAATGTTCAAAATTTTCCTCGGTCGGGATGAACATCGACAGCTACTGGCCGAACAGGTCAGCGCCTTTCACGCGTTGTCTTCATCTTTAAAGGAACATGCCTGATGGCTCCATGGCTCATTTTTGGTGCGGGTGGTAGCGGCGTCGGTGCGAAAACGCTTGAACTCGCACTGGCGGAACAACGTCCGGTGATTGCCGTCGTTCGCAACGCACAGGTCGCTGCTGGGTTGCAGGAAAAAGGTGTGCAGGTCTTCATCGGCGACGCCTGCGATAGTCAGGTCACCGCCTGTGCCTGTCGCGCAGCGGGTCAACATGCCACGGTGATCTCCTCCATGGGCGGCGCCCAGGATTATCTGGCGCACAGAACCGTCATTGATGAAGCAGAAAAAGCGGAGATCAAGCGCATGATTCTGGTGACCTCACTCGGCTGCGGTGACAGTTGGCCTTTTCTTTCTTCACGCGCAAAGGCCGCATTTGGTCAGGCTGTACGGGAAAAATCGCTGGCTGAAAGCTGGCTACAAACCAGTCGACTGGACTACGCCATTCTCCGCCCCGGCGGTTTGCTGAACGGTGCAGCCACCGGCCAGGCGCAACGAATACAGGCTCAGGAGTGTCACGGCTTTGTGATGCGTGCAGATGTTGCGAAGCATATTCACGAACTGGCCACTGCGCCAGCACTTAATAACCAGATTTACAGTTTGGTTGAGCCGGGACTGAAACCCGCGTAAACCCCTCACGGCGCGGGAACTCCGCGCCGCAAAGACGTTATGGAGCGTTACGTGCTTAAGGACTCGCTTTCTTCCGTCAGCATCCTGACGGGTCTTTCTCTTTTGCTGGTTGCTCTGATGCTCTTCGGTGCCAGCCAGGGGGCGCTGAACATTAGCTTCAGCGCTCTATTCAACGACGAATATCGTGATATCTGGTTAAACATCCGCCTGCCTCGCGTGCTGCTGGCCGTTTTGGTCGGTGCTGCGCTGGCGACGGCAGGGGTCATCATGCAGGGACTTTTTCGCAATCCGATGGCCGATCCTGGCCTGCTTGGCGTCAGCAGCGGCTCCGCGCTGATGGTCGGCATCGCGATAGTTATCCCATTTTCGTTCCCCGTAGTGCTGGTGCTGTATGAGCAGATGATTTTTGCCGTCGCAGGCAGCATGGTGGTCTGCACGATTATTTTCCTGATAAGCCAGCGTCATAACCACGGTGGAATGATGCAACTGCTGTTAGCCGGTATCGCTATCAATGCCCTGTGCGGTTCGGCTATTGGCGTACTGAGCTATGTGGGCGACGAGCAGCAGCTACGTCAACTTACATTGTGGATGATGGGTAATCTCGGCCAGGCCCAGTGGCCAACGCTGTTGGTTGCCAGCACGTTTGTTCTTCCAGCCATTGTTGTAACCATCTGCATGGCGGGAACGCTTAATTTACTGCAGTTGGGTGATGAAGAGGCGCATTACCTCGGCGTAAACGTCAAACGTAAGCGTCAGCAGTTACTGTTGCTCAGTTCGCTCCTGGTTGGCGCTGCGGTTTCCGTCAGCGGCGTAATTGGCTTTATTGGCCTGGTGATCCCGCATCTGATCAGAATGACGACCGGCGCCGATCATCGCTGGTTGATTCCCTGCTCTACGCTGGCCGGTGCCTGTTTACTCCTGATTGCCGACACGTTGGCCCGCACACTTGTTCAGCCAGCCGAAATGCCCGTTGGCCTGTTAACCAGCCTGATCGGGGGACCGTATTTCCTGTGGTTAATACTGCGTAGCCGGAGGGTGTCATGATCGTCGCTGAAAATCTGGTCTACCACATTCAGGGAAGACGACTGACCGACGACGTTTCCCTGACGCTACCTGATGGAGAGATCATCGCGATTCTTGGCCCGAACGGAGCCGGGAAATCGACGCTGCTACGTCAGCTTACGGGATATCTGCAGCCCCACAGTGGGCGTTGTAGCATGTTTGGCAAGCCGCTGGACAAGTGGTCAATCACCGAGCTGGCAAAAACCCGTGCCGTGATGCGCCAGAATAGTCATATGGCCTTCCCGTTTAGCGTTCAGGAGGTCATTCGCATGGGCAGACATCCGTATCGTACGCGCAACACGGGCGATGAAACGGAGTACATCATGGCATTGTGTGATTGCCAGACGCTGGCCGCACGCGATTACCGGCATCTCTCGGGAGGAGAACAACAGCGGGTACAGCTGGCGCGCCTGCTGGTTCAGCTTTGGGAGCCCGAGCCTGGGCCGAAATGGCTGTTTCTTGATGAACCCACCTCCGCGCTGGATATTCACCACCAGCAGCACCTTTTTCGTCTGCTACGTCGTCTGGTGCGTGAACGGCAGTTTAACGTCTGCTGCGTCCTGCACGATCTCAACCTCGCGGCGCGCTATGCCGACCGTGTGGTATTGATGGAACGCGGCAGAATAGTTGATAACGGATATCCGCAGGATGTTCTGAAGCAACGGTCGCTGAACGCGCTGTACGGTGCCGATCTCACGGTCATAAATGAACCGGAGCATCGAACGCCGATTATCGTCCTCAATCAATAACAGACCGGGAACCCCTGACGTGGCGTTCCCGTTTTTCTCCCTTTACACCCTTTTTTCACCTTTTCTAAAAACGCCCTTGACCTTCCCCTTGCTGGAAGGTTTAACCTTTATCACAGTCAGTTAATCCTGCAAAAAAGGAGTTGGTTATGTCTCAAACAATCGATCTAACCCTGGACGGCCTGTCCTGTGGACACTGCGTAAAACGCGTTAAAGAAAGTCTGGAACAACGTCCGGACGTTGAGCAAGCGGATGTCACCGTGACAGAAGCGCATGTTACCGGGAGCGCCAGCGCAGAAGCGCTGATTGAAACCATTAAACAAGCCGGTTACGGCGCGGAGTTAAGCCACCCAAAGGCTAAACCGCTGACGGAGTCATCAATCCCGTCGGAAGCACTGGCAGCGGTCCCTTCCGAGCTTCCGGCAGCTACGGCTGATGATGACAGCCAACAGTTGCTGTTAAACGGCATGAGCTGCGCCAGTTGTGTGACCCGCGTACAAAATGCATTGCAAAGTGTACCGGGCGTCACGCAGGCACGGGTAAACCTGGCGGAACGCACTGCGCTGGTAATGGGCAGTGCCTCCGCCGCAGATTTAGTACAGGCGGTTGAAAAAGCGGGCTACGGCGCAGAAGCGATTGAAGATGATGCTAAGCGTCGCGAGCGTCAGCAAGAAACCGCCGTGGCAACCATGAAACGTTTTCGCTGGCAGGCAGCCGTCGCGCTGCTCCTGGGTATCCCGGTCATGGTATGGGGCATGATTGGCGACAACATGATGGTGAGCGACGACAACCGCAGCCTGTGGCTGATGATTGGTCTGGCAACGCTTGCCGTGATGGTTTTCGCGGGCGGTCACTTTTACCGCAATGCGTGGAAAAGCCTGATGAACGGCACCGCGACCATGGATACGCTGGTGGCGCTGGGTACGGGGGTGGCATGGCTCTATTCCATGAGCGTCAACCTCTGGCCACAATGGTTCCCGATGGAAGCGCGACACCTCTATTATGAAGCCAGTGCCATGATTATCGGTCTGATTAACCTCGGACACATGCTGGAAGCGCGGGCTCGCCAACGCTCGTCTAAAGCACTGGAAAAACTGCTCGATCTGACACCGCCGACCGCACGCGTCGTCACTGACGAAGGTGAAAATAACGTGCCGCTGGCAGAGGTGCAGGCTGGAATGTTACTGCGCCTGACCACCGGTGACCGCGTTCCGGTTGATGGCGAAATCACTCAGGGTGAAGCCTGGCTGGATGAGGCCATGCTGACCGGGGAACCGATTCCACAGCAAAAAGGTGCAGGCGATAGCGTCCACGCCGGTACGGTCGTACAGGACGGTAGCGTGCTGTTCCGCGCCAGCGCTGTTGGCAGTCACACCACGCTGTCGCGCATTATTCGTATGGTGCGCCAGGCGCAAAGCAGCAAACCGGAAATAGGCAAACTGGCCGACCGCATCTCGTCGGTGTTCGTTCCGGTCGTGGTCGCCATTGCGCTGGTCAGTGCGGCTATCTGGTATTTCTTTGGACCGGCACCGCAGATTGTCTATACGCTGGTAATCGCCACCACCGTCCTGATTATTGCCTGCCCTTGTGCGCTGGGTCTGGCAACGCCGATGTCGATTATTTCCGGCGTTGGGCGTGCCGCTGAATTTGGGGTGCTGGTACGTGATGCCGATGCGCTGCAGCGCGCCAGCACGCTCGATACCATCGTGTTTGATAAAACCGGGACGCTAACTGAAGGCAAACCACAGGTTGTCGCCATCAAAACGTTTGGCAATACCGACGAAGCGCTGGCAATTCGTCTGGCAGCGGCCCTTGAACAGGGTTCCAGCCACCCGTTAGCCAGGGCGATTCTGGACAAAGCAGGTGATGTCACGCTGCCGCAGGTCAACGGTTTCCGTACGCTGCGCGGTTTAGGCGTCAGTGGCGAAACGGAAGGTCATACGCTGCTGCTGGGAAACCAGGCGCTGCTCAATGAACAGCAGGTAGATACCACTGAAATGGAGGCTGAAATCACTGCTCAGGCTTCCCAAGGCTCAACCCCGGTACTGTTAGCGATTGACGGTAAAGCGGCAGCGCTGTTAGCGGTACGTGATCCTCTGCGTAGCGACAGCGTGGCAGCGCTCCAGCGTCTGCACCGCGCCGGGTATCGTCTGGTGATGCTCACCGGCGACAACCCAACGACCGCCAACGCCATTGCCAAAGAGGCGGGTATTGATGAGGTGATTGCTGGCGTTCTGCCTGACGGTAAAGCCGAGGCGATTAAACGTCTGCAGAGCCAGGGGCGTCAGGTTGCCATGGTCGGTGACGGTATCAACGATGCGCCTGCGCTGGCTCAGGCTGATGTAGGGATTGCCATGGGTGGCGGCAGCGATGTGGCGATTGAAACCGCCGCGATTACGCTGATGCGCCATAGCCTGATGGGCGTTGCCGATGCGCTGTCTATCTCCCGGGCAACGCTGCGCAATATGAAGCAGAACCTGCTCGGCGCGTTTATCTATAACAGCATCGGTATCCCCGTTGCCGCCGGGATTTTGTGGCCGTTCACCGGAACACTGCTCAACCCGGTCGTTGCCGGGGCGGCGATGGCGCTCTCCTCCATTACCGTGGTGAGCAACGCTAACCGACTGCTGCGCTTCAAACCTAAAGAGTAAGCCTTTACCGGATGTCGCGCTGAACGGAGCCCCAAATCATTCGCGTTGCATTAAGGCGGCAAGTATAAAAACCCCAGGAGCATAGCCAACTATGTGACTGGGGTTTTTGCTCGCTGCCAATAAAGAGGCTGAGGGAATGATGAAGTGTATTTGCACCTTCCAGGACCACGCGCTAGCATGGAAGTCTACTTAGGGAGGCCGTATGGATCTGTTGTACCGGGTAAAATCATTTTTCACCGCGCTATGCGGCAACCACTATACCTGGCCTGCCATCGACATCTCCTTGCCCGGAAACCGCCATTTTCATCTGATTGGCAGTATTCACATGGGCAGCCGCGATATGGCGCCTCTGCCTGCCAAATTACTCAAAAAGCTCCAGCGTGCCGATGCGCTCATTGTCGAAGCCGATGTTTCCGGCGACGACGCGCCGTTTGCCAACCTTCCGACCTTTGCCGCACTGGAAGAGCGCATCAGCCCAGAGCTGCTAGATAATCTGCACAAAGTCACCGACGAGCTGGGTATTTCCCCTTCCCTGCTGTCTACACAGCCGCTGTGGCAAATCGCCATGGTCTTGCAGGCAACGCAGGCGCAGCAGTTGGGGTTGCGGGCAGAATACGGCATTGATTACCAACTTCTGAATGCGGCAAAACAGGTGCATAAACCCATAATCGAGCTGGAAGGCGCATCCAGCCAAATCGAGCTGTTGTGTCAGTTACCCGATAACGGACTGGCTCTGCTGGACGATACCCTGACGCACTGGCACACCAATGCCAGACTGCTACAACAGATGATGGGCTGGTGGCTTAAAACGCCGCCACGCAATAGCGAACTCACTCTACCCAATACTTTTAGCCAGTCGCTGTATGACGTTTTGATGCATCAGCGTAATGCGGCCTGGCGCGATCGACTCAGGGCGGTGCCCGCCGGGCACTATGTCGTGGCCGTTGGTGCGCTGCATTTGTATGGAGAAGGAAATTTGCCGGAGATGTTACGGTAAAAAAATGGCCAATATTGCTATTGGCCCGTCAAAGAGGAATTTCATCATTATTATGATCCCGACGCTTAAAGCATCGGTGTAGTTCGATTGTCGCTCAAAGTCATCATCCTGCCAACACTATTGCGCAAGATGGTACTATTTTTTAGACAGACATCAGGCGTATGCTTGTGTCGTATTTTGTCTGGGCCAGGAAAATTGCTATGACACCCGCCGTTAAATTACTCGAAAAAAACAAAATTTCTTTCCAGATCCACACCTACGATCACGATCCGTCCGAGACGAACTTTGGTGACGAAGTGGTACGCAAGTTAGGTCTGAATGCGGACCAGGTCTACAAAACGCTACTGGTTGCCGTGAATGGCGATATGAAGCACCTGGCGGTTGCCGTTACGCCGGTAGCCGGTCAACTGGATCTCAAAAAGGTCGCCAGGGCGTTGGGAGCCAAAAAGGTCGATATGGCCGATCCGATGATCGCGCAGCGAACCACTGGGTATCTGGTAGGCGGCATCAGCCCGCTGGGGCAGAAAAAAAGATTGCCAACGCTCATCGACGCTCCCGCCCAGACGTTTGACACCATTTATGTGTCCGGTGGCAAACGCGGGCTGGATATTGAACTGGCAGCAGGCGATTTGGCGAAAATTCTGGATGCGAAATTCGCCGATATCGCACGCCGTGATTAATTGTCTTTTGCCCGGTGATACGGCGATTGCGCCTACTACTATAACGTAGGGTCTTTCTACGACTCTCACCTTACGCTGAAAGATATGTTTCATACCGTGCGCAGTAACGCCAAAAGTTCCCGGAGTCTCCGGCTCAGCCTCATGCGCTTGTTTGATTTAAATATTTTGAATAGCTGTTTGACGACTGACACTCATCACCAGCCGGCTATGTTCAATCCCGAGAAATTGAGGGAGGCGCAACAATAACCTGAACCATATACCCTATCTTCTGAAATTCATTAAAGTGTACGCAGAACGGCGGCGATATCATCAACAGTCATAAGACCTTGTGCGGCTAATACGGTAGGCTCCGACAGACGCATAAAGTCCGGCGTATCAATCCCGTTATCCGCCAGGAAAAATAGCGCGGCAGCGGCGGCAGTGCGCTTATTGGCGTCATTGAAGACGTGACCGCGGGCAATGGCTACCAGATACATCGCCGCCAGGGTGTAAACGTCGTCAATGCCTTCATAGTGCGCCAGATTGAGGACGCGGGAACATACCGCCTCCACCAGTTCCGGCTCTTTCACGCCTGGTAGCCCTTTAGTGATCGCAAGGATGGAGTCATGCAACTGGATCACCAGCTCCGGTGCGAGAAAGTTGTAATTCATTTATCAGCCAGCTCCACCATTAACGGATGAATGCGGCCCAGCAAGGTATCAATCTTCCGCTGGTTACGCTCCTTGCGCAGCTCCGTTAGCTCCCGCGCGGTAACGAGTGCCAGATCCTCACCGCCCCGACGCTGGAGAATAACGGTTTCCCCCCGCGCCACTTCATCCCCCAGCGCGAACAGGTTTTTACGGGCTTCGGTCATTGCCAGTGTTTTCATATGGTACACCTTATAAGTACGTTAAACATGTACATATAGCATAGGGCATAACAGGCATCGTATCCACTGATTACACAATTCTCGTTAGGATTGACTAAAAATGAGTAATATATGCGCAACTCTATATCGAGATTGCGCCCAACCGTCCGATACAGGGTGTGATGGGTGAAGACAGTTTGGACTCGGCCAGCGCGCAGGAACCGGAGCATAAGGTAATAAGTAGGATTATTGGGCCGCCATGAAGGGCGGCCCGGAGGAGCGGATAAAATGATGCCCCAAATTGCCCTGTTACTGCCAGCTTACCTCGCCCTTCGGCTCATACGCACCAGCATCGAGCGGTGAGTTCTTCTGTACGTACTCTTTCAGCACTTCCGCATCAATAAACCCGGTATTCACATAGCCAGGCTTGTTATCAATTCGCGGATAGCCATCGCCGCCGGTGGCATTGAAGCTCAGCGTTGCCATGCGATAGGTTTTGGCTGGATCAACGGGTTCGCCTTTAATTTTCAAATCGTTAAGCTTGCCGTCTTTCGCCACGAAGCTGACGTTGGCAAACTGCGGATAGGCCCCGGAATCCGGCTTCATTTGTGCCACGGCGGTCAGATAGTCAATCACCTCTTTCCCGCTCATGTCGGCGTACACCACGATGTTACCGAACGGCTGCACCTTCAGCACGCTCTTATAGGTAATATCACCGCCTTCGATGGAGTCACGGATACCGCCGCCGCTCATCACGCCAAAATCAGCGCTGGTTCGCGCCATTTGCGCAGCCAGCAGTAAATGCCCCATGTTGGTCTGCACGAAACGGACTTTGCTACGGTCGCCTTCGAGGCGCGCATTGACGCTACCAATTTTCACGTCGAGCTGCGCTTTACCTTTATTTTGGAATGGCGTCAGCAGAGAAAGCATTTGCTGATTTTCTGCAATTTCCGGGGTGTAGAGTACGCGCTCACTTTTACCGTTGTCCCAGGTCACTTTTTTCTTCAGGTTGACAGGGATGAGCTGGTAGTTAACCATTTTCATTTCGCCATTGCGGAACTCAAAGTCCGCCCGCCCCACGTATTTCCCCCACTCATGCGCCTGCACAATCCAGATCCCGTTTTGCTTGTCTGGCGCACACGGCGTACCCGGTACGTAATCAACCTGCTTCTTGTTTTCCGCGGCCATACATACCGGATCCTGCGAGTGACCACCCACAATCATTGCCAGCGATCCCGCCGGCAGGCTGCGCGCCATTTCTACGTCGCCAGGCGCGTTCGAGCCGTGATTGCCATTGTCATAATGTCCCATATGGGTGGTCGCAATAATGATGTCCGGCTTTTCCCCCATATTCAGTTCCTGGATAACCAATTTGGCTTCATCAGCAGGTTTACGGAACTCAATATCGATAAAGAACTCTGGGTTGCCAATTTTCGCCGTATCGTCAGTGGTTAAACCGAGTACGGCAATTTTTAAATCCTGGCGCTTAAAGATGGCCCACGGCTTAAACAAACGCTCGCCGGTGCTTTTCTGATAGATATTGGCCGAGAGAAACGGGAATTTGGACCATTTTTCCTGCTGGCGCAATACGCTAAGCGGATTATCAAACTCGTGGTTTCCGACCGCCATAGCATCATAGCCAATCAGGTTCATTCCGCGAAAATCAGGTTCCGCATCCTGCAGATCGGACTCCGGTACGCCGGTATTAATGTCGCCACCGGAAAGCAGCAGTACACTGCCTCCTTCCTCAGCCACCTCTTTACGAATACCGTCCACCAGCGTTTTTTGTGCCGCCAGCCCGTATTCACCGTATTCGCTGCGCCAGAAGTGACCGTGATGATCGTTGGTATGCAGAATGGTAATTTTGTAGGTTTTATCTTTTTCGTACGCCTGTGCAGGTTGACCTGCCAGCGCAAATGCGGCTAATAACGCCAGCGCCACGCCCCGTTTTAAAAACTTCATATTTCACTCCCTGACTCAATATCAACCGCCATACCCGTTATCCTTCAAATTACATGTGCGTTGGCTGCGCTCACTTCCCCCTGTCGCTTATGCAGTAAGCTCCCGGGACTCTCGCGTTTGCCGCCTACCTGTAAGTCGAATTAGTTCGGGCATAAAATTACAGCTACTGAAAATAATAGCCGAAAATGTTTTCAGAAATGAGACTTCCTTCAAACACCTTCCGCAGGTATGTTAGTCAGGTAATAATAACAAATTAGATTACCCTCATAATCGCAACCCAAACAGAAGTGACTTTCTATGGCAATAAGTGAACCAACCCAGCCAGTGGCTGGCGCGTCAGCGTCGGTTGCTAAAGCACGCACCTCATTTGGCATTTTAGGGGCAATCAGCCTCTCCCATCTGCTAAACGATATGATCCAGTCGCTGATCCTGGCGATTTATCCGCTATTGCAGTCAGAGTTCTCACTGACGTTTATGCAGATAGGGATGATTACCCTGACCTTCCAGCTTGCTTCCTCACTGCTGCAACCGGTTGTGGGTTACTGGACGGATAAATACCCAATGCCGTGGTCGCTGCCCATTGGGATGTGCTTCACGCTGAGTGGGCTTGTTTTGCTGGCCATGGCCGGCAGTTTCCATATGGTCCTGCTCGCCGCAGCGCTGGTTGGTACCGGCTCTTCGGTATTTCACCCAGAATCATCCCGCGTGGCGCGAATGGCCTCCGGCGGTCGTCACGGTCTTGCCCAGTCAATTTTCCAGGTTGGTGGCAACTTTGGTAGCTCTCTGGGACCGTTACTGGCTGCTGTCATCATCGCGCCATATGGTAAGGGTAATGTGGCCTGGTTTGTGCTGGCTGCGTTATTAGCGATTGTCGTTCTGGCGCAAATCAGCCGTTGGTATGCTGCGCAGCACCGGATGAGTAAAGGAAAACCGAAAGTCGCCATCGTGAATCCGTTACCACGGAATAAAGTGGTACTGGCGGTAAGCATCCTGCTGGTGCTGATTTTCTCCAAATACTTCTATATGGCGAGCATCAGCAGCTATTACACCTTTTATCTGATGCAAAAATTCGGATTATCGGTACAAAATGCCCAGTTTCACCTGTTTGCCTTCCTGTTTGCCGTCGCAGCCGGGACGGTGATTGGTGGACCATTGGGCGATAAAATTGGCAGAAAATATGTTATTTGGGGCTCTATCCTCGGTGTAGCACCCTTTACCCTCTTTTTACCCTACGCAACGCTGGAATGGACCGGGATTTTAACCGTGATCATTGGTTTTATCCTCGCATCGGCGTTTTCTGCCATTCTGGTCTACGCGCAGGAGCTGCTTCCTGGCCATATCGGCATGGTTTCTGGGCTATTTTTCGGTTTTGCCTTCGGCATGGGCGGCTTGGGAGCCGCGGTGTTAGGGCTGATTGCCGACCATACCAGTATCGATTTGGTCTACAAAATATGTGCTTTCCTGCCACTACTGGGGATACTGACCATATTCTTACCTGATAACCGACATAAAGCGTGATTTCCTGACGGCCAAAAGTAAATTTTGGCCGTCAGACTTACAGTAGCCATCAGCCTTTGCCTCTCACATACCGCTGTACTTTTCCGATCCGTGCTTTTTTACGTCTAAAATCCTATTTTCATCAAAATTCAATAATTATTCACAAACAAAAACATCAAAATTGTCATAAACTATTACTCGTCGTTTGAGTTTTCAGGATTATCACAGCAACCAAAGGAGACGGAATGCATCACGCCACCCCGCTTATCACCACCATTGTCGGCGGCCTTGTGCTCGCTTTTATATTAGGCATGATTGCCAATAAACTACGTATTTCTCCTCTGGTGGGATATCTGTTAGCGGGCGTTCTGGCCGGTCCATTTACACCTGGTTTTGTTGCTGATACCAAGTTAGCGCCTGAACTGGCCGAGCTTGGCGTAATCCTGCTGATGTTCGGCGTGGGGCTGCACTTTTCGCTGAAGGATTTGATGGCGGTAAAGTCTATCGCCATTCCCGGCGCGATTGCCCAGATAGCGGTGGCAACGCTGCTGGGCATGGCGCTTTCAGCGGTGATGGGCTGGTCGCTGATGGTTGGGATCGTGTTTGGTCTGTGTCTTTCAACCGCCAGTACCGTGGTGCTATTGCGTGCACTTGAAGAAAGGCAGCTCATTGACAGTCAGCGCGGGCAAATCGCCATTGGCTGGCTGATTGTCGAAGACCTGATGATGGTGCTGACGCTGGTTCTCCTGCCAGCCGTCGCAGGAATGCTGGAAAAAGAAGATGTCGGCTTTGCCTCGCTGGCCGTAGATATGGGCATTACCATCGGTAAGGTAGTGGCGTTTATCGCAATTATGATGCTGGTCGGTCGCCGCCTGGTACCGTGGATTATGGCCCGCAGCGCCGCAACCGGCTCACGCGAACTGTTTACCCTATCAGTCCTCGCCCTCGCATTAGGTATCGCATTTGGCGCAGTGGAGCTGTTCGATGTCTCCTTTGCACTGGGGGCATTCTTCGCCGGCATGGTGCTGAACGAATCTGAACTGAGTCACCGTGCGGCGCATGACACCCTGCCGCTGCGCGATGCGTTCGCCGTACTGTTCTTCGTTTCCGTCGGGATGCTCTTTGATCCCATGATTCTGATTCAGCAGCCGCTGGCGGTGCTGGGCACGCTGGCGATTATCATCTTTGGTAAATCCCTTGCCGCCTATTTCCTGGTGCGCCTGTTTGGTCACTCCCAACGCACAGCGCTCACCATTGCCACCAGCCTGGCGCAGATTGGTGAATTTGCCTTTATCCTGGCGGGTCTGGGCATGGCGTTAAACCTGCTGCCGCAGGCCGGACAGAATCTGGTGCTGGCGGGGGCGATCCTGTCCATCATGCTTAACCCGGTGCTGTTCGCGGTGTTAGAAAAATATCTCGCCAAAACAGAAACGCTGGAAGAACAGACGCTGGAAGAGGCTATTGAAGAAGAGAAGCAAATTCCGGTGGATATCTGCAATCACGCCCTGCTGGTTGGCTTTGGGCGCGTCGGTAGCCTGCTGGGCGAGAAATTGATGGCTGCGGGGATCCCGCTGGTAGTTATCGAAACCTCACGCACCCGAGTGGATGAACTGCGCGAGCGCGGGATCCGCGCAGTGCTGGGAAATGCCGCCAACGAAGAAATTATGAATCTGGCGCATCTGGATTGCGCACGCTGGCTGCTGCTGACCATTCCCAATGGCTATGAAGCGGGTGAAATAGTCGCTTCAGCACGCGAGAAGTGCCCGTCGATTGAAATTATCGCCCGCGCGCATTATGACGACGAGGTGGAATACATTACCGAACGCGGCGCCAATCAGGTCGTCATGGGTGAGCGTGAAATCGCCCGTACCATGCTGGAACTGATTGAAACGCCGCCTGCTGGTGAGGTGGTCGTTACAGGCTGATGTCGTTGCCGGATGGCGCTATCGCTTATCCGGCATGTGCATGATTTAACGATCCCAGTACGACTCTTCGAGGCTATCTTCGCGTTCCGGCAAACCGCGCGTCAGGCGCGGGGAATGCTGGTTCAGTACCTGATAACTCACGCGATTCGCATATTTACACACCTGGGCTAACGACGAATAGGTCAGCCAGGTGAACTTGTGCTTGCTGGAGTTAGGCACGTTGCTGCGGTGATAGCTGTTAGCGGTAATATCATGCAGCAATGCCGCCAGCGCGCCGTCGCCAGCGCCGTTGGTATTCATGATCTTCTCTGGGCCGCCCATATACGGCGCGATGTGCGAATACACACGCAGCGGATTAGTACAATCTTTATGGCGCATGGCGCGGCTAAACTCGTACTGGTTGAATTCGGCAATGGCCCCAGGCAGCAGCGGATGCTGGGTTTTACGTTTGACTTCTTCTTCCGTAAAGCCCGCCATATAAAGACCCGCCGGACCCGCTGTGCACAGCACCAGATCCACCCAATCCAGCGCCTTGTCGGACGCCAGCAGCGGATCGTTTTCGCCGGTCAGCGCTTCGGCCTCTTCTTCATTCATCGCCAGAATTGAGACATGCTCTTTCAGGAATGCCTGCCACCACTGCGGATTATCGGCAATGACAAATTTGGTGCCCAGCGTCAGTACCACCGGTACATTGTGTTTTTTAGCAAATTCGATCGCCTTCATGGTCGCTTCCGGCATTGGCTCGCCCGGCTCGCAGCGCACCAGATAGGACGTCAGCACCAGCGCGGACGCTCCGGCAATCACCGATTCAGGGATGCTATCCGCCCGCAGCTTGTTCATATGCCCAGGGCTGATTGCAAAGGTACGCTCACCGGACTCGCCAATCAGCGTAAAGCAGCGACCAATCGGTCCATCTACGCCCTGCAGGTAGTTCAGATCGGTACGACTGGAGGTATTGCATAAATAGCGGTACGCATAGCTGCCAATCTCGATATTGCTGCACATCACACCCAGCAGCACCGAGCGGTCATCCGCCAGCACGGAGTAGTTGTGCATCGTATTACCGATAGTACCGCCCGCAAACTGATGGGTGATCAAATTTTCACGCACCAGTTCCTGGTAGAGCGCTTCAGCGACATCATCTGCAATCACCAGAGAGTGCCCGGCGCTTAATCCATAACGTTTTACAAAGTTATCATCAACTTTGGCTTCAATATCCACCAGCGTCTGGTCAATACCCACCACCCAGGCTGCGCTGGTTTCATTTTCTGGCTGAATTTGTTGCAGCAACGGATCGCGCGCGCTGACGGGGAAATAGTGTTTGGATTTACGTTTACCGGGAAATTTCATGGTCGATTTTACGGGTGGTTAGCTGAGCGATGCATGGTAGCACATTCCCCGCTGCGCATGCGATGCGGCGCTGAGTTTCAATATCGGACGGTGAGATCGCAGTTTATCCGGGATGAATTTCTACAATAACTCACCTTCACAAGGAGCGCTTTATGAAGCCGGAAAACAAGATCCCCGTACTCGACAACATTTCGGATGAAATGAAAAGTGTGGTGAATTTTCATCGTGAAGATTTGCCGCCGTGGCCCGCTGCCGATGACTTTGTGGCCCAGCGTAAACACTACATTCATGAACGGCAACTGTGGAATGCCGATGCCCCACAGATGAATACCCGAGAATGCGTTATTTCCACCGCATGCGGCCCCGTTGCCACACGAATTTATACTCCGCAGCCCCATAGCCAGGCGACGCTATATTACCTGCACGGCGGCGGTTTTATTCTCGGTAATCTGGATACCCACGATCGCATTATGCGTTTACTGGCGCGCTATACGCAGTGCACGATCATTGGCATCGACTATTCGCTTGCGCCAGAGGCCCGCTACCCGCAAGCCATCGAAGAGATTGTCGCCGTGTGTCAGTACTTTTATCAGCACGCTGGCGATTATTCCCTTAATGTGAATCATATTGGTTTTGCGGGCGATTCCGCCGGGGCCATGCTGGCGCTTGCCAGCGCGTTGTGGTTGCGGGATAAACACATTGCCTGCGGCAAGGTGGCTGGCGTGCTGTTGTGGTATGGACTTTACGGCCTGCAGGATTCACTGAGCCGACGGCTAATGGGCGGCGCCTGGGATGGTTTAACTCGCGAGGATCTGCAGATGTACGAAAACGCGTACCTGCGTAGCGCCGACGATCGCGAATCACCGTACTATTGCCTGTTTAATAACGACCTGACGCGCGACGTGCCGCCATGTTTTATCGCCGGTGCGGAGTTTGATCCGCTGATTGACGATAGCCGCTTATTATTCCAGACGCTACAGGCGCATCAGCAGCCCTGCCAGTACAAAATGTACCCCGGTACGTTGCACGCCTTCCTGCACTATTCGCGGATGATGAAAACCGCCGACGATGCGTTACGGGAGGGCGCACGTTACTTCAGAGCGCAGCTTTAACGGTAGGCTGCGGTCAGTTTAACCATCATTTCGATATGTTCCGGTGTGGCATTCAGCGCCGGAATATACTCATATTGCTTACCGCCTGCCTCAAGGAAAATCTCCCGGTTTTGCACCGCTATCTCTTCCAGCGTTTCGAGACAATCAGCCGCGAAGCCCGGACACATGACCTGGATATGTCGGGTCCCTTTCTCCGCCAGCATTTTTAACGTTTCATCGGTATATGGCGTCAACCACGGTTCACGGCCAAAACGAGACTGGAAGGTCATCATCACTTTTTCCGGGGGCAAGCCAAGCGCTGAAACCAGCTCACGAGTGGTATCGCGGCAGCGCTGCGGGTAGTCATCGCCTTCATCGGCGTAGCGCTGCGGAATGCCGTGGTAGGAAAGCAGCAGCAAATCGGGTTCACCATGTTGAGCAAATGAATCACGGGCGCTCTTGGCCAGCGCATCAATGTAGCTGCTGTCATCAGCGTAATCACGAATAAATGAGATGCCAGGAATACTGCGTTTACGCGCTAAGATTCGCGCCAGTTCGTCCCAGACCGCCGCCACGGTAGAACAGGAATATTGCGGGTACAGCGGTAACACCACCATGTGTTCAACTCCGCTTGCCAGCAGTTCATCGACCGCGCTTTCAAGCGACGGTGAACCGTAGCTCATCCCCAGCGCGACAGGCGTATTTGGCAGACGTTGTGCCAGCGCCTGCTGTTGCGCCTTGCTGTAGACCATCAGCGGGGAACCGTCTTCCATCCAGATTGACTGGTACAGCTTTGCCACGCGTGGCGCACGCAGCGGCAAAATCACACCACGCAGCAGCGGCCACCACAGCGCAGGTGACGTATCGACTACGCGTTGATCGCTTAAAAACTGGCGAAGGTAGCGCTTAACGGCTTCGGGGGTTGGGGCATCGGGAGTGCCGAGGTTTGCCAGCAGGATACCGGTTTTCGTCTGACGCATTACCGCCTCTTATCGATTCAAATTGTTGATAATTGTAGCGGAAAAGCGATAAAGAAGAACTAATTGCTGTGAAAGGTAAGACGAGAATTTGCCTGATGGCGCTGTGCTTATCAGGCCTACATAAAATCGTAGGCCGGATAAGGTGTTTACACCGCCATCCGGCATTGACTGCACTAAAACTTAACCGAGGATTTTTTCCAGCGCTGCGCGAACGTCAGCCACAGCCTGGGTGCCGTCAACTTTCGCGTATTTGGTGTTACCCGCCTGCGCTTCTTTAGAGTAGTAGCCGATCAGCGGAGCGGTCATCTGATGGTATTCCACCAGGCGCTTACGTACGGTCTCTTCCTGATCGTCTTTACGGGTGGTCAGCTCTTCGCCGGTCACGTCGTCTTTGCCTTCAACCTTAGGCGGGTTGAATTTGATGTGGTAAACGCGGCCAGAAGCAGCGTGTACGCGACGACCCACGATACGGTCAACGATCAGCTCGTCCGGAACGTCGAATTCAAGAACGTAGTCCACGTTGATACCTGCTTCTTTCATGGCATCAGCCTGCGGAATAGTACGCGGGAAGCCATCAAGCAGGAAACCATTACGGCAGTCTTCCTGAGCAATACGCTCTTTTACCAGCGCGATCACCAGCTCATCAGTCACCAGCTTACCGGCGTCCATGATGTCTTTCGCTTGTTTGCCCAGCTCGGAGCCAGATTTCACGGCAGCACGCAGCATATCACCGGTGGAGATTTGCGGAATACCATACTTCTCCATGATGAACTGAGCCTGAGTTCCTTTACCCGCGCCCGGAGCGCCAAGCAGAATGATACGCATTACGAAAATCCCCTTAAAGGTTGTCGATATTTTTTAAAAAGCGCTAAACGATACCACCATCACGCAATTGGCTCAAGGAAGACGCCCGACGCTGAAACGGTTAACGGTGGGAAAATTAAAAATGAGGAGAGAAAATGCCGGATCGCGGTGTAAACACCGTATCCGGCCAGGGATCGACGAGATGGTGTAAGCCGGACACGCGTTAGCATCATCCGGCATTACCTTACGGCTATCAGGACACCAGCAACTGGTTCATACGACGAATGAACTGGTTTGGATCTTCCAGCGTGCCGCGTTCAGCAAACAGCGCCTGATCCAGCAGCAGTTCAACCCACTCTTTGAACTGCGCTTCGTCCTGGGTATCCGCTGTGCGTTTGACCAGCACGTGGTCCGGGTTGAGTTCAAAGATATATTTCACTTCCGGTACGGCCTGGCCGGCAGCAGCGAACAGTTTCGCCATCTGGGTGCTCATTTCGTCCGCATCGGTGGTAACGATGGCCGGCGTGTCGGTCAGACGGTGAGTCAGACGCACTTCTTTTACGCGATCGCCCAGCAGGGTTTTCACGCGCTCAACGAACGGCGTCAGCGCTTTTTCCGCTTCTTTTGCCGATTCGTCAACGTCATCCGCCAGCTTGTCGATGGACTCGTCAGCTTTGGCTACGGACTGGAATGCCTTACCGTCGAACTCGGTCAGGTAGTTCATCATCCACTCATCGATACGGTCAGAAAGCAGCAGCACTTCGATGCCTTTCTTACGCAACAGTTCCAGGTGCGGGCTGCTCTTCGCCGCCGCATAGCTGTCTGCGGTGATGTAGTAGATTTTCTCCTGCCCTTCTTTCATACGCGACACGTAGTCTTCCAGCGACACGGTTTGTGCGGAGGAGTCAGTGTGCGTGGACGCGAAGCGCATCAGCTTAGCGATCGTTTCCTGGTTAGCGTTGTCTTCCGCCGGGCCTTCTTTCAGCACCAGGCCGAACTGTTTCCAGAAGGTCTGGTATTTTTCCGCGTCGTCTTTCGCCAGTTTTTCCAGCATCTGCAGTACGCGTTTGGTCAGCGCGCTACGCAGGTTACGGGTGACGGTGCTGTCCTGCAGGATCTCACGAGAAACGTTCAGCGGCAGATCGTTAGAATCTATCAGGCCACGCACAAAGCGCAGGTAATTCGGCATGAACTGCTCGGCGTCGTCCATAATGAACACGCGCTGAACGTACAGTTTCAGACCATGCTTGTGATCGCGGTTCCACATATCCCACGGAGCCTGAGACGGGATGTACAGCAGGCTGGTGTACTCCTGCTTACCTTCCACACGGTTATGACTCCAGGTCAGCGGATCAGTGAAGTCGTGCGCGATATGTTTGTAGAATTCGTTGTACTCGTCGTCTTTGATTTCCGACTTGTTACGGGTCCACAGCGCCTGCGCCTTGTTGATCTTTTCCCAGGAAACTACGGTCTCGCCGTCTTTCTCTTCGGATTTTTCGATCTCTACCGGCAGCGCGATATGGTCGGAATATTTGCTGATGATGGAACGTACGCGCCAGTCATCAAGGAACTCGTCTTCGCCTTCGCGCAGATGCAGCGTGATTTCGGTGCCGCGATCGTCTTTGGTGATGTCGGCAACGGTGTACTCACCTTCACCCGCAGATTCCCAGAACACACCATTTTCCGGTTTATCGCCCGCTGCGCGGGTACGCACGGTGACTTTATCCGCCACGATGAACGCAGAGTAGAAGCCAACCCCGAACTGGCCGATCAACTGGCTGTCTTTCGCCTGATCGGATCCCATGGATTCAAGGAAAGATTTAGTACCGGATTTCGCAATGGTCCCCAGATGATCGATAACATCATCACGGTTCATCCCCACGCCGTTATCGGCAATGGTCAACGTACGCTTATCTTTATCGAAGGAAACACGCACACGCAGCTCACCGTCACCTTCATACAGGTCCGGGTTAGACAGTGCGCGAAAACGCAGCTTGTCTGCCGCATCCGAGGCGTTAGAGATAAGCTCACGCAGGAAGATTTCTTTATTGGAATACAGAGAATGGATCATCAGGTGCAGAAGCTGTTTTACTTCTGACTGAAAACCACGAGTTTCTTGTCCTTTCATGTAGGTCTACCTCAACAATGCCATTTTCAATGGTAAAAACAGGTTGAGGGTGAAATGGGGACAAGCGGGAAGGATTTCAAGCGGAAGCCGCCGTCGCGGCCTCCGTTTGTTCAGAATTTAATCTTGTGTCGTCCTGCCAGAGAGTGCGACAGCGTGGTGCCATCGACCATTTCCAGCTCGCCACCAACCGGAACGCCATGGGCGATACGGCTGGCTTCAACGTCATATTGCATGCAAAGCTCAGCAATATAGTTGGCGGTCGCCTCGCCTTCGACCGTGGGATTGGTCGCCAGGATCAGTTCGCTGATTTGCTCAGATGCCAGCCGCTGCTCAAGACGATCCAGCCCGATATCATCAGGACCAATACCGTCCAGCGGCGACAGGTGTCCCATCAGCACGAAGTAACGTCCGGAAAATTGCCCGGTTTGCTCAATGGCGTAGATGTCCGCCGGACTCTCCACCACGCAAATCTGACCATTTTCTTGGCGACGCGGGTTCGAGCAAATGTTGCAGACGTCCTGTTCTGTGAATGTGCGGCAATCGGCACAGTGGCCGATTTCCGACATCGCCTTCGTTAACGCCTGCGCCAGACGCATCCCGCCGCTGCGATCGCGCTGAAGTAGCGTGAACGCCATGCGCTGCGCAGACTTCGGGCCAACGCCCGGCAGACAGCGCAGAGCTTCCATAAGCTGAGTTAACAGCGGGCTGGTTTGCATCAGAACGGCATCTTAAAGCCAGGCGGCAGCTGCATTCCGGAGGAAACAGAGGCCATCTTCTCTTTCTGCGTCTCTTCAATACGGCGCGCGGCGTCGTTGAATGCCGCAGCAACCAAGTCTTCCAGCATCTCTTTGTCGTCTTCCAGCAGGCTTGGATCGATCTCCACACGACGGCAGTTATGCGCGCCGTTGATGGTTACTTTTACCAGACCCGCGCCAGATTCGCCGGTCACTTCCAGCTTGGCGACTTCTTCCTGCATCTGCTGCATTTTTTCTTGCATCTGCTGGGCCTGTTTCATCAGGTTACCCAGACCGCCTTTACCAAACATAGGCTTCTCTCTCAATCACGTTAAGGGATGACGACCGTCAAACCGTAATGGCTGACGATCAAATGGGGCGAATACTCTCTTCGTCCAGGTCCGCATCGAAAAAACGACGCAGCGTCTGAATGTTATTATCCGCAATAATCGACTCACGCGCCTGCGCGAGTTTCTCTTCATAAATGGCCTGACGCCACTCCAGCGGCGTGCGCACCGCTGGATTATCATCTTCAACGATGGTCAATTCAACCGTTGACCCTGTTAAGGAACTCAATGCTTCGGCCAGTTTTTGCTGCGCGCCGCTGGAGTTAAGGTGTCGCTGCGTGGAACGCAGGTGCAGGCAAACCACGTTGCCATTCTCTTCTTTCCAGGCATTAAGCGCCACCTGCTCCACCAGTTTAGGCAGCGAGAGCTGGCTTACCTGTGCGGCCCACGGGTCGCGTTCGATGGCCTCAGCCGCCAGCTTTGCCGCCAGTTCTGGCGTTTTTTCATGCTCAAGCGCTTTTTTCAGCGCTTTCGGCGTAGCGACGACTTCTTTGACTTCTGCAACAGGATTGGTCGCTTTCCAGCGATACGCTTCTTTCTTCGCTGGCGCTTTTTCCAGCGCAGAGACAGTTGGGCGCGCCTGAACACGTTCCGACACCGAAGCCAGTCTTTCCAGCGCAGCATTATTCACCGGCCGCGCGCGGGAAGCGGCTGCCGGTTCACTCTTTTTTGGTTTGGTTGCTCCCTGAGCGCGTTGCAGCTGGCTGCGTGCCGCCAGCACCTGGCTGGTAGCATCGGAGAGCGGTACATTCTGTTGCTGTTGCGCTGCCGCAGGCTGCTGCGGCACCTGCGTCGGGTTCATCACCGCAGTGGGTGCGACCGGGGCAAAAGACTGTCGCGGGGCTTCAGGTTCCGGGAGCGGCATGCGTGGATGAAAAGCCAGCGCACGTAGCAGCGTCATTTCAACGCCCATTCGCCTGTCCGGCGCATACGGCAGTTCTTTGCGCCCGATTAACAGGGTCTGGTAGTAAAGCTGCACATCGGTTGGCGGGACGATTCGCGCCAGTTCGCGCATGCGCTGTTCAATAGCGGCCATATCGCTGCCGAGCGCGGCAGGTGAAAGCTGAACCATGGCAATACGATGCAGCAGAGCCGACATCTCAACCAGTAGCGCTTCCCATTCAATACCGCGCGCGGCGGCATCGTTCACCAGCGTCATAACGCGTTCGCCGTCCGCAGCCACAACCGCTTCAACCAGCGAGAGCGCCTGGTCGTCGTCCAGCGTACCAAGCATGGTGCTGACCGCGTCAGTCGAGACCTGACCATCGCCGCTGGCGATCGCTTGATCGGTCAGGCTCAGCGCATCGCGCAGGCTGCCGTCCGCGGCGCGAGCCAGCAGTTGCAACGCACGTGGTTCATGGGCGATATGCTCTTCTTTGAGGATATGCTCAAGTTGATGGCGAATCTGTTCGACATCCAACGCTTTAAGATGGAATTGCAGACAGCGCGACAGGATAGTCACCGGCAGCTTCTGCGGATCGGTAGTCGCCAGCAAGAACTTAACGTGCGCGGGCGGCTCTTCGAGCGTTTTCAGCAAGGCGTTAAAACTGTGGCGCGACAGCATGTGCACTTCGTCGATCAAATAGACCTTAAAGCGACCGCGCGCTGGCGCGTACTGGACGTTATCCAGCAGGTCACGGGTGTCTTCGACTTTGGTGCGTGAGGCGGCGTCAATTTCAATCAGATCGACAAAGCGCCCCTGCTCGATTTCACGGCAGTTATCGCACACGCCGCACGGCGTAGCGGTGATGCCGGTTTCACAGTTTAATCCCTTCGCCAGCAAACGGGCGATTGACGTTTTCCCGACGCCACGGGTGCCGGAAAACAAATAAGCATGATGAATACGCCCTAACGACAAGCCGTTCGCCAGTGCCGTCAGCACATGTTCCTGGCCGACGACGTCAGCAAAGGTTTGTGGGCGCCATTTTCGGGCTAAGACCTGATAACTCATTGGCAGGCTCTGAAAGGCTGGAGGGTGGATTCACAGGGAGATAATGCTAACACAACCTCGCAGCGACGGCGAGGTTGTGTGTCTCGGTATTAATCTGCCGAGATAAGATAGCCCGAAATTAGTGGCCCGGGAATGGAATCAGGCTATAACAGGTCAGTCCCTGCTTTTCCAGACGCTGCTCGCCACCCAGATCAAACAGGTTAATGATAAATGCAGCATCGGTCACTTCACCACCCAGACGGCGGATCAGTTTCACGGTCGCTTCAATTGTGCCGCCGGTTGCCAGCAGGTCGTCCACAACCAGAACTTTATCACCAGGTTTGATGGCATCTACGTGGATTTCCAGTTGATCGGTGCCGTATTCCAGCTCATAGCTCTCAGCAATAACTTCACGCGGAAGCTTACGGGGTTTACGTACCGGAACAAAACCAACGCCCAGACCCAACGCTACCGGCGCGCCAAACAGGAAGCCACGCGCTTCGGTACCAACCACTTTAGTGATACCCGCATTTTTGTAGCGTTCAACCAGCAATTCAATACTGAGGGCGTAGGCTTTCGGGTCTTCCAGTAAACTGGTGACATCACGAAAAAGAATGCCCGGTTTTGGGTAATCGTGGATGCTTTTGATGCTATTTTTGAGAAACTCAAGCTGCTGTGCAGTCGCGGTCATAAGTTTGTGCCTGATTAATACAGTATTACTTCACGGCGCACTATACACTTCATCCTCGACGTATCTTGAATGATTTTGTGTCTGTATAAGAGCCAAGGTTATATTTGCTTAACCTTTGACCACCTGCGCCTGTGCTCGAAAACGGTCGAATTTACTGGCTGTGAGAGACAATTGCAACAGCGTTTATTGCGCTTTACTGCTTTTGTTGTTTTTCATCAATCACCGGGATCCGCCACATAAAAATCAGTAAACAAGCGAGAATAACCAGCAGCAGGCCGCGTACCCACATCATATTGACCAGCCACAGTGAAATACTAAACGTTACCAGGATCAACAAAATAGCGCGCGGCTTTGCTCCCGGCGGCATCGCGCGGTGTTTTTGCCAGTGGCGCAGATACCCGCCGAACCACGAACGGTACAGCAACCAGTCGTGAAAACGCGGCGACGAGCGAGCAAAACACCAGGCGGCCAGCAAGATAAACGGCGTTGTCGGCAACAGAGGCAATACAACGCCCAGCGTTCCTAACACTACCGCTATCCAGCCTATGATGATTAGAATAATGCGTTGCATAATATGAATACTTAACACAGAGAATCGCTACTTTATCATAACAGTTCTCATTTTCATCGGAGTGTTGTCGTGAAAACCGTCATGCTGCTTCAGACGCTCGAAAACCAGCTTAACCGCTTGCGGCAGCGTTGTGCCCCACTGGCACACCATGCCACGCTTAGCGCCCGCTTTGACAGGCATCTGTTTCACACCCGCAGCACGTTGCTACAGGCCTGTCTGGATGAAGCTGATGATAATCTCACTGCTCTACGTCGCGCAGTTGAACAGCAACAACTACCACAAATTACCTGGCTTACGGAACACCTTGCCTCACAGTTAGAGGCGATTTCACGTGAAACCGCCAGTTGGTCGCTCCGGGAGTGGGACAGCGCCTCTCCTGGCCTGGCGCGCTGGCAGCGTAAGCGAGTTCAACACCAGGAGTTTGAGCGCCGCCTGGTTGAAATGACGCGTGAACGTAAAGAACGCCTGGCACAGGTTACGGGCTTTGAAGAACAGCAAAAACTGCATCGCGAAGTAGAGGCATTCGAGGCACGACTGGCACGCTGTCGTCATGCACTGGCAAGAATAGATAACGTGCTGGCGCGTTTAACCCGCTAATCCCTGGAGGATTTATGTCATTAGAGAACGCCCCAGATGAAGTCAAACTGGCCGTCGATTTGATTGTCCTGCTTGAAGAGAATCAGATGGAGCCTGAAACAGTTCTGAAAGCACTGGAGATTGTGAAGCAGGATTACGAGAAGAAACTGCTCTATTTATCTAAAAAGAGCGGTAACTGAAATCCTGATGGCATTGCACTTATCAGGCCTACGAATGAATCGAAGCTCGCAGGCCTGATGATTATTTCTGTTAACCTACCGAAGGCGTCGGATCGTCACCTTTAATGATGTCACGCTTAACCTCGGTCACGGTGTCACCTTTCGCGTTATGCAGATGAACTTCGAGCTGGTTAAAGGCGATATCAATGTCATTTTCACGGCACAAACGATCGACCGCCCGGTTAAGTTCATCAACCGTGTGGCTACGATCGCGCAATTCACGCACGTATAAACGCAGCTCATGATCCAGCGTGCTGGCGCCGAAGGCAGTAAAGAACACTGCAGGCTCCGGATCGTGCATCACTTTCGGGTGTTCTGTCGCCGCCTGCAACAGCACCTTCTTCACTTTGTCCAGATCCGAACCATAAGCCACACCAATGCGGATCACCAGACGCGTGGTGGTATCGGAGAGCGACCAGTTGATCAAACGCTCCGTCACGAATGCTTTGTTCGGGATGATCACCTCTTTCCGATCGAAGTCAGTAATGGTGGTGGCACGGATGCGGATCTTGCTGACCGTTCCGGAGAACGTACCGATGGTCACGGTATCGCCTATGCGTACCGGGCGTTCAAACAGAATAATCAGACCGGAAACAAAGTTCCCGAAAATCTCCTGTAAGCCGAAACCAAGACCAACCGAGAGAGCAGCGGCCAGCCACTGTAGCTTATCCCACGAGACGCCGAGCGATCCGAAGACCGTCATCGCACCGATGGCGATGATGGCATAATTCAGGATCGTGGTGATCGCATAAGAAGCCCCCTGGCGCATCTTCAGTCGCGAGAGCACCAGCACTTCCAGCAGGCCGGGTAAGTTGCGGATCAGCGCCCACGCGACCATTGACGCAATAATCGCAAACAACAGGCTGCCCATGGTGACGTCTTTCACCACTGCCGCACCCGCTTCGGTGCCGTTGTAATGCCAGAGCGTTATGCTGTCGAGATAGCTGAACACGGTGATCAAATCAGACCAAATGGCCCAGAACAGAACACCAAACAGGGCAACCATCACCAGCATGGTTATACGCAGCGTTTGCTGGTTAACCTGTTCCAGCGCAATAGTCGGTTCTTCCTGCGGCTCTGCGCCTTCGGCCCCTTCTTTCACCAGGTTCTGACGACGCGCTAACGCACGACGCCAGGCGATACGGCGTGCCGCTACGCTCAACCCTCGCAGCACCGTCTGGTACAGCAGATTCCAGAGGATAACCAGATAGACCGTTTCAATCCAGCGGCCCGCCAGGCGCAGCGTGGTGTAGAAATACCCTGTCGCCGTCAGCACCATTAATGCAATCGGAATAATAGACAGCACGGTAATAGTGACCAGACGCAGACCATGCGACTCTTTGTCACGCCAGCTTTCGCGGCACATTGGCCATACCAGGAAGGCGATCAGCAGCAGGTTGAGGAAAATGACCACCTGGCCAAGCACATCGTCCATCAAATTAAGCGGCGACAGCTCAGCAATGACCGACCAGAAGTTAAGCGGCAACAGCGCAAGGCTAATACGCACAATCTGGCGACGCCAGTGGCTGGTCTGCTTCGCTGGCATGCCAAAATGACGTATCGCCACGCCATCTTTTTCCAGCACCTTCCAGCACAGACCAAACACCAGCCAGAAGATGGTCATCTTCTTACTGAACGCCCACAGCAGGTCGCTAATATTCAGCTGCATAGTCAGCAGAATCAGACCCACCGCGAGGATAATCAGACACGCCGGCAAGGCTCTGATGAGATCGATCAGAATCGCTTTTGGCGTATTAAGCTGACTGTCATTGCGCAGGTTCCCCACCGCGGCGGCTAATTTTGCCTGATAATCCTTCAGCCACTTCAAACGCCAGCGGATTAACCCGGCGATAAGCAGCAGCGGCAGCCCTGCCAGGAACGCAATAAACACGGCGGGCCAGGCTTTTTCCCAGTTCACCGTGATTTTCATCGACTTAAACTGGTCTTTTAGGGTTTGCGGGAAGGCTTTGATCCAGTCCCAGTCCATCGGACGGTTACTGTTAACCCAGAAGATTTGCTGCGTGAGGATCTCTTTCAGGTTTTTCGACACGCTCATTAACTGCTGCTGGTTGATTTGCAGATTAATCGCCATCATCAACTGGTTGCCCAGCTGCTTATTTAGCTGATCCAACAGTTCACGACGCATATCCACGACCTGCAGCAGGGCATCATGGACTTCAGGGTTAACGTCGTTGCTGTGCCCTTCTTCCAGTTTGGCGACAAACGCATCATTCTGGAACAACGTATCGCGCTGCTGGTTAACTTCGAACTGCTCCAGACGCAAATCGGCGATCCGGTTGGTCATATCGGCAAGCTCATCCGCCGACGGCAGCGTTTGTTGTTGCTGATATAAAATGCGCGACAGCAGCAGACTGCCTTTCAGAACGGCGATCTGCTCTTTAATGTTGCGTTCGGATTGCAGCGCGCGGTCAAGCCAGTTTTTGACCTTGATATTTTGCTGCATCAGGCTGTTGCCGTTTTCAGTCGCGGCAATCAGGCGCTGGCTGAGCTGATGGTTAACATCAAGTTCCTGCTTCACTAACGGATTGGACTGAATACGCTCGGCTTCGTCCGGCGTTACCGCTTCCTGTGCCGTCTTTTCGGTTAACGTCAGTCGTTTGCTGTTCACCGCCTCTTGCAGGAGCTGGAGCTGGTGTTCAAGGCGGTTACTATGCGCCGTCACATAATCGCGTTGTTTTTGCAGGGTATCCTGCAAAACGGTATTCCCTTCGAGGCTCTTACGCTGCTGGTCGATCTGCGCGTTCAGCAACGCTTGCTGCGCCTGCAGCAGCACCTGCTGGCTGGGGCGTAAAGCCGCCTCTCCCACAGTGGTGCCATCGAGTCGATTGCGGATTTGCTGCATCTGTTGCGACGCGGTGTACATCGCATTTTGTACGCGCTCTGGCTGTGTCTGCAGCGATACCAGTTGGCTGTTGTAAGCGGCCAGATCATTTTGCGAGCTTTGCAGGTCATCCAGGACCTGCGACACGCGCGACTCAAGCTGTCGTAAGGAGAGCGTACTCAGCGTTTTTCGCGTTTCATCGTCATTATCGACATCGCTAAGCGAATTTAGCGCATCCGTCGCCTGACGCATTTTCTCCGGCGCCTGGGCAACTTTTTGTCGAAGCTGTACGGTTTCATCCTTCACACGATCGATTTTATCCAGCGTGGCAATGGTATCGATGAGATCCTGTTGAACCAGCTTATCCTGTGCGGAGAGATCTTTTTGTTTATTCAGCGTGTCTAACTGGCTCTGAATATCCGCTTTCGTCGGCAGTTCACCACTCTGTTGCGCCCGCGCAAATGCAGATGACTGGCAGGATAGCAATAGAATGAAGAAAAGAATGGTAATAGCAATAAGATGCTGTGAACGTTTATAGAGCTGCAACATAGTCATGAGAATGAAGGTTTCTGAACCGGAAAAGTGACCGAAAATAGTCAAGCGGCAAGAATATCACGGCTGTGACCGGCAGAATAGCAGGAGGCAAAATGACCAGGAGAATTCCTGGTACAGACCCAGAGAGTTAACAGGTTTCCGCTACGTTAACCCGCAAGGTTGGGCAGAGAAGACACATCTCAAGCAGCACGGCGACGTATTCCCGAGCCTCTTTTTTCAGATCAAAAGATTCAGGGGCAAATAACCAGTTCTCGATAATTCCGGTAACATAACTACGCAGCAGCACCGCCACGCGACGCGTGTTCAGATTTTCCGGCAGCATGTTGGCGTTCATGCAGTGCCGCAATGTTTGTTCGATACGGTCGTAATTTTCAATACACAGACTGCGCTGAGCTAGCTGAACTGAGGCCATTTCCCCGACAAATTCGCATTTGTGGAATATAATTTCCAACAATAAACGTCGGCGTTCTTCTGTCACGGTAGCTTCAAGAACGTAAATTAAAATTTCTCTTAATACTGATAGTGGATCGTCGGGGAATTTTGCCTGATACTCAGTCTCTAACTCATCAATGTTAGGTTTTGCTAGCTCCCAGATTTCACTGAATAAATCCGATTTGTTTTTGAAATGCCAATAGATCGCGCCGCGCGTGACACCAGCGGCTGCTGCGATCTCCGCAAGCGAGGTGGATGATACCCCTTGTTGCGAAAACAAACGCAGAGCGACATCGAGAATGTGCTGTCGAGTTTCCTGTGCTTGTTGTTTGGTTTTTCGTGCCATAGGTCAGTGAATTTACAGGCGTTAGATTTACATACATTTGTGAATGTATGTACCATAGCACGACGATAATATAAACGCAGCAATGGGTTTATGGGCTTTCAGCCATTGATCAATTTGAAATCGGACACTCGAGGTTTACATATGAACAAAAACAGAGGGTTAACGCCTCTGGCAGTCGTTCTGATGCTCTCAGGCAGCTTAGCGCTAACAGGATGTGACGACAAACAGGCCCAACAAGGGGGCCAGCAGATGCCAGAGGTTGGAGTTGTTACGCTCAAAACTGAACCTCTACAGATAACAACCGAACTCCCGGGTCGCACCAGTGCGTATCGCATTGCAGAAGTTCGTCCTCAGGTTAGCGGTATTATCCTGAAGCGTAATTTCACGGAAGGTGGTGACATCGAAGCGGGTGTATCTCTCTATCAGATTGATCCTGCTACTTACCAGGCCGCTTATGAAAGCGCAAAAGGCGATCTGGCAAAAGCACAAGCCGCAGCAAATATCGCTCAACTGACGGTCAAACGTTATCAGAAACTGTTGGGTACTAAGTACATCAGTCAACAGGATTACGATAGTGCACTGGCAGACGCACAGCAGGCGAACGCCTCCGTTGTCGCCGCGAAAGCCGCGGTAGAAACTGCACGCATCAATCTGGCTTATACCAAAGTGACGTCGCCGATCAGCGGCCGCATTGGTAAATCATCCGTTACTGAAGGCGCTCTGGTGCAAAACGGTCAGGCAACCGCACTGGCAACCGTTCAGCAGTTGGATCCCATCTATGTGGACGTGACGCAGTCAAGCAACGATTTCCTGCGCCTGAAACAAGAGTTGGCCAACGGCACGCTGAAGCAAGAAAACGGTAAAGCGAAAGTCGAACTGGTGACCAATGACGGCATTAAATTCCCGCAGTCCGGTACGCTGGAATTTTCTGATGTCACGGTAGATCAAACCACCGGGTCGATTACGTTGCGCGCAATCTTCCCTAACCCGGATCACACCTTACTGCCGGGTATGTTCGTCCGTGCTCGTCTGGAAGAAGGGACTAACCCAACTGCATTACTGGTTCCACAGCAAGGCGTTACCCGCACACCGCGTGGCGATGCCAGTGCATTGGTTATCGGTGCAGACAACAAAGTTGAAACCCGTCAAATTGTCGCCGCACAAGCGATTGGCGACAAATGGTTAGTCACTGATGGACTTAAACCGGGCGACCGCGTGATTGTCACTGGGCTGCAAAAAGTACGTCCTGGCGCGCAGGTAAAAGCGCAGGAAATCACCGCTGATAACAACCAGCAAGCTGCAAGCGGTAGCCAGCCTGAACAGTCCAAGTCTTAACTTAAACAGGAGCCGTTAAGACATGCCTAATTTCTTTATCGATCGCCCAATATTTGCGTGGGTGATCGCCATTATCATCATGTTGGCAGGGGGGCTCGCGATCCTCAAATTGCCGGTAGCGCAATATCCGACTATTGCACCGCCAGCAGTGACGATCTCCGCGACCTACCCTGGCGCTGATGCCAAAACAGTACAGGATACTGTTACGCAGGTTATCGAACAGAATATGAACGGTATCGATAACCTGATGTACATGTCCTCAAACAGTGACTCCACGGGTACCGTGCAGATCACGCTTACCTTTCAGTCTGGTACTGATGCGGATATCGCGCAGGTACAGGTGCAGAACAAACTGCAGCTGGCAATGCCGCTTCTGCCGCAGGAAGTACAACAACAGGGTGTGAGCGTTGAGAAATCATCCAGTAGCTTCCTGATGGTTGTCGGCGTAATCAACACCAACGGCACCATGACGCAGGAGGATATTTCCGACTACGTGGGCGCCAACATGAAGGACGCCATCAGCCGTACTTCAGGTGTGGGTGATGTTCAGCTGTTCGGTTCCCAGTACGCGATGCGCATCTGGATGGATCCGAACAAACTGAATAACTTCCAACTGACGCCGGTTGATGTGATCAGCGCCATCAAAGCGCAGAACGCCCAGGTTGCAGCCGGTCAGTTAGGTGGTACGCCGCCGGTGAAAGGCCAGCAGCTTAACGCTTCGATCATCGCGCAAACCCGTCTGACCTCCGCCGATGAGTTCAGCAAAATTCTGCTGAAAGTGAATCAGGACGGTTCCCAGGTGCGTCTGCGTGACGTAGCGAAAGTAGAACTGGGTGGCGAAAACTACGACATCATTGCGAAGTTCAACGGTAAACCGGCATCCGGTCTGGGTATCAAGCTGGCGACAGGCGCTAACGCCCTGGACACCGCAAACGCTATCCGCGATGAACTGAAGAAGATGGAACCGTTCTTCCCGTCAGGTCTGAAGATCGTTTACCCGTATGACACTACGCCGTTCGTGAAAATCTCTATTCACGAAGTAGTGAAAACGCTGGCGGAAGCCATCATCCTCGTGTTCCTGGTAATGTATCTGTTCCTGCAGAACTTCCGCGCGACGCTGATTCCGACTATCGCCGTGCCGGTGGTGCTATTGGGTACGTTTGCCGTCCTTGCGATTTTCGGTTTCTCGATAAACACGCTGACGATGTTCGGGATGGTGCTCGCCATCGGCCTGTTGGTGGATGACGCCATCGTTGTGGTCGAGAACGTTGAACGTGTAATGGCTGAGGAAGGGCTACCGCCGAAGGAAGCAACACGTAAATCGATGGGCCAGATTCAGGGCGCACTGGTTGGTATCGCTATGGTGCTGTCAGCGGTATTTATTCCGATGGCCTTCTTCGGGGGATCTACCGGTGCAATTTACCGTCAGTTCTCCATCACCATTGTTTCGGCGATGGCGTTATCAGTCCTGGTGGCATTGATTCTGACCCCTGCCCTGTGTGCGACCATGCTCAAACCGGTTGCTAAAGGCGATCACGGAGAAGGCAAAAAAGGTTTCTTCGGCTGGTTTAACCGCATGTTCGATAAGAGCACGCACCATTACACCGACAGCGTGGGCGGAATTCTGCGCAGCACCGGTCGTTATCTGGCGCTGTATCTGATCATCGTCGTGGGTATGGCCTATCTGTTTGTTCGTCTGCCAAGCTCGTTCCTGCCGGATGAAGACCAGGGGGTATTCCTGTCAATGGCTCAGCTGCCAGCGGGTGCAACGCAAGAGCGTACCCAGAAGGTGCTGGACGAAATGACGGATTACTATCTGACCAAAGAAAAAGCGAACGTTGAATCGGTGTTTGCCGTTAACGGCTTCGGTTTTGCAGGACGTGGTCAGAACACCGGTATCGCGTTCGTGTCTCTGAAAGACTGGAGTGAACGTCCAGGCGAGGAGAACAAGGTTGAGGCAATTACTCAACGTGCGATGGGCGCATTCTCGCAGATTAAAGACGCGATGGTCTTTGCTTTTAACCTGCCAGCGATTGTGGAGTTAGGGACCGCGACCGGTTTCGACTTCCAGCTGATTGACCAGGCAGGTTTAGGTCATGAGAAGCTAACCCAGGCGCGTAACCAGCTGTTTGGTGAAGTTGCGAAACATCCTGATCTGTTAGTCGGCGTACGTCCTAACGGTCTGGAAGATACGCCGCAGTTCAAGATCGATATCGATCAGGAAAAAGCGCAGGCTCTGGGTGTATCCATTAGTGATATTAATACAACGCTGGGTGCAGCATGGGGCGGAAGCTACGTAAATGACTTCATCGACCGTGGTCGTGTGAAGAAAGTTTACATCATGTCTGAAGCGAAATACCGTATGTTGCCGGAAGATATTGGAAACTGGTATGTCCGCGGCAGCGATGGACAGATGGTACCGTTCTCCGCCTTCTCTACCTCACGTTGGGAATATGGTTCACCGCGTCTGGAACGCTATAACGGTCTGCCTTCCATGGAAATCTTAGGCCAGGCCGCACCGGGTAAAAGTACCGGTGAAGCCATGGCAATGATGGAGGAACTGGCCAGCAAACTGCCATCCGGTATCGGCTATGACTGGACCGGTATGTCCTACCAGGAACGACTGTCCGGCAACCAGGCCCCTGCTCTGTATGCCATTTCACTGATTGTCGTATTCCTGTGTCTGGCGGCATTGTACGAGAGCTGGTCAATTCCGTTCTCCGTCATGCTGGTGGTACCGTTAGGTGTTATCGGTGCATTGCTGGCGGCAACGTTCCGCGGCCTGACCAACGACGTTTACTTCCAGGTAGGCCTGCTCACAACCATTGGGTTGTCGGCGAAGAACGCGATACTTATCGTCGAATTCGCCAAAGACTTGATGGATAAAGAGGGTAAAGGTCTGATAGAGGCGACGCTGGATGCGGTCCGCATGCGTTTACGTCCGATCCTGATGACATCGCTGGCCTTTATTCTGGGCGTAATGCCGCTGGTTATCAGCTCCGGCGCAGGCTCCGGCGCGCAGAACGCCGTTGGTACTGGCGTAATGGGCGGGATGGTGACGGCAACCGTGTTGGCTATCTTCTTTGTTCCGGTGTTCTTTGTGGTGGTACGCCGCCGCTTTAGCCGCAAAAGTGAAGATCTTGAGCATAGCCACTCAGTAGACCATCATTGATAGATCTCTATAGATAAGGCCGCGCAAGCGGCCTTTTTTCTGGAAAAATCATAAAAATCACTTATTGCTATTTCGTTTATTTTCTCCAGGGTAAATAAGCGATATAATCCCTGTAGCCTTAAAGGCTATTCTTAAAAATCATTGAGAGTTCTTATTTACTTTAATAAATATTAAGATTATTCCTGGTAAGCGGTTCACATTGTCGATTGTTACCTTTCGTTGCTAAACCTAATCAAGATAACTCGATGATTGCCCGAAGAATAAAGAAATTGTCCGATTCCGAATAACCGCATTTATCTGTTAAAATGTAAAAATGACCTGACATCATAAGTTTGCATAATTGTAATTTTTCGTGATATGACGATGAAATCTTTTTTAGACTAGATTATAGTTAAATCATCAGGAGTCGCGGGCAAGTTCCAGGTAGTCTGTTGTATCCATCCCGAAGGTGTTCGGTTAGTTTAAGCCACGAAGAAGGGGATGCGTTATGGATGAATACTCACCCAAAAGACATGATATCGCGCAGCTTAAATTTCTCTGCGAAACCCTGTATCATGACTGTCTTGCAAACCTTGAACAAAGTAACCATGGCTGGGTTAATGACCCTACCTCTGCCACCAGCTTGCAGCTCAATGAACTGATAGAGCATATTGCAACCTTCGCACTTAATTATAAAATTAAGTACAATGAGGACAATAAGCTGATCGCGCAGATAGATGAATACCTGGATGACACTTTTATGTTGTTCAGCAGTTATGGTATTAATACGCAGGATCTGCAGAAATGGCGGAAGTCAGGTAATCGACTGTTTCGCTGTTTTGTCAATGCCACCAGGGCTAATCCTGTTAGTTTGTCTTGTTAAAAATTATTACAATCATAGGTAAGATTTATGTCCGATAAACCATTAACTAAAACTGATTATTTGATGCGCCTGCGACGTTGTCAGACAATTGACACACTTGAGCGCGTTATTGAAAAAAATAAATATGAATTGTCCGACAACGAACTGGCTGTATTTTACTCAGCAGCAGATCACCGCCTTGCTGAATTGACCATGAATAAGCTCTACGACAAGATTCCAACTTCTGTTTGGAAATTCATTCGCTAATTGCTCACGGGTTAAGTCAGGTATAGCGGTACATTTGTCTGGCTGACCATTTTCGTATTTACAATGGTTATTTAAATCAAATCACGTGACTACGATCACAGCGAAGAAGTGGGAACGTTCCCCTTGTTTGCATTGCGTTTTACTGTGTTGAAATGACCTCCAGTACACAGGAAATTCGTAATGAGTAATGAAAAGCAAAAAATGATCGCCGGTGAACTTTATCGCCCGGCGGATGAAACATTGCGCCACGACCGACTACGCGCTCGTCAGTTGACCCATCGCTACAACCTCACCGCTCCCGATGAAAAAAATGCGCGACAAGCTATCCTGCATGAGCTGTTGGGCCAGAGCGAAGGGGCTTATATTGAACCCTCTTTTCGTTGTGATTACGGCTATAACATTTATCTCGGTAAAGAATTTTACGCCAACTTCGACTGCGTTATGCTCGACGTCTGCCCGATCCATATTGGCGACAACTGCATGTTAGCCCCAGGAGTCCATATTTATACCGCCACCCACCCGCTGGATGCCACCGAGCGAAACAGTGGCATGGAGCTCGGCAAACCCGTGACTATTGGCAACAACGTCTGGATAGGTGGACGCGCAGTGATAAACCCTGGCGTAACGTTGGGTGATAACGTGGTTGTGGCCTCGGGCGCGGTGGTCACGAAAAGCGTTCCGGCAAACTGCGTGGTTGGGGGCAATCCCGCCAGGATTATCAAAACGCTGTGATCTTAAATGTAACTGTTATGCTAAATTGTGGTTAATCTGTTACTTTCTTCAAAAGGTATCCCCTTTTAAAATAAGGCGATCGCATCTGAATATCGCAGACACTACAAAGGCAAGAGATGACAGAAATACAGCGCCTGCTTACCGAAACCATCGACGACTTAAATATTCGCGAAAAGCGCGACAACAAACCGCGCTTTAGCATCAGCTTTATTCGCAAACATCCCGGCCTGTTCATCGGCATGTATGTTGCGTGGTTTGCCACGCTGGCGGTGATGCTGCAGTCAGAAACTTTAGTCGATTCAGTATGGCTGCTGGTGGTTCTGTTCGTCATACTCAACGCGTTTTTCTTTTTCGACGTTGCGCCGCGATACCGCTTTGAAGATATCGACGTACTGGATTTCAGAGTTTGCTATAACGGGGAATGGTATAACACGCGCTTTGTCCCCCCTTCACTTATCGATACCATCCTGCACTCACCTTCCGTCGATAGCGAACATAAAGCGCAGCTGCAAAAGATGATATCGCGTAAGGGTGAACTCTCGTTTTACGATGTCTTTACGCTAACCCGTCCCCAGACCAGCCAGTAACGACATCTCAACGCAGATAAAAAAAGTGCGTCCCGATGAAGGAAACGCACTTTAATCCCTGAAATGTTGGTAAAGAAGCTAACGTCTTTTTTTACGACCCTGAACAGCTTTAAAGCGCGGATTCGTTTTGCAGATTACGTACAAACGTCCTTTGCGTTTCACTATCTGGCAGTCAGGATGACGCTGTTTTGCACTACGAAGTGAATTGAGTACCTGCATCTTAACCTCGCTTAGTGCCAATAAAATGACCAAAACGTTTCTGGAAACGTGCTGCACTACCTTCGTTATCAAAGGTTTTTTGTTTCCCGGTATAGTACGGATGCGATTTGGAAGAGATATCCAGGGTCACGTACGGGTACATTTTCCCCTCAAACTCAATCTCACGTTCCGTTTTAATGGTCGAGCCGACCTTAAAAAATTCATTGGCGCTGGTATCGTGAAACACCACAGTACGGTAAAAAGGATGAATATCCGGCTTCATGGCAACCTCAATTTGTTACGTTATAACATAACTATCAAAATACACCACTCTTGTATAAATCACAACCTGGTTTACGCGATTAAGAGTTAAACGGGATGATAAGTGGCCGTAAATATATGATGCCAATCGAATAGCTTTTTCGGCTTTCGGATATACTTTCCCTACGCTGTGTTAATAAGGATATCACTGTGATAACACGACATCTGATAAGCCTGGTGACTGGGGTGCTGTTTCTTTCCATCCTCGCGCCCGTAGGTTTAAGCCTGTGGCTGGCGCATCGTCAGGTCGAAACGAAATTTATCGATGAACTCGATATGTTCTCAACCCGAGTCGCATTACGTACGGAACGCGTAGGTGAACAGGCCAAAAAAGCGTTGCGCCATATTGAAGCTTTTCAGGGTGAACCTTGTAGTGAAGAGCATCTGCTTGAAATGCGTCGTTTGTCATATAGCTATCGCTATATTCAGGAAGTGCTGTACCTCAAAGATAACGTTCCACAATGCTCATCCCTGGAAAAAAGAAGCCGGGCAGCCGCGTTTCCTCCAGCAATGAAAATCACGCCCGATGGCTACCACGCATGGTTGACCATGCAAAACGATTTGGGCATCAAGCGTTTTATGGCGGCATTAGGTAGCAAGCATTACGTCGTGATGATCGATCCCGGTTCTTTTATTGATGTCATCCCGTTTGGCTCATGGCCGATTGAAGTCGCTATCATTGGTACCGCGCGTAACACGGTGGTAGCCAGTAGCACCGATCTGCCACCGGATGTTTTACAACATGTGCAACTAGAGCATTCGATTACCCATCTGCAGAAAGACGGCAGTATTTATAACGCCCGCCCCTTCCCCGAACTGGGCATTACGGTTGTAACCTGGGCATCCACTGTACCTTTGCAAAAGAGCTGGCACCGACAAGCGCTCATCTGGCTGCCGGCAGGGATCTTCCTCGGCTTACTCACCGCAGCCTTTATTCTGCGTATTTTGCGCCGTTTACAGTCCCCTCATCACCAGTTGCAGAACGCTATCCAGCATCGGGATATCAAGGTCTACTACCAGCCGATTATCTCGCTCAAAACAGGGAAAGTGGTCGGGGCAGAGGCGCTGGCTCGCTGGCCACAGGCCGACGGGAGCTATCTGTCGCCTGAGATTTTCGTCGCACTGGCGCAAGAGACCGGGCTTTCAGAGCCGCTCACCCGTTTGATTATTGAAAGCGTATTTGACGATTTAGGAAAATGGTTGCGTCAATATCCCCACCAGCATATATCCATTAACCTTGAGTCAGCCGATCTGACCTCCGAAACGCTTCCTGCTCTGTTAAGCCAGAAGGTGAACCACTGGCAACTTAAGCCTGCACAAATCGCGTTGGAACTGACCGAACGCGAATTTGCCGACCCAAAAAACAGCGCGCCGTTTATTGCTAAATACCGACAGGCAGGCCATTCGATCTATATTGATGACTTTGGTACCGGCTATTCAAGTCTTAGCTATTTGCAGGATCTGGATGTGGATATCCTGAAGATCGACAAATCGTTCGTCGATGCGCTGGAGTACAACAACGTCACGCCGCATATCATCGAGATCGCGAAAACGCTGAAGCTGGAGATGGTGGCAGAAGGTATTGAAACCGAGAATCAGGAAGCCTGGCTACGCCAGCACGGCGTGCAGTACGGTCAGGGCTGGCTCTACAGTAAAGCGCTGCCGAAAGCGGAATTTATTCTGTGGACAGAAAAACGGCTTTAGCATGGCTGTTGATGGTGAGATGGCTGGCGGCACGCCGCACAGCCAGTCACATCACTCTTCCATAATGGGCGCAAATCCACCGTAGATCATTCGCTTGCCATCAAATGGCATAGATTCACCGAATTCCTTCATACGGGGATCGGACATCATCTTCTGATTCGCCGCATCGCGGACCTCTTTGGAAGGGTATTCAATCCAGCTGAATACCACTTCCTCATGATCCTGCGCTTTCACAGCCATGCGAAAATCGGTCAGTTTGCCGTCGGGGACATCATCTGCCCAGCACTCCACCACGCGCAATGCACCGAACTCCTTGAAAAGCGGAGCTGCTTTTGCCGCCATCGCAATGTACGCCTCCTTGTTTTCAGCGGGTACGGCAACCACAAAGCCATCAACATACTTCATGAGAAAAACCTCCGAAGTGTACTGCGCGACAAGCCGATTCCGGCCGCGTCAGTCGAGGTTAAGTTTAGTCGCCAGCAGGCGATCGTGCCCCAGGCGCATTCCTGATACGAATACGCGCCTGCGGCTGATGGCAAAACCATGGCAGGCAAATTTGAATCAGCGGCCCAATAGCCAGTGCATACAGCACCGTTCCAAACCCAACGGTTCCACCCAACAGCCAACCAATAAGCAGCACCGACACTTCAATTGCGGTTCGAATTCGTCGTACTGGCCAGCCGGTACGCGCGTGAATTCCAGTCATCAGACCGTCACGCGGGCCCGCGCCAAAACCGGCACCAATGTACAGAGCGGTTGCTAACGCATTCAGTATCACCGCTGACACCAGTAGCCCGCTGCGCGCCAGCAGGGATTCAAATCCCGGAATCACCAGCAGCGCGACATCTGCCGCCAGTCCAATCATAATCACGTTGCTCAACGTGCCAAACCCTGGGCGCTGGCGTAGCGGTATCCACGCCAGAAGCACCAACACACCCACGGCAATAATCACCACGCCGATATTCATCGACAGTAAATTTGCCACCCCCAGGTGGAACACGTTCCACGGATCGGCCCCTAAATCGGCACGGACAAACATCGCCGTCGACACACCATACAGCGTCAGCCCGATAAACAGCTGAAATAAACGACGCAGCATGTTCTTCCCCTCTTACTCTCAGATAACTTTCATCTTCACCGCAATTGGCACTATGATTAATGTCCAGTTTTCAAAAAGTGGACTGCTATGTCATCTCGCCGTTACGGAAGCCAGTCTTTGCAACGCCTGCTCGGACACTGGCAGGAAAGACCCTCGCGAACGCCCATCTGGCGACAGTTGGCAGAAGCGTTACGTTTGCTGATCCTCGATGGGCGACTGGCGCTGGATAGCCGCTTGCCCGGTGAGCGCGAGCTCGCTGCCGTTCTGCAAGTCAGCCGAACCACCGTCGCCAGCGCCATGGCACAACTGCGTGAGGAGGGATATCTGGAAAGCCGACATGGTAGCGGTTCACGGGTGATCCTGCCGGAGCACATTCGCCATGTGCCAACGCGGACCAGCACTGGAACAGCGCTTGATTTGTCCACGGCAGCGCTGAGTGCCGGTCCTGAAATTCATCAGGCTTACCAGCAGGCACTGTTCGCAATGCCGCAGCATCTGCTGAGCTCCGGGTATCTACCGCAGGGACTGTCGGTTTTGCGTGAATCCATCGCCCGGCATTATTGCGAACGCGGACTCCCGACGCAGCCCGACGAAATAATGGTCGTGAACGGCGCGGTCAGCGGTCTGGCGTTGATCCTGCGTTTACTCACCGGCCCCGGCGATCGCGTAGTGGTAGATCACCCCACTTATCCGCTGGCCATTGCAGCAATACAAGGGGCGTCATGTCGCCCCGTCGGCGTGTCGCTGCCCGAGCACGGTTGGGATACGGCGGGTCTGGTCGCCACCATCGCGCAAACTGCACCGAGAATGGCCTATCTGATGCCGGATTTTCACAACCCGACCGGGCGCTGTATGGACACAGCTACTCGCCAGGTCGTGGCGGATATTGCTGAAAGAACCCACACGACGTTGGTAGTCGATGAGACCATGGTGAACCTGTGGTATGACGCCCCACCGCCACCGCCGCTTGCCACATTCAATCGCGATGCCCCAATCATCCTGCTCGGTTCAGCAGGGAAAAGCTTTTGGGGCGGATTACGTCTGGGCTGGATTCGGGCGTCGGCGCGTACCATTGCCGCGCTGGTCCAAACCCGCGACACCTTCGATTTGGGCTCCCCGGTGCTTGAGCAACTCGCCACCAGCTGGCTGCTGGATAACGCCGAGGACTTTCTTCCTGACAGAAGACGCCGACTCACATCACAGCGAGACCTGTGCTCGCGCCTGATGAACTCACATTTTCCGGAATGGCAATTTACCCAGCCACAAGGAGGACTCTCTTTCTGGGTTGAACTGCCTGATACGCTGGCGACGCTCTTTGCCACGCGCGCCGAAAGTGCAGGCATTCAGTTGGGAACCGGTACACGGTTCGGCCTTGATGGCGCATTCGACCGCTTTTTGCGTATGCCCTTCACGTTGCCGGATGACACAGCGTGTGCCGCCTTCAGAGTGTTGCAACCTATTTGGGATAGCCTGCGTTTGCAGGCCAGCAGCGGGAAAATGCGTAAAATAATCTAAACGACGAGTTAAAGGACTCGCTCTTGAATGCCGTGATGGACGAGGAGGTCCTGGCAATACTACCGCTGAGGAGGAACCGGAAAACCCTTCAGGGAAATCACGAAATTCTCACCGTCTTTCTTAATTTTTGCCCCGGCATCACACCAGTCGGAGGCAATACGGAAGAACTCATCGCTGCCGACATTCCAGCTCAGACGAACGTGTTTCACATAACCGGAGCGCAGCATTTCACAGGCTTCGCCATAATTACAGGCGGTTGAGAGCGATTGTTGTTTCATTTTTTCTTCTTCAGTAATCTTCGCAATGCTTTGATTTCTTTAGGAGTCAGTGCGTCAACTACGGATTCTTCCGTATGCTGGCTATCGATATCCTCAGCGGAGACTCCCACCTCTTCAATGGCGGAAAACGCGATTAGTAGCAGTTTTTCCGTGGCGATACTCAAATTTTCATTATGCACTTCAGCATAATGGCGAAGCTTTTCTTTTAGGGCCTCATCAACTTTGACATTCAATACAGCGGTCGACATCGTAGAAAATCCTTGTGGTCAGCCACAACACACCGGATGTAAGACCATGTCATTACAGCGCAATGGCGGCGGCAAAAGCTCAAATAACATCCCCAAAACACAGTGACAGTATTTGATGACAATAAAATGACGATACGATGACAAAGAAAAGAAGATAAACAGAAGAGAAATTGCCGGACGGCTGAAATGGGTGGGGGCCCTGCCAGCTACATCCCGGCACACACGTCATCTGCCTTGGCTGCTTCCTTCCGGACCTGACCTGGTAAACAGAGTAGTGTTGCGGGAGAACCAACAGAGCCCCCATTGAGAGCGTTGTTAACCAACGCGCAGGCGCATTATCACTGCTGCACCCTGTAATTGCAACCCATCCAGCATCGGATGCTGTTTTCTTGTGCAATGCGGCTTCACTCCTTCGCCATTCAGCATTATGCTGGAGGATTAGCGCAGGAATAAATGATGGATATACAGGACTCTTTCCCCCAACGCGTCTGGCAAATCGTCGCTTCAATCCCCGAAGGTTTCGTCACCACGTATGGCGATGTTGCCCGGCTTGCGGGATCTCCGCGTGCTGCGCGTCAGGTAGGCGGCGTGCTTAAGCGTCTCCCCGAAGGCAGTACCCTGCCCTGGCATCGGGTGGTCAATCGCCATGGGGCCATTTCGCTGACAGGTCCCGACCTGCAACGACAACGTCAGGCGTTGCTGGCAGAAGGAATAGTGGTTTCAGGAAGCGGACAGATCGATTTACAGCGCTATCGCTGGGTGTACTAACCCTCTCCAGGCGGAGAGGGTTACAACGACCTTAGTACTGCGTGGGAGCCGGAACCGCAGATGACGGATTCACCTGGGTTGGTGACGTTGACGGAACCGTGGTAGTAGCCCCACCGCTCGCCTGAACCGGTACTGCTGTTTGCTGTACAGGGACCAGCGTCAGGTCGGCTTTAGTCCCCCCCTGATTGATGACCGTCTGAACGGTATCAGTAATAAAGACCAGTTTATCATTTACCGTAATAGCCGCACTCAGCAGAATACGGGCGTTAGGTTGAATATCTGCCGGGTTGAACGGTAATACAAAGCTGAATGGCGCTTGTTTACCTTCAGTACGAACCGCTTTTTGCGACAGCACTTTTGACGGCGCATCGGCCAGTGAAGCATCTGACAGCGTAACAGTTAGTACCGCATCGGGTGGCAAGGCCACTTTCTGACGGATCCATACTGTACCGGAGACATTTGGCTGCTGAATTTTAGACTGTGTGTCAGAAATTGACGTATTAGGGCTTGGCGCAGGTGTCTGAATATCAGCGCTTTTATCGGCACAGGCCGCCAGAGCGACTGCAACCGCTAAACCACTTACCATGTGCACGAGTTTCATTAAATTCTCCTTATCATCTATGCACCAGCGAGAACTTTCCTCGCCAGAAGAGTGGTTAACAAAAACATAACGTGACTAAGTGTGGCACAGGACAGCTATTTTTGCCTGTAATAGGCCAGTAATTCAGACAATTGCACCCATCGGACCACTTTTAAAATTGCGTTATACTCTGCCTACCTCGCTGCGACATCGATATCACCTGGAGAGCACGTATGAGTCTGGCACTGAAAAATTTGCTGACATTGTTAAATCTGGAAAAAATTGAAGAAGGACTCTTTCGGGGCCAAAGTGAAGACTTAGGGTTACGTCAGGTTTTTGGGGGACAGGTTGTCGGTCAGGCGCTATATGCCGCAAAAGAAACCGTACCGGAAGAGCGTCTGGTACACTCTTTTCACAGCTACTTTTTACGCCCCGGCGATAGCCAAAAGCCCATCATCTATGATGTGGAGGTCCTGCGTGATGGTAACAGCTTCAGCGCGCGCCGCGTTGCCGCGATCCAGAATGGTAAACCCATTTTTTACATGACCGCCTCTTTTCAGGCACCGGAAGACGGATTTGAACATCAGAAAACCATGCCAGATGCGCCGGGTCCCGATGAGCTGAAATCAGAAACGGAAATTGCCCGCTCAGTGGCGCATTTGCTGCCGCCGCTGTTGAAAGAAAAATTTATCAACGATCGTCCGTTGGAAGTACGCCCTGTCGAGTTTCATAACCCCCTAAAAGGTCACGTCGCACCTCCGACGCGCCAGGTATGGATCCGAGCTAACGGCGTGCTGCAGGACGATCTGCGCGTCCATCAGTATCTGCTGGGTTATGCCTCAGACCTGAACTTCCTGCCTGTTGCGCTGCAACCGTATGGGATTGGCTTCCTGGAAAAAGGGATTCAGATCGCCACCATTGACCATTCCATGTGGTTCCACCGTCCGTTTAATATCAATGAATGGCTGCTGTATAACGTCGAGAGTACTTCGGCATCCGGTGCCCGGGGCTTTGTACGCGGAGAGTTTTATACCCAGGATGGCGTGCTGGTCGCTTCTACCGTTCAGGAAGGGGTAATGCGTAATCGCAATTGAGAATTACCGGATGGTGGCGCAAAAGCGTTGCCATCCGGCAAATTGAGAATCAGGCGTTGTAAGCGTTCTCGCCGTGACTGTTTACATCCAGACCTTCGCGCTCCTGCTCTTCCGGTACACGCAAACCAACCGTCATATCCGCCAGCTTATAGCCAATGAAAGCCACCACGCCAGACCAGACGATGGTGATCGCCACGCTTTCCAGTTGCACCAGCAGCTGATGCCCCATGGTCACGCCCTCGGCAAAGCCCACGCCTCCCAAAGAGCTGGCAGCGAAAACTCCGGTCAGGATACAGCCGACAATGCCGCACACGCCGTGAACGCCAAACACGTCACACGGATCGTCCACACGCAGAAAACGCTTCAGCATGGTCACGCCCCACAGGCCTGCCAGACCCGCAACGACACCGATTATCAGCGCGCCGCCGACACCGATGTAGCCACATGCAGGTGTTACGCCCACCAGACCCGCAATGGCACCAGAGCAGGCGCCCAGCAGAGACGGTTTACCACGCAGCGCCCATTCACCGAAGATCCATCCGAGGATGGCTGCAGCGGTGGCGACCACGGTATTAACGAAGGCCAGTGCGGCGATTTCATTTGCCGTACCCGCTGAACCAGCGTTAAAGCCAAACCAACCAATGTAGAGAATAGCGGTACCGGTGAAAACCATCGGCAGGTTATGCGGTTTAAAAGCTTCTTTGCCAAAACCGACACGTTTGCCAATCAGATACGCGCCTACCAGACCGGCAATCGCCGCGTTGATGTGCACAACCGTTCCGCCGGCAAAATCCAGCGCGCCGTGGGAAGCCAGCAAGCCGCCGCCCCAGACCATATGCGCAATGGGGATGTACGACAGCGTTAACCATACCACCACAAAAATCAGCACCGCGGAGAAGCGAATACGTTCAGCCAGCGCACCGACGATTAGCCCAACGGTGATGCAGGCGAACGAGCCCTGAAAAGCAACGTGAATGTACTGGTAGAAGCTCCCCGTTACCGCCGTCAGCGCAATATTCTTCAGCAATACCCAGTTGAAGTTGCCGAAGAAATTATTTCCTTCGCCAAAGGCCAGTGAGTAGCCATAAACCACCCATAAAATACAAACCAGAGCAAATGTCACCGTAACCTGAGTCAGCATCGACAGCACGTTCTTACCGCGAATCAAACCGCCGTAGAACAGCGCAATGCCAGGGATGGTCATAAACAACACCAGCGCGGTACAGATCATCATAAAAGCGTTATCCGCTTTATCCGCAACCGCCGGTGCCGCCATCGCCAGTCCCGGCAGCAGCGCCAGTGAAGCAATACCTGTTTTCATCGTTGCTATCTTCATTTTTTGGTTTCCTATCACTGTGTGCCAGACGTTACAGTGCGGCTTCGTCGGCTTCGCCGGTACGAATACGAATCACACGTTGCAGCTCGGCGACGAAGATTTTGCCGTCGCCAATTTTTCCGGTGTATGCCGCCTTACTGATGACATCAATCACGCCATCCAGTTGGTCGTCGGCAATCGCCACATCAATCTTCACCTTCGGCAGAAAATTGACGCTATATTCAGCCCCACGGTACAGCTCAGCATGACCTTTCTGTCGGCCAAACCCCTTCACTTCGGTGACGGTCAGCCCCTGAATACCAATAGACGACAATGCTTCACGGACGTCTTCCAGTTTGAACGGTTTGATTACCACGGTAACCAGCTTCATAGATCCCCTCCAGTCAGAATTCAGTAGTGGCTGCAGATACACGAGAGGGATATTGCAAGGGATGTGCCAGAAATGAAAAAGGCGGGATGATTCAGGTTCTCAGGGTACTTCCGGGAGAGAAAAAGAAAAAACGCACTATAACGGTGCATAGTGCGTTACATTTTTGCACCAGATTGTTGATTGCCGGATGGCAGCGTAAACGCCTTATCCGGCCTACGAGACCGTGCTGGCCCCAGACCGGATAAGCGCCGCGCCATCAGGCGATAACAGAATCGTCTTGCGTACTGGCGGCTAACTCTTCACCCGCCAGCTGCAGCTGATACATCTGCCAGTAACGGCCTTGCGCCGCCAGTAATTGCTGGTGCGTACCACGCTCAACCGCCTGACCGCGATGCAGCACCAGAATGGTGTCAGCATCGACAATCGTCGATAACCGATGCGCAATCACCACCAGCGTGGTGTGTTCACGTACCGCCGCCAGAGCTTGCTGAATGGCCTGTTCAGTACCGGAGTCAATACTGGCCGTCGCTTCGTCGAGGATCAACACCTGTGGCGTTTCAACCAACACCCGCGCCAACGCCAGCAGCTGTTTTTGACCAACGGAGAGATTATTGCCCTGCTCGCCCAGCCGGGTATGAATCCCCTCGCTCAGACCTCGCGCCAGTTCTGCCAGTTGCACGGTCTCCAGCGCCTGCCATACCCGCTCTTCTGAGATATCGCGGCCCAGCGTAACGTTCGCCAGGAAGGTATCTGCCATCACCACCGGATCCTGCTGCACCATGGCGATGCCCTGACGTAACGCACCGTGGCTCAGTGAAGACAGCGGCCGTCCATCAAGGCGGATTTCCCCCTGCGTCAGCGGGTAGTAACCCATCAACAGGCTGGCGAGCGTGCTTTTACCACTGCCGGTGTGTCCGACCAAAGCCACAAAGCTGCGCGAAGGCACGGACAAACTGATATTTTGCAGCACCAGATTGTCGTCGCGATAGGCAAATGAAACGTTATCCACCTCAATGTCCCCGCTCTTTAGCGGTCGCTCATCTTCACCATAGCGCTGACGTGGCCCATCCATCAGTTCGAACACTCGCTCACCGGCGACAACCGCCTGCTGCAGCATTGATTGCTGAGTGGTCAACTCGATCAGCGGTTCATTCAAACGGCCGAGGTAGCTGATAAACGCGTACAGCACGCCAACCTCGATCGAGCTGCCAGAGGTAAAACTGAACAGCATCAGCAATCCGCAGAGGATCAGCGCCGAGAAAAGGCTAAGCAGCGGGCGCAACAAAAAACCATCCAGTCGCAGGGTTTGCATACGCGCCATATAGTGCGAGCGGCTTGCTTCGCCCATTCTCTCGCCAAATCGCGCCTGCTGGCGGAACTGCTGGATAACACTCATGCCGTTGATGACTTCGTTAAAGCCATCGTTAATATCCGCCAGATAAGCGCGAACCCGGCGCACAATCGGGGTGCTGTAGCGTTGATAAATCACCATCACCACCAGCACGGCCGGGAAAATGGCCATCGCCACTAACGCCATACGCCACTCAAGGCTGAACATCGCTACCAGCATGGCGCCAATTAATGCCGCACTGCGCAGGACTGTTGCTACCACCGTCACGTACAGGTCGCGAATAACTTCGGTGTCGTTGGTCACGCGGGAGATTAGCTGCCCGACGGGTTGAGTATCAAAGGCGCTGAGCGGCTGGCGCAGCGCAGCGTCCATTACGTCGGTGCGCAACTGTTGTACTACGCCAACTGCCGCCTGGTTAAACAGCAATGACTGCGCGTAATGCAGGCCAGCCGCCAGCAGTTGCAGACCGATATATGCCGCAACCAGCCCGGCGACCATCGCCAGCGGCAGATTATTCTTCGCCACCATGTTATCGATAAAATAGCTAATCAGCAGCGGACCGCTGACTTCCGCCGCAGCCGCCACCCACAGCATGACTACCGCAATAGCCAGCTGTTTTCGCCATGGAGAGCCATACGCCAGCAATCTTTTCAGGGTCGGCCATAATTGCCCAAAACTACGCATTAGCCGCCTCCTCGTTTATCTCTGGTGCATCAGTCAGCGCCGCTTCCAGTTGCTGATAGCGGTACATATCGCGATACCAGCCAGGCTGCTGCACTAACGCATCATGCTCGCCGCGCTGGGCAATATGCCCATGCTGCATCACGATAATCTCGCTGGCTTCCGTCAGGGCCGATAAACGGTGGGCGCTAATAATGACGGTTCTGCTTTCGCCCCACTGGCGCAGGTTATGCAGGATCTGATGCTCGGTACGACCATCTACCGCCGACAGCGCATCATCCAGAATCAGGATTTCAGCGTTCAGGAGTAGCGCTCGAGCGATAGAAATACGCTGTTTTTGCCCACCAGACAACATCACCCCACGTTCGCCCACTTCGGTGTCGTAGCCCTGCGGAAGACGTAAAATATCCTCATGAACGCTGGCAAGGCGTGCCACATACTCGATCTCTTCCTGCGTGGCCTGAGGGCGTCCTAACGCGATGTTATTGCCAACGGTATCCGAAAACAGGAATGGCGTCTGGCTGACAACTGCCAGCCGGCTGCGCCAGCTATCCAGTTGTAATCGCGTTAAGGGGATATCATGAAAGCGCACATCGCCGTGGGTGATATCAAAATGACGCTGAATCAGCGACAGCACCGTACTTTTCCCCGCGCCGGTAGGCCCACAAATGCCCAACATCTGCCCAGGTTTAAGCTGGAAGTTCACATTTTCCAGCGCCGGGTGTGCCGTTTGCGGGTAGCAAAATTCGCGAATCGCCACCGCCAGCTCCCCACGCCCTTCCGGTACCGGTTCAGTGCCGTCATCCACCACCGGCGCTTCAGACAGCATGGCGCGAATACGGCTGTACGCCGCGCTGCCACGTTCGACGATGTTAAACATCCATGCCAGCGCCAGCATCGGCCAAATCATCAAACCGAGATACATCATAAAGCTGGTGAGCTGGCCGAGCGTCAGCGAGCCGTGCACCACCATCCAGCTTCCCCCGGCAATCGCCAGTAGGTTAGCCATGCCAATGGCGATATAAATCGTGGGATCAAAGCGGGCGTCAATGCGCGCCACGCGCAGGTTTTTCTTACCGGTATCTTCGGCATCGGCGGCAAATAATGCCGATTGCCGATCCTCCAGACCGAAGGCCTTGATCATACGAATACTGGTCAGGCTTTCCTGAGTACGGTCGTTGAGACTGGAAAACGCCGCCTGCGCCAGCTTAAAGCGATTATGGAGTCGATCGCCGTAACGTTTGATCATCAACGCCATCACCGGCATCGGCAGCAGCGCAATTAACGTCAGCTGCCAGCTTATCTGCGTTGACATCACGATCAGCACCGCACATCCCATTACCAGCGAATCTACCAGCGTCAGCACGCCTTCTCCGGCGGCAAATACGACCCGATCAACATCGTTGGTCGCACGCGCCATCAGATCGCCCGTGCGGTGACGCAGATAAAATTCTGGATGCTGGCGACTCAACTGACGGTAATAATCTTCCCGCAGCTCAACCGCCAGTTGGTAGGATGCGCCAAACAGCAGCACGCGCCAGACATAGCGCAGCAAATAAACCACCACTGCAATCAGGGCAATTGTTCCCACCCCCATCAGCAGCCACTCGGTGGTGAAGCGTTGAGTCGTCACGCCATCCACAATGATCCCGACCACTTTCGGCGGAATAAGCTGAAGGATAGCGATGATGATAAGCAGGGCCACCGCCCCGAGGTAGCGACGCCACTCCCGGCGGAAGTACCAGCTTAATTGAGCAAATAATCGCACGCGTTATGTCCTGACAAGATTTCCGGCAATAAGCGCCGGGAGAGTTATTCAATAGGGAGAGCAGTTGTGTATTTAATCTGTTCCATCGCAAAGCTGGAGGTGACGTCAGACAGGCCCGGTACGCTGTTCACCAGGCGCTTATAAAATTCATCGTAGCTTTTCATATCGGCGACCTGCACTCGCATCAGGTAATCATATTCCCCTGCCATACGCCAGAACCCCAGAACCTCCGGCATACCGGTGACTTCGGTGACAAAGCGGCAATACCATTCACTGCTGTGATGCTGAGTCTTAATCAGCACAAACGCGGTCAGCCCCAGCCCCAGTTTTTCTGGATCTAACAGGGCGACTCTACCCAGCAGGATACCGTCATCTTCAAGCCGTTTGAGGCGTTTCCAGCAGGGGGTGGTAGTCAGATTAACGGCATCTGCTAACGCCTGCAAAGAAAGGGTGCAGTCCTGTTGCAGTAAGCTAAGCAGCTTACGGTCAATTTTGTCTAACATATCCACTCCACAGAGAAGAATTTTCTCCTTACATTCTATTTTAAAGGCTAAATGGCAACAATTTTTTCCGTGCTTTTCGCTATTCTTGGCACAAAATGACAAATGGATATCTATTAATTATGAATAGCTCCTGGGTTAAAAACGCCATCAATGAAATCAACGCGGATTATCAGCGTTCTGCGGATACGCATCTCATTCGTCTGTCGCTACCGGCGTTCCCGGGCATTCAGATCTATTTAAAAGATGAGAGCACGCATCCCACCGGGAGCCTGAAGCATCGTCTGGCGCGTTCACTGTTTCTGTACGGATTGTGCAATGGCTGGATTAAAGAAGGCACCACCATCATTGAATCATCGTCCGGTTCAACGGCGGTCTCCGAGGCTTATTTCGCCCGACTGTTAGGGCTGCCGTTTATTGCCGTCATGCCTTCCTGTACGGCGAAGCGTAAAATTGAACAGATTGAGTTTTACGGTGGTCGCTGTCATTTCGTGGAAAGCGCCTGTGAAATCTATGCGGCCTCTGAACAGCTGGCGCGTGAGCTGAACGGTCATTACATGGACCAGTTCACTTATGCTGAGCGCGCTACCGACTGGCGTGGCAATAACAATATTGCTGACAGCATCTTCCGTCAGATGCAGTGCGAGCCCAACCCCGTCCCCCGCCATATTGTAATGAGCGCCGGAACCGGCGGCACCTCTGCAACCATTGGCCGCTATATTCGTTGTCAGGGCTACGATACTCGCCTGATGGTGGTGGATCCGGAAAACTCAGTCTTTCTGCCCTTCTGGCAGGATCGCGATGCAACGTTACGCAGCCCGGTAGGAAGCAAAATCGAAGGCATCGGCCGCCCACGTGTCGAACCCTCCTTCATTCCTGACGTAGTCGATGAAATGCTGCGCGTACCGGATGCCGCAAGCGTGGCCACCGCACACTGGCTGGAAACGCAGTTGGGCCGCAAAGTCGGCGCTTCAACCGGCACCAACATGTGGGGAACGCTGCAACTTGCCGCCCGTATGCGCGATGCCGGAGAAAGCGGTTCACTGGTCACGCTGCTGTGCGACAGCGGCGAACGCTATCTTGAAACCTACTACAACCCGCAGTGGATCGACACACACATCGGTGATTTAACGCCGTGGAAAGCGGAACTCACCCGGCTTCTGAACACCCATTAATGGGATAAAAAAAAGCCAGACGCGAAGTCTGGCTTGCTGGAAGGGATCTCTCATTCGGGGGAATAAGGTAGATGCGGATTGTCCAGCCAATGCGTCAAAAAGTGTGACACCGCCTGATTGCGGCAATGCCCAATCACCGACAAATGCGGCAGTTCAGCAATCAGTTGTGGCATCGCGTTGCCCATAATCAGGCCGCGCCCAACGCTGCCTAACATTTCGCGATCGTTCATGGCATCGCCAAATGCCATACATTCGGCCATTGAATAACCTAAGTGGTCGCTTAGTACCGCCAGCGCCGATCCTTTGTTACAGCCCACCGGCAGCACCTCAAGGCAATCAACCGCGGAAAAACAGAGATTTGCCTGCTCACCCAGCGCCTCATTCAGTTGAATGCGTAATTGGATCAGGGAGTCATGATCCCCACAGAAACAGACTTTCGTTACCTGATGAGCCGGAATACGTTTCACATCGACGATCTGGTAGCGAAATCCGCTATACACATGCGCCTGTAGCAGCGATGGGATCTCTTGTCCGGTGAACCAACCGTTGTCATTAAAGACATGCATGCTGGCTGTAGTATCCCACTTCTGATGTAACACAATATCCGCCACAGTCGGATCCAGATCCTGACGGTGCAATACATCGCCCTCAACAGAGTGAATGCGCGTGCCGTTACCCGTGATCAAAAAGGCGTCCAGTGAGATAGAACCCAAAATATGGCGCATCTCCAGCACATGGCGGCCGGTGGCAAATGTCAGGGTGATCTCGCGTTCACGCAGGCGCGCCAGCGTTGAAAGCGTTTCGTCACCTAAATGGTGATTCGGCATCAAAAGGGTGCCATCCATATCAAATGCAGCCAGACGAGCCATTTCTTTCTCCACACTGTGACGCGGTTAACTTGTGATTCAGTATCACCTGAGATATACGGAAGTAATAGTGAATAGATAAAATGAATTGTTCCGGGTTTATTACACAAAATCATTCAAGTTGCATCCAGGCGGCAAGTGAATGAACGTCCAGGAGCATGCAGTGACTGGGGTGAATTAACACGCCAACAAAGAGGCAGCTTGAAGGATGACGTGTACATGAGATTGTTGAATCGCCTGAATCAGTACCAACGCCTGTGGCAGCCGTCGGCGGGAGAACCGCAGTCGGTGACCGTCGGGGAGCTGGCAGAACGCTGTTTTTGTAGCGAGCGCCACGTGCGTACCCTGCTGAAGCAAGCGCAGGATGCTGGCTGGCTGGAGTGGCACGCCCAGTCGGGGCGTGGGAAACGCGGGCAACTGCGCTTTTTGGTGACGCCAGATTCGTTACGCAGCATTATGATGGAACAAGCGCTGCAAAAGGGGGAGCAACTTAGCGTACTGGAGCTGGCTCAGTTGGCGCCGGGAGAATTAAGAACGCTGCTCCAGCCGTTTATGGGCGGTCAGTGGCAAAACGACACGCCAACCCTGCGCATCCCCTATTACCGCCAGCTCGACCCTTTGCACCCTGGATTTCTCCCCGGTCGCGCAGAACAACACCTCGCCGGACAAATATTCTCGGGCCTGACCCGGTTCGACAGTGTTACGCAACGCCCCTGCGGAGATTTAGCCCACCACTGGAATATCTCCGCCGACGGCCAGCGCTGGGATTTCTATATTCGCTCCACCCTGTACTGGCATAACGGCGATGCGGTCAGCAGCACACAGCTACATCAACAGTTGCTGAAGCTGTTAGAGCTACCCGCGTTAAACAAGCTGTTTATCAGCGTAAAGCGCATTGAGGTGACGCATCCCCAGTGCCTAACCTTTATTTTGCATCGCCCCGACTTCTGGCTGGCGCATCGTCTGGCAAGCTACAGCAGTCACCTGGCACATCCCGAACTCCCGTTTGTTGGTACCGGTCCGTTCCGGTTGACGCTGTTTACCCCTGACCTGGTGCGCATCGAGAGTCACGATCACTACCACCTGAGTCATCCGCTACTAAAAGCCATTGAATACTGGATAACCCCGCAGCTTTTCTCCCAGGATTTGGGCACCAGCTGTCGCCATCCGGTTCAAATTGCAATTGGTAAACCCGAAGAGCTTCCCATGCTAAGCCAGGTAAGCAGCGGGATCAGCCTCGGTTTCTGCTATCTCACGCTCAGAAAAAGCGCGCGGCTGAATACGCAGCAGGCCCGTCGCCTGGTCAATATTATCCACCGCTCTTCCCTGCTACAAACGCTTGACGTGGATGAAAACCTGATCACGCCAAGCAATGCGCTGCTGCCGGGATGGACGATCCCCCAATGGGATGAACTGGACGACGTGCCGCTACCGGAAAAACTTACGCTGGCCTATCACCTGCCGGTAGAATTGCACGCCATGGCTGAACAGCTTCGCCAGGCGCTGGCGCTACTCGGCTGTGAATTAACGCTTATTTTTCATAATGCTAAAAACTGGGATGGCGACCATCCTTTAGCCCAGGCCGACCTGATGATGGGCGACAGGCTGATTGGCGAAGCACCTGAATATACCCTCGAACAGTGGCTGCGCTGCGATCAGCTCTGGTCACATGTATTGAGCTCGCCGGCATATACTCATCTGCAAACCACCCTGGATGCCCTGCAAATCCAGGCCGATGAGGACGATCGTCATGCGGCTTTACAACACGTTTTCGCCTCGCTGATGCATGACGCGACCCTGACACCGCTGTTCAATTATCACTATCGTATTAGCGCTCCGCCGGGCGTGAACGGCGTACGCCTGAATCCTCGCGGCTGGTTTGAATTTACCGAAGCCTGGCTACCGCCCCCGTCGGCGTGAAGAAGCTGGTCGGCGACACGCCCAGGCGCTACCATAAGGGTTTCGTTATTTGTCAGGAAAAACCATGAAACGTGCCGTTGTTGTATTCAGTGGGGGTCAGGACTCCACAACCTGTCTGGCGCAAGCGCTGCATCAGTATGATGAAGTGCACTGCGTGACCTTTGATTATGGTCAGCGCCATCGCGCTGAGATTGATGTCGCACGTGACCTGGCCTTAAAACTTGGCGCGCGTGCGCACAAGGTACTTGATGTAACGCTGCTCAGCGAACTGGCCGTCAGCAGCCTGACCCGCGATAACATTCCGGTACCCGATTACGAACCGGATGCGAACGGCATTCCTAATACCTTTGTGCCAGGACGCAATATTCTGTTTTTAACGTTGGCGGCGATTTACGCGTATCAGGTGCAGGCGGAGGCGGTCATTACCGGCGTTTGTGAAACGGATTTCTCTGGATATCCGGACTGCCGCGATGAGTTCGTCAAAGCCCTGAACCATGCCGTAAGCCTGGGAATGGCGAAAGATATCCGCTTTGAAACCCCGCTGATGTGGATCGATAAAGCCGAAACCTGGGCTCTGGCCGATTACTGGGGCAAGCTGGACCTGGTACGCGAAGAAACGCTGACCTGTTATAACGGCATCAAAGGTGACGGTTGCGGTCACTGCGCGGCCTGTAATCTGCGCGCCAACGGCCTGAACCATTATCTGGCAGATAAACCGGCAGTGATGGCGGCAATGAAGCAGAAAACAGGACTAAAGTGATCGTTTTGCCGGATGGCGGTGCACGCACCTTATCCGGCTTTCGACATTCACCGTGGTCAATATCGCCCGTAAGCCTGATAAGCGAAGCGCCGTCAGGCTTCCTTCCATCACTTCACCATCTGCTCCAGTTTTTCGCGCAACTCCCCTTCCAGCGGTAGCGCCTTTTGCGTTTTCAAATCAATACAGACGAAGGTAATCAACGCGTCTGCCACCACCTGTCCTTCCGGCTCCAGGGTGATAGTCTGGTTCAACACACCGCTTTTGCCATTTAGCTGTTGCACCTGACTGGTAATGGTCAGCAGGTCGCTCAGCACCGCAGGGCGGCGGTAGTTAATGTTAATATTCACGACCACAAAAGCGATGTTGTGTGCGGTCATCCACTGAAAGCTGTCGCTGTTTTCCAGGCCATCCCAGCGGGCTTCTTCCAGAAACTCAAGATAGCGAGCATTGTTAACGTGCTGATAGACATCAAGATGAAAACCACGAACTTTGATTTGTGTTTGCATAGCGCAGGAGCCTTACGTTGTTTTTATAGGAACACACTTTAGGGTAAGAGGTCATAACTGGTATGACCTCTACAGTCTGGCAAACTTTCAGCACTCTGCAAGTTATTAAAGTGTTAAAACTGCCAGATTGCGCTCTACCAGCGAACTCCCCATGCCCGGCACCTGCTTTAAGTCCTCCACCGTTTTAAACGGCCCGTACTCCTCACGATAGCTGACAATCGCCTGTGCTTTCTTCAGACCTACGCCATTCATGACTCGCGCTAAATCCTCCGCAGAAGCGCTGTTGATGCTTACCCTGGTGCCTTCATCATCGCTCGCTTTAGCCGGTTGCGTGGCTTTGCTTTGTGCTACCCCCGTAGCATCCGCTTTGACTTGAGTCGCCTGGCTTTTGGCGACTGGCTCTGCAGCCAGTGCGCTTTGAGCCATACCGGCGCAGGTCAATGAAAGGGTAATAAGCAGGGCTTTGATTCCATGTTTCATACTGTTTTCTCCTTGTTTGTTAACAGTGGAATCACGATAGCGAGGTGCAGAACGGCAGACAAACGGCAAATATCAGAAATGGAAAAGGCCGCGAAAGCGGCCTTTGGTTGATACAATTTTTTGCAATTTTTTGCGAGTAGCCTCGGTTATTGCTGCTGTTCCAGCGCGTCACCGACTTTAATTTTTGCGGCTTTACGCAGGTTGCTCATCAGCGCTTCAAAGACAATCTGCGCATTGTTCTGGGTAATCCCCTGAACCATCGCTTTCTTCTGCTCTTCAGGCATAGAACCGGCTTTCACCTCGTCCAGCGCCAGCAGTACAACGTTACCCTGCATGTCGTTCGCCACGCCGTAGCTCGGTTTGTCTTTCGCCGGCAGGCTCAGGCCAAAGGCCGCCTGACTCAGCGGATCCTGACCCGTACGGCTCAGCGTTTTCGCCTCGCCAAAGCTCAGACCCGCCGCTTTCATGGCTTCATCGCCTTTACCAGCTTTCAGATCCGCCAGCAGTTTATCGGCATCAAGCTTCGCCTGCTGCTCTGCTTTATTGTGCTTAACAAGCGCAGTTACCTGATCTTTCACTTCAGCCAGTGGTTTAACGGCTTCAGCTTTGTGCTCTGCAATACGCAGTACAAACGCGCGATCGCCATCCACGGTGATGATGTCAGAGTTACTGCCAGGCGTACCGTTCTCACCAACCAAACCACCATTGAAAATGATGTCAGCGACCGGTTTGAAGTTCAGCTCTTCCGGCAGGCTGTCACGGCTAAACCAGCCCGTTTCAACCGCTTTCATACCCGCCGCCTGCTCCGCGCCCGCCAGGGATTCGTTATCGTTGCTGGCGGCATCGCTCACTTTCTGCTGCAGCGCATAGTAGGCATCCAGCGCTTTTTCCTGCTTCACTTTCGCCGCAATGTCGTCACGCGCTTCGCTCAGCGGTTTAACCTGCGCAGGCTGCACGTCGTCAAGACGCGCAACGAGGAAACCAACGGAAGACTTAATCACACCTGACAGCTGGCCTTTCTCTTTCAGACCGGCATTCTTCAGCTCATCCGGGGTGGTGGAATCTTCCAGCCATCCCATATCGCCGCCTTTACGGGCAGAGATGATGTCAGCAGATTTTTCTTTTGCCAGCGCAGCGAAATCACCGCCTTTGTTCAGCTCGTCCAGTACCGCTTTGGCTTCATCTTCCGTTTTGGTCTGAATGATGCTGTAGCGGTTACGCTGCGGCTGAGTGAACTGATCCTGATGCTGGTCATAATAAGCCTGAATATCCGCATCGCTGGCCGTCTCCTGCATAGCAGCAGCATCCAGCTTGATGTAGCTCACGCGGAACTGTTCCGGCGTCATAAAGTTGTTTTTATTCTGCTCGTAGTAGCTGGCAACTTCCTGCTCGGTAACAGACTGCTTCGCGGCCAGTGCGTTAACGTCAATTGTCGCCTCGCGAACGATACGCTGCTGTGCGACCAGCGCCGCCAGCTCGTCCGTTTCGCCTTTCAGCATGAAGTCCGTACCGGCAACGCCGTTAATCAGTTGCTGGGTAGTAAGCTGATTACGTAATGCCTGAGCGTACTGGTCTGCGGTCATTCCCATCTGATTAACAATCGCGTTGTAGCGATTGTTATCAAATTTACCGTCCACCTGGAACGCAGGCGTGGCGAAAATAGCCTGTTTAACCTGATCGTCGCTGATGTTGAGATTAAGCTCGCGGGAGTACTGATCCAGCAGCGCTTCGTCAATAAGACGATTCAGCACCTGCTGACGCAGCGTTTTCATGTAGCCTTCGTTCGCAGCCAGTTCGGAGTATTGATCGCCCAGCTGTTGCTGCATGCGGTTACGTTCGCTGTTGAACGCATTCTCGAACTGCCCGCGGCTAATCTCCTGGCCATTCACTTTGGCGGCGAAGTTATTGCCCCCGCCAATCAGGTAACCACTCACGCCGGTCAAAATGAACGACACGATAATGATACCGAAAATAATCTTGAGCACGAGACTGTTAGCAGCCGTGCGTAAGCTGTCCATCATGGTGTAACCACACTCCGCTGTAGATGACTATACGCGTTATCTCTCAAGCCGCCTGCGCGTTGTCACCACAGCGGCGGCAAGGATTTTGAGTATATATGCTTCACGCAGCATAGCGTTTCCTGAACGCTGCGTACAAAGGCCTATTGTGACAAGAAACAGGGGCAATTGTCAGCCCACAACGCGTAGAAAGTACCGGAATTACAAATAAAAAAGGCACATCAGTCGATGCGCCCTTGTACTTCGTCACATCCCCAAAGGGGAAATCACTTAGTTTACCGCGTCTTTCAGTGCTTTACCTGCACGGAAGCCCGGTACTTTAGCCGCGGCGATGGTGATCTCTTTACCTGTTTGCGGGTTGCGACCAGTACGGGCAGCACGCTCTTTAACGGCAAAAGTACCAAAACCTACCAGCGCTACGTCATCACCTTCTTTCAGAGATTCGGTAACAGAAGCAATAATTGCATCTAACGCACGTCCAGCCGCAGCTTTAGAGATATCAGCCCCTGCAGCAATTTTGTCGATCAGTTGAGATTTATTCACTCTTCTCTTCCTCTTTATAATTTATATCGCACCTGAATCCTTCAAAGTGCGAACGCGCAGCAGTTATATCAGGCCTGCCATGCCCTTACAACACCCGTTAATGATGGCAAGCCCAATCCGTCATCTAAATTAGCTATACAAAAAAAGGCTGGCAAGTCCGAAATGGCCTGCCAGCCCTGTTTTTATTAGTGCTCTTTGCGCGAGGTCACTATTTTGCGGTCACAACCTGCATTCCGGAGGGCTCATTTTGCAACGCGAGCGTCAGAACCTCCTCAATGCGTTTCACCGGATGGATGTCCAGATCGGCAATTACGTTGTCCGGAATCTCTTCCAGGTCGCGTTTGTTTTCGTCTGGAATTAAGACCGTTTTAATACCACCACGGTGTGCTGCCAGCAGTTTTTCTTTCAAACCACCAATAGGCAGAACCTGGCCACGCAGGGTGATCTCGCCGGTCATCGCGACGTCGGCGCGAACCGGGTTACCGGTCAGACAAGAAACCAGCGCGGTACACATGGCAATACCTGCACTTGGACCGTCTTTCGGCGTCGCCCCTTCAGGTACGTGAACGTGGATGTCGCGTTTTTCGTAAAAGTCCGGATTAATACCCAGTTTTTCCGCACGCGCGCGCACCACGGTCAGCGCAGCCTGAATGGATTCCTGCATGACTTCACCCAGAGAACCGGTGTAGGTCAGCTTACCTTTACCCGGTACGCAAGCGGTTTCGATGGTCAGCAGATCGCCGCCCACTTCCGTCCATGCCAGACCGGTTACCTGACCTACGCGGTTTTCGTTGTCCGCGCGGCCATAGTCAAAGCGCTGTACGCCCAGGTAGTCGTGCAGGTTGTCGCCATTGATCTCAATATGTTTCAGCGACTTGTCGAGCAGCAACTGTTTCACCGCTTTACGGCACAGTTTGGAAATTTCACGCTCCAGACTACGCACGCCAGCTTCACGGGTGTAATAACGAATAATGCCCACAATGGCGCTATCGTCGACCGTCAGCTCGCCTTTTTTCAGCGCGTTACGCTCAATCTGTTTCGGCAACAGGTGACGTTTAGCAATGTTCAGCTTCTCGTCTTCGGTATACCCGGACAGACGGATCACTTCCATACGATCCAGCAACGGTGCGGGAATATTCATGGAGTTAGAGGTCGCAACGAACATCACGTCGCTGAGATCGTAGTCCACTTCCAGGTAGTGATCGCTGAACGCCACGTTCTGCTCTGGATCCAGCACCTCAAGCAGTGCGGAAGCCGGATCGCCACGCATGTCGGAAGACATTTTGTCGATCTCATCAAGCAGGAACAGCGGGTTTTTAACGCCCACTTTAGCCATTTTCTGGATCAGTTTACCCGGCATCGAACCAATATAGGTCCGGCGGTGACCGCGAATTTCAGCTTCATCACGCACGCCGCCCAGCGCCATACGGATGTATTTACGTCCGGTTGCTTTAGCGATGGACTGTCCCAGAGAAGTTTTACCTACCCCCGGCGGCCCAACCAGGCACAGGATCGGCCCCTTGATTTTATTCACACGGCTTTGAACCGCGAGATACTCAAGAATACGGTCTTTGACGCGTTCCAGACCGTAATGGTCAGTATCGAGGATTTCCTGAGCCTGACGCAGATCTTTTTTGACCTTGCTACGCGCATTCCACGGCACCTGAACCATCCAGTCGATGTAGCCACGGACTACGGTCGCTTCCGCTGACATCGGAGACATCATTTTCAGCTTCTGCAGTTCTGCTTCCGCTTTCTCTTTTGCCTCTTTCGGCATTTTCGCCGCGTCGATTTTACGCTTCAACGCTTCGTTTTCGTCCGGCGCATCGTCCATCTCGCCGAGCTCTTTCTGAATGGCTTTCATCTGCTCGTTCAGATAGTACTCACGCTGGGATTTTTCCATCTGCTTTTTCACGCGGTTGCGAATGCGTTTCTCAACCTGCAGCAGATCGATTTCAGACTCCATCATCGCCATCAGATATTCCAGACGTTCGTTAACGTCGGACATCTCCAGTACGGACTGCTTGTCAGCAAGCTTCAGCGGCATGTGCGCAGCGATGGTGTCCGCCAGACGTGCAGGATCGTCAATGCTGTTCAGCGACGTCAGCACTTCGGGCGGGATTTTCTTGTTCAGCTTGATATAGCCTTCGAACTGGCTGATAGCGGTACGCACCAGCACTTCCTGTTCGCGCTCATCAATAGCAGGCGAGTCGAGGTACTCCGCTTTCGCAGAGAAGTGCTCGCCGTTGTCAGACAGCGCTGAAATACGCGCGCGCTGTAACCCCTCGACCAGCACTTTTACGGTGCCGTCAGGCAGTTTCAGCATCTGCAAAATAGAGGCCACGGTCCCGACGGTGAAAAGATCGTTTACACCCGGCTCATCCGTTGACGCTTCTTTCTGGGCAACCAGCATGATTTTTTTATCATGGTCCATAGCCGCTTCCAGACAACGGATAGATTTTTCCCGCCCTACAAATAAGGGTATGACCATGTGCGGATAAACCACCACATCGCGCAACGGCAATACGGGGATTTCAATGCGTTCAGAACGCTCAGGATTCATAGAGCTCTCTCTTAGTTTAGTTTCCGCCAGGTAATCAGGTGGTACGACTGTGCTCCACACCACCTTTAACATGTATGTCAGTATATGGGGATGTTTCCCACACATTCAACGCCATGTTTACGGAAAAATAAAAGGGGAGATAAAATCCCCCCTTATTAATTAAATGTCTGTATGAATTGATGAATTATTCGCCAGATGCCTGCTGCGCTTCCGGCTTACCGTAAATCAGCAATGGCTTGCTCTGGCCGCCAATCACCGACTCATCGATCACCACTTTTTCGACGTCTTCCATAGAAGGCAGATCGTACATAGTGTCAAGCAGTGCGGCTTCGACGATAGAACGCAGACCACGAGCACCGGTTTTACGTGCCATCGCTTTTTTGGCGATAGCATCCAGCGCTTCCTCACGGAATTCCAGATCGACACCTTCAAGATTGAACAGCGCCTGGTACTGCTTGGTCAGGGCGTTTTTCGGCTCTTTCAGGATCTGGATCAGCGCTTCTTCGCTCAGTTCGCTCAGCGTCGCTACAACCGGCAGACGCCCGATGAACTCAGGGATCAGACCAAATTTGATCAGATCTTCCGGCTCCACCTGCGACAGCAGTTCACCTTCGCTGGCTTTATCAGACTGCGCTTTTACCGTTGCGCCAAAACCAATGCCGGAGCCCGTTTCAACACGGTTAGCAATGACTTTATCCAGACCGGCAAAGGCACCGCCGCAGATAAACAGGATCTTGGAGGTATCAACCTGCAGGAATTCCTGCTGAGGATGTTTACGCCCCCCCTGCGGTGGAACGGCAGCAACCGTACCTTCGATCAGTTTCAACAGCGCCTGCTGTACGCCTTCGCCGGAAACGTCACGGGTAATGGACGGGTTGTCAGACTTACGAGAAATCTTGTCGATTTCATCGATATAGACGATCCCGCGCTGTGCTTTCTGCACGTCGTAATCGCACTTCTGCAGCAGTTTCTGAATAATATTTTCAACATCTTCACCCACATAACCAGCTTCGGTCAGCGTGGTGGCATCGGCCATAGTGAACGGAACGTCCAGCAGGCGTGCCAGCGTTTCAGCCAGCAGCGTTTTACCGGAACCCGTCGGGCCAATCAGCAGGATGTTACTTTTGCCCAACTCGACGCCATTGCTGGTGTCGCCGTTGCGCAGACGTTTGTAATGGTTGTATACCGCGACCGCCAGCACTTTCTTCGCCTGCTCCTGACCGATGACGTAATCGTCCAGGTGGTTGCGAATTTCATGTGGCGTCGGCAGCGCACTGCGTTCACGGTGCGGTGCTACTTCCTTAATCTCTTCGCGAATGATGTCGTTACATAAATCAACACATTCGTCGCAGATATACACGGATGGTCCGGCAATCAGCTTACGCACTTCATGCTGGCTTTTGCCGCAAAAAGAGCAGTACAACAATTTGCCCGAGCCATCTTTGCGTTTATCTGTCATGGGTCAAAACCTCTTCTTTGTTCTTTGTGCCGCACACGACGACGCAAATGCCATTCTCAGGCGCAAGACGCTAGTCAGCGTTGTGCCGCTCCAGGTAATTATAGCGGTACACCTGCGCGCTGGGCATTAATTACGATGGGTCAAAATCGAGTCGACCAGACCGTACTCTACCGCTTCAGAAGCGGAGAGGAAGCGATCGCGCTCGGTATCACGTTCAATCTGCTCAAGAGATTGACCCGTATGATGCGCCATAAGTTCGTTCATGCGCCCTTTTACCTTCAGGATTTCACGGGCATGAATTTCAATATCCGTTGCCTGGCCCTGGTAACCGCCCAGAGGCTGGTGGATCATGACGCGAGAGTTAGGCAGGCAAAAACGTTTACCTTTCGCCCCGGCAGTCAGCAGGAACGCGCCCATTGAGGCCGCCTGGCCCATACAAATGGTGCTGACGTCCGGCTTAATAAACTGCATGGTGTCATAGATAGACATCCCGGCAGTGATCACTCCACCAGGGGAGTTGATGTACAGGTAGATATCTTTTTCTGGGTTTTCTGCTTCCAGGAACAGCATCTGCGCCACGATCAGGTTAGCCATATGGTCTTCGACCTGGCCGGTCAGAAAAATGACGCGTTCCTTAAGTAGACGAGAATAGATATCAAAAGAGCGCTCACCACGTGAGGTCTGTTCAATGACCATCGGCACCAGCGCCATATGGGGTGCAAAGTTATCTCGTTCGCCGCTGTATGACATTTCCGTCTCCTGGATAAAATTTGAAAAAACCTGCTGTGCTGATTGTAACCTTATGGACGGATTATCAGCTAGTCCCTCAGTAATGGGTACGACATCGCCATAATTCAAGCATAACAATCTTTTGTTGTAACGCTAACACTGAAACGCTGTTTTCGCACTCTTCCCATGCAAAATCCGTGACAAAAAAAAACCCGCCACCAAAAGGTGACGGGCTTGCGTACGAAATTCGTGCTAAATAAGCGACGAATTACGCCTGCTGGTTCATCAGCTCGTTGAAGGAAGTGGCTTTTTCAGTCACTTTCGCTTTCGCCAGAACAGCTTCAACAGCCTGCTCTTCCAGAGCGACGTTACGCATGTTGTCCATCAGCTCTTTATTTTTGCTGTAGAACTCAACAACTTCTTTCGGATCTTCGTAAGCAGAAGCCATCTCTTCGATCAGGCCTTTAACGCGATCTTCGTCAGCTTTCAGCTCGTTGGTACGAATCACTTCGCCCAGCAGCAGACCTACAACTACGCGACGCTTAGCCTGTTCTTCGAACAGTTCACGCGGCAGTTCCAGAGCTTGTTTTTCGTTGCCGCCAAAACGCTGTGCAGCCTGACGACGCAGAACGTCGATTTCGCTGTCGATCAGAGCAGCCGGAACATCGATGTCGTTAGCTTTTACCAGACCTTCGATCGCCTGAGATTTAACGCGGTTACGCACAGCGCCTTTCAGCTCGCGTTCCATGTTTTTACGTACTTCAGCGCGCAGACCCGCTACGGAACCATCTTCAACGCCGAAACGTTTGATGAATTCTTCAGTCAGTTCCGGCAGTTCGCGCTCTTCAACTTTCTTCAGGTTGATAACGAACTTAGCGGCTTTACCTTTCAGGTTTTCAGCGTGGTACTCTTCCGGGAAGGTCACATCGATAGTGAACTCTTCGCCAGCTTTGTGGCCTTTAACGCCTTCTTCAAAGCCTGGGATCATACGACCCTGGCCCATCGCCAGTACGAAGTCAGACGCTTTGCCGCCTTCGAACTCTTCGCCGTCTACAGAGCCGGTGAAGTCGATGGTTACACGGTCTTCTGCATCTGCAGCGCCGTCTTTGTCTTTCCAGGTAGCCTGCTGCTTACGCAGGGTGTCCAGCATCACGTCAACGTCAGCGTCGGTGACTTCAACAACCGGTTTTTCAACTTCGATTGCTTCCAGGCCAGTCAGCTCAACTTCCGGGTAAACTTCGAACTCTACCGCGTAAGTAAAATCTTCACCCAGTTTGTATTCGCCCGGAACGTAGTTCGGTGCGCCAGCCGGATTGATTTTTTCTTTGATGATCGCGTCAACGAAGTTGCGGCTCATCAGGTCGCCCAGAACGTCCTGGCGAACAGACGCGCCATAACGCTGAGCAACAACATTCATCGGTACTTTTCCTTTGCGGAAACCGTCAATACGCACTTTCTTCGCTACGTTGACCAGCTCGCTTTTCACAGCGGTCTCGATGCTGTCAGCAGCGATAGTAATCGTTACACGGCGGCCAAGGCCTTGAGTGGTTTCAACTGAAACTTGCATCTTGTTACCTCAAAAAATCACAGTGCTCGGTCAACTCTTCTCCGCAAGCACAGGTTGTTGGCTTCGCGGAACTGGGATGTTCTCATAAGCAATCACATTCCCTGTCGTCAGAATCATCCCGAAGACATTCCGAAAAATAAGACGCGCATTATAGCGGCATCACTTTTATGAGTCGAGAACGGTTATCGCGCGTTGCTGCGGCTTTTTTCACAATTCCCGGCTAATTTTTGTCTGAATACTGTACGACTGCCCCAGAATTCAGACAAAACAAAACGGCCCGCAGGCCGTTTTCACATAATCTGTAGCAACATACTGGAAAAGCGTCGGTTGTTGCAAATCCGTTTTTACGCGATGCTTCCCGCCCCACGACACGGAGGCGATGCAAAAATCGTATCCTGCAACGCTTCCCACTCCTTAATGGTGTAGGTATGCAGGGCAAGTGCATGAACGGTTGTGGAAAGCTCCACCGTTAAGGTGCTGTAAATCATCCGATGACGATTCAGAAAACGCTCACCTGTAAAGCGATCGCTAACCAGCACAACCTTAAAGTGGCTTTCAGAACCTGCCGGGACATTGTGACGATAGCTTTCATCCACAACTTCGAGGAACACGGGTTGGAACGCTGCCCTTAATTTTTCTTCTATTTGCTCACGAATCATCATGAAGTTTTTCCTCCGACAACGCTGAGATGTCACCCATCCCTTTAAATACTAGCCGCTTTTACCGCTTTCATTACACCTTAGCAACAAAAAATTAGCGTTTGTCTGATTTTCTCAGCCAAATGGATGAAGTTCACTAAATCCTCACTTCGATTTATTGCAAAAAGTCCGTTTATGGTCTCCACAAAGACATAAAACTGACAACACAATGAATTTACATGCGTTACCCACTTCCCCTCATCGTTGGCGATGTTATGATGGCGGGAATTTTCTCCAACCATACAATTTAGATTCGCTGAGAGCCCTGGCATGTTTAAAAAAATCCTCGTCCCGTTTGTCGCGCTGTTTATGTTAGCTGGATGCGCAACGCCGCCGACCACTATTGAAGTTTCCCCGAAAATTACCCTGCCACAGCAGGACCCGAGCCTGATGGGTGTGACCGTTAGCATCAATGGTGCCGACCAGCGTCAGGATCAGGCGCTGGCAAAAGTTACCCGTGACAACCAGCTTGTTACCCTGACCGCGTCCCGCGATCTGCGCTTCCTGCTGCAAGAAGTACTGGAAAAACAGATGACCGCACGCGGTTATATGATTGGGCCAAACGGTGCTGTTAACCTGCAAATCATTGTTAGCCAGCTGTATGCAGACGTGTCCCAGGGTAGCGTGCGCTATAACATCGCCACCAAGGCAGACATCGCCATCATTGCGACCGCTGCTAACGGCAACAAGATGACCAAAAACTACCGCGCAAGCTATTCTGTTGAAGGCGCACTGCAGGCCTCTAACAAAAATATCGCTGACGCCGTTAACAGCGTGCTGACCGATACCATCGCTGATATGTCTCAGGACACCAGCGTTCACGATTTCATCAAGCAGAACGCTCGTTAATTTCTGCCCATATGGCCCGGCGTTCGTCGGGCCTATAGAAGCCCATGTCCAGTCATTACTTACGTATTTTTCAGCAACCACGTTCAGCTATCCTGCTCATACTGGGATTCGCCTCCGGTTTACCACTCGCACTGACCTCGGGTACGCTTCAGGCATGGATGACAGTCGAGAATATCGATCTTAAAACCATCGGTTTCTTTTCTCTGGTCGGCCAGGCCTACGTGTTTAAGTTCCTCTGGTCTCCGCTAATGGACCGCTACACGCCGCCGTTTTTAGGTCGACGCCGTGGTTGGCTGCTGGCAACTCAGGTGCTGTTACTGATTTCTATCGCCGCGATGGGCTTTCTGGAGCCTGGCACGCAGCTACGCTGGATGGCCGCGCTTGCGGTGGTGATCGCGTTTTGCTCGGCATCGCAGGATATCGTCTTTGACGCATGGAAAACCGACGTGCTACCCGCCGAAGAACGCGGCACCGGCGCGGCTATCAGCGTGCTGGGCTATCGTTTAGGGATGCTGGTTTCCGGTGGGCTGGCTCTGTGGATGGCCGACCGCTGGCTGGGCTGGCAAGGAATGTACTGGCTGATGGCGGCGCTGCTGATACCTTGCATCATCGCTACCCTGCTAGCGCCCGAACCGACTGATGCCATTCCGGTGCCCAAAACGCTGGAGCAGGCGGTTGTGGCCCCGCTGCGCGACTTCTTTGGTCGTAACAACGCCTGGCTAATTCTGCTGCTTATCGTTCTGTATAAGCTCGGGGATGCCTTTGCCATGAGCCTGACTACAACCTTTTTAATCCGCGGCGTCGGATTTGATGCGGGTGAAGTTGGCGTGGTGAATAAAACGCTCGGACTGCTGGCAACCATCGTTGGCGCGCTGTACGGCGGGATCCTGATGCAACGCCTTTCGCTGTTTCGCGCATTGCTGATTTTCGGCATCCTGCAGGGGGCGTCGAATGCGGGCTACTGGTTATTGTCCATCACTGACAAACACATGTTCAGTATGGCCGCCGCCGTCTTCTTTGAAAACCTGTGTGGTGGCATGGGTACGGCAGCGTTTGTCGCCTTATTAATGACGCTGTGCAATAAGTCCTTCTCAGCGACCCAGTTCGCTCTGCTCTCCGCGCTTTCCGCCGTTGGTCGCGTTTACGTTGGCCCGGTAGCAGGTTGGTTTGTTGAAGCGCACGGGTGGCCAACGTTTTATTTGTTCTCTGTGTTTGCCGCTATCCCCGGCCTCATACTGCTGCTGGTTTGTCGTCAGACTCTGGAACATAGCTGGCAAAATGAGAGCTTCATTCCGCGCACGGAATTTCGTGGCGCGTACAGCCTGGCATTAATGACGTTGGTTGCGGGCTGCTGTCTGCTGGTGGTTTGGCTGCTGCTGTTAACCATGAACGCGCTGGATTACACCAACTTCTCCTTCCTGCCGGAACTGCTGGAAATCTCGGTGGTGGTCGCGGTCTGTGGGGTCGTTTTTGGTGGATTGCTGGATTATCTGGCACTGCGCAAAACCCGCCTGGCGTAAAAATCCACATTAATATCGCCGTTGTAATCACCCTGCGTAATTATAACGGCTAAATAAACAACAATTACTAAAAATATTATTTGTTATTTTGTGCGCCAAAGAATTTGGAAATTATTGACGCCTTTTATATATACTATTTCCCTTACTCGATTCAGCCACTACAGATTTATTTTTTGTTTTTGAATTGTCTTTTTATTGTTAAACAATTGTTTTATTTTCGCATTGGTTATACCAATTGCCCTCAGCACGTCTCCCGCTTGCCCGCTTTCGTTATAACGTGATGTTGCAACAGGTTCTTAAAGTCAAAACGACATATATTGCAACATATGTGACATGCCCGGCAGAACCCAGTAACACAGATCCAAGGATGTTTACAGTAATGTAACCTTCCCGTAAAATGCCCTCACACTTTAAACGCCACCCGGTCCCGTGGAATTGAGGTCGTTAAATGAGACTCAGGAAATACAATAAAAGTTTGGGATGGTTGTCATTAATTGCAGGCACTGCATTACTCAGTGGCTGTAATTCTGCGCTGCTTGACCCTAAAGGACAGATTGGACTGGAACAACGTTCTCTGATACTGACGGCATTTGGCCTGATGTTGATTGTCGTTATTCCTGCCATCTTGATGGCTGTTGGTTTCGCCTGGAAGTATCGTGCAAGCAATAAAGATGCGAAGTACAGCCCGAACTGGTCACACTCCAATAAAGTGGAAGCTGTGGTCTGGACGGTGCCGATCTTAATCATCATTTTCCTTGCCGTACTGACCTGGAAAACCACTCATGCTCTTGAGCCAAGCAAACCGCTGGCGCATGACGAGAAGCCCATTACCATTGAAGTGGTTTCCATGGACTGGAAATGGTTCTTCATCTATCCGGAACAAGGTATCGCTACCGTGAATGAAATCGCCTTCCCGGCGAATACTCCGGTTGAGTTCAAAGTGACGTCCAACTCCGTGATGAACTCCTTCTTTATCCCGCGTCTGGGTAGCCAGATTTATGCCATGGCCGGTATGCAGACTCGACTGCATCTGATCGCCAACGAAGTCGGTACTTATGATGGTATCTCCGCAAGCTATAGCGGACCAGGCTTCTCCGGTATGAAGTTCAAGGCTATCGCAACAAAGGACCGCGCCGAATTCGACCAATGGGTTGCTAAAGCTAAACAGTCCACGAACACCATGAGCGACATGGCTGCGTTCGAAAAAGTGGCTGTGCCAAGCGAATACAACCAGGTGGAATACTTCTCCAACGTGAAACCAGATTTGTTTAAAGACGTTATTAACAAATTTATGGCTCACGGTAAGAGCATGGACATGACCCAACCCGAAGGTGAGCACAGCGCACACGAAGGAATGGAAGGCATGGACATGAGCCACGCGGAATCCGCTCACTAAGGGGCCGAGGAAGAATACGATGTTCGGAAAATTGACGCTGGATGCAGTGCCGTTCCATGAACCAATTGTCATGGTTACGATCGCTGCCATTATCATCGGTGGTGCGGCCTTACTGGGCCTAATCACTTACTTCGGTAAGTGGACCTACCTGTGGAAAGAGTGGCTAACTTCGGTTGACCACAAACGCCTTGGCATCATGTATGTCATTGTCGCAATCGTCATGTTGATTCGTGGCTTTGCCGACGCCATCATGATGCGTAGTCAGCAAGCGCTGGCTTCTGCAGGTGAAGCGGGCTTCCTGCCACCTCACCACTACGACCAGATCTTCACGGCTCACGGCGTGATTATGATCTTCTTCGTGGCAATGCCATTTGTTATCGGTCTGATGAACCTGGTGGTTCCGCTGCAGATCGGCGCACGTGACGTTGCATTCCCGTTCCTGAACAACCTGAGCTTCTGGTTCACCGTTGTCGGCGTAATCCTGGTTAACCTGTCTCTGGGCGTGGGTGAATTCGCACAGACCGGTTGGCTGGCGTACCCGCCACTCTCGGGAATAGAGTACAGTCCAAGCGTCGGGGTCGATTATTGGATATGGGCAGTCCAGTTGTCCGGTATTGGTACAACCCTAACCGGGATCAACTTCTTTGTGACCATCATTAAGATGCGTGCGCCAGGAATGACCATGTTCAAGATGCCGGTATTTAGCTGGGCATCGCTGTGTGCGAACATCCTGATTATCGCGTCTTTCCCAATCCTGACGGTTACCGTCGCGTTGCTGACCCTGGATCGCTATCTGGGCACCCATTTCTTTACCAACGATATGGGCGGCAACATGATGATGTACATCAACCTGATTTGGGCCTGGGGCCATCCGGAAGTGTACATTCTGGTTCTGCCGGTCTTCGGTGTGTTCTCCGAAATCGCTGCAACCTTCTCACGTAAACGTCTGTTTGGTTACACCTCACTGGTGTGGGCAACCGTCTGTATCACCGTGCTGTCGTTCGTTGTTTGGCTGCACCACTTCTTCACCATGGGTGCAGGCGCTAACGTAAACGCCTTCTTCGGTATTACCACCATGATTATCGCCATCCCGACCGGGGTGAAGATCTTCAACTGGCTGTTCACCATGTACCAGGGTCGTATCGTATTCCACTCAGCGATGCTGTGGACGATTGGCTTTATCGTTACCTTCTCAGTCGGCGGCATGACCGGCGTACTGCTGGCGGTTCCGGGTGCGGACTTCGTGCTGCACAACAGTCTGTTCCTGATTGCGCACTTCCATAACGTTATCATCGGCGGCGTCGTATTTGGATGCTTCGCAGGTATGACCTACTGGTGGCCAAAAGCGTTTGGCTTCACGCTGAACGAAACCTGGGGTAAACGCGCATTCTGGTTCTGGATCATCGGCTTCTTCGTGGCGTTTATGCCGCTGTATGTGCTGGGCTTTATGGGGATGACCCGTCGCCTCAGCCAGCAGATTGACCCGCAGTTCCATCCGATGCTGGTCGTTGCCGCCTGCGGTGCCGCGCTGATTGCATTGGGTATCCTGTGCCAGCTGATTCAGATCTTCGTTTCTATTCGCGACCGCGAGCAGAACCGCGACCTGACCGGTGACCCATGGGGTGGTCGTACGCTGGAGTGGGCAACCTCTTCCCCGCCTCCGTTCTACAACTTTGCCGTTGTGCCGCACGTTCATGAGCGTGATGCCTTCTGGGAAATGAAAGAAAAAGGTGAAGCGTACAAGCAGCCTGCGCACTATGAAGAAATTCATATGCCGAAAAACAGCGGTGCCGGTATCGTCATTACCGCCTTCGCAACACTGTTTGGTTTCGCCATGATCTGGCATATCTGGTGGCTGGCGATTGCAAGCTTCGCAGGCATGATCATCAGCTGGATTGTGAAAAGCTTTGATGAAGACGTGGATTACTACGTGCCGGTCCCGGAAGTCGAAAAACTGGAAAACCAGCATTTCGATGAGATTACTAAGGCAGGGCTGAAAAATGGCAACTGATACTTTAACGCACGCGACTGCCCACGCGCACGAACACGGGCACCACGATGCAGGCCAGACCAAGATCTTCGGATTCTGGGTCTACCTGATGAGCGACTGCATTCTGTTCTCTATTCTGTTTGCAACCTATGCCGTTCTGGTGAACGGCACCGCTGGTGGCCCAACAGGTAAGGACATTTTTGAACTGCCGTTCGTTCTGGTTGAAACATTCCTGCTGTTATTCAGCTCTATTACTTACGGCATGGCGGCGATCGCCATGTACAAGAACAACAAGAGCCAGGTTATCTCCTGGCTGGCGTTGACCTTCTTGTTCGGTGCCGGATTCATCGGGATGGAACTCTATGAATTCCATCACCTGATTGTTAACGGTATGGGCCCGGATCGCAGCGGCTTCCTGTCTGCATTCTTCGCGCTGGTCGGCACGCACGGTCTGCACGTCACCTCCGGTCTTATCTGGATGGCGGTGCTGATGGTGCAAGTTGCTCGTCGCGGCCTGACCAGTACTAACCGTACCCGCATCATGTGCCTGAGCCTGTTCTGGCACTTCCTGGATGTGGTGTGGATCTGTGTGTTCACTGTTGTTTATCTGATGGGGGCGATGTAATGAGTCATTCTAACGAGAGCGGCGGCGCATCCCATGGCAGCGTAAAAACCTACATGACAGGTTTTATCCTGTCGATAATCCTGACGGTTATTCCGTTCTGGATGGTCATGACAGGTTCTGCCTCTCCTGCCGTCATTCTGGGAACTATTCTGGCAATGGCAGTGGTACAGATTCTGGTGCACCTGGTGTGCTTCCTGCACATGAATAGCAAATCTGATGAAGGTTGGAACATGACAGCCTTTGTCTTTACTGTGCTAATCATCGCCATCCTGGTTGTGGGCTCCATCTGGATTATGTGGAACCTTAACTACAACATGATGATGCACTAAGAGCGGCGATTATGATGTTTAAGCAATACCTGCAAGTAACAAAACCAGGCATCATCTTTGGCAACCTGATCTCGGTGATTGGGGGATTCCTGCTGGCCTCGAAAGGCAGCATTGATTATCCCCTGTTTATCTACACGTTGGTTGGGGTGTCACTGGTTGTGGCGTCGGGTTGTGTATTTAACAACTACATCGACAGGGATATCGACAGGAAGATGGAGAGGACCAAAAACCGCGTGCTGGTTAAAGGTCTGATTTCCCCTGCGGTCTCGCTGGTATACGCCACCCTGCTGGGTATTGCTGGCTTTATGCTGCTGTGGTTTGGCGCGAACCCTCTGGCCTGCTGGCTGGGGGTAATGGGCTTCGTGGTCTATGTGGGCGTCTATAGCCTGTACATGAAGCGCCATTCCGTTTATGGCACGCTGATTGGCTCACTCTCCGGTGCTGCGCCGCCGGTGATTGGCTACTGCGCCGTAACCGGTGAGTTCGATAGCGGTGCGCTGATTCTGCTGGCTATTTTCAGCCTGTGGCAGATGCCGCACTCTTACGCGATTGCGATTTTCCGCTTTAAGGATTATCAGGCAGCCAACATCCCGGTACTGCCGGTGGTGAAAGGTATTTCGGTCGCGAAGAACCATATCACGCTGTACATCGTGGCGTTTGCTATCGCCACGCTGATGCTCACCCTGGGCGGCTATGCTGGTTATAAATACCTGATTGTTGCTGCGGCGGTGAGCGTCTGGTGGTTGGGCATGGCGCTGCGCGGTTATAAAGTGGAAGATGACAGGGTCTGGGCACGCAAGCTGTTCGGTTTCTCCATCATCGCCATTACCGCGCTTTCCGTGATGATGTCCGTTGACTTTATGGTGCCAAACTCGCAGAACCTGCTGACTTACGTCTGGTAACGATCTGCTGATACGAAAAGGGTGCCTCCGGCACCCTTTTTTATTGGCAGGGATGTTATTCAGTCATAAAGCCATTTCCCCGCCTTTGCTGACTCTATAATCATCTCTACTGTCAAAGGCTTTAATTCAATTTCAGGAGGATCTTTTTTCCAGAAAGGGTATTCTTGTTCAATATAATTCCTTCCATCAAAGTTCGAATATTCAATATCAAAATGCTCAAATAAATCAGCTAAAAAATCATATGCATCTTCCGGAATAAACTGAAAATCATCCTCCAGGGTCCATTCTTTCGTGACCTGCTTAAGACCAGGCCTAAACCAACGTTCCCTGATTGGGTAATTCTTCATGATGTACTCAATAACTTCAGCTTCATAATTTCTCATCAGAAAGATGTCCACTGTATGCGATCTTTGGGTCGTGCGATGAGGTTGTATTTATCGCGGGTATGTTTTGTCACCGCGAACAAAAGCACGATTAACTGAGCATGCCCGACAAAAGGAACCCAACGGCCTATGTAAGTTGCTATTTGGTTTGTTGGAACCATCTTCAATTTGGAAAACTTCCCCATAGGAGCGTGTAGTCTTAAACCAAACGGGAACCGAGCCCCTTTCAGAAGTTTTCTACATAGAATTGATGCAATACTAGTGCCCGGAGTGTTCGTGGCTGCTGATAGTTTTCCTTTGACAGGAATAAATGGTTGACCGATCAAAACCAGCATAACAGCTTCCGTGGTGATACCTAATGAATCTGCCAACTGCTCAATGAATATCAAATCAAACAGTTCACCCGACGTTACGTTAGCGTGACCATGATACCAATAGGTTCCATTCGCCTCTTCAGTTGTGTCCATTCAATCCCCCATTATACCGTCTGCCGGTCATTCCATGCGTCGGTATAGATAATGTTCCCGTCGCAATGCTTCCAGGTGATTTTTTCGTAGCGTAATTCTATGGTTTCAAGATGGTTATTATTCATGTCCTCTGGACCAGCCATCGAGGGAGAAACGGAGACAATCCGCACCCCTTCCAGAAACATATTGAAGTATTCAACTTCCTGACCGGCATCATTGATTTTGTACCAACGAATCTCTGCAGACTTAAGATTCTGACCAGAAGCGACAGCTTTGTATAAATACGGGCTAGAGTAGTCAAACTCTTTGATGATCATCATCGGTGAATGTTGGCGTGTGCCTGTTGGCTTGCCTGTACCGTTATCAGTGGGAATAGACAAATTGTGATGAAAGCCTTTAAATTCAATACTGTATTCTCTTCCCTCTACATCACACCCGCCCTTAATCAGCGCGCCACCATCGTCATAAATCCACATATTGCCCGGAATCGCCATTTTCCTTTTCCCTCTTTCCATTAGAAATAACCACAAAAAGACTACACCTGTAATTATCGCAAGTAAATTAGTTGCAGCTGTAATTATTACGATTTTCCCACTACACAATTCCACATATCGTAGAGGTTTACCGCACTCCTTCCCCGCTTTACACTAGGCGCGAAATTAATACAGAGGTGGGAATGAACGATTACAAAATGACGCCCGGTGAGTTGCGCGCCACCTGGGGTTTAGGGACCGTATTCTCGTTGCGCATGCTTGGCATGTTTATGGTTCTGCCGGTTCTGACCACGTACGGTATGGCGCTACAGGGGGCCAGTGAAGCGCTGATTGGCCTTGCCATTGGCATTTATGGTCTGGCGCAAGCCGTTTTCCAGATCCCCTTTGGTCTGCTTTCTGACCGCATCGGTCGTAAGCCGCTTATCGTCGGCGGGCTGGCGGTATTCGTTCTCGGCAGCGTGATTGCCGCCCTCTCCGATTCAATCTGGGGCATTATTCTCGGTCGCGCTTTGCAAGGCTCTGGCGCGATTGCCGCCGCCGTGATGGCGCTGCTTTCCGACTTAACCCGTGAGCAAAACCGTACCAAAGCGATGGCGTTTATCGGCGTCAGCTTTGGTATCACCTTCGCCATTGCGATGGTGCTAGGACCGATCGTTACCCATGCGCTGGGACTACACGCGCTGTTCTGGATGATTGCAGCTCTTGCAACCACCGGCATCGTGCTAACCATTTGGGTCGTTCCCAATAGCACCAGCCACGTGCTGAACCGCGAATCTGGCATGGTAAAAGGCAGCTTCAGCAAAGTGCTGGCGGAGCCCAAACTGCTCAAGCTCAACTTTGGCATCATGTGTCTGCACATTTTGTTGATGTCCACTTTCGTCGCCTTACCGGGCCAACTGGCGAAAGCCGGTTTCCCCGCCGCAGAGCACTGGAAAATTTATCTGGTGACGATGCTGCTGTCCTTTGTTTCCGTGGTGCCGTTCATCATTTACGCAGAAGTGAAGCGGCGGATGAAGCGCGTATTCCTCGCCTGCGTGTTACTGATCCTTATCGCAGAGATTGTATTGTGGAGCGCTAACGTGCGTTTTTGGGGGCTGATTGCGGGCGTTCAGATATTCTTCCTCGCCTTCAACCTGATGGAGGCCCTCCTCCCCTCGCTTATCAGCAAAGAGTCTCCGGCTGGCTATAAAGGCACAGCGATGGGCGTTTACTCCACCAGCCAGTTTCTTGGCGTGGCGATTGGCGGTTCGCTCGGCGGTTGGGTGGTCGAAATGTTTGATGGTCAGGCGGTATTCCTGGCCGGCGCGCTTCTGGCGGCAGTTTGGTTGTTGGTGGCAAGCACAATGAAAGAGCCGCCGTATGTCAGCAGCCTGCGAGTGGAAATCCCGCCTGAGATTGCCGCAGATGACACCCTAAAGCAGCGTCTGCTGGCTAAAGAAGGGATAAGCGAAGTGTTAATTGTTGCGAAAGAGCATTCGGCTTACGTGAAAATCGACAGCAAAGTGACGAATCGATTTGAGGTTGAACAGGCCATCAGCCAGGCGTGAAGAGTGCCAGATGGCGACTATCGTTTGATCCGGCCTACAAATAGCGTGTGCAACCTGTAGGCCGGATAAGCGTAGCGCCATCAGGCATTACGGCTTAATCGCGGAAGTTCTTAAACTGGAACGGCTGGCCGAGATCGCCGCCGCGAACCAGCGCCATAACGGATTGCAGATCGTCACGCGCCTTGCCGGTCACGCGGATTTCTTCGCCCTGAATCTGCGCCTGCACCTTCAGTTTGCTGTCTTTGATCAGCTTAACGATTTTCTTTTGCACCGCGCTTTCAATGCCCTGTTTCAGCTTAGCTTCAACAAACCAGGTTTTACCGCTGTGCACGAAGGTTTCTGGTACGTCCAACGAAGTGCCTTCAATACCACGTTTCAGCAGCTTGGCACGTAAAATATCCAGCAGCTGATTGACCTGGAAATCAGACTCGCTTAGCACCTTAATCGTCTTATTCGACTCGTTCAGCTCAAAAGTCGCTTCAACGCCACGAAAATCAAAGCGTGACTCCACTTCGCGGCTGGCGTTATCTACCGCGTTACGGGCTTCCTGAAGATCAACTTCAGAAACAATATCGAAAGATGGCATCTTTTCCTCTCCCTTCATTTTTGATGCGAAGCATAATACCTGCAAAGTTACACAACAGACAGCGCTATACTAGGCTGTATCCTTTAATTGTACGTGGTACTGATACCTGCGAACAATAATGGGGTACGGCCGATATGGATTAACACCTGGTGATGTTGCAGGTGAGGAGGAAGAATGAAAATTACCGTACTGGGATGTGGAGCGTTAGGACAGCTTTGGCTAACCACGCTGTGCAAACATGGACATGAGGTTCAGGGGTGGCTACGCGTACCGCAACCCTATTGCAGCGTTAACCTGATCGACACGGATGGGTCAGTATTCAATGAATCCCTGACGGCAAACGCCCCCGATTTTTTGGCGAAAAGCGACCTGTTGCTTGTCACTCTGAAAGCCTGGCAGGTTTCTGATGCGGTCAAAGGCCTGGCCGCCATTCTGCCTGACACCACTCCCATTCTGCTGATTCACAACGGTATGGGGACGATTGAAGAGTTGCATAACATTAAGCAACCTCTATTGATGGGCACCACAACCCACGCGGCACGCCGTGACGGGAACGTGATCATTCATGTCGCTCAGGGAACAACAAGGATTGGTCCGGCGCGTGAACAAGACGGTGATTTCAGTTATCTGGCTGAAGTCCTGCAAGAGGTGCTGCCGGACGTCGCCTGGCACAACAATATTCGCGCTGAGTTGTGGCGCAAGCTGGCCGTCAACTGCGTCATTAACCCGCTGACCGCATTATGGGATTGCTCAAATGGAGAGTTACGCCATCATCCTGAAAAAATAGCGCTCATCTGCGAGGAGGTGGCGGCGGTCATTGAACGCGAAGGCCACCACACATCAGCAGATGATTTACGCTATTATGTTGAGCAAGTGATTGACAGTACGGCGGAAAATATCTCATCAATGCTGCAAGACATACATGCCCTGCGCCATACTGAGATCGACTACATTACTGGTTATTTGTTAAAACGCGCCCGCGCGCACGGCATCGCCGTACCGGAAAATGCCCGCCTGTTTGAAATGGTTAAGAGAAAGGAAAGTGAGTATGAGCGCTCAAGCACTGGTATGTCTCGCCCCTGGTAGTGAAGAGACCGAAGCGGTCACCACTATCGATCTGCTGGTTCGCGGCGGAATTAAGGTCACGACCGCAAGCGTTGCCAGCGATGGCGGCCTGACGATCGTGTGCTCACGCGGAGTAAAACTACTGGCGGATGCACCATTAGTGGAAGTTGCTGACGGGGATTTCGACATTATCGTGCTGCCCGGCGGTATTAAAGGCGCCGAGTGTTTTCGCGACAGCCCTCTGCTTGTCGAAACCGTGAAACAGTTTCATCGCTCCGGGCGCATTGTCGCGGCAATTTGCGCCGCTGCCGCCACAGTCCTCGTCCCACACGATATTTTTCCCATCGGTAACATGACCGGTTTTCCGGCGCTGAAAGACAATATTCCCACTGACCAGTGGCAGGATAAGCGCGTCGTATGGGATCCGCGCGTCAATCTGTTAACCAGCCAGGGACCGGGAACCTCAATCGATTTCGGTTTAAAAATCATTGATCTCCTGGTGAGTCGCGAAAAAGCTTACGAAGTGGCATCACAACTGGTTATGGCAGCGGGAATTTATAACTACTACGAGTAATCTTCAGGCCACTCGCATTCAAGGAATTATGATGAAAGGATATCTGAGCGGAGTGGCTTTACTGCTCCTTTCCGGCTACGCCAGTGCGACTCAACTTGAAATTGAGAGCCTTGAGTATCGCTATCCCGCAAGCACTGAGATGCAATATCGCGTGCCGTGGTTTACCTCAACGGATAACCCACAGGTTGCAAAACGCATTAACGATTATATTTTCACAAGCTTTATCAATCAGCTACCGGGAAATAATCCACGAGCGACCGTGAATCAGTTTGCGAAATCAGAGATGAATCCCACCGCAAACCTTGACTACACGGTTGAGTATCGCGACGCCAAAGTGTTGACCCTCAACATGTTTGTCGAAGGCTGCGGGGCGTATTGCGAGTCGTACAATGTACCGATCAGCTTCGATTTAGCCAACGGCGCGACAATTACCCTTAACGACCTCTTTTCCCGCTCCACGATGACCGAATTAAACACCCGTATCAGAAAAGATATCCGCAGCCAAATTGATACCTTTGTTGCCGCACAGAAATCACAAAAGCCGGAGCAAATAAAAGAAGACGGTGGAGATTCTGGCTTTGCCGAATTCTACGCATCGTGTGCAACCTACACCGACGGTCTGTACTACATCGACAAATTCTCCCTGCAAAAAGACCATCTGGCTTTCCTGAACGGACGTTGTAGCAACCACGCCAATCGCGCGGGTGACGAACTGAGCGATTTCACCACGAAAATCCCGACCGTTGAACTGCATAATCAGCTCACGCCTTACGGCCAGTATCTGACTGCCGCAAAGAGATCTACACCGGTTTCGCCAGCGCCCGGCATTGACGGCAAGGTCATGTACGGCACGTTGGGAAAAAGCATGCGTATTGTGTTGAAGGTCGACTGCAAATACGGTGATTTTTTTGAAGGGGCTTACTTTTACCAGAAATTTGGCGCACCGATTGAATTAAACGGTAAATGCGACACAGCCGACAATCAACATTATGTACTGAAGACCTCTGCCGCTGAACAATCGGAAGAGAAGATAACGCTGGAGTTAAAAGACGGCGTCTATCAGGGTGTCTGGGAGTCGAACGGGAAAAAGCTCCCCATCCGTTTTGAATAATATTGTTATATTGCCGGATGGCAGCGTAAACAATTTATCAGGCCTACACAACATACCGCTTGCAGGCCTGATAAGCGCAGCACCCTCAGGCAAAAGTCACTACGGGCGATATACCTTCACGTTTTCAAAGCCCTGCTCGCGCAGATACAGCGCCTGCAGACGGCTCATCACTCCGCGTTCACACCACAGCAGCCAGGTTTTACTCTGGTCCAGATCGCCGAATTTGGTGCTCAGTTTGTAGAACGGCAGAGAAACGACGTCCACACCGTCAACCTTCAGCGGTTTGTCATCCTGTTCATCCACAGAGCGGATATCCAGAATCACATCGTTCGGGCCGAAGCCGCTCACGGTTTCCACTTCCACCACGGTCTGCTGCGTCTGCTGGGCGATATCACGAATATCGATATTGTTCGCTTCTTCAACCACTTTATCGAGGATAGAGAAATCGAAGTTTTCTTCTTCGGCCTCAATCTTCGCTTTAATCGCTTTCACCGTCGGGCTTTTTGAAATCACACCGCAGTATTCCGGCATGGTACGGGCAAAGTCCTCAGTACCAATTTCACGCGCCAGATTAATGATGTGCTCCTTATCATGGGAGATAAGCGGGCGCAGGATCAGGGTGTCAGAAACGTTATCGATCAGGCGCAGGTTGGTCAGCGTCTGGCTGGACACCTGGCCCAGCGCTTCACCGGTTACCAGCGCCTGTACGCCGTAGCGCTCAGCGACTTTCGACGCTGCACGAACCATCATACGTTTAAGGACCACGCCCATCTGACCGTCGTCGACTTTCTCCAGGATCTCGCCAACCACCGGCTCAAAGTTGATCGCGACAAAACGCACGCGATGCGAGCTACCAAAGCGGTTCCACAGATAATGCGCCACCTGACGAACGCCGATTTCATGCGCTGCGCCGCCGAGATTAAAGAAGCAGTAGTGCACGCGGCAGCCGCGACGCATCAGCATATAGCTGGACACGCCGGAGTCGAAACCACCGGAAATCAGCGACAGTACATCTTCCTGCGTCCCGATCGGGAAACCGCCAATACCTTCATAGCGGCCTTTAACCAGCAGCAGACGGTCGTTTTCGATTTCAAGATTAACCGTCACGTCCGGCTTCGTCAGCTTCACGCGCGCGGATTCAATATGCTGGTTCAGTCCACCGCCAACATAGCGTTCCACTTCAATAGAGCTAAACTCATGCTTACCGCGACGCTTAACGCGTACGCAGAATGTTTTGCCTTCCAGTTGATCGCGATACTGCACCAGCGCTTTCTCGAAAATATCGTGCATATCGGTAAACGGCACGTCTTCAACTTCGAGAATATGGTGGATCCCCGGAATACGGGTCAGCGCGTCGCGAATATCCAGGCGCTGGCTTTCATCTTTAGCGCGAACCTCAACGTGATCCCAGTGGCGGACCACGGCAAGGTCTTCATCATAGTGCTTTAAAACGTTACGAATGTTCCCTGTCAGAATTTTTATAAAGCGCAAACGCACAGATTGGCTTTTGATGGTGATTTCTGGGAACAATTTAATGATAAACTTCATGGCGGCAATGGTTCTTTGGCAAGTCTGAATGACTTGTAATGGAAAAAAATACAGCAGCCCATACCCTGCGGCTGCATCCAGGCGCGCAAGTATACCACCATCATGGTCATCCTGTGCACATCGCCTTACCATTGTGCGTTATTTGCTTATCAGTGCGAGTCCGTTACCATAGCCTTGTGCTGCCAATACAGAGAGTCAGACATTCATTATGCCGAAGAAAAATGAAGCGCCAGCCAGTTTTGAAACAGCGCTGAGCGACCTGGAACAGATTGTTACCCGTCTGGAAAGCGGCGACCTGCCGCTGGAAGAAGCGCTGAACGAATTTGAACGTGGCGTACAGTTAGCACGTCAGGGACAGGTCAAGTTGCAGCAGGCTGAACAGCGCGTACAAATCCTGCTGTCAGATACTGAAGACGCCGCCCTTACGCCTTTCACACCGGATAATGAGTAAATGGATTTTACGCAGCAGCTACAGGCTTGCGTTGAGCAGGCCAACCAGGCACTGAGCCGTTTTATCGCGCCATTGCCCTTTCAGAACACTCCCGTGGTCGAAACCATGCAATATGGCGCATTATTAGGCGGTAAACGTCTGCGCCCGTTTCTGGTGTATGCGACCGGTCAGATGTTTGGCGTCAGCCTGAGTACGCTTGATGCTCCCGCTGCCGCCGTCGAGTGTATCCATGCCTATTCGCTGATGCACGATGACTTACCCGCGATGGACGACGATGACCTGCGCCGCGGTCTGCCGACCTGCCACGTAAAATTTGGCGAGGCTAATGCGATCCTGGCCGGAGATGCGCTACAAACGCTGGCGTTCTCCATTATCAGCGACGCCCCGATGCCGGAAGTTTCTGATCGTGACCGCATCGCGATGATCTCTGAACTGGCCCAGGCCAGCGGTATCGCCGGTATGTGCGGCGGTCAGGCGTTGGATCTGGACGCTGAAGGCCATCAGGTAGAACTGGATGCGCTGGAGCGTATTCACCGCCATAAAACCGGGGCATTGATTCGCGCCGCCGTGCGTCTGGGTGCGTTAAGCGCAGGCGATAAAGGGCGAGAATGCCTGGCAATACTCGACAAGTACGCAGAAAGCATCGGTCTGGCCTTCCAGGTTCAGGATGACATCCTGGATGTGGTAGGCGATACTGCAACATTGGGTAAACGTCAGGGTGCTGACCAGCAGCTTGGCAAAAGTACCTATCCTGCACTTCTGGGTCTTGAGCAAGCCCAGAATAAAGCCCGGGATTTAATTGAGGATGCCCGCCAGTCGCTAAGTTTGCTGGCCGCACAGTCACTCGATACCTCGGCACTGGAAGCGCTAGCGGACTACATAATCCAGCGTGATAAATAAACCAACATATCCCATGAGCTTGCGATGAGTTTTGATATAGCCAAATACCCGACCCTGGCGCTGGTCGACTCCACTCAGGAGTTACGCCTGCTGCCAAAAGAGAGCCTGCCAAAGCTTTGCGACGAACTGCGCCGCTATTTGCTCGACAGCGTAAGCCGTTCCAGCGGGCACTTCGCCTCTGGTCTGGGCACGGTGGAACTCACCGTAGCGCTGCACTACGTCTACAACACCCCGTTTGACCAGTTAATCTGGGATGTGGGACATCAGGCTTACCCGCACAAAATTCTGACCGGCCGCCGCGATAAAATCGGCACCATTCGGCAGAAAGGCGGTTTGCATCCATTCCCATGGCGCGGTGAGAGCGAATATGACGTACTGAGCGTAGGGCACTCCTCAACCTCCATCAGCGCAGGTATCGGTATTGCGGTTGCCGCCGAGAAAGAAGGCAAGGAACGCCGTACCGTTTGTGTGATTGGGGACGGTGCGATCACCGCAGGCATGGCGTTTGAAGCGATGAACCACGCGGGTGATATTAAGCCCGACATGCTGGTTATCCTCAACGACAACGAAATGTCGATTTCAGAGAACGTCGGCGCGCTGAACAATCACCTGGCGCAACTGCTCTCTGGCAAACTCTACTCCTCGCTGCGCGAAGGCGGGAAGAAAGTGTTCTCCGGTGTGCCACCGATTAAAGAACTGCTCAAACGTACCGAAGAGCACATCAAAGGCATGGTTGTGCCGGGTACGCTGTTTGAAGAGCTGGGCTTTAACTATATTGGTCCGGTGGACGGTCACGACGTGCTGGGGCTTATCACCACGCTTAAGAACATGCGCGATCTCAAAGGTCCACAGTTCCTGCACATCATGACCAAAAAAGGTCGTGGCTACGAGCCTGCGGAAAAAGATCCGATTACGTTCCACGCGGTACCAAAATTCGATCCATCCAGCGGATGTCTGCCGAAAAGCAGCGGCGGCCTGCCGAGCTATTCAAAAATCTTCGGTGACTGGCTGTGTGAGACCGCGGCGAAAGACAATAAGCTGATGGCGATCACCCCGGCGATGCGCGAAGGCTCCGGTATGGTGGAGTTCTCACGTAAGTTCCCGGACCGCTACTTTGATGTGGCGATTGCCGAGCAGCACGCGGTGACGTTTGCGGCCGGTCTGGCGATTGGCGGTTATAAGCCGGTCGTGGCTATTTACTCCACCTTCCTGCAACGCGCTTACGATCAGGTACTGCATGATGTCGCCATCCAGAAACTGCCGGTCCTGTTCGCCGTCGACCGGGCAGGTATCGTTGGCGCAGATGGACAAACCCACCAAGGGGCGTTCGACCTCTCTTTCCTGCGCTGCATCCCGGAAATGGTCATTATGACCCCAAGCGATGAGAACGAATGTCGCCAGATGCTGTTCACCGGCTATCATTACAACGACGGTCCAACGGTCGTACGTTATCCGCGCGGTAACGCGGTGGGTGTTGAGCTGGCGCCGCTGGAACATCTGCCAATCGGCAAAGGCATCGTGAAGCGTCACGGGGAGAAAGTGGCGATCCTCAACTTCGGCACCCTAATGCCGGAAGCCGCTCAGGTCGCAGAATCACTGAACGCCACGCTGGTTGATATGCGCTTTGTGAAACCGTTGGATGAAACGGTGATCCTCGAAATGGCAGCCCAACACGAGGTGCTGGTCACCCTTGAAGAGAATGCCATTATGGGCGGCGCTGGTAGCGGCGTAAACGAAGTGCTAATGGCCCATCGCAAGCCTGTTCCGGTGCTGAACATTGGCCTGCCTGACTTCTTCATCCCGCAGGGGACTCAGGACGAGGCTCGCGCCGAACTGGGACTTAATGCCGCCGGAATTGAGGCCAAAATCAAGGCCTGGCTGGCATAATCCCCTCCCCGCTCCTGCTATGCTTAACTCATCACGAGCATAGCAGGAGTGGATTAATGAAATACAACACCTTAGGAAAAACCGACCTACGGGTCTCCCGCCTTTGCCTGGGTTGCATGACGTTTGGCGAGCCCAATCGCGGCAATCACGCCTGGACGCTACCAGAAGAAAGCAGCCGCCCGATAATCAAACACGCTCTTGAAGGCGGCATTAACTTTTTTGATACCGCCAACAGCTACTCCGCTGGCAGCAGCGAAGAGATTGTCGGCCGCGCACTGCGTGATTTCGCCCGCCGCGAAGATGTCGTGGTCGCCACCAAGGTTTTTCACCAGGTTGATGATTTAGCGGAAGGATTATCCCGCGCACAAATCTTGCGCTCAATCGACGATAGCCTCAGACGCCTGGGTATGGACTATGTGGACATCCTGCAAATTCACCGCTGGGATTACAATACGCCTATCGAAGAAACGCTGGAAACCCTTAACGACGTAGTGAAAGCCGGTAAAGCTCGCTATATTGGCGCCTCATCCATGCACGCGTCTCAGTTTGCTCAGGCGCTGGCCTTACAGAAACAACACGGCTGGGCGCAGTTCGTTAGCATGCAGGATCACTACAACCTGATCTACCGTGAGGAAGAACGCGAAATGCTGCCGCTTTGCTATCAGGAAGGCGTCGCGGTGATCCCATGGAGTCCGCTGGCGCGTGGTCGCCTGACGCGCCCCTGGGGAGAAACGACCGCACGTCTGGTTTCTGATGAAGTCGGTAAAAATTTATACCGTGAGAGCGATGAAAACGACGCGCAAATTGCCGCGCGGCTGACCGGTGTCAGTGAGGAATTAGGCGTAACGCGTGCGCAGGTTGCGCTGGCCTGGCTGCTGAGCAAACCGGGGGTGGCAGCGCCGATTATCGGCACTTCGCGCGAGGAACAGTTGGATGAGTTACTTAATGCGGTGGATTTGACGCTGAAGCCAGAGCAGATTGCCGAGCTGGAAACGCCGTACAAACAGCATCCGGTGGTCGGATTTAAATAATCTGGCATTGCCCGATGGCGCTACGCTTATCGGGCCTACGAAACCGCCATCGTGTTTCCAGGCCGGATAAGGCGTTTACGCTGCCATCCGGCAAGCCCATTTAAATGATACCTACCGGCCAGTGATGGCCGATAAAATACAAAATTCCGGCGGAGAGTATTCCGGCCACAATATCATCAATCATGATCCCCGTACCGCCATGCACGTTGCGATCGAACCAACGGATCGGCCACGGCTTCCACATATCCAGAATACGGAAAATCACAAATCCGGCGGCGACCCACTGCCAGTCGTGGGTCGGCAGCGCCATCAGGGTTATCCACATCCCGACAAACTCGTCCCAGACAATGCTACCGTGATCGTGCACGCCCATATCTTTCGCCGTTTGATGGCACAGATAAACGCCGATACAGATAGACAACATGACCACCAGTGAATACAGCTGCCACGGCAGAAACGTCATTAAATACCAAAAAGGGATCGCCGCCAGCGATCCCATCGTGCCTGGAACAATTGGGCTCAGCCCGCTGCCAAAACCGGTGGCCAACAGGTGCCACGGATTGCGCATACTCAGGCGACTTTTGGCGACATCTTTTTTAAGGCGCGGCAAAATGGTCATATCCTTTCCAGTCGAACGTGACGGGTTTTCCGTCGCGCGTAAAGTGAATGCCTTCCACGTCCGCGCTCATCTGCCCAATGCAGGTAAACGATGCGCCGAGATTCCCCAGCGCCACGTCCAGTGCGCCACGGTTAATTTCCGGTACGGTAAAGCATAACTCATAATCTTCACCACCCGAAAGCGCCCAGCGCAGGGCTTGTTCCGGCTCAACGTGTTGGGCAAATGCCGTAGAGTATGGCAACGCATCGACGTTAACCCGCGCCCCACAGCCGCAGGCATTGACGATATGCCCCAGATCGGAAATCAGGCCGTCGGAAATATCGATAGCCGCACTGGCCAGATCGCGCAGGGCTTGTCCCTGCAAAATACGCGGTGTTGGACGCAGATGACGTTTAAGCAGATAGTCTGCGTCTTTTGCATCTGCCACCTGCAAGCGATCCTGCAAAATCGCCAGCCCGGCCGCGCTGTCGCCCGGCGTACCGGTCACATAAATCCAGTCCCCCGGTTTCGCACCGGAGCGTTTTAAGGCCCGTCCAACAGGGACGTAGCCGTGGATACCCAGCGTCATCGACAGTGGCCCACGCGTGGTGTCACCACCTATCAGCTGCATATCATAGTAATTAAGGAGTTCAAACAGGCCATCGCTGAAGGCTTCAAGCCAGACTTCATCGACGTCAGGCAGTGTGAGCGCCAGCGTCAGCCACGCAGGATCGGCTCCCATCGCCGCCAGATCGCTCAAATTCACCGCCAGCGCTTTCCAGGCGAGATCGGTGGGATCAATGTCGGGGAGGAAGTGGTTGCCTGCCACCAGCGTATCGGTGCTGATCGCCAGCGTTTGTTTTTCAGGGATGTTCAGAAGTGCGCAATCGTCACCAATACCGGTTTCGACATCAAGACGAGACGTTCTTACGCGGTCAAAATAACGGGCAATCAGGGAAAATTCGCCGCATGCCATACGTTATGCCTCAGCAGAAAAAAAAGAAAAAGCCGGGGGCAGCGGAAACAAGTTCCACCATCCAGCCGGCCTCGGGATTACTTTTTGTTGGGGCGAATCACAGGTGCTGCTTTATCCAGTACGCCGTTCACGAATTTATGGCTGTCTTCAGCGCCGAAGGTTTTCGCCAGTTCAATCGCTTCGTTGATGGCCACTTTGTACGGCACATCACTACGTTTAGACAGTTCAAACAGCGCAATACGCAGCACGGCTTTTTCTACCTGACCCAGCTCTTCCAACAGACGAGACAGATAAGGCTTCATTAATCCATCCAGGTACGCGCTGTTAGTCGCCACCCCGGACAGCAGTTCACGGAAATACAGAACGTCGACATCTTTTACGTCCTGTTCCGCCAGGAACTGGTATTCAACATCAGCGATGTCGTTCTGGGACAACTGCCAGGAGTAGAGCGCCTGGACGGCACACTCACGGGCGCGGCGACGAGCAGCAGGTTTCACGGATTTCCCCTTACAAAAATCAGGCCTTGATGGCTTTCAATACATTAATCATTTCAAGTGCAGTCAGTGCAGCTTCTGCGCCTTTGTTGCCAGCTTTAGTGCCAGCACGTTCGATGGCTTGTTCAATACTTTCGGTGGTCAGAACACCGAAGGCTACCGGAATGCCACTGTCCTGAGCGACATGCGCCAGGCCATTGCTTGCACCGCCAGCCACATATTCGAAGTGCGCGGTGCCACCACGAATCACCGTACCTAACGCAATCACCGCGTCGTATTTACCGGATTTTGCAAGTACTGAGGCTGCCAGCGGCAGCTCATACGCGCCCGGAACCCAAACGACGGTAATGTTTTCATCTTTAACCTGACCAATACGTTTCAGGGCGTCGATCGCACCTTCCAGCAGGCTGTCATTGATAAAGTTGTTGAAACGCGCAATGGTGATGGCGACGCGAGCGTCCGGGGTAGCAACGTTAGCTTCAATAATGTTCATATTCTTCCTTCGGATTCACTAGACCCCGCAGGGGGGCGGATTTTATCATAATAATCTGTGCGCTGCTTCCCTTTCGAACCGGGAGATCATGCGCCCACTAAATGCAGGCAAAGGTCCGGACCTACATGGCGTATTTCGTTGAATTTGAAATGGGGGGCGTCAGCCAGTTTCTCAAGGCCTGGAAGCACACATAATCCTCGTGCATCGCTGCCTAACAGTTTAGGCGCAACATACACGATTAGCTCATCGACCAGTCCGGCCTGTAATAACGCGCCCGCAAGCGTTGGACCTGCTTCAACCCAAATGCTGTTAATTTGCTGCTTGCCCAGTTGCATCATCAGCACCACCAGATCCAGGTGCCCGTTATGTTCCGGCACCTTCAGGCTGCGCACCGTCTCCGGCCAACTACGAGGATCATCTTTTGTCCGGGCAATCCAGGTTTCTCCAGGCTGTTGCACAATACGGTGTTCCGGCGTGACCTGATTCTGGCTATCAACAACAATGCGGATAGGCTGGCGCAGATTTTCCTGCGGGTAACTCGCCTGGGTTGACTCCCCAAGTTCCGACCAACGCACGGTAAGCTGAGGGTCGTCAGCCAACACCGTAGCGCTGCTGGTTAAGATGGCGTGGCTTTGCGCCCGTAATCGTTGCACATCGCGACGCGCCTGTGGCGAGGTTATCCACTGGCTTTCACCACTGGCCATCGCCGTACGCCCATCAAGCGACGCACCAAGTTTAAGCTGCACGTAGGGGAATCCCGTACGCATACGCTTGAGAAAGCCTTTATTAAGCTGCTCAACCTCGCTCATCATCAGCCCGTGACTGACGTCAATGCCCGCCTGTTGCAAACGGTAGAGACCACGACCTGCTACCTGCGGATTGGGATCCTGCATCGCTGCAACCACACGTGACACGCCTGCGGCAATCAGCGCATCGCAGCACGGGGGGGTACGACCATGATGGCTGCAGGGTTCAAGCGTTACATAGGCAGTCGCCCCTTGCGCTTTTTCTCCAGCCATGCGCAGAGCGTGGACTTCGGCATGCGGTTCACCCGCGCGGTGATGATACCCTTCACCGACGATCTCCCCATCTTTGACAATCACGCAGCCCACGTTGGGATTGGGGTGAGTGGTAAAACGTCCGCGCGCAGCAAGCTTCAGCGCGCGCGCCATGTACAATTCATCCTGCATGGCTTAGTCCTGTAGGCGAGCAATCTCTTCGCCAAATTCTTTGATATCTTCGAAACTCCGGTAAACCGAGGCAAAGCGGATGTAGGCGACTTTATCGAGTTTTTTCAACTGCTCCATCACCAGGTTGCCGATCATCTTGCTCGGCACCTCACGCTCGCCAGTCGCACGCAGTTGTGATTTGATATGGTTCAACGCCATTTCGACGTCATCTGAGCTGACCGGACGTTTCTCAAGCGCTCTGAGCATGCCGCTGCGCAGCTTATCTTCATTAAAGGGTTCACGCACATCGTTGCTTTTCACAACGCGTGGCATGACAAGTTCAGCCACTTCAAAAGTGGTGAAACGTTCGTTACAGACCAGACACTGCCGACGGCGGCGTACTGAGGAGCCCTCGCCTACAAGACGAGAGTCAATTACCTTAGTGTCTACGGCGAAACAGAATGGGCAATGCATACGGCGTCCTGTCCTCAGTGGTTAACAGAAATCTATTTTACCCTGAACTGGCGTGACAACAAAGGCGCAGCGCTTTTGAGACAAAGGATCGATGCCTTCGTGCTCGGTGCGCACTACCATTATGCTATCGCGACAATGAAGGAAGTAATCACAATGACAAGACGTTACCTAAGAATTCTCCTGGTGGGAAGTCTCTTTAGTCTTAGCGCATGCGCACAGCAAAGCGAAGTACGCCAGATGCGTCAAAGCGTTAGCACGTTGAATAAAGAGATGACACAGCTAAATCAGGAAACGGTAAAAATTACACAACAAAATATGTTGAATGCCAAATCAACCAGCGGAGCCTATCTGCTGCCGGGTTCCAATACACCAGCCCGACTGGACAGCCAGATTGGCATGTTACGGATGTCACTTGTCAATATTGCGCCGAACGCCGACGGCACGCGGCTTACATTACGTATTCAGGGTGAATCCACTACGCCTTTACCCGCCTTTAGCGCCACCGTCGAGTATGGACAAATTCAGGGCACCACGGATAACTATCAGGAAACGAACGTTCAGAACCAATTGGTAACGGCCCCGGCAAGTATCCTTGCTCCCAGCGACGTAGACATTCCGCTGCAGATAAATGGCCTCTCTCCGGACCAGTTAAGATTTGTTCGTATCCACGACATCCAGCCTGTTAATCAATAAACTTTTTTGCGGGACGTTTTGTGCGTTCCGCAACATCACTCCGGCCCGTTTTGTTACTCACCTGACATAACCGATATTTCTGGTAAAACTTGGCAACATTCATGGGAGCCAGTACAATTCGCCGCCTAAAGTAAGCAAACGTGAACGCAATCGATTACGTAAATGATAGAACTGTGAAACAACACATATTTTTGTGAACAATGATTTTTATAATAGGCTCCGAAGAAACACGAAATATTTAGAAACGCAATTTGCGCCTTTTTCACTCCCGAAAGGGATTTCAAACAGTGGCATACATATGAAAAAAACATTACTTGCAGCCGGTGCAGTGCTGGCGCTCTCCTCGTCTTTTACTGCCAACGCTGCAGAAAATGACAAACCGCAATATCTGTCCGACTGGTGGCACCAGAGCGTCAACGTAGTGGGAAGCTACCACACCCGTTTCGGACCGCAGATTCGCAACGATACCTACCTGGAATATGAAGCTTTTGCGAAAAAAGATTGGTTCGATTTCTATGGTTACATGGATGCACCTGTCTTCTTTGGTGGTAACACTGATGCGAAAGGTATCTGGAACCACGGTTCTCCGCTGTTTATGGAAATTGAACCGCGCTTCTCCATCGATAAACTGACCGGCACCGACCTGAGCTTCGGTCCATTCAAAGAGTGGTACTTCGCCAATAACTACATCTACGATATGGGTCGTAACAAAGATGGCCGCCAGAGCACCTGGTATATGGGTCTGGGTACCGATATCGATACCGGTCTGCCGATGAGCCTGTCTCTTAACGTGTATGCCAAATATCAGTGGCAGAACTACGGTGCAGCCAACGAAAACGAGTGGGACGGCTATCGTTTCAAAGTGAAATATTTTGTACCAATCACTGAACTGTGGGGCGGTAATCTTAGCTACATTGGCTTTACCAACTTCGATTGGGGATCCGATCTGGGCGACGATGATTTCTCCGATCTTAATGGCAATAAAGCGCGTACTAACAACTCTATCGCTTCCAGCCATATTCTGGCGCTGAATTACGATCACTGGCATTATTCCGTCGTCGCTCGTTACTGGCACAACGGGGGTCAATGGAATGATGATGCAGAGCTGAACTTCAATAAAGGCAACTTTAACGTCCGTTCTACCGGTTGGGGTGGTTACCTGGTCGTAGGTTACAACTTCTAATCCTGCCAATTTATCGCAGACAAGCCAGCTTAACCGCTGGCTTTTTTATAGCTGGTCTTCACAGCGTACTTTACGTAAAAAATCACTTAGCGAGCGATCTGCAGATTCACGAAAATGCCTGTCGAGCGGCGTGATCTTCAGACACCGATCAACGCGAAAGCAGCGATAATCGTTACGTTTCTCGCACCAGGCAACCAGCAACCAGTGCTCACCCCAGAAAAATAACCCCAGCGGCTGAACGTCGCGCCAGGAGAGATTCCCGGACTCGTCGCGATAATGCAGCGCCAGCACCTGCTGCGCCGAAACCGCGCGATGTATGAGATCAAAAGCACTGCGTGAATGCGGCTGATTGCCAAAATCTGGCGCGAAAACCCGCGTTTGCTCGGCTCTGCGCCGACACTCTGGCGGCAATATCGCCAGCACTTTTTCCTGCGCGGATTCCAGCGCCTGTGAGAGTGAATCCCCGCCCCATGTTTTCAGCAACCGAATCGCTACCATTAACGCTTCTGATTCGCGATGCGTTAACATCAACGGCGGCAGATCAAACCCCGCCATTAAGCGGTATCCACTGCCCACTTCACCTTCAATGGGCACGCCGGATAAAGAGAGATCGCGGATATCGCGATAAATCGTCCGTTCAGAAACCTCAAGACGTTCTGCCAGCAGCGCCGCCGTTGTCACTCGCCTGCCACGCAGGATTTGTACAATCTGAAACAAGCGGTCGGCGCGTCTGGTCATTTTAATCCTCAGTCCTGAAAATATTACGCGGGTTGATGTAAACCAACACGATTGCCTTCGCTGTCAGTAAACAGCGCAATAGTGCCAATATCCTGCCCCAGTTCGAGCGGACCAAACACGCACTGACCGCCAGCGGTGGCGACGCGTTTAAGCGTTGCAGCCAAATCGTCCGTATGCAGATAAATAATAGCGCCCTGCGCTGAAGGCGTAATACCGTCAAATTTAGCCAGCGCCCCGCCGGGAGCAGGATCCTGATGTGGAAATACGGCCAGCTCCGCGCTGTCCATATTCTCACGACGCAAAGAAACCTGCATCACTGGCTCATAAAAAGCAATGGCGCGCTCCATTTGTGCCACGGGGATTTCAAACCAGCTAATTACGTTATTCATACTTCCTCCTGCCTGTGTGGGTAATCTCAGAAGGACTATAAGACAGGGCTACTGACAGCATACTGTCAGTAGTATGGCGACCGGAAAAGATAATGGACTGCTACCAAATCACAGGCAAAAAAAATCCCGACCTTGCGATCGGGATTCCAGTATCTTCACTCTTAATAGTTTAAGGCAGAATTGACGGTTGATCCGCCCCTTCTTTCTCAACCTTCTGCTGCAGCATGTGCTCACGCTTCATACCCAGCTTCAGCGCCAGCGCCGATGCTACGTAGATAGAAGATGCAGTACCGATGGAAACACCGATCAGCATCGTCAGCGAGAAGCCTTCCAGTACCGGACCACCGAACAGGAACAGCATCAGAATAACCATCAACGTCGTACCGGACGTAATCAACGTACGGTGCAGCGTCTGAGTCAATGACACGTTAAAGATTTCGTAAGGCGTACCGCGACGAATTTTGCGGAAGTTTTCACGAATACGGTCAGATACGACGATACTGTCGTTCAGCGAGTAACCGATTACCGACATCAACGATGCGACGATAGTCAGATCAATCTCGATATGGAACAACGACAGGATCCCAAGTGTGATAATCACGTCGTGCGCCAGAGCGATAACTACCCCTGCCGCCAGTCGCCACTCAAAGCGGAAACCGACGTACACCAGGATGGATATTAACGCCGCCATCAGCGCCATTGCACCGGTTTGCGCCAGATCTGCACCCACGCTCGGACCCACGAATTCAATTCGCTTCACCGCGGCGTTTTGGTTGGTGGATTCGTTAATCACACTCAACACTTTGCTGCCCAGCACCTGACCGCCGTCTGCGCCTTCAGTTGGCGGCATACGCACCATAATGTCGTGGCTGCTGCCGAAGTTCTGCAGAAGCGGATCAACAAAGCCCGCTTTCTCCAGCGCATCGCGCATCACGTCCATATCGGCCGGTTTTTCCAGCGTGATTTCAATTACCGTACCACCGGTGAAATCGAGACCCCAGTTAAACCCGCGTACGCCCATCACCACGATGGCCGCAATCAGCAGGAAACCTGAAATGCCGAAAGCCCAGTAGTCCCAGCGCATAAAGTCCCAGACTTTACGGCCGTGGTTCAATTGTTCAACAGTATATTCCTGTGCCACTTCGCACTCCTCAGATTGACAGCTTTTTGACGCGCTTGCCGCCATACAACAGGTTTACGATGGCACGTGTACCGACAATCGCGGTAAACATCGACGTCGCCACACCAATACCGGTAGTAATCGCGAACCCTTTAATTGCCCCGGTGCCAACTGCGTACAGGATAATGACCTTAATCAGCGTCGTAATGTTCGCATCAAAGATGGAGCTAAATGCACCCGCATAACCTTCATTGATGGCCTGCTGCACCGAACGCCCGTTACTCAACTCTTCTTTGATACGTTCGTTAATCAGTACGTTCGCATCGACCGCGACGGCTAGGGTTAAGACGATCCCCGCAATCCCCGGCATACTCAGCGTAGCGCCCGGCAGCAGCGACATAATACCGACAATCAGTACCAGGTTAGCAATCAGCGCACTGGTCGCGATCAGACCGAACTTCTTATAGAAGAAGATCATGAACAGAATAGACACCACCAGACCGGCCAGACACGCTTCCAGACCCTGTTTAATGTTCTGCATACCCAGGGTAGGACCGATGGTACGTTCTTCAACAATCTGAATCGGCGCAATCAACGCACCGGCACGTAACAGCAGAGAAAGCTGACGCGCTTCGTTCGGGTTGTTAATACCGGTGATACGGAAGCTGTTGCCCAGGCGAGACTGGATATTGGCGATGTTAATCACCTCTTCCTGTTTCACCAGCACTGCGCGACCGTTGGCATCTTTTTTACCGCTGTCTTTGTACTCCACGAACAGGGTCGCCATCGGCTTACCGATGTTGTCCTTGGTGAAGTTGGACATGATGTTACCACCCGCGCTATCCAGCGAGATGTTAACCTGCGGCTGATTGTATTCGTCCTGGCTGGAAGTGGAGTCGGTGATATGATCACCGGTCAGGATCACGCGTTTGTACAGCACAACCGGCTGACCTTCACGAGACTGTTTCACTTCCGAATCACCCGGTACACGCCCGGATGCCGCAGCAGACTGGTCAACGTTGGTGTTCACCAGACGGAATTCCAGCGTCGCGGTAGCGCCCAGAATTTCTTTCGCACGCGCGGTATCCTGAATGCCTGGCAGTTCGACCACAATGCGGTCAGCACCCTGACGTTGGACCACCGGCTCAGCAACACCCAGTTGGTTAACACGATTACGCAGAATGTTGATGTTCTGCTGTACCGCGTATTCACGGGCTTCGCTCAGGCGCGCATCGGTCATCACCGCACGCAGAGCATTGCTGCCCTGGCTGGAAATAACCAGATCCTGGTGACGCTTGCTCAGGTAAGAGATAGCTTCATCACGGGCGCTGCTATCACGGAAGGTGATGCTCAGACCGTAGTTATCTTCTTTGCGAACAGTAGTATAAGGAATGCCTTTTTCACGCAGATCGCTGCGCAGGCTATCGATATTTTGTTCCTGCAACTTACTTAGCGCGGTGTCCATATCCACTTCCATCAGGAAGTGAACGCCGCCACGCAGGTCAAGACCGAGTTTCATCGGTTCTGCGTGAATGGCTGCCAGCCAGCGTGGAGTTGCCGGTGCAAGGTTAAGCGCCACGACGTATTGATCGCCCAATACGCCCATTAACACTTCACGAGCGCGCAGTTGGGTATCAGTGGAGTCGAAGCGCGCAAGAATAGCACCCTCTTCCAGAGCCACAGACTTAGGTGTGATTTTATCTTCTTGTAACGTTTTCTGGACCTGGATCAGCGTTTGCTCACTGGCGGCGGCACCGCGCACGCCAGTGATTTGAACAGCCGGATCCTCACCATACAGGTTGGGAAGCGCATAGAGCAGACCGACGACAATAACGACGATCAGCATGACATACTTCCACAAAGGATAACGGTTTAACACGGCAGTTCCCTTTGGGAAAACAATAAATTACAGCGCCTTCATGGTGCCTTTCGGCAGAACGGCAGCTACGAAATCACGTTTAATAACCACTTCAGTGGTGTCGTTCAGCGCGATAGCGATGTAGCCAGATTCTGCTACTTTGGTCACGCGACCCACCAGACCACCGTTAGTCAGCACTTCATCGCCTTTCGCAATGGAGTTCATCAGATTTTTGTGTTCTTTGGTGCGCTTTTGCTGCGGGCGCAGGATCATGAAGTAGAAAATCAGACCAAACACCACCAGCATCAGAATCAGAGACATCGGGCTGCCCTGCGCCGGAGCACCTGTTGCCGCTACCGCATCAGAAATAAAAAAGCTCATTCAAATTCCCTCATTATTAAAATTAATCAACGTTCACAGGTGGAACTGGTCTACCCTGACGTTGGTAAAAATCGGTCACGAAGCTCTCTAATTTACCCTCTTCAATAGCCTTGCGTAAACCCGCCATCAAACGCTGGTAGTAGCGAAGGTTATGAATCGTGTTGAGTCGCGCGCCCAATATTTCGTTGCAACGGTCGAGATGATGCAAGTAAGCGCGCGAATAATTGCGACAGGTGTAGCAATCACACTCAGCATCGAGCGGACTGGTGTCGCTTTTATGTTTCGCGTTACGAATTTTTACCACGCCGTCAGTCACAAACAAATGACCATTACGGGCATTTCGCGTTGGCATCACGCAGTCAAACATATCGATACCGCGACGTACGCCTTCAACCAGATCTTCTGGTTTGCCGACGCCCATCAGGTAACGAGGTTTATCTGCCGGAATCTGTGGGCATACATGCTCCAGGATGCGGTGCATATCTTCCTTCGGCTCACCGACAGCCAAACCGCCGACAGCGTAGCCATCAAAACCGATGTCTACCAGACCTTTAACGGAGATATCACGTAAATCTTCGTAAACACTGCCCTGAATGATGCCAAAAAGCGCATTTTTGTTGCCGAGGCTATCAAAACGATCCCGACTGCGCTTCGCCCAACGCAGAGACATCTCCATCGAGCGTTTAGCATAGTCCCAGTCGGCCGGATACGGTGTACATTCGTCGAAGATCATGACGATATCGGAACCGAGATCGTATTGAATCTCCATTGATTTCTCGGGATCGAGGAAAATCGGATCGCCGTTGATCGGGTTACGGAAATGCACGCCCTGCTCGGTAATCTTACGGATATCACCCAGGCTGAAAACCTGGAAGCCGCCGGAATCGGTGAGGATTGGCCCTTTCCACTGCATAAAATCGTGCAGATCGCCATGCAGTTTCATGATTTCCTGCCCCGGGCGCAGCCACAGGTGGAAGGTGTTACCGAGGATAATCTGCGCGCCAGTTGCTTCAACTTCTTCCGGCGTCATGCCTTTCACGGTGCCGTAAGTACCGACCGGCATAAAAGCAGGTGTTTCTACTACGCCACGATCAAAAACCAGGCGGCCGCGGCGAGCGCGACCGTCTGTGGTATCCAGTTCAAATTTCATCTTAACTCCTGCGTCAGAAAAACAGTCCGACGTTTTAAATACTCATATCGCGGATTTATTCCCCGACACGCTCAGAAATAGCCTGCGGATTGTACGTGATAAACATCGCATCACCGTAACTAAAAAAGCGATATTCCGCTTTTACCGCTTCATGATAGGCGTGCATGGTGTTTTTATAACCAGCAAACGCGGAAACCAGCATGATCAGCGTTGATTCCGGCAGGTGGAAGTTGGTTACCAGGGCATCAATCACCTGATATTTATAGCCAGGATAAATGAATATTTGCGTATCGCCGAAAAACGGCTCGATAAGGTCGTTTTTGGCCGCCTGTGCCGCGCTTTCCAGTGAACGTACGGAGGTGGTGCCCACCGCAATCACGCGGTTGCCGCGCGCTTTTGCCGCCAGCACAGCATCAACGACATCCTGCGGCACTTCCGCATATTCGGAGTGCATGATGTGATCTTCGATGGTGTCTACGCGCACCGGCTGGAAAGTCCCCGCGCCCACGTGCAGCGTGACGAACGCCATTTCAATGCCTTTATCGCGCAGCTTAGCCAGCAGCGGATCGTCAAAGTGCAGACCCGCAGTCGGCGCGGCGACCGCACCCGGTTTTTCGCTATACACGGTCTGATACAGCTCGCGATCGGCGTCTTCATCCGGACGGTCAATATACGGTGGCAGCGGCATATGGCCGATGGCGTTAAGGATATCCAGTACGCTGCGCTCGTCGTTAAACTCGACTTCAAACAGCGCGTCATGGCGTGCCACCATCGTTGCTTTAATACTTTCGTCGTCGCCCAGCAGCAGCTCGGCCCCCGGTTTCGGCGCTTTCGAGGCGCGAATATGCGCCAGAATACGTTTGTCATCCAGCATACGCTCGACCAGCACTTCAATCTTGCCGCCGCTGGCTTTACGGCCAAACAGACGCGCCGGAATAACGCGGGTGTTGTTAAAGACCAGCAAATCGCCAGGGTTGAGCTTATCGAGCAAATCGGTGAAAGTACCGTGCGTCAGCGCGCCCGTCGGCCCGTCCAAAGACAGCAAGCGGCAACTACTGCGCTCAGCTTGCGGATAGTGGGCAATCAGGGATTCGGGTAGTTCAAAGGTGAAATCGGTAACGCGCATGACACTGACTCAGACTAAAATAAGAGGCGGGTAGTCTAGTGCCGGGGCGTCCTCCCTGCAACCTTTACCCCTCAAGTTAAAAGACATAATCTATACACAAAATCATTCAAGATGCATCGAGGCGGCAACTGAATGAGTCCCCGGGAGCTTACTCAAGTAAGTGACTGGGGTGAGTGAAGGCAGCCAACAAAGAGGCAGTTTGAAGGATGAAGTGGATATGAATTTTCTTGCACATTTGCATCTGGCTCACCTTGCCGACAGCTCGCTTTCCGGCAATTTGTTGGCCGACTTTGTCCGGGGCAATCCGGAAACGCACTATTCGCCTGACGTGGTGGAAGGCATCTTCATGCACCGTCGTATCGACGTGATGACCGATAACCTGCCGCAGGTGCGTGAAGCCAAAGAGTGGTTTCGCAGCGAAACGCGCCGTGTCGCGCCGATTACGCTGGACGTAATGTGGGATCATTTTCTGTCGCGCCACTGGTCGGAAATATCCCCCGACTTCCCGCTGGCGGACTTTGTCCGCTATGCTCGCACCCAGGTGACCACTATTTTGCCTGAATCGCCACCGCGCTTTATCAATTTAAACAACTATATATGGTCAGAGAAATGGCTTGAGCGCTATCGGGACATGGATTTTATCCAGAACGTCCTGAATGGCATGGCCAGCCGCCGCCCACGACTCGATGCCTTGCGTGACTCATGGTATGACCTGGATACGCATTACGATGCGTTAGAGGAACGGTTCTGGCAGTTTTATCCGCAAATGATGGAACAGGCGCAGCGTAAAACCCTTTGACTACAGCCCGTATTAGCCGCCGGATAAGCAGTAGCCGCCATCCGGCAAAAGATTGATAGACGAAACCTGTCTCATTGATTGCCAGCGCCTCTTTGTCTTATTCCCGAACACTCTCTATACTGGCCCGCGTTGCGTTCCAAAAACCCCTTAACATTGCAGGAGAATTATATGGTACTGGTAACTCGTCAGGCTCCGGATTTCACAGCAGCTGCGGTACTGGGTAGCGGTGAGATCGTTGAAAACTTCAACTTCAAACAGCATACCAACGGTAAAACTACCGTTCTGTTCTTCTGGCCGATGGACTTCACCTTCGTTTGCCCGTCTGAACTGATCGCTTTCGACAAACGTTACGAAGAATTCCAGAAGCGCGGCGTGGAAGTTGTTGGCGTTTCCTTCGACTCTGAATTTGTCCACAACGCATGGCGTAACACCCCTGTCGACAAAGGCGGCATCGGTGCAGTGAAATACGCAATGGTTGCTGACATCAAACGCGAAATCCAGAAAGCCTACGGCATCGAGCACCCGGAAGCGGGCGTTGCTCTGCGCGGTTCTTTCCTGATCGACGCTAACGGCGTTGTTCGCCACCAGGTGGTTAACGATCTGCCGCTGGGTCGTAACATCGACGAAATGCTGCGCATGGTTGACGCGCTGCAGTTCCACGAAGAGCACGGCGACGTTTGCCCGGCACAGTGGGAAAAAGGTAAAGAAGGTATGAACGCGTCTCCGGACGGCGTAGCAAAATACCTGACCGAGAACGTTTCCAGCCTGTAATTGGCATGAATCGTAAGAGGCCCGCAAATGCGGGCCTTTTTCATTGGTCTATGTCGGATTATCCTTTTTCACTTCACGCCAGATTCGCCACGCCATAAGCACCAGTACGGCGACCCCAAGAATTAACGCCCCCCACACCATCAGCGTTTTCCACTGGCTTTGTTGCTCAGCTACTGACGTTGCCGTCAATCGCGCTTCACCACCAAGCGCCACGCTCTCCTGAAGAGTCGCCCACGGTAGATAATCTATCTCCTGCGATTTACGCAGCGACGCCGGGATCAGCATATCGAGACCAACATCTGCCTTTTTCGCCGCCCGGTTTCCCCACGCCAGCATATAAGGCCCTTTGCCCTGCGTATTAAACACCAGTTGATAACTGTCGCGCATGCCGCTCAACTCAGGCAGCCTCTCTGGCAACCGGGCGTTAATGGTCGTCATCCGGACGGCCTCAACCAACTGACCGGAAAGACGAATATCTTCCGCACTCCTCCAGTCCAGATTGTAAAGCATGGTTTTTGTCAGCGGCTGCCAGGGCTCTTTTTCAGCGCTGCGCCAGGCCAGTTCCACCGGTAAAACACCTTCACTTTCCAGATCGATGCGAAGCGAGGTCAGCGGCTGGGGCTGCGCCCATCGCCAGACGGCTTCGTCATCCGAAACCTTAATCCCCTGGGCTTCAATCACGATACGCTCGGATTCCGGCTCGCTGCTGGCCGCTATCGCGCTCACGCTGTTTAACGTCAGCGCCGGACTTTGCGAGTCGAGGATCACCAGCAGGTAGCGAGTCGCCTCCACAGAAAGCGTGAGGCTGGCGCTGATGGTGTCCATTTTCAGGCGATCGTTATCACGCGTCAGATCCATTAACGGCGCATCTTCCTGCACGGGTCGCCAGTAGCGCAAATCACTGCTTGCATAAACCGAGGCTTTCCCCTGCCAGTTGCCCGCCTGCGAGTCCCAGTTCAGGCGTAACTGCGCCAGTGAAAAGGCATCTTTCGTCTCTTCCGGGAGCGTCAGTAAATAGCTCTGGCCGAGCGCTTTGACATCATCACTTTGCAAATGAATTTCAATGCCGCTCTTCGAGCGTAAAACAATAGCGTCTCCGCCTCGTTGCCCCTCCTCACGCGGCGCAACCGGTGACATATCAAGCGGGAAAAAACGCAGCGCCACTGCCTCTGGCGTAACGGGCTGGGTTTTCTGCGCCACCAGAGTAAACGGCACCGTCTCCCCCAGATGGTTAAAGACCCGGACATCGCGCAAATCCGCCCAGGCGGTACCCGGATACACCGCCGGAGGTAGCGAAAGGCGATACCACGGCGATGTGCCCGTAGTTTCCAGCGTCACCCCCGTTACGTAGTCCGCCGGAGACTCTTTCACTTCATCGCTGCTTACCGCCGCGCCTGTCACGCCCAGCAGTACGCTGCATAACACCGCTTTCATCCATTTCATTTTTCTTCTCCAGCTTTGGGCGGTAATGGTGAAAAATACCCGATAATCAACACCAGAATGGCCACACCGATAAACGCAACCGCGCGCGCCAGGCCGCCGCCTCCTGCGCTGTCCACCAGCATCAGTTTCACAATGACTATCCCCAACAATACCGCGCCACACAGCCATTCCCGACGCGAGCGACGCCGGGTCGCCCATAGCATCACCACCAATGCCGCCAGCATCCAGAACAGAGCAAAACAGGTTTGAATCAGCCGTGAATCCCATAGTGCGTCTACACGCCACGCAACCTCGCCATACCAGGACAATGCGCGCAGCAGCACACCATTGAGCCACCAAAAGCTGAGCGCCATCAGCGCCACAACCGGCCATGGGCGACATACCGAAAGCTGCGCCGGGAAATAGCGTTCAGACGCGCGATAAAACACCACCAAGCCCAGCAGGGCAAAAGCTGCGCCCTCTTCCAGCGGGTTGAGCAACGGCAGATAAGTCTGACGATAAACCACGCCATCTTGTAAATTCGTCAGCACGAGCAGACCTACCAGCACCAGCACAACGGGAACCATCGCCTGAACAGAATAGAGGGCCGGCCAGATGCGAAACGGCCAGATTTGTCGATGAACAGACTGATAAATCAGGAAAATAAGCAGCCCGCCAGCCGCCATCATCAGGCCGCTACCCCACGCAGCCCTTCCCCACGGCAGCCCCTGCGCGAACCAGAACAGCTCAACCGCGAGCGCCAGTAAAATCATCCAGAAGAACGATAAATGCGCCAGTCTGGAAAGCATTGGCGGTAATATTGGTGCGTCACGCCAGAGCAGCGCTACCGCAACAATTAGCGCCGCGCACCAGGCCAGATTCGGCCAGCCCGCCGCAAAAATCTGCTGTACAGAGATCTGATAGATCAGCATCACCAGCATCATCGGCCACAGCAGCCATTTACTGGCATCCAGCTCCCGCCACGCCAGGCGACCCGCGATACTTCGCCAGCCCCAGCTCGATACCGCCATTAATGCCAGCACGCCAGACAGTACCCACCGATCCTGTTTCAGAACGAGTTGCGATGCCGCAACGAGCGCAACAATCCAGAAAACCAAACCACCAGCGAGTAGCGCCCAACTGCCCGGCATCCAAATATTGCGCCATAGCCATGCAGCAACCAGCCAACTGAGGCTGAGCACGGCAAAAATCAGCATGACTGAGAGCGCGGTTGTTTCGTTCGCCAGCGCCCATAGCGCGCTCCCCACGGCCAGCACGAGCAGCGCCGTACCGCTATAACTCATGCGTCGTTGCTGTTGTTGCACGCCCAGCCAGAGGATCCCAAGCCCCTCCAGCGACCAGGCCATCGCCGTCCAACGGGCTGAAAGCGCCAACGGGATAGCAAGAGTGGTAAACGCACCACCGAGCGCCAGGGCGGACAATACCAGAGGTCTCCCCAGAGAAGAGGAACGCCGCAACGCAAACTTTGCTAACACCAGATAGAAACCACCGTAGCCCAGCGCACTAAGCGCCGGACCATAAGCCATATGCCGGGTAATGGCATACTGCATTCCAAAACCGATCAGCGGTGGGGCAAACAGCAGTACGCCGTCAATAATCTGTTTGCCTTTTTCCTGCGCCCGGAGCGACAACGCCACGCTCAGCACGCCAAAAATAATCGTGTTGGCGATCAGGAACAGTTGGCAACTCAGGTAATACTCTGGTCGATAGTCCTCCAGGCCCCATACCCCGCCAACGCCGAAGGTGAACAGCAGGCCAAGCAGATTAAGCTCCCGCCAGTGCTGCCAGATGCTGATGGCGAGAATGCCGACCGAGAGCAGAAGATAGAATGAGAAGAGCGCGACATGACTGCCGCCGCCGGTGGAAAGCAACAGCGGCGCGAGATAACCGCCAAGACTTGCCAGCATCGCCAGGCTGAGCGCCTTTTGCAGAATAGCCAGCCCCACACTCGCCGCACAAATCACCACCAGCAGCGCAAATGCCAGCGTCATTGGCAGCATTTGCCACAGCCGGAACGCGCCAAAGACGGTGAGATAGAGTGCTCCGGTAGCTCCCCCCTGTAATATCAGCGCATAAATCGGTTGCTTATGCCGCAGCCGCCAGCCCAACGCCAACAGCACAATAGCGAACAGCGCGGCCGCCACCAGACGCAGCTCCAGCGGAAACAGAGAATGTTCGACCGTATAACGCAGCAGGAAAGAAAGCCCCAAAAACAGGAGCAAAATACCGAGCTTTGCCAACGGGTTACCCTGCATAAACCAGCGCACCAGCGATGACATTACCCCGCCAAAAGCAGAAGGCCGCTCGACGTCGGGCGTAGATACCGCCGCATTATCCGGCTTCGGCTGTGAAGCCCACGGGTTAACGGGCTCAGGCGGCGGCTCAGTTACAGGCTCCGGCGATACGCTGCTCATCGCAGCCGTTGGCGCATCGGCAGGAACAATATCTTTTGCTGCCGTTGGCTCAACGGCGCTGGTCTGCACCACACCGCGCAGCTCCAGCTCCTCTACCCGACGGCGCAAGACCATCAGCTCAGAACGTACAGCCGCACTGCGTCTGAATGCCACGATCGCGAGGCCAGGAACCACCACCAGCGCGAAGAATAATACAATGCAGCCAAGGGTTAGCAGCTCATCCATGTTTCCACCTTCACTGTATAAAGACAGACCAGAATGACACAAATTGTTGCAGTTGCGCCATATCGGTTAACACGATGAACCGCTTTTCAGAATAGACAATCAGCCCCTGCGTTTGGCCAGGGGCTGTGATGAGGGATTAAAACGCGAAGCAGGAGCAGCCAAGCGCGCCCCAGAAAGCCCGGTCATCTGACACCGGAATTGCCGATTTACGCGCTATATCATGTTGATGACCGTGTACGCCGCAGCTGCCGCAGCACTGGTGCATCTGCACCATTGCGCCAATTTTTGCCGCAACAGGCGGCGCTGAGCGATAGTGCCCCGGCACTTTTACCACCGGCGACCAGTCAGGTACAACCGGGATGGCCGGCGGCGCCAGCGGAGTGAAATGCCCGGCCGCATACACCACTTTGCCATCGACAATGGTCATTACCGACTCTATGCGTTTGATCTCCTCTTCCGGCACACTGAAGTAATCTTTAGACAGCACCACCAGGTCGGCCAGTTGGTCTTTCTCGATGCGCCCTTTCTTACCCTGTTCGCTGGAGAACCAGGCGCTACCGGCCGTCCACAGTTCCAGCGCCACATCGCGCGGCAGACGATTGTTATCATCGTACATTGCCAGCCCTCCCACAGTACGTCCCGAAACCAGCCAGTAGAGCGCTGTCCACGGGTTGTAGCTGGCCACGCGGGTGGCATCAGTCCCCAGCCCTACCGGAACTTCAGCCGCCAGCATTTTCGCCACCGGCGGGGTATGTTTGACCGCATCTTTGCCGTAGCGATCGACAAAATATTCGCCCTGGAACGCCATACGGTGCTGAACAGCGATCCCGCCCCCCAGCGCTTTTACGCGCTCGATATTCCGTTCGGTAATCGTTTCAGCGTGATCGAAGAACCAGTGCAGCCCATTGAACGGGATATCGCGATTCACCTTCTCGAATACGTCGAGCATTCGGCTGATGGATTCATCGTAGGTGGCGTGCAGGCGGAACGGCCAGCGGTGCTCCACGAGGTGGCGCACCACGCGCTCCAGCTCATCTTCCATACCTTCCGGCAGATCCGGGCGTGGCTGGAGGAAGTCTTCAAAATCCGCGGCCGAGAAGACCAGCATTTCCCCCTGCCCCATTGGCACGGTAGAAGTCGGTCCCCTGCCCTGGTTTGAGCATATCGGTCCAGCGTTCAAAGTCTTCCAGTTCCTGCTGCGGACGCTGGGTAAACAAGTTGTAGGCGATGCGCACCGTCATCTGTTTGTTGGCGTGTAACTGCTCAATTATCTCGTAATCTTCCGGGTAGTTCTGAAAACCACCGCCTGCATCGATGGCGCTGGTCAGCCCGAGACGGTTCAGCTCGCGCATAAACTGCCGGGTCGAGTTGACCTGCATTTCCAGCGGCAGTTTTGGTCCTTTTGCCAGCGTCGAATAAAGGATCATGGCGTTGGGTTTGGCGATCAGCATCCCGGTTGGGTTACCGTTGCTATCACGCACAATCTCACCGCCCGCCGGGTCCGGCGTCGCCTTGGTGTAGCCGACTGCTTTCAGTGCGGCACGGTTCAGCAAAGCTCTGTCGTAGAGGTGCAGAACAAAAACTGGGGTATCCGGGGCAGCTTCATTCAGTTCTTCGAGGGTTGGCATGCGACGTTCGGCAAACTGGAATTCGCTCCAGCCGCCCACCACGCGCACCCATTGCGGCGATGGCGTTCTGTCAGCCTGCTCTTTGAGCATGCGCAGCGCGTCCGCCAGCGACGGTACGCCTTCCCAACGCAATTCCAGGTTGTAATTCAGACCGCCGCGAATGAGGTGCAGGTGCGAATCGTTCAGGCCCGGGATCACCGTATGTCCCTGCAGATCGACAACCTGCGTCCCGTCGGTGGCAAAACTCATGATTCGATCGTGGCTACCGGTCGCCAGGATCTTACCATTGGCGATCGCCACCGCCTCGACCTGCGGGTTTTGTCTTTCGAGAGTATGAATTTTTCCGTGAGTCAGAATCAGTGTGGCAGTTTGAGACATAACAATCTCCTGAGAAACCGGTCAGGCTTTTTTCAGCCATCCGGCAAACAGACGGGTTACGATGGGCATCCAGAACCAGACCACCAGCGCAACCACACAGGCATCATTGATCAGATGCAGGAGTAACGAGCCCTTCATGGCAGGCAGCACAATGCCGGTCAACCACGGCACCAGATTGGTGCTGGGAAAAATCACCAGCAGGGTTATCAGAAACTGTTTCCAGCGCCTGGGCTGACGTACATGGGGCGCGGGCGGTGTAAACCAGAACGCCGCTTCGGTGCGGATTTCAGTTTTATCCCCTTCCGCCAGCAGCGGGGCAATCTCTTCGACCAGCACGCGGCGCGTATCGGACTGGGTCCAGTTATACAGATGCTCAAGCGTGTCGAAGCGGATAATGATGTTCCACAGATTGTTGCCATCTGCAGGACGAATCACATTCGCCCCCAGATGACCGGGAAACTCCGCCGCCACCGGCATGATTTTCCCCAGCCACTGCTCATACCGCTGCGCTTGTTCAGGCAGCAGGGTGTGGGAAATCACCAACGTCACATGTTTGTTCTGCGCCATAAAGGGTTCCTTGTGGAGAGGAAACAGGCCCGCTTAGGCCACGGAAGCAATACACAAAATCATTCATGGCGCATCGAAGCGGCAAGATTGTGTATCCCCGGAGGCTGACAAAAGTTAGTGACCGGGGTACGCAAACGGAGCCAACAAAGAGGCAACATGAAGGATGAAGTGTATTTAGGCTTTACGTTCCGGCGCGCCATGCACCATGGTGTAGGCGTAATCCACGCCCATACCGTAGGCGCCGCTGCGCTCACGTACCAGATCCATGACGGCGTCGTAGGTTTCTTTGCGGGACCAGTCGCGCTGGTACTCGAGAAGAACCTGTTGCCAGGTCACAGGTACGGCACCCGCCTGTACCATGCGGTCGATAGAACGCTCGTGGGCATCCACGGACGTGCCGCCAGAAGTGTCAGTTACCACATAAACTTCGTAACCCGCTTCCAGCGCCATCAGCGCCGGGAAAGTCAGGCATACTTCGGTCCACAGCGCGGAGATAATCAATTTTTTACGCCCGGTCGCTGCCACGGCTTTCACAAACGCCGCATCTTCCCAGGAGTTCATCGAGGTGCGTTCAATTGGTTTCACATCAGGATGAACCGCTAACAATTCCGGCCAGATATAACCGCTAAAACTTTTCGTTTCCACAGAAGTATAAATCACCGGAACATTAAATATTTTCCCGGCCTTCGCTAATGCCACGGTATTATTTTTCAAAGTCTGGCGGTCAATATTCGCCACACCAAATGACATTTGCGGCTGATGATCAATAAAAATAAGCGTTGAGTTTTGAGGGTCAATCAGTTCCCGAATAGACATAGCACACCTTCTTAATCAATAAGTTAAAAGGCAACGGTCTGTATCTGCCGTCAGCAGCAGGATCCTGAATCAGAAAGCTTGTTGAGTATAGCGGGAAATTTCTAACGAGTTATTAAAGAAAACTTACCATCCAGTGAAACTATTAATTTTGTGTTGCGATATATCCTAAACAACATCAAAAAAATGCGCATGACTCATCTAATTTATTCACTGGCATTGTTTTTCTCCATTCGGTACAACAGAGGGGTTTAATTTTCAGGATATTTTCTGCTTATGCGCATCAATCTGGATGTTTTGCTAATTCTCGACGCACTCGATAAACAGGGTTCATTTGCCGCGGCGGCCGAATCGTTGTTTAAAACCCCTGCAGCACTCAGCTATATGATTCAAAAGCTGGAAAGTGATTTGAATATCGAGTTGCTTGACCGTTCCGGTCACCGGGCAAAATTTACCGACACCGGTCAGATGATGCTTGAAAAGGGACGTTTGCTGCTGAGTGCGGCAAAAGATCTCGAAAAGCAGGCGGTGCAGTTGAGTTCAGGCTGGGAAAAAGAGCTGGCGATTGCGCTGGACGACTCCTTCCCTTTCGCCTCGCTGTTGCCCATTATCGATGAATTTCACGCGCTGAATAAGCAAACCCGCCTTAACTTCACCCACCATACGCTGGCGGGCTCCTGGGAGGAACTGACGCATAATGGAGCAGATATTATTTTGGGGGCGATTAATGAACCGCCTACGTCAGCGGCCTGGTCCTACAAAATGCTTGGCACGCTGGACAATGTGTTTGTCGTTGCGCCTGAGCATCCGCTGGCCGCAGCACCGGATGGCCTGACTAACGAACAGCTGTGCCTGCACCGGGCGATTGTCATTAGCGACAGCGCCCGCTTTTGTCATCCGTTACAAACCAATCTGATGGAGGAGCAGGCGCAGATTCGCGTTGATGATTTCCACAGTAAGGTGATGCTACTGCGGGCCGGCTTGGGCTGCGGATTTCTCCCCCGCCATATTGCTAACCCGTGGCTTGCCACGGGCGAGCTGGTGGAAAAAACGGTCATCTCATTTCGCCAAAAAGACGTGGCCTATATGGCCTGGCGCAATAACCGCGATGGACTGGCGCAGCGCTGGTGGCGGGAAACGCTGCTGGCGAGCCCGGATGTTACGCGCTTATATCAATGACCCATCCACACCGAGGCGGAAATCGCCGGCAGCGTCAGGATATCCTCGGCAAGCACGCCTTTGCCCTCCTGGTGCTGCCATTGACTGACGCTCAGTAATGGCGAGGCTGGCAGGACCACTTCACAGGCGTGGCCACGGTTAATCGCCACCAATACGCGCTGGCGGTTTAGCACGCGTACAAACACCACCACGTTATCCTCGGCGTAAATCACCTGACAACCACCATGGCGCAGCGCCTGGCTCTGGTGGCGTAATGTTGCCAGTCGCTGATACAACGCCAGCAGGTTAGCGTCCTGTTTTTCAGGCTGCCACGGGAATGGTTTGCGACAAAACGGATCGTTGTTCCCATCCAGTCCCACTTCGTCACCGTAGTAAATACAGGGCACACCAGGCCAGGTAAACAGCCACACCACCGCCAACGGTAAACGTGCGACGTCTTTACCGAGCAGAGATTTAAAACGGGCGGTATCGTGGCTGTCGAGCTGGTTGAACATCCGCAACTGCTGCTGATGCGACAAACCCGCGCGATAGTTATCCATCCACGCCATACAGGTCTGGGCGTCAATGAATTGCGGATCGTATGAGATATCGGTATTGGCGAGGAATCCCCATACAGGGAAGGTAAAACCGCGATAGTTCATGGCGGCATCTTCCGCGTCGGCCTGCAACCATTGGCGCGCGTCGCCAAAATGCTCGCCCACCACATACGCCTCTGACTGGGTCTCTTTCGCCGCCTGCGTAATTCCGGCCACGTGCTGCAGGTTGTTGTGCGCACCACCGGCCTCTCCCAGCATATGCACCACGTCAAGACGCCAGCCGTCCATACTCCACGGCGCTTTCAGCCAGTGGCGAACGATACTGTCTTCGCCGCGATAAATTTCATTCACCAGGCTTTCAGAGGAAAAGTCCAGCTTGGGCAGGCTGGAATACCCCAGCCAGTCGAGCGCGACGCCGTCGGCTGAGAAATGATACCAGTCGCGCCAGGGGGATTGCGGATTATGACACGCGCCATCCGTTCCCCGATTATGTCGGTCAAACCAGGCGTGTGAATCGCCGCTATGGTTAAAAACACCGTCGAGAATCAGGCGCATCCCCTGCTGTTGGGTGGTGTGACGCAGGCGCAGCAGCGCCCTGTCGCCGCCAAACTGCGGATCAACATGACGGTAATCTTCGGTATCGTATTTATGCACGCTCGGCGCGGTAAATACCGGATTCAGGTACAGCGCCGTGACGCCTAACGTTTTCAGATACGGCAGCTTTTCGCTGATGCCGTCCAAATCGCCGCCATAAAACGTGGAGCCACCGGCCTGGGCCGTAAGCGGTTCATCCCACTCGCGCCGCACAATATCGTGTCCGGCAGCGTGGTGGTAATAGACGTTATCCTGAGTCGCTTCACGCGACTGGCTGCGGGCAAAACGGTCCGGGAAAATTTGGTAAAAAATCTGATCGGCGGCCCACTGCGGACCGTTATCCGGCACATCAACAGCAAACTGCTCCAGACGCGCAGGCGGAAAACGGCTGAATCCCTGCGGGGTGAACCACAGCTGACGATCGAGCCAAAGTAATTTAAAACTATAGCGTCGACGAGGCTGTCCGCTGGAGAGATCGATCGCCGCTCTCCACGCGGTCACGCCCGGCTGTGGCTGGCTGCGTTGCTTGTGCATACCCAGCGAAATCTCTTCGTTATCGTTTTCTGCGCGTAGCGTCACCCGCTGGGGTGGATTTTCCCCCGCCAGCCATAATGTAATCGTCAGTTGATCTTTGTTTTGCTTAACAAATGGGGCAACCGGAAGGTGCCAGGCGTTCAACATCACGTATCCCCTTTGATGATAATGACGTCACCTTGCCATAGCGAAGTGCAGGATCACTCATCATCTTAACGTTTATTGGGGGAGGAGTACGGGGGAGGAGAAAATTGCCGGGTAACATTAAGCTACCCGGCAAAAATATTACTGCGCTTCAGCCAGTTGGCGCTCGCGACGGCGCTTGAAAACCCAGCCGGCAAGCAGCAGGATAATCCACGCAAAGCCGACGTATAGCGAAATGCGGGTATCCGGATGATAGCCGATAAGCGCGATGATAAAGACCAGGAAAATCAGGCCAATGACGGTCGTCACAACCCCACCCGGCACTTTAAATTTCAGCGCCTTAACCTCTTCCGGCGGCAGACGACGACGGAAGGCAATTTGTGACAGCAGGATCATAATCCACACCCATACCGTTGCGAAGGTCGCCAGAGAGGCGATCACCAGGAAGACGTTTTCCGGCATGATGTAGTTAAGATACACCGCAAACAGCAGCGCGATGGTCATCACCATCACCGTCACCCATGGCACGCCACGACGCGACGTCTTGGCGAACATTTTCGGCGCACTGCCCTGCTCCGCCATACCGTGCAGCATACGCCCCACGCCAAAGACGTCAGAGTTGATGGCCGACAGCGACGCGGTCAGGACTACGAAGTTGAGGATCCCGGCGGCAAAGGTAATCCCCATATGCTGGAACGTCAGAACGAACGGGCTACCGTCAGTGCCGACCTGGTTCCACGGGTAAATAGACATGATGACGAACAGCGTCCCCACGTAAAACACGAGGATACGCATCGGTACGGAATTGATGGCGCGCGGAATAGATTTTTCCGGGTCTTTGGCTTCGCCAGCGGTAATCCCGATAATCTCAATCCCGCCGTAGGCGAACATCACCATTTGTAGCGACATCACCATGCCGAGCCAGCCGTTGCTGAAGAAACCGCCGTTGCTCCACAGATTATGGATACCGGTAGGCTGTCCGCCGTTACCAATCCCCCAAATGATGATGCCAAAACCGGCGACAATCATGATGATAATGGTGGCGACTTTAAAGAACGAGAACCAAAATTCCAGCTCGCCAAACACCTTCACGCTCATCAGATTGATGGCGCAGATAATCAATACCACGCTGAGTACCCAAATCCAGTGCGGTACGGCCGGGAACCAGACGCCCATGTAAATACCAAAGGCAGTAACATCGGCAATGGCGACAATCAGGATTTCAAAACAGTAGGTCCAGCCGGTTATGTAGCCTGCCAGCGGTCCGAGGTTTTCCTGCGCATAGCGCGAGAAGGAGCTGGCTGCAGGGTTATGAACGGACATTTCGCCCAGCGCGCGCATAATGATATACGCCGCTACGCCGCCGATAATATAGGCCAACAACACGCTTGGCCCCGCCATTTTGATGGCATCGGCCGAGCCGTAGAACAGCCCGGTACCAATTGCTGAACCTAATGCCATAAAGCGAATGTGCCGGGTGCTCAGCCCACGCTTTAGCTTGTTATTACTTTCCATCGATTCCTAACCTGTTAACACAATAAAAAACCACGGGGCCATGTTAATAGCCCCGTGGTTAAAACTTATTGTCAGTGATATTAGTGTGCGCTGGAGGTCACTTGTCGACCCGCTGCACGATCCCAGATAACTGCCAGGACCACCATCACGACTGTTGGCATCAACCACGCCAGCCCCTGCTCCGCCAGCGGTAAACGCTGGGTCCAGGCCGGTAACACGTCGCCAATTGCAGAAGCTTTAATGCCATCAAGGATACCAAAAATCAGGCTGATAAACATCGCAGGTGCAATGACGCGGGAAGAATTATGCCACCATGAGCGGGTAAAACTTAATACAACCAGTGCGATACATGGCGGATAGATAGCCGTCAGCACCGGAATAGAGATCTGAATCAGATGGCTCAGCCCCAGGTTAGAGACCACCATCGAGAAGCCGCCGAGGATAAATACCAGCGTACGATAAGACAGTGGAACGTACTGGGCAAAGAACTCTGCGCACGCGCAGGTCAGGCCAACCGCGGTGACCAGACAGGCGATGAAAATCAACGCCGCCAGCAGGAAGCTCCCTGCGCCACCAAAGGTGTGCTGAACATACGCATGCAGAATTGCCGCGCCGTTAGCAGATTGATCGACCAGAATTGCGCTATCTGAACCCAGACGGAACAGCGCGAGATACAGCAGCGTTAAGCCCACACCCGCCATCAAACCCGCCCAAACGGTATAACGGGTCAGCAGACGCGCTTCAGTAACGCCACGCGAGCGAGCGGCGTTGACGATAACAATACCAAATACCATCGCGCCCAGCGTATCCATGGTCAGATACCCGTTCACGAAGCCATTAGAAAACGCAGCAGTTTGATAGGCTTCCATCGCATTGCTGATCGGGCCTGCTGGCCAGACGATTGCGGCGACAGACAGGACCACCAGCGCCAGGATTTTCAGCGGGGCCAGGAAATTACCAACCGTATCCAGCAGTTTGCCCGGATACAGCGAAACCAGAATCACAATCGCGAAATAGACCACGCTGTAGATAAGCAGTGGCAGCGCGGAGTCACCGGTCAGCGGTGCAATCCCGACTTCGAAAGAGACCGTTGCGGTACGCGGCGTAGCAAATAACGGACCAACAGCCAGATAGCACACGGTCGCCAGCAGCAAACCAGCGACTTTACCGATAGGCGTGCTCAGTCGGTCCACACCACCACCGACTTTCGCCAGCGCGACAACGGTAAGTACCGGCAGGCCAACGGCGGTAATCAAAAAGCCAAAAGCCGCAGTCCAGACGTGTTCACCTGCCTGCAAACCAACCATTGGAGGGAAGATGATGTTACCTGCACCAACGAACAGTGCAAATGTCATAAATCCCAAAGCGATAATATCGCGCGATTTTAACTGATGGGTCATAAAGTCTTACTGCCTGTGGATGTGGTGTTGAAAATAATAAATTTTTGCCTTTCCCTGGGGGACAATACAGCGGCATTTTTGCTCAATTCCAGCGGGAAACACTCCCAGACTGGCGCGGCGAAGAATAGTTTTTCGATTTACCGCGTAAATGCAGTCGGTATGACAGCACCTGGAGCGCAATTTAAACGCTTATAACGTTTTAAAGCAAGGTGGGATCCAAAAACCAGAACAATATAGCGATATGAAAAATGGGGTTAGCACAAAACACCATTTCATGGAAAAAGGTATGGGCAATAGTTCGAACAAAAAACAACCAAACGTCGTAAAATTCAGGATGGTTATATTGACCGCATAGAAAAAGCCAGCTTGCGCTGGCTTTTGGAAAGATTATCTTACGAATGCGCCTTAACCGTTAATTTTGGCAATTAAACGTTCCGGGAGCACGAAACTAAATCGCGTCCCAACGCCTGGTTCGCTTTCGATATTCAAGCGACTGTCGTGATGATGCAGCGCATGCTTAACGATGGCCAGGCCAAGTCCGCTGCCGCCCGTTTGTCGCGATCGCGCCTTATCCACACGATAAAAACGTTCGGTTAAGCGTGGAATATGCTCGGCGGCAATGCCTGGACCGTTGTCTTCCACGCAAAACTCCGCCCCCGACGCCACATGCTGCCAGCGTACGGTAATGTGCGTTCCCGCTGGCGTATGGTTCACCGCGTTGTAGACAAGATTCGAGATAGCGCTACGCAACTGCTCCTCGTTACCCCGCACGTTCAGGCTGTTATCAACATCAAAGGTAAACGTATGTTTTTGCTGGCTCAGCGTTTGCGCTTCGTGTTCGAGCACGCGCAGCATCATGGGCACATCGACCTTCTCATTCAGCAGTAGCGTCGGCGCAGCCTCAATTTTTGACAGCGTCAGCAGCTGTTTCACCAGCCCTTCCATGCGATACGTTTGTTCACGCATGGTATGCAGCGCTTTTTCACGCGTCGTCCCTTCCAGCGGATGCTCCTGCATCATTTCCAGGTACCCTTGTAACACCGTCAGAGGCGTACGCAGTTCATGGCTGGCGTTGGCGAAAAAGTTACGTCGTGAACCTTCCAGTTGATGCATCTGGGTAACGTCGCGCGCCACCATCAGCAGTTGCTTATCGGTATAGGGCATCACGCGAATTTCCAGATGCCGTCCGGTATTGAGTACCAGATTGATCGGTCGGCTAAAATCGCGCGTTTTCAGATATTGTGTAAATTCCGGGTAGCGCAACAGGTTAAGAATATTTTGCCCGCTATCGTCCGGCCAGCGCAGTCCCAGAACCTGCTGGGCCAGTCCGTTACACCAGAAGATACCGCCTTCTTCAGTGGTCAGCACCACCGCGTCGGGTAGCGATTCCGCCCCGCTGCGAAAACGTTTAATCAGATTACCCAGTTCACGACGGCGCTTTTTGTTACGCAGTTGCATTTGATGCAGCCCGTACAGCAACGGCTCCCAACTGCCTCGCCCCGGCGGCGGCGTCATGCTTCTGTCGACCCATAGCCACCAGGACAAACGTAATAAATTCCAGAAATGCCAGATAAGCAGGCCCGTTACCGACGCCAGTAAAAACCAGGGCAGGTAACCGAAAAAAGCGCTAAGGATAAATGCCGGTATGCAGCACAGGATCAGCTCCAGTACCAACCTTTTCCATGACAATCGTTCTAGCAAACGTCTTACTCCCTATACGGCCTAATCCTTCAGGCCCTGATTCTTGTCAGTCAGAAGCGGGTTGAAAAACGATATCCCGTCCCGCGAACCGTCTGCACCATACGATCGTGTCCGCTGTGCTCCAGCGCCTTACGTAAGCGGCGGATGTGCACATCCACTGTCCGGTCTTCCACGTACACATTGGTTCCCCAGACATGATTGAGGAGTTGCTCGCGACTGTAGACACGCTCGGGATGAGTCATAAAGAAGTGCAACAGTTTGAATTCGGTCGGCCCCATATCCAGCGGATCCTCGCCGGTCATCACGCGATGCGAGGTGGGATCAAGGCTTAGCCCCTGCATTTCTATAACCTCTTCCACCGCCATCGGTGAAATACGACGCAGAACTGCTTTAATACGCGCCACCAGCTCCTTGGGAGAAAAGGGCTTGGTAATATAGTCATCCGCACCGGTTTCCAGCCCCCGGACGCGATCTTCCTCTTCCCCCCTCGCCGTCAGCATCATCACCGGGATATCCCGCGTCATCGCTTCGCGCTTAAGATGTTTAATAAACTGTAGACCCGAGCCGCCGGGAAGCATCCAATCAAGCAGGACGAGATCCGGCCAGGGTTCATTGAGTTGGTTCACAGCACTGTCATAGTCTTCGGCTTCAACGGGTTGAAATCCGTTTTGCTCGAGCACGAAGCAGACCATTTCACGAATTGGAGCTTCATCTTCTACGACCAGAATACGTCTCGCCATGATTTGCCCTGTTTGTAATTAAATCGTTTGCCATCAATACAGTGCCATTATGCGTCAGTTTTATGACAGATTTATGAAAAGATAGTCCAGGTTTAACGCAGCCCGGCGAATTATGACAGCCCGGAGACAAGATATTCCCACTCGTGAAGGGTTATAATCCCCGCCATTGTTTTACCGTCATGGAACTCTTATGCGCATCCTTCACACGTCTGACTGGCATCTGGGCCAAAATTTCTACAGCAAGAGCCGCGCCGCCGAGCATCAGGCCTTTCTCGACTGGCTGCTGGAAACGGCACAATCCCAGCAGGTGGATGCCATTATTGTGGCAGGCGATATTTTCGATACCGGCTCACCGCCTAGCTATGCCCGTGAGCTGTATAACCGTTTTGTCGTCAATCTGCAGCAAACCGGCTGTCATCTGGTGGTGCTGGCAGGCAACCACGACTCCGTCGCCACGCTCAATGAATCCCGCGATATTCTTGCGTTTCTCAACACCACGGTGGTTGCCAGCGCTGGCCATGGGCCGCAGATACTGCCGCTACGCGACGGTACGCCGGGGGCGATCCTGTGTCCGGTGCCTTTTTTACGTCCGCGCGACATCATCACCAGCCAGGCCGGGCTGACAGGACAAGAAAAACAGCAGCATTTACTGGGCGCAATCACCGACTATTATCAGCAGCAGTATCAGGATGCCTGCACGCTGCGCGGCGACCACAATCTCCCCATCATTGCGACCGGGCATTTGACCACCGTTGGAGCCAGTAAAAGCGACGCCGTACGTGACATTTATATCGGTACGCTGGACGCCTTCCCGGCGCAAAACTTCCCACCGGCAGACTACATCGCGCTGGGACATATTCACCGGGCGCAGGTTATCGGCGGCACGGAACATATTCGCTACTGCGGCTCGCCGATTGCCCTCAGTTTTGACGAGTGCGGCAAAAGCAAATGTGTACATCTGGTGAGCTTTGACGCGGGGAAACTCAGCGCCGTTGAAAATCTCACCGTGCCGGTTACGCAGCAGCTTGCGGTACTGAAAGGCGATTTAGCCGCCATTACTACCCAGCTTGAGCAGTGGCGCGGCGTGCAGCAAGAGCCACCGGTGTGGCTGGATATTGAAATCACCACCGACGACTACCTGCATGATATGCAACGTAAGATCCAGGCCTTAACCGAAGATTTACCGGTAGAAGTGCTACTGGTGCGCCGCAGTCGTGAACAGCGCGAACGCATTATGGCCAATGAACGACGTGAAACGTTAAGCGAGCTGAGCGTGGCAGAGGTTTTTGACCGCCGCCTGGCGCTGGAAGAACTCGAAGAACCGCAGCGTGAGCGGCTTAACCAGCTGTTTAGCGCAACCTTACAAACGCTTGCCGGGGAGGCTGAAGCATGAAAATTCTCAGCCTGCGCCTGAAAAACCTCAACTCCCTGAAGGGAGAATGGAAAGTCGATTTTACGGCAGAACCGTTTGCCAGCAACGGGTTATTCGCCATCACCGGGCCAACGGGTGCGGGGAAAACGACCCTGCTGGACGCAATTTGCCTTGCGCTGTACCACGAAACGCCGCGCCTGAATACCGTGTCACAGTCGCAAAACGACCTGATGACCCGCGACACCGCGGAGTGTCTGGCCGAGGTCGAGTTTGAGGTGCGGGGCGAAGCCTACCGCGCATTCTGGAGCCAGAACCGGGCACGCAATCAGCCGGAGGGCAATCTGCAGGTCCCTCGCGTAGAGCTGGCCCGCTGCTCCGACGGTAAAATCCTCGCCGATAAGGTCAAAGATAAGCTGGAGATGACCGCCGAGCTTACCGGGCTGGATTACGGACGTTTTACCCGTTCGATGCTGCTGTCTCAGGGGCAGTTTGCCGCATTTCTCAATGCCAAACCGAAAGAACGCGCCGAGCTGCTGGAAGAGCTGACCGGCACTGAGATCTACGGCCAAATCTCCGCCATGGTATTTGAAAAGCACAAATCAGCGCGTACGGAACTGGAAAAATTGCAGGCCCAGGCCAGCGGTGTTGCGCTGTTAGCGCCAGAGCAATTGCAATCCCTGACAGAAAGTTTGCAGGTACTTACTGACGAAGAAAAACAATACCTTACCAGCCAACAAGCCCAGCAGCAGCACCTCAACTGGCTCATGCGGCAAAATGAGCTACAGGCGGAGATAAACCGCCACCAGCAGGCATTACAGGCTGCACTTCAGGCGCAGGAAGAGGCGCAGCCGCAACTGGCGGCGCTGAGTCTGGCACTCCCGGCCAGAGCGTTACGCCCACACTGGGAGCGAATCCAGGAACAAACGGCTACGATTGACCGTACGCGACAGAAGATTCAGGAAGTGAATGCTCGCTTACAAAGCAGCTTAGCGCTGCGCGGACGTATTCGTCAGCAGGCACAAACGCAGTCGGCCGCTATGCTCGCCGGACAGCAAACGTTAACCGACTGGTTGAAGGAACATGACCGCTTCCGTTTGTGGAGTAGCGAACTGGCAGGATGGAAAGCGCTGCTGGCCCAACAGTCCGACGCCAGCGTTCAACTGCGCCAGTGGCAGCAGTTGCGGGAGAACGACACGCGTAAGCTCGATGCGCTGGCGATTCCCACGCTGACCCTTTCGGTACAACAGGTAACGGAAGCGCTGGCGCAACATGTGCAGCTTCGTCCGTTACGCCAGCGGCTGAGTAATCTGCACGGGCACATCGCCCCGAAGCAAAAGCAACTGGCGCAGCTACGCGCCACGCTTGTGCAGCGTCAGCAGGAGCTGGCCCAGCGCAATGCGGTGCTTACAGAAAAGCGTCAGCGCTATAAAGATAAAAATCAGCAGCTTGCCGATGTGAGAATCATTTGCGAGCAGGAAGCCCGGATCAAAGATCTGGAAAGCCAGCGGGCACTATTGCAATCCGGCATGCCTTGCCCACTTTGCGGCTCCACCACGCACTCGGCGATTGAGCGCTATCAAACGCTCGAACTGAGTGTGAATCAGACACGGCGTGAAGCGCTGGAAAAAGAGGTCAAAACGCTGGCCGATGAGGGTTCAACTCTACGCGGTCAACTTGAGGCGATAACCCAGCAACTTCAGCGCGATGAACGCGAAGTACAAACGCTTTCTCAGGAAGAGCAAGCACTTACTCAAGAGTGGCAGACCGTCACCGCCAGCCTCAACGTGACGCTGCAACCGCAGGATGACATCGCCACGTGGCTTGCCGCCCAGGAAGAGCACGAGCAGCAGCTTCACCAACTAAGTCTGCGTCATACCCTGCAAGCGCAAATCACCGCACACACAGAGCAGATTACTCAGCTCCAGCAGCATATTGACCAGCGTCAGGCAACGTTAACCGCCGAGCTGGCCCGTCATGGTCTGTCCCTTCCGACCGAGGCTGAAGTCGCCTCATGGCTGAGCGAACGGGCGAACGAAGCGCAAATGTGGCAGCAGCGCCAGAACGAACTGACTGAATTACAGGCTCGAATCGCCCAACTTGCGCCGGTGCTGGAAACGCTGCCTGAAACCGATGCGCTTGGTGAAAACAGTGAGAATCTGTCGCTGGAAAACTGGCGGCAGGTGCACGACGATTGCCTCTCTTTACAGGGGCAGTGGCAAACCTTACAGCAGCAGGAGGCGCAGGAGGTTCAGCGCGCTGCAGAAATTCAGGCGCAGTTTGATACCGCATTGCAGGCCAGCATCTTTACCGATCGCGACGCCTTTGTTGCCGCCCTGCTGGATGAAGAGACCTTTAACCGCCTTGAACAATTGAAGCAATCACTGGAAGGCCAGCGACAGCAGGCGCAAACGCTGCTTAATCAGGCGCAGCAGGCGCTGGCGACTCATCAACAACAGCTACCAACCGGGGTGGATCTCACGCTCACCGTGCAACATCTTCACGACGCGCTGGCGCAACTCACCCAGCAGCTACGGGAGAACACCACTCGTCAGGGCGAAATTCGCCAGCAGCTCAAGCAGGATGGAGAAAACCGCCAGCAGCAGCAGGCGCTGATGCTCGAGATTGCGAAAGTCGCACAGCAGGTCGAAGACTGGGGCTATCTGAACGCGCTGATCGGCTCGAAAGAGGGAGATAAATTCCGCAAGTTTGCCCAGGGGCTGACGCTGGATAATCTGGTCTGGCTTGCCAACAACCAGTTGACCCGACTGCACGGTCGCTATTTGTTGCAGCGCAAGGCCAGCGAAGCGCTGGAGCTGGAAGTGGTTGATACCTGGCAGGCCGATGCCGTGCGTGACACGCGTACGCTTTCCGGCGGCGAGAGCTTCCTCGTGAGTCTGGCGCTGGCGCTGGCGTTGTCCGACCTGGTCAGCCACAAAACGCGAATTGACTCCCTGTTCCTCGACGAAGGTTTCGGCACGTTGGACAGCGAAACGCTGGATACCGCCCTGGATGCGCTCGATGCGCTCAACGCCACTGGCAAAACTATTGGTGTCATCAGCCACGTTGAAGCGATGAAAGAACGCATTCCGGTGCAGATCAAGGTCAAAAAAATCAACGGACTGGGCTACAGCAAACTCGATAAAATGTTTGCAGTTGATGCCTGATAGCATCTCAGCTCCAGGAGGCCGGATATGCGCCAGCGCCATCCGGCACAGCACATAGCACGATCGTGAATACACAAAGACGGATATGAAATGGCATTCCACTTCGCTTATCCGCAAGCTATCTCTATTGGCGGCGAACGTTCGCCGCTATGGCGCACATCGTGCGTCTTTCTTGTTGGCAGGTGGTATGAAAAAAGTCATTTTCTCTTTAGCTCTGGGGACATTTGGGCTGGGCATGGCCGAGTTTGGCATCATGGGTGTACTCACCGAGCTGGCGCGGGACGTGGGAATTTCCATCCCTGCCGCTGGCCATATGATTTCGTTTTACGCTTTTGGCGTGGTGCTGGGCGCGCCTATTATTGCGCTCTTTTCCAACCGCTTTTCTCTCAAGCATATTCTGCTGTTTCTGGTCACGCTGTGCGTGATCGGCAACGCCATCTTCACCCTCTCCTCCTCATATTTAATGCTGGCGGTGGGCAGGTTGGTTTCCGGCTTTCCACACGGCGCGTTTTTTGGCGTTGGCGCGATTATCCTGTCGAAGCTGGCCCGTCCGGGAAAAGTCACCGCCGCCGTCGCGGGCATGGTTTCGGGTATGACCGTTGCTAATCTGGTTGGCATTCCCATCGGCACCTGGCTGGGCCAGGAATTTAGCTGGCGCTACACGTTTCTGCTGATAGCCGTCTTTAATATCGCCGTGATGGTCTCGATAACTTTTTGGATACCCAACATCAGCGATGAAGCCAAAGGGAAACTGCGCGAACAATTTCACTTTTTGAAAACCCCCGCCCCGTGGCTCATCTTTTCCGCCACCATGTTTGGTAACGCCGGGGTTTTCGCCTGGTTCAGCTACGTCAAACCGTACATGATGTTCATCTCCGGCTTTTCCGAAGCGCTGATGACCTTCATCATGATGCTGGTGGGATTGGGAATGGTGTTGGGAAATCTGCTGAGCGGTCGTCTTTCTGGCCGCTATACGCCGCTGCGTATTGCGGTAATAACCGACTTTGTAATTGTGCTGGCTCTGCTGCTGCTCTTTGCCTTTGGCGGGATCAAAGCCGCGTCGCTGATCTTCGCCTTTATTTGCTGCGCGGGCCTGTTTGCCCTGTCGGCGCCGCTGCAAATTTTGCTGCTGCAAAATGCTAAAGGGGGTGAGCTGCTGGGTGCGGCAGGAGGGCAAATTGCCTTTAATCTCGGCAGCGCAATTGGCGCCTGGTGCGGTGGTATGATGCTGACGCTGGGCTTTGCCTACAACTACGTGACGTTGCCGGCGGCGCTGCTGTCGTTTTCTGCAATGTCGTCGCTGCTGCTCTACGGTCGCCTGAAGCGCAGCGTATCCCGGATGACTCCCGCTGCCGGATAGCCTCTGCGCTACCCGGCAACGCGAACATTACTCCTGCGGCCACAACCAGGCCGCGCCGCGCACGCCGCTGGAGTCACCGTGCAGCGCCTTGCGTAGAGGCGTTTCGCACTCGCCGCCAAAGACAAACTGTTTAATCAACGTTGGCACGTTTTGATACAGTCGGTCGACATTACTCATTCCGCCGCCCAGCACGATTACGTCCGGATCGAGAATATTCACCACATGTGCCAGTGATTTCGCCAGACGCAGCTCGTACCGACTCAACGCCTGTTCCGCCTGGGCATCCCGGGCATTAACAAGACTGATAATTTCACTGCCCTTGAGCGACTTACCGCTCAGACGCTGGTAGTCGGTGGCAAAACCGGTTCCGGAAATGAAGGTTTCAATGCAGCCTTGCTTGCCGCAATAGCAGGGCACTTCCTGCCGATAACGCAGTTCGTCTTCGTCCATCCACGGCAGCGGATTATGCCCCCACTCGCCCGCAGTACCGTTGCCGCCCGCGTGCGCCCGGCCGTTCAGCGCCACTCCAGCGCCACATCCTGTACCGATAATCACCGCAAACACGGTTTGCGCCCCCGCCGCTGCACCATCAACGGCTTCAGAAACCGCCAGGCAGTTGGCATCATTTGCCAGCCGCACTTCGCGATTCAGACGCGTACTCAGGTCTTTGTCAAAAGGTTGCCCGTTAAGCCAAGTCGAGTTGGCATTCTTCACCACTCCGGTGTAGGGCGAAATTGAACCGGGAATGCCCATCCCGACGGTTCCCGACTGCCCGGTGGCCTTTTCCGCCATCTCCACCAGCGCGGCGATGGTTTCTATCGTTTGCCGATAATCATCACGCGGCGTGGGCAGGCGATGGCGAAAAAGCTGTTCGCCTGCATCGCCAAGCGCGATAACTTCCGTTTTCGTACCGCCTAAATCGATACCTATACGCACTGTTTGCTCCTCTTCCCGATTAACAATGCAAGCATAGCGACAATTCGCTATCATGCCCGCTGGATTTAACGACAAGGCCGTGGAAATTATCATGCTGTGGTTCAAAAATTTAATGGTTTACCGTCTTAGCCGCGATGTTTCTTTGCGTGCCGAAGAGATGGAAAAACAGCTGGCATCAATGACGTTCACCCCTTGCGGTAGCCAGGATATGGCAAAAATGGGCTGGGTTCCGCCGATGGGATCGCACAGCGATGCATTAACGCATACCGCCAATGGCCAAATTATTATCTGCGCCCGCAAAGAAGAAAAAATTCTGCCGTCGCCGGTTATTAAACAGGCGCTGGAAGCCAAAATTTTCAAACTGGAAGCTGAGCAAGGTCGCAAACTCAAGAAGACCGAAAAAGACTCGCTGAAAGATGAAGTTCTGCACTCATTGCTGCCGCGCGCCTTTAGCCGTTTCAGCCAGACGATGATGTGGATCGATACCGTCAACGATCTGATCATGGTTGATTGCGCGAGTGCGAAGAAAGCCGAAGATACGCTGGCGCTGCTGCGTAAGAGTCTCGGTTCGCTGCCGGTCGTTCCGCTGACGATGGAAAACCCCATTGAGCTGACGCTGACCGAATGGGTTCGTTCCGGTACAACGGCACAGGGATTCCAGTTACTGGATGAAGCCGAACTAAAAGCGATCCTTGAAGACGGCGGCGTGATCAGCGCGAAAAAGCAGGATCTGGTCTGCGACGAAATCGCCGTGCATATCGAAGCGGGCAAACTGGTCACCAAGCTGGCCCTCGACTGGCAGCAGCGCATTCAGTTCGTGATGTGTGACGACGGCTCTATTAAGCGTTTGAAGTTTAGCGACGAGCTGCGCGATCAGAACGAAGATATTGACCGCGAAGATTATGCTCAGCGTTTTGATGCCGATTTCATCCTGATGACGGGTGAACTGGCGGCGCTGATTAAAAGTCTGGTGGAAGGATTAGGCGGCGAAGCGCAACGTTAAGCCGTACTTACCGAATGGCGGCATAATGTCGCCATTCGTCATTTCTATGCTTACAGATAGCGGCAAAGATAGGATGTTGGCTCTGCCACCTGCAGATGAAACTCACTGTTGCCCGGTACGTTGAACACGTCCCCTGCGGCATACACCTTCCACTCAGTTTCCCCCGGCAGCAGCACGTTCAGTGCGCCGCTAACGACAGTCATCTCTTCAGGCGCCGCAGTACTAAAGGTATATTCGCCTTCAGCCATCACGCCAACACTGGCGCGGCCAGTACTGCTGCTGGTAAAACCGATCGATTTTACTTTGCCGGAAAAGTATTCATTACTTTGAAGCATACAACTGGCCCCATCTCGTGATTAAGTTGAGAACCAATATAGGGGGCTGACGTTCCACCTGTCACGCAAAATTACGCCAACAGCTCCGAAGCCAGTCGGGCAATCAACACATTAGACAGAAGAACCGGGACATCCAGCGATTTTTGCAGTAAATCGCGATGGCGTTGATTGAACCCCAGACAATCCAGCATGATCACATCCGCGCCTTGCTCCAGCAGTTCTTTCCCGGCATCAATCAATTGTTGTTCGGTACCTTCGATCGGATTCGCCACGGCATACACTGGTGGAGTTTGTAACACCTGCCATTTTTGCGTCTGGGCTTTGAGCAATTCGGTGACGGGGACAATAACCCCGACCTGATGCCCATCGACAATCGAGGCCACCAGCGGGGGGATAATACGTAACGGCTCCAGCAGAATGCCATTGCGGGCGGTCAGGCGAGCGATTGAGGCGGTACTCATCAGCAGGATCACGTCAAAGCCCTGGTTATCCAGCACCTCCACGATACTTTGCAGCGAGCGCTCAACCTTCTGGCGTGAGACATGCGCAAGTTGATGGTCGCTGAGCAGCGTTAATAAAGGCTCGTCACCGGGCGAAACGCCGTACTCAGCCATCACATCTTCTCGCCGCATCTGTCCAAGCAGACTGTGGTGAGTAATGTGCTGTTCATCGATATATTCCGTCAGGAGCGGTAACACCTCACACATCGGCACCACGCCAATCGTGAGGATAGCCAACGACGCACTCATTTGTTGCTCCACCATCTTCTTACTTTGCTGTGAAATCCCGGGCAAGTGCCGGGCGCTGACCTGCGCTACAAATGCTCAAAAGCGTAGCAGCTGAGCGGCGATGTATTGTGTAAAGATTCCAAATCATTCCGGTACTGGATTGTTATTGCTTAATTTTCAATTTTAACGGTATACGGCGAAATTTAAGAAAATGTGATGAACGCCCGTCGTGGCACTTTTCAGACTCGTGCCAGGACGGTGCTTAATATCAGGTTTTATCGGGGTCTTCGTAGCGTTTTTTGGCATCCATGGCTTCCTGCGCAGAAGGATGCTCACTGATCAACGTATTCGGTTTAGGGTGATCGGCTCGAAGTTGATACCAGGTTACCGTCTGGCCTGGCGTCCCCTTTTCAACCGTAACAATGGTCGCTTGACGCGGGTAAGGTGGTTTTGTCGGCATAGTTCTTCCTTTTCACTGGATGAACATTAAGTATAGACACCGCCCTGTAACCGTGGCGCTGCCTGCGCCAGTATCTCAAGAATGTCTTCCACCACCTGCGCAGGTTTATGGGTGGCATCAACGATGTAGTGCGCAGCTTCACGGTACAGAACATCGCGCTGAGCGAGCACTTCCTGCACCTCTTCAGTCAGCGGCTTACCGGTTAAGGTTGGGCGCAATCCCTCTTCAGGCGTGGCCTCCAGACGATCAACCAGTACTGATGCCGGTGCGCTTAAATAGATAACCACGCCGTGGCTGCGCATGTAATGACGATTAAATTCGGTAAGAATGATACCGCCGCCGGTCGCAACAACCGTTGCCGGGGCTGTGACGGCCTGCAGAGCGCTCGTCTCCTGGGCACGAAACCCTTCCCATCCTTCCCTTTCGACGATCTCCGCCACGGTCATCTGCACGTGCGATTGCAACCAGCGATCGGTATCGACAAACTGGAAATCGATAGCCTTCGCCAGCGCCATACCGGTAGTTGTCTTACCACACCCCCGGGGGCCGACAAGATAAAGAGGTTGCGTCATTACAGAAATTCCCCAGGGAGCCGCGAGCGAGCGGGATCTGATGCGGTTAAAGATATAATCATATCACCAAACTAGTACATCGCCAAAACGTAAAGAAAAAATTACATACAGGGTAGAGATACCTATTAACCCCTACTATAACAAGAATTCACCATGAATAAAGTGTAAATAATAAATTACACGTTTTATTTTCTGCGCTGTACTTCCAGCCACCACTTATCAAGCTCAGCAGCAAAATGCTGCCTGTCTCGTGGTGAAAGGCTGTCCGGCCCGCCGGTCTGAACACCGCTGGCGCGTAGCGTATCCATAAAATCACGCATCATCAGACGCTCACGGATCGTGGCTTCGGTATAACGTTCACCGCGCGGATTAAGCGCCGCCGCACCTTTTTCAATGACTTCTGCCGCCAGCGGGATATCCGCCGTTATCACTAAATCACCGGCACTACACTGACGTACAATCTCGTTATCCGCCACGTCAAACCCGGCGGGAACACGTAATGTGCGGATAAACCGCGAAGACGGGACGCGCAAACTTTGGTTGGCTACCAAAATAAGCGGCATCTGCATGCGTTCAGAAGCGCGGTACAAAATATCTTTAATCACATTCGGACACGCATCGGCATCCACCCATATTGTCATAATTTCTCCCCACTGATGTGCAGTTGCACATTGTCGCGTGCTTTTACTTGCAGGCAAAGTGCTGTTTATCCTTCTGCACGTATTCAATCCGCGCTAAGCTTAGCTTTCCCAGGTAAAACAATGAATATCACGCATAGGGAGTGACAAAATGGACAAGAAAATCGGTTTTATCGGCTGCGGTAATATGGGCAAAGCGATACTTGGCGGCATGATCGCCAGCGGTCAGGTTCTCCCCGGACAAATCTGGGTCTACACCCCTTCCCCCGATAAAGTCGCTGCATTGCACGACCAGTACGGTATTAATGCGGCGCAGTCTGCGCAAGAGGTCGCGCAAATCGCTGACATCGTTTTTGGGGCCGTAAAACCAGGCATCATGATTAAAGTGCTGAGCGAAATTACCTCCAGCCTGAACAAAGACTCCCTGGTCGTCTCGATTGCCGCTGGCGTCACCCTCGATCAGCTCGCCCGCGCGCTAGGCCATGACCGTAAAATCATTCGCGCGATGCCAAACACGCCGTCACTGGTGAATGCCGGAATGACCTCCGTCACACCGAACGCCTTAGTCACGCCAGAAGACACGGCCGACGTGCTGAATATCTTCCGCTGCTTTGGCGAAGCGGAAGTCATTGCGGAGGCAATGATTCATCCGGTCGTTGGCGTCAGTGGTTCAGCACCGGCCTATGTCTTTATGTTTATTGAAGCAATGGCGGACGCCGCCGTGCAGGGTGGCATGCCTCGCGCGCAAGCTTATAAATTCGCGGCGCAGGCAGTAATGGGGTCGGCAAAGATGGTGCTGGATACGGGTAAACATCCCGGAGAACTGAAGGATATGGTGTGCTCGCCTGGCGGAACCACCATTGAAGCGGTACGCGTCCTGGAAGAACGTGGTTTCCGTTCATCAGTGATTGAAGCGATGATTAAGTGCATGGAGCAGTCGGAAAAACTCAGCCGCTCCTGAGTTAACACCGCCGGACGTCAGGCCGCCGCCTCAGTGCGGTTACGTCCGGAATTCTTTGCTTTGTAGAGCGCCATATCCGCCGACTTTAACCATTCTCGATAATGCTCGGTTTCTGCGGTCAGCGGCGCAACGCCCACGCTGATCCGCAGAGCAACCTGCGGCGCGCAGGATAAGCGCAGTTGGCCAAGTCGTTCGTGAACGCGAGACATCGCCGCAATCGCGCTGGTTGCCGGCGTGCCGCACATAATCACCGCAAACTCATCACCGCCAAAGCGCCCGATCACGTCGCTACCGCGTAAGGTCATCTGCAACTGGCGGGTCAGCGCGACAATCGCCTGGTCCCCAACGTCGTGACCCCAGGTATCATTGATGCTCTTGAAATGGTCGATATCGATAATCAGTAACGTGGCGTCACGCTGGTAGCGGCGGCAATTATCAAATTCATTACGCAGTAACAGTTCCCAATGGCGGCGGTTGTACACCCCAGTCATGCCATCTCGCGTACTCATCACCTGTAAACGGCGTTTATGTTCCGCCAGCTTGATGACCGTCTGGTAGCTGACCCAGGCAAACAGCAGCGGATAAATCACCAGCACCGGCAGCGTCAATAGCACGCTAAGTTGAGTACTGCTAAAAGCGACGGAGATATCGGTTAACTGTAACGTCACCAGGCATGAAACCATCATCAAAACGGCGCCTGCGATGAATATTCGCATCCCGCCTGCGCCCATCAGGTTGATGCAGATAATCATCAGCAGCGCCGTGGATGGCAACAGGTTTACGCCCATAATCCCTATCCACATACCGGCAAGAATGGCATCGGCTTTTAAGTTGGTAAATTCGCTATGCAGAGGATCGTCGGCTTTGCTGGCCAACTGCCAGGCCAAATGCGGCCAGACAAACGCCCATCCCACCAGTAATAGCCACCAGCCACCGGTAATGGGCTGAGCAACTAATACCGACGCGATAGGGAAAAACATTCCCCCCAATCCCACCGCTCGCGGCAGCCTGATTCGTCGGGCGAATCGCAGACCGGAACGTTGGTGGTCATTTTGATGAAGCGATAAAAATGCTTCATTCGGGACGACCTTCTTTTGATAAAAGTTTTCATCATTCATTGTATTTGGGAATATTCTGAAACAAATTTCCCAAATTATAGGAAGGGGTCTGGTGGCGGAAGTATGATATTTCGGGTGAGCGATTTTACCTGCTCACCCGTAAGTGCTACGCAGATTTCTTCAGGCAAGCGCTCATAAATTTATTACGATCATCACCTTTCAGAGACTGCTCCGTCGCCTTAACGTTACATTCACGCATTTTTTGCTGCTGCGGCGTCAGGCTCTTTTCCTCCGGCGCAGATTTACTGTTTTTCAGGCAATCACTCATATATGTCTTACGCGCATCCCCTTTTAAGGTCTGCGCCGTTGCCTGCTGATTGCAGGTGGTCATACGCTGTTGTTGCGGGGTTAAAGTCTTCTCGGCAGCACCGACGGTAGTTAAAAAAATCAGACCAAAAAGCAGCGTCATTAATAATGTAATTTTCATAGCATCCTTCTTTTCTGAACGACAACACACAGGTAAGTTTGGCTGCTAACGATAAAAATACCACCCGGCGGCAAAAGTATTGCCGCCGGGCGTCGGGTTATTTCAGTCCTAACGCCGCTTTCATGGTGTAAAACAGGTCGGTTTGATCGGTCAGGCCGACCACATTCGCCGCGTGCGGGCCATAGGCTGCAATTCGTAGCTGGCTGCCGGTGTGCTCCTGAGATTCCTCTTCAGAGTTGCCGTAGCTGATGACCATGACCGCGCCATCTTTGGTGTTCAGCGCCTGGGTCAGGCCTGGTGCTTTGGTATCCGGCGCGACAATCTGGCTGGCATGTGCGTGGTCAGCGGTTACCACCACCAGGGTGTTGCCATCTTTCTTCGCAAAGGCAAGCGCGCGCTGTACCGCTTCGTCCAGATCGACCGTTTCGCCAATCTGTCCGCACGGGTTGGCGGCGTGGTCCTGTTTATCGATTGACGCCCCTTCCACTTGCAGGAAAAAACCTTTCTCATTTTTGCTTAACAACTCAATCGCTTTATCCGTCATCTGCGCCAGCGTTGGCACGCTGTCGTCACGCTTTGGATTTGGCGTACAGGTCACAACCGGCTTATCCAGATTGCCATGATAAGACGCTTTCGGACCTTCCCAGCGCACGGGCATATTGCCGTCAGAGAACAGGCCCAGCAGCGGTTTATCCTGATTAGCTTCGGTAATCGCCGCCAGCGTCGCGGTATCACTCACCATCTGATAACCGCGGGCCAGGGCTTGTTCACGCAACGTTTTACCCTGCCACTCGCCTGCCGCAGCGGTTTCCGCAAACGTTTTTGCCCCGCCGCCCAGCGTAACGTCAGCCCTGGCATTCAGTAATTGTTCGGTGATTGACCCTTTACCGCCTTTTTCCAGCGCATTGGTTGGGCATTTTTCACGTGTCACGCCTGGGCCATAGCACTTACGCGAAGTCACATGGGCAACCAGCGCCGCCGGGGTAGCATCCTGCAATTCAGCGGTAGAAACGTTGCCCGTTGCCAGCCCCGCCGCTTTTGCCATTTCAAGAATTGTGGCGTGATTTTTTTCATGAATATCAACGCCCAGCGCCCCATTATAGGTTTTCACACCGGTGGTCCACGCCGTCGCGGATGCCGCAGAATCCGTCACATAATCGGGTTTACCCGTTTTCTTATCCAACGCATAGTGAGTATATTGTCCGGTCAACGGTAAAGCATCAATCCCTTTAAAAAAGCCGCCTGCGCCTTCGGCATAATTTCGCGCGGCCGTTATTTCTGAGTCACCCATCCCATCGCCAATCAATAAAATAATATTTTTGGCAGGTTTATCGCTCAGAGATTCGCGCAGAGCCGCCGTTTGATCGGCAGACAATCGGCGGGCGCCGCCCGGCGTGGTGATATCACCCTGAGCGGCACGATTATCCAAAACCGCTATGGCAGAGGTTTCTGCATTAATAACCGGGGTAAACAGCAAAGGTAACAGGGCAATAGCGAGTGCGCTTTGTTTCACTTTATTTTCTCCATGTATAAATACGGTAAAATTAAAACAAAGCGACTATAAGTATTTGATGTGACACTTTTATGATAATTTGTGGATGACGCACCACGGATTACTCAAAACGCTTTTGGCACACTCTCGCCAGCGTTATGAACGTTGGTCAGAAACGCAGGCATACGGCCTTCTCCAGCCAAAGCCCCCTCAATTTGGCGAATAAATATTTGCCGATCGTTACACGTCATATTGCGCAGCATTTCGATGATTACCTGCTCCAGCGTTTCAACCTGCGCCGTCAGTTCTTGCGACTCTTCTTCTTTTTGGGCGAGCTTAAGTAACAACTCAGTAACGAGATTTTTCATTTACGTATTCCCTTAACCAAATATAGGCCACGTTATCATTAAGACTCACAACTGCCTAGTGGATGAAAGTTGTATTTTCATAAGAAATAAAACGTTTTGCGAAAACAATCACAACACAAAATAAGGGAGAAGGAGTCTTAGCGCAGAATTATTCCATATAAAAGGGTAAGGGGATTAATAATCACCTGGATATATAAATGCATAATGATGGATTAACAACGCTGACTGGCAGCGTTGTTAATCAGGTACTCAGCGTGCGCAGCGCCGACGTCGCAACGCGATAGCCAGTTGCCAGATGTTGATAAGCACAATGCTCGCCGTGGCAATAAACACCCAGCGAAAGCCCGCCATTGCCGAAACTGTTGCCCCCATTAATGGCCCGGCTACGTTGCCGAGGTACATAAATGACTGGTTATAACCAAAAATGCGCCCGGTTATCTGGTCGCTGGAGTATTTTACCAGCAGCGTCTGCACCGCGGGCAACATCGCGCCGTCGGCAAAGCCGAGCAGAAAACGTAAGATCCCCAACTGCAACGGCGTAGTGACCCATGACATGGCGAAAAACAACACGACGGCGAAGATTAACGTTGCCATTAAAATCCGCTCGGTCCCAATACGATCGCCTAATTTACCTAGCCGGGGCGCAGAAATCAGCGCCGAGATGCCCGGAACCGAAGCAATCAGCCCGCTGAGAAAGGCAATATTAGAACTGTCTGGGACCATTGATTTAATAAACAGCGCCAGAATCGGCCCAATTGAGCCGTTACATAACTGGATCACCATCGTAGTAAAAAACAGGCTGATCACCAGCGCCGGATAAGGCAGCGAGGCAAAGACGGCCTTCCCGCTCAGGCGTTCGCTTTTTTTGATTGTCGGGCGCACACCTTCTTTGATTAAGAACAGCGTGACCAGAAAACTCACTACCAGCAAGGCCGCGGTAATACAGAATACCGCCCGTAAGCCAACGTGGTCGGCAATAAAGCCCCCCATCAGCGGTCCGCCAATTACGCCGCTAATTTGCGCCGTCGAGAGCGTACTCAGCGCCCACCCGCTGCGTTCGCGCGGAACCTGTGAGGCTACCAGCGCCATCGCATTGGGAATATAGCCAGACGTTAACCCCATGACCCCACGCAGCAGAAAAAGCTGCCAGACGTTAGTGGCAAAGGCCTGCAGTAAAATCGCAATCGCCATACCCAAAGAGGCCCGCAGCAACATTAGCTTGCGTCCTTTACGGTCGGCTAAACTCCCCCACATCGGAGAGACGATGGCTGAAATCAGGAAGGTGACGCTAAACGTTAAGCCGGACCACATTGAGAGTGCTTCATGGGAGCTCACCCCCAGTTGGGAGATATAGAGCGGTAAAAAAGGCAGGATTTGGCTGATTGCCAGGCCGGTGAAAAAGCAACCGAACCATACGGAAATGAGGTTGACTCTCCAGGATTCCATAGGGACTCATAACGATAAGTAGCTGAAAACTGTGATTAGCTTAACAAATTACTTAGCCAAATAAGGGTCCACAGGTGCGATATATCACAGTTTAGGATTTTATCTTCCCGCTCATCATATTTGTGATATACCTCACATCAACCCCACAATATCAGCAGGGGTTTATGCTCCGCGTCCGTTCTGCGCGTTTGCGCTTATCTGTTCCTCTGTTGCCCACCAAAACAATCTGCCAGAAGCCGAGGAAACCTGCGTTTTGTCGTGGTAATGTATGTGCTTTGCATTCATGGAATGGGTTTTTAAGATGGCAAAGTTGCGGGTAGGAATCGTATTTGGTGGTAAATCAGCGGAACATGAAGTGTCATTGCAATCGGCAAAAAATATTGTCGATGCCATCGACAAGACTCGCTTTGACGTTGTGCTGTTAGGTATTGATAAGCAAGGGCAATGGCACATTAGCGATGCCAGTAACTATCTGCTCAATTCAGATGATCCAGCGCATATTGCGCTGCGTCCTTCCGCGACCAGCCTGGCTCAGGTCCCGGGTAAACAAGAGCACCAGTTGATCGATGCGCAAAACGGTCAGCCACTGCCAACGGTCGATGTTATTTTCCCGATCGTACACGGCACGTTGGGTGAAGATGGCTCTCTGCAGGGTATGCTGCGCGTGGCGAATCTGCCGTTCGTCGGTTCTGATGTCCTGGGTTCTGCGGCCTGTATGGATAAAGACGTGACCAAACGTCTACTGCGCGATGCCGGATTAAACATCGCGCCATTTATTACGCTCACTCGCGCCAATCGCAACCGCATCAGCTTTGCCGAGGTGGAATCCCGCCTTGGCCTGCCGCTGTTTGTGAAACCAGCCAACCAGGGCTCGTCCGTTGGCGTCAGTAAAGTGACCAGCGAGGCGCAATACAATCAGGCCGTCGCGCTGGCATTTGAATTTGACCATAAAGTCGTGGTGGAACAAGGGATCAAGGGCCGCGAGATCGAATGCGCGGTGCTGGGCAACGATCAACCGCAGGCCAGTACCTGTGGCGAGATCGTGCTGAGCAGTGATTTTTACGCTTACGACACCAAATACATTGACGATAACGGTGCCAAAGTGGTTGTTCCGGCAGCGATCGCACCGGAAGTTAACGATAAGATACGCGACATTGCTATTCAGGCTTATCAGACGCTGGGCTGCGCCGGTATGGCGCGCGTGGACGTTTTCTTAACCGCAGAGAACGATGTTGTGATCAATGAGATCAACACGCTGCCGGGCTTTACCAACATCAGCATGTATCCAAAACTGTGGCAGGCGAGCGGCTTAGGCTATACCGATTTGATCACTCGCCTGATCGAACTGGCGCTGGAACGTCATGCGGCGGATAGCGCGTTGAAAACCAGTATGTAAACCCGCCTGGATGCCTGATCAAGAGCTATTGGGCATCCTTTGCTTCTTCTTCATCTTCCACGCGGCGACGGATAATTAATCCGGACAGCCAAAAGCTAATCACCCACGTTACCAACCCCACCGCATAGGTCTGCCATCCCTGCGCTTCAAAACCCAGTAAGCCGACCACACCGTTCAGAATAAAGATAAGCCCAATAGCGAAGGCATAGTAGTGCCAGTCTCGGCGGATTTTAACAGGCAGGTTCATAACGGCTCCGGTGGAAATACAACGTGAAAGCGCATCCTCGCACATTTCCTCATAGGCGTCTGTGGCCTGTGCGGAATTTCTGAAATGTAACTTGATTTCACTTAAGGTTACTTAATTGTGACAATCAGCAAAAAACCGAGATCCAGGAATAATCTCTACCTGAAATTACCATCATTCTGATATTGACATTGCCGATCACCTGTCAGACTCACAGTCAGTTCCAGGCATCACGTCAAAAAAAGCAGGTTATTTCCGGAGGTCTTTATGGCTGATTTTACGCTCTCAAAATCCCTGTTTAAGGGCAAGCATCGGGATACCTCCTCCCTGCCCGGCAACATTGCGTATGCCGTATTTGTGCTGTTTTGCTTTTGGGCAGGCGCGCAGGTTTTAAATCTGTTGGCCCACGCTCCCGGCATCTATGAACAGCTGATGCAGTTGCAAATGCAAGAGACAGGACGCCCACGAGTTGAAATTGGCTTAGGCGTCGGTACCCTTTTTGGGCTGGTCCCTTTCCTTGCCGGAAGTCTGATTCTTGGCGCCATCGCGGCATTCGTGCGCTGGCGCCGCCGTCATCATAATGATGACTGACCCATACATTTCGCTCGACGATCGTCCACGCGTTTCGCAAACCACGCGGTGGTCAGATTACGTGTAATCTTCGGGCTTTCCAGCTGAATGCCTGGCAGCATTTCACGGGGTAGCGCTTTCCCGCTCTTCGCTTCTGCCAACTTATAGACCTTCTCGTACAGCGCGGTATCCTCAAAAGCCAGACTGTCACCTTTTTGCAGTTGACGGTGGATCTCACTCTCGCTCATCCCCAGCTTCCCGGCCAGTTTACGTACCGCCAGCTCGGTTTTGCCCGGCTCGCTGCTGCCGTAGAGAATCAAGTCACCATCCATCGCCAGTTTCACTCCGCTGGCTTTACTGACCGCATTCTGGAAAGCCGCATTGCGGCTGGCATACCATCCCGCATTGAAATCGGCGAAACGGAAGATTGGCGCGCTGTAATTCGCCGGGTAGTTAAGCAGATGATACGTACCGAACCACAACCCACCGCGGCGGCTGAACACTTCCTGACGAACTGTTCCCGCCATTTTCCACGGATACCCATCGGCGTGCTGCTCGGCAAACGCGATACTGACCTGCATTGGCCCACCGGTATGTACCGGATTAAGCGAACCAAACAGCGTCTGCCCCATCGGTACCATATTGATAAAATCATCAAAAATGGCGCTAAGCTGTTTTTCCGTTTTCACCGTATCCAGACGCTCGCTGTAGCTTTTCCCCGTTGGCGAGTTAATCTTCAGTGCGGTATGCACCACAAACTGCGGGATATGCATACGCTCGGCGCGCCGGTCGATCTCTTTCCAGGCGATTTTACTTAAGTTTGGAACGGCCGGATCCGCCTGATAGTTTGACTCCTGTTGCGCGACCGCCAGCACCGAACAGATATTTTCAACCGTCGGTGCCAGCTTCTGTCTTTCAAACGTCTTCGCTAAATCCTGCGCCCATGCGTCCCGGTCTTTCACGCTGGCGGGCATTTTCTGGCGCACCACGCTCGCCACATCGACGGCTTTCTCCCCTTTTTTTAGCGGCTGCGCGGGTTGGCTACTACATCCCACCAGCACCAGAGCGGCCAGACCGGACAAGGGGTAAAGACGGGAAACCGTCGACATAACATCTCCTTTTTTATTAACTAAGCGTATGGGTAACTTCCTGAATATCCTGGCCATCAAGCTCACGTTCAAAGCTGCGCAGACGCTTATAAATAGACATCAGTTCTACTAACGTTGTCCAGGAGTTAATCAAATACTGGAACGAGCCGCGCACCTGGCCAAACACGTTGGTGATTTGTGTCATCAGGCCGAGCGTAATCGTACCGGCAACAATCGACGGAAACAGCAGGAACAAGCCGAAAACGTTATCAACCTGCAGGTATAGAATGCGGGCGATATTGAAGTACATATAGTGAAAATAGAGGCGGAAGTAGTTCTGGCGCACCGCATGGAACAGTTCACGCACCGTCGGCGGGGTCGCACGATTAGCGTCATCTTCACCGTAAACCAGTTCTTTACGGTAGGCCGCTTCCACGCGCTGGTTTTTAAACTCCAGCCCCGGAAGTTTGATCCCGACTACCGCCAGCAAGCCGGTTCCCATCAGCGACCAGACAATCGCGGCAATCACCAGGCCATAAGGAACATGTCCAACAATGGGCAGGTCCGGCACATGGGCTGAGAGTGTGACCAGTACAGGTAAGAAGGCAATCAGCGTCATAATCGCATTGATAAAGCTGACCCCCATATCTTCAAGCGTGGAGGCAAAACGCATGGTATCTTCCTGCACACGCTGTGCCGCGCCTTCGATATGACGCAGATGCTGCCAGTGCGCCATATAGTGTTCGTTCATTGCGGTACGCCAGCGGAATACATAGTGGCTGACGAAGAAGTTGTTCATCACCCCAATGACCACAGCAATCAGCGCAATGCCAAGAAAGATGCCTACTTCATGATAGAACTGCTCAATCTTCACCTTATGCGGCGCACTCAACGCGGACTGAATCAGATCATAGAATGGCGCATACCAGGCGTTGACGGCGACGCCAACTTCAACCAGAAACCAGGTCACGAAAATAATCAGCGACGTGCCCAGTATGGACCAGTACTGCCAGCGGTGCGGACTGTGGATAAACCAGAATAGCGCGAACACCCCAACACAAAGAATGTAATACGCATAAAAAATCAGGTAATCCAGTGACCAGAATCGGGCCGCGCTAATCGGTACGTCTCCCGACGCGCCGGTAATATGTGCAACCCAGGCTCCCCCACCTCCTTGCCAGAATACAACGGCGACCAGTGCCCAAATAAATGCCGAAATAAAGAACGGCCCCGGCTTTGGGAAAAAAGACTTAAACATAGTGCTCTCCTGCTAACTTCTTATCGTTATGACGACTGCTGTGTATTTGCCACCGTGGAGTGCGGCGGCCAGACGGCTCACGCCCAAAAACACAAGCTGAAACCGACAAGTGTGACCAAAACCGCGGCACTTAGTTCGCACCCGGGTATGAAGAATTGTTTCTGTGATTTTCACACTCGACAACGTTCCAGCAAGTGCAGATTATCACAGCGTGAGATCACAAAAGCGAACATCCGTAATCCGGGAAACGCTCGCGTTTACTCATCGTTACGTTTTTCACACTATCATTGGCTGATAAGCGCTTTGCAATACGCCGATGAGTAGTATAAATACGCATACGCACGACATCCTTTTTCACTTTCTCTAACTCATGGACACCACCGTTGAAACGTAGTCTGCTTTTTTCTGCCGCGCTGTGTGCGGCGTCATTGACATCTGTCCAGGCGGCACAGCCTATAACCGATCCGGTCTTCGCCTCTGATATCGTCGATCGTTATGCCGACCATATATTTTACGGCAGCGGTGCTACGGGGATGGCGCTCGTGGTGATTGATGGCAACCAGCGCGTATTTCGCAGCTTCGGCGAAACACGCCCTGGCAATAACGTTCATCCGCAGCTGGATTCCGTTATTCGAATTGCCTCTATTACTAAATTAATGACCAGCGAAATGCTGGTGAAATTACTCGATCAGGGTACGGTTAAACTCAACGATCCATTGAGCAAATATGCGCCGCCTGGCGCGCGCGTGCCGACTTATCAGGGCACGCCGATTACGCTGGTGAATCTGGCGACGCATACCAGCGCGCTGCCGCGCGAACAGCCTGGCGGCGCGGCGAAGCGCCCGGTGTTTGTCTGGCCAACCCGTGAACAGCGCTGGAGCTATCTCTCAACCGCCACGCTTAAAGCCGCACCGGGTTCGCAGGCTTCTTATTCCAACCTGGCGTTTGACCTGCTGGCCGATGCGCTGGGAACCGCATCCGGAAAGCCTTATCCACAGCTGTTTGAAGAAAAAATCACCCGCCCGCTGGGGATGAAAGACACCACCTTTACCCCATCCCCCGATCAATGCAGACGCCTGATGGTCGCGGAAAAAGGCGCCAGTCCTTGCAACAATACCCTGGCGGCAATGGGCAGCGGCGGTGTTTATTCAACGCCCGGCGATATGATGCGCTGGATGCAGCAGTATCTCTCATCTGATTTTTACCATCGTAGCCAGCAGGCCGACCGTATGCAGACGCTGATTTATCAGCGTACGCAGTTAACCAAAGTGATAGGGATGGATGTTCCGGGTAGAGCCGATGCGCTGGGTTTGGGCTGGGTCTATATGGCGCCGAAGAATGGGCGACCAGGAATTATTCAAAAAACCGGTGGCGGCGGCGGCTTCATTACCTATATGGCGATGATCCCACAGCAAAACGTCGGGGCATTTATCGTGGTGACCCGCTCTCCGCTAACCCGATTTACCAATATGAGCGACGGTATCAACGATCTGGTTGCAGAGTTGAGCGGGAACAAACCGCAGGTTATTCCTGCATCCTGACTTAATATTCAAAAGGCAAACGGTTAATGCTCACCAGTTTGCCTTTATTCATTTCAATGTAACCACCTTTACGCAATGCTGCGAGAACCTCAGCGACAACTGAGCGTGAAATTCGCGTGCGTTGGTGAATATAGTTCATGACGCCGATACGCGAACGCAGTACGTCGTCCCATTTCATCATGGATATCAGCGTCGCGCGGATCTGATCGTAGGAGTTATTGCCGATCAGCTGCAGATCGCGCAACTCAAACATGGAATTTTGCCATGCTAACCAGCAAAAGGCTTCACGCCAAAGCTGGCATTGTTCAATTATATTTATCGTTTGCGAAGCAGGCAGGTGGTATCCCGTACAATTACTTTCGGTTATTAATCTGTATTGTACATCTGTTTTCATCACGCCATCAGAAAGGCCCATAATAAAAGGCGCCTGTGCAATCCCGACCAGCACGCTTTCTCCTCTACGCAGGGAAACAACACCACTTAAAATAACAAAAGTATCGTCACTATTAATATCGCTGGAAAAAATTATTTCTTTGTCGTTATCACACTCAAAGTGTTTACCATATTTCGCTAAACATTTATCAAGCTTACCAAACTCAAGAAGAGGTTTATTTGAAGATAGCATGTGCGTATTCCTTGCAAGAAATGCCCGTCAAATCCGTGACGGGCATTATTTCTAAATAAAATTACCTTTTATTTCTCTGCAAGAAAGTTGTTACCAGGTATATTTAACACCAACGTTTGCAGACCAGTCTTGATCGACATCACCGCCACCGAGGTAATTAGCATCGGTGTACGCGCTGAAGTTCTTGGTGAAGCTGAACTGAGTACCCAGCCCAACGCGTACCGCAGAACCTTCTACGCCGTTGTCGATAGAATCACCGTTTACATCAGAATCGTTGTTAGAGTCATCGTAAACGTAGGCCAGTTTGAAGTACGGGGTCAGCGCCTGGTCATCGCTGTAGGCGAAGGTATAACCCGCATCTACACCAAGTTCATAACGCATGCTGTCATAAGACTGACCGTCAACTTTCATGTCGTTGCTCAGCTTATAGTCATCACCAGACTGGAACAGACCGGATACGCTACCGTAAGGGGTTACGTAACCTGCGTCACCCAGCTTCAGGTCATAACCCAGTTTCAAGCCAAAGCCCCAGGCATCAGAAGAGGTGCTGCCATCAACATACTGACCGTTGCTCATGCTGGCAGACAGATCGTTATTGAAGTGGGAGTAGCTTAAGTTACTGTCAACAAAGATGTTGTTCGCAAAACGAGCAGAAGAGTAGATATAGGCAGTCTGGCTGTCCTGATCTACCTGACCAGTACGGTCACTCATGTCACCTTTCGCGAAGCCCGCCGCAGCACCGACAATCCACTTAGCGTTGTTACCATCGATTTTGGAATCAACACCGACCATGATGCCGTTAACATCCTGATCATAGTTAATGTTGCCGTTATCCGCATCGAAGCTGCCGCCGAAGTAGCTCACCCATGCACCACCGTTATCTACCAGACCATGACGCGCGTTAGTCAGACGAGTACCAACGGTGTCTTGTTCCAGGTTCCAGATATTGGTGTTGGCAGACGGAATGCTCAGCGCCATGTTCGCGTAGTCGGTCAGCTCCATCTGCTGCAGAACAACGGTGTTACCCTGCTGCTGAGCCTGATAGGTGTAAGCACCCAGGTCTGCTTTGTTGGCTGCAGAGAAAGTTGCGGTGCTGTTCGTGTCGTTAACGTAGATCAGCTCGTTACCCTTGTAATCAGCAACAGAACCTGCGCCAGTGGCGTTATCGATGCGAACTTTATAGTTACCGGTTGCCGCTGCTACGTGATCACCGTAGTTATCAACTTCAGACTGATCGCCTGAGGTGTCGGAATCGCCGTTACCGTTGATAGTCAGATTACCATCAGAGTTCATCGCGATCACGCCATAACCGTAGTTAGCCTGGCGCGTATCGTTAGTACGATCGTTGGTCAGGTCAGCATTTAATACATAGTTAGCGCTGTTGATGTCGAAAACACCCGCATTAACATGGTTGTAAGCGTCGGTGTAGCTGGTCAGATTCAGGGTATCAACCTGCAGCGCGTTCCCGGTGCTGTTGCCCACATCCAGAACGCCGTTGTTGGTGACGTTAATGGTATTGGCATACAGCGCGGCATTAAGCACATTCCAGCCAGCAGAGACATCATCAGCAATCGTTACGGTACTGTTGTCAATAGACAGCGTATTAGTCGCAACACGACCATCTTCATTGATGTTCAGTGCGGAAGCACCGGTCAGAGTGATGGAGTCAGAAACCAGCGCAGAATCACCCACGTTGACAACGGAACCGCTGTTGATGCTCAGAGTGTCAATCAGAGAAGTTTTGGTGGTATCCCACTGGGAAGCGCCGTTCAGCGTCACGTTGAACAGACCGCTCTGATAAACGGTATTGCCAACCACATGACCATTTTCGTCATAAGAGGTTGTGTCGCTATCGATACCGTAGGTTGAAGAAGGCCACAGGCTGTTGGCAGCGATATCAATCAGCGTAGCGGTGGCGTCAGTGCCCTCAGCATAGCTTTCGTAAACGCCATCACCATCAACGTCAACCTGATGGACGGACATTGCTGCACCAACCCACTTGCTGCCGTGGTTCAGGGTCAGATCCAGACGGTCAGTACCATCCCAGCCGTTGGTATCCAGATCGGCATCGGTATCACGGTAAGTATCAGCACCGTTCGGGAAGAAGTTCTCATCAAAGTTGCTGGAGAACAGCACATCGCCCATCAGCGTAGCGTTATCAAACGTGGCGGTGGTCTGCATCGCGTTATCTGCATTGGGATTAGCAATAACCGCCAATGCGATATCATTCGCGTTCCAACCGTTACCGTTGTAGTCGCTCGCATTGCTGGTGTTACCAAACCAGCCGGATCTTCCTTCATCAGACCAGGAACCGGAGGTGAGGGTCGAGTCGGTAACAGCGATAGTGTTGTTAAACACTTCGCCGCTGTTTACGCCGGTGATGACGGTATTATCGTCAATATCTTCCCACTCATAACCTTGAGTCAGGGTAATACCCGCGACGTGAGAGTTGTTGGAGATAGACAGATCAACTTCTTGATCCAGAGTGATAGCCGTACCCAGGTTATAAACGTCGACAACGTGCGTATCAGCCACGTCATTATAGGTACCGTTGTAGGTATAATGTTCGTAGTTGTCATCGATAGTGGAGTTGATGACGTTCATTGCCAGACGGTCGTAGTAATAGTCGGTACCCGTACGGTTAGTACAATCCGTGGTCATACATTCGGATGTCACCATTCCGTGAATGGTACTGTTTTTAATAGTCAGGCTGTTATAATTGCCGTTAGTTGACAGTCCATCATCCAGATAATAAGTAGAAATAACGCCGTTGACAGTAGCGTTATTGATTACCGGATAAATATCACCATTATAAATACTATGGAAGGTGCGAACAAGTTCCTGATATGAGATCATCATATTCATCCGGAGCGCATCCCAGAGGGACATCATGAGCCATCAACTCACCTTCGCCGATAGTGAATTCAGCACTAAGCGCCGTCAGACCCGAAAAGAGATTTTCCTCTCCCGCATGGAGCAGATTTTGCCATGGCAGAATATGACCGCTGTCATCGAGCCGTTTTATCCCAAGGCGGGCAATGGCCGACGGCCCTATCCGCTGGAGACCATGCTGCGTATTCACTGCATGCAGCATTGGTACAACCTGAGCGACGGTGCCATGGAAGATGCCCTGTACGAAATCGCCTCCATGCGCCTGTTTGCCCGATTATCCCTGGATAGCGCCCTGCCGGATCGCACCACCATCATGAATTTCCGCCACCTGCTCGAGCAGCATCAACTGGCCCGTCAATTGTTCAAGACCATCAATCGCTGGCTGGCCGAAGCAGGCGTCATGATGACCCAAGGCACTTTGGTGGATGCCACCATCATTGAGGCACCCAGCTCTACCAAGAACAAAGAGCAGCAACGCGATCCGGAGATGCATCAGACCAAGAAAGGCAATCAGTGGCACTTTGGCATGAAGGCCCACATTGGTGTCGATGCCAAGAGTGGCCTGACCCACAGCCTGGTCACCACCGCGGCCAACGAGCATGACCTCAATCAGCTGGGTAATCTGCTTCATGGAGAGGAGCAATTTGTCTCAGCCGATGCCGGCTACCAAGGAGCGCCACAGCGCGAGGAGCTGGCCGAGGTGGATGTGGACTGGCTGATCGCCGAGCGTCCCGGCAAGGTAAAAACCTTGAAGCAGCATCCGCGCAAGAACAAAACGGCCATCAACATCGAATACATGAAAGCCAGCATCCGTGCCAGGGTGGAGCACCCGTTTCGCATCATCAAGCGGCAGTTCGGCTTCGTGAAAGCCAGATACAAGGGGCTGCTGAAAAACGATAACCAACTGGCGATGTTATTCACCCTGGCCAACCTGTTTCGGGTGGACCAAATGATACGTCAGTGGGAGAGATCTCAGTAAAAACCGGAAATAACGCCAGAAATGGTGGAAAAAATAGCCTAAATAGGCTGATTCGATGTGTTTGCGGGAAAAAAATCGGCCCAGATCCGCGAAATTTTAATCAGCGAGTCAGCTTGGGAAGAAATGACCTGCTTATTCGCACCTTCCCTATCAGTGCCGTAATTGTTCCAACCGACATATCCATCGAAGTAAACGTCATCAACATGTGATGCGTCATTATAATGGGTGAACGTTGTGTACGTGGTTCCAGAAATATCAGTAGAAGCATTCGCCTGAGAAGTGATTGCCAAAGTACAGGCTAATGCTAATTGTGAGACTACAAGTTTCTTTTTCCAAGTGTGCATTTGTCATCCCTCCTCAGGGACGTAATATAGTTGATCCATCAATTATCAATGCAAAGAAAACATATTATGTTTCGCGGGGACGATTATGCGGTTTCACAAAGGAAAGGTTCAATTATTCTTTGCTAATCGTCCGAAACCGGACAACACTACGAATACTCCCTCCTCTGACACAAAAGACAAAAACACTCATCCTTTCAATTAAATACCTCACAGGATATATCTGAAACATATAATTAATAAATAACTCACCACTCACCCAAACAAATAAACAATAAATGAACAGTAATTATTTCCAGCTCTACAAAAATAAACGTATCGATATTTAAAATAATAAAAATAGAAACAAACAAAATAATGAATATAAATAATTTGCCATAAATATGAATAAATGGCTCTAATGATTCAGCCTTCCACGATGGAAAATCCATATATAACGCCAACTTTCGTAACCCCCCCACCCTCAGGTTCGGGTATACTACGGCCTTCGATTCCACAAACATCAGGCATACCATGACAGACCTAATCCAACGCCCTCGCCGCCTGCGCAAATCACCCGCGCTGCGCGCTATGTTTGAAGAGACAACACTCAGCTTAAATGACCTGGTGTTGCCGATCTTTGTTGAAGAAGAACTCGACGATTACAAAGCTATTGAGGCCATGCCCGGCGTGATGCGCATTCCAGAGAAGCATCTAGCGCGCGAAATTGAACGCATTGCTAATGCAGGCATCCGCTCGGTTATGACCTTCGGCATTTCTCATCACACCGATGACACCGGCAGCGATGCCTGGAAAGAAGACGGTCTGGTGGCGCGCATGTCGCGTATCTGTAAGCAGACCGTACCGGAGATGATCGTCATGTCCGACACCTGCTTCTGTGAATACACCTCTCACGGTCACTGCGGCGTATTATGCGAGCACGGCGTTGATAACGATTTAACCCTTGCCAATCTCGGCAAACAGGCGGTCGTTGCCGCCGCTGCGGGCGCAGATTTCATCGCCCCTTCCGCCGCAATGGACGGCCAGGTGCAGGCGATTCGCCAGGCGCTGGACGCCGCGGGCTTTACCGATACCGCGATCATGTCCTACTCCACCAAATTCGCCTCTTCTTTCTATGGCCCATTCCGTGAAGCCGCAGGTACCGCGCTGAAGGGCGATCGTAAAACCTATCAGATGAACCCGATGAACCGTCGGGAAGCGATCCGCGAATCGCTGCTGGATGAAGCCCAGGGCGCAGACTGCCTGATGGTCAAACCGGCTGGCGCATACCTCGATATTCTGCGCGATATCCGCGAGCGCACCGAGCTGCCGATTGGCGCTTATCAGGTCAGCGGTGAATACGCGATGATCAAGTTTGCAGCCCTCGCGGGTGCCATAGATGAAGAGAAAGTGGTGCTGGAAAGCTTAGGCTCGATCAAACGCGCTGGCGCGGATCTGATCTTCAGCTACTTCGCACTGGATCTGGCTGAGAAAAAAATCCTGCGCTAACTTTATTGTTCCATGCCGGGTGGCGTAAACCATCCGGCCTTTTATCGCCAGCCTAAAGATTCTAACGAGTACCAGCGCTCAGCGTCTTGCTGTTTATGATTCATTCTGAAAGTAATATCCCATCTGAAATTCATCATTACAATCAATATCAATTATTCGTAAATGAATACCAAAATGACATATGTATTCCATTCTTCTATTTGAAGGTATAGTTACAGTACAATTTAATAACTTCATTATCTAATTACAAAAAATAAATCATTCAGAAAAATCAAACTAGTAAAAAAATTAATGCATTCATTTTTTTTATTGATTAAGAAAAAACATCCTAACTTTCAATAAATATTATTTTTTGACTAATCAAATTACACACTGTAATATCTTTATTACGGCAAACACTAATCCATCCCGTCTTTCCAACAAGAGCTTAAAATATCTGAAAAACAGATATTGTGTTTATATTCATTGAACACCCAGATAACACTCTCATAGAAAAGTGAAGGATTTGATCATGGTTACATCATACCAAAAAGGGATATTAGCAATCGGTGCGCATCCGGACGATATCGAACTCGGATGTGGTGCCTCGTTATCCCGCTTAATAAAAGAAGGCTATCACGTTACTGCCGTCGTCATGACCGCAGGGGCTGAAGGGTGCGCTTTAAAAGCCGACCGACACGCAGAATCTCAATCGGCATTAACATCATTAGGCTGCCATCAGATTTTTCATTTTCATTTTGAGGACACACGCACACCGTACTTTGTTGATACGATGATCAAATCACTTGAAGACGTCATCACAAATCACATTCCCGAACAAATCAACATCGTGCGAACTTATACTATGCATGATTCTGACCGGCATCAGGATCATCGCGCGGTACATAAGGCTTCTATCGTTGCTTGCCGAAATATTCCCCAGGTTCTCGGTTATGAAACCCCCAGTACCTGGCTGACGTTTATTCCCCAAGTTTTTGAAAAGGTCAGTGAAAACTGTTTCATTCAAAAACTTCGTGCGCTTTCATTTCACCAAAGCCAGCAGCAACGTGATTATATGCGTACAGAACGTCTGCGTACCGTAGCTCAATTCCGAGGGCAACAGGCCGGATGTGAATTATCTGAAGGTTTTGTTGTTCACAAAATGATTCTCTAATTATATGAAAACAATATTTTTTATTATGATGAGCCTATGTATATTACTTTGGTTCCTCACAACCTTAAAACGAAAACCTAGTTTACGTAACGACAGTATTGACGCCATTATTCCGGCCTATAACGAAGGTCCTTGCCTGGCACAATCGCTGGAAAACTTGTTATTAAATCCCTATTTTCATCGAGTCATATGTGTAAACGATGGTTCCACTGATGATACCGAAATCATTATGCATAAAGTGAAAGAAAAATGGGGAGAACGCCTGATTACCGTGACGCAAAAGAATACCGGGAAAGGTGGCGCCTTAATGAATGGATTAAACTATGCTACCTGTGAGCAGGTTTTTTTAAGCGATGCAGACACCTATGTCCCTCCTGATGGTGACGGTATGGGATTCATGTTAGCGGAAATAGAAAATGGCGCCGATGCCGTTGGTGGAATCCCCTCAACACATCTGCCTGGTGCTGGATTGCTGCCACATATCCGTGCAACGGTAAAACTTCCGATGATCGTCATGAAGCGGACATTACAGCAGTTGCTCGGCGGTGCGCCTTTTATTATTAGCGGAGCCTGCGGCATGTTTCGTACTGATGTGCTACGCAAATTTGGTTTTTCCGATCGTACCAAGGTGGAGGATCTCGATTTAACCTGGACCCTGGTCGCGAATGGTTATTGTATCCGTCAGGCAAACCGCTGCATTGTTTATCCTCAGGAGTGCAATACCTTGGGCGATGAATGGAAACGATGGCGGCGCTGGATCGTGGGCTATGCCGTTTGCATGCGTCTGCATAAATCACTCATCCTCAGCAGATTCGGCATCTTCAGCATACTCCCAATGGTGCTGGTCGTGTTGTATGGCGTAGCAATCTATCTCATTACTTGGCAACACATCACGCTCACTATCGGCCCACATGCGATTGTGCTTTCCTTGTTTCCCATTATTTGGGTTGGAGTGGTTTGCTCAATTGGAGCATTTAGTGCCTGGTATCACCGATGCTGGAAACTTATTTTCCTTGCGCCTTTTTCTGTTTTTTACGTACTTCTGGCTTATTTAATTTGGATTGTATATGGACTTATTGCCTTTTTTACTGGACGTGAACCCCTACGTGACAAACCCACACGCTATACCGCGGTGGTGGATGCGCCAAACAATAACCCCCCCACAGCTACCCGCGGTGGTGAAGAACTATCTAAAGCTTAGCGAACAGAATAATAAGTCAGTATCCATTGCACCTGGCGTTGTTATTGATGAAAGCGCGGGAGCGGTGACGATCGGTGCTGGCAGTAAAATTTGTCATGGTGCAGTTATTCAGGGGCCTGTCGTAATTGGGGCCGATTGCATTATTGGTAATTACGCCTTTATTCGACCGGGTTGCTTAATTGGCAATCAAGTACGTATTGGCTATGGCACCGAAATCAAAAACGCAGTATTGGAATCGACGGCCACCATCGGTCCCCAATGCTTTATTTCTGACTCGGTTATTGGCAAAGGCGCTTACCTGGGCGCGCAGGTAAGAACCAGCAATCATCGCCTCGATGGTAAAACCGTGCATGTCAGGCTGGACGATGAAGACATTGATACAGGCTGCGAAAAATTAGGGTGTTATATCGGTCCCGGTGCGCGGCTTGGTGTTCAGGTCATTATTTTACCAGGCCGATATATCGCAGCTGAAAGCACAATTGGCCCACGGATAACCATCGAGCAAAACCTGCCAAAAGGTAAATATATCCTCAAACAAGAGATCTCCAGTCTCGTAGGTGAAGAATAATGAAAAGGACTTTATTTGTATCGTTGATACTCAGCACGGCTTCTCTCCCGGCTGAAGCAACCGACCTGAAGCTGACAGCCGGATACGACTTTACTGATTATTCGGCAGGGCATGGCACCCGTAACGTCATGTTCAGCGAATTAAAGACGCAGATTGACGATGGTGCCGCGGTTTTCAATATTTCCGAAGGCAGACGCGATTACGACAACGGTGAATCATGGAACGCGTTACGTGGCCGCGCGACCGTTTGGTATAACTGGAATCAGTGGTTATCAACAAAAACGGGTCTGGCAATTGCCGAAAACACCCCCGTTTTTGCCAGACGCGATGCTCAGCAGGATATCAGCGTAAAAGTTCTACCTAAAACCGTATTTACCTTTGGTTATCGCTATGCCAACTACTTTGACGATACGGACGTCAATGCTTTTTCAGGCGGAATAACTCTGTATACCGGACCGTTTATCACCTCATGGCGTTATACGCATTACGATACTGAAGATGCTGGGGGAAGCTATAGCCACATCGTTTCACTGCGTCTGAACGACCTGAACGGTAAAGGCAATACGCAGCTCTGGGTAAGCCGCGGAACGGGTGCCTATACCTATGACTGGTCACCGGACACCAAAAAAGGAACGTTAAAAAGCATCAGCCTGCGTCGCAATCAGCCGCTGACCGAGCAATTAACTCTCGGTCTTGCCCTCGGCAAACAATGGTATGAAACGCCGGTTGAGAGCTATCACAGCCAGCAAATTCTCGCCGATCTCACCTGGCAGTTTTAAATCTCTCCCCCTCGATAGGGGAGAGTCAACCACCAATGAAATAGCCATTCTCTCAGCCCTCACGCCGCCATCCATTAATCAATGCCGGATACGCAACGCTTATCCGTCCTACAACACCCGGCAAATTATTGCGATTTTGTTACATTCGTTACATATCAGCGCCACGGGGATTGCCAGCGCGGCGCTGGCAGGCATCATAGATGCCATTGTCAGGCAAGAGAGCAAGATCATGATTCATGTTGTGCTGGTGGATGACCATGTGGTGGTGCGTTCCGGCTTTGCGCAATTACTCAGTCTCGAAAACGATCTCAACGTTGCTGGCCAGTACAGCAGCGCGGCACAGGCGTGGCCTGCATTACTGCATGATGACGTCAACGTTGCGGTGATGGATATCGCCATGCCGGATGAAAATGGCCTGAGCCTGTTAAAACGACTGCGGGCGCAGAAGCCCGGGTTTCGCGCCATTATTCTCAGCATCTATGACTCACCCACGTTTGTGCAAAGCGCGCTGGATGCCGGTGCCAGCGGTTATCTGACCAAACGCTGCGGGCCAGAGGAACTGGTGCAGGCGGTACGTTCGGTTGGTATGGGCGGGCATTACCTGTGCGCCGACGCGCTACGGGCGCTACGCGGCGGCGAACAGCCCGCGCAGGTACTGGAGATACTGACCCCGCGCGAGCGCGAAGTGTTTGATCTGCTGGTCAAAGGCGACAGCGTAAAAGAGATCGCCTTCAAGCTCGACCTCAGCCATAAAACAGTGCACGTTCATCGTGCGAACGTGCTGGGCAAACTGCAATGCCACAGCACCATCGATCTGGTGCATTTTGCACTCGACCACCAGTTGCTGACGGGGCATTAATGTCACGCAGCCTTCGTCATTGGGTTATTTCTCTGTTTATTCTGCTGGCCTGGGGATCGGGCTGGCTGATGCTGTGGACGCTGGGGTTTTACCTGACCCACAACGGCCAGCAGGCAGCGCTATTCCTGCCGCACGGCGTCTATCTCGCCCTGCTAATCCTGCTTTCTCGCCGTTACTGGCCCGCGCTGGTACTGCCGCCGGTGCTGATGCTGTTCTGGCTGCACAGCGAGCAATTAGTGAATGGCTATATCCTGCTGGTTGCGCCGTTGATTAGCCTGATCCCGGCGAGTATCGGCCAGTCATACTGGCACCGCTTCCCCCTTTACTGGCAGCGCTTAACGCTGCTGCTGGCCGCGGTGACGATCACGTCATTGCTCAATACCCTCCTGCTTTCACCGTTTATCCAAAGCCCGGCAACGTTAATTGGCCTGGCGTCGTTTACCGGCGGCGTGCTGCTGACGCCGTTTGTCTATCTGATCTATGAATTTCTGCGCCAGCAGCACCGCTATCATTTGCTCGGACTGGATACCACCAATCCTCCCCTGCGTACCTCGCTTATCATCTGGTGCAGTCTGTTTTTCATTATCGGCATAGGTACCCAGATGGTGCTGTCACCGGAGATCGAGCGCCTGCTGCTAATCGTGGTGTTCTTACCAAACGTGGTGATGGCGTGGAAATTTGGCTGGCAGGGCGGCGTGTTGTCCGGACTGCTCGGCAGTATGATGATCACCATCGCCCGGCAAATCGGCGTCGGGTTCAGCAATTTACTGGAGCTGGAGATTTTCCTCGCCACCCAGGCGCTGCTGGGCATAGGGCTCGGGATCGCTATCAGCCGCCAGCAGCATCTGGCGCAAAACCTGCACCATTATCGCCAGCGTCTGGAAGCCGAACTGGCAGCGCGACGCGCGCTGACCGAACAACTGATCCGCACCGAGGAAAATACGCGCAAAAGCCTGGCGCGGGAGCTACACGACGAAATTGGTCAGAACATCACCGCCATTCAAATTCAGTCGCAACTGGTCAAGCGCGCGCCGGGTCGCGAGCAAACGCTTGAAGCGGCAAATCAGATCAACGACCTTGCCCGGCGCATTCACCACTTCACCCGCCAACTGTTGCGCCAGCTGCGACCGCCCGCGCTCGATGAACTGGCCTTTAAAGATGCACTGCATCATCTGGTGAATGAATTTGCCTTTGCCGAACGCGGCATTCGCTGTTGGTTTGACTATCAGCTTGAAAATACGCCAGAAAATGAAACGGTGCGTTTCACACTGTATCGCCTGCTGCAGGAGTTGCTCAATAACGTCTGTAAACATGCCGATGCCAGCGAAGTATCGATTACGCTGCGCCAGCAGGAACACCGCGTGTTTCTGCACGTCGCTGACAACGGTGTAGGTATTCTCGCAGAGAAAATCCCCGGGTTCGGTATCCAGGGGATGCGTGAGCGGGTCAGCGCCCTTGGCGGCGAACTGACGCTCGAATCGAACAACGGCACGCGGGTAATTGTTAACCTGCCCACAAATTTGCAACAAATCAGCCGTTAACCAGGAAAAAGTCTTAGTCACTGCGGACTTTATCTCATCCCATTTTGCTTTCACTTTCCTATAGTCAGCACAAACGGAGGCTGCCATGCATGCACGTGCATCACGCGAAACAGACCAACAATACCGGGCGCTACGCCCCCGGCTGCTGATGTGTATGGTGATTGGGTACGCCGCGTTTTATCTGACGCGCAAAAGCGTTAACTACGTCCTCCCGGCGCTGCAAACGGATCTGGGTCTGGATAAAGGCGATATCGGCCTGCTGGGATCGCTGTTTTATCTGACCTATGGCCTGTCGAAATTCACCGCCGGGCTATGGCACGACAGCCACGGACAGCGCGCGTTTATGGGCATTGGCCTGTTTGCCACCGGCGTTTTAAACGTGCTGTTCGCCTTTGGTGAATCGCTGACGCTGCTCCTGGTGGTCTGGACGCTAAACGGATTTTTTCAGGGCTGGGGCTGGCCGCCCTGCGCCCGACTATTGACCCACTGGTACTCGCGCAACGAACGCGGCTTCTGGTGGGGCTGCTGGAATATGTCGATCAACATCGGTGGGGCCATCATTCCGCTGATTAGCGCCTTTGCCGCCCACTGGTGGGGTTGGCAGGCAGCCATGCTGGCTCCAGGAATAATCAGCATGGCGTTAGGAGTCTGGCTCACCCTGCAACTGAAAGGCACGCCCCGGGAAGAAGGCTTACCCACGGTTGGGGAATGGCGGCAAGACCCGCTGGAGTTGCGTCAGGAGCAGCAAAGCCCGCCGATGGGACTGTGGCAAATGTTGCGCACCACCATGCTGAAGAACCCGATGATCTGGCTACTCGGCGTGTCATATGTGTTGGTCTATTTGATCCGCATAGCGCTCAACGACTGGGGCAACATCTGGCTGACGGAAAGCCACGGTGTGAACCTGCTCAGCGCCAATGCCACGGTAATGCTGTTTGAAGTCGGCGGCTTGCTGGGGGCGCTGTTTGCCGGATGGGGATCGGATTTGCTGTTCAGCGGTCAGCGTGCGCCAATGATTTTGCTGTTCACACTGGGGCTGATGGTCTCCGTCGCCGCGCTGTGGCTGGCACCGGTGCACCACTACGCGCTACTGGCAGTGTGTTTCTTTACCGTGGGCTTTTTTGTGTTTGGCCCACAGATGCTAATTGGCCTCGCGGCCGTGGAATGCGGACATAAAGCGACAGCAGGTTCAATTACTGGTTTTCTCGGGCTGTTCGCCTATCTGGGGGCCGCGCTGGCGGGTTGGCCGCTGTCGCTGGTCATAGAACACTACGGCTGGTCGGGAATGTTCAGTTTGCTCTCGGTTGCCGCTGTCTTTATGGGTTTATTGCTGATGCCATTGCTCATTGCGGGCATTCCCCCTTCTCTCAGTCAAAGGATAAAACAATGAAACTGACGCTTACCTCTACCCTAATTGCCTCCGCTCTGACGCTGGCAGCCTTCAGCAGTGCAGCTCAGGCGCAGGGTCGTCTGGTGGTGTATTGCAGCGCCACCAACGAAATGTGCGAAACCGAAACCAAAGCCTTCGGTGAAAAATATGATGTGAAGACTTCATTCATTCGCAACGGCTCAGGCAGTACGCTGGCGAAAGTGGATGCCGAGAAGAAAAACCCGCAAGCGGATGTCTGGTACGGCGGTACGCTGGATCCACAGTCTCAGGCCGGTGAAATGGGCTTGCTGCAGCCGTATAAATCACCAAACCTCGAACAAATCATGGAGAAGTTTCGCGATCCGGCAAAAGTGAAAGGCAACCTCTCCTCGGCGGTTTATGTCGGTATTCTGGGCTTTGGCGTCAATACCCAGCGTCTGAAAGAGAAAAACCTACCGGTGCCAAAATGCTGGAAGGATCTGACCAAACCGGAATACAAAGGCGAAATCCAGATTGCTGATCCGCAAAGCTCCGGTACCGCCTATACCGCACTGGCGACCTTTGCCCAACTGTGGGGGGAAGATCAGGCCTTTGACTACCTGAAACAGCTCAACGCCAACGTCTCCCAGTACACCAAATCCGGCATTGCCCCGGCGCGCAACGCCGCCCGTGGCGAAACGGCTATCGGCATCGGTTTCTTGCACGACTACTCGCTGGAAAAAGAACAGGGCGCACCGCTGGAACTTGTCTCACCGTGCGAAGGTACCGGTTATGAAATCGGCGGTGTCAGCATCCTGAAAGGCGCGCGTAACCTCGATAACGCCAAACTGTTCGTTGACTGGGTACTGTCGAAAGACGCGCAGGAGCTGGCGTGGAAGAAAGGTAAATCCTATCAGATCCTGACCAACACCACCGCCGAGACGTCCCCTAACTCGCTGAAGCTCGACGACCTGAAGCTTATCAATTACGACATGGATAAGTACGGCTCGACCGACGTGCGTAAAGCCCTGATCAATAAGTGGGTCAGCGAAGTGAAGATGGGTAAATAACCCCAGATTTGCGTTCATTTGCCGGATAAGGCCTTAACGCCATATCCGGCCTGAAATACCGGAACCGCTATGTCACACACACTTGCACTCCATCCCGTGAAAAAACGGGATGCGATATTTCTTTGGATTTTACTCGGCTGGCTGGCGTTTGCCCTGCTGCCGAGCTGGAGCCTGGACTACGGTCTGCTGGAATCGACGCGCGAAGAAATTCTCGCCGCCTACGGCTGGTCACAGTTCAATATCAGTTGGCTCTGGTATCTGCTGCCAAGCCTGCTGCTGGTGCGCCCGTTCCATGAGGCCAGACGCGAACAGCGCAGCCGCCATTATTTTGATGCGGGCTGGGCGTTTTTCTGTATGGCGTTTATCGTCGCCAGCGCGACTATTGAGGGACGCGGCTTAGGCTATGCCACCATCATGCTGTTTGTGGCACTAGGCGCGATCATGACCCTGGCGCTCACCCGTCTGGAATGGCTGGGCGGCGACCGTTTCGTCATCGGCTCGCTCACCGCGATTGTCGCGCTGATCGGTATTTTTATCGTCTGGCCAAGTATCGCTATTTTCATTCCGATGTTCACCAACGACGCCGGAGAATTTGCTCCGCTGGCGTTTATGAATGTGCTGTCGCAGGCGCATATCATTCAGGTGATCCTCAACTCGATTATGCTGTCGATTGCCGTCGGCGTCGGCTGTACCTTCTTTGGCCTGGTGCTGGCTATCTACACCACCCGTATCGCGAAACGCAGCGCCATTATCGGACGTATTTTCTCGATTCTGCCGATCGTCACCCCGCCGTTTGTTGTGGGTTTAGGTGTAACGCTGATGATGGGACGCTCCGGTTACATCACCGAATTTATGGTCGAATGGTTTGGTTTGACCAACACCAACTGGCTGTACGGTTTTACCGGCATCTGGCTGGCGCAGGTGCTGGCCTTCACTCCGATGGCGTTTATGATCCTCGACGGGGCGATCAAAACCATTCATCCGTCGCTGGAGGAGGCGTCATACACCCTGCGCGCCAGCCGCTGGCAAACCTTTAACGGCGTGTTTGTCCCGCTGCTAAAACCGGCACTGGCAAACGCCTTTTTAATTGTGGTGGTGCAGTCGCTGGCCGACTTCAGTAACCCGCTGGTGCTTGGCGGTAACTTTGACGTGCTGGCAACACAAATCTACTTCTACATCACCGGTTCCCAGCTCGACTACCAGGCCGCCAGTACGCTGGGTGCCTTCCTGTTGCTGTTCTCGCTGCTGGTATTCTGCGTGCAGTACATGTGGATTGGTAAACGCTCGTACGTCACCGTTTCTGGTAAATCCTATCGGGGCGACGTGCAGCCGCTGCCGGTAACGCTGGTATGGAGCGTGGTCGCGCTGCTGGCGGTGTGGATTGCCTTTAACGCCCTGCTCTACGGCAGCATTTTCTACGGCAGTTTCACCGTTAACTGGGGCGTGGACTACACCCTGACGCTGGCGAACTTTACCAAACTGTTCGGTCAGGGAATGAGCGACGGCGCGTGGCCTTCACTGCTCGACACCCTGCTCTACGCCGGGATTGCCGCGCCGATCACCGCCATCTTCGGCCTGCTGATCGCATGGGTTGTGGTGCGTCAGCAGTTTAAAGGCAAAAAGACCATCGAGTTCACCACTATGCTGTGCTTTGCCGTTCCGGGCACCGTAGCGGGCGTGTCGTACATTCTGGCCTTTAACAGCGCCCCGGTATACCTCACCGGCACCGCCGCCATCGTGATTATCTCAATGGTGATGCGTAACGTCCCGGTCGGTATCCGGGCGGGCATTGCGGGCTTAGGCCAAATCGATAAATCGCTGGATGAAGCCTCGCTCAGTCTGCGCGCCGGTTCCCTGCGCACCATTACGCATATCCTGTTGCCGCTGCTGCGCCCGGCGATCCTCTCAGCGCTGATCTACAGCTTTGTGCGCGCCATTACCACCGTCAGCGCCATTGTGTTCCTCGTCACGCCGGATACCCGCGTGGCCACGGCCTACATCCTGAATCGCGTAGAAGACGGCGAATACGGCGTGGCGATTGCCTACGGTTCCATTTTAATCGTGGTGATGCTGGCGATTATTTTCATCTTTGACTGGCTGATCGGTGAATCACGTACCTCCCGTTCAAAAGCCAAAAACCAGGCGTAATGGAGCGCACTATGACTCAGAAAAATTTCGTTGAACTGCGCAACGTCACTAAACGATTTGGCAGCAACACGGTTATCGACAATATCAATCTCACCATTCCGCAGGGGCAAATGGTAACGCTGCTCGGCCCGTCCGGCTGCGGTAAAACCACCATCTTGCGTCTGGTTGCTGGGCTGGAAAAACCGAGCGAAGGACAAATTTTCATTGATGGCGAAGACGTTACCCATCGTTCTATTCAGCAGCGCGATATCTGTATGGTGTTTCAGTCATATGCCCTGTTCCCGCACATGTCGTTAGGGGAGAACGTCGGTTATGGCCTGAAGATGCTCGGCGTGTCGCGCGCGGAGGTGAAAACCCGTGTCAAAGAGGCGCTGGCGATGGTGGATCTGGAGGGATTTGAAGACCGCTTTGTCGATCAGATCTCCGGCGGTCAGCAGCAGCGCGTGGCGCTGGCCCGTGCGTTGATCCTCAAACCGAAAGTGCTGCTGTTTGATGAGCCGTTAAGTAACCTGGACGCCAACCTGCGTCGCAGCATGCGCGACAAGATCCGCGAGCTGCAAAAGCAGTTTGATATCACCTCGCTGTACGTCACCCACGATCAAAGCGAAGCCTTTGCGGTTTCCGATACCGTACTGGTGATGAACAAGGGACACATCATGCAGATCGGCTCGCCGCAGGATCTCTATCGCCAGCCCGCCTCCCGCTTTATGGCGAGCTTTATGGGCGATTCTAACCTGTTCCCGGCCACCTTCAGCGACAGATACGTTGATATCTACGGCTATCATCTGCCGCGCCCACTGCACTTTAGCGATCAAGGCGAGGGCATGGTAGGCGTGCGCCCGGAAGCGATCACGCTCAGCGACCGCGGCGAAGAGAGCCAACGCTGCGTGATCCGCCACGTCGCGTATATGGGCCCCCAATATGAGGTCACGGTGGAGTGGCACGGACAGGAGATTTTATTGCAGGTCAACGCTACGCGTCTGCAGCCGGACGTCGGCGAGCAGTATTATCTCGAAATCCATCCGTACGGCATGTTTGTGCTGGCGGATGCGGCATAAAGTGTTACCCATGTTTCCGGTTCATACCGTATCGCCATCTGGCAAAAAATGCCCGATGGCGGCTTACGTCTTATCGGGCCTGGGCCTGAACTTTTAACGCGGCAATATCCGCAGGCGTGGTGCGACAGCACCCGCCAATCAATCGTGCGCCAGCGGCCTGCCACTGTGGCAGATAATCCGCCAGTTGCGCACAAGACTCACCGTGATGATGCCAGGTTTTGCTCGCGGCATCGTACTGCTCGCCCGAATTCGGATACACCACCAGCGGCAGCGCCGTTAAGCCGTGTAAATGCTGCAACGCAGCGGTGGTGTTTTCCAGCGCAATGCAGTTAATGCCTAACGCCACCACCTGCGGATAATCCGCCAGCAACGCGACCACGTCACGCAGCGGCGTACCGTCGCTCAGGTGCTCGCTGTCACGCAGAGTAAATGAGAACCAGGCTCGTGCACGCGGGTACGCGGTCAACAGCTCAGCCAGTGCGCCAATCTCGACAAAATTCGGCAGAGTTTCGCAGGCCAGCAGATCGGCCCCGGCATCCAGCAATGCTTCCACGCGCGGGCGATGAAACGCCTGGAATGCCTCGGCGCTGCGCTGGTAATCGCCACGGTATTCAGAGCCGTCCGCCAGATACGCGCCGTAAGGTCCGACAGATCCCGCCACCAACAGCGTGCCCGCTTGCGGGTTCTCTGCCAGATACGCTTCACGCGCTTTACGCGCCAGCTCCACGCTTTTGCCAATCAGCGCTTTCGACTGCGCTTCATCCAGGCCTCGCGCGGCAAATCCCGCCGGTGTCGCCTGATAGCTGGCGGTGATCGCGCATTGCGCCCCCGCCCGGTAATAATCAAGATGCACTTCGCGGATAAGCTCCGGGTTTTCTACCAGCACTTTGGCTGACCACAGGCTGTCGGCTAAGTTACACCCTCGCGCTTCCAGCTCCGTCGCCATCGCGCCATCCAGTAACAGGACATCCTGTTTCTCAAGGAGAGCGCGTAACGGATTATTCTGCGACATGTTCTGGCTCCTGTTTTGCGTTACGGGGTTGAGTAAGGAAATATGCACCATAGCACAACGCAACAAACGGTAACCCGCACCACAACGCAATTCTCTGCGCTGGATCGAATGCCAGCCCCACACAGGCCACCAGGCACAACACAAATCCTAATACCGGCACCAGCGGATACCACGGCGCACGATAATGTAATGCACTCAATGCCTTACCCTGTTGCAAATGACGGCGGCGAAAAACAAAGTGCGAGGCGCAGATGCTCAGCCACACCGCCACCACCGCAAACCCGGAGATTGCCGACAGCGCGACAAATACCGTGTCCGGGGCCACCACGCTGGAAAACAGCGCCAGTACGCCGCCGAGCATACTGACCGACAGCGCCGTCAGCGGCACGCCGTTTTTCGTTACTCGCGCAAAACAGGCTGGCAGCGTACGTTCATTCGACAGCGACCAGAGCATGCGCCCGGAGGCATACAGCCCGGAGTTCGCCGCAGAAAGAATGGCTGTCAGGATCACGAAGTTAAAAATATCGGCGGCGTACGGAATACCTACCTTCTCAAATACCAGCACAAACGGGCTTTTCTCCACGCCCGCCTGCTGCATCGGGATCAGCGCCGCCAACACAAACACGGTGCCGATAAAGAAAATAATCAGTCGCGCGATGGTGGTACGAATCGCCACCGGGATCACCTTGCGCGGATTTTCCGTTTCACCGGCGGCAATACCGATAAGCTCAGTTCCCGAAAAAGCAAAGTTCACCGCCACCATAGTCATCAGGATCGGTAAGCCACCATGCGGGAACCAACCTTCCGCCGTGATATTACTCAGCCCCGGCGCGGGCGAGCCATCCTGCATCGGGATAAAGCCAAAAATCGCCGCCCCGCCGAGGATAATAAAGGCGATGATAGTGACCACTTTCACCAGCGAGAACCAGAACTCCCCTTCGGCAAAAAAGCGCGTGGAGATAACGTTCAGGCCAAAAATAATCACACAGAACACCACGCACCAGACCCATACTGGCACCAGCGGAAACCAGTACTGCATACAGAATCCGGCAGCGGTAAAACTCGAACCAAGCGCCACGGTCCAGGTCAGCCAGTAGAGCCAGGCCACGGTATACCCCGTCGCCGGGCCGAGATAGCGCGCGGCATAGACGTGAAACGCCCCGGTCTCCGGCATCGCGACCGACAGCTCGCCCAGACACTGCATAACCAGCCAGACCACCAGCGCGCCAATCAGATAGGCCAGCAGCGTTCCCGCGGCCCCGGTAGTGGAGATGATGTAGCCGGTATTGAAGAATAACCCTGTGCCAATCACGCCGCCTAAGGAGAGCATAATCAGGTGACGCGTTTTCATCGTGCGCTTCAGTGGCGCATTTTGTTGTGTTGTTTGCATATAACCTTCTAAACGTATGGACATCTAAACATCCAAAGAAGGTGTGTTATACCGCGTTTGTTAACACAATGCAAAGTCAACCCTGCACCAGACGCAGATGACCGCGCCGGGCGCTTAATACCGGGTGGGGGTTAATTATCAAATATAAAAAGGGCCGCCAGCTCATAACGCCTCCGTTGCCAGGCTTTATATAAACTCTGGCAACGTCATCGCCGGCTGGCGTTCACCCGGAAGTGGGAACCGTATCTCCCCACTCATACAACCGAACGATTGCTTATGAGCCACTGGTCGGGATCGGCATCTGCGATTTACGGTTCATCAGGAAAAATACCGCCAGCCCTGCCAGTAAAATGCCCGGCGCAGAAGCCGCCATCACGCCTACCGTTCCAGTGCCGAGCGCTAACATTTTTCCTGCCAGCAGCGGGCCGCTCATCGCCCCCAGACGCCCAACGGCGACGGCGGTACCCACGCCTGTCGCGCGGATCTGCGTGCTGTAAAACAGCGGAGCCAGCGCATACAGCACGCTTTGTCCTCCAGTGGCAAACATCCCCGCCACAAATCCGGCCATCAGCATACCGCTCAATGACGAGACCGTCCCCAGCGCCAGCAGCGAAGCCAACATCCCGATGTAGATCAGAAGCGACATGACCACCGGGCGCAGTTTGTCCATTAACGCCCCGAGAATTAACGTGCCGCTGGCCGCGCCGATTTGCAGAGCAAACATCACGCCAGCCGCCTGCGAGGGCTGAAAGCCCTGCTCCACCAGCAGCATCGGCAGCCAGTTGATCAGCATATACACCACCAGCAGGGTGAAGAAATAGCACAGCCACAGCAGCAGCGTGGCTGTCGCGGTAGCAGGTGCGAACAGGGCGCGCAACGGCGCGGCGGCCACCTGCGTTTGCTGGGCATAAACCTGTGATTCCGGCAGCCAGCGCATCAACAGCGGCACCAGCAGCAGCGGGATCACTCCGCCAACCCAGAACACCGTTTGCCAGGCGGCGGCCAGACCGCTAAACCCGAGCGCCGCCGCTAACGCCGCGCCAATCGGCACGCCGCAGTACATCAGGCTCACCGCCGTACCGCGAAAACGCGGGCCCGCAGCTTCGGAGGTCAGCGCGATCAGATTCGGCAACGCCGCGCCCAACCCGACGCCGGTCATCAGACGGGCAAACACCAGCGACGAGAAATCCCAGGAAATCGCCGTCGCCAGCGAGAACAGGCCGAACAGCGCCACGGAGGCAATAAGAATGCGCTTGCGCCCATAGCGATCGGCCAGTATGCCGCCCACCAGCGCGCCGGGCAGCAGTCCGAGAATGCCCGCACTGAAGATCCAGCCCATCTGCATTTTATCCAGCGCAAACGCCTGGGCGATACCGACGGCAGCGATCCCGGCGGCCTGTAGATCCAGCCCTTCCATCAGGGCAACTAAAAAGCAAAGCCCGACGGTTAACGTCAGGCGGTAAGATGTGGGGGTACGGGTAGTCATAAGATGTACCTCTGAGGTCACGATGCAGGTGAGTCGCGGCTGATACGTTGGCAGCCGCGTAATCATTTTTATTTGCTATTGCGCAGATCCAGCGCCACGTCGACGATCATATCTTCCTGGCCGCCCACCATTCGGCGTTTGCCCAATTCAACCAGAATATCGACCGCGCTCAGGCCATAACGCGCCGCCGCCACTTCGCAGTGACGCAAGAAGCTGGAGTACACCCCGGCATAGCCCAGTGCCAGCGTTTCGCGATCCACCCGCACCGGACGGTCCTGCAGTGGACGCACCAGATCGTCGGCGGCGTCCATCAGCGCATACAGATCGGTGCCGTGCTGCCAGCCGAGCTTATCCGCAGCGGCGATAAATACTTCCAGCGGCGCGTTGCCCGCGCCAGCGCCCATACCCGCCAGGCTGGCGTCGATACGGTCGCAGCCCTCTTCCACCGCGGCAATCGAGTTCGCCACGCCGAGACTCAGGTTGTGATGCGCATGCATTCCGGTTTCTGTCTCCGGCTTCAGCACCGCTTTCAGGGCGCGGAAGCGGGCGCGAATATCGCTCATATTCATCGCCCCGCCGGAATCGACCACGTAGATACAAGTCGCGCCGTAGTTTTCCATCAGCTTCGCCTGCTGCGCCAGATTCTCCGGCGTGGTCATATGGCTCATCATCAGAAAGCCGACGGTATCCATGCCGAGCTCACGCGCGTACTGAATATGCTGGGCCGACACGTCCGCTTCAGTGCAGTGGGTCGCCACGCGCACCACTCGCGCGCCGGCCTGATACGCGTTTTTCAGGTCATGAAGAGTGCCGATGCCCGGCAGCAACAGCGTGGCGATCTTTGCGTGTTTGACCACGTCTGCTGCCGCTTCAATCCACTCGAGATCGCTGTGCGCGCCAAAGCCGTAGTTAAAGCTGGAACCTTGTAAACCGTCGCCGTGGGCCACCTCAATGGAATCAACCCGCGCGTCGTCCAGCGCTTTGGCAATCTGGCGCACGTTTTCCAGCGAATACTGGTGACGAATCGCATGCATGCCGTCGCGCAGAGTCACGTCAGAGATATAGAGTTTTTTACCGTTCATGCTGCTTCTCCTGCCTGACGGGTGAGTGACTGCGCCATCTGCTCAGCGGTCGCCAGCGCGCTGGAAGTCATAATGTCGAGGTTGCCCGCATAGGCGGGTAAATAGTGCGCCGCACCTTCCACTTCCAGATACACCGCGGTTTTCAGCCCGGAAAACTGACCAATACCCGGCAGATTCACCGGTTTATCCTCCGGGATGACTTCAAACTGGACGCGCTGCTTCAGGCGATAGCCTGGCACATACGCCTGCACCGCCGCCGCCATGTCATTAATCGACGCTTCAACTTCAAGCTGGGAGGCCGCTTCGCTCAACACATACACCGTGTCGCGCATCATCAGCGGCGGCTCAGCCGGGTTAAGTACGATAATGGCTTTGCCTTTGGCCGCGCCCCCCACCACTTCAATCGCCTTCGAGGTGGTTTCGGTAAACTCGTCGATATTGGCGCGGGTGCCCGGTCCCGCAGATTTACTGGCGATCGAGGCGATAATTTCGGCGTAATGGACTTTTGCCACGCGAGAAACCGCCGCCACCATCGGGATGGTCGCCTGCCCGCCGCAGGTCACCATATTGACGTTCTGTTGGTCAACGTTAGCCTCCAGGTTCACCACCGGGACGCAGTACGGGCCGATCGCTGCGGGCGTCAGGTCGATCAGACGGATCCCCGGTTTTACGGCGCGCAGCGCGGCGTCATTTTTCACGTGCGCGCCCGCGCTGGTGGCATCAAACACGATGTCGATGTCAGCGAATTCAGGCATCGCAAGAAGCCCCGTCACCCCTTCATGGGTGGTGGCAACGCCCATACGCCGGGCGCGTGCCAGACCGTCGGATTGCGGATCAATCCCCACCATCACCGCCATCTCCAGACGTACGCCGTGACGCAGAATTTTAATCATCAAATCGGTGCCGATGTTGCCAGAGCCGATAATGGCGACTTTACGCTTACTCATGACTGACTTCCTTTTGTAACCGCCGCTGAAAAGGTGGCGGCAACTGAACCAATACCGTCGATATGGGCTTCGAAACGATCGCCCGCATTCACCGCCACCATCGGGCCTAACGCCCCGGTGAGAATAATGTCCCCGGCACGCAGCGGCTCGCCGAGGCTGGCCATTTTGCGCGCCAGCCACACGGCGGCGTTGATCGGATGTCCCAGACATTCGCTACCGCGCCCGCTGGAAACCTCTTCGTTATTGCGCGTCATTTTCATCGCGCAGTTTTTCAGATCTAATCCTGCCGGACGCTGTGCCGGGCCGCCGACCACATACACTCCACAGGAGGCGTTATCCGCCACGGTATCAACAAACTTGATCGACCAGTCGCGAATACGGCTGCCGACCACTTCCAGCGCGGGTAGCACCCACTCGATGGCGTTGTACAGCTCGTCAAAGGTGGTATCGGCATTGGGCAGATCGCGGTTCAGCACCAGCGCAATCTCCGCTTCAATACGCGGTTGTAGCACGCGGGCAAACGCAATGGTGTCGTTGTCGCCGTAGCACATGTCGGCGAACAGCGTGCCGAAGTCCGGCTGATCGACGCCCAGCTGCTGTTGCACTTTCGGGTGCGTCAGCCCCACTTTGCGCCCGACGACGCGACGCCCTCGCGCCACGTCATACTGCACATTGATACGCTGAATGGCGTAGGCCGCTTCGGCGTTATCCACGCCGATCAGTTCACGCAACGGGGCGATAGCGTCCCCTTTTTCCTCAGCCTGACGTAAATCGGCGGCTAACTGCTCAAGATTAAGATTCGTCATGTCCGTTCCTTAAGGGCGAGCGAGGAAGTTCAGCACCAGCTGGTTAAAAGCATCCGCATGTTCCCACTGTGCCCAGTGCCCACAGTCGCGGTAGATGTGCAGCTCAGACCCGGCAATTCCGGAGAGCAGACGCAGGCCGGCGTCCATCGGCACGAAGCGGTCGTTGCGTCCCCAGACAATCAGGGTCTGGGCTTTGATTTCGCCCAGGCGCGGGCTGAAATCCGGAAACTGTTTCGGGTTGGCTTCAAGGCTGTGGACAAAGTTTTCCAGGTGATCGCGACGCGACAGCATGTTATTCAGACGCGCCTCAAACAGCGCCTCAGTCAGGTCGCTGGTGTCGAAGACAAAGATCTCCATCATCAGCTTCAGGTTCTCGATGGTCGGTTCGCGGTACAGCTGATTCAGGCGCTTGATGCCTTCGGTCGGCATCGGGGTAAACAGGCTCATGCCCCCCGTCCCGCCGCCCATCAGCACCAGCTTGCCCACACGCTCCGGCCAGCTCAGGGTGAACGCTACGGCACTGTGGCCCCCCATCGAGTTGCCCAGCAGATGGATTTTCTGAATATCCAACTGATCGACCACGCTTTTCAGGATGCGAGCATTGAGATCGGATCGCGAACCGCGGTTAACGATGCCATCGCTTTTGCCCCAGCCAGGACAATCCAGCAGGATCACCCGGTATCCAGCCTCCACCAGCGGATCGATATTGCGGCTGAAGTTCGCCCAGCCCGTCGCACCCGGACCAGATCCATGCAACAGCACGACGGTCTCTTCGCCCTGCCCACAGTCATTGAAATGTACGCGCAGCGTTTCGCCTGCTTCCTGCACCTGCAGAAAACGACTGGTTGCGGCTTCGGTTTGCGGTTGGTAAGTCATGATGTTCTCCTGCATATTCAGTTCAGTTTCAGTTCTGTGTCGTGGCGCTCAGGGAGCCGAATCCAGCGATCCACTCTGGGATCGGGCGGTAATAACGGCCTTCGCTGCGCCAGTTGCCAAAGGCAGAAATAGCGGCGAAGGCAGCAACCCAGGTTTTAACTTCGTGCGTTGATTTGCCCGCCATCGCGGACAGTTCTTCGTTACTGACCGCGTCCAGCTCCTGCAAACGCCCCTGTTCAAGCAGCGTCATAAAGCGGTTATCCCAGACAGGGTTAAGCGGATGCAGCGTGTTTTGATCGGCCACAAACTTCTCGGCGGCGCTGATCACCCGCTGCTGGCGCAGCTCGCGCTCGTTTTCAGGCAGTTGTTTGCCGCTGCCGAGCAGGCGGTCGCGCATATGGGCATCGGCCTTCGCCAGCTCCGGGACCGGCGGCTGATGCGACAGGCCGCCGGAGCCTAAAAACAGCACACGCTGATTCAGCGAGCTGGCGAATCGGCCAATCGCTTCACCGAGCATGCGGGTACGCTGAAAGCCCGGCAGCGGCGTGGCGACGCCGTTAATAAACACTGGCAGCACCGGCACGTTATCCAGACCGCCGAGCAAAAACTCCAGCGGCTGCGCGAAGCCGTGATCGACCTGCATGTTGTAGGACACGGCGAGATCGATGCCGCTTTTCATTACCGCGTGGGCGCAGGCTTCAGCGAGATCTGTCGGCACCGGCAGTTCCCCCGCCGCGCTACCGAAATCGCCGATCGCCGTAGCGCCTACGCCTAAACAGAACGGCGGCATCACGTCGTAGAAAAATCCGTTGTAGTGATCGGGGGCAAACAGCACCACCAGTTCAGGGTCGAACGCCGCAATACGTGCCCGGGCGCTGGCGATCACACCGTTAACTTCGTCGAGCACGGCCTGCGCCGGGTCGACGTAACCCACCAGCGGCGAGTGGGAAAGACAGTGAAGATAAGCGTGCATATCAGGCCACCTTTTCAGCGGGAATGTGGGCATTAACGCGGGTGAGCGTCATCACCGACGCCAGTTTATTCAGGGTACTGCCCAGGGTTTGCGGAATGGCGATGGCGGCCACAAAGCGGTCCGGGCGTATCACCACCAGCGCGGCGTTGTGCTGGGCAAACCACGCGCGCAGGCGGTTTTGCGTATCGCCAATGCGGGTAACGCCGTCGTGGTTATCCTGATCGGTTTGTATCTGTGTATCCGGCACCACCTGGATAAACTGTGTCCCCAGCGCCTGCCACTGTTGGATCTGCGCCTCGCTCATGCCCCACAGCGGGTTACAGCCCCAACCGATCACCGCGAAATTCGGCCCGATGACGTTGTCGAGCAGCGTCACTTCACCTGATTCCAGCGTTACCTTCGGCTGGATAAACATCTTGCCAACGGGAGAGGTTTTCGCGTCGCCTTCACGCACCAGCGCCCCGGCGTGGTACTGCGGCATCGGCTTAAAGCGCATTTCAAGGAAGTAGCGTTTGACCGGCGGAATGTAGTTCAGCAGCCAGGAAACCCCGTCGCGCACCGCGCCGTGCCAGCGTTTCGGCGGCGCAAGTACGTTGCCTGCGGTCACCGAGAGATCGATCATCGCTTTGGCGTGGTCGCGGCGTTCCTGCTGGTAGGTATCCAACAGCGCATCACCGGCTTTGCCCTCAATCACCAGCGCCAGTTTCCACGCCAGATTGAAAGCATCGCGCATGCCACTGTTGTACCCCTGCCCCTGCCAGACCGGCATAATGTGCGCCGCATCGCCCGCCAGCAGCACGCGGTCAATGCGAAAACGTTCGGCCAGACGTGCGTTATGGGTATATACGCGCTGGCGGATCAGCTCGACGTTGTCCGGGTTCGGCAGCACTTTGCTCAAAAGCTGGCGCATATTCTGCGGTTCGCTGAGCTGCGCTTCGGTTTCCCCTGGCATTACCATAAATTCAAAGCGGCGCACCGCGTGCGGCAGCGCGGCGGAGACATACGGGCGCACCGGATCGCAGCACAGATACACATGCGGCGTGCTGAGCGGATCGTTAGCGATATCCACCACAATCCACTGATTCGGCGCGGTTTTGCCTTCAAATGGCACATTCAGCGAACGTCTGACGTTGCTGGCCCCACCGTCGCAGGCCACCAGCCACTGAGCTTTCACCGTTTCACGCTGGCCATCCGGCGCTTTCAGGTTCAACGTCACTTCACCATTTTGCTGGCTGAAAGCTTCCAGTTCGCGAGAGAACAGGCAGCGCACGTTGGGAAAACGCGACAGCCCTTCCAGCATCACCGCGTCCACCTGCGGCTGAATAAACGCGTTGCGGCGCGACCAGCCAAATTCGTCGGTCATCGGCTGGATATCAGCAAAACAGCGCCCTTTCGGGGTGAGAAAGCGCATCGCATGCCACGGCGTGGTGTGCGGCAGAACATTTTCGACCAGACCGACGGACTGCATGGTGCGCAGCGCTTCATCGTCAATGCCGATGGCGCGAGGATAGTCGATAAGGGTATCGAGCTTCTCCACCACCAACACCTCAATGCCCATCTGGCCAAGATAGTTCGCCATCATCAGCCCTACCGGACCGGCTCCGGCAATCGCTACCTGCACGGTGTGCTGCACAGCGGGTTGGATATCTGGATTTATTGTTGTCATTTCAGAACCTCACTACTCGGACAAAATGCAATTGCAGACCCTGGTGAGGCGCAATTGTTTTTTTGTTAAAAGAATGTGAATTATTTTTTATTGTGCGGTCAGTATAGAAGTGAGTTTTTGCGCTACAATCAAAACATGCCTGAATGTGCACTAAGTGCACAACGTTGTTTTAACTGTAGATTTGTCAATAAATATGAAAAGTGACGACGGTACAGAATACAAAACCGTGCGCGGGTTAACGCGCGGACTAATGTTATTAAATATGTTAAATCGTCTCGACGGCGGGGCCAGCGTTGGCCTGCTGGCAGAGCTGAGCGGCCTGCACCGCACCACGGTCAGGCGACTACTGGAAACCCTGCAGGATGAGGGTTACGTCCGGCGCAGTCTGTCCGATGACAGCTTTCGCTTAACCATTAAGGTCCGTCAGCTCAGTGAGGGATTTCGTGACGAGCAGTGGATTTCTGCGCTCGCCGCCCCGCTGTTGGGGGATTTGCTGCGCGAGGTCATCTGGCCGACCGACGTTTCCACGCTGGATGTGGACGCGATGGTGGTGCGTGAAACCACCCATCGCTTCAGCCGCCTGTCGTTTCATCGGGCGATGGTCGGGCGTCGTTTGCCGCTGCTGAAAACCGCATCCGGCCTGACCTGGCTGGCATTTAGCCCGGAGAATGAACGTCAGGAACTGATTGAAATGCTGGCTTCACGACCAGGAGATGAGTTCCAGTTGGCGCGCGAACCGCTGAAGCTCGACGCCATTTTGAGCCGTGCGCGAAAAGACGGTTTTGGCCAGAACTTTCGCGGTTGGGATCAGGAGGAGAAAATCGCCTCCATCGCCGTCCCCATTCGCAGTGGACAGCGGGTGATCGGCTGCCTGAATCTGGTGTATATGGCCAGCGCCATGACCATCGAACAGGCCGCGGAAAAACATCTTCCGGCCTTACAAAAGGTGGCGAAACAGATAGAAGATGGCGTTGAGTCGCAGGAGATTTTGGTTGCCGGGAGGTGAGATGGATCACAGCTAAGCGGATCATCGGATTAATAGCTGAGATAACTCACTCACCGACCGATATAACACTGTGGCGTCTTGCCCTAAATATATCTTCATCACATAGTGTGCATTCGTTTTCTGCCAGGAGGCTGCATGTTAAAGGTCATTGCCGAAGATTTCATCAAACCTGAGTATATTGAAACCGTTCTCCCTTGGTACCGTGAGCTAATATCGGCAACGAAGAAAGAGCCGCTATGCATTGCTTATGACCTCTATATTGATGAAAAAGATCCGGGGCATTTTATTTTTATCGAAGAATGGCCAAACCACGCGGCTCTCGATGAACATTGTGCCAGTGAGCATTTCCGGCGACTTGTGCCGTTAATCGATCAATACACGCGCCAGGAAGCACGTTACATACTGATGGATGACGTGGTAAATCCGACGGTCTCATCATAATTAAGAAACAGGATAGATAATGAAGAAAGTACTTGGATTACTATTAATTATGTTTTTAACAGGATGCTCCACACCAGGCAAACCAGCCTTTTACTACCCCTGGACGCAGTACAAAACGGGCATCGATATCCAGTTGCCGAAAGCCCCTAAATATAATGATGCTTTTCATGGGACTTTACGCCTCGACGACGATGGCGATTATGCGATGATAGTTATCTATAACGGCGGGAATGTCGTTAATCAGTTCGGCTATGTCACGAAAAGCAATCTTGATAACTGGATCGCACTTTATTCAAACTTCTTAAAATGGGATCCACAAAATTCGAGTGTAACAACAACGTTCACCATCCCAGATGCTGGCTCAACGTTTAACAAGGAATACGACGTTGAGTATCGTTTTGTTCAGGGCAACAAACTTTTTGTCATTAATAAACATAGTTCCGGTACCTGGTTTATCGACTTCTCTGAGATATCGATAAACGAGGCAAATGTACAGAAAGCACTCGATGTCTATGAAGGATTGAGAGGCAAGCTTAAGTAGCCAGATGCTGACCCTGGTCTCTTGTAAAGAGGCCAGGATATTCTCAATAATAGAACTATGGTCAGCGAACAAGAGTTCCTATCCCTAATTACGAAGCCAGAGTCATATCAATAAAGAGAAGCGTCAACAGTCGCTCCTTCTGCTTTTCATATGCGCAACATCAATTTTAATTTTTTAATATTTTCATCATCCGGAACCTGGTGTATGTCAACACAGTAGCTCTCTTCATACTCTTCAATTATTTTTTGGGCCTCTCCTCTACGGTTTCGGCCATTCATCCATAACTCATCTCTGGCATCCTGACCTATTCTCATCATGTCATAAGAGCTAATATGTGGTGGTGAGCGTCCAAATATAGCAGTGACACCATTTTTTTTGTAATTTTCTTGTGCCAGGGAATTACCTACCTCATTAACTGCCAAACCACACTTTAGTAACTTTTTAACTTTCGTTTCCTGACTATCACAACCCTGCAAAATAAACAAACCTGCTACAATGATCGCTATTTTATATATTTTCATCTTTCGCCCGAAAAATTCATATAAACTCATTACGAAGTGACCAACTCCGACAGATATTTATGTCCTCATAATGAGGTAAGCATCAGACCTCGGCTTTGTCACTGTCGGGATAACTGTATCATCTGGAATACTTACAAAACAATTCAATATAATCAAAAGAATTCTTATACTGCTGCAAGTGGGATTCGAGTTGTCAAAGAAAGCTATTCTCAATTCACCCCATTCACACAGTACTAAACCGAAACCCCGCTTCAAAAAAGAGCAGGATTTCGGTTTTCATTCACTCTGAAGGGCTTCAGACCTTAAGCAGTTTCACCGTCTCGTCGATATCGATTTCATCTTCCGAGAAGATCAGCGTCGTGCCCTGGAAGGTGGTGATGGCCAGCTTTTTCAGCGTGCGCATTTCGCCAGGCTTCACGTCTGATTTCGGTCGGATGCTGTTCATCAGCACACCAACGGACAGCACCGCATTTTCTTTGTCGATACGAGTCTCAGCAGGGACTTCTTCGCTGTAGACCAGGTAAGACTTGATCGCCGTGAGCTTCAGACGCTCGCCGGCGATATAGATGTATTTGCTGTCGGGTATGACTTTTACCGCGTAGGCAGATAAGCCTTTGTTGTTGGTGGTAGGCTCAAAGGTCACCGCCGCGTCTTTCTTGATCAGCTCAGGATTAGCAACCTTAATCACATGAAAATAGCGGTTGTCGCCGTTTTCATCCTTGATAAATCCAAAGCCTTTATCTTTAAACCACGTTGTGATTGTTCCGTTCATTGCTGTTTCCGCCTGATTAAACCTATTACTTGTAGAGTATACCTACTCAATTTGCGCGCAGTGTAAAACACAGGCCATGTCTTTGGCTACTCGTTCCCCCAACGATTGAGGAACTCCGCGATATCATCGATACGCTGTGCGTCGACTCCGGCCTCGGTTGCCATCTCCTGCTGCGCTTCTTCGCTGATCTCTTCATTGTTCATCAAACGAGTGATCAACTGCTGGAAGTAGTGTGCCAGTGCGTCGCGTTCTGTATCGCTCACCGGCTTTGCAGCTTCAGTCGCGTATTCGTCGGCGATATCATAAAATTTTAGCGGAATGTCGTTGTTCATCGGGTGCTCCGGGGTAAATGCGTGTGCCAGCAGTTGCCTGCCGCGTCTGGTGTGAATGATAGCATTCTTATTTCATGGTTCGCGATATGTTTTATTGGCTGCAATACGTTGCATATATCAACACTATTTTCTGGAGTCGCTTCGTATTTAATAAGTCTACTCTTATTTAAATGACATTTTTATTTAGCTCGGTATAACAGCCACAGGTTAAATAGTGTAGTAACGAAGGAAAGTAGTTAAAGTCTTTTCCCGGAGCATTAAATGATTTAGGGGATATTCCGGTGATTAAACAGCAAAAAATAATGATTCCCCTGCTGGCCTGCTAAGCGAAGCGCCATCGAGCATTTATCCTCACCGCCACTCCCCCTCCAGGATGGCGGTGTACCTACCCCTGTTAAGCCTGACATTATGAAACTGAGATAATCAAATTTATCTCCTGAATTACCAGTTGCAATCTGAACAGCGCCGTTCGCGCCATAACTCAACCCGGCGCTGACAACTTTTTCACCCAGCGTGGCTGATGACGTTAATAATGAACCTGCTCCGGCAACAGTACCCCAGTAATTTTCTGGCTCTCCGAAGAAGGCCAGTGCCCTATCACTTTGTGACGTATTGCTGTTCAGATAGTTCAGGTCATAGCTGTTACCGTCAGTGACGTAATCCCTCACATCCTGGTTTTCCAGCGAACCATATAACCAGCCAGGTCTGCCCGCTGCGCTGAGTCCACCCTCAATATTCCATTTATCTTCCCCGGACAGCGCCGTCAGAGGATCCGCAGCGACATCAATATGCAATTTCTGTCGATTGTCAGCACTCATTACAGCATATTTATTCTGGATATCACCACAGTCCCCCCCGGGTTCACGACAGGCTGTCATTTCTTTATCGAAAGTCTGTGTTTCATCCCAGCTAAGATAGTTATTCTCAACATTAGTGATAAGCCTATCTAAATAATAATACATACATTACTGATGCAATATATAAAATTCTGAGAAACCATAACAAAGCCCCAGCAAATCCATTGGTTTTTCCTGCTAATAGTATGCTAAAAAAACCTTTCCGACCATCAACTGCTCCCTTGAAATGGCCAGCATATTTGTAAAAATACAACGCTAGAAACCAAGTTATCACAATCAGTGGAAAGTAAGCTACTCCCTGACCACCACTAATGAATTTGAGAGAATATGATAATGGGAAACCAACAAGCAACGCTATCCTCCCCATAAATAAACTAAAGGACTTCCTTCTAAGGAAAAATATGCCACTAAAATATTCATTCATGCCTATTGGAGAATTTAGGGGCAGCATATTGCTTCTAGCATAGTGAAAGAATGATATGAAAAAAATTGCTAGTGATAGCGCGATCGTGATGATATCGGGGCTCATTTTGCTTTACCCTGGTAGAAGTCATGATGAAAGAATTCAGTTCCAGAGGAACCGTTGATATCTACTTTTTCACCGGCAACATTGGTTGATATTCCGCTCCACCCCCAAGCCGGCCCTACTCCGAAACTAAAACCAACCCATCTTTTCCATAAGATATTTCGCTAGAAACGATCCCGAGCCCAAAGCCTGCGGAACTATTTCTTTCGGAATTAATAGATCCGGAGAAATATGGTCCAAACTGTATCCCTATTTGCCCAGAGATACGCCCACCAATAGCTAAGGTTTCTCCACGATTAGCTGAAAACTGGGATGGATCTATACTTGTATCAAAATAATAACCGGCACCTGCACCTCCGGCTACTTCACCTTTAGCATATAGTTTCACCTTGACTCTGTTCCCCATGAAGGCCCCATATGCGAAGCATCTATTGCATCACCGACCTCTTCTGCGCTCTTTCCTTGCTGATTCGGATCAAATGCCAGAGATGCATCCTGCTGTACGCGAGGCGGCACAAGCTCAGACATTGAGTTATTCTCAACAACAATTCGTTCCGACACGGTTATTGAGATCGCGAGTAAGTTTTCCTTATTAGTTCAGTAGGTTATGGACCGTTTTTACTAGGCTGTGTCCCTTAATCACCTGAGCTATAGTAACTGCCTGTTTCCACAACACATTGAACTATGGCTCGTTACGACCTTCCCGATGATGCATGGGCTCTCATCCAGCCCTTATTACCTGCTGAACCAGCAACACCACGGGCCGGACGCCCATGGGCAGAACACCGTATGGTCATCAATGGTATGTTCTGGGTGCTGTGTTCAGGCGCACCATGGCGCGATTTGCCTGAACGATATGGTCCATGGAAGACCGTTTACAACCGTTTTAACCGGTGGTCAAAGTCAGGAGTGATTAACATGATTTTCAACAAGTTACTTACGTTACTTGATACAAACAGTCTTATTGACTGGTCAGCGACAGCATTGGATGGCAGTAATATCCGTGCACTCAAATGTGCAGCCGGGGCTCAAAAAAACATCCCGATATCGCCGGAGATAATGGGCTGGGTCGCTCTCGCGGCGGTTTTGGCACCAAAATCCATCTGGCGACAGACGGAAGCGGTCTGCCGTTAAATATTGTGCTGAGCCCCGGACAAGCCCATGAAAGCCAGTTCGCACAACGTCTGCTGGACGGTATTGGTGTTCAGCGCCAGAATGGCAGCATGAAGCGACGTGGTCATGCCGTACTGGCAGATAAAGCCTACTCCGGACATGCGTTACGGAACGAACTGAAAAACAAGGGTATAAAAGCCGTCATTCCTCGCAAATCCAATGAAAAAATGGCCTCAGATGGTCGTTCACAACTCGATCGTGATGCTTACCGTAATCGCAATGTTGTTGAACGTTGCTTTGGTCGCCTGAAAGAATATCGTCGCATAGCCACACGTTATGACAAAACGGCGAGGAATTATCTGGCGATGGTTAAACTGGGCTGTATCAGACTGTTTTACAAAAGATTATGCAATTAAGGGACACAGCCTAATGTACTTGGGCGCTGATGGCGTTTTTCCCTGACATGCATTTTTGCGCTCATCGACATTGGAGTCCATATGATTTAGGGCAAAACCGCAACCTCAAACCTAGCAAAGCGAAACATGCCCATAGTCAAATTCAGCCTTAACTTTTCCATTAATTTCAAATACACATGTTCTGAAATTTTCAATAATTAATTTCCCTTCAGTCTCCAAAACTGCAACATCACCGCTGAATTCAAGAACTAAACCGTCAGTAAAATGGATGCTGAACCCCCCTACTAGTTCTTTCACTTCATCGACATAATACTGGTTATCAAATGGCCTTCCATACGGACCATTTGGTAAAAAAAAGTAAATTGAACGCCTACTCTTTAGCCAGCTTTTTACTAATTCAAGCTGTTTCATTTCTTAATTATCCTAGTTGGGTCAGGATCAGGTAAGTAAATTTGAGTTCCACCGCCAAGTAAAGATGGTTTAGTACCGACTGTACCAATCTGTGGAGCTGCGGCTCCCTCATAATACACCGTTCCTTTCGGTATTTTTATGATTGCTTGATTTTCAAATGTGTTCCCCCACTCAGGAAGAACTGCACTATCCATCTGTGATTGTAAAGGGCCTTTGGATGGCTCAGGAGTCCAGAACCTACCGTCAGGGCGAGCAGTTCCTCCGAAGTCTCTATAAAGGTAGATGTCCGTCTCTGCAACTTTTTCCGAGTAAGAACCACTGCGGAAAGTTGCTGCTTTCGACTCTAAATCATTTGGGTTACCAAGCGGACCAGCTTCGTGAGGGCCATATGCCTTAATAAATAGTCATGACGAAGCTTTTATCACACCGCCATCAATAGATTTACTCGCGAGAGATTCTATCTTACTGGCAACAGCACCGCCCAAAATTGGCGCCATCGAAGCGGCAACAATCTTCATCCCATCATAGGTTTCTACATATGCTTCAGCTTTCTCTTTATCTAAACCAAGCTGAGTCATGGTGTAATTGATCATTGCATCCTTCACCTGCTGCTGATTTTGCGCATCAACACCGGTGATATCGAGCAGGTTAACTATCTGACCATAAGCATCTGCGTACTGCTGGCTGGCCTTTGAATTATAGTTCCCGGTATTTTCGTACTCTCCTCTTGCTTTAATCACATCCAGCCTGGCAGTGGCGCAGGCTGAACTGGCTGCATTGCCATTGCCGCAGGCACTGATGACCTTCTGATCGCTGGTGATGTCTTTTTCGCGCAGATCATTAATGGTTTGCTGCGCTTTTTCACGTACAGCCTGATCTTTGCTGTTGAGCTTCTGTTTAGCTATTTCAAGCTCTGTCTTATCCGATACGCTGAGGAAGTTATTCTCAACAACAACTTAGAATCCTTTTAATTTCAATAACCGAGCTATCCACATCCCACCACCGACAAAGCTTCCGACACTGAGACTAATCTTACAGAGTAGCAATATATTTTCCATAGTGAAATTAATTGGTATCCCTTTGAAAAAGAAGAACAACAACTCCCCTGCTACGTATAAAGTAATTGATGTCAAAAAAATGGACACAATACTTAATGCGATAAAAAGAGGCAGGTGCAGAAACTTATTTTGCTTTCTCATTTTTTGCGATCCTCCTGAGAGGATTTCTGCTCTATATACTTCCCGCTAAGTTCAGATCCCACGCTACCACCGATATCGCCAGCTATACCTGGAAAAGAGCTAGGTGTCATTTCTTTTGAAAGCCCAAGCTCTCCTTTCACTTCAGTAAACTGCCTCAGAGCAGGATTAAACTTAGGATCCCAACCACCTTTCCACCAGTTAACACCAGAATTAACGCCCCATGAGACCCCTTTACCGATGCCATAGCCAATACCCGAACCGGCCCCATTGATTAGCGCCCCCGACAGCGGGTCTTTGTTGTCAATCCAGTTACCCAGCGCACCACCTGCGGCATTCCAGCCGACTGTACCTGCCAGGCCATTCCCCATACTGAATACATTCACCCAACCAGCAATGGCTGCGTTTGCAGGGTCTATAGTACCATCAGCCAGATAACTGATACCGGCATTCGCACTTGCTCCCAGTCCCCACATAGCCTGAGCACCACCAGGAAGCAGAGCCACTGTACCTGTTGCCAGAGCAAGTCCTACCGCATCCCGTTCATTTTTAGCCTTATGGCATGCGGCTCCATCAGGATTATCAGAACAGCTCGCCATATCGATCCCATGCTGACGTATCCATGCAGCCTGAGCATCTTCACTACCACCGAGTAAATTATTCTCAACTGAATTTTTACCAGACTGCGCCCCCGTTGTCGTGCTTTTCGAATCCCCCCCGGCCAGATTACCTGCCAGCCCGGATGCAATAGTCGCAAGATTGCTGACTAACTGCCTGTCACTTTCATCCAGCTCACTGACGTGCTTGCCCGGATACATCGTTTTCAGTATCGCATTTGCAGCAAGCTCTCCTGCCGCTGCGCCAGCCGCTCCGGCTGCTACATTGTTCCCCTGCATAGCCGCCGCAGCACCACCCAGTATCGCATGCGCGATGGCTTTAGCCGCGATATCATCCTCGCTGAGGCCCGCCTTATGGCCTATGATATTGGCAAGCTCCGGTGCCGATGCCCCCGCCAGCGCCGCGCCAATATTACCGCCAGCCAGCCCCTGCAGAGCGCCTACTGCAGCCTGAATACCCCGCTGCACGTCACTGCCCGTACCGTATTTCGTCTGCTCGGTTTTATATGCCGCTGAGTTCCGTAGTTGCGTCTGGTATCTTGCTTTTTCTTCATCACTGGCGTTCACATCCGGCTCAGGAATGCCTTCCTTTGCCAGTGCTTTTTTACCCGCGTTCAGGCCATTTATCTCACCTTGCGTCCGCGCGATATCCGCCGCCTGGTTACCTATCTGGGCTATCAGTTGCACTTCTTGCAGACGTCTCTGCTCTTTTTCCTTGTCAAAAATAGGACTGATGCTGCCGTTTGCATGCTCCGCATCCCGGCTCAGACCGGCGACATCCTGCTTCTGGTTTTCCGTGTCGCGAACAGTTAACGTCCCCTCACTCACCGCCGCCTGCGTTGTTCCTTCCGCATGCCCGCTGCTGCCACCTCCGGCAATCAGGGCGTTCGCCAGATTACCCGCGAACTGTTGACCAATACTGCCTCCCGTACTGATCCCTCCCCCCTGGTGCTCCACTTTGTAATCTGCCTGATTGTGGATATCGCCAAAGCCCAGCGTGCCCGTATCCAGACTGTTTTTATCCACTGAACCGGTAGAAGCAATGACCGCGCCATCCAGTTGGGTGTGCTTGCCCACGGTGATATCAAAGCCACCGTCTCCCGCGAATATCCCGCTCTGCTCCTGCACCGAGTCATAGTCGCTCTTCATCCTGTCGCGGCTGGCATTGATACTCGCAGAAGCCGTCCCCGCGCCGAAGGTATATCCCACTCCTCCGCTCACGCTGTTCTGTTTGCTATCGTAGTGGTCGCTGTCCTGCGTACTGGTAATCGTCAGATCGCGGCCTACATCTGCCGTCACTTGATTGCCGTTGACCTGCGCACCAGCAAGCGTAGTGTCCCGCCCGCTGTTTATCGTGACCTGATTACCCGCATCCACCGTGGTTTCATTCTGCCAGGTGCCGTTGCCTTTCTCACGCCCTTTACTGCTGTTGGCGTTCGCCGAGACGCTGATCCCCGCGCCACCGGAACCCACACCGATACCCACGCCAATACTGCCACCGCTGCTGCTGTTTTTACCGGTCGTCAGTTGCGTATCCTGCGAAGCGATAAGATTCACGTCACGTGTGGCATCCAGCACCACATCCTTACCGGCCTTCACTTCACTGCCTGCAATAGTAATATCGCTTCCTGTGGACGTGATATTGACGCTGTTGCCTGCGTTCAGAGTACTTCCCGTCGTTGAATCCTGCTCACTGTGGGAGGTCGATTTTGAGGACTGTGAGCCCAGAGAAGCACTGACACCTATCGTATTGGTATTGTCTTTAGCGGTCCCTTTCGCCTGATCCAGAGCCACAGCCTGCCCGGCCTGTACTCCGGAGAGAACTGCCTGCGTACCCTGCAGTGCCGCCAGTCGGGAATCGCTGCTTTGTTTTGCTCCCTGTGCTGCTGAAACCGCGCTGTTCACCGCACTGCCCGCAGCCCCCGACAGCGCCACCGTCAGTCCGCTGGTTTTCTGCTCAAACTTCTCATCACGTGTGCGTTTGTCATGACCCGGTTCAATAAGTACGCTGTCGCCGCGAACAGCAATATCTTTCTGGGCGATGATATCCGCGCCGCCGATATGTGCCTGCTGGCCTGCGGTGATACTGACGTTGCCCGCCGTTGAGCCGACAGTACTGAAGCTCTCGCTTTGGGTGGTGCCTTTTTCGCGCAGATCGTGCGTGGTTTTGCTGCTACCGATGGTGAAGCCGATCCCGCCTGACCCCATCAGGCCGCTCTTTTTAGTCTCTTTAAAGCGCCATGAGGTATCGGTATTGGTGGCGGCAACGATATCCACATTGTTGCCAGCCCCCAGCGCCACATTGCCGTCACCGGCAACGGCTGAGCCCTGTACCAAAATGTTATTCCCGGCGGTGACAGTCACATTGTTCCCACTCAGCAGCGCGCCTTTTTCCCGCGTAGCGCTGTCTTCTTCAATCGTATGGGTAGTCTTTTTACTGAGGAATCCTTTTTTGGTTTTCGTGGTTTCCTGGTAGTGATAATCGCTCTCTGTGGCGGTCGTGAGATTCACATCCCGGCCTGCCGTTACGCCGATATCGGCCTGTGCCGTAACATCTGCTGCCTGTGCGTTTACATCACGCCCGGCAATAATGACGGCGTCGCCGCCGCTGGCAATTTCCGTTCCCTGCTGGCGTACGGCGTCATTGACTACGGTTTTCTTCTTCGCACGATAGCTGTCGCCGTCGGTCGTTGCTTCAGCCAGCAGGTTGACATCTCGCCCGGCCAGCAGACCGACATCATTCTCCGCAGCCAGCCCAGCCGCATGGGAATTAATATCCTGACCCGCTTTCAACACCAGATTGTCACCCGCTGAAACGGTTGTAAGGGAAAGCCCGGTGCTGTGCGATTCACTGCCCCCGTTACGGCTACTTTGCTGAGTGGTAGCTGCATTCAGATTGAGATCGTTACCCGCTGTTAGCTGAGCATTCCCTCCCGCTTTAACATCGCTGGCGGTGATATTGAGGTTATTCCCGGCATTGATACCGAGGTTACCGCCCGCGCTGATGGCGCTACCCTGCCAGTCTACTGACGACCGACCAGTCTCAGTTATCCAGCGTCCGGAGCGACTCCGGGCATCGTTAATCTGGTTGGCATTTACCGCAATATCCCCCCACGCATCCATCAGCAATGGGCCGCCTGCAGAGAGATTCGCGCCAGTAACAGTGATATCTTTGCCTGCCGAGAGCGACAATCCGTCCTGCGCGGTTATCGATGCCGTAGACCCCAGCAGAGTATCTTTAAAGCTCACATTGCGGTATTTGTCCCTGGCACTCACATCAATCTGTTCCGCCAGCGTCAGATTATTGATGTTGCCGCCCAGGCTTTCCAGCGCCACCGTTTTTCCGCTGATGGCGGAGCTGACGTTATTGATATCACCAATCGCGCTCAGGTCGAGGTTGCCCCCGGCCTGCATCAGACCATTGTTAAGGTTGTTAATACTGTTTTGGCTGTCGAGAGTGAGGTCGTTTCTCGCCAACAGCGTACTGCCGGAGTTGGTGATATTCCCGCTGGTAAGCTGAACATTATTCCCGGCAATGACGCTACCGTTGTTCACGGTGATATCTTTCGGCGAGAGATACAGCTTCGGTATCATTACCGTCTCACCGTTGACGGTGGCGGCTTCCCACCACAGCATGCTGTGCTCAAGGGACGCTATCTGATCTGCCGTCAGTGCCACCCCAAATTTCAGTCCCAGCGACTGCTGAGTGCTTGCAGCGCTATCCATCAGATAACGCATCTGGTCAAGGTCAGAACCAATGCCGTTGATGTATCGACTTCCCGTCTTATTCAGCATGGCGTTACTAACATAGCGGGTATCGAACGCCGCATCACCGAGGAAACGGTAGTCATATTCAGGGTTGAGTTTGAGACGATCGAGCATATAGGCCGATCCCAGGAACTGGTTTTGATCGGTATACGCAATATTGGTTTCACGCGGCGCTTCGCCAGGTTTGATACCCAGCATTGCATTCAAATCACCAAACAGGCTGGGATCGAGCTGACCAAGACCATTCAGTTTCGGGTTAACGTTGATCAGATACGGGCTTTTCGGATCGTCGGAGACGACGAAATACCCGTTCTTTCCGGAAGGCAACGGATAAGCGCTGGTATCCACCGTTTTGCCCTGATTTATCCCGGCGGCATTCACGTCCTTCTCGCCTGGGTTAATCAGGCCATTGAGTTGACCGAGACTGGCGTTACCTTTCTGCGTGGTAGAAACAGGGTTGAGCGTAGCGTCTGATACGCCGCTGCTTTCCAACGCGCCGCCGCCGTTAATCTTCTGCAATACGTCATGCAGTCGATCGTTCCACTGTGGAGAGCTGACACTTACCGTGTCATTGCTTGCCAGCGCCTGCTTTTGCACCCCATTACTGATGGTTTGGTTGCTGAGGGTGTTGAGGGTAGGGGTAACGATGGTATTTATCACTCCCCCCGTATTAGGAGTGGTACTGGTATTGCTAATATCTTGTGAAAAAACTGCCTGAATTTTTCCGCCCGACTGGATTACTGAGCGATAAATCGTTGCATCCGAAGCTTCTTCTCGGTCCTTCCCTTGTGCGATGTAATGAATTGGAGTCTTTCTATAGCTATCGGCTTTTACTGACGCAGCAGGCGTTTCCCATTTATTACCTTGCTGGTCAGCAGCATACGTCCGATATCGGGTAACTGTACCGTCTGTCCAAGACTGATTTTGCAGGGTTGTACCCGAAAGGTGCATATCCCCGCCAGCCAGCAACGTACTGGCATTATTTTCCAGATGTCCCGCCTGAAGGACCATTCCACGAGATGAACTGATGCGCCCGGCCCCACCGCTGGCAGAGACAGAAAGGGTTGCGCGTGAGACTGCAATCTCCTTCGTCGGACTGTTTTTCATCGCCTTAGGAACAGCTATGTCGTAACAATCAGGACTCGCGCCGTGCCCCGGACTCCCTCCACCGCTGCAGGATCGGTTAACAATGTAACCATAGTCAGTTCCCAGTTTTAGCTCAGCAAGAGGAATATCTGCAAAACTCTCATTCAGCCAGGCATACTGTTGTGTTAGATCTTCAATTTTGCCGTTACTTACCACCAGCCCATCCCGCTGATTCAGCAGATGCCCGGTTTTGATGGTGATATCACCGTTCTGGGTTTCGATATTACCGGAGGTGTTGACCACTTCGCTGTTGGCATTTCCCGCCGCATCTCGCTGCATCCACAGATTGTTTCCCGCGAGGATATCGCCGCGCTGGTTGGTAATGGTGTTAGCATATAGCGCCAGATTATTTGCCGCGTACAACAGCGCCGTATTGACGATGGCACCCGGTGCATTGAGCGTCAGAGAGCCACGCGTTCCGGTGAAACCAGAGACTGAAATATTACCGCGACTGGTCAGCGTAATATCGCCGCCGCCCTGTAACGTTCCGGCGGTATTGAGCGCTACGCTGTCGCCGCTGAGATAACTGGCGCCGTTGCCAGTGGTGATTTGTCCATTATTGCTGAGCTGTCCGCCCGCCGTCAGGTTGAGCGATTGCCCCTGAAGCACGCTACGGTTGTCGATAGCGCCATCGCTGGTAATGGTCAGCGTTTTGCCCGCGGCAAAAGCGCTTTGCACAGTAAAGTCATTCACCAGTTTCAGCGTCAGATTACCCAGCGCAACCACCTGCCCCAACGTACCCAGCCCGTGACTCTCAACGGACAGATCGCCGCCGCTGAACAGTTTCCCTGCCGCATTCTGATTAATCTGGCTGGCATTAACACTCAGTTGCGAGGTGCCCAACAGCGTACCGTTATTTGTCAGTTGCGTGTATTTCACCGCTAATTGACCGGCCTGCGCGGTTCCCAGGTTGGTAAAACTGGTCCCTGCAAGCGTGGCGCTGTCAGCCAGCCAGTTCCCGCTATTGGTGGCCGTTGCTGCATTCAGAATGAGGTTTGCCGCCTGTAACCAGCCTGCGCCGGAATACTGCGGCGTGGTCAGCTTCATTCCCGCGCCAGAAAGCAGTTTGCCGTCATTGAGTGCGCGAGTTGTGGCGTTAAGATGGGTCTCTCCACCGCCCTGCATTAAACCGTAGTTGGACAGCACTGGCGTAGAAAGCGTCAGCCCCTGGCGGCTGACGATCTCCCCGGAAGCCTGGTTTATCAAATCACCGCTCAGCGACAGCGTTGCGCCATTATCCCCTTGCAGTCGTCCGCTGTTGGTCAATGCGCCGGTCGTCATGCCCAGCGTCGCCCCCTGAATTTTGCCCTCATTGGTGACTGACGCCGCAGTCAGATCCAACGCGCCGGCGCTCAGCATACTGCCCGCTTTCTGCTGCCTGACCGCGCCGTTCATGGCAAGCGTAAACGCATTTACGCCGCTAATCGCCGCACTGTTATCAAGGGTTGTCCCCTTCAGCGTAAGATTTTTCGCCGTCCATTGCCCGGCGTTAGCCAGAGAAAGCGCCTGTAGCGTCGCGTTACCAAGGGCAGTAATTTTGCTGCCCGCCGCAGACGTCAGGTTATTTGCGAGCGTAAGCTGCAGAGCGTCGGCGCTTTGTATTGCCCCGTTGTTTGTCAGCGTTTGCGCATTGAGCAGAACAGACTGCCCTTGCCACACGCCGTTATTCGTCACCTCGCCAGAAGAGAGTTTCAGCGTCCCCTGCGTCAGCAGTGAACCACCTGCTGCGTTAATCAATTCCTGTTGCGGTGAAGCCATCGCCATGCGCGCCATCAGACGCTGACGAGCCTCTAGTGTCAGGCTTTGCAGACCGGTCAGCGTCCCCTGATTGTGGATCCGGTTTTGCTGCAGGGTCAGGGTATTTCCCTGTACCGTGCCACTGTTATTAAGCTGCACGCCGTCTAGCGTTACGTCGCTTTCGCTGAGCAGCTTGCCGCTGTTATCAAGCTGCTGCGCGGTCAGTGACATTCCGCCATGACTCATCACTTCGCCTGATGTAGTAAGACCGTTGTTTACATCAGCCGTCAGATTACCCAGGCTTATCAGCGATCCTTTGTGCAGCCAGTCATCTGCGGTCAGCGTAAGTTGCTGCCCCTGCAGCGTTCCCTGCGTCGTGATAGTGCCGGCATTGACGCTCAACGCGCCGCCGCTCAGCGTACGGGACGTAATGCCCGTCGTGAGCACATCGCCATCCAGCGTAAGCCCATTCGTCCCCTGCCACAGGCCTGTATTGTTTAACGTCGAGGCTGCAAGTGTCAGCCTGTCACCGGTAATACGCCCGGCGCTGTTGATATCATCAGCCGTAAGCGTCAGTGCGCCGCCACTTTGAATGTGTCCGGGGTTGGTAAGTCGCCCGGACAGCTTGCCTTCCAGGCCATGCAAACCGTTAAACACGCCGCTGTTATTCAGCGAGTCGGCAGTGAATGTCAGGGTATCGCCTTGCAGTACGCCGGCGTTTTCCATCGCACCGGAATGCACCAGCAGCGCATTACCGGCCAGCCATTTACCTGCGGTATCCGTGATGAAGGTATTCGCAGAAACCGAGGTATTGTCGTTGCTCTGTACCAGACCGCTGTTACGGATTGATTTTCCATCCAGAGTGACACTTTTCGCCGCCAGCGTACCGCGGTTATCCAGGGATGCAGTATTCATCGACGCCCCCTGTTTCGCCACCATACTCCCCTGGTTTCCAACCGAGTTCGCCAGCGTCAGGTTCAGGGAATCGGCCTGAATATCACCTGCGTTAATTAATTTGCTGCCGCGCAGTGTGAAGTCGGTATTCGTCAGCAGCAGACCTTGGTTTTCCAGCATGTCGAGGCCTAAATCCAACCCCGCGCCGCTAACCAGTTGTCCCTGCTGACCATTGAACAGATTGCGGGTGGTGAGTTGTAGCGCCGAATTACCCTGCACAATGCCGTTATTCACCAGCTCCGGTGCGGAAATGCTCAGGGATTTTGCAGCAATCATTTCGTCGTTAAACAACTGTGCCGCAGCCAACTCAAACAGGTTGAGACTGCGCAGCGATCCCTGATTATCCAGTCGCCCGTTAGCCTTAATCTTCAGACTGTCCAGTGCCTGAACGCTGCCGCTATTGCGCAGGTTATCCAGTCTAATCGCCGCGGTACGGCCCTCTAGTTGGCCATCATTTTCAAAACGCTTTCCGCTGAGCTGTAGATCTTCACCGCTGGTCACCTGCCCACCAGCAAGGTTTGTAAAGCGATTCCCATCCCAGGCGAGCGCCTGATTCCCCTGCAGGATCCCACTGTTGCTGAGATCGCCGTGTAATGCCAGCACCTTCGCTGCCAGCATTCCGCTGTTATTCACGCTGGCGGCATGGACGGTCATACCTTGTTGACTGAGTACTTTTCCCTGGTTAGTGAACGCGTCGTGTACTGTTGCCGTTACCCCCGTTTCACCCAACGCATTACCGCTATTTTGCCACGTATTTGCTTCCAGATTCAGCGTACCGCCCTGCAGCAAGCCAGTGTTGTGGAGAGTCTGATTCTTAAGACTTAATTCACCCACCGACAACACATTACCGTCGTTATTCACGTCCTGACTGTTCAGCGCGAGCGTATCGGCGGCCATGAGTCCGAGGTTATCTGTCTGCTGTCCGTGAACAGATAATGACGTGTCAGCCAGCAGGCGTCCCGCGGCTTCGTTTTTTATCGTCGCATATTCACTTTGCAGATTAACGCCGTTAATTTCTCCGCCGTTAACCAACTGGCGACCGTTGAGGTGCAATGAACCGTCGGTTGTAATCAACCCATGGTTAGCCAGATACGGTATATCCAGCGCTAGAGATGCTTTGCTGTAGAGTGAGCCGCCGCTGAGGTTTTCCAGTCTGTCGGTATACAGGTTCAGCGCGGTGTTGCCCTGCATCAGACCGCTGTTCACGACATGCTGACTCTGGAGAGTTAACGTGTCGGCGATCAGAGAGCCGCTGCTGGCGAGTCCATCAGATGCAATAATCGAGATGCGTTCGGCGCTGGCGCTACCGCTATGGGTCAGCGTTGTCCCACTGAGCGCCAGAGTATCGGCCAGCAGATCTCCATGGTTATCAACTGACTGCTGCGCGCTGAAACCGACGCGTTCCCCAGTGGATTTCCCGCCATGACTGAGCCTGTCAGCCGTCACATCCAACGAGCCTTTTGCCGCCTGTACGCCGTTCAGCGTCACGTTGTTGCCCGTAATCGCAAGGTCCAGACCGCTCTGCAAATGACCGTCTTTGCCAGTAGTCAACTGCTTTGCGCCGACATTAAGCGCACCAGCGGCATTAACCTGACCGTTCAGGTTAAGGTTTTGCGTAACGTTTAACTGTATGTCCTGTTGCCCGGCGATCAGCGAATCTTTCGCGGCGGTGAGGTTTTCAGCATTGACCGTTACCCCCTGGTTGCCAGAGAGGACGCCATGTTGTTCAACTGTCGCGGCCTGCACCGTTAATGTGCCATCAGAGAGCAACTTTCCACCATTACTCAGCGTGGCATCAGCCCGGATATCCGCATTGTTTTTCGCGCTCAGGATCCCCTGCTGGTTCAGCGCTACCGTTTGTACTGAAAGCTGGCCGCCGCTCGCCAGCGTACCCATATTATCCAGCGCCCCGCTGTTGACCGATACGCTGTTACCCTGCATCAGACCTGCGTTGTTAAGGCTGCTGACAGAAACATCAAGACTGCCATTTGCAGCCAGTTGACCACCATTAACGAGGTGCCCACCAGAAAGGGACAACGCGCCTCCCGCATTGACCTGTCCCTGGTTGTTTATGTCGCTACCGGTCAGGCTTAATGCGCCCTTCGCATCGGCCCGACTGGCGTTATTCAGAGCTATGCGCTGTGCCTTCAGCGTTAATCCGTTACCTGCTGAGAGCAATCCCCCCTGCGCCGACAGTTCGCCTTGACTGTTAAGGCTGACATCAGTATCACTCCCCAGTGTGGAACGGGTCAGCGCCAGCCCATTAGTACCCGTAACATGCATTTTTTCTTTACTGGTCAGGCTGCCGTCGGTGATTTTCAGCGAACCGTCACTGCGCAGCGAGGTGTTTTTCTGGCTAACCAAAGTGGTTGCCTCAATGGCTACATCCTGTTTAGCAGCCACCTGCAACTCGCCAGCTGCGGCAACCCCGCCCCCCTCGATCGTCACCTTGCCATCGCTGCCCAGCTGCACGCCTGCGCCGCTGGAGAGATTTGCATTCTGTAACGCTAACGCCCCGGTGCTGTTGATGACCATCCCGCTTCCGGTCTTATGACTGCCGGTCAACGTGACGCCTTCGCCACTGGCGGATAGACCACCATTTGCCAGACTGTTGCCGATCGTTAATTTCCCGTTAGCATTGAGGGTGATATCACCCTGACGGGCATTCAGATTCCCGAGGTTGACCCCCAGCCCTTTCTCGCTGGAGACCAGATGAATTCGATTAGCATACATGCCGCCTAACGCACCGGTGTCTACCGCAATTTTCGGTGCTTCCCCTTCGCCATTCAGCGGGCTCACCTGGCCATTCGCCGCCACGCGATTCGCGCCGGCGATAACCGTCAGATCCTTGGCGTGCAGCGCAGCATTAATTTCCGTGGCACGGGCAATAATCGACACCGCATCGCTCTGACTACCATCCAGCCCCTTACCTTCGATGGTAATGCTGCCCTTGCTTACATCCAGCGACTGTAGGTTGCCGTTGGCATCCAACACGGGTTTACCGGTGGTCAGCGTGGCGTTAGGCGTGTTGATAAATCCACAACCATTACAGGTAATGCCATAGGGGTTGGCAACCATGACGTTGGCAGCTTTCCCCGCGACTTCGGTATAGCCCTGAAGCTGCGAACGGTTAGCGCCGGTAACTTCGTTGATGATCCCTGAAGCTTCCTTTCCCGGTTGCAGGTTCGGGTTATTCTGGATGATGCCGCCGAGCTGGGTCTGGGTAAATTGCCCGGTCGCGTTGTTGAGGATCAGCCCCTCTTTTCCCACGTTGTAGTCGTTATATTTATTGTGTGAAATCCCGGACTGGTTCGGCGTGGCAATATTCACCACCGGAACACCATTGGCGGCTTTATCCATCTGCGTATTGCCTTCAGGCGTGATGGCGGCAGCCATCGCTGGGAGCAGTGGTTGGGTAGCCAACAGGAAACTCAACATGCCACTTAGCAAACGCTGGGAAAAACGAACCTGATCCTTTTTCATCACCCTTATTCCTTAAAATGCCACCGCAACGCGGTAATACACATTGAGATGATCCGGCGCCAGCCAGTCCGGATAGTTAACTGGCGTTCCTACGGTAAACTGACTGGAAAACCAGCGCCCTGAACTGGTTAATCCCAGCGCAGCCCCCCACAACGTGCCGGAGGCATAGCTATCAACGTTATCCTGTTTCAGCCAGCCGCCGTCGAATGCCGCTATCGCGCCAATCTGTCCCAGCACCGGCAGCGTAAATAGCGAATAATTCACTTCATTGCGCCAGTAGCCGCCGTTATCTCCAGAAATGTACTGTTCTTTAAAACCGCGAACGGAGGTTTCTCCGCCCAGCGTCAGGCGTTCACTTCCATAGAGTCGGTCTGGAGACCATTGAAAATACACGCTGCTTAGCCACCACAGTTTCTCTGCCAACGGGCGCTGGAAACTACCGCTGACGCTCCATTTACGAAACTCCGCCCTTGGCACATCACCCTGTTTATCGTTGTCATCCTCTGCGCCAAACCATGGCACGCCCTGGGTGAATGAAGGGTTAAACGTCGCAACGCCGGAAGCAATTTTTTGCGTATGGTTGATGCCCAGCGAAACGCTGGAAAGCTTGCGACTACTGGTTTCCAGCAGGATATCATTCAATTTGTTACGGTTAATTCGATGCGTCAAACCCAGCGATGCAGCGGTTTTGACATCACCATTGCGAAACAAAACCCAGGATCCGTTCAGACGATGGGTTTCGCTATCTCCGGTGGAACGCCAAAGATAACCATTGTTATCAATCGTGCTGAGGTAGTTACTCCAGCTGTAGTTGTAATCAAGCAGTCCGTAGCCGTAAGGAATACTCACGCCGGCCGCAAAGTTCTGCGCATCTTTGCTGCTGGAAAAATCGCTACTGCGTCCGCCGCTAATAAACCATTTATCCGCCAGGCCGAGCATATTATTGAAAAATAGCGCACCACTGAGCTGTCCGGTTCCGGTGCTCTTTTGTCCACTGTTATCAAAACTAACTGAGCCATTGAGTGGAAATTCAGGCGTGGCGGTGAGGTTAACTATTGAGAACCCCTGCTGACTGCCCGGCAAAATTTCAATTTCCACCGGCGTCTGGCGAACCCGGTTCAACTGCTCCATCCCCTGTTCAATGTCACGCAGATTGAGAATTTTTCCTTCCATTCCGGGAAAGGTCATCAGCAGAGTGCGCGATGGGACGCCTTCCAGACGTATTTGCTGCAATTTACCCTCAAGCACCGCAATGTGCAGCACCCCGGATGAGAGATCCTGTTCGGTTAAAAAGGCACGACTGGTGATGTAGCCTCGACTGATATACCAGTCGGAAATTGCATTTGTCAGTTCCGTAAGGCGGGGAATATTCAGGCATTGATTCACCCATGGCGCGGTAAGCTTTGCCGAGGCAGCAGCGGACAACTTCGTTGCGCCGTCAATATCAATACGCGAAATCATAAAACACGGCCCTTCAGTCTGGGCTGGCGTTTTCGGCGTTACGGTTTCGGGTAGCGTAACGCTACGCTCCAGCTCTTCACGCTGGCGCTGGTTTTCATTAAGTCGCTGCTGCTGTTGCTGCTGAATGGTATTCCGATCCGCAGGAGAGAGTGGCGCCGCAGAAACAGTTGTGAACGGCAAAATTAACATCCCAATTAATATTGCCAACTTTCTTTCATCCCTGAACTTCACCCCACCCCCCATAAAAGTACGAAAGCGAACTTGACTGTAAAGCACAGCCGATCCTTGTAAAAAAGCACAAAATGTAAACAAAAGTAAAGACATTAAGTGCTATTTCACTTCATTCTAATTGCATTTTAGGATTTCTTATGCTCTTAAGTTAAATTATTCTTACTCTGTTGACCTAATCCCATCGCAAATCGCCCATTTACCCACATTAACCTTCTGGATAATACGCTACGATGACGCCACTCGCATCGTGCTAACAGACATACCTCCCCGGCACTAAATAAGCGGAATCCGCAATACCTGGAAATTGTACTATTATCGCTTAACTTAATTGTCGTAAAGTAATAGCGTTAAAAAACATGGAATAATTAGAAATGAATACCAGCATAATTAAACCTTCCGCGATCGTTCTTTTCTTCCTTATTCTGGCAATACTCAATGGTTTTATTGCAACCCTGGGTTTATTCTTGTCGATTTATACCCTGTGTAAATTTCGTTCCGACGAATACAGCCCATATCAGTATTTTTTAGCAACCACCTCCCTTATTTTAACAATTATGCCTTTTGTTTTAATAGATCTCACCAAAACAGATGGGAAGAATTACCCTGCGCAAATAGATCTAGCGGTATTTAACAGCTCATCCCCTGAAACCTGCCCTACCATTAACGAGCACTTTCGTGACAGGTACGACACTGTTATAAAAAGAATCCCCTCTGCTTGTGGAACCGAGCGTATCAAGGATGTTGAATATTTGTCGAAGGGACTCTACATTACTTTCTATTCAGCAATTTTTTCCCCTGTCTCAGTCGCCGCATATTTCCTCCCACAACCAGAAGTCGTCAACACATGCCAAAAATACGTAAAAGAGTATGCTGAAATATGCTCTCCAATAAAAGGTTCAGAACTGGATCAAACAATAAATAAAATCCTTGAACTGAAGTTCCGGAATGTTAAAACAGCCACTGCAGAATAATATCAGGAGAAGGGAACGCTTAACGTTTAGAATTTAGCCACGTTTTTGCGCCAGCCAGATGGTATGCCCGGCGCAGTGCGGATCTTCCATCACCATCTCTACCACCACAAAACCGTGCGCTGACAGCAATGCGCGGTATTCATCCGGCGCGAGGCTGGCGTGAAACAGCGGTTCGCCCTCAAATTGCCCCATCGCGATACCGTTTTCCGTCCCGCTGGTAAACATCAGCGCGCTGCCGGGACGGCTGAGTCGGTCAAAAATCGGGAACATCTTTTGCTGATCCTGCTGAGTTAAATGGAAAAAGCTGTCCCAGGCGATCAGACCATCGAAAGTCTCGTTAAGTCCCAGCTCGCGCATATCCTGCTCCAGCCAGCGCTGTGCGGGAAAAGAGTGCCGGGCCCGCGCCAGCATCGCCGCAGAACCATCAATTCCCGTAAGCTGAAAGCCTTGCTGAATAAAATAACCAGCAATCGGCTGACCGTTGCCGCAGCCAATATCCACAATGCTGCCCCGCCCGCCCATCACGGTGATGAACTTATCCAGCCAGCTTTTCTCGAACAGTGCGCGTGAACGCTGGCTGGCAAAGGCCTCCGCATGACGTTGGTAGATCGACAGAATGTTGTTTGCCGCAGAGTCGCTCACGATGTCCTCACTTTTTTATTCTGTTAAGCATCACGACGATAAATCCCCCAGCACACGATTTGCAACCCTGGAATGCGCCTCGCAGAACCAATGCGCAAATCCCCCAAAACCGTCCCGCTGTGGCATCATAGCGCGCAGATAACGTCATGACAGGGGTGATAAACGTGAAACCGGTAACGCTATACGATGTGGCAGACCATGCAGGAGTCTCTTACCAGACCGTCTCGCGCGTCGTGAATCAGGCCAGCCACGTTTCCGCAAAAACCCGACAGAAAGTTGAGGCCGCGATGGCGGAGCTCAATTACATCCCCAACCGTGTCGCACAGCAGCTGGCGGGCAAACAGACGCCGCTGATTGGCGTCGTGACGGCGAACCTTGCCCTGCACGCCCCCTCGCAAATCGTTGCCGCCATAAAATCCCGCGCCGACCAGTCCGGGGCCAGCGTGGTGATCGCCATGGTCGAACGTAGCGGCGTTGAGGCATGTAAAGCCGCAGTCCACAACCTGCTTTCTCAACGCGTAACCGGGCTTATCATCAACTACCCGCTGGATGAAGAAGACGCCATTGCCGTGGCTACCGCCTGCGGTACGGTGCCGGTACTGTTTCTTGATGTCTCTGATCAGACGCCAATTAACAGCGTGATTTTCTCCCATGACGACGGCGCTCGTCTCGGCGTTGAACATCTGGTGCAGCATGGGCATCAGCGTATCGCCCTGCTGAGCGGGCCACACACTTCGGTTTCGGCAAGGCTTCGCCATGCGGGGTGGCATAAATATCTGGCGCACTACCAGTTGCAACCCACCGCGGAGCTGGAAGGCGACTGGAGCGCGATGTCAGGTTTTCAGCAAACGCTGCATATGCTTAATGGTGGTAATCTCCCCACCGCCATGCTGGTCGCTAACGATCAAATGGCGCTGGGCGCGATGCGGGCAATCAGCGAGTTCGGTCTGCGGGTGGCGGTTGATATCTCGGTGATCGGCTACGATGACACCGAAGACAGCGCCTGCTACATCCCACCACTGACCACCATCAGGCAGGATTTTCCGTTACTGGGTGAAACCAGCGTCGACAGACTGCTGCAACTTCCCCGTGGGACCTCAAGCGTGGGCAACCAACTGCTGCCCGTAACCCTGGTTAAGCGCAATACGGTTCTGCCTCCCGATACGCAAACCCTCTCACCCCAGGTGCTGGCCGACTCACTGATCCAGCTAGCGCGGCAAGTTTCGCAGCTCACACCCAAATTGTGAACGCATAACAATTGTGTGAGTCAGTTCACTCATTGAGCGCCCCATCCTTTACAGTGGGGATCGCTTATTCGTATTTTGATTGAAATTGTGAGCGAATAACAAATTCAAACAGGATACCGTTATGAACCTGAACACAGATTCACTCTCCGCTGTACTGGCCCGCCGTGACTGGGAAAACCCCGGCGTCACGCAGCTCAACCGCCTGGAGGCGCACCCGCCGTTCTGTAGCTGGCGCTCAGCGGATGATGCGCGCACCAATCAGCGATCAACTCAGTTACGCTCGCTGAATGGCAAGTGGCTGTTCGCCTGGTTTTCCGCGCCTGAGGCCGTGCCGGAAAGCTGGCTGACAAGCGATCTGCCACAGGCTGATACTGTCAACGTCCCCTCTAACTGGCAGATGGACGGTTACGACGCGCCAATTTATACCAACGTCACCTACCCGATCCCGGTTAACCCCCCGTACGTTCCAGCGCAGAATCCGACAGGATGTTACTCGCTCACATTCAGTATCGAAGACGCGTGGTTAGATGAAGGTCAGACGCGCATTATTTTTGACGGGGTGAATTCCGCGTTTCATTTGTGGTGCAATGGTCGCTGGGTTGGCTACGGTCAGGACAGCCGCCTGCCGTCTGAATTCGATCTTAGCGATTATCTGCTGCACGGCGAAAACCGCCTGGCTGTGATGGTGCTGCGCTGGAGCGACGGCAGTTATCTGGAAGACCAGGACATGTGGCGCATGAGCGGGATCTTTCGCGATGTATCTTTGCTGCATAAGCCCACTACGCAAATCCGCGATCTGCGCATTAACACCCGTTTTAACGACGATTTCAGCCGCGCCACGCTGGAAACAGAAGTCAGAGTGGCGGGCAACGAGAGCGAAGATTTACGCGTCACTCTGCAATTGTGGGACGGTGAAACGCTCACTCACGAAACGACTTCCCCGCTCGGCAGCGAAATTATTGATGAACGCGGCGCTTATCATGATCGGATTACCCTGCGTCTGAACGTCGAAAACCCGGCGCTGTGGAGTGCCGAAACGCCTAATCTGTACCGCACTGTGGTCCAGTTAAGTACCGCTGACGGAGTGCTGATTGAAGCGGAAGCCTGTGATGTCGGCTTTCGTCAGGTTCGTATTGAAAACGGCTTGCTGTTACTCAACGGTAAGCCGCTGTTGATTCGCGGCACCAACCGTCATGAGCACCATCCGGTCAACGGTCAGGTGATGGACGAGGCGACGATGGTGCAGGATATTCTGCTGATGAAGCAGAACAACTTTAACGCCGTGCGCTGCTCCCATTACCCGAACCATCCATTGTGGTACACCCTGTGCGATCGCTACGGCCTGTATGTGGTCGACGAAGCCAACATTGAAACCCACGGCATGGTGCCGATGAATCGCCTCACCGACGATCCCGCATGGCTGCCAGCCATGAGCCAGCGCGTCACGCGCATGGTGCAACGCGATCGCAACCACCCGAGCATCATCATCTGGTCATTGGGCAATGAATCCGGGCATGGCGCCAACCATGACGCGCTCTACCGCTGGATAAAATCAGAAGATCCGTCCCGACCGGTACAGTATGAAGGCGGCGGCGCAAATACCACGGCAACCGACATTATTTGCCCAATGTACGCCCGCGTCGATCAGGATCAGCCCTTCCCCGCGGTACCCAAATGGTCGATTAAAAAGTGGCTGTCGATGCCCGGCGAGCAGCGTCCACTGATCCTCTGCGAATACGCCCACGCCATGGGCAACAGTTTTGGCGGCTTCGCCAAATACTGGCAAGCGTTCCGTCAATTTCCGCGCCTACAGGGCGGGTTTGTCTGGGACTGGGTAGATCAGTCGCTGATTAAATATGATGAGAACGGCAAGGCTTGGTCTGCCTACGGTGGTGATTTTGGCGACACGCCTAACGATCGTCAGTTTTGCATGAACGGCCTGGTGTTCGCCGATCGCACCCCGCATCCGGCATTATACGAGGCCAAACATGTGCAGCAGTTTTTCCAGTTTACGCTGCTGCCGGGACCCAAACGCCAGATTGAAGTAACCAGCGAATATCTGTTCCGCCACAGCGATAACGAAGTTCTGCACTGGTCGATTGCCCAGGATGGCAACCCGCTGGCCGCCGGAGAAATCGTGCTGGATATCGCCCCACAGAGTCGCCAGGTGATTACCCTGCCAGATGTCCCGCTGCCGGAAACCGCCGGCCAGCTATGGCTAACGGTACGCGTAGAGCAACCTCAGGCCACCGCATGGTCAGATGCCGGGCACATTAGCGCCTGGCAGCAATGGAAGCTGGAAGAGAAACTCAGCCTGGCGCCACGGCCAACTGCCCGTACCGCACCACAGCTGAACGTGAGCGAAAACACCTTTACTGTTGAGATCAACGACAAGCGCTGGCAATTCGACCGTCAGTCTGGCCTGCTGACACAGTACTGGATTGGCGACGCAGCTCAGCTGTTAACCCCGCTTACTGACCAGTTCACCCGCGCGCCGCTGGACAACGACATCGGCGTGAGCGAGTCAACCCGCATCGACCCTAACGCCTGGGTCGAACGCTGGAAAGCCGCCGGTCATTATCTGGTCGAAGCAACGTTACTGCACTGTGCTGCCGACACGCTAAGCAATGCGGTACTGATCGCCACCGAACATGCGTGGCAGTATCAGGGCGAAACGCTGTTCGTCAGCCGAAAAAGCTATCGCATTGACGGCAATGGTGAAATGCAGATAACGGTGGATGTCGACGTCGCCAGCGGCACGCCACATCCGGCCCGCATCGGCCTGAGCTGCCAGCTGGCGCAGGTCGCTGAGCGCGTGAACTGGTTAGGTCTCGGCCCACATGAGAACTACCCGGATCGCCTGAGCGCCGCCTGTTTTGATCGTTGGGATTTGTCGCTTGATGAGATGTACACCCCGTATGTTTTCCCTGGCGAAAACGGTCTGCGCTGCAACACGCGTGAGCTACGCTACGGCGCGCATCAATGGCGAGGGGACTTCCTGTTCAACATCAGCCGTTTTAGCCAGAAGCAACTGATGGAAACCAGCCACCACCATCTGCTGCAACCGGAGGCAGGTACCTGGGTCAATATTGATGGCTTCCATATGGGCGTGGGCGGTGACGACTCCTGGAGTCCTTCCGTTTCACCAGAGTTCCTGCTGAGTGCCGGACGCTACCACTACCAGCTGGTCTGGGGTCAAAAATAATAATAATCGGGCAGGTTCCCCCCTGCCCGCATTCATCGTAAGGAAGTCCATTATGTATTATTTGAAAAACACTAACTTTTGGATGTTCGGCTTCTTCTTTTTCTTTTACTTTTTCATTATGGGTGCCTATTTCCCCTTCTTCCCTATCTGGTTACACGATGTAAACCATATCAGTAAAGGTGACACCGGGATCATTTTCGCCTGTATTTCACTATTTTCATTATTATTCCAGCCTGTTTTCGGACTGCTTTCCGATAAGCTTGGCCTGCGTAAACACCTGCTGTGGGTAATTACCGGAATGCTGGTAATGTTTGCCCCGTTCTTTATTTACGTCTTTGGCCCGTTATTACAGGTTAATATTTTACTGGGTTCGATTGTCGGCGGGATTTACCTTGGCTTTATCTACAATGCCGGCGCCCCGGCGATTGAAGCCTATATTGAAAAAGCCAGCCGCCGAAGCAATTTTGAATTTGGTCGCGCGCGCATGTTTGGCTGCGTGGGCTGGGCACTATGCGCCTCGATTGCCGGGATTATGTTCACCATCAATAACCAGTTTGTCTTCTGGTTAGGTTCAGGCTGTGCGGTCATTCTGGCATTGCTGCTGCTCTTTTCAAAAACAGAGGTCCCCTCTTCTGCAAAAGTTGCGGATGCGGTAGGCGCCAACAACTCGGCATTCAGTCTGAAGCTGGCGCTGGAGTTATTTAAACAACCGAAACTCTGGTTCCTCTCCCTGTACGTGGTCGGCGTTTCCTGTACGTATGATGTGTTTGACCAGCAGTTCGCCAACTTCTTTACCTCGTTCTTTGCCACCGGTGAACAGGGTACCCGTGTGTTTGGCTACGTCACGACCATGGGAGAATTACTTAATGCCTCTATCATGTTCTTTGCGCCGCTGATTGTGAACCGCATTGGCGGAAAGAACGCCCTACTGCTGGCCGGTACGATAATGTCGGTGCGGATCATCGGCTCCTCCTTCGCCACCTCTGCGCTGGAGGTCGTCATTCTCAAAACGCTGCATATGTTTGAAATACCGTTCCTGATCGTCGGTTGCTTCAAATACATCACCAGTCAGTTTGAAGTGCGCTTCTCGGCCACAATTTACCTGGTGTGCTTCTGTTTCTTCAAACAGTTAGCAATGATTTTCATGTCAGTTCTGGCCGGAAAAATGTATGAGAGTATTGGTTTCCAGGGGGCGTATCTGGTGCTGGGGATAATTGCGCTAAGCTTCACGTTGATTTCCGTATTTACCCTAAGTGGACCGGGGCCGTTTTCTCTGCTGCGTCGTCGCGAAAGCGTCACGCTGTAAAAGCCTCTTTGCCGGATACACCACTCACGTGGTTTATCCGGCCTTCGATGTGCCATCCTCACACGATGAGTCCTGACCTGGTGGTTTAAGTTCCGAGGACAGCACGCCGCTTTTTTATCGTTATGGTAAAACGGGGCGAGAAGCCAGGTCATAGCATGAGCAAAAAGACGGTTGCGGTAACAACGCTCTTTATCAGCGTATTACTTACAGGATGTGGCAGCATTGATGCGCGCACGGCAGGCGAGGATTCAGATACGTATTACGTGGGAATGCGCCATGATATTGATAAACTAAAAAACCCGGGCGCTTACGATTATAACTATTTCGATTTAGCGCTGTTATTTGTTGATGTGCCGTTATCGTTCGTGGCCGATACGGTTTATGCGCCGTTTGATTACTATCACGGGCCGTATAAGAAAGTTGATTAGAACGTAGGCCCGGTAAGCATTGCGCCACCGGGCATCACACGACGTTACTCCTCGATCGCCTGACGGATTTGCTGCAACGATGCGGGATCGTCAATGGTCGTTAGATCGCCAGGATCGCGGCCTTCGCAGATCGCCTGAATCGTCCGTCTGAGCATTTTGCCGGAGCGTGTTTTCGGCAGCTGCGACACAAACCAGACGTGCGCCGGACGACCAAAATTACCAATTTGACTGTCCACCAGCGCCATAATCGCCTTCTCTTCCGAATGGGCAATGTCGCTGTCTTCCAGGCTGTCGCTCTGTTTTGGAATAACAAACGCGACCGCCACCTGCCCTTTCAGCGCATCCTTCACACCGACCACCGCCACTTCGGCGACGTTTGGATAGCTGGAAATACTCTCCTCAATCTCGCGCGTCCCCAGCCGGTGTCCGGCCACGTTGATCACGTCATCCGTACGGCCAAGAATGAAGTAATAGCCATCGGCATCGCGAATGCCCCAGTCAAAGGTGGCGTACACCTGGCGGGAAAACAGCGACCAGTAGGTATTCACAAACCGCGCGTCATCCCCCCAGATAGTCTGAATACAGCCCGGCGGCAGCGGCCCTTCAATCACCAGCATCCCCTTCTCGTTCGCCGCACAAGGTTCACCGGTCACCTCATTGAGCAACTGCACGTTATAGCCGTACATCGGCACGCCAGGGCTGCCCAGCCGCGACGGTCGGTCGTCCAGCCCGCGGGCGATAGCCATAATCGGCCAGCCGGATTCAGTCTGCCAGTAGTTGTCGATAACCGGGACGCCCAGCGTTTCCGTTACCCAACTGGCGGTCGGTTCGTCCAGCGGCTCACCCGCCAGATACAGCACCTCCAGCGAGGAGAGATCGTGATTGCGGATTTGCGCGGTTGGGAATTTTTTCAGCACGCGGATGGCGGTCGGGGCCGAGAACATCCGGCTGACCTGATACTTCTCAACAATTTTCCACCATACGCCGCAGTCCGGATACGTTGGCAGCCCTTCGTAAACCACCGTCGCCATCCCCGCCAGCAGCGGGGCATACACGATATAGGAATGCCCAACCACCCAGCCGATATCCGACGCGCAGAAGAACACGCCGCCCGCTTTGCCGCCGAAAATGGTGTCCATCGAGGTCGCCAGCGCGACCGCGTAACCACCAACGTCGCGCTGAACGCCTTTCGGTTTACCGGTTGTCCCGGAGGTGTAGAGAATGCAGGACGTTTCATTCGATTCCAGCCAGACAACCGGCACCCGTGCGCCGAGATGCTGTTGGCGTAGCGCGGCAAAGTCGAGGTCACGCCCCTCCACCCGCGCCATTTTCGCCAGACCGCGGTCGACCAGCACCACATGACGCGGCTGATGCTGAGCCTGATCGATCGCATCATCGAGTAGCTTTTTATAGGGCAGGATCTTGCCGCCGCGCGCCCCGGCATCCGCCGAAACGATAACCACTGGTCGGGCGTCGTCGATGCGTGCCGCCACGCTGTGCGAAGCAAAACCACCGAACACCACCGAATGGATCGCCCCAATGCGTGCGCAGGCCAGCAGCGTAATGTGCGCTTCGGCGATCATCGGCATATAAACCAGTACCCGATCCCCGCGCTGTACGCCGAGCGACAACAGCATCGCTGCCACAACATTCACTTCGTCATACAACTGACGAAAGGTAAACGTGCGTTCTTCTTCGGTTTCTGATGACACAGCAATCAGCGCCAGCGCCTCGGGCTGTTTCTCCAGCCAGCGGTCGATGGCGTTATGGCACAGATTGGTCGTCCCGCCGCAAAACCAGCGGGCAAACGGCGGATTGCTGTGGTCCAGTATCTGCGTATACGGCTGCTGCCAGTCAATACGCTGGGCCTGCTCGGCCCAGAACGACTCCGGCTGCGTAATAGAACGTTGATAAAACTCGCTATAAGACATAATGCTCTCCTGTTGAACTTACGCCTGATGAGTCGGGTTTCAGATAACAAACAAATCCATATACTCATTGACCGGCATCTGCTCCAGGCGAGTTCTGTCCAGGGAGACATCCAGAATGCGCTGCTGCTGACGGGTCGGGAACTGACGCGCCAGGTTGATTTTGAACTTCTCGACCAGCTTCGGCATCCCGTCGTTACGACGGCGCGCGTGGCCGATTGGGTACTCCACCACCACTTCTTCAAAACGTGAGCCGTCGGTGAATTCCAGGGTGATGGCATTCGCGATGGCGCGTTTTTCAGGATCGTGGTAATCGGCTGTAAAGGCCGGATCTTCAAAGCAGTTGATCTTCTCGCGCAGGGTATCAATGCGTTTGTCCTGCGCCACGCCGTCTTCATAATCTGCCGCGGTTAAACGCCCGAACAGCAGCGGAATGGCGACCATATACTGGATGCAGTGATCGCGATCCGCCGGGTTATTCAGCGGGCCTTTTTTATCGATGATGCGGATACAGGCTTCGTGCGTACGAATGGTCACTTTTTCGATATCCGCCGCCGTTTTCCCTGCAGCTTGTAGCTGCTCGTACAGCGTCATCGCCGCCTCTACCGCAGTCTGCGAGTGGAACTCGGCCGGGAAGGAGATTTTAAACAGCACGTTTTCCATCACATAAGAGCCGTACGGGCGCTGGAAGCGGAACGATTCGCCTTTGAAAGAGACGTCATAAAAGCCCCAGGTTTTCGCCGTCAGCGCAGACGGATACCCCATCTCACCGGTTTTCGCCATCAGTGCCAGACGTACCGCGCGCGAAGTTGCATCGCCAGCTGCCCAGGATTTACGCGTGCCGGTATTTGGCGCATGGCGATAGGTACGCAGCGACTGCCCGTCAACCCACGCCAGCGATACGGCGTTGAGAATTTCATCCCGGTTCAGGCCAAGCATCTCGGCGACCACCGCCGTGGAGGCCACTTTGACCAGCAGGACGTGATCGAGACCGACGCGGTTAAAAGAGTTTTCCAGCGCGATGCAGCCCTGAATTTCATGGGCTTTAATCATTCCGGTGAGCACTTTTTTCATGGTTAACGGCGCTTTCCCCACCGCTACCGCATTGCGTGACAGCCAGTCAGCCGTGGCCAGAATGCCGCCGAGGTTATCGGAAGGATGCCCCCATTCCGCGGCCAGCCAGGTATCGTTAAAGTCCAGCCAGCGGATCATCGCGCCGATGTTAAACGCCGCCTGCACCGGATCGAGCTGGAACTGGGTGCCCGGAACGCGCACGCCGTTCGGCACCACAGTCCCTGGTACTACCGGCCCCAGCAGTTTTTTACAGGCCGGATATTCCAGCGCTTCCAGGCCGCAGCCTAAGGTATCAAGCAGGCAATAATGCGCGGTGTCATACGCTACCGTCGAAGTGATCTCGTAATTCATGACGTAATCAACAATATCAACGATTTCACGGTCAAATTCCGGGCGGACGTTCGAAATATGTGCAGACATAACAAGGGTTCCTGTTTTTATATTTAGAGGTTTTGCATTAGCAACGCTGATCTATCGCGACAAAGACACGATCTTCCGGGCCGGTGTAATTGGCGGAAGGACGGATAATTTTGTTGTCCTGGCGCTGTTCAATGATGTGCGCCGCCCAGCCGGTGACGCGGGCGATGACAAACAGCGGTGTGAACATTTCAGTCGGGACGCCCATCATGTTGTAGGAGACTGCCGAGAACCAGTCGAGGTTGGGGAACATCTTTTTCGTTTCCCACATCACGTCTTCCAGACGGTCGGCGATGTTGTACATTTTCAGCGAACCGCCTTCCTGAGAAAGCTGTTTCGCCACGCGCTTTATCACCTGATGGCGCGGGTCGGCGATGGTGTAAACCGGATGACCAAAGCCAATCACCACTTCTTTGTTTTCAACGCGTTTACGGATATCCGCTTCCGCTTCGTCTGGCGTTTCGTAGCGCTGTTGGATCTCCAGCGATACTTCATTCGCCCCGCCGTGTTTCGGACCACGCAGTGCGCCAATCGCGCCAATAATCGCGGAATACATATCGGATCCGGTCCCTGCAATCACGCGGCTGGTGAAGGTGGAGGCGTTGAATTCGTGTTCGGCGTACAGCACCAGCGAAATATGCATCGCTTTTTCCCAGCTTCGCGACGGCTTTTCGCCATGCAGCAGATGCAGGAAGTGGCCGCCAATGGAATCATCGTCAGTTTCCGGCTGAATACGCTCGCCGTTATGGCTGTAGTGATACCAGTACAGGAGAATAGAACTGAGCGATGCCAGCAGCTTGTCGGCAATATCGCGTGCGCCGGAGACGGTATGCCCTTCTTTTTCCGGCAACGTACAGCCCAGCGCGGAGACGCCGGTGCGCATCACGTCCATCGGGTGCGAGGCAGCAGGCAGCGCTTCCAGAACGGTACGCACGTTTGCGGGCAGTCCGCGCAGCGCTTTTAATTTGCTTTTATAGGCGGTGAGCTCATCACGGGTGGGCAATTTCCCGTGGATCAGCAGGTGCGCGACTTCTTCAAATTCGCACTGCTGCGCCAGGTCGAGAATATCGTAGCCGCGATAGTGCAGGTCGTTACCACTTTTGCCAACGGTACACAGCGCGGTATTTCCGGCGGCGACGCCTGACAGCGCAACCGATTTTTTAGGTTTAATGACATGGGTACTATTTTGCAGGATCGTTGTGTCGCTCATGTTGTCCTCGTCATTTTTATAATATGTAGGGTACAAATTTATTGCCGGATGGCGGCTACGCCTTATCCGGCCTACGACGGTTACTTCTTGGTATACAACGCGTCGAGTTTCTCTTCGAACTGGTAGTAATTGATGCTTTCGTACAGCTCGTTGCGCGTCTGCATAATGTCGATAACGCTCTTTTGCGTTCCTTCCTGGCGCAGCACGTTGTAAACCTTTTCCGCAGCGCGGTTCATGGCGCGGAAGGCCGAGAGTGGATACAGCGCCATCGCGACGTTCGCACTGCGCAGTTCATCAGTGGTGAACAGTGGCGTAGCGCCAAATTCGGTAATGTTGGCGAGGATCGGCACCTGTACCGCATCGGCAAACTGACGGTACATGGCAAGCTCGGTAATGGCTTCCGGGAACAACATATCCGCGCCTGCTTCGACGTACGCCTGGGCACGATCGATGGCGGCCTCTAACCCTTCCACCGCCAATGCATCGGTCCGCGCCATGATCACAAAGTTGGGATCGGTACGCGCATCCACGGCGGCGCGGATCCTGTCGACCATCTCTTCTTTCGAGACGATCGCCTTGTTCGGGCGATGACCGCAGCGTTTGGCGCCGATCTGATCTTCAATATGCAGCGCGGCGGCACCGGCTTTGGAAATCGACTTCACGGTCCGCGCCACGTTGAAAGCTGACGATCCAAAACCGATATCCGCATCCACCAGCAATGGCAGCGGGCAAACATCGGTAATGCGGCGAATATCGGTTAGCACATCATCAAGGGTAGAAATACCAAGATCCGGCAGACCCAGAGACCCAGCCGCGACGCCGCCGCCGGAGAGATAAATCGCCTGATATCCGGCGCGTTGAGCCAGCAGAGCGTGGTTGGCGTTGATGGTGCCAACGATTTGTAATGGGTTTTCTTTGCTGAGCGCGGCGCGAAACGCCTGCCCTGGGGAGTGTAGAGACATATCCCGTCCTTTGTTATCAACTTGTTATCATTCGTTGATTTATTTAAAGCAAGGGGTATGCCAAAGACCTTAATTTTTAATTAATTTATATATTTACCTTTAAAAACAATATATTAAATTAAATCTTTGTATCTTTGTTGCACAAAAGCGTGTCAGCTATCGTTTCATGAAACGTTCCTTCACGTTTCATTGCAACATTCATGAAACACAACTAAACCCTAATACTCGGTGCCTTACTTTTTAGGATGGTTATGGCTGATACGCATCTTCCGCCGCGGGTGAATGACGACAAACCGGTTATCTGGACCGTTTCGGTCACGCGCCTGTTCGAACTGTTTCGCGACATCAGCCTGGAGTTCGACCACCTGGCAACTATCACCCCTATTCAGCTTGGTTTTGAAAAAGCGGTGACGTATATCCGCAAGAAGTTAGCCACCGAGCGTTGTGATGCCATCATTGCCGCAGGTTCCAACGGGGCATATCTGAAAAGCCGTTTATCGATTCCGGTGATCCTGATTAAACCCAGCGGGTTTGACGTGCTACAGGCGCTGGCCAAAGCGGGAAAGCTCACCTCGTCGATTGGTGTCATTACCTATCAGGAAACCCTCCCCGCGCTGCTCGCTTTTCAAAAAACCTTCAATTTGCAGCTTGAACAGCGCAGCTATATCACGGAAGAAGATGCCCGTGGACAAATCAACGAGCTGAAGGCCAGCGGCACGCAGGCGGTCGTCGGCGCGGGGTTGATTACCGACCTGGCTGAAGAAGCAGGCATGACCGGCATCTTTATCTATTCTGCGGCCACCGTGCGCCAGGCCTTTGTCGATGCGCTCGATATGACTCGTCTGACGCTGCGCAGAAACGGTCCGTACGTTTCCGGCGATACGCTGCGCACCCGCTATGCGCTGGGGGATATGCACGGTCACTCGGCACAGATGGAACAGGTGCGGCACACCATTATGCTTTATGCCCGTTCGCGTGCACCGGTGCTGATTCAGGGCGAAACCGGCACGGGCAAAGAGCTGGCGGCGCAGGCAATTCATCGTGAGTTTTTCACCCGTCAGGAGAATCGGCGCGGTAAACCTTCGCCGCCGTTTGTTGCCGTCAACTGCGGGGCAATCACCGAATCATTACTGGAAGCGGAACTGTTCGGCTATGAGGATGGCGCCTTTACCGGCTCCCGTCGGGGAGGACGCGCGGGCCTGTTTGAAATCGCCCACGGCGGAACGCTGTTTCTTGATGAGATAGGCGAAATGCCGCTGCCGTTACAAACCCGACTGCTGCGCGTGCTGGAAGAAAAAGAGGTCACCCGGGTCGGTGGACATCAGCCGATTCCGGTCGATGTCCGGGTGATTAGCGCCACCCACTGTCATCTGGAGCAGGAGATAAAACAGGGAGAATTTCGCACCGATCTGTTTTATCGCCTGAGTATTTTGCGCCTCACGCTACCGCCGCTACGCGAGCGATTGCCCGATATCCTGCCGCTGGCGGAAGGCTTTTTAAAACAGTCGCTGGCGGAACTGGAGGTGCCGTTTTCTGAACCTGTGCGCAAGGGGCTGGGTCTGAGTCAACCGACGTTACTGAACTATGGCTGGCCTGGGAATATCCGTGAACTGCGTAATATGATGGAGCGCCTGGCGCTGTTTTTAAGCGTCGAGCCGCAGCCGGAGCTGAACGTACAATTCCTGCAGCAGCTGTTACCGGAACTGGCCGTTGCTGCTGACGCGCCGCAGGTATCCTCATCGCTGACGCCGCAGCAGGTGCTGGCGCAATTCAATGGCGATAAAACCGCGGCTGCACGATATCTCGGGGTAAGCCGAACCACCTTCTGGCGCAGATTAAAAGAAAACCCGCCGATACAATGACCGGCGGGTATCGTGATTTTTACAGTAGCGTATTATTTTTTCTTGTAGATATTGGCTGTGCCATGGATTTTATTATCCGTTTGACCGGAGGTTAATACCACCACATCGGCCCCTTTCTCTTCTGCTTTCTTCAGCAGCTCTTCTTTAGCGTCTGAGACAGAAACTTCATTACTCGTTGAGATATCACCGATTTTTGTGTACTGCGACTCAACCTTTTCAAATTCAAGTTTTGTCATAAATTCCGCGGCATATGCGTTGGTCACGACAAAAGCTAATGCACCAATAAGTACTTTAATTCCAGTTTTCATAGACCAGCTCCAGGTTTTGTTATTACGCCATCATCGATCCCTGAACATTACATAACGCGATTCAAGGATGATTAATAACTAGTCCAGCCTGGATAAAAAATCCACATTCAGCAGGAATATATAGAGATTTTGCGGCGCAGAAAAAACCGGTCACCGGGTAGCAGCGCGTCAACCTGTTCAAAGTTTCAATAGCCAGTGTGAGTTGATCCTCAGAACAGGCAGCGCACTGAAATTATAGTGTTAACTTTATGAGAATCTGAGGAATTGTTGTCTATGGAACCTCTGCACGCCGTCGTACTCACCGTCAGCCTGTTTGTTTTAACTTTTTTTAACCCCGGCGCGAACCTGTTTGTGGTGGTGCAAACCAGCCTGGCGTCAGGGCGACGCGCGGGCGTGATAACCGGTCTGGGCGTCGCCTTAGGCGATGCGTTCTACTCCGGCCTCGGGCTCTTTGGCATGGCGACGCTTATCACTCAGTGTGAAGAGATTTTTTCGTTGATTAAGATTGTCGGCGGCGCCTATCTGCTGTGGTTCGCCTGGAACAGCATCCGGCATCAGGCGACACCGCAAATGCCAACGCTACAGCAGCCGCTTTCCGCCCCCTGGTATGTGTTTTTCCGCCGTGGGTTATTAACGGATTTATCTAATCCGCAAACCGTGCTGTTTTTTATTAGTATCTTCTCGGTCACCTTAAGCGCAGACACGCCAACGTGGGCCAGGTTGATGGCCTGGGCCGGCATTGTGTTGTCTTCCGTTATCTGGCGTATTTTTCTCAGCCAGGCGTTTTCGTTGCCCGCCGTGCGCCGTGCGTATGGCCGAATCCAACGGGTTGCCAGCCGGGTGATTGGCGCCATTATTGGTGTCTTCGCACTCAGGCTTATTTATGAAGGTATTAGCCATCGATAAGAGAGTTTAACTTGACCATCGTGAGGTAATTGTCCGTAATACCGCCTGAATTTTTAATCGCACGTTGAGTGGCAGTAAGATGGAACAGGTTGAACCGGTAAACGACACATTACTCCTTACAGAATGGCAGGCGCTGTTACGTCAAACATCGCCTGAAGTTCACACGCTCCTGACATCGTTAAGCGATGAAGAGATCCGCCATTTAGTAACCGTTTTTTATGACTATATGCTCTCCCATGCGGAGAGCGCATTGTTCCTCAATACAGAACAGGTCAGTACCCGCCTCAGCGGCAGCATGTTTGACTGGCTGCGCAGCGTACTTGGCAGCGCCCACGAAGATCTCTCACAACTGCTGGCCAAACAGCGCAAAATTGGTGTGGTGCATGCCCGTATCGGCCTGCCCATCGATCTGGTAAACCGCGGCGCGCGCAAGCTGAAAGATGAGCTGTACAGGGTGTTAAAAACAAAGGCAGATTCCACTCCCGCCCTGCTGAGCGATGCTATCTGTTTCAGCAGTCTGGCAATGGATACTGCGCTGGAAGCCATGACGGTCTCCTATTCCCCCAGTTTTCAAAACTCTATGCACACACAGGAGCAGTACCGTCTGCAGACTATTTACGATGACGTAAACGTCGAGCGCGAGCGGCAAATCCGTTCGTTTACCGACTGGGAAAACCAGTTTATTTATAACATCGCCACCGGAATGCCTTTCGGTGAGATGGTGTTTCTGGCGAATTCTGACTTCGGTATGTGGTTATCACATAAGGGAAAACATATCCTCGGCAACAGCAATCTGCTGAATAAGATGGAATCACTGATTGCAGAGATCGACAGTCGTCTGACAACAACCCTGTCGCATCAGCATCAGCCGACAGAACCCGAGCGGATGAGCTTATTGCAGGATGTACGCCAGCTATCGGCAAAAATCCATTTCCTGCTCGCCTCAATGTTCGACGCGCTGGTTAAGCAGGAAAATGGTAAAGATTCGCTGACCCAGTTGCTTAATCGCCGCTTTATTCCGACCATCATGCGGCGCGAGATCTCGCTGGCGTTACATACGCGTAAGCCTTTTACCCTGGCGATGCTGGATATCGACTACTTCAAGCAAATTAACGATAACTTCGGGCATAATACTGGCGATCTGACGCTCAAAAACGTCGCGGCGGTCATTTACGATCATATCCGCAGCAGCGATTACGTGTTCCGCTACGGTGGCGAAGAATTTATGATTCTGCTCGTCGAGTCAGATGAAACACAGGCCAGTATTATTCTGGAAACGCTGCGTATGAAAATTGCCGAGATGCGCATGGCAGCCTCAGCGACAGAAACGTTTTCTATTACCGTCAGTATTGGTATTGCCGAATATGACTATCATCCCGACTATAAACAGTTGGTTGATAAAGCCGATCGCGCACTTTATCTGGCGAAAAGTAATGGCCGCGACCGCGTTGAGGTTTATCAGGAATAACCGTTGCCCTGCAGAGAAATAAATACCCCGTTCAGGGTATTTATCTGACCTGTGATAAATATCGGGCTGTTATTATTTTTCAGGCATATTGGCATGAAGAAAATAACAGCCGCGTAATAAGATGCAAATCAAATACACCAAATCTGAATAGCGCTAGCATATCCCGGTGATGACGCCTTCTGAATGCAGAAGGGGAAATATGAGGGATACTATAAAACCATGAACAGGAAGATGAGAACGCGCTGGCAGCGCCGCCCAGGCACGACCGGGGGCAAACTGCCGTGGAATGACTGGCGCAACGCCAGCAGCTGGCGAAAAGCCACCCAGTTTCTCCTGCTGGCTATCAATATTTATATTGGCGTGGCGTTCTGGTATTGGGTCCGCTATTTCGAAACCGCCGGCACCAGCGTTTATATTCCAAGGCCCGGCGGTATTGAGGGATGGCTGCCGATAGCGGGTTTGATGAATTTCCGCTATACGCTAGAGACCGGTTTTCTTCCGCCCATCCATGCCGCCTCTATGCTGCTGTTAGTTGCGTTTATCCTGATTAGCCTGTTGTTAAAAAAAGCTTTCTGTTCATGGTTATGCCCGGTGGGGACGCTTTCTGAACTGCTCGGTAATCTGGGGAGAAAATTATTCGGTCGTAACTTTACGCTGCCGCACTGGCTGGATATCCCGCTGCTCAGCCTGAAGTATCTGCTGCTGGGGTTTTTCTTGTATATCGCCCTGTCGATGCCCGCCCAGGGGATTCAGTACTTTCTGACGTCAGCCTATGGAATCATCATCGATGTGAAGATGCTCGATTTCTTTCGCCATATTGGCTCCGCCACGCTCATCTCCGTGGTGGTTATCAGTCTTCTGAGCCTGTTTATTCGCAACGCCTGGTGTCGTTATCTGTGTCCTTACGGCGCACTGCTTGGTCTGTTCTCGCTGTTCTCGCCGTTTAAAATCCGCCGCAACGCCGACAGTTGCATTGATTGCGGGAAATGCGCGAAAAATTGCCCATCGAAAATCCCGGTCGACAGACTGATTCAGGTGCGTACTGTGGAATGCACTGGCTGCATGACCTGTGTTGAATCCTGCCCGGTGGCTTCAACATTGAGCTTTTCCCTGCAGACACCGCCGGGTGCAAAAGGCAGCGGTAAAGCGTTATGGCGACAAACAGCACTGTCGGGTATTGCCATGACAATACTGGTGCTGGGGATTCTGTTTACCACCATTGGTTACGCGGTTTATGCCAACGTCTGGGATACGCCGGTGCCGGATCACCTGTATTTCCAGTTGATCCCGAAAGCAAAAATGATCGGCCATTAATTCTTTACCAGTATGTTCAAAACCCCTGCCAATTCTGGCAGGGTTTCCTGCCTGTAACGCCATTTTAAGACTATTGCACTTGTGTCATCGTGCCCCCGTTTATACAACCTTAAATATCACCCGTAATCATTTTTTCTATTATGTTATGGGCGACTGGGACCACAATAATGAACGGGAAAACATCATGACTAAAATAAAACTGGCGCTGCTTTTACCTCTGTTTCTGGCGGGTTGTACGGTGAGCGATGGAGAATTAAGAAACGCTTACGCTCAGCGTTATCAGCAGCCCGCCGCTTATGTCGATATCTATAAACAGAAAATAGCAGGCATGGATATTAATGCGCTGGCCCAATATGCCGCCGCAGAAGATAAGAAAAAAATGCGTGGGCAACCAAGACTGAAAATCGACGAATTCATTACCATTGAAAATGTGCAGGCGAAAGGAAACCGGGTGGTCTACGATTACTCGCTGTCCGAGAGCTGGCTGGCGCTGTCCGCAGATAAACAGCGTGAAAAGCAGACCAATATGAATAAAGACCTGATCTACCGTACCTGCTCGCTGGAAACGGTACGTCTGGCGCAGGCGAAAGGGTTGGAAGAAGAGCATAACTATTACAGCCAGTACCCAGACAAAGTCGCCTTTACCCTGAGAACCAGCGCGCAGATTTGTATGCAAAACGGTTTTACACAATAACCGCAATCCCCCAGCCTGATGGCGCTGCGCTTATCAGGCCTACAATTTGCACGCATCTGTAGGCTTGATAAGACGCCAGCGCCGCCATCCGGCTAAAAAACGATACTCAGAACTTCCATGAAACGCTGCCGACAATGCTGCGCTCGGCGCCGAAGTAGCAGTATGAGAGCGAATTACAAGCCGCAACGTAGCGCTTGTCGGTCAGGTTGTTGACGTTCAACTGAGCGCTCAACCCTTTAATACCGATATTCGTTAAGTCGTAGCCAATTGCCATATCCACCAGCGTGTAGGACGGCAGGGTGTGAGTATTCAGGCGATCGCTGGCAATACCGTTGACATAACGTACGCCTGAGCCCAGCGTCAGGCCATCCAGCGGACCGCTTTTCACATCGTAGCTCAGCCAGGTACTGGCCTGGTTACGCGGCGCGTACACTGCACGCTTACCCTGCTCTTCCGGGCTGCTTTTCTTATAGCGAATGTCAGTATAGGTATACGCCGCCTGCAGACGGAAGCTCTCCGTCAGTTGGCTAATGGCCTCCAGCTCTACCCCTTCAGACTCAATTTCCCCAATCGAGCGGTACGGATCGGTCGGCTCTTCTTTGGTGGCGATATTCGTCTGATTGATACGGAATACCGACGCGCTGAACTGACTGTTGAGTCCTTCCGGCTCATATTTCAGCCCGGCTTCCCACTGCTTGCCTTTCATCGGATCCAGCAGATTGCCGTTCTCATCGGCAAAGCTGGTTGGCGTAAAGGCGGTGGAATAACTCACATACGGCGCAAAGCCGTTATCGAACAAATAGAGCAGCGCAGCACGGGTGCTGAAGTTGTTTTTGTCCAGATCGCTGCGGGTATCGTTGATCTTATCAATGTTAGAAACGCTGACCTGATCGTAGCGACCGCCGAGCGTAATACGCCAGCGATCCCATGACATCTGATCCTGCAAATAGTAGCCTGTCTGGCGCAGCTTGTGCTTCTCACGCGCATACATGTTGATGTAATCAGGCTGCGCGCCGTATACCGGGTTAAAGGCGTCAATCGGCGGGAATGCACCGTAGTAACCGGTGGTATTGTTGCTGCGATCCTGATAGTCGATCCCCACCAGCACACGGTGGTTGACCTGCCAGGTATCAAAGCTGCCATCGAGTTGGTTATCCAGCGTAATCGCTGACATTTTTTCATCGGAGCCGGAGTAGCCGCGGTTAAGCTCGGTTTCATTCAGCCAGCCCGCCGCATACACCTGATTCAGCTCAACGTCGGTATGCAGGTAGCGCAGTTTTTGCCGCACCGACCAGCCGTTATCAAACAGGTGCTCAACGTTGTAGCCCACCATGTTTTCACGGCGATCGTATTTGTCGTAATCATCCTCGCCTTCGTAAAAGGTGTTGGAGATCTTTTGCCCGTAATGTGGAACCACGGTGCCGTCATACGGCAGACCGGAGTGGCTTCCGCCTTCCGGGTCACGGTGCAGATAGGCCATCAGATCCAGACGCGTCTGGTCGGTGATGCGCCAGGTCAGGCTTGGCATCAGCGCATAACGTTCTTCTTTCAATGGACCAAACTGCGAGTCTGCGTAACGCGTCATTCCACTCAGTCGTGCCGCCACGCGATCGTTATCATCCAGCGCCCCGGTGACGTCAAACGCCGCGCCGCGCTGGTTATTGTTGCCAGCAAACAGTTTCACTTCTCCGCCGGCATCAAACGACGGCTTACGTGATGTCAGCGCGACAATACCGCCCGGAGAAGAACGGCCATACAGTACGGAAGCCGGGCCGCGTACCACTTCGATATCTTCGAGGAACCACGGATCGACCACCAGCGAGCTGTGTGAGTTGGTGTCCCCCATCATCTTCAGGCCATCGAGATAGACGTTGTCCAGGCTACCATCCGAGAAACCACGCAGCACAATATAGTCAAAGCGGTTGGAGGCACCAATCTGATTGCTGTACACCCCCGGCGTATAGCTTACGGCCTGGCGCACGCTGGTTGCGCCCTGCTCTTCAAACTGTTCACGGGTAATGATCGATACCGACTGAGGCGTTTCAATATCCGGCGTGGCGAGCTTCGTGGCCCCGCTTTGCATTTGCGAGGTGACAACCACCGTATCGTTTTTTGTTGTTTCCTGCGCCAGCAGTGGAAAAGCCACGCTACCGGTCACCCATCCCACCACTAGCGCCAACCGAGTCTTCGCGAACATGAATATCTCCAAAGGCATGTCTAATTGTAAGTGAGAATTATTACCTTTTTGCTAACGGAGATAGCTATGCAGGATGCCAGGTTGCCTATGCGCAGTGCCAAATTGTCGGGAAGGCACGTGCGCAAAACGTAAAAATGGATTAGCAAAGTTTGAGCACATCGCCAGGCGAAAAGCCGTAACGACGCCGAAATGCGGTAGAGAAGTTGGTAGCATGTTGATAACCCGACATCCAGGCCGCCTGCTGTACGCTGTATCCTTCCAGTAAATAGCCGCGCGCGCGTTCCAGACGGCAATCACGCAGGTAGTCAAAGACGGAACAGCCATAGGCCGCACGGAACTTGCTGCGCAGGCTGCTGGGGCTCATCGCCGCGCGTTGGGCCAGGGCATTGAGGGTGTAGTCATTCTCGGGACTCTGCTCCAGAAGACGACGAACGACCTCCAGCCGCTGCTGTTCACCGCTTGCCGCAAGCCGCTTGCCACTCTCGACCTGACACACGCTGAGGCCATGGCCGAACAGTTGTAATATCAGCCCTTCCAGCATCAGTTGGCGAGAAACATGGCCGATCGTGCTCCGCTGCGCATACTGCAGGCCGCTGAGTAAAAACCCCGGCACCTGCCAGATAAGCGTCGGCGTTTCGCATCTTTCCCACTCACGCATCAACGATTCGAGCAACCCCGTGCGCCACGCGCCGTCGGGATACAGACCGAGCGATAACGTGCGCAGTTTGCAGTCAGCATGATGGCGGGCACGCATCGTCTGATGCTCGCTCAGGCGTGAGCTAAACGCCATCCCGGAACGCACCACATGCTCCTGCCCGTTGAGCGTCAGGATGACGCAGCCTTCCAGAACCACCAGCATATACAGAGGACTGCTGTGGCGGGAGGTGGTTTCGTAGGGTTGTAGCACCTGCACATCAGAGTGCGTGACACACATCCCGCAGGGGAGCGTCATCTCCTCAACCTCCCCCTGCAGAACGGGGCTGCAAGACGACAAATCCGGCTTTTGCGCCAGCAGGGGAAAACGGTAATCGATCCCGTAACGCTCACCAAAATCCATAAACTCGCTGACGGAGAAGGTGCGGGCTACGCGTCTGGACGTATTCAGGGCGGTGGTGTTGTTCATGCTGTCTTCTGCACAGGAAATGGGATTAACGGTTGATAACTGAAGCAACATTACCATTACCTGTACAACACAACAATAATAATGAGAATTATTATCAACATGACGTATGCGATTTCATATCGCGCTGGAGAACGTCATTCCCGATATTCTTCTCGCGCAGCTCATCAGGCAACATTGACACCTGATGAGCTGCGGTCTGTGAGCCGTGTGCAGCTCAACCTTTCTCACTGTCATAAACGGGCACGTCAAACGCACCACGATACCCGCCGAGTTTGTATTCTACTTATTATGCTGAAGGCTGGTTTTCCTCCACCTGGAACACCGCCACAGCCTGGGATAGCATTGCCGACTGCTCTTCCACACTGCCTGTCGTGGCGGCTATCTCCTCAACCAGCGAGGCGTTTTGCTGAGTCACTTGCTCCATTTGCGTTACCGCAACCCGGATCTGTTCGATGCCGCGACTCTGTTCCCCCGAGGCTCCGGAGATATCTTCCATTAAGACATTAATGTTGCGTATTGCCTTCGCAATATCCGCCATCATGGCGCCACTGTTTTCAGCTATCTCTACCCCTTCCTTAACGCTAATTGCCGCTTTGGCAACCAGTTCACTGATTTCTTTCGCCGAGGAGGCGCTGCGCTGAGCAAGCGTTCGGACTTCGCTCGCCACAACGGCAAACCCACGCCCGGACTCACCAGCGCGTGCAGCTTCCACCGCCGCGTTTAATGCCAGGATATTGGTTTGAAAAGCTATACTATCAATAACATTGGATATTTCGTTCACGCCTTGCGCATTACGGCTGATCAGGTGAATTTTCTCAACCATATCACTCATTAAACGCTCGCCACGCAATGCCATTTCCGTACTTTCGCTGGTCATGACGGATGCCTGATGTGACTTATCAGTATTATTTTTTGTTGTCACTGAAATCTGTTCCATACTGGCCGCCGTTTCAACGACTGCCGCAGCCTGCTGTTCCGTTCTGGTTGATAAATCGGAATTACCGGAAGCAATTTCCTGCATACCGATATTAATAGACTCAACGCCATCGCGAATAGTGCTGACAGTCTCCCGCAGGCCTTTTTGCATATTATGCAAATTTAAGCACAGTACGCCGATTTCATTGTTACCCGACACCTTAACAGGATGGCTGAGATCGCCTTTACCAATCCGCGCAAAATGCTCAGAAACGATTTTTAAAGGCTGAATGATGGTCCGGTTCAACCAGAAATTACAGATAAAGAAGATAAGTACCGTAATGACCAGGATCACGGATACTTTCAGGATCGAGGTATTAAACTGAACGTGTGTTTGTGCAACGATCTTCTCACCAATCAGCATTGTTGATTTGTAATAATTCGTCACTTCGTTATCGAAATTTTTGCGAGCCGCGAGCAATTCCGCATTAGCATTTTCTTGTGCATTAATAATACTGTTGCTGGAAAGCGTCTGATTTAATGTATCAATAGACTTTTGCTCAGCATTCATTTGTTGCTCAAAAGCCGTTCTGATGATTTTACCGATTTGCGGATCGTCAGCCGTCAATCCAGGAATACCCCAGAAAATATCGAACTGTTTTCTGGCATACGCCATCTGATCTTGCATTTGATTCACTGTCTGTCGGGCATCGGTCGCATTATGTTGTTGAATATTATCACGAACTCTTCTGACTTTATAAACAGCCTCAACGACCTTATGCAGGGTATCCTGCTCCTTAATGATGTTATGTAGTAATAACGTATTTTTTTGATTTCCTTTGAGATCAACTAACTCAAATCCATTGGAAAAGAACTGCATGAAGGTAAATAACAACAGCAATAATAACAGGCTGGTTTTAATTCTCATATTCTTTAACATTTAAACATCTCCATAACAATAAAAATCCTCTACGACTTAATTGTTATCGACACATCACGCAATACCTTAACCTGTAAAATGGTTAATTATTAGAAAGTTTCCGCATTCATTCTTAGGTAATAAATTAATTACTCACGGGGACATACTACTATAAACAGCAGCCCTCTAACATTGGTAAAAATAAGGCCAAAACTATTCAATATTAATATTATTTATGGATATAAACGGTAATGTCTTTCTGACTATCGACAGGCACCCGCACCCAGGACAACGAATCGACGGTGATCGGTGCCATTTCATTTTCTAAACGTAACAACGGCGTGCTGGCGTCTGGCACACCTGTACTTTCAGTTATCTCGAGAACGCCCCGAAAAGAAATGGACACACTGTCTGGAATATCAGACAACCTTATCCATTCGTTGGCAATCACTAACTTTCGAGTAAACATTCGCTGTCCTTGGCGCGTGGTTTCTATCCGATAAATTTACAAATTGATCAATCTATTCTTTGTATTAACAGCACATTGTTCACATCGTCAGTTAAGCATTACTTACCAGAAGAAAATGGAAGTGATAAAACTCATTTGAAACGTGCTTTACAAATTCAGCCGGAAGGTTATGTTTAATGAACGTTAACTTTGCAAACTCAACATCGCCATATACCCGGATACAGAAGGGTTTGACAATCTCACCCTGCACGCCAAAACACGCCTGCAGCCGAGTATCATCCATAAAAATAAAATTACCTTCTCTTACCTTAATCTTTTCATGCAAATCTCGCCATTTCTCTGGCGTAAGCAGAAAGCTTTCCCAGCCATTATTTCTCAACACCTCAATCGTATGAGTAAACTTAAAATAGTCGTTTTGCATCGATACATCGCCACTCGAAGTCGAGTATAGATATTCTATTTTAAATTTAAGTTGTGCATTGAGGCTTTTTTTCTTGCCTTCATCAATTAGCCATTGAAGTTCATTGATTACGTTCCTTGAGAAGAGTTTTCTTTTTTTAGCGATGGCCAGCCATTGCATAATAAAAAGATGCTCTGACATTTTAGAATGAATCTTACGGTCCCGTATTGCGATACCAATTGCTACCAATGCACTCCAGGTAAACGCTTCCAGGTCATCCTGATAATGGTGTCGTAACGTACTAACTTTTCCTGAATCCCTTACCACTTAAACCTGCCCAAATAAATCATTATTACATGTAAATCTTGCATTATTTCATTTTAAAAAATACTACAACTAAAAACATCAAAATATGATCCAGATTAATTTATCCCTATGTAATAAAATTGCAAACTTAACACATCACTCTTATTAATCATTGATGCCCGGATGGCTCAGCGATAAATAATAAGAATTATACGATAAAGATAAAAACTAATAATACTCACAGGTTATCAATTCCACCTACTGTTAAAAATATGATCATCATAAAACTTCAAAAATTGCTGATTAGAAGAAATATCCTGATAGTTTTGACCAGATACCCCAGACAAACACCCATTTCAACGCTAAACAGCCATTAAACATCCTAATGAAATCGCATTTTATCCTCCGCTGAGCGACAGACAGCCTCACAGTAGCAGGCCCGGCTTTTTATACAGGTATCAGTAATATTAACGCTTTTAAATTTCGCCTAATTCAAAAAACCAACCTCCGGATTCAATGAACCGGAAGTTGGCTTGTCGCTGGTACGGTTAATAGAAAATACCGATGATCAGGGTGTGAGTAACGAACCCCACAATCAGCGGTACGGCGGTACGCTTCACCACATCGAATGGGGTTATTTTCGCTCCGCTGGAAACGGCAATCACGACGCCGGATACCGGTGAAATTGCCCGTCCCATATGCGATGCCTGCTGCATCGGCAGGATCATGGCAACGGCGTTAGCGCCCATACTGGCGGCAATTTGCGGGATGAGCTCAACGAAGGCGAGGAATGGCGCATTCCCCGACCCCATAATGATAGCAGCGGCCAGCGTCACCAGCGCAAATACTACCGCCATGGCAAACGGCGGTAATCCCACATGTTCGGCCATCAGAATGAGCTGATCGATCGCACCGATGACTTTAATTCCGTGAGCAAAAACCCCTGCCGCAACCAACAGTCCAACCACACCGGTAAACGCAGTGCCCATTCCTTTCAGGAAATGGCTGAAACCTTCGCAGACCGACTTTAAATCACGCACCCGCAGCCATTCAATCAGCATACAGATGGTCATTGAAATGAGGACAATGGTGATAATATTCAGGTTGATACCCCTGACGAACATCTCGGATGATCCTACTGCCATCAGTATCGGAAGCATGGGGAGCAGCGCGTAAAAAGCCGGGGATTTTCCTGAATCAGTCACTTCTGCGCTACCGATTTCCCGCGGTAACGTCCCTGCTTTACGGTCGCAATGCCGCTGCCAGAAAAAATGGCACACGCCGACAACCAGAACCGTTGCCAGCGCGGCGGGTCCCTGGTGGTAAACAACATATTCCACTACATCCATATTCACTGCTTTAGAGCCCCTGATAGCATCGATTGCCGTCGGGGTGTAAGCCACGCCAAGCGAAGTAGCAATGACCCCGGCAGCCGAGGCCGCTGAGAGCCCTAACCCCAGCATAATGGGGAACATCGTCCCCATCAGCAACACGGCAAGCCCGGTTGCAGAAGGAATGGCCAACTGCAGGAGGCTGGCGAGCAGGTAGGAGAAAAAGAGGAGCACATAGGGCGAACGCAGCGCCCGTAAGGGTTTCGTTACTACCCGCACGACCGCCTCATTTGCGCCGATATGATCCATGTAATGCGCAAATCCCATTAACGCCATGATCATCAGGCCGAGATCGGCGGCGCGCGTGCTGAAGAGATCGCGCATTACCTCGAAAGGATCGAGAAAGGAAATTCCCGTACTGGCAACCCCCTTCGGTAATACGGAACCCCATCCGGTTAACGCGGTGCAAATCATCAAGACTAAGCCCGCAATGAAGAGCACCGGTTCAGCACGGTAACCTTTCAGAATCAGACGCGCGACCACCACGATAACCAGAAGTGCGATTAACACCTGAATCATGACTGAGCTCTCCGCTGCGCGAACTCAGTATAAGTTTCCTCAATCACCGCCACCACCACATCACTGGCAGCCCGCAGAGAACGCACCGGCAGATACTCATAAATTGAATGGAAGTTATGAGCACCGGTAAAAATATTCGGGCACGGCAATCCTTTCTGCGACAGTACCGCGCCATCATACCCGCCACGCATGGCGACAGGTGCGGGCGTTATGCCGCATTTCTGATACGCGCGGAATGCAATATCAATCGGGTAGTGAGCATCCCCCTGCAAACTGTTCAACACATTCGCGTAGCGATCGGCTAAATGACAGACCACGCTGTTTTCCCCCCACAGGGCACAGGTGCTGACGGCAAGCTGGCGAATAAACGCCATACGCGCCTTATAACCTTCTTCACTGAAATCGCGGATATCCAGCTTAAGTACCGTGCGGGCGCTGTTACCCTGTAGCTGTTTTACCCAGTAATACCCTTCGCGCCCTTCCGTATATTCAGGCGCTTCTCCCCCTGGGAGCATGGCAATAAACTTATGCGCCATCAGCAGCGAATTCTTTAACTTACCTTTGGCCGACATCGGGTGTGCGGACTGGCCGGTAAAGATGATTTCCGCATCGCCCGCATTCCAGTTCTCGTAAACAAACTCACCGATACCGCAGCAATCCAGGGTATAGCCAAAATCAGCACCAAACGCGGCAACATCAAACGCTTTTGCGCCACGCAAGCCCTGTTCCTCATCCGGGACAAAACCCACTTTTACCGGCCCATGTTTTATTTCCGGGTGTGCGACCAGATACTCAAGAGCATTCATAATCGCGGCGATGGCTGCTTTATCATCAGCGCCCAACAGACTGGTCCCGTCGGTCACCAGCAGGTCATCACCGATATAATTTTTCAGTTCCGGAAATTCACTTTCGCGCAGGTAAATATTCAGCTCTTTGTTCAGGCATAAATCCCCGCCGTGATAATGCAGGCGCTGTGCTTTGGTGTCTGCCGTCTGTTCCGCACTGGTATCCAGATGACCAAAAAAAGAGACCACCGGGATCGTGTCATCAGTATTTGCAGGTAAGGTTGCCGTCACTATAGCGGTATCCCTGACCTCAATCTTTTCCATTCCTAATGCTTCAAGTTCTGCTGCAAGCAGTTTTGCCAGTTCCATTTGACCAGGAGAAGAAGGCATTATCCCATTAGCGCCGTTTTCCCTTGATGTCGTGGTATTGATTTTCGTGTAGTTAATAAAGCGTTCAACAATATCCATTCCAGGAGATCCTTTAATGTATCATTTATGAGGTACTGCGAGAGGTGTTCTGCATGCAGCGTGGGGTAAGTGATCTGAGAACCAAATAAAATCAGCGCTCATCCCAGAACGCTGATTTTATGGGCATTACGACAACGATTTATATAAAGGAAGATAAAAAGGCCAGTGATTATACCTGCGATTAAAAAACTCCTTTCTGATTGATAAAATCATATTCCCTGTCTGTTTTTACTGCTATTTCCCATGGTGTTAAGCTAACAGAAGTCATAAACGGCATCCCTATACCTATGAGATAATAGAAATCATTTAGATTCCTGTACTCTGTACTGGCATAAGACATACCATCGCTATATTTTTTTAATGAACGAATACTGTATCAGCAACATGCAACCGTTTGCACCTCTCTACAAATAGCCACTTCGCGCACTAAAATCCGTGAACAAAATCACAATTACCTCAAAAGCAAAAAACTTCTATCGCGCTGAAAAAAAGGCAGTTATAAGGAAAGCTATATAATACCCACATGAACATAGCAAGAATTATACTATTCACTATGAAATAGATTCAGGCTGATACTATTTCAATATTGCCGTAGGGGTCAGTAGAGCTAAATCGTCGTAATCAATAATTTTTAACATCAATAACGATAATATTAAAAATTCTATTTATGACGATAAGCTAAATAATATGCAGGCAAAAAAAACCTCTCCCCCGAGAAGAGATTCAGGGCAGAGGTAATACGGGTGTTAAGGACATACTTATAGTTTTAATGATAACAGAAGCGCTTCTTGCAGGACCGAGTATACACACTTAGCCACGTTAAGAAAATTCTTAAAAACATTAAATTGCAAATTTCATTTAAAACCACAATTATGATAAAGGAGCATTTATCAAAGAACAAAATTAACCAGCAAAAAGAGTAAATCATACTAATCAATGAGGTGATAAAAAAAGAATAGCAATGCTGTATGGCTACCGATAGCGTTTCTGGCGACGCTGAAACATTAAATTAATTTAATGAATAAATGCGATTTACATAACGAGAATTAAAAAGTCATTAAATAAAAGAAATACAATTTTTCGTTACAGATCACACTTCCACTACAAGGAAGTTCCCCTACTGTTTCTTGCAGGTATGATTCAGCATGTAAATACCTTTCAACTCAACCCGAGGCTTTGATGCTGGAGAATGTAATCATCTGATAATCAGCTTCCCGACCTTTTCAGGCCGGACTGGTTATCAATGCGCCGAATTCGAATGCGGACACCGCTGTGTGTTTGCACGTTTTGCACATGATGATTAAACAGGTTTTCCAGTATGAATTTATCCCGTCAGGAACAACGTACCTTACACGTTCTCGCCAAAGGTGGCCGTATTGCTCACGTCCGCGATGCCTCTGGCCGCGTCACTTCCGTCGAATGCTATAGCCGTGAAGGGTTGCTGCTCTGCGACTGCACGCTCGAGGTGTTCAAAAAGCTCAGAACCAAGAAACTGATCAAATCCGTCAATGGTCAGCCCTACCGTATTAATACGACCGGCCTGAACAACGTTCGCGCCCAACTTGATAATCGCTAAAGGAGAGAGAGATGGATATCCCGAAGATTTTTACCATCAGCGAAAGCGCACATCGCATTCATAATCCGTTCACCGCACAGAAATACGCCACGTTAGGCCAGGTTTTACGGATGGCACCGGGAACACGCATTCTGGACCTCGGCAGCGGTTCGGGTGAGATGTTGTGCACCTGGGCACGCGATCACGGTATTTCCGGCGTGGGTATCGATATGAGCCGGCTGTTCAGTGAGCAAGCCACCCTGCGGGCCAAAGAGTTGGGTGTCAATGAGCACGTGCGTTTTATTCATGCCGATGCAACAGGTTATATCGCCGAAGAAAAATTCGATATTGCCGCCTGCGTTGGCGCGACCTGGATTGCCGGCGGCGTCGCTGGAACGGTCAGACAACTGGAACAAAGTCTCAAACCAGGCGGAATTATGCTCATCGGCGAACCGTACTGGCGTCAAATACCCGCCACGGAGGAGATCGCCCAGGCTTGCGGTGCCACCGCCGTGGCCGATTTTCTTTCTCTGCCAGAGCTCGTTTCATCTTTCGACCTGCTCGGTTATGACGTGGTTGAAATGGTACTGGCTGACCAGGAGGGTTGGGACAGATACGAGGCGGCAAAATGGCTGACGATGCGCCGGTGGCTGGAGGCAAATCCGGACGATGAATTTGCCCCAGAAGTCAGAGAGCAACTGAGGAGTTCACCAGCACGCCACGTGGCCTTCACCCGGGAGTACATTGGTTGGGGGGTGTTCGCACTCATACAGAGGTAATATGTCCAGTCGGTATAACCAGGCAGGTTATACCGACTTTTTTCATTGCTTACTTCATTAATACTTCAACAAATTTAGCCAGCCATTGCGGATGCGCGGGCCATGCAGGCGCGGTAATCAGATTGCCATCCACGTGGGCTTGATCAATGCCGATATCTGCGTAATGCCCGCCGCTCAGACGGACTTCTGGCGCACAGGCCGGATAGGCGCTACAGGTCCGGTTTTCTAACACCCCCGCCGCCGCTAACAGCTGAGGTCCATGACAGACCGCGGCGATAGGCTTACCGGCAGCGTTGAAATCTTGCACCAGCTTAATAACATCCGGATTCAGCCGGAGATATTCCGGAGCACGTCCGCCGGGGATCAGCAGCGCGTCGTAATCGGTGGCCCGCGCCTCGGCAAAATTCGCATTCAGCGTAAAACGATGACCCGGTTTTTCACTGTAGGTCTGCGCCCCATCAAAATCATGAATAGCGGTTTGAACGTAGTCCCCCTGACTTTTATCCGGACAGACGGCATCAACACGATGGCCCAGCATCTGCAACGCCTGAAAAGGCACCATCGTTTCATAATCTTCGACATAATCGCCGACCAGCATCAGTATCTTCTTCATTCACATCCCCCGCTCACGGTTATTAATGATGAGAAATAACGGCCATCTTTACTATAGCCCACGCATTTCACGACATTAATAAATACAGCAGAACAATCGGCCAGATCACAATCTGCATCAAGGCCCGCCAGACAGGGCCTCAGCGCAAGCTGACATTGCAAAACAGAGTTAATAAATATAAATTATATATAAATATATAGTTGAGAGGTTTTAATATCAGCCAGTACTACCCATTATATAAAATAAAGCGATTGCAACGTATATCTCCTGTGCTATATTCCGTCTGAAATTTACCGACGGACGTTTTATTTATTATTTAATAAATAAAATGCGCGCACTCGTTATTATCTATTATTATTTTATTCACCTGCAGTCAGGTGAAAATACGCAAAGGTTATTCCCATGATGACAAGACGTTCGTTCATCTGACAAGGTTTGGTGACATCAACAGGTACGCTACTCGCCAGCATGGCTGGTATCAGCTTGAGTCAACTTGCCCGCGCAGCAGAGAACCGCAGTTGGCTAATGCCGGATGAAGGTGCGCCGCATACGGCAACCTGGATGGCGTTTGGTGCCAGTGCAGAGATCTGGGAGCCTCATCTGCTGCCGATAGTGCAAGAAAATCTGGCATTGGTCGCCAAAACCATCGCGGCATTTGAACCGGTGCATATGCTGGTTCGCGAAGAAGACAGCGAACTCGCCGCGCGCCTGTGCGGGCCGTCGGTCAATCTGTTGGTTCACCCGATCGACGATCTGTGGATCCACCGGGCTGGTATTTGTAAAAAGCACCAGCAGCGCGCTCGGCGGTGTGGGATTTAATTTCAACGGCTGGGGCAATAAGCAGGAGCACGAACGTGATGCCGATGTGGCTGAATTCGTCACCGACTACGCTCAGGCCGAATTTATCCGCTCGGCGCTACCCCTTGAAGGTGGTGGTATTGAGGTAGACGGCGAAGGCACGGCGATTATTACCGAGAGCTGTGTGCTTAATCCCAATCGTAATCCAGGCGTCAGTAAAGCCGAGTGTGAAACTGAACTTAAGCGACGGTTAGGGCTGGAAAAGATAATCTGGCTGCCGGGTATTGCCGGTAAAGATATTACCGATGGTCATAAGGATTTTTATGCGCGATTCACGCATCCGGGTACGGTGGTGGCGGGTCTTGAGCAGGATCCATCCTCCTTTGACTACGCCGCCACGGATGCCAAAGATCGGCACCTGGAGTTGGTGACGCTTGAAGGGCCGACCACCATCCGTCAGACATATGCGAGTGATAATTTCGCCGCGGGCTACATCAACTTTTATCTCTGTAATAACGCCGTGATTGCACCACAATTTGGCGATAAGCGCACTGACCGCAGCACCTACGCTATTTTGCAGGAGCTGTTTGCCGAGCATGAGATTATTCAACTGAATATTGATGGCATTGCGGCTGCCGGCGGTGGCATTCACTGCGCGAAGCAGCAGCCTCGTTAGTGGTTGATTATGCTAGCAGGGATTCTGGCGGATTACATGTAAAACAGAGATAGCGTACCTACCGGATGTATTCTGTTTTGCAACCTCACGACGTGAGGTAAATGCAAACAGGATACAACTCTTATCATCAATTATTCTTTCCTGCCTGAAGGTAATTTCGGAAAAGAGAAATAAAAGTATACTTTCATTATCCGAAAATTAGATATTTCGAATAAAGAAAAACAAAGTCATCACAAGATAATACTCACATCACATAAGTGAAAAATTCTGCTTTAATATGCTTAAAAAAAAGAAAGGCCGCTCAGTTCAGCCTCAGGTAAGTTATCGAGTTCCCACGGATAACACTTATCGCAACTACCAATCATAATAGTCATTTTATTATTGACTTAGATCAATCTACATGAACAACATTCAACCCTCTATGAAAACATAGCATATTAAATTAAGATAAATTCACATCGCGAATAAATCAGGTATACTCATAACGAATTTTTTATGTTCTGTGAGAAGGGCCCCTCTGGTAACCGCACTGTTGATCATTTCACCATGGCTTACTCCGTATGAAGGCTCAACAACTTCGTTTACGTAAACAGCATAAATCATTTAAAAACAAATAGTTCACATTAAAAAAATTATAAAACAAAGTGGATGCTTTTTATTTCGCCACCAATAGTAACAACACGAAATTAATACACCACTTAGTATTTTGATTCTATTGTATTACCGGGGTAAAAGTTATCACGTCATAAAAAATACAGAATTTAATTTTGCCCTATATGAAATCGTTACTTATGCGAAATTTAATCACCATACAGCTTTTTATCGTTGCTAATTTATGATTTAAGGAAAAAAAGTGAACTCTTTTAACCGAAATACTGCTTGTCTGCTAATTTCCGCAACATTACTGCTGAGCGGTTGCGCCAATACTGGAAGCACTCTGCTGTCAGGAGCAAAACCGGATCCACGTCTGACAACCACCGAGCAATCCCAGTTTTTTAGTGCTTCTGGCGCGCAAGGTTGTGGCATTGGTGCGGTATCAGGTGCTGCGCTTGGCGCTGTGGTTGGTGCTCTGGCTGGCGACACCAAGAAAGCAATTGCAGGTGCTGCCATTGGTGGTGCTGCTGGGTGCGCTGCGGGTATGACGGCTAACTACTATCTTGATGGTCTGAAAAAAGATTATGCCTCCACAGCCGATCGCCTGCAGGCAATGGATACGGATATCAGCAAAGATACCGCTGCAGTAGAAAAATCTACCCTTGCTATGAAACAGGTTATCAGTGAAAACCAGGCAACCTTAACCAAAATTAGCATCCAAAAAGATAAGGCTGGCTTTGATAAAGCAGGAGCCAAAACACAATTAGCACAAATCGACGCCAACATCAGCAAGATGAAAGAGACCGTGAAAGGTATGAAAGACAAAGAGTCTGCCTACAAGGTCGCTTTGCAAGGACAAACTACTACCACATCTGCAGAGAAAGCCAAGCTTGCTAATTTAAACAAAGAGTACAGTAGCCTGAATAGCAAGATTAGCGACCTGGAAAAAGAAACGAACGAGTTTTACGAACAACGCCAGGCTATTTCTCTGGGCTAAAAGCTTTAGGCCGATAGGATTATCGGCCTTTTTGGGACCGTTTTGAAATGTAACGTGTTGTTATTTGAATCAATTTATGGATTATTTGATGAGAAAATATCTGCTTCTCGCCACAATTGTGCTTACCGGCTGTACCACATCGCCACAGGACTGTGATTTACACGCACAAGATCCGAGTTTTATTACCAAACTAAGCTGCGCCACATCCGGCGGTTATCGTCAGCAGGTTGATCAAAAAGAGCAGCAGGTTCGACTCAGCCAGTATGAAAATGAGTCGGCGAAGCAACAGCAGGCTTATACCCAAAACCGACAGCAGAACGTCAATCAGAAGCTGGCCGATGAACAAGCAAGGTTAAATGCCGTGCGTTCAGACCTGTCACAGACCCTTGCACAGCTGAAGTCCAGCAAAATAAAAAGCAGTGAACGCCAGAAGGAAATTCAACAATTGCAGGACTTGCAACGGCAGTCTCAGCATGCCAGTGGCGCAAGTGAAATTGCTGCAATTGAAAAAAAAGTCGCAGAAGCCAAGCAGAAAATCAAAGTCCTGGAGGAAGCAAATACCCTTCGCTAAGGATGCCCTAAAAGTGGCGCAAATCCCCTGGCCACTTTTTCTGCTGCTGAAGAAAACGGCTCTGGCTTGCTGATATACAACTGTATGCATACCACGCATATAACTCACAACAATAATGATTTCGGTTATGCAACGATTAACAACTGCTGCGCCTATTGATGAAGCGACTCTGACAATCTACGAGGAGACGGTTGCGATCATACACCGTCATCTTCCGCCATCTTTGGCGCTACTCTACGCCACCGCTCGCCGTGGTTCACAAGGACATCTGGAATGGTGGACTGAGCGCCAGGGGCTGGCAAAGCCCTTTTCTGCGCTAAGCGAGGCGGAACAAGCCTCCGTCCAGAGTAAACGCCAGCAGTACCATGATGTTCTGGCCGGTTTGATCGAGCAGTTACTCGCACGCGGCGAAGAACATTCAGCACATGCCTTACAAAGGCTGTTAACGCATTCGCGCGATCTTAACTGCTATAGCGTAGGTGGCGAACCTGTGCTGATTAACTGGGCCATTATCAGTGAAGCGCCCCCACTTCCCGTGGTCGTTATCCCGTGGTGGCGACGCTTCCTGCCATGGCTATTATTGCTGCTCTTGTTGCTGCTGATCGCCTGTGCCGGGTGGTGGTGGCATAAAAATTCCTTAACCTCGCCCCCTCCTCCGTTGCATCACGATGTGCCTACCGCTGCACCTGCTGTAGCCCCAGCCAGCACGAACTTAACCCAGGCAAACCCCAGCATAAATCTGGAGAAACGCAAAGATTTTGGGCGTATTAAAATTAACCTGACCTGGCAACAGGGAAGCCATAAAGAGCCTATCGACCTCGATATCGCCGCCTTTATTCGTTTTAAAAATGGCAAGATCAGTGGTGCCGAAGCGTTGAGTAAGTTCCTGGGAAACTATGACAAACCGCCTTATCTGTTGCTGCAACAAGATCTTCGTGAAGGTAACAATCAAGATGGTGAATGGCTCTTCATTAATGGTAGCCACTGGCAGGATATTGATGAGGTGCTGATTTATAGCTTCATTTACGGCGGTGCCGATAACTGGCAAGGGACCAATGCCACCATCACGATTTATGTGCCCGATCAACCCCCCATTATATCCACGCTGACTGACAGCAATCAGCGCAATAACGTTGCGGCGATAGCCAGACTCAAAAACGTCGATGGCAATATCACGGTTGAACGTCTGGACCGTTTCTTCCCTGACCGGAAGTCGCTGGATAAGCACTATGGCTGGGGTTTTGAATGGACGCCTGGCGCGAGTAAAAAATAGCCTGCATCACTGTGGCTTTTGTTAAATCACAGCCTTACAAGGTTTAGACAATGCGAAATTCGATTCAGGGACCACTGCTGCGTACCGGGCATAATTCCTCATTTAAGGCTCTGGGTGAAACGGGCTATCCCGTTTTTAAGATGGCGTTCCAGTTACGTGAAGCAATCTACCGTCTTGACGCAGGGCGCGATTTGGCTCGTCATTTAGCTATCCCACAAAACGATCAGGGTGGTGACAGAACCGATTGGTACAGCAGCTTCCCTGGCGATGTCATCCCCTGGAGCGGTGCGAGTGAAGCGGAGCGGGAATCAGCACGCCAGCAATTTAATGCGTTTCAAATGTCAGTGCAGGCGTTAAGTGAACAGTTACTCAATGCTGAGCAAAACAGGACTGGGGGCGATCGCCGCGTCTTCGCACAGTTGCTGAAGTCAGTCACACATTTCCCGGATTATGAATTTGTGTACCTCGTAAACGGGATCCTGGTGATTACCTTTTGGGGATTTGTCCATCCGGAAGGCGAACAACGTAACCCTATGCATTGGCTGAGTCCAGCATTACTACCAGCCCCCCCTCACGCGGCCTCAACCCCTCTGGCTCCTGTAGACGCCGCTGTAACCCCAGCTGTTACACCTGATGTATATACCGTAGTGCGCAGACGCTGGAGCTGGCGTTGGTTACTCTGGTTGCTACTTGCATTGCTGCTGCTGGCATTATTGTTAGGTCTACTACGCGGATGCGTACCATCACTCTCCATTCCGGGACTCCCAGCCATCGCCACGGATAAAACGGCGATCGATGCGGCTCCTGCCATCGAACGTCCAGCCGTAGGCGTTTCCGATGTAACAACGCAGGTTTCCCGCACAAGTTCAGAAACCGTCGTGGGTTCAGCTGTCATCCCTGGTATATCTGAGGGTACTGCAGTCGATGCGCAGCAAGCTCTGGAACCAACATCGCCAGCCGTTCCGGCAGCGACAGCAACCACGCAGGTCGGTGACGACACAATTCCCCCAGTTGTTCCTGCAAGTGATGCCAACGCTGATGCGTCGACTATTCCAGCACCTCCTGCTGTACCTGGCGCCGCAGACGCTCAAACGCCCCCCACAGTTCAACCAGTCACCACGCAGCCAGTCATCCCAGCACAGGGCACACCGCTGACGTTTCCTCCGGCCCTTCCCGATGGCCCGGCGCAGTTTCTTAACGGAGAATGGCGCGTGAATGGTGGTATTCAGGACAAGCTCACCGGGCGACCGTTGCAACTGCAATATAACTTTGCCCAGGGTAATGGCACCGTCAGCATACGCCAGTCCAGCGGTGTGACCTGCCGTGGCCCTGCCAGCGGCAATGTGCAGCAAGGGGCGCTAAGTATCACCAATCCTGAGCAGATGAAATGTAGCGACGGTTCAAACTTTATTGTACCGACAATCGAGTGCAAATCAGCCGCTGCTGGCCACGCTGATTGTATTGGCAGTAATGATGGGGAAAAAACATTCCCTATTCGCATGCTTCAACCTAATTCCTGAACAGGGACGAGATAACTATGTTGCCTGAGATTGTATCTTTCGATCGTCAAATTACCCTCGTGGGTGACTCTGGGATCCAGTTTATGGATTTCGGATTGTCACTTGGCCGCCTGCCTGCTGGCGAATTTGTCAAATTAGCAAACGGTGTACTCACCCGTTTAATTTACAACGAGCAGCGCGATTACTATTTCTATCAGCCGACCCCCGATAACATCGAGAAGGCAAAAAGCCAGTACGATATCCCTGTTGAACAGAGCCTGAAGTTGTTCGACGGCATCTGGTTACCGCTTCCTTTGTTTCGCTTTAGCCCACCGAATGTGTACCAGGAGGGACCGTTAAACTGGGCTCGTTTTCGTTTAGTCAAACTACCAGAACCCGATTTAGATGGTCACAGCCATCGCATGACGCTGGCGATCGACACCCGTATTATGGCTAAACAGCAGGCTGCCGCTGATCTCAGTCCGAACCAGGAAGATGTGAATGCTGGGGCAACCTTCGCCGTCGCGACAGCAACCTATGCCCTAAATTGGTACCTGACGCAGGACTGGATAACCGACTGGCTCAAAGAAGTATTCAAAGAAGCGAGCAAAGGCCGGGATATCGACGAGCGTGAGCAGGAACTTGCACAGCAATACCCGCTGGCACATTACCTGAACCTTCTGTCATTGATGGCTATTCCAGTCGAAGGTCTGCAAATCCAGACTGAACCCGTCATTGAACTGCCGCAGTTCAGAGTGATCGCCAATCAGGAAACCAATGCGATTAAACCCATCGCCGTCGACCTGATACTCGACGTGGGCAACTCGCGCACCTGTGGCATTCTTATTGAAGATCATGGGCAATCAGGTTCAGGCATGAGGCACAACTATGTGCTGAAACTACGTGATCTCAGCGCCCCCGAACATATCTATACCGATCCTTTTGAAAGCAGGGTCGAGTTTTCGCAAGCCTTCTTCGGCAAAGATCACTGCTCTGTACGCAGCGGCCGCCACGACGCGTTCCAGTGGCCAACTATCGCACGTATTGGTGGTGAAGCCAGTCGTCTGGCGGCTCGTCGTAAAGGCAGCGAAGGTTCAACGGGTCTATCCAGCCCTAAACGCTATTTGTGGGATGAGAAGTTTTATGGCCAGGGTTGGCGTTTTAATGGCAGCTATGTGCAGGACAGCAATCCATTGGCAACGGCGGCACCGTTTGCCAACCTGATCGATGAAAGAGGCGAAGCCCTGCACACCATTGAAGATGAGATGGATCGCATCCCCGTCTTTACGCCACGCTACTCACGCAGTTCGCTGATGACCTTTATGCTGGCTGAAGTTCTGACCCAGGCCATTAGCCAGATTAACAGCCCGGAGCAGCGTATTCGTCAGGGACACGCCGGGATCCCGCGTCAGCTACGCCATATTATTCTGACGGTTCCACCAGGTATGCCCATGGCTGAACGCTGTGTGCTGGATGAACGCATGCGTCAGGCTGTCGGCTTGGTGTGGAAATCGTTACGCTGGCACAACGGCGAGAACGATCCGTACAAAGACGTACAAGAAGAGCATACGGAAGCTAACATCAAGATCCCATTACCTAAAATCAGGGTAGAGTGGGACGAAGCCTCCTGTGCACAGTTGGTTTACCTGTACACCGAGATTAATCAGAACTTTGCCGGTCATCCGGAAGAGTTTTTCGACGCAATTGGCCGACCAGACCGTACCGATCGTGAAAGTATCACTATCGCGTCAATTGACATTGGCGGCGGGACCACCGATCTGGTGATCACCGATTACCGCCTCGATCATAATGGGCACACAGGTGGTGGTACTAACGTACATATCATCCCCAACCAGCGCTTTCGCGACAGTTTTAAGATCGCAGGTGATGACATTTTGCTGGATGTTATTCAGTCATACGTTCTCCCCGCTTTTGAGCAAGCCCTGCGTGAAGTCGGTGTGATGTCCACTGAAACATTGATGTCCCAGTTGTGCGGATCGCAGAATATTAGTGCAGCCGAAGCCGTGCTTCGCCAACAGCTAAGCCTGCAGCTGTTCGTCCCGCTCGCATTACATATCCTGGGAACATACGAACATTATGATCCGCTTGATGAACAAACGCATACCCTGATTAACCAACGTGTCGGCGATTTGCTACCAGTCGGTTGTATTCGTGATGAAGTCGAAGGATTCGTGCGCCGAGAAGTTCAGAAAGCGGGAGGTCCGACCGACTTTAAGCTCGCGGATATCATGCTTAATCTGCCACTCGCCAAACTCCATGGCGATCTCTGTGCAGGTAAGTTCAGCATCGATAAAGTCCTGACCGCACTCTGTGAAGTGCTGTCTTATTATCATTGCGATCTGCTGCTACTCACCGGCCGGCCGTCTCAGTTACCTGGGATTCAGGCGATTATTCGTCGCAACCTTCCGTTACCGCCAGGGCGTATTCTGCCGTTACATGGTTATCAGACTGGTACCTGGTATCCGTTCCATAAAAACGGTCATATCGACGATCCGAAAAGTACGGCTTCAGTGGGTGCCATGCTCACGCAATTGTGTGCAAACCATAGCATTCCTAACTTCCATTTCCGCACCTCAGAGCTGAAACCGTATTCAACGATTCGCCATATCGGCACCATTGATATGGATAACCTGATTCGCGATGCCGACATCGTTTATCAACATATCGAGTCTGAAAACGGGCAGATCAAGCTTCCGGCTATCACCGAGGAAAATGGCGAGAAAACCACACAAAGCATCGTTATGCGTGGCGACCTGCGCTTAGGCTATCGCCAGTTGAATGCAGAACGCTGGACTGCTGCACCGCTGTATACCCTACGTTTTAGCGAAGAAGGACGTAAAAAATTCTCTTCGGCTCAGTCCACGGATAACGGCTCCCCGTATCTCAAAGTCAGACTGGCGATCGATAAGGGTAAACGAGCTCGTCAACTTGGACTGATTAGCGATCGCCTGACGATCGCCGATGTCAGCAGCAACACCGATAAGTCATTTAGCAAACGTGATTTGGATCTGGAACTCAATACGATGCCCGATAGAGGGCTCATTGATAGCCGTCACTGGCTCGATAGCGGGAGTGTTAAAAAATAATGAATAGCGAACAAAAATCTCTCACTCAGGGTTGGGCTGCTATCGCTCAGGGATGCCTGGACGCACTCGGATGGGTCGACAACGTACGCCCCGGTTCACGTCGTTTAGACAACGAAGCAGACAAACTCAACTTGAGTTTGCTGCGTACGAGAAACCTGGCCAATAGCCTGACTCAGGTTGCCAAAACACCGATGACCGTCGGTTTTTTCGGTATTTCTCAGGCAGGGAAATCGTACCTCATTTCAGCGCTCGCCGCTGGTAGCAATGGGTCGCTGGAAGCACTCTACGGCGAAAGGCGTGTTGACTTTATCAAAGAGGTTAACCCTGTCGGCGGAGGTAAAGAAGCGACGGGGTTGGTCACTCGCTTTACCCGTCAGGCGCCCGCCGCACCGGCTGGATACCCAGTGCCGTTGCGCCTGTTCAGTGAAATCGATTTGGCTAAGATTCTGGCCAACGCGTGGTTTAACGACTTCAACCATGAGCAATTGAGCTATCAGCTTGACCAAAGCCGGGTTGAAGAGCGCCTGCGCCCATTCCTGCAGCGGGCTGTGCAGGTACAGGAATATAACGGCGTCAGCCAGGAAGATGTCGTCGCCTTGTGGGATTACCTTAACGCTTCCTTTAAAAAGTCAGTTGAGAAGCTTGAACACGCCTGGTGGCCGCAGGTGTTGAAAATTGCCCCGACGTTGAGCCCAAATGATCGTGCAGAGCTCTTTTCCCTGTTGTGGGGAGAACAGCCAGCCCTCACAGAAACCTACCGTTCATTAGCCAATGTACTGGCGAAACTGAACCATACCCGGATGGTATTTGCCCCACTGGAAACGCTGACTGACCATAGCAGCGGCAGTATCATGAACGTTGATAGCCTGAACAGGCTGGGCTCCAGCCAGGATCGCAACGTTGAGATCCGTTATTGGAAAGAAGAACAACAAATTGGTAGCGCCAACTTAACGCAGGCGGAACTGGCGGCCTTAACCACAGAGCTGATTTTTCCTCTGGCAGAAGTTGAAACCGACAGCGTTGTGGAACAGGTTGATCTGCTCGACTTCCCTGGCTATCGCGGTCGTCTCAAGATCACTGCACTTGAACAGGCTGGCCGGGATGGACTTAACGCAATTTCGCAGCTCCTGCTTCGCGGAAAAGTTGCTTACCTGTTCGAACGCTATACAGATAACCAGGAAATGAATGCGCTTGTCGTATGCGCCAGCTCAGCCAAACAGAGCGACGTTGCTGATGTGGGTCCGGTATTAAACCGCTGGGTAGAGAAAACCCAGGGTAAGAGTGCCGAAGAGCGCGGAGGCCGCAACCCGGGTCTGTTCTGGGCAATCACCATGTGTGATATGCGAATCGTCAACAGCCTGCAACATACCGAAAGCCAGTTAAAAGAAGGCTGGGAAGGTATGATGCACATGACTTTACTGGAGCGTTTCTCGCACTATGAATGGCTTCCACAATGGGCACCCAACCAGCCTTTCAACAACTGTTTCCTGGTACGCAAACCCGGGCTCGATAACCCCTTCCTGAGGCTTGAAGGGGATGCTGGACAGGAGCGACTCCTGGAAGTGGGTATCAGCGATCGTTACCGTGATGTACTCGATACCATGGGCAGTACCTTCGTCTGCGGAAAAAATGTGAATATGCACGTTGCAGAACCGAAAGCAGCCTGGCAGGCAATGCTCGAACTCAACGACGGTGGAATGTCGCGCCTGACTAAAGCACTACGCGGCGTCGCCCATCTCGACTTCAAGTTAAAACGTTTACAGCAACAACTGCTGCAATGTCGCATGGAAACCGGCGATCAACGCCTTGGTCGGTGGTACGAAAAAGACGGTGATGGGCAGATTGTGAAAAAACAAGCAATTGCCAAAGAGTTATGGCAGGGCTTGTCTGCATGTTCCCACAATATGGGGGAGCTTATCGAACGCTTGGTTCTGCCGACTCAGGAGCTCAACAACATTTATTTGAGTATTCGCGACCTCGACCAGGCGCCGCAAACCGAAGGCGAAAGCCCGACCATCAATGCTTTCGCAACCAGCCCGTTTGGTGGTAATCCTTTCGCTGAAAACCCCTTTGCCAGCGATCCCTTTGCGACTACACCTGTTGAAACCGCCGTTGTTGATGCGCCAGCAACTGCCGCAACGGAACGTGTAGGCCAGGATGATGATTTCGCGCATCAGGCCTTTAAAGCCTGGGTAGCCCACCTACGGGAGTTGCCGCAGCAACCGTTGCAGTGGCGTCAACTGGGCATGAGCAGTGAGCTGATGAATCAACTCAGCGAAGAGCTAATCACCGCCGCCACACGTTTGGATCTGGAAGGGACATTGAAACATGCCCTGGCGGGTCAAGAGCAGGCTGAAACAACCCGCGTACACATGCGAGCACGTCAGGTTTTACGTGCTCAACTGACCATACGTGATTTTATTGCCTGGTTTGGTTATCTCACGCTGCCAGCAGAAAAGGTACCCAACAGCTATGTTGGCGAGAAAAATAAAGTGTTTCTGCGTCAGAAGCAGCTCGCTAACGATGAGTTGCCACAACTCGCCGCCGTCGCACCACAGCCCGGCGTATCCTATCTGGGTGACTGGCTTTCTGCTTTGATGAGCGTCATCCTGGACAATGCGGGTCATAGCGCCACACGGGATATTTCCTTCGAACAGAATCGTCAACTTGGTCAGATTATCAGCCAATTGAAACAAGAGAGCATGCCATGCTAGCTAAAATCATCGCCTGCCAGCCGGCAGAGCCAGGTACTGCACAACTAATGGTCCGCCTGCGTGGTGAAACCGCAATATTGACTAATCTGACCTTTACTCTGTGCAATAACGAGCAGAACTACCTACAACCCGATGGCAGTTGGAGCCCGGCACAACACTGGTTTTCCATGAACGGTGGTTATGCGTTGAATAATGGTAGCGGTTTTCGTATTGGCCCAACATTGCTTGACCCATTGCTGGCGACGGCAAGCCAGGTACAAATTCAGATCAAGTTGGATTCTGGAGAAACACGCAATACCACGTTACAGCTGGCGCGCGACGAACTGTTCTCTTCTGAAGCAAGAGGTGAAACAGGCAACTATAGCGGCAGCAGCATGCTGGCTACTCCAGAAGTTCCTTCTGAGCCCGTCATTGCGACAGAAACCGTTGTTGCCCCTGAACCTGTAGAGCCGGTTATTCATACTGAAGTGAGAACTCCAGCGAAATCAGGGCCCTCCCGTCTTCCTGTCATTGGAGCGGCAATACTGGCATTAGTCGTGATTGCCGGTGCGCTGTGGTGGTTTTTAGGGCGGGATAAATCACCGGAAGTCCCCCCCGTTGAACAAGCACAGCAAGAAACACCGGCGTCTGCACCCGCTTCCGCACCAGAGCCTGTCGCTCATAGTACCTGTTCTGCACAGGGTTTGAACAGCCAGAACGAGCTTGATTTCGTCCAGAGCTGTGTTCAGGAAAAGCTCGACAGTGACAAACTGCTGACCATTATCCAGGCCGCAAAAGAGGCTAAAAAATGTGGTGTTGCACAGCGTCTGTATGCTAACCGTGCCCAGGGTGGCGATACCAAAATCGCGCTCGTGTACGCAGGTGAATACGACCCGAAATACCACCAGCCAAGTGAATGTTTCAAAGCGCCAGATAAAGATACTGCAGCATATTGGTACGAAACGGTTCTGCAAACGGAGCCTGACAACCAAACGGCCAAACAGCGCCTTAAGGAGCTAGGAAAATGACCTGGAATCCGATGAGTCGTCTGGCTCTGCCATTATGTGGCCTGTTGCTCAGCGGGCATGTATTTGCCGCTGATGGCGACAAACCTCTGCTCCAGGAAGGTAAGAAAACGTTATATCAACGTGTTCTCACTACCCCGGGTTGCAAACTTGGGACTACCGCAGGTGATGATAAAGGTCAGCTACAGCCGGCCTTCAGCAGCCTGTATGTTTATCAAAAAGAAGATGCAAACGGCCAGAGCTGGCTTAAGGTCGGGCCGGATAGCTTTGGTAAAACTATTGGCTGGTTGCCAAAGTCATGTACCGTCGACTGGAAAATGCAGCTCACATTGGCATTTACCAACCCGGCAAACCGTGACCGTTTGCTGTTCTTTAAAGAGAGAAAAAGCCTTGATGATATTCTCTCTGCCCCCGATCCCGTATCGCTGATTGCCCCGCTTCGCGCCAGGTTAAAACGGGACGGCCATGCCGAGGGTATTCAGGCTGAAGAGCCCGAGTATTTTGTCGATCTGCAAAAGCAGTTTTATCTGCTGCCAATCCTGAGCGGCGAAGAGGTCATGACTGAAGATGGCTTCTATACTCGTCTGCTTAACGTAGCCTCCGTCAGTAAAGCTGAAACGGCTAAAAAACAAGAAGATAACGTAAATCAATTGAAAGGGTTTAACGCCTCGGTGGTCTTCGTTATTGACTCAACCATTTCAATGGGGCCTTACATTGAACGTACCAAAGAAGCGGTTAATAAGATCTATGGCAAGATCAAACAAGAGCATCTGGATGGGCAGGTTAAGTTTGGGCTGATCTCATTTCGTTCAAACACCAAAGCCGTTCCGGGCCTTGAGTACCGCACAAAGATTTACGCAGATCCTAGCCATGTGAAAGATGGTGCGGATTTCCTGAAGAAGGTCGCTGATTTAAAAGAAGCGAAAGTCTCCAGTTCTTTGTATGACGAGGATGCGTATTCCGGCGTGCTATCAGCTATTGATGACATTGACTGGAGCCCGTTTGGCGCACGTTACATGGTCCTGATTACCGATGCAGGTGCTATTGACGGCAGCAACAAACTGTCAGGTACCGGTCTGGATGCCAGCCAGCTTCGCCTTGAGGCGGGTAACCGCGGTATTGCTATCTATACGCTGCACCTAAAAACATCAGTCGGCAAAGATAACCATGCCAAAGCCGAAAGCCAGTACCGCGATCTCTCCAATTTTGACAGTACCCAATCCAACCTTTACCAGGCCGTAAATGCCGGTGATCTTAAGATGTTTGGCCAGCAGGTAGATGCGCTAGCTTCCGCCATTACTGAGCAGGTTAAATCTGCTTACATGGGTGATGCTGCGATTGGTAGTGCGCTTTACGCGAAAGACGATGGACAGAAACAGACACCGGAGCAAAAGCTGCTTCAGGATACGGCATTAATTGGACATGCCATGCAGTTGGCCTATCTGGGTAAGCGTAACAGCACACAAGCCCCGTTAGTCTTTCAGGCATGGATTAGCGACCGCGACCTGATTAAGCAAAACATTCCTACCACCGACGTTCGTGTTCTCTTGACCAAAGGTCAGCTAAGTGACTTAAGCGATGCTGTCAGCCAGATCCTTAAAGCAGCAAATGAGGGGATGATCTCACCGACCAAAATGTTTGAGCAACTGCGTACTGTTGCAGCAACAATGGGCGCTGATCCTAACCAGCTGAAACAACAGGATAATACCCGCATTGGCGATCTGGGTGTACTGGGAGAATATCTGGCCGATCTTCCCTATAAGAGCGATGTCCTGAACCTCGACGAAGAGACCTGGAAAAGCTGGGATGGATTGTCACAGGAGAAATTTATCCGCACGCTGTCATCCAAACTGCGTCATTACCAAAAATATAACGCCGATGTTGATCGCTGGGTTGAGCTGGCAAAAGGAAGCGATCCACGCGATCGCGTTTATCCCATCCCACTGGAAATGATGCCCTGATGCTGCGCATAGAAGAGTTGTGCGTTGTTCGTGGTCAGGGCAGTCATGCTCACCGGGTTTACCTGCCGCAGTTCACGCTGCGGTCAGGCCAGGTGGTCGCGGTCACAGGTGAAAGTGGATGTGGTAAAAGCACGCTACTGGAAGCCATCGGCTTATTACTGCAGCCCAGTAAAATCGGGTGCTTCGAGCTGGAAGAAGGTGCACAGCAATTTGATATCGCAACGCTGATAAAGGATGAACAACATAATAAACTAGCGGGTATTCGCGCCCGTCAGCTTGGCTTTGTGTTACAAAATGGGGGGTTGCTCCCCTATCTGAGCGTCAAAGATAACATCCTTCTGCCGTGTCAATTGCTGGGATTACGCCCCGACAACGCGCTGCTGGATAGAGTAATCGATGCTCTCAAACTTGCGCCATTATTGGCCAAATATCCAACGCAGTTGTCGTTTGGTGAACGACAGAGAACCGCTTTCGCACGTGCGATATTGCACCGTCCAAAACTGGTACTGGCGGATGAACCAACAGCCGCACTTGATCCTTACAACGCAAAGAAATTATTTAGCCTGTTTATTGAACTGGTCCGCCAGGAAGGCATGATGGCGCTGATTGTTTGCCATGACTGGCCACTGGTACAACATTTCAATTTACCCTGTTTAACTGCCCAGCCTGAACCGTTAGTGGCATCGTCGAATCACGAACAGGGAGGAACCTATTTTGTCCTTTAACCGAGCCAGACTGCTGGGCCGCCTGGCTATGCAAGACCTGTGGCACGATCGCATCATTTCTTTTTGCATCGTCTCTTCTCTCGTCGCTGTTATCGCACCTTTATTACTTCTTTTCGGTTTGCGTTTTGGGATTGTGAACCAGCTGCAAGAAGATCTGGCCAGTGACCCTCGTAACCTGGAAATCCGTATGCTGAGTAGCGGCAGCTACAACCAAAACTGGATCGAAGAGTTACGGCAGCGACCCGATGTGGGTTTCGCCATCGGACAAACGCGTTCACTAAATACGCTTGCTGACCTGCAAACAGACAGCACACATTTTATTGAGAATGCTGAAGTTATTCCAACAGACTCAGGGGACCCTTTACTCAAGTCCCTTGAACTCCATCAGGAAAACGAGGTTGTCATTACCCAAGAAGCCGCACGTAAATTAGCGGTCAGTGTTGGTGATTCGCTCTCTTTGCGAGTAGGCAGAATGCTTGATGAACGCCGGGAATGGGGACGAAAAAGCGTTACCGTCGTGGGGATTTTGCCTGCGACCTATTTTAATCGTGCCGCAATCTTTACCCAGCCTTCGTTATTGCTTGCGCTTGAACATTTCCGCGATGGCTATGCGGTAACTGGGTTGGGGATGACCAGCGGTGCGCAGCTTGACGGTAAACCACCGCTCTACGCACGCGCCAGATTATACGCCCGCGATATTGATCAGGTTGCCAGCCTTGAGCGCGATCTCCGGGAGCAGCGCATCGAAACCACCAGCCGTCTGGCTGATATAGAAAATGTGAAAAGCATCAATCGGGTTTTGGGCATTATTTTTAATACCATTGCCGCCACTGCACTGGTTGGCTGTATTTCCTCACTTATTGGCTCATTTATCGCGAATGTTGACCGCAAACGTAAACATATTGCTGTCCTCCGCCTGCTCGGTTTTACCCGTCCGGCAGTGGGTGCCTATGTGATTTTTCAAGGCTGTCTGCTTAGTCTGGTGGCTTATATCGGCGGCTTTGCGATCTACCTCTTAGCCAGTCAGGTCTTTAACCAGGCGTTAGCGGGCAGTCAGGCAACGGGTCAGATGATTTGTAAGATCACCCCGTTGCACGGCCTCGTCGCTCTGATACTCACCATCATCGTGGCGACACTGGTCGCCGGCATTGGTGCCTGGCGCGCCATTAATATTGAACCTGCGCAGAGCCTGCGCGAGGCATAACCCTTATTCCTACTTGCCCAAGGCATTTATCATTTGCGGAGAACGTCCATGACCCTTACCCCTTCCACATTATCACGCTGGCTGGCGCTGACTCTGCTGGTGAAGATGTCACCCGTGCTGGCCGAACCGTGGGCAGAGAAAATCTATAACCCCAAGCCGGATAGCGAAGATATTATTTTGCCCATGCCCTGTGAAGGCTCCATGGTTTTCCGTCAGGTAGAAATCCCGGTCTCAGGTCCTCTGGATGATATGCCGATCATCTTAGGAGAAGATGGCGGAGAATGGGGTTTTGTTGAACACAGTTATCCAACCTTCATCGCCGGTAGCTTTACCGAAAGCAAAAAAAACAAAGGTCGTTACTATTTGATGGCCAAATATGAACTGACAGCATTGCAATACCAGGCATTAACCAGCGGTACCTGTCCCACGCCATCACGTAAGTTAAGCATCGCAGAAACCAATATCAGTTGGTTCGATGCAGTAAATTTTGCCGATAAATATAACCAGTGGTTACGCACGAATGCTCTCGACAAATTACCGAAAGAGGATGGCAACCCTGGATTTTTACGTCTGCCCACTGAAGTAGAATGGGAATTTGCAGCACGCGGCGGCCTCAAGGTAAACAGTGCGGAATTCCGTGATTCCCACTATCCGATGGATGACATGAAAAATTACGAGTGGTATTCCGGGTCGCAGTCCTCTAACGGCAAAGTACAGCTCATTGGGCTGTTGAACCCTAACCCCCTCGGCCTACACGATATGCTGGGCAACGTCTCTGAGATGATGTTCACCCCATTTTATCTCAATAAAATCAACAGACTTCACGGCCAGGCTGGTGGTTTTGTGGTTCGCGGAGGCAGCGTCATCTCGAATGAATCAGAGATCCGTAGCGCGACCCGTAAAGAAATTAACTACTACGATGAAGCCCATCCTTTCACCAGCAAAACCACCGGCCTGCGTCTGGTACTGGTCTCTCCGACCATTACATCAACAGACCGAGTGAAACAGCTGGAGAAAAATTGGGCTGCTCTCGGCGCAGATAAACCAGGTATAGATAAGAGCAAAGAAGTCCCCACAGACACCGCAAAAGCGCTGGGAAGCCTGGCATCAGGCATTGAAGACACAGAGCTGAAAAAGAAACTGAAGGATCTGGAAAATCAGCTCCGCGCCAGTAATCAGCAACAACAGGAAGAACGGGCACAATCGATCCGCGCCAGCCTTAACCTCGGCTCCTTCCTTTGCACAAAATTGCAGGATGATGGCCGCTTTCTTGACTTCCTCAATCACAACTATGAATTACTGTGTAAGGATAAAGATGACAGTGATAAAAATTGCGCGATCCGAAAAACAAAACTTGGTGAGCAAACAGATCGCCTGCAACAGCTGACGAGTTACTACGCCAGTAGTCTGGTTGATTCAGCCACGCTTTATGGTCAGGAAGGTCTGAAACATGAAGTGATGGTTTTCGATCAAATGCTCACACTGAACAAACGTCTTGCAGGCCTTAAGCCATTCCTCGCCGCGCACTGGCAGAACCAGCAACAATATCTGGCAAACGGGAAAATTGATCCAACCAGATGGTTGGATACATGTAAGCAAATTAAAAGTGATCATTGATTTCACTCTGATTAAACGCACATGAATAAAAGGGGCGTCCCCTGGCAGTTCGCCCCTTTAGTGACTAACAGAGTTCACAAGTTGGTTGATAACTCACCCTTTGGAAAAAGTCACTCCCAGGCTTGCTCAGATTTCGCGGCGTCAAACTGCGGCGGCGGCTTGCGGAAACGTCCGGTCAGGTAGGCGAGATACACCAACCCCACGCCAGCCCATACCAGTCCCAGCGTCAGCGATGTCACCTCCAGGTTCACCCACAGTACGGCAACGGTGGCGGCGCCGACCATTGGCAATACCAGGTAGTGCAACTTTTCCTGCCAGGTATGCTTACGCCCTTCACGACGCCAGAAGTGGTTAAACACGGACAAATTAACGAACGTAAAGGCCACCAGCGCGCCAAAGTTAATCAACGCCGTGGCGGTTACCAGGTCAAAAAACAGGGCCGAGAGTGCCACAATCCCGACCATAATGACGTTCAGCGCGGGTGTACGCCATTTCGGATGGACATAGCCGAAGTACTTCTCCGGGAAGACGTTATCGCGGCCCATCACGTACAGCAGACGCGAAACGCTGGCATGGGACGCCAGACCTGACGCCAGCGTATTCACAAAGGTCGTACACAAGAAAATAGACTGGAACAGTTTGCCGCCGACGTACAGCGCAATCTCAGGCAGCGCCGCGTCCGGGTCTTTAAATCGGCTAATATCCGGAAAGAACAGCTGCATAAAGAACGAGGCGGCAATGAAGATCAGTCCGCCGTAAAGCGCGGTAAGGAAAATAGCTTTTGGAATGGTACGCGCGGCATCCGGTGTCTCTTCAGAGAGCGTGGTTACCGCATCAAAACCGAGAAACGAGAAGCAGACGATGGTCGCCCCGGTGATAATCGGGATCAAATGCGCATTCTGGCTGATAAAGGGTTGCAGCGACCAGACGGTCCCGACCCCTTCGCCTTTGTGCAGCCCCTGCACCACGAGAACAATGAACACCACGATTATCGCGACCTGCACCAGTACAAACAGCGCATTGAAGTTCGCCACCAGATTAACGCTTTTCAAATTGGCCGCGGTGAGGATCGCTACAAACATCACTACCCAAATCCATGGCGCAACGCCCGGGAACAGCGCGGAAAGGTAAATTTTCGCCAGCAGGACGTTAATCATCGGCAGGAACAGGTAATCAAGCAGTGACGACCAGCCGACCATAAACCCCACATGCGGGTTGATCGCTTTTTGCGCATAGGTGTAGGCCGAACCGGCTTGTGGAAACTGGCGTACCAGCTTTCCGTAACTGATGGCGGTAAACAGCACGCCCGCCAGGGCCAGCAGATAGGAGGCCGGAACATGGCCATTGCTGATGCCCGAAACAATACCAAAGGTGTCAAATACCGTCATCGGTGTGAGATAGGCCAGCCCCATCACCACCACCTGCCACAGCTTGAGGGATTTACGCAGCTGTGCTTTGCCCGGCTGGGCCGCGAGATCCACAGAAGAATTAGTCGACATAGCTTTCCTCCCCGACACGACCCAGATCTGCGTTCGAAACGTGGGTACAGCAGACCTGGGTCGTGTCGGGGTGGAAAGCCAAAAGAAAGGCGTCAATGTTGCACGGCACAGATGCGGTCCGTACTTACTGCGGGAGCCATGGATGCTCACGCGGGGCGGGTTTTTAAACATTGGCATCATCACATTTCCTCGTCACAAACTCTGTCGGTTATCTGAAGACCCGTTGTCGCAAGCCGCTCCATTACGCGACATCCGGGAAATGGCAGGTGATCCTGCAATATTGACGGGCTGGCTCCGCTCAGACCGCATGATGCGACTTCTTTTTTTCAATGACTAAACAATGCGACAGGCCCGACAAACATTCCGCCGCCGGGCCACTTTCCTGTCAGGCGTTTTTCAGCATCCACTCAATTTCAGTGTCGGTAATCAGGCGTTCAAACTGGATCAGTTCATCGTGTTTACAGGCGTGATACACATGGCTAAAACGCTCCCCGAGCAACTCACGCAGACTGTCATTTTGCATGAACTCCCACAGCGCATCGCTCTGGCGGATTGGGAACGGTAGCCCTTCCTGCTCCAGGCCGTTACCTTCCACCTCTTCCTGCAACGGCAGCTCGTTATCCAGCCCATGCAGGATCCCCGCCAGAATGGTCGACATCACCAGATACGGGTTGGCGTCAGCCCCCGCCACGCGATATTCAACCCGATGGTTATCACGATCGCCGCAGGGAATGCGCAGCGCCACCGTACGGTTGTTGTGCCCCCAGGAAGCCTGGGTCGGAACATACATCCCCGGCTGGAAGCGGCGATAAGAGTTCACATTCGGCGCCAGCAGCGCCATTGACGCGGGCATCAGATCAATCATCCCGGCAAGCGCACGCTTAAGTAACGCGGAATCATCGCCATTCGCATCGGCCAACACGTTCTCGCCTTTATTATTCATAATGCTGATGTGGATATGCATTCCGCTACCGGCATGCTCCTCATAAGGTTTTGCCATAAACGTGGCATGCATCTTATGTTTATCCGCCACCAGCCGTACCAGGCGTTTCAGCGCCAGCGCGTCATCGCAGGCGTCGAGTACGTTATCGGTATGGTAGAGGTTGATTTCAAACTGCCCAGGGGAGGCTTCAGCCACCGCGCCGTCAGCCGGGATCAGCTGCAAACGGGCCAGTTCATCGATATCGTTTAGCACATCAGCAAAGTGGTTCAGGTTATCAACCGAGTAAACCTGACTTTGCGTATTCCGATCGTCCGTTCCCGGCGCGCACGGCGGCTGCAGATAACCTTCGGGATCGCGCTTACGATCGAGTAAATAGAACTCCAGCTCTACCGCTACGACGGGGAACAGACCGCGCTGGCGAAGTTTCTGCCAGAGTCGGTTAAGTACGTTCCGCGGCTCAACGTCAAAGGGAGCGCCATCTTCATCCAGCATCGTCAGCATCATCTGCGCAATACATTCCGGATCGGCGGCCGAAGGTGTTAACGTGCCAGGCACCGGGACACAGGTCCGATCCGGTTCGCCAAGCTCCTGGCCTAATCCCGCCTCTTCGACCACATTGCCAAGAATATCCATCGCGAAAACGGATGCCGGGAAATAGCAGCCTTTCTCTAACTTGTGTAACCCGGCGACGGGAATGCGTTTACCACGAAAACAACCATTCAGGTCGGTTAACAGCACATCCACGAACTGCGTGTTGGGATAGCGCTCCAGATACTGCTTAACTTCACGCGCAAACGCGCTACTTCGTCTCTCTTCAGAATGCTGAACAAAATTCTCAACTTCTACGATATTGGTTTCCATGATTCACCGCCGTTGGCCTGTAAGCCGTTCTGTGATTTGACTGTTAAATATAATGTCCACTCTTCGACTCTGGATGCAAACAAATTGTTTGTCAAATGTTAAATTAAGTTTGCTATAAGGTTATTCCGCTGCTAGATTGAGAAAATAATGAACGGAATGGCATAACAAGGAACCGTTTGGCAATAATTTATTCCAAAACGTGAGGTCGATCATGGGCAATATATTTGACAAGCCAGTTATTGGTGTAGTGATGTGTAGGAACAGGCTTAAGGGTCACGAGACCCAGACTCTGCAAGAAAAGTACCTGAATGCAGTATTAAACGCCGGTGGATTACCGATAGCGATTCCCCATGCGCTTGCGGAACCCGAATTACTGAACGCGCTGTTACCGAAACTGGATGGTATCTTCCTGCCAGGAAGCCCAAGCAATGTGCAGCCGCACCTTTATGGTGAAAATGGCGATGAGTCTGACGCCGATCCCGGGCGTGATCTTCTGAGCATGGCGCTAATTACCGCCGGGCTCGAAAGGCGCATTCCCATTTTCGCCATCTGCCGGGGCTTACAGGAATTAGTTGTCGCCACTGGCGGGACTCTGTATCGTCGCCTGTGCGATCACTCACAGTTCCTGGAACATCGTGAAGATGCGGAACTCCCGGTGGAGCAGCAATATGCGCCATCTCATGAAGTCCAGGTTCAACAGGGAGGATTGCTATCTCAGCTAATACCAGGTTGCAGCACGTTTTGGGTTAACTCCTTGCATGGTCAGGGCGCAAAAACCCTTGGCCCGCAACTGCGCGTGGAAGCACGCTCGCAGGATGGATTAGTGGAAGCAGCCAGCGTTCACGACCATCCTTTCGCGCTTGGTGTGCAGTGGCACCCGGAATGGAACAGTAGCGAATACGCCCTGTCGCGTTTGTTACTTGAAGGTTTTATCACCGCTTGTCAGAACCACCTCGCTGAAAAACAGCGGCTCTGACCACTACAGTTAAGGAAATGCAATTATGAGCGATGACGGCCTGGCGCCGGGTAAACGTTTGTCAGAGATCCGCCAGCAATTGGGTCTTTCACAGCGTCGTGCCGCCGAACTGTCTGGGTTAACGCATAGCGCCATCAGCACCATAGAGCAGGATAAAGTCAGTCCTGCCATCAGTACGCTGCAAAAGCTATTGAAAGTTTATGGGCTGTCGCTCTCCGAGTTCTTCGCGGAACCGGAAAAGCCTGACGAACCGCAGGTGGTTATCAATCAGGATGATTTGATTGAGATCGGGAGTCAGGGAGTATCCATGAAGCTGGTACACAACGGAAATCCGAATCGTACGCTGGCCATGATGTTTGAAACCTATCAGCCAGGTACGACAACCGGGGAGAGAATTAAACACCAGGGTGAAGAGATTGGGACAATACTAGAAGGTGAAGTGATACTGACCATCAACGGTCAAACGTATCATCTTGTTGCAGGACAAAGTTATGCCATTAACACCGGTATACCACATAGCTTCAGCAACACCTCGGCAGGGATCTGCCGCATCATCAGTGCCCACACTCCTACCACTTTCTAATAAGTAGCGGCCTGAGTTTCTCAGGCCTTCTTAAATAACGCGCATTAACAGGGTACATCCCTGGGGCATCGTGCAGCCTGATTTTGCCTGAAAAGATCAGCAACGAACTTTATCTTATTGATATAAAAGGAGTAGCTATGAACTTTCAGAATCTTAAATATTGGCGTGAAAAAGCCAGCCATTATTCGCCGGAGACCCGTTTATTTATTAACGGCGAATATTGCGCAGCCGCCGATAACGAAACCTTTATTACGCAGGATCCGGCAGGACAACGTCCGCTCGCCAAAGTCGCCCGCGGCAAAAAAGCGGATGTAGACCGAGCGGTCACCGCTGCCCGCACCGTGTTTGAACGCGGAGACTGGTCGCAAGCATCACCCGCAGAGCGCAAGGCAGTCCTGCACAAGTTCGCCGATTTAATGGAGCAGCATCACGAGGAGCTGGCGCTACTGGAAACGCTCGACACCGGTAAACCGATTCGCCATAGCCTGCGTGATGATATTCCAGGCGCGGCACGCGCCATCCGTTGGTACGCCGAAGCAATAGATAAAGTCTATGGCGAAGTGGCCACCACCTCGGTGAGCGATCTGGCGCTGATTGTGCGCGAGCCGGTGGGCGTCATTGCGGCCATCGTGCCGTGGAATTTTCCCCTGCTGCTGGCCTGCTGGAAACTTGGCCCGGCACTGGCTGCAGGCAACAGCGTGATCCTCAAACCTTCAGAAAAATCACCGCTGACCGCCATTCGCCTTGCTGCGTTGGCAAAAAAAGCAGGTTTGCCAGATGGCGTACTCAGCGTGGTGAGCGGATATGGCCACGAAGCGGGCCAGGCGTTGTCGCAACATCCGGATGTTGATGTGATCACCTTTACCGGCTCGACCCGCACCGGCAAGCAACTGCTCAAAGACGCTGGCGACAGCAATATGAAACGCGTCTGGCTGGAGGCCGGTGGTAAAAGTGCCAACATCGTTTTTGCCGACTGCCCGGATCTGCCGAAAGCCGCCGCCAATGCTGCAGCAGGCATCTTCTATAACCAGGGTCAGGTCTGTATCGCCGGTACGCGTCTGTTACTGGAAGAGAGTATTGCCGACGAGTTCATTGCCCTGCTGAAAGAGCAGGCGAAAAACTGGCAGCCGGGCAACCCGCTGGATCCGGAAACCACGATGGGCACGCTTATCGACAACGCGCATGCCGACACCGTGCACGGTTTTATTCGCGACGGTGAAGCGCAAGGCACGCTGGCGCTGGATGGTCGCAGCCACGTCCACCCAGCGGCTATCGGCCCGACTATTTTTGTCGATACAGCCCCGCAAGCCCACGTCAGCCGCGATGAGATCTTCGGCCCGGTGCTGGTCGTCACCCGTTTTAGCAGCGAAGCCGAAGCCCTGGCGCTGGCCAACGACAGTGACTACGGCCTGGGGGCCGCGGTCTGGACCCGCGATCTGTCGCGCGCCCACCGCATGAGTCGTCGCCTGAAGGCCGGTTCGGTCTTCGTTAATAACTACAACGATGGTGATATGACTGTGCCGTTCGGCGGTTATAAGCAAAGCGGCAACGGGCGCGATAAGTCCCTGCATGCGCTGGAAAAATTTAGCGAACTGAAAACCATTTGGATCTCCCTGGAGCCTTAATCATGACTGAACATACCAGCAGTTATTACGCCGCAAGCGCCAATCAGTACGAACCGTTTCCCACCCTTAGCGAGTCGGTTAGCTGTGATGTTTGCGTCGTGGGCGGTGGATATACCGGTCTCTCCTCCGCCCTGCACTTAGCGGAGATGGGTTACGACGTAGTGCTACTGGAATCCGCGCGTATCGGCTTCGGGGCCAGCGGACGTAACGGCGGTCAGTTGGTGAACTCCTACAGTCGCGATATCGACGTCATCGAGCGCACCTATGGCCCGGACGCCGCCAAAATGCTTGGCAGCATGATGTTTGAAGGCGGTAATATCATCCGCGAACGTATCAAGCGTTATCAGATCGAATGCGACTATCGCCCCGGCGGACTGTTTGTGGCGCTGAACCACAAGCAGATGGAAACGCTGGAGGAGCAGAAGTCGAACTGGGAACGCTACGGCAACACGCAGCTTGAACTGTTAGACAGCAGCGAAATTCGCCGCGAAGTCAGCAGCGATCGTTATGTCGGCGCGCTGCTCGACCACAGCGGTGGTCATATTCATCCGCTAAACCTGGCTATTGGCGAAGCTAACGCCATTCGTCTGAACGGCGGGCGCGTCTTCGAACAGTCGCCGGTCACCCGTATCCAGCACACCAGCCCGGCGGTGGTCAGCACCGAAAAAGGTCAGGTTACGGCCCGCTTTGTGATCGTCGCGGGCAACGCCTACCTCGGCGACAAACTGGAGCCTGCGCTGGCAAAAAGCAGCATGCCATGCGGCACACAGGTATTAACCACCGAACCGTTGTCTGCGGAGATGGCGCGCTCGCTGATTCCTAAAAACTACTGCGTGGAAGATTGTAACTATCTGCTGGATTACTACCGTCTGACCGGTGATAACCGCCTGCTGTACGGCGGCGGCGTGGTCTACGGTGCCCGCGATCCGGACGATATTGAACGTCTGATAATGCCGAAACTGCTGAAAACCTTCCCGCAATTGCAGGGGGTAAAAATTGATTACCGCTGGACCGGTAATTTCCTGTTAACGCTATCTCGCATGCCGCAGTTTGGCCGTCTTGATACCAACATTTACTATATGCAGGGCTACAGCGGCCACGGCGTGACCTGTACCCACCTGGCAGGACGTCTGATTTCTGAACTGCTGCGCGGGGATGCCGAGCGCTTTGACGCTTTCGCCAAACTGCCGCACTACCCGTTCCCGGGGGGGCGCAGCCTGCGCATTCCGTTTACCGCCATGGGGGCGGCATATTACAGCTTACGCGATCGCCTTGGGGTTTAAGTTCTTCCGCAATAAACCCGACGCACAGGGCGGTCTCCCCCTGTGCGTTTTTTTATTCCCGGACAGTGAAAAACAGGTAACGGGCACGAAAATATCGCAATAGGACATAACCCTACACTTTGCATTGTTTCTCCCTGCTGATCGGATAGGCTTTTTTAGATTATCGCTGGCGACGTGGCCAGAACTCAACGGGGGAAGAAACGCGTGTTATGAATACGAATAACGAGGAGACCTTTTATCAGGCAATGCGCCGCAAAGGGGTGAGTCGACGCAGTTTTCTCAAATATTGCAGCCTCGCAGCAACATCGCTTGGGCTGGGAGCCGCAATGACGCCCAGAATAGCCTGAGCGCTGGAAAACAAACCCCGGATCCCGGTCGTCTGGATCCACGGGCTGGAATGCACCTGTTGCACTGAATCATTTATCCGCTCCTCTCACCCACTCGCCAAAGACGTCATCCTCTCCCTGATTTCTCTTGATTACGACGACACCCTGATGGCCGCCGCCGGAACGCAGGCCGAAGAGGTATTTGAAGACATTCTGAGCCGCTACCACGGCCGATACATTCTGGCCGTCGAGGGCAATCCTCCGCTGGGTGAACAAGGAATGTTCTGCATCAGCGGCGGGCGACCGTTTATTGAAAAGCTAAAAAGAGCCGCGGCAGGCGCCAGCGCGATTATTGCCTGGGGAACCTGTGCCTCCTGGGGCTGCGTGCAGGCCGCCCGGCCTAATCCAACCCAGGCAACGCCGATCGATAAGGTGATCACCGATAAACCAATCGTGAAAGTGCCCGGCTGCCCGCCGATTCCGGATGTCATGAGCGCCATCATTACCTATATGGTGACGTTTGATCGTCTGCCTGAACTCGATCGTCTGGGGCGTCCGCTGATGTTCTATGGTCAGCGTATTCACGACAAATGCTACCGCCGCGCCCACTTTGACGCCGGGGAGTTCGTTGAGAGTTGGGACGATGACGCAGCCCGAAAAGGCTATTGCCTGTACAAAATGGGCTGCAAAGGGCCTACCACTTATAACGCCTGCTCCACCACCCGCTGGAATGGCGGCGTTTCTTTCCCCATCCAGTCCGGTCATGGGTGTCTGGGATGTTCGGAGAACGGCTTCTGGGATCGCGGTTCGTTCTACAGCCGCGTAGTCGATATCCCGCAGATGGGGACGCATTCAACCGCCGATACCGTGGGCCTCACCGCGCTTGGCGTGGTGGCCGCCAGCGTCGGTGTCCACGCAGTCGCCAGCGCCGTCAATCAACATAACCGCCACAAACAGCAATTAGCCGACGCCGGACAACAGTCGCCAGACAATGAGGATAAACAGGCATGAGCAATTCGTATCAAACCCAGGGATATACGGTCAATAATGCCGGCCGGCGCCTGGTTGTCGACCCCATTACGCGCATTGAAGGCCATATGCGTTGTGAGGTGAACATTGATGAGCAGAACATCATCACCAACGCGGTGTCCTGCGGCACCATGTTCCGTGGACTGGAAATTATTCTGCAAGGGCGCGACCCGCGCGATGCCTGGGCGTTTGTCGAACGAATTTGCGGGGTGTGCACTGGCGTACATGCGCTCGCATCGGTCTATGCCATTGAAGATGCCATTGGCATCAAGGTGCCCGACAACGCCAACATCATTCGCAATATTATGCTGGCGACGCTGTGGTGCCACGACCACCTGGTCCACTTTTACCAGCTAGCCGGAATGGACTGGATTGACGTTCTGAATGCCCTGAAAGCCGACCCGCGCGCAACCTCGCAGTTGGCACAAAGCCTTTCTGCCTGGCCTATGTCCTCCCCGGGCTACTTCTTTGACGTACAAAACCGCCTGAAGAAATTTGTCGACGGCGGTCAGTTGGGGATTTTCCGCAACGGTTATTGGGGACATCCGCAGTACAAACTGTCGCCAGAGGCTAACCTGATGGGCTTTGCCCATTATCTGGAAGCGCTCGATTTTCAGCGCGAGATTATCAAAATCCATACGGTGTTTGGCGGCAAGAATCCGCATCCTAACTGGATTGTCGGCGGCATGCCATGCGCTATCAATATCGATCAGAGCGGCGCGGTTGGCGCGGTCGATATGGAACGTCTTAACCTGGTACAGTCGATCATCACCCGCACCGCCGACTTCATCAACAACGTCATGGTTCCTGACGCGCTGGCTATCGGCCAGTTCAACAAACCCTGGAGCCAGATTGGCACCGGGCTGTCTGATAAGTGCGTCTTAAGCTACGGCGCGTTCCCGGATATTGCCAACGACTTCAGCGCGAAGAGCCTGTTGATGCCTGGCGGCGCGGTCATTAACGGTGATTTTAACAACGTCATGCCGGTGGATCTGGCCGATCAGCAGCAAATTCAGGAGTTTGTCGATCATGCCTGGTACCGTTATCCGGACGATCAATTAGGTCGTCACCCGTTCGAGGGGATTACTGAACCCTGGTACAACCCCGGCGATGTCAAAGGCAGCGATACCGATATCCAGCAGCTCAACGAACATGAACGCTACTCGTGGATCAAAGCCCCGCGCTGGCGCGGACACGCCATGGAAGTTGGACCGTTGGCGCGTACGCTGATTGCCTATCACAAAGGGGATGCCGCCACGATTGAATCCGTCGATCGCATGATGTCCGCACTCAAACTGCCGCTGTCGGGTATGCAGTCGACGCTGGGGCGTATTTTGTGCCGCGCGCACGAGGCGCAGTGGGCCGTGAGCAAGCTGCAATATTTCTTCGACAAGCTGATGACCAACCTGAAAAACGGCAATCTGGCTACGGCGAATACCGAAAAATGGGAGCCTGCAAGCTGGCCGCAGCAGTGCCGTGGGATCGGTTTTACCGAGGCGCCGCGCGGAGCACTCGGTCACTGGGCGTCGATTCGCGACCAGAAGATCGACGTGTATCAGTGCGTAGTGCCGACCACCTGGAATGCCAGCCCGCGCGATCCGAAGGGGCAAATTGGCGCCTACGAGGCGGCGTTGATGGGCACCCAAATGGCGATACCGGATCAACCGCTGGAGATCCTGCGCACCTTGCACAGCTTCGACCCCTGCCTGGCATGTTCAACCCACGTCCTCGGCGACGACGGCAGCGAACTTATCGCAGTCCAGGTTCGCTAAGCGTTAAGGAACGGAACGATGACTGGAAAGATATCCCCACGCGTCGGGGAGGCGCGTGATACCGCCGTCAGCCACTATGTGTTTGAAGCGCCCGTACGCTTGTGGCACTGGCTGACAGTGGGCTGCATGTTGGTTTTGATGGTAACCGGATACTTCATTGGCCGACCACTGCCGTCGGTCAACGGCGAGGCCACTTACCTGTTCTACATGGGCGACATCCGGTTAGTACATTTCGCCGCAGCCATGGTGTTTACGGTGATACTGCTGGGTCGCATTTACTGGGCCTTCGTCGGCAATCGCTATTCACGCGAGCTGTTTATCGTGCCGGTCTGGCGTCGCAGTTGGTGGCAGGGTGCCTTTTCGGTGGTGCGCTGGTATCTGTTTCTGGAAAAAAAACCGGGAGAAGATATCGGCCATAACCCCGTCGCGCAGGCGGCGATGTTCGGTTATTTCCTGCTCTCAGTTTTTATGATCCTCACCGGTTTTGCCTTATACAGCGAGCATAGCCAGTACGCCATTTTTACCCCCTTCCGCTATGTGACGGAGTTTTTCTACTGGACCGGCGGTAACTCTCTCGATATCCACAGCTGGCATCGGTTGGGGATGTGGTTCATCGCCGCCTTCATCATCGGTCATGTGTATATGGCTATCCGCGAGGACATCATGTCTGACGATACCGTCATCTCAACCATGATCAACGGCTACCGTAGCCACAAATTTGCCAAACGCCAGCACGATAAGGAGGCGTCATGAGCGAACCTAACGTCATCGTGATGGGCTTAGGCAACCTGCTGTGGGCAGATGAAGGATTTGGCATTCGCGTTGCCGAACGCCTGTACGCCCACTATCACTGGCCAGAATGGGTAGAGATTGTCGACGGCGGCACGCAAGGGCTGAATCTGCTGGGCTACGTTGAGCAGGCCAGCCATTTGTTGCTGCTGGACGCTATCGACTACGGACTCGCGCCAGGCACTTTGCAATCCTACGCCGGTGAACAAGTCCCCAGTTACCTCAGCGCCAAAAAAATGAGTCTGCATCAGAACAGCTTCTCCGAAGTGCTTGCTCTGGCGGAGATTCGCGGTCATCTACCCGCCCACATCGCCCTCGTAGGACTACAGCCGGTGCAGCTGGACGACTATGGCGGCAGCCTGACCGACATCGCGCGCGCTCAGCTCCCGGCGGCAGAACAAGCCGCGCTAACGCAACTGGCCGCGTGGGGCATCGCGCCACAGACAATCGATGAAACGCGTTGCCTGAACTATGAATGCCTGTCGCTGGAAAACTATGAAGGCGTGCGTATTCGCCAGTATCGTGTAACGCTGGAGAGATAAGCAACATGTTGAATGACAAACCATTTTCTGCGCTATGGCAACGCATGCTGGCGCGCGGCTGGCAACCGCTGACCGCATCTGAACTGGATGACTGGGTAACGCGTGTGCGTGATGGCGTGGTGCTGCTCAGTAGCGATCCCCGCCGCACGCCAGAAGTCAGCGATAACCCGGTAATGATTGCCGAGTTGCTCCGCGAGTTTCCCCAGTTTGACTGGCAAATCGCTATGGCGGATCTCGAGCACAGCGAGGCTATCGGCGATCGTTTTGGCGTATTCCGCTTCCCGGCCACGCTGGTATTTATCCACGGCGAGCTGCGCGGCATTCTCAGCGGCATCCATCCGTGGGCCGACCTGCTCAACCTGATGCGCCCCCTCGTTGAAGAACGTATCCCCCGGAGCCTGCAAGATGAGTGATACCTTTTTTCATCTGCTGGGACCGGGAACCCAGCCGGGCGATGACAGCTTCAGCATGAATCCCTTGCCCCTCACCTGCCAGGTCAACAGCAGCCCCAGCATGGCGAGGCTGGAAAACTGTCCGCACAGCCCGGCGGTGATGGCATTGTTAGCCGACGTGCGCCACCAGCTTAGCCAGAAAATTCCCGCAAAACAGGACGTGCTGGGATGGGATTTATCCACGCTCAACGCAGACGACCTCACGTTTTTGAATACGCTACTCGGCGAAGGCGAAGTTTCCGTGCGTATCCAGCAGGCTGACGGCAGGGCGAGTGAGATTCAGGAGTCTATTTTCTGCGGAATCTGGCGGGTGCGTTGCCAGAATGACTTGGGTCAATGGGAGGAGCATCTGGAGGCAGGCAGTGCGCCACGGGCGCTGTGGCAGGCAGCAACAATCACGACGCTGCCAGACGATAGCCTGTTGCCTCCGCCCGTCGATGGGTTGATGAATGGCCTGACGCTGGCTCAGGAACTGCTGGCGCACGTGCGCGATCCGGCCACGCAACCTCATAGCATTAACCTCACCCAACTCCCGGTTAGCGATGCGGATCGCCAGTTCCTCTCCCGCCTGTGTGGCGAAGGACGCATTCAGATCCGCACCATCGGCTACGGCGAGAGCCAAATCGACGCCACGGCGCTGCGCCATGTCTGGCATGTGCGCTGTCTGGATACCCTGAAAGGGCTTCTGCTCGAGAGTTATGAGATCTGTCCATTACCGGAACTGGTACTGGCTGCTCCGGAGGATCTGCTCGACTCGCTCCAGCGCCTGGATGAAGTCTGTAGCTGGCTGGCATCCGGCCCGCCGGCCTGATCCCCTTCTCCCGACCCGCATACTTTTCTGCTGCGGGTCTGGCGTTTTCTTCCTTATCTATTCACTCTCTAATGCCTGATGGAGTTCGCATGTGGGACGTCATTGACTTATCGCGCTGGCAGTTTGCGCTGACCGCGCTGTACCATTTTCTGTTTGTTCCCCTGACGCTGGGGCTGATTTTTTTGCTGGCCATCATGGAAACCCTGTTCGTGGTGACGGGCAAAACAGTCTACCGCGACATGACGCGTTTCTGGGGAAAGTTATTCGGTATTAACTTTGCGCTCGGTGTGGCGACCGGCCTGACCATGGAGTTTCAGTTCGGGACTAACTGGTCGCTCTATTCCAACTATGTGGGCGATATTTTCGGTGCTCCGCTGGCGATGGAAGCCTTGATGGCTTTCTTTCTTGAATCCACATTCGTGGGTCTGTTCTTCTTCGGCTGGCAGCGCTTAAACAAGTACCAGCATTTACTGGTGACCTGGCTGGTAGCGTTTGGCTCCAATATCTCGGCCCTGTGGATCCTCAACGCCAACGGCTGGATGCAATATCCAACGGGCGCTCACTTTAATATTGATACCCTGCGCATGGAGATGAGCAGCTTTAGCGAGCTGGTTTTTAACCCCATCAGCCAGGTGAAATTTGTGCATACCGTGATGTCCGGTTATGTCACAGGCGCCATGTTTGTGATGTCCATCAGCGCCTGGTATCTGCTGCGTGGTCGCGCTCGCGAGTTCGCCCTGCGCTCCTTCGCGGTAGGTTCCGTCTTTGGCACACTGGCTATCCTCGGCACTCTGCAACTGGGAGATAGCTCAGCCTATGAGGTCGCCCAACGCCAGCCGGTAAAACTGGCGGCAATGGAAGGGGAATGGCAAACCGAACCGGCACCTGCGCCCTTTCATGTGATAGCCTGGCCGCAGCAGGAGCAAGAGCGTAACGCCTTTTCCGTGAAGATACCGGCCCTGCTGGGTATCCTGGCGACTCACTCTTTAGATACGCCAGTTCCGGGGCTGAAGAACCTGATGGCAGACGCGCTACCCCGCCTGCAGCGGGGCCGGGAAGCATGGTTGCTGATGCAGGAAATCGCCAAAGGTAACCGCACGCCTCAGCTACTGCACGCTTTTCACGCCGTGGAAAAAGATCTGGGTTACGGCATCCTGTTGGCCAACTACGCCCCTGACATGAACCATGTCACGCCAGCGCAATATCAGGCCGCACAACGCGGCGCTATTCCGCAAGTCGCCCCCGTGTTCTGGAGCTTTCGCATCATGATTGGATGCGGTTCCCTTCTGCTGCTGGTGATGGCGATTGCGCTGATACAGACCTTACGCTGGCGTATCGACCAGCATCGCTGGGTACTGCACATAACGCTGTGGAGCCTGCCGCTACCGTGGATTGCCATTGAAGCAGGCTGGTTTATGACGGAGTTTGGCCGCCAGCCGTGGGCGATTCAGGATATTTTGCCGACCTGGTACGCCCACTCTGCGCTGAGCGCGGGCCAACTGGCCTTGTCCATGGGGCTAATCCTCACGCTTTACACCCTGTTTTTAATTGCCGAAGTCTACCTGATGCAAAAATACGCGCGTCTTGGTCCAGATGCGATGCAACGTCAACAACCGGCACAACAACAGGAATAAAGGAGAGCATCATGTTGGATTATGAAACGTTGCGGCTCATTTGGTGGCTGCTGATTGGCATTATTCTGGTGGCCTTTATGGTCACTGACGGGTTTGATATGGGGGTCGGCTGCCTGTTACCGCTGATCGCGCGCAACGATGATGAACGTCGGGTGTTAATCAATAGCGTAGGGGCGCACTGGGAGGGTAACCAGGTGTGGCTCATTCTGGCGGGCGGCGCATTATTCGCAGCCTGGCCGCGCGTCTATGCTGCCGCATTTTCGGGGTTTTATGTGGCGATGATTCTGGTGCTGTGCGCCCTTTTCTTTCGTCCATTGGCCTTTGATTATCGCGGTAAAATAGCGAATGCACGCTGGCGCGCCATGTGGGACACCGGGTTGGTTATCGGCAGCCTGGTGCCACCGGTTATCTTCGGCGTCGCCTTCGGCAATCTGTTCCTGGGGGTGCCTTTTGTGTTCACACCACAATTACATGTGCAATATCTGGGCACTTTCTGGGAATTGCTCTCTCCTTTTGCCCTACTGTGCGGCGCATTAAGCCTGATGTTGGTCATTATGCAGGGGGGCGTTTGGCTCCAGTTGAAAACCGACGGTCTTCTTCACCTGCGCGCGCTGTCTGCCACCCGCCGCAGCGCGATGTTAGTGGTGCTCTGCTTCCTGTTAGCCGGGTACTGGCTGTGGACGGGGATCGACGGCTATGTGCTGCTTAGCCAGGATCCTAATGGTCCGTCCAACCCGCTATTAAAGGCAGTAACGACCGCACCGGGCGCGTGGATGGCGCACTTTGAAAATTCACCACTACTGTTGGTTATTCCGCTGTTGGGCATGATTTTTCCAATGCTCGCGATCTATACCTGCGGGCAACGTCGGGCCGTGTGGGGATTTCTGTTTGCTTCATTGACCCAGACCTGCGTGATCTTCACCGCTGGAATCACCCTGTTTCCATTTGTGATGCCATCCAGCGCGTATCCACTCTCTAGCCTGACGGTGTGGGACAGTACCTCCAGCCAGACGACGCTCAGTATCATGCTGGTTATCGTGCTGATTTTCCTACCGATAGTTCTGCTTTATACCTTGTGGAGTTATTACAAGATGCTGGGACGAATCAACGTAGAAACAATCCGCCGCCACAACCACGAACTTTATTAGGGAGGACTGTACGATGTGGTATCTGTTTTGGTTTGTCGGCATTCTGCTGATGTGCACGCTCTCCACGCTGGCGCTGGTCTGGCTTGAGTCACGGCAGAAATAGCCCTACGCGTGCGTTACGCTTCCAGGCTCCCTTGTTTATTCGGGGAGTCTTTATTCGTTCGCACAAAAGCAGCATGGTGTAAATAGACCCGTTTTAGTTCCATGCATTTTTTGAGATCCCGGCCAAATAATAGTATTGTCGGTATTCCTCCGGCGTCATATTGTCCAGTGATTCATGCGGGCGTTCACAGTTATATTCTGACAACCATTTTTCCGTGATTTCCCGCACTTCATTCAGCGTTCTGAACAGATAAAAATCGAGTATTTCTGCACGGTATGTCCGGTTAAAGCGCTCAATGAAAGCGTTCTGCGCCGGCTTATCTGGCTGGATAAACTCCAGTTTTATTGCATGTTTCTCTGCCCATTCAGCCAGTGCCAGAGATAAATTCCGGACCATGCGCAGCATGACCGGATACCCGCGTTTTACCCAGCCATTTTCTACAACTTGTAATGCCTGTCACAAGTGGAGAAAATCAATGAATACTCTTGTCAGTAACACCAGCCTGTCGGGGACACTGATTGCCCTGGATATCGCTAAAAAACATCATGATGCAAAAATTAGACACCCGGATGGACGAACATCTTACCTGCGTATTGAAAATACACTGGAAGGGTTCAACCGATTGCTTGCGCTCACCGCTTCCCCCCATGATGATATTATCGCGGCCTTTGAACCTACAGCTGATTATCACCGCAACATTGCATGGTGGTTACATAAGCAGGGAGTAAAATGCCATCTTGTTTCATCTGTCAGGTGTGCGCGAGCTCGTGAGATGCTGTTTAAGACATGGGATAAAAATGATCGCAAAGATGCCAGTGTCATTATGTATTTGCTCGAACAGGGATTATCTTCACCATTTTATGATCCTCTGGCGAATGGCATTATCGATATACAGGAGATATCAAACACATACCATCAGGTTACTCTGGCTCGAACCCGATGCCTGAACAGCCTGGTTAACCACTATCTGACCCTTTATTTCCCTGAGGCTGAGCAATTTCTGCATATGTCCCGGGCAGAGTGGTTCTGTCAGTTTTTACTTCAATTCCCTACACCGTCTTGTATTACATCATTGAACCGGGATTTGTTTGTAAAACAGTCATGGGATGTTGTTGGCAGGAAACAGTATAAAAAGCAGTTTCTTGAACATCTCTATGATGTTGCTGCGGATTCCATTGCATTACCGTTGTCAGAAGATTCTCTGGCAGTGACCACGTTCAGATTACAACTTCATCGTTATATCGGGCTTTCGGCACAGCGATTGCAGCTTGAAAAGCAGGCAGAAAATTATTTACAGGAACGGAGTGACTACAGACACTTACGTACGATCCCCGGTATTGGCGCTATCATTGCCCTTATGATAATTGCTGAAAGCGGTGATCTAACACGTTTCGCTCATTACCGGCAGTACCTCAACTTTTGCGGTTTTAATCTTTCCGCCAGCCAGAGCGGGCAAAAGCACAGTGGTTACAGATTGTCGAAACGTGGAAATGCGCGATTAAGATATGCCTTCTGGCTTGCCGCCACCGTAGCCGTAAGAACGAGAGAAAACAGCTTCCGCTACAAATATGAACGTTATATTCGGGAAAATGGAGATAAGCCAGATCAGAAAAGAAAAGCCATGACGGCTGTAGCAACAAAAGTCGCCAGAGTGGCGCATGCAATAGTAAAGCAGGATATTGATTACAAAGGGTATTATGAAATAAGCCATAGGACGTGATTCAACGGGCCGTAAGGCGCATCGCGACCATTAGATAATGCTCAACGCCCATGGTTTCCCAAAATGCTGTGTTAAGTCCTGTCGGGCCATTCGGACCCTTGTATGTCATGGTAAGCATATTTATAAGCCGAAAGGAGATGAGCGATATCGGATACAAAAATGAACCATCGCCTTTGTATTAGATGGCAGGATCCTTGTGCGCAAAAACTGTTGATTCAAACGGTAGTCCGTTATCCATGCGCAGCATGACCGGATACCCGCGATTTGCCGCGATCCTGTCGAGTACGCGGACCACGCGCTGAGCTGGCAGATTCAGATCGATTTCAATCGACAATACCTCACGGTTAAAGTCATCAACGACATTGAACGTGCGAAAACGACGGCCACAGACCAGGGCATCATGCATAAAATCGACAGACCAGCTCTGGTTCAGCGCTTCCGGTGTGGCCAGTGGCGAGGGATTACGCACCGGCAACCGTTGTTTGGCCTTTACGGCGAAAATTCAGCTTCAGCAGACAATAAATACGATGGATCCTTTTGTGATTCCACGGGTATCCCTGCCGCCGCAGAACCTGGAAAAGTTTCGGAAAACCGTATCGTGGGTATCGCTCGGCCACTGCCTGCAACGCGACAATAACGGGTTCGTCACGCGTGGTGTCCGGACGGTAATGGTAAACCGTTCTGCTCAGGTTAAGACTCCAGCAGGCCTGACGGATACTGAGTCCAAAGGTCGTTATCAGATGAGTGACCAGCTCACGCTTAAAGGCTGGTTTTAAAGCTTTTTTTCGATAACGTCTTTCAGCGCCCGGTTCTCAAGGCTCAGGTCGGCAAACATCTGTTTGAGACGTCGGTTCTCGTCCTCAAGATCCTTGATCTTTTTAATATCAGAAGCCTCCATGCCGCCGTATCTGGACTTCCAGTTATAGTAGGTGGCTTCAGAGATACCGGCCTCCCGGCAGACATCTTTAACGGTTCGTCCGGCTTCAACCGATTTAATTACGGCAATGATCTGATGCTCAGTAAAACGGGCTTTACGCATAGGGATCGCCTTCGTTGGCAGATTGATTATGCCGGATGATCTCTAAATGTGAATGGCACGATTATGCGGGATACTTACACCAGTGCTGAACAAAGCCAAAGAGTTGTCGTCATCTGAACAGTTGTAGGTGATGGATTTTTTAGAGGGAGTTATTACGAGGGCAGAACTGGAGGAACTTTGAATTTATGAAAACTCTCCCGCCTGTTGAAGGCGGGAACTATGAAGGTCTATTTACAACTTATAATTAAAAATGTAGTAAATGGTATATTGTACAATCAGACAAACTATCAATTCCAAGAGCGATCATGAAAGACAAGAGCAAAGAAACCAGTCAGTATTTGAGCTTTATTTTACGTCACTCCCCTGAGTCAATTGGCCTACAACTTGATTCTGAAGGGTGGGCAGTCATTGATGATTTTCTTCATCTTGCAGCACAGAATGGTAGGCTTATTGAGAAATCTGAACTAATTGATATTGTTGACACAAGCGACAAAAAAAGATTTTCAATTTCTGAAGATGGTTTGAAGATCAGAGCGTTACAAGGCCATTCGACCAAGTCAGTGAATATGACTTTTTCTGAAAAAGTCCCTCCTGATTATTTGTATCATGGTACAACTATTAAATTTTTGGAATCAATTCAGCAAAAAGGCTTAATCCCCGGTCTTCGTCATTACGTTCACTTATCTGAAAATCAAAGCGCAGCTGAAAAAGTTGGTTCACGCCATGGTAAGCCTACTGTGTTAAAGATAAATGCCCTGCAAATGTATCAGCAGGGCTATAAATTTTACGTTTCCGAGAATGGCGTTTGGTTAGTCAATTTAGTACCAGCCAAATTCATCGATTGATTTTTAGGTTCCCTGCTCTGATTTATACAGAGCAGATTCTTTTTTTGCGGCTTCAAACCAAGCGTTAAAGTTAGCTACTGAACCATGATCTTCCCAGCCTGTTGACGCAAAAGTATGAACATAATGAACTTTAGGGTCTCCTGATGTAGCGAGACCGTCAAAACATGCAACATCATCAGAACCATCTTTTTTTGCAAAAGGAATCAAATTTCGTTCTGGATATTGCTTTTTAATTTCATTGAACCACTGCTGCGAAAAACCATCGAACTCGCATAGGAACCACCAAGGATCCAGATCAATGAGTTTATCTTCTTCGATAACATTCAGAAAACTTTTTGGATACTTAAATCCATTCGCAAAACTCGTTTCTGGACATAAAAAACGTTTCATCTATTAGCCTTTTGGTTTGCCAGTTATACGAGGGGATTCGTTTGCCCCATACGGATTATCTTTGCTGAAGTTTCCTGACTGTTTATTAATTCGACCAGTAATTGCCTCCCCCCATGTTGTTGGGGCCAAGCCTCTTTTGGGGTCGGAGAAACGAAGCATTTCAGCTGCCGTTAGCTTATCATTATAATTTCGAACGTTAGCTTGAACATTTATACCGGCTTCACGTGCGGCAGCTATACGAGTGTTATCCATACTTGTAACTTTACCATCGGGCATAGTCACAACATCTACTGGATCGCCCTTCCAACCATCCTTTCTCATGCTTTTTACTAAATCATCATAAGTGTATTTTTGTTCCGTACCACGTTCAGTCTTATTAAAAGAAACGGTGTTCTGAGACAAACGAACATCATTTGCGTTTAGAGTTGCAGATTCTTTATTGGCATTGTTGGCAGCCTTACCTGGTGTTGCTCCATCAATAGCCAGTTTAGTACCTATCAACGCACTGGCTATAGCATGCACTTGCATTACAGTGTCATAGGTTTCAGCCACTTCATCCCATGACTTTTTGGGGTTCCCGTCCTTCCCACTCGCATTTACGATAGCCGTTATGGCTGCATCGCGAGTAATACTTCCATCATCAAGACCCTTCATTATTGCTTCAGCGTTGGCATAGTCCGCCGGGAAAAGGTCTTTATACTTCAGGTTATAAGTGACATCACCGCCATAACTATTCAGCGCTTTCTGTGCCTGTACAACAAGCTGTCCGCAACCTGCACTGCTCTTGTTCCCTTGTGTACAAACATCCAGAATTTGCTGATCGCGGGCTTTGTCTGTTGCATTGATATCGGCCAGTTCCTGTTGCAGTGCCTGCCGCTCTTCCGGTGCCAGATCGCCATTTTTGAGCTGGTTCTCAACCTGCATTTTGCGTTCGGCTTCTTTGTGATCCAGGTAGTTATATCGCACTGAATCCAGCGCCACCGTCGCACCCGACTGTGCACCGTTACTCCCGCCGATAACCCCGCCAATCGCGCCACCGCTGATGGCCGCCGCCCATTGGGTAATCGCTGCTTTCTCATTGTTATCAAGCTGAGTATGGCTGCTCAGATAGTCATTCACCATCTGACCAAACACTTCACTGCTCATGCCAGCCAGGCCACCTGCCAGCACGTTACCGCCGCCGAAGCTTGCCTGAATGGCACCAATAACACCGTGTATCGCCGCCTTTTCCGGGCCATCAGCCGCCCAGCCCATTTTAGCGCCCACATCGCCCGCAGCCTGGTTCGCCATTTGCCCGAACAGGCCAGCCAGTTCCTGCTGCTCCTGGACTTTTTCTTTATCGAAGATTTTGTCGATATGGCCGTTGGCGTTATCCGTGTCGCGACTCAGGTCAGCCACATCCTGCTGCTGATTTTCCTTGTCACGAACAGTGATTGTGCCGTCTGCAATCGCCGAATGGGTCGTACCCGATGCATCATCATGCGCCCCGATGCCGATAATCGGGATCGCACCACCGCCGCTTCCGTTCTTGTCGCCCGCGTACCCGCCAATGATGCCTTTTGTGTCTGAGCTGTATTCGGCACTGTTATTGATATCACGCCAGCCGAGCGTGCCCGTATCCAGCGAGTTTTTATCTGCCGTCGCCGTACTGGCGATAACGGCACCATCAAGCTGCGTGTGCTTGCCGACGGTGATATCAAAACCTTTATCTCCCGCAAACAGGCCACTCTGCTCACCGACGCTCGCATACTCACTTTTGGTTTTACTGTTGCTGATACTGAGTGAAGCGGAACCCGACATGCTGCCGAATGTGAAGCTGGCTCCGCCACTGACGTCCTTCTGCCAGCTGGTGTAGTCATCGGTATCCTGAAGGCTGCTCACCAGCAGGTCGCGGCCCACATCGGCAGTGATTTTGTCACCCAGGGCCTGCGCTCCGGCAATGACCGTGTCGCGTCCGCTGCTCATGCTCAACTCGTCGCGGGCGTTAACGCGGGTATTTACGTACTCTGTCGTTTTGCCGTTATCGCCACCTTTAGACTGGTAGCCGCTCGCCTGAACACCAATCCCGGTCTCCTGGCCGACCGAGACATGCACACCTGCGGCCCATCCGCTGCTGTTGTTCGCGCTTTTTTGCTCACGATTGTTGGAGGCAGCATCAAGTAACAGGTCGTTCTGTGCCACCAGCGTAACGTTATTCCCCGTGACGCCGCTGCCTGTAATATGCAAGTCGCCACTGGTCCCGTTTTGCCCGGTAGCGACCATATTCACGTCGCCTCCTGCCGTCAGGGTACTGCCGCGAACTTCATTTTGTTTCAGTTCAGAGGTCGATGTGCTTTTGCTGGAGCCGACATTCAGTTCCACACGAACGGCATTCATATCTCCTCCGGCCCCCCCCCGCCACAGAAGCCGCACCCGAGCCAGCAACCCACATATCCTGCGCGGCTTTTACGCCATAAAGTGCCTTCAGACGATCATCGCTCACTTCGCTGCCACGTTTGATGGCGTTATTCGCCGCCATTGCCGCATCAGTGATAGCAGAAGAAACGGACAGCGTCAGACCACTTTTCTTTTGCTCATACGTTTCTTTGCGGCGAAGCAGGTCATTGCCTGGGTCAACGGCAATTTCCCCGGCAACCACGTTCAGGTTTTTGGCCGCGATAACATCTGCGCCACTGATATGCGCTTTACTGTCCGCAATAATGCTGACATTGCCACCCGTGGAGCCAACGGTACTGACGCTCTGGCTTTGCGTTGTTCCATCTTCGTTAACCTGGTGGCGGGTGGAGTTAGTTCCGATGGTAAATCCAATACCACCGCTCCCCATCAGGCCACTCTTTTTCTTCTCCTTCAGATGATACGAAGACTGCTCGTCGGTCGCGGCCACGACATTGACATCATGACCCGCTTTCAGGGCAACATCGCCATCACCAATGATCGAGGATCCCTTCACCGTCACATCATTTCCGGCAGTGACAGAGACGTTATTTCCGCTCAGTGACGATCCTTTCTCATACGTAGCACTCTCTTCGTCGATAGTGTGCGTAGTGGTTTTTTTGAGGAATCCTTTTTTGGTCTTCGTCTCTTCCTTGTAGTGATAGTCGCTTTCCGTCGCGGTGGTCAGTTTCACGTCGCGGCCTGCGGCCACGCCGATATCCCCGCTGGCGGTCACCTGCGCCGCTTCGGCGTTCAGGTCGCGCCCGGCGATAATCGTGGTACTGCCGCCGCTGGCGATTTCGGTACCCTGCTGGCGCACGGATTCATCGATAACGGTTTTCTTGCTGTGGTGGCGCTCAGCATTTAAATGAGATATTTAAAATGCAACGTTACATGAATCGATAATATTTCCTGAAGCGGCCTCGCAGATATTAAATTTGTTCTTTAATCCAGTACTGCACTTTTATTCAGTGGAATATAATGGACACAGCAAAGCAACCGAAAGACCGCAACAGGAAAATCGATAAAATAGAAAACTCTGATTATTAAAGAGCGCGACATGAAAGTGTTCAAAGCACCTCCATGCCGCTGACCACAAGCAACTAAGCAGGAGTTGAATATGGCTGACAAAAATTTTAAGCCAGAAGTGGCTATTGCCAAAACAGTTTTAAACACTTTGCCCGATAATTCCAAAAAACGCGAAGCGGCACGCAAAAATGACCGTATTTCTAAGCCGTTGCGACGGATGAAAGTCAGTTACGTCAGTGTTCGGCATTATGATCGTCACACAAACAGAACAACACGGTACACCCGAAGCGCCTGCCTGCGCCTGAACGGATGCTGGATGGAAGAAGCCGGGTTTACGACTGGCACAAATCTGGATATCCGCGTGATGCCCGGTTGCCTCGTCATCACCACCCGCCCGCAGGAAACGCCGCTGATGAAGATGCTGAATAACGTGACGCATGTGCCTGAAAAAGATCAGCTGCAGGTGATGGCATTTTTGCAGGATGTGATGGCGAAAGTAGCGCTGAAATAGCGGTAGTTAGGGGAGATCCCGCCCTTGATGGGGACGGGATTGTCTTGATTTAATCAGGTATTAAACAATTTAAATTACAGGCTCGGGATTTATTACCCTTATATATAAAGACTATCATCGTAGGGCGCTTCAGCCAGAATTTTTTGAATTTCATGTTGTGCTTTTGGTTCCCATGAAAGATTCATATTTGCCATTAATTCAATAAATTTTTGGAAAGCGATGCGTCGTCCATCTCTGCCTTTCACCCTGTGTTCCAGCTCATATTGAAATGCTGTTTTATAAGCGAGCTCTGACATAATCCAATAAAGTAGCTCATCTAACGACCCAGTAACCTTTCGCGAGAATTCATAACCTCTTTCTGAATGAATAAAATTATACACATCATTTTCAAATGTAATATATGGAGTACCATCACCAATTGGAGAAGTACAAAGATTAACAGAATGTCTTGGTAGACCAGCTTGCAAGGTCAGCTCGTCAATTTTTTTTTGTATTTCTTCGATATTCAGCAACATGTCAGCGAACCTCACGAATATATTCATTCTTCAAGAGCCATTCTACATTCACTCGATCTTGCATATTAGGTAATATTTGAATCCCCCCCCCAGGCTCACCAAAAGCGGGGGCGATCTTTCCTTGTATAGCAGGTAAGGGTTTTATTACCTCATATTCATAGTATTTTTCAGCTTTAGCACCTGGCGCAAGGGCACGTTGTTCATAAGGAGTCCCTTTCGGTGCAAGGAAAGAACCATTAGGATCACCATATCTATCCAAGCGTGTGCCTACCGGAATTGTAGTTTTGACAGGATCACCTTCAAATCCCAAATTCTTGGGCCAATCCCAACCACCATTGGCATTCTTGAATTTGTCGTAGTAAGAATAGCCTCCGGCTTCAGCATCTGTAGTTGCACTTGAATAGTTAGGGTTTTTAGGTACGCTTTCCTTAACGATACTCTGACCTAATGAACTGATTTTATTAGCTACCGCAGCACCTAACACTGGTGTCATCGACGCCGCAATAGTCTTCATACCGTCATAGGTTTCGATGTAGTTTTCAGCCGTCGCTTTGTCCACACCGAACTGCGCCATGGCATAGTTTACCATCGCATCCTTCACCTGCTGCTGATTCTGTGCATCAACGCTGGTGATATTCAGCAAGTTCACTATCTGTCCGTAGGAGTCAGCATACTGCTGGCTGGCTTTTGAGTTGTAGTTACCCGTACTTTCGTACTCACCTTTCGTCGAAATTGCCTCAAGCCTTGCTCCCGCACAGCCCGGCGTCGCAGCCTTACCGTTACTACATGCATCCATCACTTTCTGATCACTGGCAATATCCTTCTCGCGTAGAGCATTGATGGTTTGCTGCGCTTTTTCACGCTCCGCTGGATCTTTGCTGTTTAGCTTCTGCTTCGCAATTTCAAGTTCTGTCTTGTCTGACAGACTCAGATAGTTATTCTCAACTGCGTTCTTACCGGCACCAGCACCTGTCGCGGCTCCCGCTGAATTCCCCGTAGCAATCCCACCAGCCATACCTGCCGATATACTCGCCAGCGCACTGACTGTCTGCTTCTGTTCTTCAGAAAGTTTATCTACACCAGGATAGAGCACATTGGCGATCGCACGCGCCGCCAGCTCTCCGCCCCCTGCACCAACCGCACCTGCCGCTGCACTATTTCCCTGAAGCGCAGCAACTGCACCGCCAAGGATCGCGTGCGCTATGGCATTGACCGCAGGGTTACCTTCCGTCGATTTCAGCAGGTGTGCCAGTTCAGGCGCCGAAGCTCCAGCCAGAGCACCCGCTAAATTGCCACCCGCCAGCCCCTGAAGCGCTGCCGTGGCCGCCTGAATACCGCGCTGAATATCACTGCCAGTACCAAACTTTTCCTGCTCTTTTTTGTATTCCGGTGTATTACGCAGATTCGCAAGATAATCCTGACGCTCTTTTTCCGTCGCATCCGCCGGAAGAGGTCCGTATGTATCCTGCGCCACTTTCAGCGCATTCAGCTCTCCCTGCGTCCGGGCAATATCCGCCGCCTGGCCGCCGATATCGCTGATCATCCCGATTTCCTTCAGGCGGTTCTGCTCTTTCTCCTTGTCGAAGATCGGGCTGATGCTGTCGTTGGCATGTTCGGTGTCGCGGCTCAGGTTCGCCACGTCCTGCTTCTGGTTGTCCCTGTCACGGATGGTGATGGTGCCATCAGCCACGGCGGCCTGCGTTGTGCCTTCGGCATGACCACTGTTGCCCGCCGCCGAAATCATCCCGCCCGGCATGTTGCCCTGGAATTTATCCCCGAAGCTGCCCGCGCCGCTGATGCTGATACCCGAGTGCTGAGTTTTGAAATCTGCTTCGTTGTGGATATCAGTGAAGCCCAGCGTCCCGGTATCCAGACTGTTTTTGTCCGCCGTCGCCGTGGAAGCGATAACCGCGCCATCGAGCTGGGTGTGGTTGCCGACCGTGATATCGAAGCCGCCATCTCCGGCAAACATCCCGGTTTGTTCGGCCACGGAGTCAAAGCGGCTCTTCATTTTATCCTGAGAGGCAGCGATGTAGCCGGAGCCCGTCATGCTGCCGAAGGTGAAGCTGCCGCCCGCCGCCACGCTGGTCTGTTTGCTGTCGTATTTGTTGCTGTCCTGCTGGCTGCTCATCAGCAGGTCATGACCCACGTCAGCCACGATTTTATTGCCATTGACCTGCGCCCCGCTGAGCACGGTGTCGTTTCCGCTCTTGATGGTGACGGTCTTGCCGCTGTCTATCGTGGTTTCAGTCCAGTCAGTGCCGTTGCCGTTGTCCCTGCCTTTTGCCGCGTTGACGTTAGCGAAGACGCTGATACCGGCACCTTTACCTGCCCCAATACTCACGCCGACACCGCCGCCGCTGCTGCTGTTCCTGCCGCTGGACTGTTGAGTGCTGGCGGCACCGCTGAGAATGACGTCATGCTTCGCGTCCAGCAGCGTGTCGCCACCCGCTTTCAGCTGGCTTCCGGCAATCACGATATCGCCGCTGTTCGGGCCTTTGCCTTTTCCGTTCGCAGTGATGGAAAGGTTGTTGCCCGCGTTCAGGGTGCTGCCCGTCACCGCATCGCTTTCGGCATGCTGCTGCGATTTGGATTTCTGCGTGGTCAGCGAGAGGCTGATGCCCATCGCGTTCGGGTCGGCCGTCAGGTTAGCCGCCTCAGCCGCCTGCCCGGCCTGCACGCCGGAGAGCACTGTTTTGGTGGCCTGAAGGGCCTTCAGACGTCCGTCACTCTCCTCTCTGGTGTCCTGTGCCGCCGTAACCGCATTATTAAGCGCGCTGCCGACGGTGCCAGAAAGCGCCAGCGTCAGCCCGCTTTTCTTCTGCTCAAAGGTTTCATCGCGGGTACGCTTGTCGTGACCCGGCTCAATGATGACGCTGCTGCCGCTGAGGCTCATATCCTTCCCGGCAATCAGGTCCGCACCGCCAATATGCGCATGGTTGCCGGCGGCAATGACCACGTTCCCGCCCGTTGAGCCGACGGTGCTGAAACTCTGGCTTTGCGTGGTGCCCGCCTCACGCAGGTCGTGGGTAGTTTTGCTGCTGCCGACGGTGATGCCGATACCGCCGGTGCCCATCAGGCCGCTCTTTTTGGTCTCTTTAAAGCGCCAGGAGGAGTCGGTGTTGGTCGCCGCCACGATATCGACGTTGTTGCCCGCGCCCAGCGCCACCGTGTTATCGCCCACCACGGAGGAGCCTTTCACCAGCAGGTTGTTACCCGCCTGAACGGTGACGTTATCGCCGCTCAGCAGGGTGCCCGCCTCGCGCGTCGCGCTGTCTTCCTCGATAGTGTGGGTCGTTTTCTTGCTGAGGAACCCTTTTCTGGTCTTCGTCTCTTCTTTGTAGTGATAGTTGCTTTCCGTCGCGGTGGTCAGGTTCACGTCGCGGCCTGCGGCCACGCCGATATCCCCGCTGGCGGTCACCTGTGCGGCTTCGGCGTTCAGGTCGCGCCCGGCGATAATCGTGGTGTTGCCGCCACTGGCAATTTCGGTGCCCTGCTGACGGACGGATTCATCGATAACGGTTTTCTTTTTCTCCCGCGAGCTGCTGCCGGTCACGGACGCTTCCGCCAGAAGATTCACATCACGTCCGGCCTGTATCCCGACGTTATTTTCCGCCACGATACCTGCCGCCTGGCTGGTAACATCCCGCCCGGCAACCAGCGTCACGTTGTCGCCCGCTGAAACGGTGGTTCTGTCGGCGCTGCGCTGATGGCTTTCGCTGCCGCCCGTGCGGCTGCTCTGACCGTTGCCCGCCGCGTTCAGGTTCAGGTCATTGCCCGCCACCAGTTGCGCGGTTTTGCCTGCATTGATGGCGCTCGCCGTGACGTTCAGGTCGTTGCCCGCCTGCATCACCGCGTTACCGCCCGCCGTGATGCTGCTGCCCTGGTTTGAGGTGGATGACGAAGCCGTGTCTTTCTGGCCCCGGACGCCCGTTCGGCTGCTGCTGTCGGTTATCTGATTGGCAACAATATTGATGTTATTGCCTGCGTCCATCGCCAGGTCACCACCGGCATTCACCTTCGCTCCGGTAATGTTGATGTCGTTTGCCGCCGCCATGTACAGGCCATCGCTGGCGCTGATGGAAGCGGTTTGCCCGACGTCGGTACCGCTGATATGCACGCTGCCGCGACGGCTGTCGTCACCCACGCCCCACTGCTGCGTTTGGGTGATGTTATTGATGTTGCCGCCGGTGCTTTCCAGTTGTACGGTTTTGCCGCTGATGGACGAGCCGATGTTGTTGATATCGCCCAGCGCGCTCAGGTCCAGCCCGCCGCCCGCTTTGATAAGCCCGGCGTTAAGGTTATTCAGGCTGTTGCTGCTGTCGATGGTAAGGCCGTTCTGCGCCAGCAGCGAGCTGCCGCTGTTGGTGACGTTGCCGCCCGCCAGCTGCACGTTGTTGCCGCTAATCACGCTGCCGCTCTGCACCGTCACGTCTTTTGGCGACAGATACACTTTTGGCACCATCACGGTCTGGCCGTTAATCGTGGCGGTTTCATACCACAGAATGCTGTGGTCGAGCGCCGCCACCTGATCGGCGGTCAGCGCCACGCCAAACTTCAGGCCGAGCGAACTCTGCACACTGACGGCGTTATCCATCAGGTAGCGCATCTGGTCGAGATCGGAGCCAAGGCCGTTGATGTAGCGCGTCCCGGTCTGATTCAGCACATAACTGGACACATAGCGGGTATCAAACGCCGCATCGCCGAGGAAGCGATAGTCTTTGTCCGGGTTCAGGCTGAGACGGCCCAGCATGTACGATGAGCCGAGGAACTGATTCATGTCGGTGTACTGGCTGCCCGTCTCGCGTGGGGCCGCGCCCGGGTTCATACCCAGCAGCTTATACAGATCGCCAAACAGCGACGGATCGAGCTGACCGAGGCCGTCGAGTTTTGGGTTAACGGTGATCAGATACGGGCTGTCCGGATCGGTGGACGGCACGAAGTAGCCGTTGTTGCCGGAAGGCAGAGGATAGTTGCCGTCCATACCGTCTGGAGCCAGCCCTGTGCCGCCGCCGATAGCCTGGCTGGCGGTGGTGTCTTGCCAGTCCGGGCCGGTAATGGCTTGGGTTCCGGCATCTGTCAGCGCCTGCTGGTTTGTACCGCCGCCGATACTCTGAGCCGACGGCGTGTTCAGGCTAGGGGCAACGATGGTGTTGCTGATTTTGCCCGCGTTGGCGGTGGTATTGGTGTTGCTGATATCGCTGGAGAAGGTGGCTTTAACAGTGCCACCAGCCTGAATGACCGAGCGGTAGATTTTTCCATCACTGCTTTCTGTACGGTTCTCGCCAGTCGGTATGAAATAGATAAAATCCACACCGCCTGTTCCGTTCTGAGAACTTAGCTGAGATTCAGTTGCGTACTCCTGCCCTCCATATGAATAAGTCAGGTAATGCGTCAGAGAGCTTTCCTGGACAGATTTATTATTAAGAGTAACACCACTCAGCACTGCATTATTTGTTGCCAGGATATTACTGGCAACGTTTTCCATATTATTAGCTGACAGCAATAAATCACGGCCTGAAGCTATGCGCGCTGCCGCTGAACCATCACTGGTAACAATGACCTCTGAGCGAGAAATAGCAAACTCCAGTGCAGGGCTGTTTTGATAAGGGGCCGGTCGAGACCAGTAAGCTCCGGCACAGGAATTAGCGCATCCTGTAGCAACGCGATAATAACCGTATTCATAGCCAATGCTGTCCAGATAACTCAGAGGGGCTTCTGCATATGTCGGCGTAAGCCATGAATATGATGCAGTGATATCTTTTTCTTCAGTGATAGTGACACTTAGCCCATCCCGCTGGTTCAGCAAATGCCCGGTCTTAATGGTGATATCGCCATTGGTGGTCTCGATATTCCCGGAGGTATTGATCACCTCGGCGTTCGCCGTGCCTCTGGCATCTTTCTGCATCACCAGGTTATTACCCGCCAGCATATCGCCGCGCAGGTTCTGGATGCTGTTGGCAAACAGCGAGAGGTTGTTGCCCGCATACAGCAGCGCGGTGTTAACGATCGACCCGGCCGCCGTTAACACCAGGCTGCCCGCCGTGCCGGTGAAGCCGTCGAGAGTGATATCGCCCCGGCTTGTCAGGCTGACGTCCCCGCCTGCCTGCAGGCTGCCGCTGGCGTTCATCGCAATCTGGCTGCCGCTCAATGCCGTGGTGCCGCTGCCTGCGGTCAGTTGCCCGTTGTTGGTCAGCCTGCCCGCCGCGTTCAGCGTGATGCCGTTGCCCTGCAATGTGGCTCCGTTGGTTATATCGCCCTGGCTGCTGATGGAGAGCTGCTTGTTCGCGGCGATAACGCCCTGGGTGGTAAAGCCGTTAGAGAGCTTCAGCGTCAGGTTGCCGAGCGCCACCAGCTGGCCCGCGCCGCTGAGCGAAACCATTTCGGCAAGCATATCCCCGCCGCTGAACACCTTCCCGCCCGCGTTGTTGAGGCTGTCCCCCTTGAGCGTCAAACCCTGATTGCCCAGCAACGTACCAGTGTTGGTGATGGTCTGCGCATTGACGTTCAGCTGTGCGGCCTGGAAGGTGCCGCCGTTGTCCAGGCTGTTACCTGTGAACGTCGCCTGGTTCGCTGCTATTACGGTGCCGTTACCGGCAAGTTTCGCCACGTTCAGCACCAGGTTCGTGGCCTGTAGCCAGCCGCTGCCGCTGTAGTCCGGCGTGGTGAAGCTCAGATCGCCGCCGGAGAGAATTTTACCGCCGTTGCGGGCCTGCATTGCCGCGCTGAGCGTGGTTTTGCCGTTGCCCTGAACAGTGCCGTCGTTGGTCAGCACGGGCGCAGTGAGGATTAATGCATTCTGGCTGAGCAGCACGCCGCTGGCCTGGTTGGTCAGGGCATTCAGCAGAGTGAGCGTCAAGCCGCTGTCGCCCTGCACGCGTCCGCTGTTGGTGAGCGAGCTGGCGCTGAGTTGGGTATCAGCCCCCTGAAGCTGCCCGCTGTTGCTGATGTCTTTCGCGCTGACGTTAAGCAGCCCGCCGGTCAGCATTTTGCCCTGCTGTTGCAGGTTCCCGCTGAGCGCGACGTTCAGGCCGTTAACGCCGCTGATTTCGCCGCCGTTGCTGAGTGAATCGCCTTTCACCTCCAGCGTTTTCGCACTGATTAATCCCTGGTTGCTCAACGCTTTGCCGGTCAGGCGAGCGTCGCCCAGCGCGGTGATTTTGCTTCCGGCTGCGGCGATGACGTCGCCGCTCAGGGTCAGGGCTAAATCCAGCGCGCTCTGAATTGCACCGCTGTTGTTCAGACTGCTGCCGTCTAAGGCGATGTTCTGCCCCTGAAGCCGGCCGCTGTTGGTCACGTCTCCCGCGTTCAGCGTCAGTGCTTTCTGGCTTAGCAGGTCTCCGCTGTTGGTAAGCCGGCCGGTACTGTTCAGGGTCAGGCCGTTCAGGCCAATAGCCGTTCCTCTGTTGTCGATACTGTTCTGGCGCAGTGAAAGCGTATTGCCCTGAAGCGTGCCGTCGCTGGTGAAGGTCATTCCGGCGAGCGACATTTCACCTGACGAGAGGATGCTGCCGTGGTTGGTCAGCACTGGCGCGTTCAGCCCGATATTGCCCTGGCTCATCAGATCGCCATTGTTGAGCAAAGCGGCGCTCAGCGTAGCGTTGAGATTGCCGGTTGCCAGCACGGAACCGCTGTTGGTCCAGCTATCCGCCTGAGCGGTGAGGTTCTGCCCCTGCGTGGTCCCGGCGGTATTCAGCGTTTTACCGCTGAGAGAGAGGTCGCCCGCCGTCAGCCAGCGCCCGTTGCTCCCCTGCGATAGCGTATCACCGGCAAGCGTCAGCGCCCCGGTTCCCTGCAACAGGCCGTCGCCGTTCAGCGTGGTCGCTTTAACGTTCAGCGTGTCAGCAATGATTTTGCCCGGGTTGCTGAGAGAGTCCGTGCTTAGCGTTAAACCCTTGTCGCTGGTGATAAGCCCGCTGTTGCGGATGTCCGGAATATCCAGCGTCAGATTTGCGGCGCTGTAGAGGGTACCGTTCTGCTGGTTATCCAGCTTTTGTGTACCAATCAGCAATGCGCTTTCGCCCTGCATCAGGCCGCTGTTGGTGAGAGTTTGCGACTGAGTATTCAGAGTGGAAGCCACGAGCACACCGCTGTTGGTCAGTTCTGGCACGCTGAGGCTGAGCGATGCCGCACTGCTTTTGCCGCTGTGGGTGAGTTTTTCGCGGGCGTTCACCGTCATATTTTTTTGTGCCGCCTGCGTACCAGCAAGCGCCGCTTCCCGCGCACTGAGGGTGAGGTTATTGCCGCTCTGAAGCTGTGCGCTCGCCGCTGTCGTAAGCCTGTCGCCCTGCAGCTGAAGATCGCCACCCGCGCTGGTTTCCCCGTCCAGCGTCGCCGCGGTGGTATTCAGCGTCATGGCGGCGTCGCTGTGCGTCACCGAATTTTTGCCGGAGGTCAGGGTCTGCGCATTGACCGTCAGCCCTTTACCACCGGACAGCACGCCGTTCTGCGCGACATCCTGCGCCTTCAGCACCAGAACATCGTCGCTCACCAGCGAGCCTGTATTGGTCAGCTTCCCGCTGGCGGTGATGTCCGCTTTGCCCTTCGCGCCGGTGCTGCCGCTTTGGGTAAAATCTTTCGTACTGACGGTCAGATTGCCGCCGCTCAGCAGGGAACCCGAATTGCTGAGCGTGGAGCTGCCCACGCTCAGGGAAGCCCCCTGAACGGAACCGCTGTTATTCAGCGTGCTGGCATTCAGCTGAGCGCTGTTATGCGCCAGCAGCCTGCCGTCCTGGGTCAGGGTGTTACCGCTTACCGTCAGGTTTTGCCCGGCGGTCATCTGCCCCTGCGTTTGCAGTGTATCGCTGGCTTTAGCCGCGATATCGCGGGCAGCGTTAATCTGGCTGGCGGCATCCTGGCTGATGTTTTTCGCGGTAAGCGTTGCATCGCGTCCGGCGGTCAGCTTTTCACCGGCGTGCGAAATCGTGCCACTGGCGGTCAGTACAAGGTCGCCGTCGCTGTTCAGCGAGCCGTTGCTCAGGGCAATGTCACCCTGGCTGCTCAGCGACATAGTGCCGCCGGCTTTATGATCCCCCGTCAGAGTGAGGCTTTCACCTTTGGCGGACAGCGCCCCGCTGGCGAGGCTGTTGTGCACGGTGATTTTGCCACTGGCATCGAGGGTGATGTCGCCCTGGCGGGCATTCAGATCACCGAGGTTAACCCCGACGCCTTTCTCGCTGGACACCAGATGAATGCGGTTGGCATACATCCCGCCCAGCGCGCCGGTATCCACCGCCACCGTGGGAGCGTTGCCTTCGCCCTGCTGCGCCTGCACGCTGCCGTCTGTGCCAACACGGTTGGCCCCGGCAACCACTTTTAAATCCTTAGCATGAATGGCGGCGTTCACTTCCGTTGCGCGGGAAATGATCGACAGCGCATCGCTGCTGCTGGCATCAAGGCCTTGCCCCTCGATGGTGATGCTGCCTTTTTTCACGTCCAGCGCCTGTAAATTGCCGCTGGCGTCCAGGACAGGTTTCCCGGTGGTCAGGGTGGCCTGTGGGGTGTTGATAAAACCGCAGCCGTTACAGGTGATGCCGTACGGGTTGGCGACCATCACGTTCGCCGCTTTACCCGCCACTTCTGTATAGCCCTGAAGCTGTGAACGGTTGCCGCCGGTCACTTCGTTGATGATGCCCTTCGCTTCCTTGCCCGCCTTCAGGTTAGCGTTGCCGCTAATCAGCCCGCCAAGCTGCGTCTGATTAAGCTTGTCCGTAGCGTTATTGAGGATCAGCCCCTCTTTGCCGACGTTGTAATCCTTAAACTGGTTGTGCGAAATCCCGGCCCCGTTCGGCGTGGCAATATTCACGACCGGCACGCCGTTCGCCGCTTTGTCCGTGGAGGTATTGCCCGTTGGCGTCAGCGTGGCGGCAACGGCGGGCAGCAAGGGCTGCGTGGCGATTAAACCGCTCACCAGGTAGCTGAGCAGACGGTAAGTTAAGCGAACGGGAGGCTGATTCATGACGATAATCCCTTAAAACGCGACGGCAACGCGGTAGTAAACAGTGACGTGATCCGGGCCGAGCCAGTCCGGGTAAACGAGAGGCAGCCCAACGGTGAACGAGCTGGAAACGTGGCCACTGGCGGTACTGAGCCCGGCGGCCGAGCCCCAGAGGGTGCCAGCGGAATAGCGATCCAGCCTGTCGGAGTGCAGCCAGCCGCCGTCGAGGGCCGCCAGCGCGCTAACCTGGCCGATGACCGGCAGCGTGAACAGGGTATAGCTGAGCTCGTTTCGCCAGTAGGCGCCGTTATCGCCGGAAATGGTTTGCTCTTTAAACCCGCGCACCGAGCTTTCGCCGCCGATGGTCATACGTTCGCTGCCGTAGAGGCGGTCCGGCGACCACTGCCCGTAGGCGCTCGCCAGCCACCATAGGTTTTCAGCCACCGGGCGCTGGAAGCTGGCGTTGAGGCTCCATTTGCGGAACTGCGCTTTTGGTAGATCGCCGTTTTTGCTGCCGTCGCTTTCAGCACCGAGCCACGGCATACCGCGGCTGAAGGTCGGGTTAAAGGTTGCCACGCCGCCGAACATCTTCTGAGTGTGATTCAGGCCAAACAGCAGGCTGGTGAGTTTACGGCTGCTGCTTTCCAGCAGAACATCGTCGAGGTAGTTATGGTTGATACGATGGCTCAATCCTAGGGAGACGCCGGTTTTGATATCACCATTGCGGAACAGCACGTGCGACAGATTCACGCGGTGCGTTTCGGTATCGCCGCTTGAGCGCCAGATGTAGCCGTTGTTATCAATGGTGCTGAGATAGTTGTTCCAGCTGTAGCTGTAGTCCAGCAGGCTGTAGCCGTAAGGCACGCTGACGCCCGCAGCAAAATTTTGTGCATCTTTAGCATTCGAAAATGCGCTGCTGCGCCCGCCGCTGACGAACCAGCTGTCGGCAAGACCCAGCAAGTTGTTACCGGTCAGCCCGCCGTTAATTTGCCCGACGCCCGTGCTTTTTTGCCCGCTGTTGTCAAAGCTGGCTGATGCAAAAAGCGGGAATTCCGGCGTGGCGGTCAGATGCACCACAGACCAGCCCTGCTTATCAGCAGGCAATATTTCAATCTGAACGGGCGTGGTACGCGTGCGGTTAATTTGCTCCATGCCCTGTTCAATATCACGCAGGTTAAGAACTTTGCCCTGAAGGCCCGGGAAGGCCATTTTCAGCTCGCGCTCTGGCGCACCGTCCATGATAATTTTCTGCAGACGACCTTCAAGAACAACCAAATGTAGTTCGCCATGGCTCAGATCCTGTTCAACCAGAAACGCACGACTGGTGATATACCCACGGCTGATGTACCAGTCTGAGACTGCATTGGTAAGCTGCTGAATCCGGTCCATATCAAGGCATCGGCCTTGCCAGGAGGCGAACAACATCTGTTGCTGACGCTGATTAATCAGGGATGAGCCATCAAGAACAACCCGATTAATGGTAAAACAGGGACCGTTCGTCGCCTCCGGAGCGGAGGGTAACGTTGTTCGTGGAAGTGGAACCGCGCGATCCAGTGATTCACGCTGCTGCTGGTTCTGACGCAGTAACTGCTGCTGTTGTTGTTCGATACTGTCGCGATCTGCCGGAGATAAAAATGCAGCCCAGGTAGTCTGACTGAATGCCAGCAACATCATTGCCGGATACAAAAGTTTCATCCGTGTTCTCGTTATTATTAATTTTGCTGTAAAAATATAAGAATTACTGTCAGGTTTTGTATGAATTAAAACACGAGTAGCACAAAATGTGAACACGTACCGGCGACGGAATGTGGATTTTAGGAATATCCCTATATTAAAAATACAGAAGATATGTTTAAAAGGAGAGCGCCGTTGTTTGTCAAACATCAATTCAAGACCGCTTTACCGGGACACAGGGGAAAAGATATTTTTCAGCAACCAGCTTATTCATCCCGCAGCACAGCCCTGGTACGTTAATACGCCACTATCTGCGACTCGGGTCCTTTCAATCACCTGACATTTTGTTGCTGATAGCGGCAGCCCCCGCCTTCATGCTGCTCACGAATGGCGTAATGCAGGCCCCGAACACCAGGGATATCGCCCGGAATACGCCCGTTGCCAGCCAGGTTCAAATCAGCACGCGCGAACTGCAGACCTTGCCCGGCAAAATGGTGCTACAGTTACGTGAACCCGGAGCGTCATTTACCTCCAGCCACGCCGTCCGGGACTGGCTGCGCCTGCAGCTTGCCACACTGGAGCGTGAAGAGTTTACTGCGCTCTTCCTCGATAACCAGCACCGGCTGATTGCGCACGAAACTCTCTTCACCGCCACCATCAACCATACGCAGGTCCATCCACGGGTGGTGGTGAAGGCTGCACTGAAATATAACGCTGCTGCCATGCTTGTAGCGCACTGCCATCCTTCAGGGCACGCAGAGCCCAGCGATTCAGACAGACGGATTACAGAACGTCTTAAGCAGGCGCTGGATCTGGTTGATATTCGCCTTCTAGATCATCTGGTTGTTGGCGGGATGGAGATCGTCTCGCTCGCTGAACGCGGCTGGCTGTAATGAGCAGTAAGCGTTATCCTGAAGAGTTTAAAATTGAAACAGTCAAACAGGTTGTTGATCGTGGCCATTCTGTTTCCAGTGTCGCAACACGTCTGGATATCACTACCCACATTCTTTATGCCTGGATAAAGAAGTACGGGCCGGACTCTTCCACCAACAAAGAGCACTCAGATGCTCAGACCGAGATCCGCCGACTCCAGAAGGAGCTGAAGCGGGTTACTGACGAAAGGGACATATTAAAAAAGCCGCGGCGTACTTCGCAAAGCTGTCCGACTGAGGTACGCCTTTATCCGTGACAACTCCTGTTGTTGGCCCGTTCGTCTACTCTGCCGGATTCTGAATGTTCATCCGAGTGGGTTTTACACCTGGCTTCAGCAGCCGCATTCACTACGGCTTCAGGCGGATCTCAGACTGACAGGACAAATCAAACAGTTCTGGCTGGAGTCCGGTTGCGTTTATGGCTATCGAAAAATCCATCTCGACCTGCGAGATAGCGGGCAACAATGTGGGATTAACCGGGTCTGGCGGCTGATGAAGCATGCCGGGATAAAGGCTCAGGTCGGATATCGACGCCCACGAGCGCGTAAAGGTGAAGTCAGTATCGTGACACCCAACAGGCTCCAGCGACAGTTCAACCCGGAAGCACCGGATGAACGTTAGGCAACGGACATAACTTACATCCAAACCCACGAAGGCTGGCTGTATCTGGCCGTAGTTGTTGACCTGTTCTCGCGCAAAGTTATCGGCTGGTCAATGCAACCCCGGATGACAAAAGATATTGTTCTGAATGCGCTTTTGATGGCCGTGTGGCGACGTAATCCCCAAAAACAGGTGTTGGTTCATTCTGACCAAGGTTGTCAGTACACAAGCCATGAGTGGCAGTCGTTCCTGAAATCACACGGTCTGGAGGGCAGTATGAGCCGTCGTGGTAACTGTCACGACAACGCAGTTGCAGAAAGCTTTTTCCAGCTACTGAAGCGTGAACGGATAAAGAAAAAGATCTACGGAACGCGTGAAGAAGCCCGTAGCGATATTTTTGATTACATCGAAATGTTTTATAAAAGTAAGCGTCGGCATGGTTCGAGTGATCAGATGCCACCGACGGAATATGAAAAACAATATTATCAACGGCTCGGAAGTGTCTAGATTATCCGTGGCGATTCACACACATACAGTTACATGAAATGAAAAAACGAGATAACTAAGAGAGAGATTTTAACGTAACATATTGATTTTAATGGTGCGATAATAGGAACAAAAAACAACAATAACATACTGAAATTGAAAAGCTTTCTTCATTCAGTTTATTATTATGCCCCCAAATATGCCCCCACTCAATCCATGCTTTAATGGTAGGGGCATAGCTTATTTAGGTTTATTTTTCTGCTCAAGTGTCAGCCAAACCTTAATATTACAGCGTATAAGTATCAGGCAATTCAGGAGGAAGAGGACAGTCAAAAGAGCAAGGTACATACAAAAAAGAGCTGTATATGAGTTATCATAAAAACCAAGTGTAAACTGTATAACAGCTGTAATAATCGATAACCATATCGAAACGTTAAGGAAGACTGATAGAACATTCAAAGGAGCATAGTATTCAGATGCCTTAATCATATCATCAGTAAAATTTCTAATCTGTTGACTTTTAAAATCTATATAATTATTTTTATATGCATCTGAATCAAAAAGTTTATCTTTAAGATTTACTATTACAAAAGTGTGCAATGACAACAAAAAAGACCCAACAGAAATGAATCCTGAAAAAAGATATCCTCTTATTTTTGATTCATAATAATTAAAGAAAGTAGTATCTTTCTCCAAGGTAATACTGAATCCATATTTATAATGCAGAAATGCAATGCCACCCACTAGAATTAGTGATAAAATAAAAATCCCCAACATTTGTTTAAAAATACTGGCCATAGGGAACTGAGCTATATATCTAATTAAAGAGCGCACGATACTCCCCCTCATTTATTTCCCTTTTCAGCTCGACAAGTATCTCATTTTCATGGAAATTTTCCACCGTTAAGCCATCAATCCTATGAGCTAAATCTTCGAACTCACACTCTCCTAATCTTTTAGGACAATTTAAAATAGAAATAGTTCGCTCTATATCATCACTATCTACAGTACTAACGCTTCCTTTTTTAAAGCCTACATTACCTGCAAGCTCAACGACGCCTTGGGTTAGCCTATCAATATTAGATTGTTCAGAGTCCGTTATATTAAAAGATACTTTAACTTCGCGCGAACTTCTTTGCAGTGCAACTGCATGCCCAACAGCGAATTGCTGAGCATCGAACAACATTTCTATTTTCTTAACCTTAGCATATTCAGCTAGTACAGTAGGTATATCTCTATTATCTATTAAAATAGATGTAGAAAGTCTTCCTGCATATTCCTTTTTACCCTTAGCCTCAGCTTTTTCACGACCCAAAGCCAAATTATCAGCAATATAATTGGAAATTTTATCTGCTTTCAAAGCATTGAATTTATTACGCAACAAAGCAAACAAAACATGTATACTGCAAGAGTTATGATAGTACTCGTAAAGACCTTTCAACGAACTTTTCTTAACAACAAAAAAATTAAAATCAATCAATTTTTCATCATCAAGAATATCAGCCGTATGAATAGTAAATTGTCCATCCTGAAATCTTGCTCTACAATCTCTTCGCTGATCCTTAAAGGATAATACGACGCCTGAAAAAAATACATCATCTTCATGGAAAAGGAAAAATCGCTCCCCTCCCTCAAACCCCATTCTTTCTCCATTAAATGGGATCAAATAATTTATAAAATCGGAAAAGCGAATTGTTTTATTTTTATTAGTTAAAGAAATTCCAATTCGTCTGACTTTCATCTTAAATCCTTTTTACTGTGTGGAAACCATCAAGCTAATAGTTTCAATGGTAAATTAGTAACATTATTATTCAATGTGACAGCCTGAGATTACTTCAAACTTAGCCGGATTTGAAGTTTTTTCCAGAGTCCTTGAAGAAGACAAAAAGAAGCGAAGTGACATAATTAAACTTGTAGCCCACGTTTAAAGCAAACTCTAAGGCCTCAGAACAATTACAGGCCTCTCAAAACAAAATACGCTCCCCTCCACCAAGCCCAACTTGATAGGCTCTCTCACCACACACGAAGCCAAGAAAAATAAACGAGCGCATACAAAAATCGCACTACACCGCACCCGCCTACGGTTTTCATATCACTAAAATTTTTCAGTTGTGATTTTTTACAAACGATACCGCCAGCCCGCGCCCGTTCTGGGGATGCTCTGCGAGACAGGAACTGAAAAGAATGAAAAGAAATTCAGCTTTTTTCAGTTTTACTGTCCGTCGCATTTGTGGCCTGAATACGTAACACTATGATATTAAATGGATAATTTATTTTAGGTGTGTAATTTTATGGAGGTTCGTGAAACACGAAAAATATAACAATATGAAAAATAATAATTTTATGTCCGCATAAACTGAAATCCTGTGTTCAGGTTCCGGGAACGGATCGGCCATTCCCGACGCATACTTTACCCATTCTTTTGCGCAGCCAGCAGCAACTTTAAAGCCTTTTCCCGTTCCTCGGGTGGAATGGCATCAATTAGCTCTTTAACCCTTCCCTGCCCGTTCAGCGCGCTTGGACTAACGGAATGGGAGAAAGCAACATTCATCACAAACGAGTGACCGCACTCCACATTAGAGCAATAGCAGTACACATCGTACAGTTGTGGGTGTTTCCTGTTTGTTTTACCTATCCGCGCTACTGCCTGACATGTGGGGCAGTACATTCTCATCATCTTCATCGTTCTGTGCCCTATACTGTTGCCCGCCAGAAGAAGGGATTTGGATCCCTACCTCTTGTTCTGAACGTGTAACACTGGTAACACGTGTAACGCTATTGATTTAAAAGGATTTAATCTGTTACCAGTTAGCAAAATCAAGAGGTAACACGTGGTAACACACCATTTTTTGTTACCAGTGTTACCAGTCAGTATTTTTGACTGGTAACACTGAAGAACCGCATCAGTAACGGGTGTTACCTCTGTTACCAGTGTTACCTCATAAAAATAAGACTCACGCGATAATTACTCAGGTTCGGCGCTTCCCAGTACCTGTGTATTGAACTGGTACACACGTTTAAGCCCTATTTCTGGCAGGCGAATGCTGTTTTGCGTCCGGCCATCTTCACCGGGTTTCAGCCAGCCCGCGTCCACACACAACCTCGCCACCTTACGCGAATCAAATCCCTTACAGATCTCCTTCCAGCCTGACGGAAGAACGTAGAACGTCACAACCGGCTCTGTCACGTTGTCTCCTTTATCGACTTTTCTGAATCCCATCATGGAAACAGGCCGGTTCCTGTCGTCATTCCAGTCAGCAAACCGACTGAACTGATTACGCGTCATGAAGTCCCGTACCTGTTCAAGTGCCGCTTTATCTTCCTGATTAGCTGTATGGCCCCGGTCAGCCATCCATGCAGCCAGACAACGTTGAGCGGCACGAAAGGCCTCTCCCTCCGGCCATCCTGTGATGCCCGCTTTTGTGGCCAGTTCCCCGGCCATCGCAACCAGAGCAAAACGGGTAACAGCCCGGCCAACCTGATTCCCGGCATTTTCCGGCGTCAGCCTTCGGGTGTACTCTTTCAATAAGGCTTTCGCCTGACTGGTCAGTTCCGGCAGATCAGCGGTCAGGCAATGCAGCCAGTCGCGGAATGGTGCACCATGATAATGCGCTACGTGCTGCTCAAGATGCTCAGCCAGGGTTTTTCCGCTACTGAAGCCATGAAGTTCTTCAAACACGCCATATTTGCCTGAATCACTTGGGATCTGGATCATTCTGACCTCAACCCCGGCATACGTACGTTCCCCGGCGCTTGCCGCATGTTCCACCAGTGACAGTTCCCCGGTAGACAGAAACAACAGATTCCAGCGGTTGGTTTCCCTTACCGAACCATCTGTTCTGGCTCTGGCTTTGCCCTGCCCGTTAGCCAGCATATAAGCGATATTCCCCGCCTCCCTGCCGTCAACCTCCCGGATTTCATCCAGCATCAGCGTGGCATCATTGCGGCGGCTCGCCGTTCCTTCTAAAGCATTCCCCGTCGCCCGCCACGTATGCCAGAAATCTGTTCCACCACATACTGATGCAGCCACTTTCATCGTCGTGGTTTTACCGTCTGTTGATTCCCCTTTGAGGTGATAACCTCCACCGCCGATACCAACCAGTTTCAGAAGGGGGGCAGCAAATGCCAGACTCACCGCAAAGGCCAGACGGGCATTCTTTATGCAGTAACGGCCTATATTTTCGCGCCAGTCCTCTGATGTACCGCTGACACGAAAATCACGCCCCTGCACACTCGATGTTTGTAAGATGACTGACTGGGCTTCGCGCCCTATCACTTCATCCTGGAGAACGTAAACCCCGCCGTGCCAGCCCGTTTTATTCACACAGGTTACTTTTCTGTCCGGTTTACACAGCGAGATATATTCCATCAGAAATGCTCTGGCCATGCCGTTAATGTTGATGTACGAAAGTCCGTTAACCAGCAGAACGCGGCGCAGCTCTTCCCCGCTGCCACCCAGCATCTCCATCGGCATTGCCCATTTACGGCTGTTTCCGTTGGTATCTTCCCATTCCAGCAAACGCCCGTAATTACTCCCATCAGCATCACTGGTGATTGCCGTCACCCGCAGCGGACTGCAAATTTTGATATTACGTATCTCCGTATCGCCATCAGACTTATTAACCAGCTTGTCGTACCACAAATATTCTTTTGTCAGCCGGAACCCTTCTGGTAAACGGGTCTGCCCTTTACCATGCAGCGTCATTTCTTCCCGAAAGGCATCTCTCGCCCGTTCTTTCCCCACTTCCTGCCGATAATCATCCCAGTCAGCCTTATGGCGTACCGGAGGGAGCGTTACCCAGCCATCCACCGCTTTGGCGGCTTTCTCTGCCTGAATACGCCCGGTGTTTTCTTTCCCGTCAGCCAGATCATTATCTCCGGCCAGAATGATCCGGGTTTCCGGCCAGCGTTTTCGGATCTGCTCCGTCACCTTAAGTAAATTGGTGGCAGCGACAGCTGCCACGATCCATCCTTCAGTCAGCAGACTGACGGTAAGCGCCGTGGCAAAACCCTCAGTGATAATCACCTGTTCAGGTGTTTCAGCGGGTATATCGGTCAGGGCAATGAATGCACCAGACAGCTGGCTACCTGGCAGCAGACTTTTATCCCCGTCAGGATTGATAAGCTGACCACCGGTAATATTCCCGGAGATATCCGTCAACGGCAGCAGTAATGAACCGGAGGAAAATGTTATTCCGGCCAGATTCAAAGGCTGTGACAGCAAGGGAAGTGAATACCCGTGTAAGCCCTTGTTTGTCAGATAAACCGGTTCACCATTGCAGGACTGCTGTCTGAGTCTGGTATATCGCTCCGCGCCCGCTTCTTTTCCTGCGGCCTTTTTCCTGGCGGGCAAAGCGGGCTTCTCCTGTATTTCTGGTAATGCAAGCGTCTCAGATACCATCCCGGCGACTTCTTTTATCTTTCTTCCTGTCACCAGACGAACCAGATCAAGACCATCGCCATGACCGCACTGATTACAAAACCACGTCCCACGCCCCGCTTTATCGTCCAGCCGAAAGCGATCTTTGCCACCACAGGCAGGGCAAGCCCCATGATGTCCTGCGGACGGTACTTTGATACCTAATGCTGACAGGATATAAGGCCAGCGCCCAATTGCAGCCCCGGAAATCGTGGATACAGACGGTGTTTTCACAGCAGCACCTCCTGACCTTCCGGCTTCACAAATTCAAAACCTTCGGGTAGTTCGCCATCAGGTGCACCGAAAATAATATCCCGGTAAACCTCACGCATCTCTGTGACACCAAAAACTGACAGGCGAATATTTTCTGACATAAAGCCCGGTTTAAGCATTTTTTCCAGTTTCTCTGCGGCCAGTATGCAACCTGCATCAGCCCCAAACTCATTCACCCACGGCATTTCAATATGGTAAATAATATTACTCACCACTTTTTCGTGGGTGAGTTCTATTCGTTCGTCATCTTCAATATAAACAGGTTCATTATGAACACGTTCCATTAAGGAAATGAATGCATCAGCAATGTAATACCGTAAGACTGCTGTTCGTAAAGCATGCGCCTTTAAATTTTGATTATTATTCATCGCGCATCACTCCCTTAATTGTGCTGGTTTCCTTAACAACGCCATCCAGTTGTTCGGCAATACAGGCCACTAAAGCCGCAGCGCCTTCTGCTGAAACAGTTCTCGCCCCATTCACTGTGGGAACGGACAGAACCTCTGCAAGGAACTCACTGGCCAGTGCCGCCCGTAACAGACGACTCTCCCCCAGTTCACTCAATATGCAGCCTTGCTTAAAATTCATGGATTTCATGCAACCACCTCCCCGGCGTTTTTCACAGGGATACGGGCAGCAAAGCTCAGGATAAATTCAGTGGCAAGTTTAAGGCGTGCAGCATGCTCACAGTCTGCGATTACACGCACAGGACGTGGACGGGCATCACGGTCTGTACGGCGGACAGCCAGAAAGACAAAGGTAAATTCAGGGTGAGATAAAGCAGGGACTGTAGCCATAATGGCAACCTCCGTTAGATAGCGGGTAACGCTACCACCGGAGTTTCCACGCTCATGGGTGGTAGCCCAGACGGGGGTGGAAATACCGGCTCTAACGGATACCGGCCTGACCGAGGTCAGCCCCGCCTGAGCCACCATTACACGATAGCTACAGCAGTAAAGAAACCGCTGTACAGGTAACAGGTGCACAAAGGCAAAGACACAAAAAAAGACGCATGGCGCGTCTGGTGTCGCCGTTAGATTACTCGGGTTTCCACGCCCGGCTGCCGATTTTGCGGCAACCTTTAAACTATATCCCGCGTATTCCTGGTGAGGCAAGAAATTTATAACCGAAAACTGATCATTGCCTGGATTAATTAACGCTGGCATGCTTAAGCCTCTGCTTAAAAATAGTTCTTCATTTTTCCTGATGATGTTAACGAGACCCGCCTCTGAGCGGGTCTTTCTGTTGCTAAGTCAATCCGCAAACGTCAGGGCGCCCTCATCGACAGCCGCGTACAGTTCAGGTTCACCGAGTGCATAGCCTTCATTGCGCAGGTAGGAATGCACGTATTCGCTGTTTTCATCATCAAACTCAGCACGGAACCAGCGTGTTATCGCCTGGGTGTAAATGTGCAGATTATCCAGCGTCGTTACTGCCAGACGCTTACCCGGCATAAACGGGGGAATAAACGCAAAGCGGCCAGCAACAGAACTTGTAGCCATCTGTGCGGCATTCACATCAGCCGGGCGGTCTGCAGCATTAAATAACTTCAGGCGTTGATGTGCTGCCAGCTCTGCCCCAACCAGTACAACCAGACGGGGATCTTCACGAAACTGCTCAGCAATAAGCTCAGTAATCAGATGGTTGGCCAGAGCATCAATATTTTTCCAGGTGCCAGTCTCTCCCAGAGTGACAGGCTCAGAGATGATTTGCTTCCCGTTCCCGTAGGCTTTCGCCAGTGCATGCCAGCCAATATTGACATCCTCGCCTTTTTTATTGATTTCCGGGTTTGTAGTATTTGCAATCGACACACCGTTGAAACCGACCCGCAGCATGTCCAGCGCATATGCCTGGGAAAAAAAGCTCTCAACCGTTTTCTCAAACTCATCCGGCACGCCGGTATGGTAAATATGAGACATATCGGAATAGCTGATCCGGGCGCAGGTATCCGTCTCTGTCAGAAAGAACTCCGTACCATTGATTGCCATTTTTTTGTGGAAACGGCCACCATCCACACGTCCGGTATGCAGTTCACTGGCACCAATATTGACGGCATTACCTGACACGGCGTTAACATCACGTAGGGTGATATTTTTAATAAGCCACCCGGATTCCAGAATTGAGGTACGCAGTATATTTTCAGTAGGTTCGCTTAATGCAAAGCGTCTGTTTGATTCCTCCTGATAGTTAGTACCAGTGACGAATTTATTATGATAACGACGTGCTGCGTCCGGCCTTTCAGTTTTGAAGGCATACATAGTTTTTCACCTTTTTTAGTATTTAAGAAAAGATTTTATTTTTGTACTCAGTAACCCGATTGTATTTCATTACATGCTCAACATAATCCCGGTCACTAACGACTGAACGTAATACATAATTATCTGCTCGATAGTACTCCCTGTAAGCTATAGCTCTTGCCATTCCACCGTTATTTAATACATAACGATCAGTTGGAACGCTACAACGGCTAATAATTTCATTCACAGAATCAGACAAAGATTTGAGTGCATCTGTAATAAATTTAATATCACGAACAACGTCACCGTCATTAAACACAGAAATAAAATCAGCAGGGATCTGGCCGGATTGAGGAAATATGCTCAGTAAACGCTTCTCAACTCCCTTACCAATGTAGTTAACTTCATCGGCCAGTACGCCCGGTAAAAGCTTGATTGTGCTCAGTCGGCTATGTTGCTCATTCAGCCGGGAAACAGCCAGATGGTAACACCGTTCAGCATCCGCTCGTTCAGCATGCCCCGTTTTATTCGTTTTAGCTTCAGCAATGCTACTGACGCCGTTTTTTGAGAATGTGCTTTTCCATGCAACTTCCGCATTTGTCACTTCACGCTGCCTGAAAGATAACTCTTCCTCTTCCTGACGACACAACTGGGCATAACGGCTCAGGAGCAGGTTGATCTCATTCGCCACAGCTTCCGTATCAGGTACTGTTAACCCCGTAAGTGAATACAGCTTTTCACCTTTAGCGCGCAGCTTATTCAATGAAAATATTTCAATAATTCGCACAATACATGCAGTGTCGCTATGAGTTTCTTTAAACGGACTTACTTTATAGTTTCCTAACACGGAAACATATTCATTCTTAATTGGAAGGGATATGTATTGACTCCCCGCTGGCTGTAGACGGTAATTCATATAAACTCCTCATAAATGCTTCTAATACTAATGTTTTTACTCTGAAGAATGACTATCACGCCAAGCATAGTAGTCACCAGCACGCCATCGGGACATACGACCTAACTTGATTGGTTTAGGAAAACGTCCCAGAGAAATCAGTTTATAAATCCATTTATCAGTAAAAAGACAATCAGATGTAATGAATTTCATATCAATGAGCGAGTCAGCAGAAGGACGATTATCAGTAAACCCCATAATGAGTTCCTCTCTATGTATCAATCTATATCAACGAAGAGGATTAAAACATCGTTCAAAAATATAAAAAAGGCGAGTAAGAAAAATCTCCTTACTCGCCAAAATTGTTAATTTTTTGTAAATGATGGTTTCTTGAATATAGATGATATTAGTTTGCTAATAATTGGGTGTGATAGCGGAGGCTCTTTTTTATCAGGCCAAAATTCCTCAGCCCGACTAAAGATAAGGTCAGCAAGGGCTGCTGCATTTTCCTTTCGGTATGCCATATCCTCTTTATAAAGATATAATGCTACACTTAGAATCTCATTTCTCTTGGTAGCATGTCTTTCTTGCTGTGCAATTGATAACGATTTATATTTATCATTAGAAACATCATCATTTAATATTAGATGCAATTTCTTTACATCTTCCCGCTCCAGGTACGCATCTCCCTCATATCCAAACCCATCATCATTTTTCCAGTCAATTTGAATATATTTGACCATTTCAGAATAGGTGGTACCAGCAGGAGATAACAATGATGGGTACTCCGGGAACTGCCCCTCATAAAAAACGAAATCACTTTTAACTTTTGGTGGCATTTGGAAATAGCCTTTTGTACTCGCCAGCACTAGTTTTTTATCTTTTTTAACTTCGTTAATCTTAATCAAACTAAACTCAGATATATAACTGAAACCATCTTTGTCTTTTTTCAAAGAGTTTATATTCTGAAAAAAGGAGTCCACATCTCTTACTTTATGCTTTGAAAAAGACCATCGCCCACACATTCTTAGCGACAATGGAATGTCTTTTTCATCCGCAATATAAATAACATCTTGCTCATCGCAGCCCAATATTTTAGCGGTCTCACTGATGCTATAATGAGTTCGATGAAGCTTGAGAGTATTATTTGCCATTACTCAAGACTCCGTTCCACCAATAAAATCACTGTACCATTGCATCATTTCCCGACGCCCCTCAAGATACTGAGCATGATTGTATATCCCGCGAATAGCATTTTTATCCAAATGTGCAAGCTGGGTTTCAATCCATGCACTATTGAAGCCTTTTTCATGCAAAATAGTGCTCATTGTGTGTCTGAAGCCATGGCCAGTAACACGGCCAGCATATCCAATACGCTTAAAGACCTGATTAATACTGGCCTCACTCATGCACTTACTTGGATCGTTACGCCCAGGAAACATCAAAGGATAGTTTCCAGTCAGTTCTTTTAAGGTTTCAAGATGGACTAATGCTTGATTTGAAAGCGGCACAATATGAGCACGTCGCATTTTCATACGTTCTTTGGGAATCTCCCACACCGCATTATCAAAATCCACCTCACGCCACTCACCTGCTCTTAGCTCTCCTGTTCTTAGACCCGTCAGGATAAGTAAATGTGCCCCCAGCAATACAATTGGGCTTCCTGAATAAGCGTTAAGGGCAGTAAAGAACTCCGGCAGCTCGTTGGCTTTGAGGAATGGATAGTGGACTGCTTCATGTCCTTGCATCGCACTGGCAAGATCCGGTGCAGGATTGTAGATTGCTCTACCCGTTACGATGGCATAGCGGAAAACTTCACCGCATCGCTGACGGACTTTCTTCGCTTTCTCCATAGCGCCTCGTGCTTCTATCAACCTCAGTACTTCAAGTAGTTCTAGGGGCTGAATATCGGCTATAGGTCTGTGTCCAATATGCGGGAAAATGTCTTTCTCAAACGCCTCAATGATGTCTGAAGCATAGCCCTCAGACCATTTGGGAGATTTCATTTTGTGCCACTCTAACGCCACTTCTCTGAATGGGTTAAGTGTCTCGATCGCTGCGTTTAAAGCATGCTTCTTTGCTTTTTTCACTTCGCCAGGATCTTCACCTGCTGCGAGTAGTTTCTTTGCGTCTTCGCGTTTTTGTCTGGCATCTGCGAGGGTGACTGTTGGATAGACACCAAAGGACAAGCGCTTCTCTTTACCAGCAAAACGGTACTTCATACGCCAGTAACGCGAGCCATTAGGTTCAACCTGAAGGTACAGGCCACCTCCATCAGATAGCTTATAGCTCTTCTCTTTTCCTTTAGCGGCTTCAACCTTGCGGGCATTCAGCATCATTGGGGGCACATTTCCTAGACCGAACAGAACATGCCCCCGATTGTGCCCCCAATTGTATGTTGATTTCAAGAGATAGGGGTTGACGTCAAATGACGAAAAATCGCGTAATGTCTATGTTTTTAAAGGGTTTTGTTGATTTGAGTTGACTTGGAAATACTAAGGGATGGTGCCGATAATAGGAGTCGAACCTACGACCTTCGCATTACGAATGCGCTGCTCTACCAACTGAGCTATATCGGCCCTGAAAAGGACATGTCCACGACTGTGAGCACGGGGTAGAAGGTTAAAACTAACCGGGCGATGCGTCAATGGCCTTGCGAATCAAACGCCTATTTTTGCATCATCCGGTTTCAATTACGCACGAATCGTGTCGTTACAGGCATGCTTATACGCGGTCGGGTATTACTATAACCAGCGGCGAACGTGTTGTTCATAGCGCTCCCACTCCAGCCCGAAATGTTTTCGCAGTTGTTCCTCTTCAAAATCAATATGTAATCTGGCAACCGCCAGCATAAACACCGGTACAGCCAATACTCCAGTCAGGCTACCGATGCAAAGAGCAAAGGCCAACTGGATTCCACTCATACCAAGGTAGATCGGGTTGCGGCTCCAGGCATAACATCCGCCGGTAACAAGCGTGGTCGATTTATGTGCATGCAGCGGATTCAGGGTCGTACGTTTCATCCGCATCTGCCACGCGGTATGCAATATCACCAACAGACTGACGCCGGCCAGCAATGCGCATATCACGATATTCACCCCGCCGAATGTGAAACGCGGACTCGCCGTCAGCACATCCACAACGAGAAAAAGTACTAAGATAAGAGGCGGCGGAAACCAGACTCTTAATTTTGTCAGGAAATGACGCATGGCCAGGAACTCACCTTGGAATCGGTTTAATTAACGCTGATACCGCTATAAATACCCCGTATTAGATACATAAACAAACGATGCCTCACTCACAACAGGCTATCGCCTTCACCAGACAGGCGGGAGTTATCGTACTCACCTCGACAAAAATACCTGCATCAGAGGCATCCGCCCCTGATGTTCCCGAAAGGCTTTACGTTGAGAAAGTAGAATCCGACGCTGATTCAAAAAAATTTACAGACTGCTTGTAATAACGCATAAAATCATCAAACGTCACTGGCGGTAAAAATTGATAACCCTGTAGGTAATCAACATTATTTTTCCCCAACCATTGCTGCTGATAGCCATATTCAACGCCCTCCGCCACCATGCGTAACCCCAGGAGTCCGGAAAGGTGAATGATTGACTCGAGCATAGGGATATGTTGCTCAACTTCTTTAATAGCTTTGATAAACGTTTTATCAATTTTTATAACATCCAGGTCTAACTCATTGAGATAACAAAGGTTAGCGTATCCCGTCCCAAAATCATCTAAAGCAAACAGAACCCCTCTGTTTCGCAACGATCGTATCAGCTCTTTGATTGCAGGAGTAATAGTGAGAGTCTGGTTTTCAGTTATTTCAATCATCAATTTTATCGGTAGCCTTTGCGTTATTTCCATAAAATTAAGACACTCCCAATAAAAGACGGGGTTACTTAAACCTGATGGACTCACATTAAAAGAGACGAATAAAGTTTTATTGAAATCCTCGCTTCCGTCGACCAGATTACGCGCGACGGTGTTCATTAAATAGCTCGTTAACTCATTCATTAAGCCACTTTTTTCAGCCAGCGGTATAAACTCACGCTGAGAAATAGCATAATTATGCCCCTGTGGCCAACGAGCCAAAACCTCAACACCACAGACGTCTCCGTTGATATTTACGATGGGTTGAAAATAAGGAATAATTTCTTCATTCCTTATTGCCATACTCAGTCGACCAGAATCTGAGAGATCATATGCTTCGCCGTATATTACATTTTCACCAGAATGACTATTCGTCGGGGAACTTTCATGCAATAGATTATTCCTGGTTAAAAAAATGATAGTTTCATTAAAATGAGTAAATCCCAGACGAGCGGTAATTCGTTCCCGATATCGATACACTGACTTAATTGTTATCGAGTTAGCAATACAAAAATCGTGCAGTTTTTCCTTTGTGAAAGATGCATACAGCATTTCCTCTTCAAACTCAGTCAAATGAAACGTAAACATCGTTGAACCTTTAGTGACTTCCACAACCTCATTGGGTGCCATTAGATTGGCTCTCAACTGAGAAATCAGTTGATCCGATAATTCCCGTCCATTAATGAATGCATACTCCTCGTACCCCCGATTAACAGAACGGGTTTCATTCATCCGAAGAACAATACAGTTTATATTGATAAACTGCGTGCTATTTCTCTGAAACCACTTCCTGACCAGGAATAAAGGTAACCGGTTATCGATCACCAGTAAACAGGATGGGCACCGTGGAATAATTGACTGTGAACCAGAAATAAATGTCCGCGCATCGACTAACACCAGATTTGGCAACCACGCTTTTATCCCTGAGAAAAGAAAAATATCATAACTGAGCAGAAAAACCTTTTTCGTATTCATAGTTACCACCAACTTAAATTTATGGCATAGCAGGTCCCTCGTTTTATACACGAGAGAATATACAACACCTTTAGCCTCCAACAATTACAATGCGGTTCGCGAATTAACTTTATCCGTAAGTCATATCACGTAGTTTCAGAATTTATAATCACGATTATCCATATGAGTATTACCATTAAATGTTAAGGCCATTTTAAATATTGAAAAAGGAAAACTCCTAATTCTTCACCAGTACAAATCCTTTTACTTATTTTCACTGCAAGACAAAACAAAAAACCACAAACACTAGCAACGACAAAATATAAATCCACTAAAACCATAAGAATAACACATTATAGCTACTCATGCTGCCCGACAAACCATTAGCGTACGTCGCAGATCTCTGATCGCATAGATATTTTCGGTGATATGGATGACCTTATAATAGAAAATATCCTGTCGCGACATGAGTTGTTCGGTAACGTCATCAGGAACATTGTCATTTTTATTTTTAACAATAGCTACACGACGAGTCTGTAGGTAACCATCACGATCTTTACCAATAAAATTCAGGACAACATTACGATCTACAGCATAATATTTACCCTGAATATTGAGACTTCCTACCTGAGATACCCGCCCTTCGGTAGCAGAAGAAATACGAAAAACCAGCAGAACTTCACCTTCAATTTTTACACCCTGAGTTTGCGCCTCCAGATGCAGGTAATTTTTGGCTGAGCAGGTCAGCGTCTCAGGTTCTTGATGGCGATATAAAAAATATGCTGTTATCGCTGCAAGAAAGATTGCCCCACTAATAAACAAAATTTTCACATTCACGGGCAACCCCTCCTTTCTCTAAGGTACAAATCCCCAGGAAATTCTCTCTAAGATCATTGTCGGCTGATAAATTATTATCATCATAAAAAACAATTGTTTTCTTGCCATCATGACAAGCCGCATTTACTTTTCGCCACATATCAGAAGATAAAAATGCTTTCGTTTTACCAGCATTATTGTCATCGGCAGTATAAAGTTCACAATCACCTATTGCCCTGATATAGATGAAATTTTTGGAGCTTGAATTAAGAGCTAAAAATATAAAAATAGCGCTACCAAGAAATGCAAATAATAAAATGAGCAAAATAATATTTTTACGTTTTGGTCTTACGGATGAGTTTACCGTCTTAGTTACCGAACGCACGGGTTCATCTACACAGGAAGATGACGATTCATCGCTGATCGAAGCATGGAACAAAAATCCCTGCCGGGGCAGCGTTTCAATGGGATTACCCGCCCCCAGCTCACTAAATGCTTTTCGCAAAATACTGATACTTTTATTAAGGCTATGACCCGATGGGGCCATGCCATGCTTTTTCCACACTTCTTCAATGATAAACTCGCGGTGGACTTGTTGATTTTTATGGGCAATGAATAGCTCAAGTAGTCTCGCGGTAGACGCCGAAAGAATTATTGTCGTATCGCGATGTTTCAGGCTTTTTCTGGTGGAATCATACTCAACCTGATCATTAATTATACTTTTCATACTACCTGACTCTTAAATACCGTGATGTTGAGTACAAATGACCAAAGTTTCATCTGTGCCGAGCTGATTACTGCATTGTATAAAGACAGTTACAGTATAGGTTCGATATCTAACCATGACATATCGGATCAGACTTAATACTTACTATTGATTGAGTTTGAAGCACCCCTGACCTACTGGTATGTATTTCTGCAATGCAACGATAAATTTTCGGTTTTTTGATTTCAATTCGCTACTACGCCAGGTTTCACCCGGCAACACATAACGCATGGTGGCGTCATCATCGGTGGAGTTGCACCCCAGGTGTACGATGATTTTAAAAAAAGTATTCCCGGTGTTTTTCAGTGTTCCGTTTGCCTCATCAATGGTGTAGGCCAGATTCATTTCTCTCGGGCGAACAACCAATATGGTGTCCATAGCGATCACCGGGAGAGCCTGCCCACCTTTCCCTTGATTACGCTCGGTAAACAGCGTTATCGGCATTTCACGAAACAGAATTCGGTAATAGCGTTCTTTATCATCCTGCGGTCCACGGTAGAAAATCTTAAAAAACTCACTCGCCTGCGGAGCCAGTGAAAAATTCAGTGGCGTAAACAGAAGTTCGCCTTCAGCAATGGGACTTCTGTTTTCACCTCCCGGTCCCGGCTTATCAATTTTTACTGCGCCAATACTGTACAAATTCTGTTTCTGGCTATCGTTATAGATCCGTTTGCTGATAAATGATTTATCCGATGGCATCTCATAAATGGTCGACTCCAGGTAGACAGCCTGTGCGGAGAATACAGTCAGCCCGGAAAGTAATATAAATACCCATCTAAGCACCAAACGGCAGCGGTTCATGGCGTCACTCCCACCCAATTCGCCGTGACTTTTATCTCTCCACTGGCACTGACGACACCTTCCCAATCTGTACCGGAAACAGTTAACATCGAACGTGAATCGTTCATTGGGAAAAGCAATTTCAAATCAGTAGCATAGTAGCTACCATCATCATTGTTATTTGCGTCCCAGGGCGTCTGTTGCCACTGCGCATCGCTCATATTAATTGCTGCTTCACTACAGCTATTTCGTTTCTGTACCACGCCCCCCGACTGACTGTTGTACTGCAGAAAGGCGGGGATTGGGACTGACAGCCCGCCTTGAGGGGAGGTAAACAGACAGTAAGGCACACTGTTTATCGTCGTACTTTCCCCGATAACTTGCGCGGTAATGCTATCAGCCTGACGAGGACCGGAGACTGTCACGGTGTAATCCATTTCTATAGGAGCGGCGTCGCCAATCGTGCCACTGCCGCTCGCAGAAGCGGTGTTGTCTGAAGAGACGATACTGATCCCATACTCCTTCGGCACAATATTGAGCTGTAGCGAAGGCGTAAACTGGTAGTGCCCTGACTCTGGTGTTAAGCCATTATAAAAACCGAAGGTAAACGGTTGACTGTTAGTAATGCTGATTCCTGAATCGACGAGATTTTTCAGGAATGCTTTTGACAGAAAAATATATATGTACTCTCCAGAGGTCGTGAAAACGTTGTAATAAGCAGTTGAAGTACCATAGTTATACCAGTTTGAACCATTCCCGGAGTATCTCACGGTGGCCGGTCCAGGCGTAAAACCAAGCATCGCCGTGTCGACATAAGCGCGAAACGTCAGGGAGGCGGTCAGATTGGCGGTTTGTTGCAGGTTATAACTCACCATTTTGCAAATCACGCCGTCAGCGCCGCCCACCACGCCAAGCTCACAATAACCAGAGTCTTTGGTGATGCTCGGCGTACCGTCGCTGGCAACCCAAAGCTCCTGAAATGCATTAGTCGATACAAGTGACAGATGACCGCGTTTGGTTAACGTATAATTGACGTAATTCCATAATCCTGTTGATTGATCTTTACAGCGTTGCCCGGAAGAATAATCATAATTCACGGAAGTATAACAACGGTTGAACACATAGGTTTCGCTGCTACCGGTAGGCACATTGCGAAAGTACTCATAGGCAGTATCCGTCAGGGAAGCGAATCCGTAGGCGCCACCAATAACGCCCGCGACAGATCCTACCTGCGCATGATAAAAACCGTTATTGTCAGTGCCTTGCCCGGCAATAAACCCAGTTGATGGACACTGGCTGCCGCTATAACAACGGATCCCCCGAAAAGGGCCGTTAATCGGGGAATTATCAATCCACATGTCCTGATAATAATTTCCTGGCGCAGTCCAGCCGACAAAACCTAAATACCCGAGACTCACCTGAGAAGTACCGTATTTTATCCACGTGTTTGACCCGCTGAAACGCGGATCGAGTGCCGAGGGGGTAATAAAGTATTCACTATCAATGGCATTTTCAATAAACAAATAGTTATTACTGACTGAGCCGGAAGATATTGCATTCAAAGCCAACGCAGGCGCAGGCGCAAAACTCCCCACGGCACAGATTACAGTAGCTAATTTAATTAATACTTTCATTTTATTACCTCTGCGCCATCGTGGTTTGCGTGGCACATTTCACATCACCAACCCACGCTGCGCCGCGTGCTTTTTCCAAATCGAGATCGGCTTCGCATAGGCTGCCATTGGCTGAAATTAACGTGATGACCGGATATTTCTTATCGATATCGATAGCAAACTCCCCTTTTTCATCCGTACGCGTTTTACCGATGTGATTATGAATATCGGTGTTTGCAGCCAACTGCCCATCGGGATAACGAATGCGCCCGAATACGGTGACCATACTTTTCACTTCAGGGTTGATAACACCCACGTTACCCGGATATAGCGTCAGTTCCTGTTTGCGCCCTGAAACAATATCAAAGCTGTCTTCAGAGTTTTTATCATTGAGGATCTCCAGCTTGTACTGAGCATAAGGCGGCAGTGCAATGAAATTTGATTTACCGCTGAGAAGATAATTTCGGTTATTAATCTTCGCAGCCAGTTTCCCTTCGTCGGTCAAATCGGTTTTCACAATAATGCCTGACCTTTGCCTCTCTTTACTCAGACCGAAATCTTTTCCTGCCCACGCCAGGGAACCTTGAGAAGAGAAGTTCATATTGGTGGAGTTGTCCGCGGAACGCGTTACCGATACGGTGCCAGCGTTATATTTCGTGTCATAACTCAGATTGCCGTTTACCGAATAATTATTGTCGTAATACTGCTCGCCACTCAGGCGTGTCGAAGCCGATAATCCGACCGATTTAATGGGGCCTTCAGCATACTGCTTGCGCGCGCTGAGATTACCCTGAGTGCTGCCATAGCGATCCCGGGAGACGCCCATGCTCAACCAGGACGCCAACGGCAACGATAAATCCAGGCTGACATAACGTTCCTGTCGCCCATCGTCATTCCGGTTATTGTAGTAATAACGCTGAATACCTGCGCGCAGCCCAACCGTGGCATACCTGCCTGAATAAAGGGTCGTGCTGTAGTCCAGGTTACGGTATTTATTTCCCGAGTAGCGATTCTCCGTCTGACTCACGGTAAGCGAGCCGCCATGAGGAATAAACTTCCCGAGGTTAAGAGTGCCACCAATGGAATAATTGTCACGCTCCTGCATGGGCAGACGGTTGCCAATTTTACTGTCTTCACGAGATGCCCAAAGGGAACCATATCCCTCGGGGACATTGAGATTGATATTACTGATGTTTCGCCATGACGAATCATTCGCTACCAGCGTCTGATTGCCAATGCTTACGTATTCATTCACATTGAGCGTGACATCCGTTTCATTAACCGCATTGTTGCCAAAACCGTAGAGCGTAGATTTCAGGCCCAGCCCCGACAATATCGCCAGCGTCACCGATGCGGCACCGCCGGCAATCCAGGTCTGCTCATTGCCTAAATCCTGATAGTGGTTTCGCTTATAACTCACACGGTCATAATCCAGTGAGCCACCAAACAGTTGCCATGAGAGCTGATCAATTCCGGCTGCCTGTTGGCGGGCAAAGATTTTATTAACCCGACTGATACGACTATTAATTGTCCGGCCATTGACCACGATATCTACCGTGACATCATAAACACCATACGGAAAACGACTGGTATCAATTTCATAACTGCCCATATTAAAGTTCTGTACGCTGAGCAAACGCCCGTCCCTGAATACATGAACCTCGCCAGCGGCTGGCAAAAATACGGTAATTGGCGTGAGCGAAAGCGAGGTATTCTCAACAACCGTACTTCCTTTGTTTCCGTAGCTTACGCCGTAAATTTTCCCACCATTCAGCGCATTCAGGCTGGCAATAGACTGGACATTCCAGGTGTCGAGCATCCCGAGCGCCAGTCGATACCCGTCATAATCACGCTCATACATCGCGCGATAGAGTTTACTGGTGCTGTTGCTGTCGCCTATGCCGTAAAACGAACCGTTAATGTTGACATGGTGTTCACGCAGCGATGTTGTATTGTCCATCGTCAGATAGCTGCGGGTACTGCTGCCGTTATGATAATCGTTGTAGTAGGTGCCAAAGTTATAGTTCAGGACGTTAGAGAGAGTCTCCACGCTGGAAGGTCCAAGCAGGCTGCTGCGTGCGACAATCGCTTCAGTTAACGCATCTTTGCTGACAATCATCTCCAGGTGAAATGAGGAGACGTTGAGTTGCAGGCGTGCATCATTCGATAGCTCGATGTTGGTGTTATCGTGAAACTTCACATCACGAATTTTTTCCACCAACGCGCGGGTTTTTCCAGATAACACGGCATTATTGGGCAATTCAGCAAGAGTCAGGGCTTTAACGGTAATATTGCCATCAACAAGGGAAATCACCGCATCGGCAACTTTTTGCTGACTTTTCTCGTCAGTCTCGTTGTAACGAATATATACCGGCACCGTCATTCCCTGCTCCAGTGAACGGGCGAAAGCGCTGGGGATAACATAATTACCCACTTTTACTGGGGCTGCATGTGAAAATCCTGGTGTCAGCGCAATAAAAAGACAAATGCTACCGCCGACAATATTTGTTGTTGTCATATGCATCCTTACATTCCGGTAATTTTATTTATCCCGTACAGATGGCTGCTATTGACCATCACTTCACTGTAATAAACTGCTTACCGTGCCAGATACCGATGCGTGAACGGCTATTACTAATGTCGGTAAACTGTAATTTTATTTTTGTACCCGGCAAAATGTAATAACGTTCGCGACAGCCTCGTCCCCGCTCGCGAGCCTTATCTTTACAAGCCCCATAAGCGATCACACGAAAGGAAACATTGCCGGTATTGGTAATAACATCGCCATTTCGGCTATATTCAAAACGCTCCTTGCGCGGCGCGACTACCAAAATAGTGCCAATTTCAGCCGACGCTGTTGCAACAGCCATTTTATTCGCCCGGGTTTCCGCGCTCTCGGTGACCGGCTCATCGATCCATTGCAGACGATAATAACGTTCGATATCATCTGCAGGTCCTTTATAAAAGAAACGAAAAACATCCTTCGCCTGGCCAGGAAGAATAAGATTGGCAGGTGTAGAGAGTAATTCTCCGGAATTAACGGGCTTTATTTCGACTCCCCCGGCCAAAGGTGATGACAATTGTTTTACCGAAACACTGACATAACGCGCCGCATCTGTCGTATTGATAATTTCTTTCGATAATGAACTCTCAGCAGAAGTCATGATCGATGTAATTTCACCAACATTAATTGCCCATCCGGGAAAAGATGCTACTAACCCTACCAACATCGCTGCCGGTAAATATTTTTTCATGACACCATTCCTGATAAATTCGGGAGAACAAATTCTCCCGAATTTTTTATTACTTAGGCAGACGGAGTCGTCCAGGTTGCATTGAACTGTACTTTTACATCGCCAGTCCAATAGCCGTCTGGCAGTGCAGAGTAATCTGCTACTGTCTGACTACCATCAGAAGTCGCTGACGCGATGGTGAATTTGAAGTTGGATTGATCGCTGACACGAGCGGCACCGTTATAAGCGCCATCTGCCATCAGGCTTTCAAGACCAGAAGTAGAGCTGGAGTTAACAAGGACAGTATCTGATGAATTAGTCAGTGCCGTGCCATTCCATGCCACCCCTACGTTCAGGGTAGAAGCATCACCACTGGCGTTGGTCAGAGTGTTGCTAATAATCTGAGCAGTCAGCTCAAAATCAGTTGCCGTCTCCTGACCCTGAATCGTCACATCAAAAGCACCGTCCTGAGAGTTGAAGGCATTCAGCCCTTCAGCATACTGGAAAGTTAAAGAGTTCAGCGGGGTGACAACCAACATGCTGGTGGTATCTTTTGTTGCCGTCGCGTCCCACGAGGCAGTTGCAGAAGCAGTAACATCTGCCATTGCATTTGCTGCAACAAATACAGAAGCCAGAGAGGTTACTAATAATAATTTTTTCATTTTATCTTCTCCTAAGAACAAACTCACCACCGAGTCTTATTATTAAGTCACTCCAGCGGTTCCATTAATTGCGAGCCAGAATTGCCGCGCCAAAAAATTATCATTTGAATTAAGTAACATCTCAACAAACCCTGAAACGCAAAAATTACAAAAAACTAAGAATTTTCCCGTAAAAAACATTGCCTAAGAAGTTTCCTAAGACACAATCACTTAAAACACATCCATTTTCAGAATCATTACCCACCCAGATAAGCAAAATCAAACAATTCATCTTTTTTATGTTTTTGATAAATATCAAAAAGATCATACAAATAACACCAGAGCAAAACCCTTACAAAACATAAAGATAATTAACATCTCCATATTCTCTCTATAATGCTTATTATTTGTTGCAATTATGCTAATTTTTTAACTTCACAAGAAAATTCTCATGAAATATTTAGTTACGGGGGAATATTCTTATAAAAATAGCGCTGACCTGTAGGATTATTATTCGAATTGATAATTATTTCACATAAATAAAACCAGGAATTTTCCATATAAAACGAATATTCCTGGAATATCAAGAGATAAATAACACACGGCAAAGATAGCGTTAGCTGAAACCTTTTAACCCCAAGTAACTATTAATTGTTACCGTACGAACCCGATGTAAGCTAATCAACTTTTGTTGTTCAAGGGATTTTAATGAGCGGCTAACGGTTTCAATTTTAAGATCGAGATAACTGGCAATTTCCTCCCGCGAGAATGGCAAGCGAAGCGTCGTTTCTGGCCTGCCAATACGTAAATGCATTTCGTAAAACTCCACGAGGAAAGCAGCGATTCTGGCCTCAGCATGTTTATTGGCATAACGCCGTAGTTTTTCAACAATGAATCCATTGTCCCTGCAGAGAAACTTGATGACGGCCGCTGCAACCGACGGCTCCTTTTCTGCTGCCTTGAACAACCGCGCAATATCGATATGACATACCTCCGCAGCCGTTGCAGCCTTGATCGTTGTCAGATACGTTCCCCCTTCAACAGCATCCAGCGCCATGATGTCTCCCGGAAAATAAAAGCGACTGATAAAATCGTTCTCACCACATTCCACGCTGGACGTGCAGTACCCCTCGTGAATAACAAAAAGCATGTCTGCGGCTTCATCCTGCCGGGCGAGTATCTCCCCCGCTTTAAACTTCCTTCTTTTGTCTATCAATCGGTATTGATTATCACGATCAATCGCCGCGCCCTTTGGACACAGTGAACAATGGCGGGGGGGAAACGGGTTACCGAGCGGCACAACAGGAATGCTATGTTTGTGAATATCCGATTTCACGCAACAACTCCTCATAAAAATGAGACTGATTCTAATAGATCGAACCATGGGAACAATACGTGAGCTACAGACCCAGAAAATTCATGCTGGCAGGGAAAATTCTGTGATACGTCGTCTTTCAACGCCAGGGAGCGCATGGGTAAAAACCAGACTGATGCGGATGATGATAAAACGCAGGATAGAAAACAAATACGGTAGCGGGGTAAAGGGTAGAATTAACCGGGCAATGCCTTAATAGACCTGAAAATCATAGACCTATTATGGCATCGCCCGTTTTCAATTACGCACGAATCGTGTCGTCACCGAAGCCAACCCACTTATAGGTGGTCAGTGCTTCCAGACCCATTGGGCCACGCGCGTGCAGTTTTTGCGTACTCACAGCCACTTCCGCCCCCAGTCCGAATTGGCCGCCATCGGTAAAACGAGTAGAGGCGTTAACGTACACGGCAGAAGAGTCCACTTCATTCACGAAACGATCGGCGTTACGCAGTGTGCGCGTCAGGATGGCATCGGAATGCTGGGTCCCATGCTCGCGAATGTGGGTGATAGCATCGTCCAGATCGGTAACGATTTTAACGTTCAGATCCAACGACAGAAACTCGTCGTCATACTCTTCGGCTTTCACCGCAACCACGTTAGCGGGCCCTGCCTGCAATGTGGCCAGCGCGGTGTCGTCGGCATGCAGCGTGACGCCGCTTTGTGCCATCTGCTGGCTCAGCGCAGGCAGAAAACGCGCAGCGATATCCTGATGCACCAGCAGGGTTTCTACGGTGTTACAGGTGCTCGGACGCTGGGTTTTGGCGTTGACGATAATCTTCAGCGCCGGGTCGATCTCCGCGCTATCATCAACATAAATATGACAAACCCCAATGCCGCCGGTGATGACCGGGATAGTCGACTGCTCACGGCACAGCTTATGCAGACCCGCGCCACCGCGAGGGATCAGCATATCAATGTACTTATCCATACGCAGCATTTCGGCGACCAGCGCTCGGTCCGGGTTATCTATCGACTGCACGGCTGCGGCGGGTAAACCACAGGCTTCCAGCGCCTTTTGGATAACCGCCACGGTTGCCGCATTCGTCCGGTACGTCTCTTTCCCACCGCGCAGGATCGCCGCATTACCGGTTTTCAGGCACAGGGAAGCAACGTCAACGGTGACATTTGGACGCGCTTCATAAATCACGCCAATCACGCCCAGCGGAACGCGACGACGTTCGAGACGCAGGCCGCTATCCAGCAGACCGCCATCAATCACCTGCCCGACCGGGTCGGCGAGATTACATACCTGACGCACATCGTCGGCAATCGCTTTCAGACGCGCCGGAGTCAGCGCCAGGCGGTCGAGCATCGCTTCGCTCAGGCCGTTGGCTCGCGCTTGCTCAACATCTTGTACGTTCGCGCTGAGGATGCTTTCCGTTTGCGCTTCCAGCTCATCAGCTATCGTTTCCAGTACGCGGTTTTTTTCGCGACTGGAGAGCAGCGCCAGCTTGTATGACGCAGCTTTGGCAGCAATGCCCATTTGTTCCAGCATATGCCTGTTCCTTAACGGGTAATCATGTCGTCGCGATGGACAGCAACCGGACCGTATTCGTAGCCCAGGATGGTGTCGATCTGTTGTGAGTGATGTCCGGCAATACGGCGCAGCGCATCGCTGTTATAGCGGGTAACGCCGTGGGCAATATCGCGCCCTTCGAGATTGCAGATGCGGATCACTTCACCACGAGAGAAGTTGCCTGTCACGCTTTTAATGCCTTTTGGCAGTAATGAACTGCCACGCTCCAGAATCGCTGCGGTCGCCCCCTCATCAACGGTAATTTCCCCGGCTGGCGGTGCGCCGAAGATCCAGCGTTTACGGTTCTCCAGCGGAGAGGCCTGTGCATGGAAACGCGTCCCAACGGAAACGCCTTCCATCACGTCGCCAATTACGCCCGGCTTGCTGCCTGCGGCAATAATGGTGTCAATCCCGGCGCGGCATGCAACATCAGCGGCCTGCAGTTTAGTCCCCATACCACCGGTTCCCAGACCCGAGACGCTATCACCGGCAATGGCGCGCAGCGCATCATCAATACCGTGAACGTCTTTGATCAGCTCAGCCTGCGGGTTGGTGCGCGGATCGGCGGTAAACAGCCCTTGCTGATCGGTCAGCAGCAGCAGCTTATCGGCCCCGGCCAGAATCGCCGCCAGCGCTGAAAGGTTGTCGTTATCACCGACTTTAATTTCGGCGGTCGCTACGGCGTCGTTCTCATTAATGACAGGAACGATGTTGTTATCCAGCAGCGCGCGTAGCGTATCGCGGGCGTTAAGGAAGCGCTCTCTGTCTTCCATATCCGCACGCGTTAGCAGCATCTGTCCGATGTGAATACCGTAAATCGAGAACAACTGTTCCCACAGTTGAATCAATCGGCTCTGCCCTACCGCCGCCAACAGCTGTTTCGAGGCTATCGTTGCCGGGAGCTCAGGGTATCCCAGATGCTCACGTCCGGCGGCAATCGCGCCCGAGGTAACGATAACAATACGATGCCCTGCGGCATGGAGCTGCGCGCACTGGCGAACCAGTTCTACGATGTGGGCGCGGTTCAGGCGGCGCGATCCGCCCGTTAACACACTGGTGCCAAGTTTTACCACCAGCGTCTGGCTGTCACTCATGATTCTCTGCCATTCAAAATTGGGGAAAATGATATCAAACGAACGTTTTAGCAGGACTGGCCCCGGTTGCCAACAACCAGCGCACAAAGCATGAAATTTTATTGCGCAGGATCAGCAAGCGTAGCGGCAGATTTTGACGCATTTATTACAGAAACAAAAAAACATCCTTTTTTAAAAATATTCTTACTTTGTCATAAAACGTTCATTACCAGACGTTAAAAACCCTCCTGTCTTTTAACGGGGATCACACCCAGTGAATATTAGCGCGTACTTTTAATCAGGAATGAAAATGAAAAAGAGCACTCTGGCATTAGTGGTGATGGGTATTACTGCGTCGGCATCCGTACAGGCAGCGGAAGTGTATAACAAGAACGGTAATAAACTGGACCTGTACGGCAAAGTAAAAGCCATGCATTACATGACGGATTATGACAGCAAAGACGGCGACCAGAGCTATATCCGTTTAGGTTTTAAAGGCGAAACGCAAATTAACGATGAACTGACGGGATATGGTCGCTGGGAAGCAGAGTTCGCCGGCAATAAAGCCGAAAGCGACTCTAACCAGCAAAAAACCCGTCTGGCCTTTGCCGGTCTGAAATTAAAAAACCTTGGCTCGTTTGATTACGGTCGTAACCTCGGCGCGCTGTACGACGTGGAAGCGTGGACCGATATGTTCCCGGAATTCGGCGGCGACTCCTCCGCACAGACCGATAACTTTATGACCAAACGCGCCAGCGGCCTGGCGACCTACCGTAACACCGACTTCTTCGGCGTCGTGGATGGTCTGGATCTCACCCTGCAATACCAGGGGAAAAATCAGGACCGCGATGTGAAAAAACAAAATGGCGACGGTTTTGGTACTTCCGTTACCTATGACTTTGGCGGCAGCGATTTCGCGGTGAGCGGTGCGTATACCAACTCCGATCGTACCAACCAGCAGAATCTGCAAACGCGTGGGACTGGCGATAAAGCAGAAGCCTGGGCAACCGGTTTAAAATATGATGCTAACGATATTTATATTGCGACGTTCTATTCTGAAACGCGCAATATGACGCCAATTTCCGGTGGCTTCGCTAATAAAACACAGAACTTCGAAGCGGTAGTTCAGTACCAGTTTGACTTTGGTCTGCGTCCGTCACTGGGTTATGTGCTGTCAAAAGGGAAAGATATTGAAGGCGTAGGCAATGAGGATCTGGTGAATTATATCGACGTTGGCGCAACATACTATTTCAACAAAAATATGTCCGCGTTTGTCGATTATAAAATCAACCAGCTCGATAGCGACAATAAACTGGGCATCAACAATGATGATATCGTTGCTGTCGGTATGGTTTATCAGTTCTGATGTAGCATAAAAAAATGCCGGATGGGGTTGCGCCGCCATCCGGCATTTTACTGTTCATTATGCCGTTAATTTAACCGGTTCATCGTTAAAATCGTCAGCAGGCTCCAGCGCCAGATTCAGCGACGTTAACAACCCACGTAATTTTTCATGAAATTCACGTAAGGTGTATTCCAGTCGCTCTACCACTTCAGTCTCTTTCACCGGCACCGCAGTCCAGTTCCCGTCTTTATCGAACAAGCCAAACTGGTAGCTGTACGTGAAGCGTTTTTCCTGCGCCTCCAGTTCCATCCACCAGCCCCAAAACTCGCGTTTCTCTGGGGCGGGTTTCACATTGACGCAAACAGCCAGACAATCGAAAAAAAACCGATTATCTTCGCACTGCCCTTCCCGGATGTACGGGCCAAGCGCGGTGAATTTCTTGATCAATCTACTTTTCGGATGCCCACTCGGTAACGTCATTACGATCTCCTTAGGTGAAGCACCTGTTTTACCAAATCGATAAAATTTAGCAAACTTTTAACACAATCTCTGATTGATCCAACCGGTTATTTCCTGCAGCCCTTTGTCAAAATTGCGATACACCGGGTTGAATGGAATCTCCAGCAGCTTACCGTCAGAAGATGAAGATGTGATTAAACGCGACTCCTCTTCCGGGCTAAACGGATCGTTTTTCCAGAACCCCGACAGCATTGGCGTCGGGCAGCGTCGGCCCAGCAGGCCCTGCACTTTTAATGAATAGCGATTAAGCTCAACGCGCAACGCTTCATCGGATGCGTCGTGCATCCCCAAACGACTGGCCAGAACGTCAAGGTACATTTCCGGGACGCTTGCCTGGCGCTGCGGGTCGCTAAGCAGCGCATGAACCACCGGACCCAAACAGGCCACCGCCTTCAGACGTGATGCTTCCAGATACGCCAGGCGTACCGCCACGTTGGCGCCAAAGCGGAAGCCGAAGGCCGCCACACGGGTGTGATCCACCCACGGAACATTCGGCAGCGCTTTTAATACGTGCTGGTGCAGCAGGCTGGAGTCCTGGGTCAGTTTCCATTTTGACGAGAACCCGACCGACGGCATATCCAGCGTCAGCATGGCAATACCGCGCGGGGCAAAGTAGCGCTCATACAGAGTGTAATAATCCGTTTGCATGGAATCGAGGCCACCGCACATCAGCACCGTCGGGAACGGACCGTCGCCTTTTGGCATATGCAGGAAGCCGGTAATCGGCGCGCCGCCGGTAACGGCAAATTCCATCTCACGCAGCGTGCCCGGCAGACGCTGTGCGGCCTCTTCATAGGCGCGATTGGCCAGAGCCTGCGCCTGCTCTGCCAGCTCATCGCCTTTTAAGTGCGGATAAGCGGCGATGTTATAGAGCGTGGAAGCATGCAGCCAGTGGCGTCCGCTCACCTGCGGATCCTCTTCCATAGAGGCTTTCTGTTGCCAGTCCATCGCCTGCTTCGCCCACTCGTAAATCCAGTTTCCGCCGCGATAGCCGATAACCGTGTCGTAGAGCTCTTTATCAGTGCGTTCGGCTTCGCTCATGACGATACGTGCCTGCACTTCGAGGATTTCGCGCGGATCGACGCCACGCCAGATCCACATCAGGCGGTTCACCATGCGGTACCAGTGCGGGATGGTTTTGCCATCCAGGGTCGATTGTACAGACGGCTGCGCGCCGTGATTAAAACGACGAACCAGCGTTGACGTTTCAGGGTGTTTGAAGCGGGGTTTAAACAGGACTTCGCTGAGGTTAGCCTGTGACATGATTGCAGCCTCCATGAGTACTCACTAAGGCATAGTGTAACCTGACACAGCACAAAAAGAACAACGCCCGACAGTGCGGGCGTTGAAAACTTTTTAGATTAGCGACCCGAGATCGGCGGAACGAACACTACGCCCATATCCCACGGCTGCTCAATCCAGGTATCCTGAGGGATATCAACAACATAATCATTCACCAGCGGGCGACCTGCCGGCTTAGCGAAAATAGTGACGAAATGCGCTTTAGGGTACATTTCGCGGATCGCTACGGCGGTACCACCGGTGTCAACCAGGTCATCAATTACGATGAAACCTTCACCGTCGCCTTCGGCACGCTTCAGCACTTTCAGTTCGCGCTGGTTGTCGTGATCGTAGCTGGAGATGCATACGGTATCGACATTACGAATACCCAATTCACGCGCCAGCAATGCGCCCGGCACCAGACCACCACGGCTAACGGCAATAATGCCTTTCCATTGTTCAGAAGGCATCAGGCGGCTTGCCAGTTTACGTGCATGGATCTGCAACATGTCCCAGGTGACGACGTATTTTTCGCTCATGTGAAGTGTCCCAGCCTGTTTATCTACGGCTTAAAAAGTGTTCGAGGGGGAAATAGGTTGCGCGAGATTATAGAGATCTGACGCACTAAAAACCAGTGTTTCGCGGAATCCGCGCCTCTTTTTGCATGCTTTATGCTAGCCGTCAGCGGAGAAAGTGGTATTCTCAATCGCATCGCGCAAGCCTGACTTGTGATGTTTTTAATTCTGCTAACCCTGTGGCCTGCAAGCAAGTTTTGTAGGGCATCGCCAAGGAGACTCAACGTGTCTGAACTGTCTCAGTTATCCCCGCAACCGCTGTGGGATATTTTTGCCAAAATCTGTTCTATTCCTCATCCGTCCTACCATGAAGAGCAGCTCGCTGAACACATTCTGAGCTGGGCCCAAGAGAAAGGTTTTCACGTCGAGCGCGATCAGGTCGGTAATATCCTGATTCGCAAACCCGCTACCGCAGGAATGGAAAACCGCAAGCCGGTTGTTCTGCAAGCGCACCTGGATATGGTCCCGCAGAAAAATAACGACACCGTGCACGACTTCACTAAAGATCCTATCCAGCCTTATATTGACGGCGAATGGGTAAAAGCCCGTGGCACCACGCTGGGTGCGGATAACGGCATCGGTATGGCGTCCGCACTGGCCGTTCTGGCTGATGACAACGTGGTACACGGTCCGCTCGAAGTGCTGCTGACCATGACTGAAGAAGCAGGTATGGATGGCGCGTTTGGTCTGCAGGCTAACTGGCTGCAGGCAGATATCCTGATCAACACCGACTCTGAAGAAGAAGGTGAGATCTATATGGGTTGCGCAGGCGGTATCGACTTTACCTCTAACCTGCCGCTGTCCCGTGAAGCAATCCCGGCTGGCTTCCAGAGCTTTAAGCTGACGTTGAAAGGCCTGAAAGGCGGTCACTCCGGTGGCGAAATCCACGTTGGTCTCGGTAACGCTAACAAACTGCTGGTACGCTTCCTGGCGGGTCACGCTGAAGAGCTGGATCTGCGTCTGGTTGATTTCAACGGCGGTACGCTGCGCAACGCAATTCCGCGTGAAGCCTTTGCCACCCTCGCCGTGGCGGCAGATAAAGTTGATGCGTTAAAAGCGCTGGTCAACACCTACCAGGAAATCCTGAAAAACGAACTGGAAGCCAAAGAGAAGAACCTGGCTCTGCTGCTGGATGCCGTTACTCACGACAAAGCCGCGCTGACCACTCAGTCTCGCGACAGCTTCGTACGTCTGCTGAACGCCACCCCGAACGGTGTTATCCGCAATTCCGACGTAGCCAAAGGCGTGGTAGAAACCTCCCTGAACGTCGGCGTTGTAACCATGACTGACGACAACGTTGAAATTCACTGCCTGATCCGTTCTCTGATCGACAGCGGTAAAGACTACGTGGTGAGCATGCTGGATTCACTGGGTAAACTGGCTGGCGCGAAAACCCAGGCCAAAGGCGGATACCCTGGCTGGCAGCCGGATGCTAACTCTCCGGTTATGCACCTGGTTCGCGAAACCTACCAGCGTCTGTTCAACAAAACGCCAAACATCCAGATCATTCACGCCGGTCTGGAATGTGGTCTGTTCAAGAAACCGTATCCGGAAATGGACATGGTTTCCATCGGGCCAACCATCACCGGTCCGCACTCCCCGGATGAGCAGGTTCATATCGAAAGCGTTGGTCACTACTGGACGCTGCTGACTGAACTGCTGAAGTCGATTCCGGCGAAGTAAGATTCTGCGCTAAATGCCGGATAGCGCTGCGCTTATCCGGCAATCCATCTGAGTCACAGCCCCAACAGCAGCTGTCTTTCCAGTTGGGGATCCAGTAGCGTGACGTGTAATCCCACCAGCCTCACGCCTCGCCCTCCCCGACGTTCTTCCCAGGTTTTATGCGCCGTCGCAATTAAGTCATCTTTATTTAAGCGCGGCCAGACGTGCTCCTGCGTGGTCTGCTGAAAATCATTAAACTTGAGTTTTATCCCCTGGCGAGCGATAAGGAGATCCGGCTTTACCTTGGCCAGACGCCGTTCCAGTTCGGGATAAAGCCGCTCAATAATCGCCTCACACTCTGACCACTCATGAATATCTTCCGCCAGCGTGCGCTCCACGCCGACGGATTTGCGCAGTCTGTCGTTGTTAACGTCCCGCTCGTCAATGCCCTGGCTTCGCTCCCACAGCACGCGACCAAACTTACCAAAACGTTTGAGCAGCATTGCCAGGTCGTATTTTTGAACATCCTCGCAGGTACGCAATCCCATTGATTCCAGCTTCGCGGCGGAGACTTTGCCGACGCCGGGAATTTTGCCGAGCGGTAACGTTTTGAGAAATTCAGGAACATCGGCAGGGGTAATCACATATTGCCCGTTGGGCTTGTTGAGATCGGAGGCTATTTTTGCCAGAAATTTAACCGGCGCAATCCCGGCAGAAGCGGTTAGCTGCAGCTCGTTAAAAATCGTCTGGCGGATCTCCTGGGCGATCAGCGTGGCAGAACCGTGGCAGTGGGTGCTGTCGGTTACATCCAGATAGGCTTCATCCAGCGACAGGGGTTCAATCAGCGAGGTATAGCGGGAGAAAATCGCCTGAATCTGGCGGGAGGCTTCTTTGTAGGCCTCGTAGCGACCGGGTAATAAGGTAAGATGCGGGCATAGCTTTAACGCCATTCCCGTTGGCATCGCGCTACGCACGCCAAATTTGCGCGCCGGGTAATTGGCTGTACTGATAACCCCCCGGCGCTCCCGGCTGCCGCCGATGGCAATGGGAATGTCACGCAGAGCGGGGTTATCGCGCATTTCCACCGCTGCGAAAAAGCAGTCCATATCAACATGTATGATTTTGCGCATTACTCGCCTCCCACAACACTGTTTAAGTATACAGTATTTTTATAGTGTGAGAAGTATGATTATTCCTTACGCCGGACCATTCATGACGAAGCGGGCATCGCACAGGTAACGCACAATATCCTTTTTCGTATGTTCTGCGGGATTCCCCGCCGTGCTGACAAACAGTTTATTCACTTTGCGAACATTTGCCCGCAGCAGTTTTTCGATTGTCATCAGGCGGAAGGCATCATTTTCAACGCAGAAAAGCTCGTAGTCGCCCAGACGTTCACCACAAATTTCACAGTGATTCATCCAGTAACGTAGCCCGGTGGTTTTACTTTTATCGAGGTAGTAATTGCTGGCTTTGATGTTCTTTTTTATCTCTTCAGGCAGAGAATTAATGTGGAACAAAAAGCTGTTACGCCTGACCGACTGCCAGCCCTGACCATCCTGATTTTTCTTAATAAAGCGGGTAAACATCACGCCATGGATGCGGGTAATTTGGTGGCAGCTCCAGCAGTGCATCTTCGAGGTAATCACCAGATAGTACGGCGCGACAATATTAAAATTGTCGGTGTCGTAGACATAGTCTCGAAGCGCCCCGTTTAGCTCGTGGGGTTCGGTGTACCAGATACCTGAGACCTTGTCGAAATGCGCCCCCTGACAGGCTACATCGGTGACGTTATCAGTATGAATCTCCAATGGAATAATATGGGTTACATCTATCACATTGCCTTCCTGAGGAATAAATTGCCCCCACGTTGCGTGGGGGACGGGAACAGAATTAATGAGTGACGGGAGCAGATTGTTGACGTAAAGAAGTCACCTGCTTTTGCTTGTCCAGCTTATCCACCAGCGGTTGCACAACCTTCTCTCCCTGCTGGCCAAAATATTGATACAACGTATCGGAAGCGCTTTGCGTCAGCACCATGATCTCAATGCGACGGTTCCCGGCACTTTCCGGGTTTTTCGCATCCAGCAGCATTTGGTCCGCCATCGCGCTGACCTGCATGACTTTATTCTGCGGCATTCCGGCATCCTCCAGCACGCGTCGCGCCGACAAAGCGCGGTCGCCGGAGAGGTTCCAGTTGTTGTAAATGTTACTCTTATAGCTCATCGCGTCTGTATGCCCGGTGATGATTATCTTGTTATCAAGCGAGTCAAACACGGGAGTCAGTTCAACCAGCAGCGATTTAAAGAACGGCATAATCCTGGCGCTACCGCGTTCAAACATATTGCGATTCTGGTCATCTTTAATCAGTACGCGCAGCCCCTGAGGAACTATCTCCATTTCAAGGTTAGTTTCCATATGCGCATTGCGGGCAATAACGTTAATGTCGGTCGCCAGTTCGCCCAATTCGCGGGCTGATTTTTGTTTCAGCAGCACCGCTTTTTCATTCACATCCAGCGCCTTTTTCGCGTTCTCTTCCGTAATTTTCGCCGTCTCCTGCGGGTTGACGGTTTTATCGAGTTTGTTGCGCGTGACGTTTTTCTTCTGCGCTCCCGGCGCTATCGGTTGCTTGCCCAGCTTATTTAACGGCGCCATACCGCCACCGTTAAAGATTGACTGACCATGCAGCGCCGCCACGATATTTTCGCGGTCAGCTTTACTGACGCTGTTCACAATCCACAACGTCATAAACAACGCCATCATCGCCAGCGTAAAGTCAGCAAATGCCACCTTCCACGCTCCCCCATGATGACCTGCATGATTCTTTTTGATTTGTCGGCGGATAATGGTGGTTTTCGCGCCGCGATCGCGACGATTTGGCCCCTTCCTCATGCTTATTCTTGCTCCAGCATCGCATTCACCCACGCATCCAGATTGGCGAATGTGGGTTTGGAAGCCAGATGAAGAAGTTTACGTCCTGCATCAACCGCCAGCAGCGTCGGCTTACCGCCCGCTTGCGCCACCAGCACGGTACGTACACATTCGAGCAGCGAATGTTCCGCCCGCGCCTGCTGTTCCATGGCGTTTGCCAGCGGATCCATCACGCAATAACAGATGAAGACCCCTAAGAATGTCCCCACCAGCGCCGCCGCCACTTTCAGGCCGATAAGCGCAATGGAACCATCGATTGACTGCATGGTGATGATGATACCCAGCACCGCCGCGCAAATGCCGAAGCCAGGCATCGCCTCGGCGGTACGCTGCAGGGAGCGCGAAGGGGTTAACAGCGATTCTTCCGCGGTATCCAGTTCCTGATCGAGGATCCCTTCCAGCTCGTGGGCATCAATTTTCCCCATCGCCATCAGACGGAAATTATCGGCGATAAAGGTCACCAGTCGTTTCTGGGTCAGTACCAGCGGGTATTTCTGGAAAATGGTACTCTCTTCCGGCTGTTCGATATGCTGATCCAACATACGCAGACCGCCGTTTTGCACCATTTCCAGCAGTTCATACAGGCACATCAGCAACTGACGCTGGAACTCCGGCCCCATTTTCTTTTTGCTGACCACGCCTTTGATCTGGTGAGCAATCTCTTTAAGCACATGCATTGGGTTACCGATAATCATCGCCCCCAGACCGGCCCCCACGATAATAATAATTTCTGCCGGCTGCCAGATAGCAATTAACTGTCCGCCAGCCTCAAAGTAGCCACCAAATACGCAGCCTAAAACCACCAATAAACCAAAAATCTTTTGCATTACGTCCTCCGCATGTTGATTCGGAATTGTTAATCTGGATATAAACAATCACGAATCTTGTGCGTGATTTTTTTATTCATTTGACAAATTCGAGCTTCAGTCAGCCCTAATACCAGCGCGATTTCTTTTAAATTCATATCGTGCTGGTAATACATTGAGAGCACCAGTCCCTCCTTTTCGCTGAGTTGGCTCAGGGCATAACCCAGCATTTCCTGCGTGACGAATTGTTCTTCAAGCCCCCGCCCTTCGAGCGGCGCAATCGGTATATCGCCATTCAGTAATTCATCCAGGCTGGCCAGCGATTCAGCACCTTCCAGCTGTTGATATTCCTGATAATCTTCAGACGACAAACCCAACAGGGAAAGCTCCTCCCATGAGGGTTCATGCCCGAGCTGAGTACGCGCATCACGAATCAAATCTTTAATCTGATGGTATTTTTGTCGTAGCTGACGAGGCCGCCAGTCGAGGCTGCGCAGCTCATCGAGTATGGCTCCGCGGATACGATGGACGGCATAACCGGCAAAGCCCTCATCCGGTTGACCATAGCGACGAATCGCATTCAGCAATCCCATCAGCGCCGTTTGCTCCATATCCTGCCTGTCCATAACGCAGGTACATTGCGGCGCAAGTTGACGCACCACTTTGCGCACCAAAGGAAGATAAGCCTGTAAATAATGGCTCTCTTGCTTTGGCGTTAGCACGGGCGTCGCATTAAAATCTTCTGACTCGTAAGCATCCTGGATCATGTTATTTCCTGGCTTGTCGCTTATTGAAACACGACTTTTTTCACCAATATGTCCTTATACGGTGTCGCCATTTTGCGTTTCGCTAATTCAATTTTCAGATTTTCAAAAACTTTCTTTCTGATATCGGAGATCTTCAGCGCCCGAATCTCTTCATATTTCATATTCGAGAGTTCATCTACCGTAATACTTTGATAGAGCGGTTCGTCTTTCTTAATTTTTTCAGCGTCTTTCTCTGAATCAACGACCATTACCAGCTCTGCCACCATGTATCGGTCTGCCCCTTCACTATCATGAAGCGTAACCACCGTTTCCGGCAGAGAGACAAAAATGCTGCTGCTCTCATCCTGATTTTCTTCGGGTATCTCAGCGGGTTTTGCTGCCTTAGCTGTCGCACCTTTATTCATAAAATGATAAATACCCCATCCAGCCCCACCAGCAATACCCAGTGCAACGACAGAGCTGATCACACACGCAATAACAATTTTCTTCATCTTGCTTTTACACTTTGATCAGAACGGATTCGTTCTGTTGAAATTGAGGTTCGTCGTTAAGCGTTAGCGCCGACGTCACCTCGTCCTGTTGATGACCTGACTGCTGTTGTTGCTGTTGCGATTGTCCCTCGGAAGAGACCTGAACATTCACTTCCATGAAGTTCTGCGCCGTGAGGTGCTGGCGTAAGTTCTCGCTAAATTGCTGCAACGAGCGGCAGACATCGCTCTGATTTGCGCCGATGTGCACCATCAGCTTTCCTGCGTCCAGCTGCACGGCAATTTCCAGTTTGCCCAGCGATGGCGGGTCTAGACGAATGGTCGACACCTGCTGTTGCTGACCCAACTGGAACTGAATTCTGTCTTTGAGCAGCGCGGTGAGCTTCTCGCCGAGCTCCTCTGTTGACAGCGTGGTAGGCGCGGAAACTTGCGTCGACACCACGTTGTGGTCGCTCAGGGCATTTACCGGCTGAGTTCCCTGCGCCGCCGTATTGAGCAAACTTTGCGACGCAAGCGATGGGTTAACCGTTACGCTATCCGTTTTTCTCACCGCCATCGGGCGAGGAACGGCGTGATCCGCTGACTTCACCCGGGCGGAAATTTGCTGTGAGGTCGAAAGCGAGACAGGTTCAGGCGCGATCGCGCGCAGATCCTGGGCGGAGAATGTCGCCAGTTTGGCCTGCTGATCCGGGGTTGCCTGGGGCAAATTCTCGGTGATCGATGCCAGTAACGTTTGCAGCTTTGGCGACAGTGACGATAAATCCGTGGCGTGCTGCTCAGCCGACGGCATGGATTGTTTTCCTTGCCCGGCCATCGCGCTCGCCAGTTGGCGCAAAAGCGCAGACCCCGCCCCCGTAGTTTGCGCCTGCGTCAGCATTTTCAGCATCTCACCGTCAGGCTGCTTCTGCGCCGCCGCAGGCGTTAACGGCTGTGCCGGTTGCGCCAGTAACATCGCCAGCAATGCCTGCATGGCCGCAGGATCTGCATCATCGCGTTGATGCTCAGGCAACGACGCCTGCTGTTGGTTTATTTTTGCGCCGATCAAACGTTCAGCCACCGCGTTAAGCCCGGCCTGCGGTAAAGAAAACGTGCTGCCGCTCGTTGACGTTGTTGGGGCCGAAATAGCCGCTTTTTCCGGTGTGGCCTCTGCCAACGCACTGGCCGAGGCCAGTAATACAGGATTCATGCCTTCTCCGAAATTAAATTAACCATTGAGTACGCCAACATTCCTTCCTGATTTTGCTGATGTTGATCCATGCGCGCTTTGAGTTCTTCCGCACGCTGCGTTCGTCGGGCAATCAGCACCTCAAACGCCGCATGCAGGGTGTCTTTGACCTCTCGCAACGCGGTGGCATCGGTTTCCCAGGCGGCATAGTCATGAAAAACGCGCATCACCTGCTGATGCAGGCCGGGTAATCGGCGCCAACGCTTTCGATCCAGCGCCTCGTTCATCTCTTTTACCAGGGCATAAAGCTGCTGTTGCTGACGCTCTCTTTCCATCGTCTTATCCCAGCTTTGCCGACAGACCTTCCCAGCCTGTGCGTAGATTGGTCAGGATGAGGATTACTTCATCAATTTTTTCCAGCGACAATTCGCCGCTGGCTTCATACAGGCGGTAGACGCAGTGGTCATACAGCCGGGACAAATTCACCACCAACTCGCCGCCCGTTTCAAACTCCAGCGAGCTGGTTAAGGCGTTGAGAATATCGATGCATTTGTTGATGCTTTGCGCCTTGCGCTCATAGCGTTTGTTCTCAATGTGGCTTTTGGCGCGTTCCAGCTCGTCCATCAGCCCCGAAAACAGCACCAGCACCAGCTCTAATGGCGATGCTGCTGCGGTACGCGCAGCAAGATCCATCTCTTTGTATTGCGAATAACCATCCTGCGTGTCGTACATGTTGATTCTCAATCCTTCTGTTAAATCAGCCGGTTACATAAACGCGGCCATGCTCATTTTCATGGAGTACGTTTCCACCAGCGTATTGGTGTACTCTTCCACATAGCGCTCGTAGTTGGTGTTATAGGTTTCAGTCAGCTGATCGCCTTCGTCCTGAATTTTGCTCTGCTGGTTATCAATGTTTTCCTGGCGCAGGGCGATGATGCCGTTGTTGGAATCCAGATAGCTTTCCATCAGGTCGTCCATCTGCGCGACCATGCTGTCCTCCCCGACAAAAATAGCGGTCAAACCGTCCGGGTTTTCTTCCATTGCTTCACTGAACTGAGTGGAGTCAATTTGTAAGTGACCGTCAGAATCCAGCGTGATGCCATAATCAACAATCGACACGCCACCGTAAGACGCGTGAGCAATATCATCCATCTGATTTGCCAGCGAATTCATCCCGGCGTCACCCGCAAAAACCCCGGACGCCGTGTCGTCATCGCCATAGCTGGTCAGTGAATCGATGGTGTCGATCAAGGTGTTGTAGGCATCAACAAAGGTCTGCACTTTAGCCTGCGATCCGCTGGAGTCTTCCGCGACGGTAAAAGTGGTCACATCGTTAGGATCATCAGGATCGCTAACCTCAGAAAAAGTCATCGTCACGCCGGGGATAACATCGTCAAAGGTATTGCTGCTGCTGGTGATCGCAGGGCCATCCTCGTTACCGAGGTGAATAATGGCGTCCTGCGCTTGCGTTATCTGTTGTTCACTGGAGGATTCCGCCGTAGCCAGATCGGTGTTACCCGAAACGCTCACCGAAAAACCGCTTTGCTCACCGGTGGTATCAGAGGTCAGCATGATGGTGGTCGTGCCGTCGGTCTTAACCAATGCCGCCGACACGCCTGGGTTATCGTCCGAGTGATTAATCGCATCAACCAGTTCACTGGCATCAACACAGTTATCGCCATCCTCATCGACCGTAGACAGGTCAATATCCATGGTTGTGCCGTCATCCATGGTTATCTCAAATGAACCCGTCGCGGCGTAAGTATCGTCGCTCATGCTGAACGTGGTTTGTTGCGCCTGCGCTAACTGCGAAACATAAAATGAGTAGGTCCCCGCCTGTGCCTGCGAGTTTGCCGACACCGTATTCGATTCATTATTTGAGGTGGCGGAAAACGTCAGTGGGCCGTCGGTGTCGCTGTTCAGCGCATCGATTGCCGTCTGAAAATCAGTCAACGCGGTACTGAGCGAGTCCAGACCGCTGCTCTCAGCATTCAACTCGTTCTGTTGGTTCTGCAGATTCGTCGCCTGGGTGGCAATATCGGCGTAGGCAAATTGTTGTGCTAATTTTTGGATCGGACTCGTAAAGCTCATAATCAATGACTCCGTGCAACGTTATTTATGTAAAAGCAAAATACATGCCAATAATTTTTATAATTAAAATTCAGTGAGTTAACTTAATGGCGGAAATGATTTTTCCCTTCCCCAGGAAGGTTTCCAGGTAAAAGCCAGGTCGCTGAAAGCACAACACCGCCGGGTGGCGGTGTTGTAAATGACGTTAAGTCAGGAATTACTGCAGCAGGCTGGAAACCATGCTGGACATGCTGTTGGACTGCTTCAGCATGGTGATGCCGGTTTGCATCAGCACCTGTTGCTGGGTCATGTTGGACGCTTCCGTCGCGTAGTCGGTATCCATAATGTTACCGATCGCCACTTCAGTGTTGTCCTGCATGCTGGTCAGGTTCGCTGCGGTATCGTTCAGACGGTTGATAGATGCACCCAGTTTGGACTGGATCTTAGACACGTCGTCCATTGCAGTCTGGATAGTGGTGATCATCTGGTTTGCAGAACCAGAAGCGGTCAGCTCAGTACCACCGGAAATGCCCGTGCTACCCGCAGTCTGGTCAGCAGAGAACGATTTGCTAACATCATCCAGCGCATTAACCAGATCGCCCAGTTGGCTGGAGATATCAACGGTCATGGTGTCAGAAGATTCAGCACCAACCTGGAAGGTTACCGCCCCCTGGAACAGACCGTCTTTGCCGGTGTTGCTGGTACCGGAAACGCCGAACAGGTTGGTGCCGCCGTAAGTGGTGTTCTGCAGCATATCGGACATCTGCTGACCCAGTTCGTCGTATTCGTCCTGCATCGCCTGCAAATCTTCGTCGTTGTAGGTTCCGTTCGCTGCCTGAGTGGACAGGTCTTTCATACGGCCCAGTACGTCGGTCATTTCGTCAAACATGCTGTCTGCAGTCTGCAGCATGGCAGTCGCGTCCTGAATGTTGCTCAGCGCAACGCCCATACCGCTGGACTGCGCAGTAAGGCGGCTGGCAATCTGTTTGCCCGCAGCATCATCTGCAGAAGAGTTAATACGGTTACCTGTCGCCAGACGTTCCATAGAAGTAGACAGTGATGCGCTGCTTTTGTTGATAGCATTAACAGCGGACATTGATGCGGTATTAGTATTAATCGATAACATGGTACTGCTCCTTGGGAATAATCGTTTTCGTTTCGATACTCTGTAAAAACGACCACCCCTTAGGAAAACTTAAAGCGCTGCAGAAAAATTTTTTACGCCTTGCATAACATCGTTAACGCGAGAGATAAAACGTTTCTCACCTCTATTTTAGCTTTCCGTGCTCCTCACCAAAACAATCATCACATAAGGAAGATCTCAATCAAGATTTAATTAAAAGATTATTAGAAATATCTAATAACGACCTGTTCGATTACACATTTGATATGTTAACCTTATGATAAAGATAAGATTATACTTAGATAAAAATGTTTTAAAGCGCCTGGTTATAACTTTATTTTACATTTGGTTGCAAATGCCCTGTATTTTTATATTGTGAGTCTCAGACACTTTCGCTACATTTCCAATCCTCTTTTGCACAGCATAAAAAACACTCAATACCGATTTACCTGCTGTTTCTCAGGCAGAAGACATCTCAATTTCTCCAGAATTTTAATGCACTGATTTTTAACGGTGTGACACCAGGGATATAAAAATCTTGCGCGGGTATAATAAACCATGAGTATTGTAGTCAACAATTGGCGGATGGACGCTTCGCTTAATGCGTTAATCCACTGTGAAACAGGTGAGATACGTCGCCTGGGCGAATACCATTTTATTCTGTTAGAGACATTAGCTAAAAATGCCGATGTTGTTTTATCTCGTTCATTTTTAATGACCGCTGTCTGGAAGAATCGCATCGTCGGTGGAAATAGTCTGCCGACAGCCGTTCACGCCCTGCGCGTCGCTATTGATGATGATGGTAAACAACAAGAAATTATAAAAACCATACCAAAAAAAGGGTATTTGTTTAATAAACTCTATCTAACTGAAATCATTGCTCCTAATGAAAATAAGGTTGATGACCGCGCCAGTGAGGTAACCGAAGAGAATGCTGAGGTAGTTGAAACCCTCGCATCTGAGGAGCAACTGCCATCAACAATAGAAAAAATATCTTTAAATAACAGCTCATTACATGAAGCTAGCAAGAAAAAACTGGCAACCAAACATCATCCTTATCGGGCTGTTCTGATTACCTTGCCCGTTATCGTTGTCGCTCTGTCGCTGTTTGCGCTGATCTCATATTTTAAAGCGCCATCAGCCACTAAAACGGAAGAAACTCCACAACTGGTTAAAGAAACGCTTGAAAATGCCAACCGTATTACGGTCTATCAACTTTACGATCCAGGTGAGAATAAGAAATCATTATCGCTTGTTTCAAAACATATTCTTCCTGGTATAGAGCAAATCAATCAACTGTTGGTCGCGCATAGCGCCTCGATGACCCTTTATTATCGGGTCTCGTTGAACAAACTCGCACTTGATATTGTGATGAGCAATCAATGCAATGATAGCTGGCAGTTAGCACTAAGCTTTGATAACTGGCTAAATAAAGATAACGAAATGAATGGTATTTTAATTAAAGAAGTGGAGAAAATGTTAAATGAAATGCCAAAATGCAAATAATTACGCTTTTTATATCCTGGCTATTTCCTCCCTATTTTTTAGTTTTCTGGCCCATGCCCATATTGAACATACGGTTATTGCCTATTATGATCTTAACGCCGGAAGGAATGCACATTACCAACTTATTTTAAGCCCACAACACAAGGATACGGCCCTTACGCTCATCCCTTTGGAACATAATAACCAGGTTCCTTCGGTATTCGAGATCTCCACTTGCCTTAATCGTTCTACAGAATCATCTCAACAAGGTGAGCTTCATTTTAGCGATGCGAAAGCGGATAATAACGATCTCCGCTTATCCAATTTCAGTTCCTTTATTGTTGAGCATAACCTTCATACGTGGTGGATTCATTTAAACCCGCAGCAAAATTTGCTCTTCACTCAGGATGTAGGAGGCCTGTTAATCACAGACCCCTCGGCATTTACCTTTTCGACAACATCTTGTCAGCAGAATTAACTTAATAAGCTACGGACAGTCTGGCTGGAAAGCCGGGCTTGTCCGTTGACCGCCTGGGCTAAAACCTGATAATTGTGATTAGCATGATCCAGTACCCCGCCCAGTGATTCAGATGCTTTAACCGCACTTTCTGCCTGTGGAAAACGCGCCATACCGTCAATCAGCTGCCGGGCCTTCTCCTGCTGCGCGGCCATTTGCGCGCGCTGATCGCCAATCGCATCCAGCGCCTGCTGTAACCCATCCTGAGTGCGGGAACTGCCCTGCGCGATATGTTGCAGAAGCTCATCTGAACGAGAGGGATCGGCAAATGTCTTTAGCAGAGTAAACGCCGAGGACTTCGCGTCAACATCACGTACGCTCAGGGTTTGTTGGATCTGCTGCCATTGCTTCTCCGTCGTGGAAAAGCTCAGCGCCCCCTGCTGATCGTGCACCTGTACACCGACACGGCGCAGCGCGTTGCTCATCATCATTTTGTATTGACCAGGATCCAGGTCCTCGCCTACCACCACCGCAGAGTGCTGCGTCTGCCGCCCGTCAGAAACACTGAACATGCGTGAACTTATCGCGTTTTTTTGCAGCATCTGCGCCAGTTCAGGCGAGTGAAAAGTGACGCGTGCCTCACCCTGTAAAACCGGACGCAACTGCCTGTCGACCGCATCACCGGACAATGTTGGCCGTTTTTCCAGCCACTGAGTTAGTTCAGCCCCCTTCTGCTGCAGCGTCTGTCCGCCGCGGCGAGAGGCGTGACGAAAGTCCAGCAAATGCTGCTCCAGTTGCCCCAGGTAGTGGTCAGCTTGCTGCAGCGTGGTAAGCTGATCGTTAAGCTGCACGCTGTAGCGCTGAGGCCGGGTAGTAATAAGGGGTGAGGCCGGGTAATCACTCGCCGTTGCGGGTAACTTTTGACGGACAGGGGCATTCTGCGCAACGGTATGCTGCTGCACAGAAGGATTAAGCGCTCCGCTACCGGAGAGTGATGTTGTATTTAAACCGACCTGCATACTATTCCTGAGCTACTGCTAACTGTTAAATCACACTGAAAAGGTTTAACTCACTCACTTTGGAGTAGGTTTTTAAAGTGGCTTCCATCGCCATTTCCAGACCGGTAAAGGTAATGGAGGCTGGGCCATAATCCAGATCGCTCAACTGACTGATAAGCTGATCGTTGGAGGTAGTGATATCCGTCTGAGCACTGCTCAGCATGCTCATCGTATTCTGCGTTTCACCAATGGTGGCTATAGAAGCGTTGAGCGCGTCTGAGGCCACATCCACCGTATCAATGGCATTTTGAATATCGCTTTGCACCTGTGGATCGGCAGGGTCAACCGACGGATCCTGTAATTCTTTCGACAACGACGTCAGAGTGTTCAGAACGTCGAGGCTATCGCCGAAGAAATCGCTGACTGCCACATTGGTATCAACCTCAACGCCATTGGACACCGTGGTCTGGCGATGATCGTCGTTACCCTGATAGGTATAACTGTCAGTCACCCCGTCACCGTCCGCATCTACCGCGACAATGGGCGGTTGATCGTTCACCGTCCCGCCAAACACATAGTGACCGTCTTCATCCTGATAATTCAGCGCCGAGACCATCGCTTCGGTCATCGACTGAATATCCTGCCCCAGGCTGGATAACGACTCGGCGGTGTTGGTGCCGTTGGCGGCCTCCAGCAGATCGTCGCGAATCGCTAACAGATCGTTATTCACGCCATCCAGAATAGACTCCTGCTGGCTCATCCCCGCCGAGGCGGAATCAATATTAGTTTGATACTGATCGAGAGCCGATTGCTGGCGGTTAAGCTGGGTGATTCGTGTCGCAGCGATAGGATCGTCTGACGGCAGCAGAATACTTTTCCCTGTCGCCATCTGCGTGACAACGTGGGAAAGATCGCTGGAAAGGTCGTTAAAACTCTTCGTCATAGACACATAGGATTGTTGGGTAGACACGCGCATGATAATAGCCCTCCAGATTAACTACACATTTCCAACACAGAGTCGAAAATATCTGCGCCCGTTGAGATAACTTTGAGGTTGGCCTCGTAAATTTGCTGGTAGGTAATGAGGTTCACCGCTTCTTCATCCATGCTGACGCCGCTGACGCTGCTCTGCTGGTTCTGTGCTTCGGAGTACACGTTCGCCGCCGCTTGCGCTTCCGTCTGGTTTTGCTGGCTGTAAATACCGATGTTACTGATGATTGATGAACAGGCTTCGCCCACGGTTACGCTACCAAGCCCCTCGATATCCAACGGTTCGGTTGAGAGGTTGATCAGCGCCTGCAGGTTATCGCTGTTGCCGCTTTCATCCGGCGAACTGGAAAACGCCAGCTCATCGGCGGTGATATCGGGGTTCACTTCCAGCGGGCCATCCGAGGAGTTTTCGTCATAAATAAACAGCGGCTCGCCGGGATTTCCGTTCAGGTCGTAGCCCTGCGCCAGTTGGGTGTTAACCGCATCGGCAAACTGCTCTGCCATACTGTTAATCGTCCCCGTCAGTGGCGTCAGTACCTCATTCTGATAATCAAACAGCGCGCCCAGCGAGCCGCCGGTATCGGTGTTCATGGATGACGTGGTTCCGGCGAACGTCAGCGACATGCTCTGCGTGCCGTCGGCGTTGGTCTCCAGTTCGAGGGTGGAACTCTCTTGCCCGCTCACCAACGGCTGACCGTTTTGCAGCGTGACGTTGTAGTTACCTTCATCATCAATATTGACCTGAACATCCATGATGCCGCTCAGTTCTTCCACCATCTGGTCGCGGGCATCGTAGAGCGCAGACGCGTTATCCCCGTTGGCTTCGGCTTCAGTGATCTGCTGGTTGTAGCTGGCAATACCGCTGGTAAGCGTATTCACCTGCGCCACCATCGCCTGCTCCTGACTAACGATTTCACTGCTTTGCGAATCGATATAATCGAGGGTGTTATCCACGCGCAGCGCCAGCGCGCCGGACTCGCTGATCACCTGCTCACGCAGAGCGGAGTCATCCGGGCTGGTGGTGGCTTCGTTTAGCGCGGCAAAAAAGTTGTCAAAGCCGCCGCTCAGGCTGCTGTTATCATCGCTGAGCACGGTTTCCAGTTGAGTTAAATACGTCTGCTGGGTGTTGTAATAGCCGTAATCGCTGGCGGCATACCAGACCTGGTTCACCTGATACTGGTTGGATACCCGGCGAATACTGTCCACCTGCACACCGTTACCCGCGCTGTTCGCCGAGCCTGAGCTGGCGCCAATGGTACTGGTGATGGCCACCTGCCGGGTATAACCGTCGGTCATGGCGTTCGCCGTGTTTTGCGCGGTTACGTTAAGCTCCACCTGCGCAGTTGATGCGCCGCTGTAGCCAATGTTAATCATGTCCATCAAAGAGTCCTCGCCGGTCAGTTCCCCGGTCTGTCGTTAACAACCTTGCCGATTAAAAGCGGCGAAAAAACCTCAGTTCTTAAGCCGCCGCGCAACCTTTATCCTTTGTGATGCGGGGAGAGCTGTTTAACGATCATCGCCGCAATCCCAATACCGTGCTGCTGGGCCAGGCTGTTGCATAACTGATCGTCGTAAAACCCCTGCATCATGCGCACCGAGTCGCTGTTAAACGGGTTATCTTTGGAGTCGAAGATCTCATTGGTTTTACGCATTTCTTTCAGCATGTTGCGTAAGAAAATGGCTTCAAACTGCTGGGCGGCTTTCTGCAAATCGTTATCTTTAATTTTCGGGCCCATTAACGCATCGCTACCGTCAATGCCCCCGCTATGATTCACTTTGATGTCGGCCATTAAATGACCTCCAGATCGGCATCCAGTGCCCCGGCTTCATGCAGGGCCTGTAAAATGGACATAATGTCGTCCGGCGTGGCCCCGAGACTGTTGAGCGCATTAACCAGCGTTTTCAGGCTGCTGGATTCAGGCAACGTAATCATCCCCGGTCGGGCGTGATTCACCGAAATATTACTCTGCGGCGTCACCGCCGTACGACCGCCGGCAAAGGCATTCGGCTGGCTGACGTTGCTGCTTTCATTGATGGAAACCGTCAGGCTGCCATGCGATACCGCCGCCGCGTGCAGGGCAATGCCATCCCCCATCACCACCGTGCCAGTACGCGAGTTAAACACCACGCGGGCGCGTACTTTTTCTGCCTGAACCTGGACGTCATCTAACTGAGACATAAAGGCAACGCGCGCCCCTGGGCTGGTTGGCGCGCGGACGCTGACGTTGGTCGAGCTTTGTGCCGTAGCAATGCCGCCAAACGAGGCGTTGATCGCCGCCGCAATGTTATTGGCATCTTTAAAGGAGGGACGTTTCAGATTAAGCGTAATGGTGTCACCCATCTGGAAATCACTGGGAATTTCACGTTCGACCGACGCGCCATTCGGTATCAGTCCGGCAGTGGGGGTATTCACGGTCACGCTGGAGCCGCTAGCCCCGGTCGCGTTCATCCCGCCCACCACCACGCTTCCTTGTGCAAGGGCATAAACCTCCCCATCTGCGCCATGTAGCTGGGTAAGCAATAACGTACCGCCGCGCAGGCTTTTGGCATCGCCAATCGACGAGACCGTGACATCAATGGTCTGCCCACGCGAGTACATTGGCGGCAGCATCGCGCTGACCGCTACCGCCGCGACGTTTTTCACCTTCGGATCGATTTTACCCGGCAGCTGTACCCCGAACTGGCGCAGCATGTTGGTAATAGTTTGGTTCGTGAATTTGACCTGGTTTTTATCCCCGGTTCCGTCCAGCCCCACCACCAGGCTGTAGCCAACAAGTTGGTTTTCCCTGATCCCCTGGACGTTGACCAGCGACTCCAGAGATTGCGCCTGCGTAGTGCCGGGCAGCACCAGGCTCAGGGCGATAACGATGCCGTTTAACGCCTTCATCCAGCGCCCGCTTATGTGTTGCATATTAAAATCCTGCATTAGATCGGGAAGAGAGGATGGTTAAACAGACGCGTCAGCCAGCCCGCCGCATTGGCATCGCTCAATGCACCACGGCCCGCATAAGAGATACGCGCATCGGCAATGCGCTGCGATGAGACGGAGTTGTCGTTTTGAATATCATCGGCGCGCACCAGACCACTCAGGCGAATGTACTCATCCCCCTGGTTGAGGGTGAGCCATTTTTCACCGCGAATTTCCAGAATGCCGTTCGACTGTACCGAGTGCACCGACACCGTAATTTCGCCACGCAAACTGTTTTGCTGCTGCGAGGTCGCCGTCCCGTTGAAGTCGCGATTGGCGTCCACGGAAGCGGAAAGATTATCTTTGGTATGCCCAAAAAGAGTCGGTGCGCCGATATCAACGGTATTGTTCTTGCCGAAATTGGTTTTCGCCTGTTTGCTCGACTGGGTGGATTCTTCCAGCATCACGGTCAGGATGTCGCCCACCCGATAGGCGCGGCGGTCTGCCGTCAGCGACCACTTGTAACCCGTTTCGAACACTCCTCCCGCGCGACCATCCGCCGTTGGCGGCAACTCGGTTTTGGGAGGAGCAAAGAATTCGTCATTTTTTTTGACCAGGAGGGCCTGCGATTCGCACCCGCTTAACAGGGGCAGCAGTACCACCAGCCAGAGATAATTTTTCACGTTCTGCCTGTTTACTTTAAATTTGCCGGATAAGGCGAAGCCGATATCCGGCATTTCACATTCTTGAATTACAGCGTCTGACTAATAAACTGCAGCATATCGTCTGCCGCAGAGACCATTTTGGCGTTCATCTCATAGGCGCGCTGCACGTTAATCATCGCCACCATTTCGTTGACAATATCCACATTCGAGCCTTCCAGCGCGCTGTCCTGCAAGGTGCCCAGACCATCTTCCCCCGGAATACCTTCCGTCGGTTGACCGCTGGCTGCCGTTTCCAGATACAGGTTGTCGCCTTCGGCTGAAAGCCCCGCCGGGTTGGCGAAATTCACCAGCGTCAGTTGCCCCAGTTCGGTCGGATCGCTGTCGCCGGGCAGGATCGCCGTCACGGTGCCATCTTCGCCAAATGCCACGTTGGTCGCGCCAGCGGGAACATCAATTTCCGGTTGCAGCGGCAAGCCCTGGGCGTTGGTTAGCACGCCGTCGGCGTTAATCTGCATATTGCCGTCACGGGTATACGCAATATCCCCGTTGGCCTTTTGCACCTGCCAGAATCCCTGCCCCATGATGGCCACGTTCATCGCATTGTCGGTGGTTTCCACATTCCCTTCGGTGAAGGTTTTTTGGGTTCCAACGATGCGCACACCGCTACCGAACTGCATTCCGGTCGGCATGATGTTGTTTTGATCGAGCATGGCGCCCGGTGCTTCCTGAGTCTGATAGAACAGATCAGCAAACATCACGCGGTCACGCTTAAAGCCCGTGGTATTGACGTTGGCGATGTTGTTGGCAATCGCACTCATCTCAGCATCCTGCGCCGACAGGCCGGTTTTACTGATCCATAACGCTGCGTTCATAAAACTTTATCCCTGATTAAAGGCTACGACTCAGGAGCCGCGTAGCAGCCTGTTGCCGGAGTCGCTGAGATCTTCAGCGGTTTTCATCATTTTGATTTGCGCTTCAAACTGACGGTTCATCGCAATGGACGACATCATTTCGCTCACCGCAGACACGTTACTGCCTTCCAGAAAGCCGCCGCTTACTTTGATGTTTTCATCGCGCTGGGCCGGTACGCCATCCGCCGTCACCAGCATTCCCTCGCTGTTTTTCGCCAGATTGGCGACCGGGATATCCACCAGCTTCAGCCGATCGATATCCATCGTGGCGGTAACATCACCGTCGTCAGGCGTAACCGAGAGCGTGCCGTCGCTACCGAAAGAGGCAATCGCGTTCGGCGGCAATATAATCGGGCCGTTATCTCCGAGCACCACGTTACCGTCGATGGTCAGCTGACCCTGATCGTCTTGCTGAATATTGCCGTTGCGGGTATAGACCTCGTTTCCGGCTTTATCCTGCACGGCGATATAGCCCGTCCCCTGAATGGCGACGTCCAGCGGGCGCTCGGTTTTTTCCGCCACGCCGGTGCTGTCATTGACGCCGCTGGGACTTTCCTTCGCCATAAAACGCGTATCAAAACCACCGCCCTTCACTTTGTCATTACTCGCCATCGCCATATCCGCGCGAAAACCATTGGTGTTGACGTTGGCGAGGTTGTTGGCGCTAATTTGCTGCTCTTGCAACGTCTGGGTGGCGCCGCTCAGCGCGGTATAAATCAACCGATCCATTTCTTAGCCTTACATCGCCTGGAAGAGAGCCTGATCCAACTGCGTACTGGTGGAAATCACCTTGGTGTTCGCCTGGTAGTTACGCTGGGCGGTCATGAGATTGACCAGTTCGTTGGTGATATCCACGTTGGAGCTTTCGAGCATGCCAGAGGAGAGCGTGCCGCAGGAGCCGGAGCCGGGCGTGCCTATCAGCGGCGTACCGGATTCGCCCGTCTGTACCCAGCCAGTACCGCTCACTGCTTCCAGTCCGTTCTCATCCGGGAAGGTGGCGAGTACAACCTGGCCCTGCAGCATGCGCTCACCGTTGCTGTAGGTGGCGTACACTTTACCGTCGTCATCCACCTGCACGCCGTTTTGTGTCGCAGAGGCATAACCGGTGGCGGCGTTGGTGGTGACCGAGAAATCAGAGCCGTACTGAGTACAATCGGAGTAGTCAATCGTCATTGAAATCGGTGCGGCTTCATCGGTGGTGAAGGTGATGGTTTGCGGTGTGGTTGGAGCCGTCAGCTTGCCGGTATTTGGGTCGAAGGTCAGCGTAGTCGGCGGTACACCGCTCTGCGCTTCACCATCAAAGGTGTATTGCACTTCCCAGGTGTTATCCGCCGTTTTAGTAAAGTACTGGCTAACCGAGTGCTCATTACCCAGCGAGTCATACACGGTGGTGGTGTAGCTGTCGGTGTAGGTATCGCTGTTGTTGGCATCAAACGGCACGGTTGCGCGATCGATTGTTTCATCACTGGCGTCAAAGTTTGCCGTGAAGGTCATGCTGTCTGTGGCCTGCGCCGGGATGTTGCCGGTTTTAATCTGGATATCGGTAACGGTACCGGTTTGCAGCGTGCCGCTGTCATCAACCGGATAGCCCTGCAGGTAATCGCCGGACGCATTGACGATATAGCCGTTTTTGTCCGTCACGAAGGAACCCGCGCGGGTATAGGAGATGTTCCCGGCGCTGTCACACATAACAAAAAAACCATCGTCGTTGATCGCCAGATCCAGCGCATTACCGGTTGAAACCATAGAGCCGCCGGTGGAGATGCTTTGTGCCGAACCCGCCACGCTCACGCCCATCGCCTGCGTTCCGGCATACATGGCGGAGAACTGGGTGGTCATCGATTTATACCCGACCGTCCCGGAGTTTGCGATGTTGTTACTGATGCCATCAAGCTGTTCGTTGACGGCGTTCAGTCCCGTCGCTGCAATTTCATAACTCATTGTTTCTTCCTGTAATGTAAACGAGATCAGATCACGGTGTTGCTGTCGGCGTTATCGCCGCCGTCGTCAGTATCCGGCGGCGTGATGTCATCAGTGCTGTCCGGTACGCCAAACTGGGTGATCATGGTGAAAGGCACTTCGCCAACGCCGTCAACGTTGAGCACCGGCGTGCTGCCATCGAGCGGAATACGCACATCTTCCACCGTTCCCGTCACCTCAATCGGCACTTCCTCTTCCCCGGTATTGGTCACCACGGATACGCTGTAATCGCCCGGCGGGATGCCGTAATCCGCAGGATTGATGTCGAAATCCACCTGGCCGGGCCCGACGGAGGTTTCACCTTCAGGGATCAGCGACACGGTGTAGTCATCACCGGCTTCATCGGTAAAGTGCAGATCCACATCGGTACAACTGTCATCCAGCGTCACGCGTCCCTGGATCTCTTGACTGTTGTCTTCGATATCCAGCGAGGTGGTTTGCACCATGATGTCGTCGCCGACCATATTCCCCAGCGCCATCACCTGAATGTTGCTCATCAGCACGGCATTGGTGTTCGCCTGGACGCTCATCTCTTCCATCATGGCAACCTGCGCCATGGAGGAGAGCTGATCGATATAGGCCGTAGGATCGGTTGGATCGGTCGGGTCCTGGTTTTCAATTTCAGCCACGAACAGCGTCAAAAACGTATCAACCGCGGACGTTTCGGTGGACGTTGTCGTGGTTGGAGTACCGCTTGTCCCGCTGGTATTCGTTGTTGACGACGTTGAGGAAGAACTGCTGTCTCCCAGATTGCTGCTTTGCGCCGTGGCGCCGACGTTATTTTCAGCCACCGCCGTATTCTCCGAAGAAGGAGCCTGCGCCTGAGATTGGGCATACAGAGCCAGGGTATTCATTACACTTCTCCCAGTTTGAGTAAGCTTTGCTGCATACTTTTGACGTTATTCAGCACATCAACGTCGGTTTCAAAATCACGTGAGGCGGACATCATGTCGGCCATTTGCTCGACCACATTGACATCCGGATACCAGACGAAACCGTTCTGGTCAGCCATCGGATGGTGTGGCTCATAACGCTTCACCGCCCCGCCGCTTTGCATGACGTCCTGTACCTGTACGCTGGCACCATCAATGGCATGGCGGTTATGCCCACCCATCAGGCTATTGTGGTAAACCGCAGCAAAAACCGGGCTGCGCGCCTTATAGGCCTGCGCCTCGCTGCTGGCGGGAGATTCCGCATTCGCCATGTTGCTGGCGACGGTATTCAGACGGATGGTTTGCGCCGTCATCGCCGAGCCGGAAATCTGGTAAATATCAGTAAACGACATGGTTATTTCCCTTCGATGGCCTCTTTGATACCGCTAAGTTGCAGGTTCAAAAAGGTCAGACTGCTTTGATAATCCATACTATTTTGTGAAAACCGGGCCTGCTCGGTATTCAGCTCTACGGTATTGCCATCCTCTGAGGGCTGCATCGGCACACGGTATTTCACGTCAGCCTCGGGCAGCACATTTGTGCGACTTGCCCGTTGCATCTCAGCGGCAAAATCAATATCTTTAGCTTTGAAATTTGGTGTATCGACGTTTGCCAGATTCGCAGTCAGTAGCTCGGTCCTCTCAAGACGTAACTTCACTGCCTGCGGATGTACACCCAATGCCTGCTGAAAACTGATTCCCATTTCTTACATCACTCCTGCGTAGATATCGCTGTTATTAGCAATATGTATGCCAACTTTTAAGTGATTGATGAGAAATGACTTTATGAAATTCCCCTTCGACATAAGGAAGCCTTCTTTCCCCTTTGCCGCGGAAATAATGCTGGCGTTATGCTGTGTCTTACCCGCACATGCCGCCGTCCATCCCATTCAGCACAGCGCCCGGGAACAGATCAACGCGCGGGTCATAACTGCCGCCGGTCATGAAATTGACGCGCTGGCGAAAAAACAGCAGTGGCAGGACTATCGCTACACGTTCAACGTCTATATTCCCTCAACGGTGAGCACCAGCGCGCTATGCGCAACAGCGCCCCAGCTCACCTCCAGCACATCCCCAGGAATGGCCCTGACGCGAATGAACTTTGTGGTGAGTTGTCCGGGCAGCGCGGGCTGGCAATTTAACGTTGCGGTACGCCCCGACGTGTCGGTGCCGGTAGTGATGCCAAAGTCGTTGATTGCCCGAGATACGGTAATTACGGCCAACGACCTGCAGCTTAAAAAATTCAATATCAGCAACCAGCGGGAAGGATTAATGACAAATATGGATGAGGCGATTGGTCTCACCAGTAAGCGCGCCCTGCAACCGGGCAAACCGATTACCCGGAGCGAACTGGTTCAACCGGTGCTGGTCAAACGCGACCAACCGGTGATGATCGTCTCCCATACGGCCGGAATTACCGCCTCGATGCCGGGCGTGGCGTTGAAGAACGGGCGCAAAGGGGATGTGATAAAAATTCGCAACAGCAGCAGCCAGCGGATCATTAGCGGGATGGTGGACGATATCGGCGTGGTCACCACGCTGACGGCCGAGCAGTGAAGGGATTTTTTGTGATGGGATTAAAGTTTTCCTCTCTTACCGTCGCTTTTAGCCAATAACAGATAACCAACCCAACGAAATATGTACGAGGTTGCTATGAAAATTACCCCGACTCTGCCAGGCGATCGCCCTGCATCTACAACCGGGCAGACGCGTTCAGACAAGAGCAGCACGCAGACCACTACCTCCAGCGCCGCGACGCTTTCCGCCGACGATATTACTCAGGCGGGATTGCAAACGGCGCAGCAAACGCTGAACAGCGATCCGCAAAGCGACGTTGATTACGACAAAGTGGCGCAAATGCAGGCCATGCTGGCCGCAGGCGACATGCAGGTTGATACCCAGCAACTGGCTGGTGACATGCTCAGCTTTTTCCAGAAATAAGAGGCCAAAATTGTGAGTACCAGGCTACAGCAGGTGAAAACGCTGCTTCAGGGTATCCGGGAGGACGGGACGCGATATGACGCGCTCAGACATCAGTTAGAACAACAACGTCTGTGCATGATCCGTCGCGCCAGTGAAGAGCTGTTGGCGGTCAATGAGACGATTCAACAGCATTATGAGCAGTTGCAAAACAGCAGCCAGCAGCGCCGCTCAATCCTGCAATTGCTGGGCGTAAGCGTCGATCGTGCAGGGATGGAACAGGTGTTTAGCTGGTTGCCGGGCTTACAGAAAAGTGCCGCAGAGGGTTGGTGGCAGAGCCTTGAGCAAAAAGCGAAACGCTGCAAGACGTACAACGAAAAAAACGGCGAGTTGCTGATCCGCCAGTATGAATTTATTCAGACTTTTTTAGGCACCGAGCCGGATTTTATTTACCAGCGCTAAACCTTCCTTCCCTGACGCGGAAAACGACTTTCCGCGCACACCCTAACTAATTGATATAAATACAATAAAAATTCAGGCATGGATATTGCAATGATGTAGCCAGATTTTGAATTTAGGGATTGCTGAGAACACATTATGAGTATGATTGATTGTTATGAACCTGACTTTGTCCGGTTGTTTTTATCCCACCATCCGGATTCCGCTTTGCTGGCCGAAATGCGCTGGAAAACGGAAGTACGTCAGAGTCTGGTATTAACCGATCCGGCCAGCTGTCAGGCTGCGTTAGGCGATCCCAACGCCTTTGTGCTGCATACCTCGCAATGTGCAGCCAATGCGGACAGCCCGGCGTTATCTCCACGCGATCAGGTACTTAATCAATCTGCTCTGCATACCATCACGCTCCCCGGTTTGTCACCGGAACTGCGCTTGTATGCGCTGGGCATCATGCTCTCTTTTTCCGAGAAATGCCCTGGCGACAGCGATCCTATGCTTGAAAAACTGGCCTCGCTGCCGCAGGTTCTGGCCGCCCACGCGCAAAGCGGAAAACTGCAGGAGCAGTTCGTGCAACTGCCCAGCCTGCCCCAGCTGCAGCGGGAGCTGATCACCCAAATGGGCAGTTGTGAGTTCAATTGGGATCTGTTGCCGGAAAGCACGCGCAAGCTGACCTTACCTCTGCAGGTAAGTCTGCTGATGCTCCAGGATGCAAACAGTGAAGCTATGCTTCAGCAGCAGTTGCAGGATCAGTGGTTAAATACCTATGAGCGCTACTTTGCCCATGACGCATGGATATTCAGTAACTATCTGATTTATCGCCTGTATCACGATACCTTCCCGCAGCACGAGAGTGAAAGCGCGCTGCAGCGCTTCTTCTGGCTGGTGGCTGACATCTTTATGCTTCGCACCCTATTTTGCCTGTGGACAATGGATGATTCCACGCTGAGCCATGACGAAATCTACGCCCTTTTCGCGCTGTTTGAAGCGTGGCGCAACAGCGAGAATGCCCACTCGTTGCGTCAGCATATTCTGGATATGCTGCCGGGAGATCCTCTGCTCTCGGCGTTTTCCCTGATTACACGTTAGCGCCTGTTGGCCGGGTGCATACCCGGTCCTTTTTCGAATCGCGAATACACATCACCATGTCTGAATCCTCCAAAGTACGTTCCGCCCTGACCGGCATCGTTAAAACGCTCGACACTGGTCGCGAAAAACCGTTTGTCAGCGTCATTACTCCCACGTGGAACCGCGGCGCTTTTTTACCCTATTTGCTGTATATGTACCGCTATCAGGACTACCCTGCCGACCGCCGGGAGCTGGTGATCCTGGATGATTCCCCACAAAGCCATCAGTCAATCATTGACAGGCTGACGCAGAATCATCCGGAGAAATTCAATATTCGTTATATCTACCATGCGGAAAAACTGACGCTGGGAAAAAAGCGCAACATGCTCAATGCGCTGGCGTTAGGCGAATATATTCTCTGTATGGATGACGATGATTATTATCCGGCGGATAAGATCTCCTACACCATCGACATGATGCAGCGCCACCGGGCGTTGATTTCAGGTTCCGATCAGATCCCCATCTGGTATAGCCATATCAACCGCGTGTTCAAAAGCCGCAGCTTTGGCCCGCAGAACATTCTCAACGGCACCTTTTGCTACCACCGCAATTATTTAAAAAAGCACCGTTACGATGATGAATGTAACTTAGGCGAAGAGGAAGGATTCACTAATCAATTCACCGCGAACCCGCTGCAATTGCCGGGCGAGCGTACCATTATTTGTATCTCGCACAGTCAAAATACGTTCGATAAAGACTTTGTGCTGGGCAGCAGCGAGCCGCTGGAAACCTCGCTGGCACAGGCGATTACAGACCCGATGCTGAAAAACTGGTATCAAAGTCTGCATAACGCCACCCATCATCAGCCGATCCAGTGGGATTACATCGATCAGGTGGTGATAGTGAATCTGGACTCACGCCCGGATCGTTTAGCCCACATCCAGCAAGAGCTGGCGTTTCTCAATTTCCCGGCGCAAAAGATCACCCGCCTTGCGGCGTCCGTTGCCACTAACGGCCAGGCTGGTCGCCGCCAGTCCCATCTGCAGGCGCTGCAACTGGCACAGCGTAACGGCTGGAAAAACTACCTGCTACTTGAAGACGATAGCGTGATCCTGAAGCAGGAAAAGCATATCCGGGTACTCAATTCGCTTCTGAACGCGTTGCCTGGCTTTCCGTGGGAAGTGGTTATCCTCGGCGGAGAAATTAAACAGGGCCGCGAACTCAAAAGCCTCAATGGCATGATCCATGCCCGCGACTGCAATAAGGTTTGCGCCTATCTGGTCAACAGCAGCTATTACCCGGTTCTGGCTCAGCAGATGGAGCATGACCTCTCAGATACGCTCGAAGGGCAATGGCAGCCGCTGCTGCGTGAAGGGAAATGGCTCTCCTGTTATCCGAGCATCTGCTATCAGCGCGCGGGATACAGCGATATTGAGAAAAAAGAAACCGATAACATCGGTTACTACTTCAACAAAATCAATAAGAAACCCGCCACCGTCAACACGCTGGTAAGCAACCCGCTTCCTACGACATCCACGCAGATAGATGCCATTGGCTTCTATATGGAAACCTCGCTGCACTACGCGGTCTACCGCCCTATCATTACCGCGCTTCAGGCGATGGGCCATACCTGCTCGCTGCTGGTCAGTGACAAAATACCTAAATCGTTTCTGGATGAGATGACCGCGACGATTAAAGCCATCAACGACCCTGCGCTCGGCGGTACGCGTCTTTCAGCGGTCATTGAGAACCGTCAGCGCTTCCGGTGCCTGGTCAGCCCTTACTACACGCCACTGCTGAACGGGCTGGCGGATACCCATGTACGCACCCTGTATGGCCTGGCGAAAGAAGAGTGGAATCATGCCTGGTGGAACGCCTTTTATCACCGCATCCTGTGTTACAGCCACTATAGCCAGCACGCGCTTGATATCGGTGGCAGCGCCAAAGTGGTGGGCAATCCCCGTTTCGATGAGTGGCATAATCACACTTACGATACTGCGCTGCCAAAAAGCCTGAAGCTGAATGCGAAAAAGCAGACCATCCTGTATGCGCCAACCTATGGCGCGCTAAGCTCTCTCCCTCACTGGGCGGAACAGCTCAGCCGGTTAAGTCATGAATACAATGTCGTCACCAAACTACATCATGGCACCCTGCACAGACCGGAAGAAGCCGCCTCTCTGGCACTGGCGCTGCGCTATTTAAAAAACCGAATTGACGATCCACAGCATCTGCTGGCGCTTATCGCGCAGGCGGATTACGTCCTGACAGACAGCAGCGGCTTTATTTTTGACGCCATTCATATGAATAAACGCGTCATTTTACTGAGCTGGCCAGAGATGCCCTTGCTGCTCGATGGTCAACAAAGTTTCTCTACTCCTGACAGCGCTGATCAGCGTATTCGCGATGTTCTCCCGGTGGCACAGGATATACAGACGTTGCGCCACGCCCTGTCATCCGCATTTGACTGGACTGCGCTGGAAGCGCCATTGGAGGAGATTCGCCACCATTATTGCGATGCGTTTAGGGATGGTCAGGCGGGGAAACGGGCGGCTCAGGAGATCGCCGCTTTGCTTACGGAAACAGAGAATGCCCACAGTAATACGCTATTACATAGTCTACAGAGAAAACTTTTTAGCTAAATTTCTGATATGAATTGGCGATAAAACCACCGTTAAACCGGTGGTTTTAATTTTATTGTGGTCGTTTTTTTATAACAATCTCGATACCACTTTCCGCAAATGGTGTGCGAGTTTGATCAAACCGAGGGAGACCAGACAAATAGCTATGATTTAGTAATTCAATTTTCTGAACGTCATGATTTGCGGTTATCGTCTGAATCAATTCCAATACATTTATCGATACCGGTGACCAACTACTTTTCTTGAAGATACTGAAAGTATGCTTGTGATCGGTATTAAAAGTCGATGGCCATACTTTTTGTTCATACATATCTTCGTCAGGAACAGTAATAATGAGATGACCATTTGGTTTAAGCACTCGCATCCAGTTATTGATAGCAATGAACGGGTCAACCACATGTTCCAGACAGTGTGCAGAATACACAAAATCAAAACTATCATCACTAACATTATCTAAGTATTGGGCATCACCTTGCGGTAAGTCATAGACCGTCACCGTTCTCATTAGAGGGAAAAGCGAGTGGTAAATCCCAATACTGTCCGGTCCTCCACCTATATCCAAACCAGCGCCAACAAACCAACGAGAAGTAAACCGTGCATCCATAAGTCGACGATTTACAGACATACTGGTCGTCCCCACAACGCCCCGGTTAATCAGAAACTTACTGGTAACATCCCCAGGTAAAATGAGTGGTTTAATCGCTTCACCAGCTAAACTATGAGGCCATAAAACTGCGTATCCAGTATCTTCAGGATACCAGTGCAAGGAGTGTGTATCGGCAAAACTCTCTAATAGTCCAATAAATTCATTAGCACGATCAAACCCATGATCGGCATATTCTGGTAAAGTACCACTTGTCACGGCAAAGTCTTTCAAATATATTCTGCAATCATCAATAATAACAATCGCATTATCAATTTTGCCTTCCAGAATTCGCAACTCGTTAATTAGTGGCAAGCGAATATCTTTATCCCATTCGTCACTGCGATAGTGTTCATTGCAGTAATCTGAACCAGGATAATGAGCATCCAGAAAAATGAGACTACGGCGACTCCTAAAAATATCACTGACCGCTTCCGAGTTCAGAAATGATAAGCTATCATCCGGACAAACTGTAATATTTTCATTTTTTTCTTGTAGTGCTTTTTCATACAATGGCTGATATATCTCACAGGACAACGCATGGTGAAAACCTGCCGACAATGCCATACGACATGAGTTACCAATACCATACCCAGTTTCAACCAAATGCGTCACCTGGTATTTTTCAACTATTTTACGTAAAGGGAAACGACCTAAAAACCCCATAACCACTCCATTTAGAATATTTAATCATAGAAATACTTAAGAATTTTTCACATAATCATCAGAACTCAAAAATAATTGAATCTGATGCCAAAAATATTCGGCGGTAACCTTCTTCATGCACCGATATTTTTTATCATTTGGACACCAGACAGAAAATTCATCACCTCGTGGAGGCATAAATTCTTTACCTAGTTTATTTTTAAAGAATTGCGGACTCATGATCAGGTGACCGCATTGACCAAACTGACATTCTGTATCAATACCCATAGCATTCCACCCATACCGACCATTCCTGTAGGGCAATCGGTAACTGGCCGGAATAATAGAGTACAACGCGCAAATAGCAATTGAAGTGAGTCCAGCAAGTGCGACAGGACCAGAATCACAAGCAACCAGTAGCTGACACCGCTCCATCAAATAAATCATCTCAAGCATAGAGAACTTATTAATGCAATTGATAGCCTCCGGGATATCTATATCCATCATCTTCTTCTCTTGATACTTATTATTATCGCTGCCAATAATGACAACTTTCCAGCCTGCAGCAATAAAGTATTTCGCGAGTTGATTCCATCCCTTTTCGGTCCACGTCCGGTTTGGAGAGCCTATATTGGGATGTAATAAGACTGTTTTTTCTTTCTGCAAATGATGATTATGAATAAAATCATTGACGTTTTTCTTATCCAATGACGCCAATGAAATCATAGGCTGCTTATTACACAAGGAATGATTATGAATACTATCACCGATAAAAGCATCCGTCATATGTTCAGATGCTACTATATCCTCCCAGTGGCCAAGGAAATGAAATTTATTTTCCTGACGCGCAATCGCAATATCAATATAAGCATCTTCTGTCAGCGCATTGATATCCCAATACTGTGCCACCACAGGACTTGAAGCGATAAGGTCATGATACAATTTGTGTGCAATAAAGATAAAATCCTCATCATGACATTCTCTAAATGCAGTGAGGCACCCCAACGCGTAGATCGCGTCCCCCATCGACCCAGGACAATAAAATATCCTTTTCTTAAACGAACCGGGTTTAACACCAACCAACTCATTTACATGATAAATTTTCTTATTGCTAAAGTTGATGTGGCCAGCGTACTTATCAGTATCTTCTGGTAACTCTGTTGTTAGAAAAAATAGAATACTTTTCTCTGGCGCTTGATATAGTTCATCTGAAAAATATCCGGCAATGGCTAAAGGTAATATTTCTAGAACCTTTAAAAAATTAAGAGTAATTAACTCAGGGAGTTTGATAGCCTTGCATCCCAACTGACGTAATATTTCACCATCGACTTCACCCTCTTTCTTTTCGCGGAAGAGAAGGATTTTCTCTTCAGAAATTGCAAATTCATTGATTGCATGCTGAATAACGTCCACAAGCGCTTCTTGATGTTGTTTTTTCAGCGAGGGAAAACGAGGTGAAGTGCTGAGTAATAGTAGAGATGACGAGCTTATCTTTCGTAATTGAGAATAAATACCATTTGGTATCTTGAATAGTTCCAGAAAATCCGTTATTTTATTTTCATCGATTGCCGGTACATTACCACAAGGCAATTTCTTTGAATTTTTGAATGAGCTATTCTCTTGTAGATAATAAGTTGTTGTTAACACTTTATGCCAGGCATATCCGGCGGCAATATTCCACTCATCTTTTGGCATGTTATGATTATTATTTAATGCCATACTTATGGTATTACCATATCCAGTGACCAATTTATTAAATAAATTTACTGGGATTTTTTCAAGTGCAGAAGCAGCAACTAGCTCGGCTATCTCTCCTTCATAAACATGAAGATGGATTAGCGACCGAAGAGAGTTTAATTTCATCAAAAACGGAATAAGTAAGTCATAGCTTTCAGCCAGCGCCGCATGGATATCTAGTGCTGTTGGCGAGAGCTTAGTTAGTACATGTGATATTTTATCCAGCGCAGGCAGTAGTGTGGATTCATTATATTTAAAAACAATATTTGAATTCTTTTCCAGCCATTTTTCACTCAATTTATCAGAACAAATAAATAATATATTAACTACTCCATCCATATCTTGAATAAAATTGGACATTTGAAGCGGCAGCGTAACTTCTTTAGTTTCAATGAATAGTCTTATTTTCATATTATTTTACAGGTTTTGATTTTGGTTGGTAATTACCTCAATAATCGAGGTGGTGGATATCGATGGCGTTCTGGGAAAATAGACCACTTCGCACAGGTACGACAAACTATCAAAGCGCCCTGCCCAGTCATCGCCCATCACCAGCGTATCGGCGTTAAACTGGCGAATATAGTCCGCTTTTTTCTCCAGCGACTCTTCGAGAAACACGCTGTCCACACATTTCAGCCCGGCAACAATCCCCATGCGATCGCTTTGGCTGTAAACCGGCATCCGGCCTTTTTTCTGCATATTTAGCGCATCTGAAGAGATACCGACGATCAGTCGCTCCCCCAACTGTCCGGCACGTTGCAGAATACGCAAATGCCCGATATGAAAAACATCAAAGGTGCCGAAAGTAATGATCGTTTTCATATCACTCCCAGCGTCTTCTGTCTTAGCCAGCATTGTGCGGCAATTTCATCTACGGCTTTTTGCTCTTTAACCAGTGCCTCATTGCTCAGTTCATCGCGCTTATCATCGAGCGTCATGGCGACAATTTTCTCTTCACATGCCGCTGACACCAGGTTTTTCTGAATACGCTGTTCTTTGATTTTAGCCAGCGTTTTCTCCTGCTCTTGCCAGGCAATAACCGTGCGCAGCGTGCCTTTGTATCCGGTCACATTTTTGAGTGATTCAACGCAAGGCACCTCCACGCCGGTGCCGGTTTTTTGAATCAGGTAGCCCAGCGCTTTGATGTTATTGTCAAAACCGATGCAAACTTGTTGCTGTTTAGCCAGCTGTACCGTCATATCTTTGACTGATTTATCCCGCAGGCGCTGCAGTTGCGCCAGGGTATCGATAATTTGCCGCATGATTATTTACCTTCCGTTTTCTTTGCCTGCGGGAAAAGGGCCTGTAAGCGGCTTTGCACCAGCTCCAGAGAGGCCGGTTCACTGACTTCCTGGCGCAGAAAACGCTCAATGCCGGGGAACACTTTGACGGCCTTATCCACGCCGGGATCGGCTCCTGCAACATATCCGCCCAACGGGATCAGCGGCTTAATTTCCATATAGGCGGCATAGTTCTGTTTGAGCAGGCGGGCCGACTGCTGATGCGCCTGGGGAGTTACCTGGGTCATGCATCGACTGATCGACTGCCCGATATCAATAGCCGGATAATGTCCGGCCTCCGCCAGCTTACGGGTCAGAACAATGTGCCCGTCCAGCACCGCACGCGCGCAGTCGACGATCGGATCCTGCTGATCGTCTCCTTCCGCCAAAACCGTATAAATGGCGGTCATTGACCCATCGCTTTCACTGTTGCCAGCGCTTTCCACAAGCTTTGGGATCATGCCGAACGCCGACGGTGGATAGCCTTTCGTCGCCGGAGGTTCACCCAGTGACAACGCAATCTCGCGCTGCGCCATGGCATAACGGGTTAACGAATCCACCAGCAGCAAAACGTGATGTCCGCGATCGCGAAACCAGGCGGCAATAGAGTGGCAAAGCTCGGTGGCTTTCAAACGCATTAACGGTGACTCATTCGCAGGCGCCGCCACGATAATTGATTTTGCCAACCCTTCCGCGCCCAGAGCGTGATCGATAAACTCCTTCACCTCGCGGCCACGCTCGCCAATTAACCCCACCACCACGATGTCGGCCTTGGTCTGGCGGGTGATCATCCCCAGCAGTACGCTTTTTCCCACGCCGCTGCCGGCCATCAAGCCCACACGCTGGCCTTTGCCGATAGTTAGCAGACCGTTGATTGCTTTAACGCCAACATCCAGCGGTTGGTTCACCGACCGACGCGTGAGGGGGTTAATGGAAGGTGCCTGAGGCGGCAATACGTCATTGCCCGTCAGACGCCCTTTGGCATCCAGCGGTTCGCCCAGGCCATTGACTACCCGCCCCAGCCAGCTTTCGCTAATCAGGATCTCCTGGGTTTTTTCTTCGGGGAAAACGCGCGCCCCCGCCATCAGTCCGACGGGATGCTTGAAGGGCATCAGGTAGGTGATATCGCGGTTAAACCCCACCGCCTGCGCGTCGATCAACGTATGGTCGGCGCTTTCGACGCGGCACAGCTGGCCGGTCGCCAGCGGACAGCCCACGCTCTCCAGCAAAATGCCGTTTACGCGCACCAGTCGCCCGGCAACCCGGGCTAAAGGGATCGACTCAATGGAACGCAGCGCGTTGTCAACGCTGGACAGGTCACTCACCCGTCGGCTCCGGCAGCAGCGACTCTTTGAGCGCCGACATGCACTGGTCGAGTCGATGTTCGCAGCCAATATCCAGCTCGGATTTATCGGTAATCACCCGACACTCGCCCGCCTGCAGTTCGGGTGATGGGGTCAGCCCCCATTCAGTGACCTTCTCCGGGGCAGCATCTTTGATACGGTTAAATTCTTCATGACTTAGCAGGACCTGTAGCGACTCAGGCATCGCAGGAAAGGCCGAAATCGCCTCTTCAACCAGCGACAGTAACTGCGTCGGTTGCAGCGCCAGCTCGCAACGAATCACCTGGCGAGTGACCTTTTCAACCAGTTGCAGCAGGTCTTCCCGCTGTTTACGCTGAATGTGCGCCAGGTAGTCGTTCACTTTGCCAGTGATGGTTTCCAGCGGTTGCGCTGCTTGCTCAAACTGCTTACGCCCTTCCTGTTGCCCGGCCAGGCTGCCTTCAGTGTATCCCTGACGACGGCCTTCATCGTGCCCCTTCTGATGACCTTCCTGAAAGCCCTGCTCCTGACCTTCCGTCATCCCCTGTTCAAAGCCTTTTTGCAGGCCTTCCTGGAAGCCGTCCATCAGTTGGCGCTGATAATCCGCAGGCGTGATCCCCGGCGTGAGCTGTTCAGCCTGCAAATGGCGCTGGCGAGGAGGAAAGCGGTGCAGTCGGTAACGACCACGAATGGTTTCAATCGCCATGTGTTACTCCGCCGTCTGTTCAGCAAACAGCTGTAGCTGAATTTCACCCGCTTCCTCAAGCTCGCGGGCAATCCCCATGATTTCACGGCGGATCTGTTCAATACGGCTCACCGGAACCGGACCCAGGCGCGACGTTATCGCCTCCAGCTGTTGTACCTGACGCTTAGGCATCACGGCATAAATCGACCGGCGCAACAGCGCTTCGGTACCTTTCAGCGCCACAGCCCAGTCTTCCATCGGTACTTCATCAAGGAGACGACGGCGCACCTCATCACTTTGGCGGCTCAGGATAAAGAAGTCGTACATTTCGTCCTGCAACTGCTCAAGAACATCTTCATCGCGTTCACGCAGCTGATCGAGGATCACCTGTTGGTTACCCTGGAAGCGGTTAACGATATCCGCGGCCTGCTTGATTCCCTTCACTTTCGAACCATGTTCGGACAGCACCGACAGCCCACGTTCGATCAACCGATCCAGCTCATCCACAACATCGCGATTCACATCGTTGAGCTTGGCAACCCGATAGAGGATCTCGTTTTGCACCGACTCATTCATGTAAGACAGTACCGTGGCCGAGATCTCCGGCGTCAGGAAGGCAAGGAAGACGGCCTGCAATTGCAAATGTTCTTCTGAGATCAGTATCGCCAACTGGCGCGGTTCCACCCACTGTAAACGCGCCATCCGCGAGCGGATCTCATCACCATAAATGCCGTTGATCACGCTGCTGGCGATTTCTGTTCCCAGCGCTTTATTGAGGATCCCTTGCAGCATGGAACGCGAGGCACCGTTGATGCCGCTCTGCTCGCGGAACTCATCAAAAAAGTTATTGATCACTTTTTTCGCCATGCTGGTTTTCACGCCAGACAGACGCGCCATGTTTTCACTCAGACGAACCACCTCTTCACGGCTGAGCTTTTGCATCACCGTGGCTGCCGCCTCCTCGCCCAGACACAGCAATAAAATTGCGGCCTGTTCCAGGTAGCTGTTGTTACTGCCGTTATTTATTGTCAATTCGCTCATTGCTGGTAATCCATTGTCTGAGAACTTCAGCTACGCGATCGGTGTCGCTCATCGCCAGTTTTTGCAGGAACTCCAGCTTCACTTCCAGGCCGGAACTCTGCGAAGGCAGGCTGTCGTCACCAGGGAAAGAAGGCAGTTCGATATTTTTGCGTTCATCTTCAGCAGCCGCAAAATGGGGCTTGTCCGCAGGGATCGCGATCGGTGCGGCGTCCAGCGCCAGTTCAGGCGTAGAGGTCCGGCGGCGCTCGACAGTCAATCGTTTCATGACCGGGCGCACGACAAACAGCAGCAGCAGTAACGCCAGCAGGCCACAGCCAATTAAGCGAACCCAGGCCAGAATGCTGTCATCCTTCCATAAAGGCAGCGTCGGCTCGACGGGGATCGACTGCGGCACAAAGTTGAGCAGGGATAAGGACAGATTGTCGCCACGCTTTGCATCAATCCCGGCAGCGTTATTCAACAGCGCCATCAGCTGCGTAGTTTGTTCCGGTTTCCAGTTCTTTAATGCCGGCGCGCTCTGGTTGAGGACTATGGCCACATTTAAACGTTTGATGTCGAATCCAGGGTGCTGGATATGTTCAACGCTACGGTCCCAGGAGTAGTCGCGTTTGTTCTCGCTATGTTTTGACAGCGCGGCTGGCTGGCGTGAATCCTCAGGCGTCGTCCCTGTGGCGCCATTTCCCACCTGGTTTGCTGCCAACGGAGGACGATTGCTTAGCGAGCCGGGGATCCCCATGGCGATTTGGTTGGTATCACTATCGAGTACCGTTTCTTCACGATTAACCTTCGGCGTGTCACCGTAATGCTCTTGGGTTTCATCGATATTGCTCAGATCGAGATCCGGCATCACACTCACGCGGTAGTTGCCGGTTCCGACCAGCGAGTCGAGGACATTTGCGAGACTGGCGCGGGTCTTATCCTGAATATCTTTGAGGATCTGGTCGCGCTTACGCGTCGCCGCAGAAACGGCTTCTCCCGCGCCAATGCCGTCGGACAGTAAATTCCCCGCCTGGTCGACAACGCTAACCTTCGAGGCATTCAAATTGGGCACACTACCGGACACCAGATGCACAATGGCATTTACCTGGTCCATGTCCAGCTTGCTGCCATAATGCAGACGCACTACTACTGAAGCGCTGTTTTGCGGCTCATCGCTGACGACAAATGAACTCTCTTCATTCAGCGCCAGATGCACGCGGGCACTCTCAACGGCGTCCAGCGTCATGATGCTCTGCGCCAGTTCACCTTCCAGGCTCCGCTTATAGCGGACGTTCTGCACAAACTGACTGGCGCCCAGCACTTCGTCTTTATCCATCAGCTCGTAGCCGCTGGGCAGCATGGCTTGCACGCCTTTCGCCGCCAGCGTCATCCGCGTTTTCGACAGCGCCTCTTCCGGAACCAGAATTTGCCCGCTTTGCGGGTCGATACGATATTCCAGCTTTTCACCATCCAGCACGGTGACTATTTGTGAAACCGGGAGATGTTCCTGACTACCGTACAGCGAAACATAGCCGTGATTGCTGTTCCACAGCACGCTGACAATAATGGCTGTCGCCGCAATGGCCGCTGCCGCCAGTAACGCCAGACGTTTATTACCATCCAGGCGAAAAGAGAACGAGGGTAAAAACTGAGTGAGTTTTTTTATTAATTCATTCATAGCGTTAGACTGACATGCTCATCAGGTCATTGAATCCGGAAGCGACTTTATTTCTGACCTGAACCAGAGCAGAAAACGATAACGATGCCTGCTGACTGGCAATCATCGCCCCCGCCAGGTCGTCGCTTTTCCCCATCTCAATGGCCGTTTGTTTTTGCTCCGCGACCTGCTGAAATTGATCAACATGATTCAGCGCGCCTTGCATGACGTGGTCGAACGAGACCGGAGATGATGCCGACTGGGCGCCCACGGCGTTAATCTGCATCGGCGAAAGGACAGGCACCTGAGCGACTGCTTTCATCTGCTGCATGTCCTGCATCATTTGCGTCTGCATCGTACTGGCTGGGGCTATCGTATTTATGCTCATGACCTACTCTTAAAATTAAAAAAGCGTTCTCGCTACCACAGACTGATTCAGGAAAAGATCTCTATTCCCTGTTTTCGCATTGACGCCAGACGATAACGAAGCGCGCGTGGGGTAATGCCTAATAAATCAGCAATTTTGGTTTTATTACCCTGATATTTACGCATCAGGTCAGCGATATATTGATACTGCGCGCTACGGCCATGCTGACCCAGATTATCGCTGGTCGTTATTGGCATACTGGGCTTTGGCTGCCATTGCGGTTCGCTCCAGGAATCAGATTCAATGGATGGCAGGCCTAAGGTATCGGGATAAATGACACCATCACGATTCAGGATCATTCCCCGTTGGATAGCGTTCTCAAGTTGACGCACGTTCCCCGGCCATTCGTAGCTGAGTAACGCCCGGCGTGATGATTCAGAAAGCTTGATATTTTTAACCAGTACCGTGGAGTATTTTTTGATAAAGGACTCCGCCAGCGGAATAATGTCTTCCATACGCTCGCGCAGCGGCGGCATCGTCAACGGAATAACTGACAACCGATAATAGAGATCTTCTCTGAAGCGTCCTGCAGCCACTTCTTCTTCAAGATTTTTATTGGTACAGGCAATTAGACGGAAGTTCAGTTTGATTAAACGGTTACTGCCTAAGCGCTCAACCTGTTGCTCCTGCAATACACGCAATATTTTAGCCTGTAGCGCTAAAGGCATATCACCAATCTCATCCAGTAATAATGTACCGTTATTGGCTAATTCCATTTTCCCCGGCACGGTCGCCACTGCTCCGGTGAATGCCCCTTTGTCATAACCAAACAACGTGGCTTCGAGCATATTTTCAGGGATAGCGGCACAGTTCACCCCGATATAGGGGGCCTGTGGCTCCTGCGCAAACGTAATTGAATGGATAAATTTGGCGATACATTCTTTACCAGTACCGGTTTCACCATGGATAAGCACTGGAACATTAAACGCAGCAATACGCCTTGCCATTGAAAAAACATTGATACTGGAGGCTGCTTCGGCAATAAGTTCAAACATGATTATTTTACACTTAGAAGTAAAGTTAACATCCGTTACGAGAAATATACAAATCATTCCAAAGCACAATCATCGAATAATAGATATCGCCCGTGCCATGTTTTAATCCCATCCTTGCTCATGTTTTACCGCCCCATCAAAGGGCAGCCCTATCGAAGACTATTTCAAAATAGGGTTTTTCCTAAAAAAATAGTAACACCGGTGCCTTTAACAATCTTAAATTAAAAGATAATAAAATTATTATTACATAAAAAACAACAAGTTATGGATGTATAGGTATGAAACAAAGGCACACAAGACGTGCCTTACCAAGGTAAGAGGATTAGCGGGGAGCATCACGTATACGTAATTAATTATTTTTTAATTATAACCTGACACCATTAATAACTTGCAGAGGAGAGAGGTAAAATATCTAATGTCCAGCCCTACATCAGAGACGAGAGTAGGTACTGCATTTCATATCTAATGGACTTCAACAATATGAGAAAGCGTCAAGGATGAACCATAAATTAAATGGAGTAGTATTTTCTTTTATAACCGCGGGATTTGATATCAACTCATCCGCCCCAGAAATTACAGCTGAGAAAGCGTACCATGCTGAAATATAGTCAAACGCCCGGAATCTTTAAACTTGAAGGCAACCGGCTTGGGCGTCCTTATCATCGTCTGCCGACTATGTTTACGGGTAATTTTGATACAATTGAATCACATCTCGGAAACTATTTTCTGAAAAAACATCGCACAAATATAACACTCAGAAAAATACAATGTGAGATGGACGTTATCAATAAAAGCGCTGAGTTATTAGTCTCGCAGGTTGGACATTTGGCTTTTGATATCGATCGCGCGTTATTGTTAATGTTATTAGGTAACTTTTATGGCCTGACTTCATCGCTTGCAGACGAAAATTCAGAAGATGATTTACCAACCAAGACGGAAACCCGGCTGAGAAGCAGGCTGGCGCTGGATATTAGTAATATCATCTTTAATAAAAACATATCAGGCATTCCGCTGACGCTTAAACCTGACAGCAGTACTGTACAAACACATTGGGCTTATCAGCTCACTTTTGTTTTAGGTGATGAGGAGAATTGCAGTTTCCGCATCTTACTGGATGATTCCCATACCGATTACATTCTGAATTTAATCCGCCGTAGCGAGCACGGCGAGAAGAAAAAGCAGGTTGATAAAGCCAACGTTGAGATGCGTAAAAAAACGCTGATTAAAGAAATCATTCATACGCTGCCGCTGACCATGAACGTCAAGATTGCAGAAATTCCCCTCAATGTCGCCGACCTGACGACAATTAAAGCCGGGGATATTTTACCTATCGCAATGCCTGAAACTTTCCCTGTTTATATTGGGAAATCCGAATTATTTAATGCCCTGATCGTAGAGGACAAAGACAAACTGTTTTTATCCGAATTAACGAGCAAGACGGAGAAATCCTATGAGTAAGCCAGAAGATATTTTAGAGCAAGGTTTCGAGTTAGCGCCCGAAACAACCACGCCAACGGCACCGTCGGCAACAGAAACGTTGGTGGCGCGTTTAGAAGACCGCTTTTCCGAGTCGATGTCATTACTCAAACGTATTCCGGTCACGCTAACGCTGGAAGTGTCATCCGTGGAAGTGATGCTGTCCGATCTGCTGAACATTGATGACGACACCGTCATTGAGATGGACAAGCTTGCCGGTGAACCGCTGGATATTAAGGTTAATAACATCCTGCTGGGCAAGGCTGAAGTGGTGGTGGTCAATGAAAAATATGGCCTGCGCGTCCTTGAATTCAACACGCATGAAATCAACGACCTGGCACCATGAAACGCGCACCAACCCTCACGCTCATACTGGGTATCTCATTACTCATCCTTTCTCCCTTTGCCTGCGCGCAAGGGGGAGATATCCCGTTGCTGAATGTGATTTCACACGGTAATAGCCAGGAATACAGCGTAAAAATCCAGGTCCTGATCCTGATGACCCTGGTGGGCATTCTGCCAACCCTGGTACTGATGATGACCTGCTTTACGCGTTTTATTATTGTTCTCTCCCTGCTGCGCCAGGCGTTGGGGCTACAGCAAACGCCACCCAACCGCATACTGATAGGCATTGCGCTGTCGTTAACCATGCTGGTGATGCGTCCGGTCTGGATCAACATTTACGACCACGCGGTTGTGCCTTTTGAAAACGATCAAATCACGCTCCCTGACGCCCTGAGCACCGCCGCCTCGCCCCTGAAGCGCTTTATGCTGGCGCAGACTAACAAAAAAGCGATTGCGCAGATCATGACGATCGCCAACGCCAAAGGTAATGCAGCCGATCAGGATCTCTCCATTATCGTCCCGGCGTATGTGCTGAGCGAACTTAAAACCGCCTTCCAAATAGGCTTCATGATTTACATCCCGTTCCTGGTGATCGACCTGATCGTCGCCAGCGTGCTGATGGCGATGGGGATGATGATGCTGTCCCCGCTGATCGTTTCCCTCCCCTTTAAGCTGATGCTGTTTGTGCTTATTGACGGTTGGGCGCTGACCGTCGGTACGCTGACCTCCAGTATTCGCGGTCTGGGACTGGGCTAACGGAGATCGGATATGTTAACCATTGATGTAGCCGCAGATATCGTCGCCAGCGGAATAAAAGTCGTGATCATTTTAGTCTGCGTGTTGGTCGTTCCCAGCCTGCTGGTGGGGATGCTGGTCAGCATTTTTCAGGCCGTTACGCAGATTAACGAACAAACGCTCAGCTTTTTGCCCAGGCTTATCGTCACCCTCGCAGTTTTGGGCATTAGCGGAAAATGGATGATCGTCCAGTTAAGCGATCTCTGCGTGCATCTGTTCACTCAGGCCGCCATTCTGGTGCACTGACATGCGCGAAACAGACGTTACACAGTTAAGTAACCTGATACTGGACATGTGGTTTCCATTCGTGCGCATTATGGCGTTTATTCACTACGCGCCGGTACTGGATAACGCGGCGCTCACGGTGCGAATACGCATAATTTTGTCCCTGGCGCTGGCCTTTATCATTACGCCGCTTATTCCCCATCCGGTTCCTGACAGCCTGCTGTCGATCAACAGCATTATTTTGACCGCAGAGCAGTTTCTGTGGGGCATGCTTTTCGGCCTGATGCTGCAGTTTTTATTTTTAGCGCTGCAGCTGGCGGGCCAGATCCTCTCTTTCAATATGGGGATGAGCATGGCGGTGATGAACGACCCCAGCAGCGGCGCATCAACGACGGTACTGGCGGAGATGATCAACATCTACGCGGTGATCCTGTTCTTTGCGATGGATGGGCATTTGCTGCTGGTGAGCATTTTATTCAAAGGCTTTACTTACTGGCCGATTGGTAATGCGCTGCATCCACAATCTTTGCGCACCATTTCCCTGGGGCTGGGCTGGGTGTTTGCCGCGGCCACCCTGCTGGCGCTGCCGACAACCTTTATCATGTTGATTGTCCAGGGCTGCTTTGGCCTGCTGAACCGCATTGCGCCTCAGCTCAACCTGTACTCATTAGGTTTTCCGATCAACATGCTGGCGGGTCTTGTCTGCTTTGCGACTCTGCTTTACAACCTGCCCGACCACTATTTGCACCTGGCAAATTTCGTCTTGCAGCAACTTGACGCGCTCAAGGGGCACTATGGCGGATAGCAGCAGCGAAGAAAAAACAGAAAAACCCTCGGCGCAAAAACTTCGCAAAGCCAGGCAAGAGGGGCAAATTCCACGCTCAAAAGATATGGGGCTTGCCGCCAGTCTGTTTGCCGCGTTTATGGTGATCTCCAGCAGCTTCCCCTGGTATGAAGATTTTGTCCGCGAAAGCTTTATCAGTGTGCATCAGTATGCGCAGAACATTAATGATCCAGACATTATCGGCCAGTTCCTTGAGCACCATCTGCTGATTTTAGCCAAGTTCATCCTGACGCTGTTACCCATGCCGGTTGCCGCGCTGTTTGCCTCGCTGATTCCCGGAGGCTGGCTGTTCCTGCCGAAGAAAATTTTGCCGGACTTTAGCAAATTAAGCCCGCTCAAAGGGATTGGCCGTCTGTTTTCCACCGACCATCTGGTGGACACCGGCAAGATGACGCTCAAAGCGATGGTACTGCTGGTGATGCTGTGGATTAGCGTACGCAATAACGTTGCCGCCTTTCTGGGGCTACAGGAGCTGTATTTCAAACAGGCCGTCAGCGATGGCCTGGCGCTGTACAGCAGCATCATGCGCAACTTTGTCATCCTGTTTATTTTTTTCGCTCTGATTGATGTTCCTCTGGCGAAAAAAATGTTCACCAAAGGGTTGAAGATGACCAAACAGGAAGTGAAGGAAGAGTATAAAAATCAGGAAGGTAAGCCGGAGGTACGGGCCAGGATCCGTCGCCTGCAACGGCAAATGACGATGGGGCAAATTCGCAAGGTGGTGCCAAAAGCCGATGTGGTGATCACCAACCCAACCCACTATGCCGTGGCGCTACAGTATGACCAGTCGCGCGCCGCCGCGCCCTTCGTTGTCGCCAAAGGCACCGATGAAATCGCGCTGTATATCCGTCAGGTGGCGGCGGAGAGCAATATTGAGATTGTTGAATTTCCTAAGCTGGCGCGCTCCGTTTATTACACCACCCAGGTCAATCAACAGATCCCATTTCAACTTTATCGGGCGATAGCACACGTCCTGACCTATGTACTGCAAATGAAGCACTGGCGTGACGGTTCACAAGCACGCCCTTCGCTGAACAGACATATTTCCATTCCAAAAGAGGTTCTTAAACTGGATGCCGAAAACAACTAAACAATTCCTCGCGCTGCTGCGTAACGGTAACATCGGCATTCCGCTGGTCATACTGTCTATCCTGGCGATGGTGATCCTGCCATTACCACCGGCCGTGCTGGATATTCTGTTCACCTTTAACATCGTGCTGGCGGTGATGGTGCTGTTGGTGGCCGTTTCCGCGAAACGCCCGCTCGAATTCAGCCTGTTCCCGACCATTTTGCTGATCACCACCTTAATGCGCTTGACGCTGAACGTAGCATCAACGCGCGTGGTGTTACTGCACGGCCATATGGGCGCAGGCGCTGCCGGTAAGGTGATTGAGTCCTTTGGTCAGGTGGTGATCGGCGGTAACTTTGTCGTCGGTTTTGTGGTGTTCATCATCCTGATGATCATCAACTTTATCGTGGTTACCAAGGGTGCCGAGCGTATCTCCGAGGTTTCGGCCCGCTTTACGCTGGACGCCATGCCCGGGAAGCAGATGGCGATCGATGCCGATCTGAACGCAGGCCTGATTAATCAGGCCCAGGCGCAGGCGCGACGTAAAGATGTGGCGGGCGAAGCGGACTTCTATGGCGCAATGGACGGTGCGTCGAAGTTCGTGCGCGGTGATGCCATCGCCGGGATGATGATCCTGGCCATCAACCTGATAGGCGGCGTCTGTATCGGTATTTTCAAATACGATTTAAGCGCCGAAGCCGCATTCCAGCAATACGTACTGATGACCATCGGCGACGGTCTGGTCGCCCAGATCCCGTCTCTGCTGCTGTCGACGGCGGCGGCGATTATCGTTACTCGCGTGAGCGACAGCGGTGATATCGCCACAGACGTGCGTAGCCAGTTGCTGGCCAGCCCCTCCGTACTCTATACCGCCACCAGCATTATGTTTGTACTGGCGGTTGTACCGGGAATGCCGCATTTCCCGTTCCTGGTGTTCAGCGCCCTGATGGGTTTCACCGCCTGGCGTATGAGCAAGCGCCCGAAGGTGGCTGAAACTGAAGAGAAAAATCTTGAGACGCTGACTAAAACCATCGTTGAAACTACTGAGCAACAGGTCAGTTGGGAAACTATTCCTTTGATCGAGCCAATCAGCCTGAGCCTGGGGTACAAGCTGGTATCGCTGGTAGACAAATCCAAAGGGAATCCGCTCACTCAACGTATTCGCGGTGTACGGCAGGTTATCTCAGACACTAACGGCGTGCTGCTCCCGGAAATTCGCATCCGCGAAAACTTCCGTCTAAAACCGACCCAGTACGCCATTTTTATCAATGGGATCAAGGCTGATGAGGCCGATATTCCCTCAGATAAGTTGATGGCGCTGCCCTCCAGTGAAACGTATGGCGAGATCGATGGTGTTTTAGGCCACGATCCGGCCTACGGTATGCCGGTGACGTGGATTGTCCCGGCGCAAAAAGCCAAAGCGCTAAATATGGGGTATCAGGTCATTGATAGTGCCAGCGTCATTGCGACGCATGTGAATAAGGTCATTCGCAACTTTATTCCCGACCTGTTTAACTACGATGATATTACCCAACTGCATAACCGCCTCTCTTCGATGGCCCCCCGTCTGGCGGAAGATCTGAGCGCGGCGCTGAATTACAGCCAGCTCTTGAAGGTTTATCGGGCGCTGCTGGTCGAAGGCGTACCGCTGCGCGATATCGTTACCATTGCCACCGTACTGGTCGCCAGTAGCGCTGTCACTAAAGATCATATTCTGTTGACGGCAGATGTGCGTCTGGCGCTCCGTCGCAGCATTACCCATCCGTTTGTGCGCAAAGATGAGCTGGCGGTCTACACGCTGAATAATGAGCTGGAGAATCTGCTGGCTAATGTAGTGAATCAGGCTCAGCAAAGCGGCAAAGTGGTGCTCGATAGCGTACCGGTCGATCCTAATATGCTGAATCAGTTCCAGACCAATATGCCGCAGATTAAAGAACAGATGAAAGCCGCGGGTAAAGAGCCGGTACTGCTGGTCGCACCGCAGCTACGTCCTCTGCTTGCGCGCTATGCGCGCCTGTTTGCACCAGGCTTACAGGTGTTGTCATATAACGAAGTTCCGGATGAGCTGGAATTAAAGATCATGGGGGCGTTGAGTTAACCCCTGACGAGGCGGTGCCATTCGCACCGCCTTTTTGATTACAGAATGGTATTTTCCGTCAGAATACGACGAGCGCCGAGATAATGATCCTGCCAGAAGGCATCGGATAAATTGCTCACCCGAATCGTTTCTCCCGTACGCGGCGATTCAATAAATTGTCCCTGCCCCAAATAGACGCCCATATGATCGGCAATATCCCGACTGTGAATATGAAAGAACAATAAATCACCACGACGAAGGTCACGATTAGCGACGATGGTCGCCCGCCGATAGTGATACATTTCATTCGCCGTACGTGGCAATTTTGCTGCCAGAATTTTGTTGTAGGCATAAAAGATCAGCCCGCTACAGTCAAAGCCTTGTTCCGGGCTGGTCCCGCCCCACAAATAGGGTTTACCTAACTGCTGCTCAAGACGGTGGATTGCCACTTCGGTTATGTTGTGCAGATGATCGCTACTGAGAAAATGGTCATTCTCAGCCAGCTCCTGCCAGCGTTGATCGCTCGCTTTTAGTGGCCCCGGGAACCACTCCGGGTGCTGTTTAATCAGCGTCCTGTTTTGCTGGCGCAGCGCGCTTTTACTTTGCGCATTACCTTCCACCACATAACTTGCCTGCTTTTTTACCTGCGTGTGGTACTGCTTCAGCAGCCGGGCGCGGTTACGCATGCGTAATTGCGCCGCATAGCTTAAATGGGCGTCAGATAAGAGGGGCTGAACTTTGGCGACAGACGGCGAGGACAACACAACACACAAAGACAGCAGACCCGGCAAAAAGCGTCGGGGCGCAGAGACAAAAGACATGAAAACAACACTACCTAATCAAACACGTTCGCCGCAGTCTACCGCTATTGCCGGGCATTCCATTTTAATATTCGATTATTAAATTATTAATTTTTTAAATTCAATATATTAGGAATTCTGCACTCAGAAGACTTAATGACGTGCGCTAACCCACAAAATACGTCAGTGTCTGACTGCCTTTAAGCACAATTTTCCGTATAAAGAAAATCTAAAGTGTAAACGCCGCACGAGAGACTTGCGAAAAACTCTCTGGGTGATAATGTGAGCGCTCCAGATCCAGATTTATCCGATTTGGGAACTCTTTTTGCCGTCCTGGCGTGTGTAATCGTTTTATCAAGGAATAAGCAGTATGCGTAAAATCGCATTTTTTCTTGCGATGCTTTTATTGCCGTGCGTTTCATTTGCCGGTTTGCTGAGCAGCAGCAGCCCGACTACGCCTGTCAGCAAAGAATATAAGCAGCAATTAATGGGCTCCCCCGTCTATATCCAGATCTTCAAAGAAGAGCGAACGCTGGATCTGTACGTCAAGATGGGCGAACAGTATCAATTGCTCGACAGCTATAAGATCTGCAATTATTCCGGCGGCTTAGGTCCGAAACAGCGTCAGGGCGATTTCAAAAGCCCGGAAGGGTTTTACAGCGTACAGCGCGGACAGCTGAAACCGGATAGCCGCTTTTATAAAGCGATTAACATTGGTTTCCCTAACGCCTACGACCGCGCACACGGTTATGAAGGTAAATACCTGATGATCCACGGTGCCTGCGTTTCCGTCGGCTGCTACGCAATGACCGACAACGGCATTGATGAGATTTTCCAGTTTGTCACCGGCGCACTGGTGTTTGGGCAGTCCAGCGTGCAGGTTAGCATTTATCCATTCCGCATGACCGATGCCAACATGCAGCGCCATAAGTTCTCGTATTACAAAGAATTCTGGGCGCAGCTAAAGCCGGGATACGATTACTTTGAACAAACGCGTAAGCCACCGACCGTTTCCGTCGTCGATGGCCGTTACGTTATCAGCAAGCCGTTGAGTCACGAAGTGGTTCAGCCGCAACTGGCATCAAACTATACGCTCCCCGAGACAAAATAACGCCCACTCGCCTGGCATAATCTTTTGCCAGGTTTCATTGCCGGTTAGCGGCTGAGTGGCAATCACGGTGACCACATCATTGGGTGTGGTCTCTGAGCTAAAATCGATTTCCACATCCTGATCCAGCAGTGTCGCCACGCCAAACGGCGCACGACGGGTGATCCAAAACAGGTTGGTCGAACAGAAAGCCATCACATAACGCCCGTCAGACAACAGCATGTTGAAGACGCCCTTCTCACGCAATTCTCCTGCCAGCATCGCGATATATTTAAACACTGCCGTCATATTGCCAGGCGTACGCGGATAACGTTCAGTCAGCTTGTGGAGCAGCCAGCAGAAAGCTTTTTCGCTGTCGGTTTCCCCGACCGGGCGGAAATTACCGGTTTCCAGCGATTTATAGCCGCTGAGCTGTCCGTTATGAGCGTACGTCCAGTTACGTCCCCACAGTTCACGCGTAAATGGATGGGTATTTTCCAATGCCACTTCGCCACGATTCGCCTGACGAATATGGGCAATCACGGAACAGGATTTGATGGGATAGTCTTGTACCAGTTTGGCGATAGGCGAATTAAAGCTGGGTTGCGGATCTTTAAACGTACGGCAGCCCTTACCTTCATAAAACGTAATACCCCAGCCGTCTTTGTGCGGCCCGGTACCTCCGCCGCGCTGAACCAGCCCGGTGAAGCTAAAGCAGATATCGGTTGGCACATTGGCGCTCATCCCGAGCAGTTCGCACATACATCACCTCCACAAACGCCTTTAAGCGGGAAGGCGTAATTGTTGCAGCCAGTTTAGATTCGGACAGCGCGCAGAAACCGGAGCGTACACGTAGTACGTGAGGATTTCGGGCACTGCCCGGATTCAAAATGGCAAATAAAATAGCCTTCTTACTTCACCATCTCTTTTTCGATCAACTGGATCAGGATATGGATCACTTTGATATGAATTTCCTGAATGCGGTCAGCATAGCCAAAGTGCGGCACGCGAATTTCGATATCCGCACTACCCGCCATTTTGCCGCCATCTTTACCAGTCAGGGTGATGACTTTCATCCCTTTCTCACGCGCTGCGGCAATCGCTTTAATCACGTTACCGGAGTTACCCGAAGTAGAGATGCCTAACAGGACATCGCCTTCGCGACCCACGGCTTCAACGTAGCGGGAGAAGACATAATCGTAACCGAAATCGTTGCTGACGCAGGAGATATGGCTGACATCAGAAATAGCGATCGCCGGGTAGCCTGGGCGGTTTTCGCGATAACGTCCGGTCAGCTCTTCGGCGAAGTGCATCGCGTCGCAATGGGAACCGCCGTTACCGCAAGAAAGTACCTTACCGCCAGCTTTAAAGCTGTCTGCCAACAGGACCGCCGCGCGCTGAATGGCGTGAATATTGGCGTCATCTTTAAGAAAATTAGCCAGCGTTTCCGCCGCTTCGCTCAGTTCGTTACGAATAAGATCCTGGTACATGAGGATATCCTTCAGCATGAATGTAAATGACAAGATGCAGTGTACCGGATAGCGCTACCAGCGAGAAGTACAAGCCACAGGAATGGCTGCGGCTTTTGATTTTTTGTGCCGGTTAAAACAGCAACAATGTGAGCTTTGTTGTAATTATTTTGTAAACACATTGCTAAAAGAATTTACATCCACTACAACCATATCATCACAAGTGGTCAGACCTCCTACAAGCAAGGGAGCTTTTCGTTATGATGATTTTGAGTATTATCGCTACGGTTGTTCTGCTCAGCGTTCTGTTTTATCACCGCGTGAGCTTATTCCTCAGCAGCTTAATTTTGCTCGCCTGGACAGCAGCGCTTGGCGTGGTTGGCCTGTGGTCAATCTGGCTGCTGGTTCCTCTGGCCATTCTCCTCGTACCGTTTAACTTTACGCCAATGCGCAAATCCATGATCTCTGCGCCAGTGTTCCGCGGTTTCCGTAAAGTCATGCCGCCGATGTCGCGCACTGAGAAAGAGGCGATTGATGCCGGTACAACCTGGTGGGAAGGCGACCTGTTCCAGGGCAAGCCAGACTGGAAAAAACTGCATAACTATCCTCAGCCGCATCTGACAGCTGAAGAACAAGCGTTTATTGACGGCCCGGTGGAAGAAGCCTGCCGCATGGCGAACGACTTCCAGATCACCCATGAACTCGCGGATCTGCCGCCGGAACTGTGGGCGTATCTGAAAGAGCACCGCTTCTTCGCGATGATCATTAAGAAAGAGTACGGCGGGCTGGAATTCTCCGCATATGCTCAGGCTCGCGTTCTGCAGAAACTCTCCGGCGTTTCCGGGATCCTGGCGATCACCGTTGGCGTACCTAACTCCTTAGGCCCTGGCGAACTGCTGCAGCATTACGGCACCGAAGAGCAGAAGAATCATTACCTGCCGCGTCTGGCTCGTGGTCAGGAGATCCCCTGCTTTGCTCTGACCAGCCCGGAAGCGGGTTCCGACGCAGGCGCGATCCCTGATACCGGCGTGGTTTGTATGGGCGACTGGCAGGGCCAGCAGGTGCTGGGTATGCGCCTGACCTGGAATAAGCGTTATATCACGCTGGCGCCTATCGCTACCGTACTGGGTCTGGCATTTAAACTCTCCGACCCGGAAAAACTGCTGGGTGGTGAAGAAGATCTCGGCATTACCTGTGCGCTGATCCCAACGTCAACGCCAGGCGTACAAATTGGGCGTCGACACTTCCCACTGAACGTACCGTTCCAGAACGGTCCGACGCTGGGCAAAGATGTCTTCGTGCCGATTGATTACATCATCGGTGGCCCAAAAATGGCCGGTCAGGGCTGGCGCATGCTGGTGGAATGTCTGTCCGTGGGACGCGGTATTACCCTGCCGTCTAACTCGACGGGCGGCGTGAAATCGGTCGCAATGGCAACCGGCGCGTATGCGCACATTCGTCGCCAGTTCAAAATCTCTATCGGTAAGATGGAAGGTATTGAAGAGCCGTTGGCACGTATTGCGGGTAACGCGTACGTGATGGATGCAGCGGCGTCGCTGATTACCTACGGTATTATGCTGGGTGAAAAACCGGCGGTGCTGTCGGCCATCGTGAAGTATCACTGTACCCACCGTGGACAGCAGTCAATCATCGATGCAATGGATATTACTGGCGGTAAAGGCATTATGCTTGGCGAAAGCAACTTCCTCGCCCGTGCTTATCAGGGCGCGCCTATCGCCATTACCGTTGAAGGTGCCAACATTCTGACCCGGAGCATGATGATCTTCGGTCAGGGGGCGATTCGCTGCCATCCGTACGTTCTGGAAGAGATGGCTGCGGCACAGAGTAACGATGTGAATGCATTCGACAAGCTGCTGTTCAAACACATCGGCCACGTCGGTAGTAACAAAGTGCGCAGCTTCTGGTTGGGCCTGACGCGCGGCTTAACCAGCAGCACGCCAACCGGCGATGCGACCAAACGTTACTACCAGCATCTGAACCGTCTGAGCGCTAACCTGGCACTGCTTTCGGATGTCTCCATGGCTGTACTCGGCGGTAGCCTGAAGCGCCGTGAACGTATCTCCGCGCGTCTGGGCGATGTGTTAAGTCAGCTGTATCTGGCCTCTGCGGTACTGAAGCGTTATGACGATGAAGGCCGTAATGAAGCAGACCTGCCGTTGGTTCACTGGGGCGTTCAGGATGCGTTGTACAAAGCGGAACAGGCGATGGACGACCTGCTGAAAAACTTCCCGAACCGACTGGTCGCGGGCCTGCTGAATGTGGTTATCTTCCCTACCGGTCGCCACTACCATGCACCGTCTGACAAGCTGGATCATAAAGTCGCGAAGATTCTGCAGGTTCCGAGCGCCACCCGTTCTCGCCTTGGCCGCGGTCAATACCTGACGCCGAGCGAGCATAACCCGGTAGGTTTGCTGGAAGAGGCTTTGCTGGATGTGATTGCAGCTGACCCTATCCACCAGCGGATCTGCAAAGAGCTGGGTAAAAACCTGCCGTTTACCCGCCTGGATGAACTGGCGCACAATGCGCTGGCTAAAGGGCTGATTGATAAAGACGAAGCCGCAATTCTGGTGAAAGCCGAAGCGAGTCGTCTGCGTAGCATCAACGTGGATGACTTTGAACCCGAGGCGCTGGCGACTCAGCCGGTAAAGCTGCCAGAGAAGGTGCGTAAAGTCGAAGCCGCGTAACGACACACGCACAACGTTTAGCCCCGCTTAATGCGGGGCTTTTTATTGCCACATTTCCGTTAGAGCTCATGCTACAGTGTCAAAATGTTGTTCAATGAGGAGCCTCGATCGTGCCCGGTTTGAAAATTACTCTGCTGCAACAACCGCTGATCTGGATGGATGGCCCGGCCAACCTGCGCCATTTCGACCGCCAACTGGAAACCGTCACCGGACGTGATGTCATTGTGTTACCTGAAATGTTTACCAGCGGATTTGCCATGGAAGCGGCAAGCAAATCGCTGCCGCAGGAAGAGGTTGTCAGTTGGATGCGCACTAAGGCGCAACAGACGAACGCCCTTATAGCAGGCAGCGCCGCTCTCCTGTCTGAACGTGGCCCGGTAAACCGCTTTTTGCTGGTCGAACCCGAAGGTAATGTCCATTTCTATGACAAGCGCCATCTGTTCCGCATGGCGGATGAACATCAACATTATCAGGCGGGTGACGCGCGGGTTATTTTTGAATGGCGCGGCTGGCGCATTCTGCCGTTGGTCTGTTATGACCTGCGTTTTCCGGTATGGTCGCGCAACCGCAACGATTACGACCTGGCATTGTATGTCGCCAACTGGCCGGCGCCGCGTTCGCTACACTGGCAGGTTCTGCTCACCGCGCGGGCAATTGAGAACCAGGCTTATGTAGCAGGATGTAACCGCGTGGGTACTGACGGTAACGGCCATCATTATCGCGGTGACAGCCGGGTGATTAATCCACAGGGGGAGATTATTGCCACCGCCGAGCCACATCAGGCTACGCGCATTGACGCTGAACTGTCACTCTCGGCGCTGCGCGAGTACCGCGAGAAATTCCCCGCCTGGCAGGACGCTGACCCGTTCACGCTGTAGATATCGCCTTCTTCCCGCTGCACAACGTTTTGCGTAGCGGGATTGTTTCACTCCGTAACCAACCGCAAAACAAATTCGCGTGGCGACGTGCTTCGGGCATCGTATTCTGCAAAGGATAATCACTCGTCACCAGCGAGTGACAGACAATGTTAATAATTCCCTTATCAGGATCCCGAAATGAAGAACTTCGTACGCATGGCTTTGCTGGCGGCAACCGTGGCTGGCGCTTCTTTTAGCACGCTTGCAGCAAACGTATCCAATGTACCCGCACCAGCTCAGGACCCGGTAGTTCAGCACCTTAAACTGAGCACTGACCAGGTTGCGCAAATCAAAAAACTGCACCAGCAGCTCGAAACCAACGTTAGCCAGATATCGGTGAAGGATGTTAAAGACGGCGCGTTGATTGACGTCATCAAGTCCGGGAAATGGGATGACGCCGCCGTCAAAAAACAGCTTTCCGCGTTCAGCAATATCGAACAGCAGGCGCGTTATTACCGCGTGAAATACTATTTCGACCTGAACAAAGTACTGACCCCAGAACAGCGCCAGCAGGTGCAAAAAGATATCGCACAGACGCTGAGCGAATAACCGGAAGACTGGCGAGCGACACCATACATAGAAATATAACATGTGATTACATGAAAAATTCAGCATACAAATAACAAAATACCGTATGTGAGTTTGCTTTATAAAATTGACATGTTAGTCTCAAAACAGGACATACATCTCATTTATTTGAGATAATTCTGTGTAGGGTATACACATCAGTGAGTAATCTTGTAACTGTTAAATCAGGCAAGACAATGTTTGAAGTAGTAATTACTTCTTACTTGTCTTGCCTTTTTTTTTGGAGCTGTGAAATGATCATCGAAAAAGTCATGAATAATAATTGTGTGCTGGCATCGATGAGCGGTCAGGAAGTCATCATTTCAGGTCCTGGCGTTGGTTACAATAAAAAAAATGGCATGCCGGTTTCTCCTCACCCAGCTAACCGTTTTTTTTATGTCAGAAGCGAAGAGAAAATTAATTTATATAAACTCATCGAGCGGGTAGATATTGACTATGTTTTTGTTTCTGAGAACATTGTCCGTTATGCAGAGATGAATCTTGACAAGAAGTTAAATCCATCACTTTTGCTTATTCTTGCAGATCATATCTCTAATGCAATTTCTCGATGTACTGCAGGAATTCAAATTAATAATATATTCCTTGATGAGATAAAAGCATTATACAAGTCAGAGTATGCAATCAGCAGGGATGCGCTGTCTATTATCAATGATCATTTTAACATCCAACTTCCGGATGATGAAATTGGCTTCATCGCCTTGCATATTTTAAATAACTATGAAAACACATCTGACTATGAATCGCTCAGGATTGTAGAGTTCTCACAACGAATCACAGATATAATCGAGAAAGTTTACGAAAAAAGGGTAGACCGCAACGCTTTCAACTACTCTCGTTTCATGACCCATTTAAAGTATTTCTCCTGTAGAGTTCTATGTAATGAAAAGATAAAAAATAAAGATATAGGTGACATTTATGAGCACTTCCTGGAGAAGGATTTAATTTTACAGCGTTCTATTATAGAAATAGAAGAGTATTTGAAAACAGTATTTAGCTATGAACTGGCGATGGAAGAGAAACTGTATCTTTCAATTCGCATCAAGGTATTGATGGATTGATTATATTTCACCTTATCACGAGACAGTCAATATGAAACAGAAAAAAGCCTGGAGTTTTTTTCAGAGCCTGGGTAAAGCATTTATGTACCCAATAGCTCTGTTAAGCGTATGCGGTATGATGTTAGGTCTGGGTAGTGGGTTAGCCAGTGAAGAAATGGCTAAATTGATACCTATATTAGGGTTTCCAGTCGTTAAGTCATTCTTAGATTTTATCGTTAACCTGGGGTTATTCGCTTTTGTTAATTTACCGGTACTATTTGCAATCGCTATTCCATTGGGCCTGCTGAAAGAAAAAGAAGATAAAGCATATGGCGCATTCTCTGGTCTGATAGGTTTTATGGCGATGCATTTAGGCACAAATTTTTATCTTAAAACACATGGCCTCCTCGTTCCCACAGACCAGATGTCTACACATGGACAGACTACCATTCTAGGCATTCAGTCATACAACACCAGCGTACTGGGAGGGATTGTCGCCGGATTGATGGTATTCGCAATGTACAAGTGGATCATCAATCTACGCATCCCGGAGTCGTTGGGATTCTATAGCGGCCCGCGCCTGGTGCCAATCATTACGTTAGTTGTCATGAGTGTTTTCGGTATCATCATCCCTTTTGTCTGGCCACCTTTCTTTAATATGTTTATGTTAATCGGCCATTGGATATCCACATCTGGCCCAATAGGCTATTTCTTTTATGCGGTTGCAGAGCGCGTAACAATTCCATTCGGACTAAATCATCTAGTCACATCCGTATTCAGATTCACGCCAATCGGTGGCTCGGCGATCATCAACGGCGAGGAATATTACGGCACCCTCAACATGTTTATGGCTTATGTTAAAGAAAATGCCGTCATTCCCTTAGACCTTGCAGGCAAAATGGAACAGGGCAAGCTAATGATCCAGTACGGTTTAGCTGGCGCAGCTCTTGCGATGTATCAGACCGCTCACGTGCAAAATCGTAAGGCTATTAAAGCTCTTTTAATTTCCGCTGTGCTAACTGTAATTATCGGTGGCGTAAGTGAGCCGATTGAATTTTTATTCCTGTTTGTCAGCCCTATATTATTTGTGTTCCATGCTTTTATGAATGGTTTCGCTAACATGTTTCTACCATATATCGGTGTGAAGATGGGATTTACTGGCGATTTGATCCAATTTATGAGTTTTGGGGTATTACGCGGCACAAGAACCGGTTGGCCTGTAGCGGTCTGCGTAGAAATTGCTTACTTCTTTATTTATTACGCAGTATTTAAATGGACTATTCTCAAATATAACCTGATGACGGTGGGCCGAGAAGATAGTGACCTAGTACCGTCAGCAACGGCAACTGTAACTAACACAGTCGCCCCTATTACACAATCAATAATAAACACTAATACGGTTCCCAATAGTGCAGAAAAGATGGTTGTGGCCCTGGGAGGAAAAGAAAATATTATCTCTCTGGATAACTGCGTTACACGTTTACGCTTGAGCATTAAAAACATGGAAATTATTGATGAGCCTGCGATTAAAAAACAGGGTGGGATAGCTGTGGTCAAACTCGATAAAAACACTCTACAGGTCATTATTGGTACAAAAGTTATCGCTCTACGTAAAGAAATGGACAAATATTTGGAGTCATGCTGATGGATATTTTTAACACTCCCGTTTCACGCACAGGAACGTACTGTACTCAATGGGACTTCTGCGAAGATAGATTCGGCGTAAACGATATTATCCCTTTTTCAATATCAGATATGGACCTACCTATTCCGGACGCAATAACCAGAGCACTCAGGAAAAGACTGGAACACCCAATCCTCGGATATAGTCGCTGGCAACATAGTGAATATCTTAATGCAATATGTGATTGGTATGGTCAAAAGTATGATACAGCAATCGATGTAAACTGGATTAGCTATAGCCCAAGCGTGATGTACTCTATCTCCAGGGCACTAGAGTTGCTAACTAAGTGTGAAGATAATATTCTGATATTCACTCCGTCATACAATGCTTTTTTTGATGTCATCAAAAATAGCGAAAGAAAGCTTCTCTCTTCAACATTGATTAAAGATGGTGATGGTCGATATAACATAGACTGGGATGATTTCAATGCTAAAGCCGAACAAGCAAAGGTAATTTTATTATGTAACCCGCATAATCCAACGGGCAAAGTATGGTCTGAGCATGAGTTAGTTAAAATATCAGAGATCTGCATGAAACATAACTGCTGGTTATTATCTGATGAAATTCACAGCGATTTCACATTTAGTCGCAAATTTTTCTCGGCGCTAAAATTACACTATAACAAAATAGTTGTTTTTAATTCTATCTCTAAAACATTTAATGTCCCGGCCCTAACTGGATCGTATCTTATTACTGCTGATAATGCTTTTAATGAACAATTCAGGCTGATAACTCGTTACCGGGATTTTGTAAACTCACCTTCAGTACTGAATGTTATCGCCACTATTGTTGCCTACAATGAATGTGATACGTGGCTACAAAAATTAAAAACACATCTTCAATCAAACATTGATTTTGCTGTTCATTACGTAAAAGAGAATCTTTCACCTTTGATCCTTAGAGAGTCTGAAGGTTGTTATTTTGCATGGATAGACAGTTCAGAGATTAGTTGTTCATTTGAACATTTTTACTCAAAATTAATCCATGAAGGGAAAGTAGGAATTATGGATGGTCGTGTTTACGGGCCTGGCGGAGAGAATTTTTTACGACTGAATCTGGCATGCAGTAGAGAAAAACTCTATCAGGGATTATGCCGTATATCTTACGTTGTTGATAAAATCAACCAGGAAAATAAAAATGAATAATACTGATATTATCTCTCTGATTAAAAACTTTATGCGTAATGAACAAAAAGCAGTAGAAGAAATAATAAATGCCCCGCTTTCCGAAACTGCAAATCTGGTGAAAGTACTCCAGGCCTGTAGAGGGAAAGTTATCTTTATCGGTGTAGGAAAGTCAGGGATTATTGCTAAGAAATTGGCAGCGACATTTGCTAGCACGGGTACTCCCTCTTTTTTTATTCATGGAACAGAAGCAGTTCATGGCGATCTCGGTATGGTTACCAGCGAAGACGTTGTCATTCTCATATCTAATAGTGGTGAAACAGCAGAACTGTTGGCAACGTTACCGAGTCTGAAAAAGATGAAAAATTTTCTAGTGTCCTTCACGCGAAGCCATACCTCATCGCTGGCAATCTGTTGCGATCTGTCAGTGGAAATCCCAGTAAAAAATGAAGCAGACAGTTTAGGTCTTGCGCCATCGTGCTCTTCAACAGCTGTTCTTGTAATGGGAGATGCCATCGCCCTCGCCCTGTCAGAACTTAAGCAGTTTAGCCGGACCGATTTTGGTTTATTTCACCCAGGAGGTACTCTCGGCATTAAAGCAAACTCATAACTTGTGTCATTTTATTGTAACCGGTCTACGCCATCACAACCTGATGGCGTTCTCTGGTATGGGGTAACAGATATGAAAAATGTATTAATCACCGTCTCCAGTTATTCAGCACGTTGTATTACCGGTTGCAAACTATTGCGCGACAACCAATTTAATCTCATTTTCAAGAATAGCATTAATCATCTTATCCAATCAGATACGTTACGAGAATCTATTGACGCTGTAATTGCCGGAACGGACTGTTATAACGCTAGTATATTTCCTCTTTTGCCAAAACTGAAAATCATCTCAAGATTTGGTACTGGTATCGATAATATAGATACAGGTGCGGCTAAAAGATCAGGGATTGTGGTTAATAATGCCCAAGGCATCAATGCTAATGCGGTCGCTGAATTTGTCATCGGACTTATTTTTTCTGGCCTGAGGAATATTCCTGCAAACCATATGGATATGCAAAACGGTTATTGGGGATACTCGCTGGGAAATGAACTAAATGGTAAACGAGTAGGATTATTGGGTTTTGGCAACATTGCCAAAACGTTAGTTAAGAGGTTGTCCGGCTTTGACATTGAAATTCTCGCCCACGACACATGTCCGGATCGTGAATTGGCTGAAAAAATGGCAGTGAAGATTGTGTCAATTGACGACCTCTTCATGCAATCTAACGTGATTATTGTACTTCTCCCCTATACCTCATCGTTAGAGAACTTTATTAGTCACAAATATCTATCAATGATGAGAAATGGGGCCTTGCTAATCAATGCAGCGCGAGGAAAATTGATCGATGAGCGGGCACTATTGCAAGTGATTGATGAAAGAAATGTATTTGCCGCCCTCGATGTGTTTCAGCATGAACCGTTGCCACAATTCAGCCCCCTGCTACACTCAAGAAATATAATCACGACACCACATATCGCTGCTGCGACGGTTGAGTCATATCACCAGACTGGTATCCATACCGCAAGGTCAGTTATTGACTTTTTTAATGGTAAGCCGATAGAAAACATTTACAGTGACTAAAACGACGAAAGCCTGAATCATTTCTGATTCAGGCTTTCTGAATAGTGGCGGAATGGACGGGACTCGAACCCGCGACCCCCTGCGTGACAGGCAGGTATTCTAACCAACTGAACTACCACTCCGCGTTGTGTTCCGCTTGGGAACGAAGCGAATATTACGGATTGCCTCACGCCTCGTCAACGCTTTTTCTCACGTTTTTTAATCGTTTGCTGCAAAAATCACCCGAATGGTCATTTCCATACGGAAAACGTACAAACTATGCCCGCCAGAGGCAACTTCCGCCTTTCTTCTGCACCAGGTCAAGGCGCGACTCATGGGCCGCTAACTCTTCATCAGTGGCGAAAACAACGCGTAGTTTGCTGGACTGTCGCACAATACGCTGGATCCCCGTGTCATTCTGCTGCTGGCTGTCACCTTCCATTGAGAACGCCATCGTGGTCTGCCCACCGGTCATCATCAGATAAACGTCGGCCAGAATCTGGGCATCGAGCAATGCGCCGTGCAGGGTTCGCTTACTGTTGTCTATTTCATAGCGTGAGCATAACGCATCAAGGCTGTTGCGCTTGCCTGGAAACATTTTCCTCGCCAGCGCCAGGCTATCGGTAATTTTGCAGAATTCGTTTGTCTTCGGAATATCCCGCCTGAGCTTAGCGAATTCGTAATCCATAAAGCCGATATCAAACGATGCGTTATGGATGACCAGCTCCGCACCGCGGATGTAGTCGAGAAACTCATCGGCCACATCGGCAAACGTAGGTTTATCAAGCAGGAATTCGTCTGCGATTCCGTGTACACCAAACGCTTCCGGGTCCACCAGCCGATCCGGTTTCAGGTAAACGTGGAAGTTATTCCCGGTCAGGCGGCGGTTCACCACTTCAACCGCACCGATCTCAATGATCTTGTGGCCTTCGTAGTGGGCGCCAATCTGGTTCATACCGGTGGTTTCGGTATCGAGGACGATCTGTCGTGTAATTCCAGTGCTCATAACGGTCATTTATGTCAGACTTATCGTTTGATTTCGATTTGCTAAAACAGGAAGTCTACCAGAGATGCTTAAACAGGTAGAGATTTTCACCGATGGTTCTTGCCTGGGAAATCCAGGGCCAGGTGGTTATGGGGCGATTTTACGCTATCGCGGGCGCGAAAAAACCTTTAGCGAAGGCTACAACCTCACCACCAATAATCGCATGGAGCTGATGGCGGCAATCGTTGCGCTGGAAGCCCTGAAAGAACAGTGTGAAGTGATACTCAGCACGGACAGCCAGTATGTGCGCCAGGGCATTACGCAGTGGATCCACAACTGGAAGAAGCGCGGCTGGAAAACAGCAGATAAAAAACCAGTGAAGAACGTCGATCTGTGGAAACGTCTGGATACCGCGCTGGGGCCGCATCAAATCAAATGGGAATGGGTTAAAGGCCATGCGGGCCATCCGGAAAACGAACGCTGTGATGAGCTTGCGCGCGCCGCAGCAATGCGTCCCACTCAGGATGATATTGGGTATCAGGCGGAGGCTTAAGCGTCCGGTTTACGGTATTGCCGGGTTGCGCCAACGGCCTGGCGGATAGGCGTTTTGCTTTTATTTTGTTTCATCGGGTTGAGCGTAAGCGGAATGGTTCGCTTACGCGCAACCACCAGTTGCAAACAGCCCAGCGCAGGGATATGGGCGCTTAACATTTTCCCGCCCTTCTTGTTCCAGGGCAGGACATGAAAACGGCTATAGTGCAGTACTTCAAAATTCAGCAATGAGAGCCAGTCCAACTGCCGCATGAGGGTAAACATCCGGCTGTTGTAGGGCGATGTTTTACGCAATACGGGCACCAGTTTACGCAATCCCATCAGACTTACCGGGTTAAAGCCGCTCAGAATCAACCAACCGTCATCAATAAGCACGCGATCGGCTTCATGCAGTAAGCGATGTGGATCGGAACACCACGGCAGCGTATGAGCCAACAAACAAACATCCACGGACTTATCGGCAAAGGGCAGATGTAAAGGATCGGCAGTCACCTGCATGGGAGCGCCTTGCAAAGAAACATTTACCTGATGAGAAACCGCGCACGCTTCAGAATTGATTTCTGCGCTTAAATTACCAATCTTAAGCAGATGAAATCCGTACATTTTTGCGAACCACGGGTTAAGCTGATGCTCCAGCGCCTGACGATAGTGTTCGCCCCAGGGAAAATCATCCCAACTAACGGGCGCTACGACAGTTTGAGGGATCCTTGCCGGTTTCATCACAACCTTCCGTTACGCATTGAGAGGTAATCTATGAATCTTAACAGTATTCCTGCATTTCAGGACAATTACATCTGGGTCCTGTCGAATAATGACAAACATTGTCTGATTGTGGACCCGGGTGAAGCAGCACCTGTTCTGAAAGCTATTGCAGAACATAACTGGGTTCCCGAGGCCATTCTGCTGACACATCATCATCAGGATCACGTGGGCGGCGTGAAAGAACTTCTGCAACATTTCCCACAAATAGCGGTATACGGACCGGCTGAAACGCAAGATAAGGGAACGACGCATATAGTCGAAGATGGCGATATTGCACTCGTTTTGGGGCATGAATTTACTGTAATTGCTACGCCGGGTCACACTTTAGGACATATCTGTTACTTTAGTCACCCTTACCTGTTTTGCGGCGACACGCTCTTCTCCGGTGGCTGCGGTCGGCTTTTTGAAGGCACAGCATCTCAAATGTATCAATCACTTAAAAAAATAAACGCACTTCCTGACGATACATTGATTTGTTGCGCACATGAGTACACATTAGCAAACATGAAGTTTGCCTTAAGCATTCTTCCGCACGATCCGTTCATAAATGAATATTATCGTAAAGTTAATGAGTTACGCGTAAAAAAACAAATGACACTGCCCGTAATTCTGAAAAATGAGCGACGAAATAATCTTTTTTTAAGAACGGAAGATATTGATTTAATTAATGAAATAAATAAAAAAACAATATTGCAACAACCTGAAGAGCGTTTTGCCTGGTTAAGGTCAAAGAAAGATACGTTCTGACAATTGCGGGTTGCCTTTTGAAAACTTCGCCGTTATGATCGGTCGTCTTTTAAGCAACTATTGACACACACATGAAGGCAAAAGCGATATTACTCGCCTCTGTCCTGCTTGTTGGGTGCCAGAATACTGGTAACGTCCAACAACACGCACAGAGCCTTTCTGCAGCTGGTCAAGGGGAAGCAGGAAAGTTTACAAGTCAGGCGCGATGGATGGACGACGGAACATCTATCGCTGCTGAGCAAGATTTGTGGGCTTTCATTGGTGACGAGCTAAAGATGGGAATTCCGGAAAACAACCGGATTCGCGAACAGAAACAGAAGTATTTACGCAATAAGAGCTATCTCCACGATGTAACTTTACGGGCAGAGCCGTATATGTACTGGATAGCCGGGCAAGTTAAGAAACGTAACATGCCAATGGAACTGGTACTACTACCCATAGTGGAGAGCGCTTTTGATCCTCACGCAACGTCTGGCGCCAATGCCGCAGGTATTTGGCAGATCATTCCGAGCACGGGGCGCAATTATGGTTTAAAACAGACCCGCAATTATGATGCACGTCGCGACGTTGTGGCTTCCACCACCGCCGCACTGGACATGATGCAGCGTCTGAACAAAATGTTTGATGGCGACTGGCTGCTGACCGTTGCTGCTTATAATAGCGGTGAAGGTCGTGTCATGAAGGCAATTAAAACGAACAAAGCCCGTGGTAAACCCACTGACTTCTGGTCGTTGCCATTGCCTCAGGAAACGAAGCTATATGTGCCAAAAATGCTGGCATTGAGCGATATACTCAAAAACAGCAAACGCTATGGCGTGCGTCTGCCAACAACAGACGAAAGCCGCGCGTTGGCACGTGTTCGCCTGAGTAGCCCGGTTGAAATGGCTCAGGTTGCCGATATGGCGGGTATTTCCGTCAGCAAGCTGAAAACCTTCAATGCAGGCGTGAAAGGCTCCACGTTGGGTGCCAGCGGTCCGCAATATGTGATGGTGCCAAAGAAGCATGCAGAGAAGCTGCGTGAGTCTCTGGCCTCAGGCGAAATTGCAGCCGTGCAGTCAACGTTGGTTGCGGATAACACGCCGCTGAACAGCCGTAGCTACAAAGTTCGCTCTGGCGATACGCTTTCTGGTGTCGCTTCACGTCTTGGCGTGAGCACCAATGACCTTAAGCAGTGGAATAATCTGCGCGGGTCATCGCTGAAAGTAGGCCAAAATCTGACGGTGGGCGCTGGTACCAGCGCACAGCGACTGGCGAACAACAGCGATAGCATCACCTATCGTGTGCGTAAAGGCGACTCGCTCTCGAGCATTGCCAAACGCCACGGGGTTAACATCAAGGATGTGATGCGCTGGAACAGCGATACGAACAATCTGCAGCCAGGCGATCAGCTAACGTTGTTTGTGAAAAACAGCGGTATGCCGGACTCCTGATAGCATTGTAGAAATGAAGGCACTGGTTTCCCCCCAGTGCCTTTTTTATTTATCCCGCTTTATGTGCTTCAACCATTATCGTGTCGCTGGTAAACGAGCCATCTTCCTGTAACGCAAAATAGGCTTTCACTTCCGCAGAAGCACTTTGTTGGTATACACGGATCGCGTCGCTCAATGCTGCAGGCGTGCGCATCCGCGCCACCCACGAACTGAACTCCAGCGGCAGACGATCGGTTAACAAGGTATCGGCAATCAGATTGGCGTCATTGATTAACGACAGCCATTCTCCGCTGGAATAGTTGCGTACGTGCGAGGTATCGCGTAACGCCTCCACAGTTTGCAACCAGATGTCACGTACAGGATGGCCTGGCGACATCACATCCATCACAATCAGCACGCCGCCGGGCCTCAGAATGCGGTTCACTTCTCGCAACGCACGCCCGACATCATGCCAGTGATGCGCGGAATAGCGGCTAATCACCACGTCAAATACGTTATCTTCAAACGGCAGGCTTTCAGCATAACCCTGCCGTGTGGCGATATTCTCCAGGCCCCTGTCTTTTGCCGCTTCAGTGACCACGTCAAGCATCTGCGACGATAAATCATATGCCACTACCTGCTTTACGTATTGCGCGGCCACAAAGCTGGCGTGCCCCGCTCCGCATCCCATATCCAGCACGCGGGCCTGCGGAAATGCCAGCAACCTTTCCCCCAGACGTTGCAAGTCACGACCAGAGGCGTGCACCGCACTGGTTAAGTAGGCATTAGCCTGAGAGCCAAACTGTTTTTCGACGTTGTCATGATGAGAGCGTGTTGTCATTGTGTTGTCCTTCGGTTGTTGTGAAATATGAAGGGCAACCATCACAGGCCTGCCCTACGGCAGACCTGACACACCGTTATTGTTCAGGTTTGCCGGGACTGAATTCAACGAGTAGCGGGTTGTGGTCGGAGGCGCGGGTGACCAGCACAGAGGCCTCACTCACGTTCAGACCGCGATAGAACACAAAATCGAGAGGACGACCAAACGCACGGCGGCGCTGATCGTCGGTAAAGCGCACCTGGCGCAGCGACATTTCACGCGCAAAGCGGTACAGCGCATTCATCCGTCGACGGCTCCAGGCATTAAAATCGCCAGCCATAATCACCGGACCGCTGTGATGAGCAATCTGATCGCCAATGGGAAGTAACTGCTTACTATAGACATCAACGCCAAGGCTAAAGTTAACCGCGTGGATATTCACCACCATTAACAACCGAGTGTCAGGCAACGGGTACACCGTCACCAGCGCCGATTTCGCCAGCCGTAAAATAGGCTCACGCTCGCGCAATGGGCAGCAGTAAACAGGATGGGCGGAGGAGAGTGTCATAACGCCAGAGGGGTGCTGAGGCAGCACAAAAGCGGGAACCTGGTCGGCAGCGAGATAGTTAGTGGTCGCAAACTGCACCAGTTCTGGCGTGGTTTGCGCTTCCTGCAATAACACCAGATGCGCGTCTTTGCCAAAATTCTTCAGCACCGACTGCCACTCTGCTCGCTGCTGTTTAAAAATATTCCATACCAGCACGCGAATGCGATCTTCACTGCTCAACGGTACGCCTGCGGGTAATGCCTGGCCAATATGCGCAAACGAGCCCGGCGGTAAAATCCGCTCGGCGGGTTGTCCGGCAACATAACGCATGGCATAGGTGTTTTTTCGCACTTTAGACTTTCAAACCTCTGTAACGTCAACCAGTCCGCAGCCGGACTGGTTCTTCTGTTATAGGGATTTTAGCACTCACTTTCAACGAACAATTGCAGTTTGTTTTGTAAGTGGGCGCTTACATCAATGATTTACCCCAGAGCAACGTGCGTGGGCTTATCAAGACGGCCGCTCAGCCCCATCAGCAGGAAAGCCACCAGAACAATAAGTGCGCCAATCCATGGTGTCTGCGCCAACCCATAATGCTCGACCGTTTGTCCGCCAATCACGGAACCCAGTGCAATACCAATGTTAAACGCTGCAATGTTCAGCCCTGACGCCACATCAACAGCATTGGGCGTAAATTGTTCCGCTTTCTGTACCACGTAGACCTGCAACCCCGGTACGTTACCGAAGGCAAAGATCCCCATCACCAGAATGGTAGCCAGCGCGGCGTACTGCGTGGAAGCCGTCAGTTGGAAGACCATCAGCAGAACAAACAGTGCGGCGAAAATGAATTTCAACGCAGGAACCGCACCATGCTTATCCGCCAGCTTACCGCCCCAGATATTGCCGATAGCGACTGATACGCCGTAACCCAGTAAGATCCAGCTCACCGCTGCCGGGGAGAAGCCCGCCAGATCCTGCATCATCGGTGCCAGGAAGGTGAAAGCCGTGAACACACCACCGTAGCCCAATGCCGTAACGGCGTAAATCAGCAACAAACGAGGATGAGTCAGCACTTTCACCTGGTCGCGAATGCTGGCGGCCGCTCGACCAGGAATGTTAGCCGGGATCAGCAGTTGACTACTAATCAGCGCAATCACGCCTAACATTGATACTGCCAGGAAAGTCTCACGCCAGCCAAAGTGCTGGCCGATAAACGTACCCAGCGGCACGCCCGTGACCAACGCAACGGTTAAGCCACCGAACATAATAGCGATAGCGGAAGCCGCTTTTTCTTTTGGCACCAGACTTGTCGCGATAGTGGAACCAATCGAGAAGAATACGCCGTGAGCCAGCCCCGTCAGCAGACGGGCGACAATAAGTGTCATATACCCGGGTGCCTGCCATGCCAGTAAATTCCCCGCCGTAAACAGGACCATCAGCGCGACAAGCAGCTGTTTACGCGGCAGGCTTCCGGTCAGAGCGGTCAGCACTGGTGCGCCAATCGCCACACCCAGCGCATAGATTGAAACCAGCATCCCGGCTGAAGGTAACGAGATCGCCAGTTGTTGAGCGATGGTCGGCACCAGGCCAACAATCACAAACTCAGTCGTGCCAATAGCGAAGGCACTTATTGTTAGTGCAAATAAAGCGAGAGGCATAAATAACTCCGTAACATCAGTAATCAGATGACACGCAGTATGCCGGGATGTTTTAATAACAAAAATATTCAAAATCTCAATATAATTTTGCGTCAGGTGCAAAAATGAAAGCAACCTCTGAAGAACTTGCGATTTTTGTGGCCGTTGTGGAAAGCGGCAGCTTCAGCCGGGCGGCAGAACAACTCGGTCAGGCTAATTCCGCGGTCAGTCGGGCAGTAAAAAAGCTGGAGATGAAATTGGGTGTGAGTCTGCTTAATCGAACTACCCGACAGCTAAGCCTGACTGAAGAAGGAGAACGCTACTTCAGGCGTGTGCAGCAGATACTGCAAGAGATGGCAGCAGCAGAAACGGAAATCATGGAGTCGCGCAATACCCCGCGCGGCCTGCTGCGTATCGACGCGGCAACGCCGGTGATGCTGCATTTCCTGATGCCGCTAATCAGACCGTTCCGTGAGAGATATCCTGAGATGACGTTGTCTCTTGTCTCCTCAGAAACGTTCATCAATCTTATTGAACGAAAAGTGGATGTCGCGATACGAGCAGGTATGCTGACTGACTCGAGCCTGCGTGCGCGTCCGTTGTTTACCAGCTATCGTAAGATTATTGCCTCACCGGACTATATTGCCCGTTTTGGCAAGCCCGAGACCGTCGAACAGTTAAAGCAGCATCTGTGTCTGGGGTTTTCCGAACCCCTTTCACTCAATACCTGGCCGATTGCCCGTAGCGACGGACAGCTCCATGAGGTCGAATGTGGGATTTCTTCCAACAGCGGGGAAACGTTAAAACAGCTTTGCCTGAGCGGCAATGGTATCGCATGTCTTTCAGATTATATGATTGATAAAGAGATCGCGCGGGGAGAACTGGTGGAGCTGCTGGCCGATAAACGTCTGCCGGTAGAAATGCCTTTCAGCGCCGTTTACTACAGCGATCGTGCGGTCAGTACACGCATTCGGGCATTTATAGACTTTTTAAGTGAGTATATAAGAACAGCCCCCGAAGGAGCTGTGAAAGAGGGTTAAAGGTACAGAGGGTCGGGCAATTAATCCCAATCAGGGGCCAGGCCTTCCGGGCTGACAAGACGATCGTTGCAGTCCAGTGCCGCGATCGCTTTTTTATCTTCAGTATCCAGATGCAGGTCCAGCGCCAGCAGGTTGCTTGCCAGGTTTTCACGCTTGGTAGATGAAGGGATCACGGAGTAACCTTCATCCATTGCCCATGCCAGAATAACCTGCGCCGGGGTCGCGTTATGTTTAGCGGCAATACGTGCAATCACTTCATCTTTTAGCGCCTTACCGTAAGCCAGCGTCATGTAAGAGGTGATGTGGATACCGTGCGCTTTAGCCCAGTCAACCACCTTACGACTCTGCAGATACGGAGACAGCTCAATCTGGTTGGTCGCGATATTGTCTGCACCTACTGTAGCAATGGCTTTTTCCATCAGCGGAATAGTGAAGTTTGAGATACCAATTTCGCGAGTCAGCCCCTGCTCTTTCGCTTCAAGCAGCGCCTGCATAAACTCTTCAACGGATACCGCATCGCCCGGAGATGGCCAGTGGATCAGCGTCAAATCAACATAATCCGTACGCAGTTTCTTCAGACTTTCTTTCAGACTTGGGGTCAGTTTGTCTTTGCTGAGATTTTCAATCCAGATCTTGGTGGTGATGTACAACTCGTTACGCGGTACGCCACTTTCGGCAATTGCCTGACCAACAGCCGCTTCATTTTCATAGATTTGCGCAGTGTCGACAGCACGGTAGCCCAGCTCAAGCGCCGTTTTGACAGAAGCGATAACCACGTCGTCTTTCAGGCGAAACGTACCTAAACCAAATGCAGGGATAGTCATAGAATTCCTCTTTTTAATCACTATGTTCGTTAACTGAGAGGATTATGACCATCAGTTCTTTGCCGAAAAAGAGTGAAAAATGCAGAGGATTTTTGCGGATTCAGCAATAATTAAATAGCTGGAAAAGAAAAAGCCCTGAGCGTTAGCTCAGGGCTCTTAATAAGTGGCGGAACGGACGGGACTCGAACCCGCGACCCCCTGCGTGACAGGCAGGTATTCTAACCAACTGAACTACCGCTCCACCGAATTTCTTTGTCACTACCCGGATTATTCATCCCGGTTTACTGCAATTTGATGCCTGGCAGTTCCCTACTCTCGCATGGGGAGACCCCACACTACCATCGGCGCTACGGCGTTTCACTTCTGAGTTCGGCATGGGGTCAGGTGGGACCACCGCGCTACAGCCGCCAGGCAAATTCTGTTTATCAACACACCTCTCGGGTCTGTCGATGTAATCTGTAATCAAGCTGAATTTCGATGTCTCTTTCGCCAAAACATCTTCGGCGTTGTAAGGTTAAGCCTCACGGTTCATTAGTATCGGTTAGCTCAACGTATCGCTACGCTTACACACCCGACCTATCAACGTCGTCGTCTTCAACGTTCCTTCAGGACCCTTAAAGGGTCAGGGAGAACTCATCTCGGGGCAAGTTTCGTGCTTAGATGCTTTCAGCACTTATCTCTTCCGCATTTAGCTACCGGGCAATGCCATTGGCATGACAACCCGAACACCAGTGATGCGTCCACTCCGGTCCTCTCGTACTAGGAGCAGCCCCCCTCAATTCTCCAGCGCCCACGGCAGATAGGGACCGAACTGTCTCACGACGTTCTAAACCCAGCTCGCGTACCACTTTAAATGGCGAACAGCCATACCCTTGGGACCTACTTCAGCCCCAGGATGTGATGAGCCGACATCGAGGTGCCAAACACCGCCGTCGATATGAACTCTTGGGCGGTATCAGCCTGTTATCCCCGGAGTACCTTTTATCCGTTGAGCGATGGCCCTTCCATTCAGAACCACCGGATCACTAAGACCTGCTTTCGCACCTGCTCGAGCCGTCACTCTCGCAGTCAAGCTAGCTTATGCCTTTGCACTAACCTCCTGATGTCCGACCAGGATTAGCTAACCTTCGTGCTCCTCCGTTACTCTTTAGGAGGAGACCGCCCCAGTCAAACTACCCACCAGACACTGTCCGCAACCCGGATTACGGGTCTACGTTAGAACACCAGCCATTAAAGGGTGGTATTTCAAGGTTGGCTCCATGCAGACTGGCGTCCACACTTCAAAGCCTCCCACCTATCCTACACATCAAGGACCAGTGTTCAGTGTCAAGCTATAGTAAAGGTTCACGGGGTCTTTCCGTCTTGCCGCGGGTACACTGCATCTTCACAGCGAGTTCAATTTCACTGAGTCTCGGGTGGAGACAGCCTGGCCATCATTACGCCATTCGTGCAGGTCGGAACTTACCCGACAAGGAATTTCGCTACCTTAGGACCGTTATAGTTACGGCCGCCGTTTACCGGGGCTTCGATCAAGAGCTTCTCCTTACGGATAACCCCATCAATTAACCTTCCGGCACCGGGCAGGCGTCACACCGTATACGTCCACTTTCGTGTTTGCACAGTGCTGTGTTTTTAATAAACAGTTGCAGCCAGCTGGTATCTTCGACTGATTTCAGCTCCATGAGTAAATCACTTCACCTACATATCAGCGTGCCTTCTCCCGAAGTTACGGCACCATTTTGCCTAGTTCCTTCACCCGAGTTCTCTCAAGCGCCTTGGTATTCTCTACCTGACCACCTGTGTCGGTTTGGGGTACGATTTTGTGTTACCTGATGCTTAGAGGCTTTTCCTGGAAGCAGGGCATTTGTTACTTCAGCACCGTAGTGCCTCGTCATCACACCTCAGCGTTAACAAGACTCCGGATTTACCTGGAATCTCCGCCTACATGCTTAAACCGGGACAACCGTCGCCCGGCTAACATA
>NZ_KB976062.1:0-2582 GCF_000398845.1 Citrobacter sp. KTE151 | reverse complement strand
GTTCCCTTTGCGTGACATACTCTGGGTCACTCCGGCATCTGCCAGCATTGAACGCCACATCGGCGTCCGGTACTGCCAGCCCTGGACGCCCTTCTAAGAGTCAAGCTGTTATCGGGATACTGTTGATCCGCCTGTTTTGATTGCGCAGTAACGTGTAAACTTCGCGGGAGATATATCGCTTTAGACAGCGTATCGCTTCCATTTTTGTATGTCCTTCGGCTACACGCCTGGCGACATATTCCTTTGTTTTTGCGTCAGTTCGTAAGCGTCCGATGGCGATGATGTGAAGTGCACTATTTGCAGCACGATCTCCACCACGATTAAGTCGGTAACGGTTCGTTTTTCCAGAAGAAACGGGGACCGGGCTGACACCACACAGTGCCGCAAATCCTGATTCTGATCTTAACCGTTGAGGATTGTCTCCGGCAGTGATCAGCAACTGTGAAGCGCTTTCGTATCCGATAGCATTACGTTTAATCAGCTCAGGTGCCAACTCGTCGACAATTGCCGCAATCATGACATCCAGATCAGCGATTTCGTCATGTAACTCGAGATAGCGTCGGGCAAGGGACTTTAATGAAATGCGATAAACGTTGGTTACATTGCGGTATTCACTGGCATCAGGTCTCCAGGAACCCAGGGTCCTGATGAGCTGCATGCGCGTCATATTTCTGAGCTGTTCACGTAATTCATCCGGGGCAGAGATAATATTTGAATGGATAATCTGGAGAGCGACTCTGCGGGCTGATATTGCTGTTTTTCGGCAAGTTTTTAATACCCGCAGGGACTCAATCATGCCATCACGCGTTTTGGGAGTAACTGTCCTGATGCCTGAGAATGCTGCATGAGCGGCACATTCAGCATCAATTGTGTCACTTTTACCCCGTTTGCGTCGCTCCATCCGGTCTGGAGCAGTCACCTCAAGAACTTCTAACCCGGCGTTCTGAAAATAACGAAGCAAACCGGAACCATAGGTACCTGTGCACTCAACACCAATTCGCTTTAATGTCCCAAACGAGGTCATCCATGCCAGCATCTGCCGGTAACCTTGTCGTGTTGTGGAGAAATACTGAGTCCCAAGGACTTTATTGTTCTGATCTACGACAGCGGCAACGTGCAAATCTTTATGTGTATCCACGCCACCCACAACGGCAGCTTCGGTAACTTTATCAACCATGACAGAGCTCCTGTGAGGAAACAGAGTTGAATCTCCAGACAGATAACCCGGACAGGACAGTAACGAGACAAGCCGTCAGGCCCTTCTTGAGTCACGCGCATCGGTGAGGAGATGCCTCGCATGAAGGCGCTTCCGGCAACCGACGGGTCCAGGGCAGGACACAAAAGGTCGATCGCTGTGTGAGTCAGGATGCGGGAAGGTCTTCACTGCATCAGTAATCACACCAATCTGGTTAAACGGCAAACTAAGTGGTGGTAAAGACTGACATCGGCATTATTACTGTCACTGTGTAGCATCAGCCCTGTTTTCCGGACTGGGGCTTTCAGCGCTTGTTCCAGCATCCCGCAGGTCAGGCTCAGCACCGGCTTCTGAGACATCTGCCACGCGATAATTTCGAGATTAAACAGGTCCTGCACCACAGACAGATACAGCTTCTCCTGTCCGATCCTGAACTCTGTCACATCAGTGCACCACTTTTTTCCGCTTTCTTCTGTTCTGAAGCGCCGGGCAAGAAGATTAAGCGAAGCCTGATTACTGTCGTTCATCCACGAACTGTACTTTTTGCGCCGAATCTGACAGAACAGACCCTGCCGCCTCATCAGCTTCCCCACCGTTTTATGGTTCAGTCGGGTACCCCTTCTTCTCAGCTCCGTAGTCATGCGACGATAGCCATAGCACTCCTTGTGTTGCCTGTGGATTGCCGCCATAAGCGGTATTACTTCCGCGTATTTGTCAGGCCTGCTGGCGGGTTTAGCCTGATGATAGTACCAGCTGCTGCGGGGCAGGCTGGCCGCCCGCAGCAGGCATCTCAGCGAGTGGTCAGGCAGCAGCAGGCGGACTAGCCGGGCTTTTTCTGCTGCTCCCTGAGCGCATTTTCCGCTCTCAGGGCCTTCAGCTTTTTTAAATATGCATTCTCCGCTCGCAGATATTCAAGCTCTCTGAGCAGCTCAGGATGCGTCATTTCACTGTAAGGTTTTGCTTCGGAAGGCTGTTTACGTTTGGTCATGGCGGAGCCTGCTCTGGACGGATTAAGTTCCACTGTGCCTTTTGTACGATATCTGTGCAACCAGTTCTGGATTAGCGTCTCATTGGGAATGGCAAAGAGCGCAGAAGCGTCAGCGCTGCTGCAGCGGTTTTCAAGGATATAGTGAACCACACGAAGTTTGAACTCTGCGGAATAAAAACGATGAGGACGATGCTCCAGACCTGTCTCACCCTGCTGCCTGAAGGCGCGTATCCAGCGGGAGAGTGGCGTCCTGCCGACTTTAAACTGGCGTGCAGCTTCAGCAATTCCGGCTTGGCCGGACAGAACGTGCTGAACAGCCGCCAGTCTGAGAGAAAAAGGATGTTTCATTTTGAACCTCCGGAGTCTGAACTGTTTGTCCAGGATCCGGGGTTCAGTACA
>NZ_KB976061.1:0-5291 GCF_000398845.1 Citrobacter sp. KTE151 | reverse complement strand
TTTGCCCCGCTTATCCTTGCGCATGATGCGAGCCGCGTCGGCGTAATAGGCCGGGGTGGCCCACTTATGCCCCTCGATAGAATGCCCCATAATTGTCATCACTCCGCCGCGCTTGATGCGCAGGCCGAACGCAATCACAGGGCCCTCAGGCCCCGCCGATTTGCCACCCTCACGGAACCACTGCGCCAGCGCCTTGGGGATCATGCTGCACAGCTCGGCGGTAAATAACTGCTGCGTTTGCTCGCTCATTTTGATTTTCGGCTCCTCAAGGAATGAAAAAGCCGCCCCTGTCACAGAGCGGCTTTGGTACTAAGGATTGACTGACGATGACGGGGAGACAGTAGCATCACCACGCGCCAGCCGGGCAGTGCGGAACATGGAGCGCAACAGCACCATGCCATTATCGACCCCATGACGGGCCAGCATATCGAACGCGTCGGCCCCTTCCTCCGGCAGGCATGGCTCAAGGTCTACCGCGTAAATCTCAGCGCGTCCTCTCTCAGTGGCGAGGTCTGCGGCCTTGCGGTGCCCTGCTCCCACGTCACCGATGATGTAGAAAGGTGATGCAGGATAGGCAATCTGGAGCTCGTCGATCACGCTGCTGAAAAACTCGCAGGACATGGCACAAATTACCGGGAGTTTGCCGCCCATCATGAGCGAGGCGGCGATCCCCGTCATGAGCCCTTCAACGATAACCAGTGGCTCACCATGGCGGGCTTTGTCGAGGTTAATCGGGAAGAAAGCGCCCTGACGCAAGCCACCTTTGAGGCCGCGCTTGTCACCCGTGCGGGAGACTGGCGGGTTAGCCGTACCGCAAATAAGCTCGATTGATGCTTGGCCCAGCTTCACATGCTCATTGATGACATGCAGCGGCACGATCAAGGCGCTATTCCACCAGACCGGGCCGACGACAGGCAGGAACATGCGGGCCGAACCGCAGCGGACGCCCTCAGGAACGGGGAGGCGAAAGCCTGCGGCTTTCTCTTTCTCGCGCCAGTACGGGGTTGCGCGGACGGCTTCGGGATCGGCGTTACCCTTGCCATAAATGCGCATCGCATCTGCATAGGCTTTCTGGCGTTGCTTCTGCGTTGCCTGCTCCTGCTCCAGCTGACGGGCCTCAAATTCCTGCTGTCTGGCTTCGCGCTGGGCTTCCTGCTGGCGCAGCTGCTCGGCAGTGGGCTGATATTCAGCCCCAAAGCGGCCCGTTTGAATGTCATCAACCAGACCGGGCGCACGGTACAGCAGGCCGATGGCGTAGGCTTTCGCCGTGTCCGGTGGCAGGCTGAGCACATAGCGGGCGGTGGATGACAGCAGGGAGGCATTACTGGCCCGCTGAGCAGGTGTAATGCCGGGCTCCTCACTCCATCGGGTGCAGACGTTCACGGCCTCAGCGTCGCGGCTCAGGTAGCGCAGCCAGCACATGATCCCGGTGATGTCCCGTTTCCAGTCCTCAAAGCCGCCACCGCAGGACGGTGCAGGCGTGCGGGCCAGCGCTTCATCCAGCAAATTCGGTATTAACAGCCAGTCATTCTTCCCAGTCATTTCGGCTCTCTCTTAACGTCTTCTTTCTGGTCGGCGCTGCTGCTTTATGAACCTCGTCAGCTCCGGCCCGGTTAGCCAGTAATGGCCCTTTTTATCGCGCCCGTCAGGGGGGTGTAGCTCCTCTAACCTGCGCATATGGCGTGGGCTGATCCTCAGTTTCTCAGCCAGCGCCTCGCGGTAAATCTTCAATGGGGTTTCCTCAGGGTTGGTCATTGCCCGCCGATGGTCTGGCGGGACTTTTTGAGTGATTCATGCCAAAAGCACTAAATGCAGACCATAAGGACTTATGCGGTGATGCGGGCGTTTCTGCCCCGGAGAGTCCGCACTGATCTGCTGCCCCTCGCTCTCGCGCCATGGTGATGGGTGAGAGAGCGTCACCCGCTAACCCCCCACGGCTGGGGTGTACTTTCCGCCCTTGCTGGACACGGAAATTAACAGCAGCTGTCAGGCTGCGTGATTTGTATTTTGACCATTTTGGTCATAATAGCAAGGTGATTTTATCAAAGTTATCCACAGCTGGCGCGGCTTGCGGCGTCACTGCCGTAATTGAAGCGGTGCAAATGTCGTGACGCCAGACTGGCCCTGACGATGACAAAACAGGGCTATAACATGGCGATTAAAATCCCGGTCTCCGCGCAATTTGACGCGGCAGACCTCAAGCAACAGATTCAAATGGTCAACGACCAGATCCGCATCCTTGCCTCTCAGGTAGGGCAGGCCAACAAGCAGAAGTTTGAGCCGATTAACGTCAAGTCAAAAGAGGACTTGGACGCCTTCATCAAGCAGATGCAGAAGCTGCTGAAAGTCCAGACCGAGCTCAGAACGACCATGGGCAAGACGGGCCAAGGAGCGTCTAACCCGCTCATGGCTGACTGGAAAAAGATGTATGGCGATCAGGCTGAGCGCATCAAAAAGATGCAGGCCATGCTCAACTTTCTGGGCGTGGAGTTTGACGACGCCCCGAAACCGAAGCCGAAACCGCCAGCGCCTACCCCCTCAAATCCTTCTCCAGCGCCTCAGGGCGGGCCGCAGAATAATAACCAGCCTTCGGTATGGCAGAATCACCTCAGCACGATGCTGCGCAACGCTGGCCCGGTCGGCGGCACCATTAGCGGGGCAATGAACGCCGGGCTGTCTGGCGGAGCAGGTGCCGGACTCATGGGCTTGGTCGGCGGGCTTGCGGCGCTCGGCGTAGGGAAGATTATCGGCGCGGTCGCTGACAAGATCGGGCAGGCACAGGACAACGTGATCGGGCTTGATAAGCTATACCGCCAGATGGGCGGCATTGTCAGCTTTTCCAGCCTCCAGCGCGGCGTCATGAGCTCCGCCAACAATCTGGGCATGACCAACGGTGACGCCATCGCGCTGGCCTCCACCTATTCCCGCGCCGCCAACATCCAGCCGGGCCAGAACCTAGGCACCGGGATGCTGGTTTCTGGCGGTCTGGCCCGCTCCTACGGTCTCGATCCAAACAGCGTCGCGGGCACAATGGGCCAGCTCTCCGCTTCCCGTGTCGTAAACAACGATCAGCAGCTGCGCCGCATGGGCCTGCTAATGGGGGAGGCTATCGGCAAATCAGGCGCATTTGCGCAGGCTGGCGAAGCTATGCAGGCGATCAGCGACTTTGCCATCCAGCAGGCACGCATGAGCCTGACCGCGCCTAATGTGCCAGGCTATGCGGGTGCAATGGCTGGCCTGATGAGTTCAGGGATCCCCGGTATGGATTTGCAGGGCTCCACCAACCTGCTGAGCCGCATTAATGCGAACCTCCAGCGCGGTGGCGCAATGGGCGACCCTTCACGGGCATTCATGGCCCGCATGGCCCTGCGCAACGGCATCAACAACCCGATGGCGCTCGAAGTCCTCCAGTCTGGCGGCGCTTTTGGCACCATTAGCAGCACGCTGGGCCCTGATTCTCTTTACGGGCAGCGCTTTGGCGGCAATCATCACGGCGATCAGACCCTGCTCGATATGACCCGGCAGGGCATCCACCGGGCCTATGGTTACGGCCCTGATTCAATCGTGGCTCTCTCGCGCCACCTTGGCGTCGGCATCAATGACGCGCTGGCAATCGACCAGATGAGCAGCGCAGATATGAGCGGCGTCTCAAGTCGCCTCAGCCGCCTGAAAATTAACCCTGACGGCGTAAACGCCACCAGTTACGCCGCTTTGGGGCAGATTCAGAGCGGCAAAGGGCTGGAGGCTATGGGCAATGAATACCTCAAGCGCGGGGGCCTTGATGCTGGCGAACGCCAGCGCCTTACCGATGCCCTTAAAGGTACTGACCCGGAGAAGCTGAAAGACGTGCTCACTCAGGTTGCCACCGTGCATGGCCCTGCGAAGACCGAAGGCAGCGAGATCCGCGATAACGTGGCGAAGCTCAACAACCAGTTTGAGGACTACGCCCGCCGCGCCCTGCCTGCTCTCGATGTCATGCGCATGGCACTGGTTAAAATGACCGGGGGCAGTGAGGACAGTCTGCGCCGCGATTATGAAAAGGGGATGCGCCTCGATACGCAGCAGCAGGCCCGCCGCAAATACGGCTGGCGTCTCGATGCCTATCAGCAGGAAATGAACACCTTGCAGGACAAGGGCGTCGGTATGCAGACCGCAGGGCCAGAGGGCGACCGATACAGGGCACTGAAACGCCAGCAGCAGCTCATGCGCCAGCAGCAGCTCAACTTTGTAGAGCAGGGCAATGCGAATGCACACGCAACGGCATACGGCCCGCAAACAGCCGGAGAGGTCGCGCTAGGCGGCAATATTTCCTCACCATCCGCAGCGGCAGCAGGCAGCGGTGCTGCCGGGAACTGGGCAGGCAATAACGTTGGTAACGTGAAGGACGCTAACGGCAACTGGCGGCGCTTCCCAACCCAGCAGGCAGGCATTGCAGCGTCTGCCGGGCAGCTGCTGCGTTATAGCACTGGGAAATATCAGGGTGGACGCAAGCGCACGCTACGGGAGATTATCAGCACCTATGCGAGCGGTGATCCTGAGGTGCCGCGCTACATCCGGCAGGCGAGCGAATGGACAGGCTACGACCCAGATCAGCAGCTGGACTTAACCGATCAGAACACTCTGCTGAACGTAACGCGGGCCATCCTCCGCAAAGAGAACGTGAAAAATAGCAGCATCCCGCAATCCGTGGTTAATTCTGGCGTTAGCATGGCCCTGAATAACCAGAACAACTACAAGATCGCGCCGGAGACCATGCCAGCCGGGCAACGCGGAGGGAAAATTGATATTTCAGACGCCAATATCAATGTAAACCTGCAATACCCAGATGGGCGCACACAAACCCAAAGCGTCCCGGTAAAAAGCTCTTTCACGCAGCCGCGCAGCTTTGCCAGTCGGTAGCGGTAGCGGGCGTGCTGGCACGCAAAAGACAAGGGCCCATATTCGGGCCCTTTTTGCTATCTGCGGCGGGATGCGCTCCAGTGATAATCTGGCGCAGCCATGGCTCGCTCCTGCGTTTCCTGCGCCCGGCGCTTTGTGGCTCGCCGGATACGCTCCTGCATTGCCCTGATGCGGTTAGCATCGGGATCGGCAATGGCACGCTCCGGGATAAGCATCACGGGCCTTTCCATTACGGCTTACCTGCCGCGACAGCAGACGCCACAGCCTGCTCCCACTTGTTCGCCGCCTCAGCAGCAGACACGCGGGAGCGAACAGACACCGCGCCAGCCTCCACAACCCACTCCCCGGAGAGGTGATCGCGGTTATGGCCTGCGGCTTTGCCGTAGACAGGG
>NZ_KB976060.1:0-2474 GCF_000398845.1 Citrobacter sp. KTE151 | reverse complement strand
GATCGGTCAACGTGATGCCGTCAAAATCGCCCTTTGCAGTGGACTGGCGACCAGCTGCGCCGCCAATGGACTCACCCGGCGCATAAGGCTGATTCTGGAACGGCTCGGCGCTGCCACCACGGCCTCCCTGCTGGAAGGTCTGATCGATGTCTGGCGCGTAAGTGCGGTTAAAAGTCATTATTTGTTACTCCATTGAGTACCAGACCAGTCGATGCCCTGCGCTGCGGGGCTCGGTTGTGCCTGAGTTAATTGCTGACGCACAGCATCAATGCCGGGCTGTCTGATGTTATTAGGCAGGCCTCGAGTGTCTTCAAGACGTGTCGCCAGCTCTACGATCTGCCCGGTGGCCACCCCGGCAACTTCACAATCACGGATAAGCTGCTGATCACTGATCTGCTGCTGCCGTGCGAGGTGGATTTGCTCGGTGCTCATGTTGCGGCTCACGGTCATATCCGGCGCGAACTGCACAGGGGAGCCGCTCATGGCCTGCTCCAGCGCATCGCCTGCGGTGGATTTGAGCAGGTGCTGGCGAACGGCTGAGAATGCTGCTTTACGCTCCGCGTCGGGGAGGTCATGGGTAGTTTTGAGGGACTTTTTCAGCTCCTCAACCTGAGCGCGGGGGGCTTTGGCCTGCCAGCAGTCAGCAATCAGCTTATGGTCTTCAAAATTCAGCCTTGCCTCACGCCCCGCATCGTCTCCGGCGAGGCTCTTGGTCATGGTGCTGTTTAACGCAGCCAGCTGCGCCAGTACGGCTTTAATGGTCATTATCTGGCACTCCCGTAGTTTTTCAGGCTGGATAACATGCCGTTATTACGGCCCAGAACCGCCAGACGGCTGTCCACACGGATCGCCGTGGTGTACTGGTTACTGTTTGCCAGCTCCAGCCCCAGCTCAGCAGCCTGCTGAATAGCAGCATCAAGCAGGGCCTGCACATGAGCCACACGGGCGTCGCTCAGCGCCTTGGTCAGCAGATCCTCACACTGGCGGCGCAGTAGGGCAGACCGCTGCACGATGGCGGAGATCTGCGAGCCAGTGGCGGCAAGCTGCTGCCGGGCGGCTGAAAGCTCGTTTTCTACCTCAGGGATCAGGCTTGGGGCCATCGCGCACTCAGGGCGAACCGGTTCCCCGGAACGCAGACAGGCTTTGCCCTCCTCAACCAGCGCGACAACGGTCGCCAGCTGACGCTCCAGCAGGGTGGCGGCATCGTGCTGGCCTTCGCGTTGCTCACGCAGCTGCGCGGCATCGGCATCCAGTGCGGTGGCCTGATCGAGAAGGCTGATCGCCTGCTCGCGGGTAATGGCAAGGTTATCAATCTGAGGCAGCGGCGCGGCGTACTCGCCCAGCGCGTCATAAATTTGGCTCAGCTGGTTATCCACCTGAGCGGTATTTGAATTAGTCATATGTTGTCTCGTCAAAGTCAGCGGCGAGGTGCCGCCCGTAAAGTGTGCCGTCACGACTGAGGGGGAGGGGCGCGGGCGTTGCCCTCGCATACCGTCAAAAAGGCATCCCTTACGCGACGCCCCAATTAGAGGGGCCTTACGAGGATTTGAGATTGTTTTATGCGTCGAAAGCGTCTATTATTTTCTCAAGCAACCTTTTGAGACGGTAACGATAATGATTTTTGGCTATGTACGCGTATCAACCGCAGAGCAGAACCTTGGCGGGCAAACAGACGCCATCCTGCAACGCTATCCCGATGCGCGGATCCTGAGTGACGAGGGAGTAAGCGGCATCACGCCCGTAATGGAGCGCCCCGGATTCTCCGCCCTGATGAAGGTCGCCGGGAGCGGTGACGTGATCGTGGTGGCGGCTATCGACCGGATAGGACGCAATGCCGCCAGCACGCTGGAAGTGGTGGAAGACCTGAAAGCGAAGGGCATCACCCTGATCAGCCTCCGGGAAGGATTCGACGCAACAACCCCAGCGGGCAAGCTCATGCTCACCATGCTGGCGGGGATCGCGGAAATGGAACGCACCTCGATGCTGGAACGTCAGCGAGCCGGGATTGATTCAGCGAAGAAAGCAGGCAAGCACCTTGGCAGGCCGATAAAGGTCACGCCTGAGGTACGCAAAAAGATTCTGGAGAAGCGGGAGATCGGCATACCTGCTGCACGTATCGCCAGAGATTTGAACATTAGCCGGGCCAGTGTGTTCCGCGTGTTCAAAGAGGAGAGTTAAGAGCGACGGGCCAGACTGGGAAGGCATGGCCCGTCTAAGAGATTGGAGCCCCTGCGCTAACAGGGGAACCAAAAGCGGCGCGGTGAAGGTGGCAACCAAAGCCGCGCCATTGTCAGAACCAACCCAATGGAACCAACATTATGATTATTGCATCACAGCGTCACACGGCGCAAACATTCCCCGGCTTAACCATCGAGCACGGAGAAATCCGCCAGCACGGCATCCAGCGCACTATAGCGATGAACGGGCGCGGCATCCATCAAGTCAGCCTCAGAACGGCGGAGGGCCGCGTGCTC
>NZ_KB976059.1:0-662500 GCF_000398845.1 Citrobacter sp. KTE151 | reverse complement strand
CTACTAGCTAATCCCATCTGGGCACATCCGATGGCAAGAGGCCCGAAGGTCCCCCTCTTTGGTCTTGCGACGTTATGCGGTATTAGCTACCGTTTCCAGTAGTTATCCCCCTCCATCGGGCAGTTTCCCAGACATTACTCACCCGTCCGCCACTCGTCACCCAAGGAGCAAGCTCCTCTGTGCTACCGTTCGACTTGCATGTGTTAGGCCTGCCGCCAGCGTTCAATCTGAGCCATGATCAAACTCTTCAATTTAAGTTTGATGCTCGTGAATTAAACTTCGTAATGAATTACGTGTTCACTCAGAGACTTGGTATTCATTTTTCGTCTTGCGACGTTAAGAATCCGTATCTTCGAGTGCCCACACAGATTGTCTGATAAATTGTTAAAGAGCAGTTGCGACGCGCTTTAGCGCTCTGTCGCGAGGTGGCGTATATTACGCTTTCCTCTTTCAGAGTCAACCCTCATTTTCAGGTTTTTCTCTTCAACCGAACCGGCTATTTGCGTGAAGTGATTCACATCCGCCGTGTCGATGGAGGCGCATTATAGGGAGTCGACTCAGGAAGACAAGCGGAAAAATGCATTTTTGTTTCAACCGCTCACCTTTTATCCATTGCGCTTACTTTTGCTGCTTTTTTATCGCCATTGGCAGGTCTGCCAGACTGTTTATGACCAAATCTGCCGCATTTTCTGCTTCCGGCGTAACAGGTTTACCCGTGCGCACCAGAACCTTCGTTCCAACATTCGCCGCTGCCGCTGCCTGCATATCTTCTATCTTGTCGCCTACCATATAGGAAGCGGCCATATCGATATGCAGGAAGTCTCGGGCGGAGATCAACATTCCAGGATGCGGTTTACGACAGTCGCAGACCTGACGATACTCTTCTACTGTGCCCTGCGGATGATGCGGGCAATAGTAGATACCATCCAGATCAACGTCGCGATCGGCCAGCGACCAGTCCATCCATTCGGTCAACGTTTCAAACTGTGCCTCAGTAAATTTGCCACGAGCGATACCAGACTGGTTTGTCACGATAATGAGCGCGTAACCCATATTTTTAAGTTCACGCATGGCATCAATAACGCCGTCGATAAACTCGAACTCGTCAATCTCATGTACGTAACCGTGGTCCACATTAATGGTGCCGTCGCGGTCGAGAAAAATTGCGGGTACAGATTTTGCCACCTTTTATAGCTCCTGAATAAGGCATGTGGCTCTAGTATCGCATGTTTCGGCGGGCAAGAAAGTGCTCATCGTGCAAAGCTAGATTGATTTAGACGTCTGGATGCCTTAACATCCATCTTGTTGACGGCTTCGACCGTCCCAGACAGACGAAAATGCCACGGCTAACTTAATTACGATAATAAATAACCAATGATTAAACTTTCGAATATCACCAAAGTGTTCCAGCAGGGGACTCGCACCATTCAGGCGCTAAATAAAGTCAGCTTGCACGTTCCTGCCGGGCAGATTTATGGCGTCATTGGCGCCTCCGGTGCCGGTAAAAGTACGCTCATTCGCTGCGTTAACTTACTTGAACGCCCAACCGAGGGCAGTGTTCAGGTTGGCGGTCAGGAGCTGACGACGCTTTCTGAATCCGAGCTGACTAAAGCTCGCCGTCAAATCGGCATGATTTTCCAACACTTTAACCTGCTCTCTTCCCGTACCGTGTTTGGCAACGTCGCGCTGCCGCTGGAACTGGATAACACGCCAAAGGAAGAGATCAAACGCCGTGTAACAGAACTGCTGGATTTAGTCGGCCTTGGCGACAAGCACGACAGCTACCCGGCCAACCTTTCCGGCGGACAAAAACAGCGAGTGGCGATTGCGCGTGCGCTGGCCAGCAATCCAAAAGTGTTGCTGTGTGATGAAGCCACCAGCGCACTTGATCCGGCAACAACCCGCTCGATTCTGGAATTATTGAAAGACATTAACCGTCGTTTGGGACTCACCATTCTGCTGATTACCCATGAGATGGACGTTGTAAAACGCATTTGTGACTGCGTGGCGGTCATCAGTAATGGTGAGCTGATTGAGCAGGACACCGTCAGCGAAGTGTTCTCCCACCCGAAAACGCCGCTGGCACAGAAATTTATCCAGTCCACGCTACACCTGGATATCCCGGAAGATTATCTGGAACGTTTAAAAGCAAAGCCAGAAGCCGACAGCGTGCCAATGCTGCGCATGGAATTCACCGGTCATTCGGTTGATGCGCCATTACTTTCTGAGACGGCCCGTCGTTTTAACGTGAATAACAACATTATTAGCGCGCAGATGGATTACGCCGGCGGCGTGAAGTTCGGCATCATGCTGACTGAAATGCACGGCACACAGGAAGATACACAAGCGGCCATTAACTGGTTGCAGGAACACCATGTAAAAGTAGAGGTACTGGGTTATGTCTGAACCGATGATGTGGCTGCTGGTTCGCGGCGTATGGGAAACGCTGGCAATGACCTTTGTGTCCGGTTTTTTTGGTTTTGTGATTGGCCTGCCGGTTGGCGTGTTGCTGTACGTAACGCGGCCGGGGCAAATCATTGAGAACGCGAAGCTCTACCGCACGCTCTCTGCACTGGTGAATATTTTCCGTTCCATCCCGTTCATTATCTTGCTGGTGTGGATGATTCCGTTCACCCGCATGATCGTTGGCACCTCTATTGGACTGCAGGCCGCTATCGTCCCGCTGACCGTCGGCGCCGCGCCGTTTATCGCCCGTATGGTGGAAAACGCGCTGCTCGAAATCCCGACCGGGCTGATTGAGGCCTCCCGTGCAATGGGCGCCACGCCGCTGCAAATTGTACGTAAGGTATTACTACCAGAAGCACTGCCTGGGCTGGTCAATGCGGCCACCATCACCCTTATCACGCTGGTGGGTTATTCCGCGATGGGCGGTGCCGTCGGTGCCGGTGGTCTTGGCCAGATTGGTTATCAGTACGGTTATATTGGCTACAACGCTACCGTCATGAATACAGTGCTGGTATTGCTCGTCATTCTGGTTTATTTAATTCAGTTATCCGGTGATCGCATCGTCCGGGCTGTCACGCACAAATAACGTTGCACACAACACTAAAAACTCATTAAGAAAAGGAAATAAGCATGGCGTTCAAATTCAAAACCTTTGCGGCAGTTGGAGCCCTGATCGGTTCTCTGGCACTTGTGGGTTGCGGTCAGGATGAAAAAGATCCTAACCACATCAAAGTGGGCGTTATTGTTGGCGCAGAGCAGCAGGTCGCAGAAGTCGCGCAGAAAGTGGCTAAAGAAAAATACGGTCTGGACGTTGAGCTGGTCACGTTTAACGATTACGTCCTGCCTAACGAAGCGCTGAGCAAAGGCGATATCGATGCTAACGCCTTCCAGCACAAACCGTACCTGGATCAACAGATCAAAGATCGCGGCTACAAACTGGTTGCCGCAGGTAATACTTTTGTTTACCCGATTGCGGGCTACTCTAAAAAAATCAAATCACTGGATGAGTTGCAGGAAGGCTCTCAGGTCGCGATTCCAAACGATCCGACTAACCTTGGCCGCTCCCTGCTGCTGCTGCAAAAAGTGGGCTTAATCAAACTGAAAGACGGTGTTGGTCTGCTGCCGACCGCACTGGACGTGATTGAAAACCCGAAAAACCTGAAGCTGGTTGAACTGGAAGCGCCGCAACTGCCGCGTTCCCTGGACGATGCGCAAATCGCACTGGCAGTCATCAACACGACCTACGCCAGCCAGATCGGCCTGACCCCGGCTAAAGACGGTATCTTTGTTGAAGATAAAGATTCTCCGTACGTAAACCTGATCGTGACTCGTGAAGACAATAAAGATGCTGAGAATGTGAAGAAATTCGTTCAGGCATACCAGTCTGACGAAGTGTACGAAGCCGCAAATAAAGTCTTCAACGGCGGTGCTGTTAAGGGCTGGTAATTTTAGGCTGTTTCCAGAATCTGTAATATCATCAGGACGGGCGCTTGCCCGTCTTGTCATTTATGCAAGCACCTGATTCAATATCTGACGTTTAGATCATTCATTGAGGAAATATTATGCGTGCTTTACCGATCTGTTTAGTAGCACTCATGCTGAGCGGCTGTTCTATGTTAAGCAGATCCCCTGTTGAACCCGTTCAAAGCACCGCTACCCCGCCTAAAGCGGAGCCGGAAAAACCCAAAGCACCGCGCGCGGCGCCGGTAAGAATCATTACTAACGCTGAAGATTTAGTTGGCAAACCGTTCCGCGATCTCGGCGAAGTCAGCGGCGAATCCTGCCAGGCATCCAACCAGGATTCTCCACCGAGCATTCCAACCGCACGCAAACGCATGCAGATTAACGCATCTAAAATGAAAGCAAATGCGGTATTGCTGCACAGTTGCGAAGTAACCAGCGGAACGCCGGGTTGCTATCGCCAGGCGGTTTGCATCGGTTCTGCACTGAACATTTCGGCGAAATGAGCCATTTTCAGTTCGAGCAAATAGGCGTTATCCGCTCACCTTATAAAGAAAAGTTCGCCGTTCCACGCCAGCCAGGTCTGGTGAAAAGTGCCAGCGGTGAACTGCATTTGCTCGCACCTTATAACCAGGCCGATGCCGTTCGCGGCCTGGAAGCCTTCAGCCATTTGTGGGTGATTTTTGTTTTTCACCAGACAATGGAAGGTGGATGGCGTCCAACCGTGCGCCCTCCCCGTCTTGGCGGCAATGCCAGAATGGGCGTCTTTGCCACGCGTTCAACGTTTCGTCCGAACCCTGTTGGCATGTCGTTGGTTGAGCTGCGGGGCATCCGTTGCCATAAAGAGCACGTAATCCTTGAGCTCGGCGGGCTGGATCTTGTTGATGGCACGCCGGTAGTGGATATAAAACCGTATCTGCCGTTTGCCGAATCGCTGCCTGATGCTCGCGCCAGCTATGCTCAGGACGCGCCGCAGGCCAGTGTAGACGTGACGTTCAGTGAAGAGCTCGCTGAGCAACTCCCAAAGCTCGAACAGCGTTACCCGCATCTTCGTCAGTTTATTGCCGAAGTGCTGGCGCAGGATCCGCGTCCTGCCTACCGTAAAAACGAGGAAGAAGGCAAAACCTATGCCGTCTGGATGCTGGACTTTAACGTCCGCTGGCGCGTGACGCCGTCAGGATTTGAGGTCTTTGCTCTGGAAGCCCGCTAATTTGCATCGCGTACTCTTTTGACATCCCCTTCTCGCTGGTAAACTAAACCACTTTTGTTTTGTGCCAGGCTCATTTTGAGCCTGTTCGATCGTTCAACTGGAACCGTAACAACATGCGTACTAGCCAATATCTGCTCTCCACTCTGAAGGAGACACCTGCCGACGCCGAGGTCATCAGCCACCAGCTGATGCTGCGCGCCGGGATGATCCGCAAGCTGGCCTCCGGGTTATATACCTGGCTGCCGACCGGCGTGCGCGTCCTGAAAAAAGTCGAAAACATCGTGCGTGAAGAGATGAACAACGCCGGTGCGATCGAGGTGTTGATGCCGGTCGTTCAGCCTTCTGAACTGTGGGAAGAGAGCGGCCGTTGGGAACAATACGGCCCGGAACTGCTGCGTATTGCTGACCGTGGCGATCGTTCGTTCGTACTCGGCCCAACGCATGAAGAAGTGATCACCGACCTGATCCGTAATGAGCTGAGCTCTTACAAACAGCTGCCGCTGAACTTCTATCAGATCCAGACCAAATTCCGTGACGAAGTACGTCCGCGCTTCGGCGTGATGCGTTCCCGCGAATTCCTGATGAAAGATGCCTACTCTTTCCACACCTCTCAGGAATCTCTGCAGGAAACCTACGACGCGATGTACGCTGCGTATAGCAAAATCTTCAGCCGTATGGGGCTGGATTTCCGTGCGGTACAAGCGGATACCGGTTCTATCGGCGGCAGCGCCTCTCACGAATTCCAGGTGCTGGCGCAGAGCGGTGAAGACGATGTGATCTTCTCTGACTCTTCCGACTATGCGGCAAACATCGAGTTTGCCGAAGCTGTTGCACCGAAAGAACCGCGCGCCGCTGCAACGCAGGAAATGACGCTGGTTGATACGCCGAACGCTAAAACCATCGCCGAGCTGGTTGAACAATTCAACCTGCCTATCGAGAAAACCGTGAAAACACTGCTGGTGAAAGCGGTTGAAGGCAGCAGCTACCCGCTGGTTGCGCTGCTGGTTCGTGGCGATCACGAGCTGAACGAAGTCAAGGCGGAAAAACTGCCGCAGGTTGCCAGCCCGCTGACCTTCGCCACCGAAGAAGAAATTCGTGCGCTGGTTAAAGCAGGTCCAGGATCTCTGGGTCCGGTGAACATGCCGATTCCGGTGGTTATCGACCGTACCGTTGCAGTAATGAGCGATTTTGCTGCCGGTGCCAACATCGACGGTAAACACTATTTCGGTATCAACTGGGATCGCGATGTGGCCACCCCGGAAGTGGCTGACATTCGTAACGTGGTCGCCGGCGATCCAAGCCCGGATGGCAAAGGTACGCTGATGATCAAACGCGGTATCGAAGTGGGCCACATCTTCCAGTTGGGTACCAAGTACTCTGAAGCGATGAAAGCCGCCGTTCAGGGAGAAGATGGTCGTAACCAGACGCTGACCATGGGCTGCTACGGTATCGGGGTCACTCGCGTTGTGGCTGCTGCGATTGAACAGAACTACGACGATCGCGGCATTGTATGGCCAGACGCCATTGCCCCGTTCCAGGTTGCTATTCTGCCGATGAACATGCACAAATCCTACCGTGTGCAGGAGCTGGCTGAAAAGCTGTACGCGGAGCTGCGCGCGCAGGGTATTGAAGTGCTGATGGACGATCGTAAAGAGCGTCCAGGCGTGATGTTTGCTGATATGGAGCTCATCGGTATTCCGCATACCATCGTGCTGGGCGACCGTAACCTCGACAACGACGATATCGAATACAAATACCGTCGTAACGGCGAGAAAGAGCTGATTAAAACCGGCGACATCGTCGACTACCTGGTCAAAGCTATTAAAGGCTAATACCAGCACAAGGCCCTGAGGATCAGGGCCTTTTTTACATGGATTGTATAAAATGGCTAAACCAACGGCGTATTACTGCCTGCTCCTCCCCTTCGGTCTTCTGCTTTCAGCCTGCACGATTGACGTCAGTCAGCAAAATTCATCAGCAACGGCTGTTGATGCCCAGGCAAAGAAATGGGAGGTAAAACTCCAGCATCAAAGTTCATTTACCGATCAAGCGCTGCATGAAATTACGGATACCGACCTCAGGCCGGGCGACCTGCTGTTCTCCTCCAGTCTTGGGGTGACCTCATTTGGTATTCGCGCGTTCAGCACCTCTTCTGTCAGCCATGTCGCCGTTTACCTTGGCGATAATGAAGTTGCCGAAGCGACCGGGGCGGGAGTACAAATCATTTCGCTTAAAAAGGCTGAAAATCACAGCGATAAGCTTTTTGCTCTGCGGGTCCCCAACCTCACACCGCAGCAGGCCGAAGAAATCAAAACATTCGCTTATAAAATCAAAGATAGCGGCTATAACTACCGCGGCATCGTCGAATTTATTCCGTTTATGGTGACCCGGCAAATATGTTCATTGAATCCTTTCTCAGAGGATTTTCGCCAGCAATGCGTCAGCGGGCTGGCAAAAGCACAGTTGAACAATACCAGTGAAGGAGAAAAGAAGGCGTGGTTTTGCTCCGAATTTGTAACCGATGCGTTTGCCACAGCCGGGCACCCGCTAACAATGGCGCAGCCGGGTTGGATTAGCCCTTCCGACCTGATGCATATGCGCGAAGGTGACATTTCCGCTTTTAAGTCTGAAACGCAGCTACAGTATATCGGCCACCTGAAGTTAGGGATTTATATCAAAACCAGCCGTTTTGTTGGATTGATCCGATAAGGAAAAACTGTCCGGGCGATCGCCGGACAGTTTTTATAAGCTGCAGATTAATCATCGCAACTCTGGCCAGGGATAAACTTAATTTCTTTATCCGCTCTTAAGGTTTTCACTGGTGTGCCCGTATCAGGATTTTCTTCCATCGTGAAGTGCCCTTCCACAGTAAGCAGAACTGCCTTATCCGTTGCACCACGCGCAGTCAGATAATCTCGCTCCAGTTGTGCATTGTTCGCGACAGAGACTCTTTTACCCGTCGCACAATCAGTGAAGGTTGCCGCGTCAGCCATATAGAAGTACATGCCCCGCATCGGCATTGGCGTCACCGGTAAGCTGGCGGAAACTGGCTCAAGCGTGTAGTTGAACTGTGACTCAATCGGGTTACCTTCACGATCGAGCATCTCCAGCGCTTCACCTTTTGCCCGGTAGTACGACTTTTCACCTTTGCTGTCAGTCAGCACCAGCTTATCGGCAGTGCGCGCCCATGTACCATAAGAAGCAAAGGAGGACGGTTCATCCCGCACGCCCTGATAGCGTTCGTTCATCACCCATGTGCCGTCTTTTTCCAGGAACAGAGAGGTTTCAATTCCTTCGCAGTCCGCGCAAGGCAAAATGCCACGCCAGCTTTGCTGCATCGGTTTTAATTCTGCCGCCCGCGTCGGCTGTAGTACATCGACTTCAGTACGGTTGTTACAGCCGATCAAGGAAAAAAGCGTGCATGCAGCGACCACGGACAATATTGCTGTTTTCACTATGAATTCCTTATAATTTTTTATTCCCGCTCGTCAGTCTTGCGTTCGACGAACTCTCCCACGCAGTGCTTTCACTGTGGATTTTTGCGCCTTCGATGACAACCTGCGCTCTTTCGAGGCGCGCGTTGGACGTGTTGCCTGTCGGCTTTTTTGCACCGCGGTTAATTCTTTTATCACCGCCACCAGTCGGGAGATTGCCGCTTCCCGATTTAGCTCCTGGCTACGGTATTCCTGCGCCTTAATGATAATAACGCCATCGCTGCTAATCAGATGATGGCTGGCGGCCAGCAGACGTTCCTTGTAATACTCTGGCAGGCCTGAGGCCCGAATGTCAAAGCGCAAATGGATAGCCGTGGAGGTCTTGTTAACGTGCTGACCGCCCGCGCCCTGTGCCCGAATCGCCGTGATTTCCAGCTCACTGTCAGGGATAGAGACGTTTCGGGAGATAACAATCATCAACGCGGCTGCCACGCGGTCAGATGAATTTCCAGATTGTTCTGAGAATCAGACAGCCAGATGGCGCCATCCTGGATAGTTGCCTGCAGCGCCATTGTACGACCAGCAAAATCACTCAGTTGCGCCAGCTGTTCATCATCCAGATACCACACGGTGAGATTTTTAAACTGCGCACACTTGTTCTGATTTTGCTGCCACCAGATCTGGGCCGCACGGCTGTTGTAAGTAAACAGGGCAACCTCACCAGACTGGGTACAGGCTTTTTTAATACGACGCTCATCCGGCAGACCCAGTTCAATCCAGAGATCGATGCCCAGATGGTCGTTACGCAGCCATGCTTCAGGCTCGTCTTCAGCACTCAGGCCACGCGTGAATTGCAGCCGTTCATCGGCATATTTAATCCAGGCCAGCAGGCGCAGCATCATGCGCTCCTGGGTTTCAGAGGGATGACGCGCCAGCGTCAAGGCCGCGTCAAGGAACTGGTTGCGGTCGAGATCCGCTACGTTGACGACGGCTTTATAAATTGTCGCTTTAAGCGCCATGAGAGAACTCCTTTCGAATCAGGCGCTCATTGTAGCGAAAACTGCCGCAAAAGGCTGCTAACAGCTCCTCAATCAAGGCGCTGATATTGCTTGAATGAGTATGGTATAGTCACCTTGCTAAACAGAGTTTATCTTCGTAGGCTTAGACTTGCATCCACGGTTAAGTCAGAGTGCTGACAGGAGGGCATGTGGAAAAATATTGTGAGTTAATACGCAAGCGGTACGCGGAAATCGCCAGCGGAGACTTAGGGTATATCCCGGATGCGCTGGGTTGCGTATTGAAGGTGCTTAATGAAGTGGCGGCAGACAGCGCCCTTCCAGAGTCGGTCAGGGAAAAAGCGGCCTATGCTGCCGCCAACTTACTGGTGAGCGATTATGTCAATGAATGAAACGTATCAACCCATCAATTGTGATGATTACGACAATCTTGAACTCGCCTGCCAGAACCATTTGTTACTGACGCTGGCGCTAAAAGATGGCGAAGTTTTGCAGGCGAAAGCGAATGACCTGGTTTCACGCAAAAACGTGGAGTATCTGGTCGCAGATGTCGCAGGTGAAATCCGGGAGCTTCGTCTCGATAAAATTGCCAGCTTCAGCCACCCGCAAATCGGTACCGTGGTCGTCAGCGAATCTTAGCTTTTCTTGCGCCTTATCAGGCCTAAATGACCAGGCCTGATAATCGCACCGCCATCAGGCATGCCAAATCAGACTCATGCCTTCTTCATCTACCGCCGCACCCTCACGCGTCACAAAAACCCCCGCAGCCGCAATCAACGTTTCACCGTAAAACAACAACGGCGTGGTATCTCGTCGCCAGGGCGGGATCCCCTGCTCCTGCCAGATTTTCTTTAATTTACGTCCACCGTTACGCCCGACAATATGCAATACGCCTGGCGCTTTAAAACGAATACTGACGGCTTCACCTGCTTGCGGCATGCGCAATTCGCCAGCAGAGATTAGCTGCACCGAGCCTAACCCGGCAGGCAGCATCAACGGCGTTTCCCGGCATGACCACGGGATGACTGTTTCGCTTTGCCCGTCGACCGATTTAACCCACCATAGCTGTGACTGATAGCGACGGACCTCATATTCTCCCAGACGAAAACAGGGGGAAGCATCTTCTCGCGCCAACGCCACTTCCTGCCAGACACGTTCCAGCCCATCCCGGGAAGGCATCGGCGCATTTACCCCCGCCAACCAGCGACGAAGCAGAGCGGCACGCCGCACGCCACTCATCATCATTAACGGTGCCAGTAACAGTGTGCCTTGAACAGTCACGCAGCCGGCTAAATCATTGGCCAGCAGTTCATCCAGTAAACTCTCCTGCTCGGCGCACAGCGCGGCGCTACGGGCTGCGGCTTGCGCGAAGTGCGGCCATCGCTGTTGGAGCAAAGGTGTAATGCGCAATCTGAGAAAATTGCGATCGTAGGCATCATCCTGATTACTTTCATCTTCGATCCAGCATAATTCATGCTGTCGCGCCCATGCTTCAAGCGCCTCTCGCGTTTGCGCCAGCAGCGGTCGAATCAGTTGGGTTCCGGCAAATGGTGAGCTTTCACCCATGGCGGAAAGCCCGGCAGGACCACTACCGCGCTTAAGCGCCAGTAGAAAAGTTTCACACTGGTCGTCGAGATGCTGGGCGGTCATCAGCACTTCACCCGGTAGTAAGGTCTGCGCAAATGCCTGATAGCGCGCGTGTCGCGCCTGAGCTTCGACACCCAGACCATCATCCTCAAGATGGACCCGTTCAACCACCAGCGGCACCTGCCACTGTGCGCATACCGACTCACAGTGTTGCACCCAACTGTCTGCCTGCGGGCTTAATCCGTGATGAATATGGATTGCACGCAAGGCAACCTCAGGATTTTGCACTCGCCACAGTACCAGCTGATGCAGCAGCACGGTGGAATCCAGCCCGCCGCTAAAGGCGACCAGAATCGATTGAGAATTTAGCAGTGAAGTATTCAGCGTGAGTGTCGTCATGATGGTTACTTACAATGGCATTGCCCTGCACATTGCCGGGCTAATGCCACAATGATAAGACTTACAGCTCGTACAGTTCGAGCGGTAATCCGTCCGGATCGTTAAAAAACGTAAAGCGTTTGCCGGTAAACGGATCGATACGCACGGATTCGCACTTCACGTGGTGAGCTTCCAGATGCGCGATCGCTTTTTCCACGTCATCTACGCTGAACGCCAGATGGCGTAAACCGCAGGCTTCCGGTCGGCTCGGACGGCAAGGCGGAAATGGAAAAGAAAAAAGCTCAATCACATACTGACCGTTCAATGCCAGATCCCCCTTCCACGAGTCACGCTCTTCCCGGTAGGCTTCGCTGATTAGCGTAAAGCCCAGCACATCACAGTAAAATGCCTTACTCGCCGCGTAGTCCGTCGCAATAATGGCAATATGGTGAACCTGTTTTAATCCCAGCATAGCGTCATCGCCTCTTTCGTTTTTCTGCCAGCACGTTACTCGTGCGTAATGGGTTCACGCAAGTCGTCATGCCATTTTTAGGACTCGCACGCGATACACGCCATCTTCACCCAGTTTAGCGCCATGGATATCGGTTTCAAATCCAGGATAGTGATGGCCCACTGAACACAACATCAGCAGAAAATCGAGTACAGCCCGACTTTTGGCCGTGATCATTTCCCCGGGCATCAAGAGCGGCACACCGGGAGGATAAGGCAGAATCATATTGGCAGAAATGCGCCCCACCAGTTGATCGAGCGCCACCGTTTCGACCTCACCTTTGATCTGCCGCTGCCAGGCCTGGTGCGGGGTCATTTTCATTTCCGGTAAGGTATCAAATGCCCGCAGCATCAGCCCGGAGAGATCGTGCTGGCGGATCAGCTTATGGATCCCCTGCGCCAGATCCTGAATACGCATATTACGATAGAAATCGGGATCCTCGGCATACAGATCCGGCAGCATATTTTTCACGCGTAAATTCAGATCGTACGAGCGTTTAAATTCCGTCAGGCCGCGCAGTAGCCCCATCGCCCGGGTTTTATCAATGCCAATACTGAACAGGAACAACAGATTATACGGTCCCGTTTTCTCGACAACGACGCCGCGCTCATCAAGGAATTTCGCCACCAGCGCCGCAGGGATCCCCTCTTCACTCATATTTCCCTGTTCATCCATTCCCGGCGTAAGAATGGTGACCTTCACCGGGTCGAGGAACATATGGTCGGCGTCAGCATCAACAAATCCGTGCCAGTCTTCACCAGGCGCTACCGGCCAGCACTCCGCTTCATCTACCCTTTCCGGCTGCCAGATATCAAAGAACCAGCCATCCGACTCTTCGCGTAGCCGCTGCACTTCTTTACGGAAATGCAGCGCCCGCTCCACCGAACGATTGATTAACCGCTTGCCTGAATTCCCACGCAGCATTGCCGCCGCCGTTTCTATCGACGCGACAATCGGGTAGCTCGGGGAAGTGGAAGTGTGCATCATAAAGGCTTCGTTGAACGTCTCTTCGTCGTAGTCGCCCTTAATGTGGATCAGAGAAGCCTGTGATAGTGCCGCCAGCATCTTGTGGGTTGACTGGGTTTCAAAAATCACTTTCCCCGGCACCCGTTCACCGCTCATCCCGCTTTTCCCCTGATAGATTGGGTGAAAATGGGTATACGGCACCCAGGCAGAATCAAAATGAATGGAGGGCACATCCAGGGTTTGCTTGATCCAGTTAGTGTTATACAACAGGCCGTCATAGGTGGAGTTGGTGATCACCGCATGTACCGGCCATAGTGCCTGAGGGGTCTCTTCTACCTTGCGTTCAATGCTTGCGCGGGTGAATTCCCGACGAGGTATACCGCCGAGGATCCCCAGCGCATTGCGCGTAGGCTTCAGCCAGATTGGCACCACATCGCTCATCATTAGCAAATGCGCCAGCGACTTATGACAGTTGCGATCAATCAGGAGCGTACTGCCTGAAGGCGCGGCATACATGCCGACAATCTTGTTCGACGTCGAGGTGCCGTTGGTCACCATATAGCTCTGCTCGGCACCAAAGGTGCGCGCGATATACTCCTCCGCTTCCAGATGCGGGCCGGTATGATCCAGCAGCGATCCGAGTTCAGTCACGGAAATAGACACGTCGGCCTTCAGCGTATTGCCGCCAAAGAAATCATAGAACAGGCAGCCTACCGGGCTTTTCTGATACGCCGTTCCCGCCATATGTCCGGGCGTGCAGAAGGTGTACTTTCCTTCCTTCACATAGGTAAACAGCGCCTTGGTGAAAGGAGGCGTGATGTTATCGAGGTATTCGCTGGTGTACTGACGGATGCGGGTTGCAATATCTTCAGACTGGCCCAGCGCATACTCAAAAAACCACAGTGCCATGCGCAGGTCGTGCGCGCTGACATCCATCGTCGAATGAGTATTAATAAAGGCGTAGAGCGGGAGGTACTCGTTGAGCTGGTTGATGTCACTGCACAGATCCAGGCTGTATTCATCCCAGTCAAAAATGACACCGCAAATTCGTGGGTTATGTTCGATAAACTTAAGCAGGTCGACGCTATTCTGCGGCCAGATAATCTGAAACCCCTGCTGTTGCAGCGCACGCTCAAGTTCCTTGATGGGCTCATCTTTATAAAAGACGCCATGCGGTCCCATGATGGCAATGATATTCATGCGTTCCTCCTGGAAAAACCTTAGTTAATCATAGCCTGGTGAAACCACAGGTAAAAAAAAGGGCCACAGCGTTGTGGCCCTTTTCAGAATTAATGCAGTTTACGCGTAACCGTAGCTCATCAGACGCTGGTAACGACGGTTTTTCAAATCATCTTTGCTTAACACGTCGAGGTCGGCGAGATCGGCCAGCAGCTGTGCTTTCAGGGACGCAGCCATCACTTCCGGGTTGCGGTGCGCGCCGCCCAGCGGTTCCGGGATGATAGAGTCGATAAGCTTCAGCTCTTTCAGACGCGGCGCGATAATCCCCATTGCTTCTGCGGCCAGCGGCGCTTTGTCGGCGCTTTTCCACAGAATGGAGGCACAGCCTTCCGGGGAGATAACGGAATAGGTGCTGTATTGCAGCATATTCACTTTATCGCCTACGCCGATCGCCAGCGCGCCGCCGGAACCACCTTCACCAATAACGGTGCAGATTACCGGTACGCTCAGACGCGACATTTCACGCAGGTTGCGCGCAATCGCTTCAGACTGACCACGTTCTTCCGCGCCCACGCCCGGATAAGCCCCTGGGGTGTCGATGAAAGTAATGATCGGCATATTGAAACGCTCGGCCATTTCCATCAGACGCAGCGCTTTGCGATAGCCTTCCGGTGCCGGCATGCCGAAATTACGACGAATTTTTTCTTTGGTCTCACGGCCTTTCTGATGACCAATGATCATCACCGGACGGCCATCCAGACGCGCGATGCCGCCGACAATAGCTTTATCATCCGCATAGGCACGATCGCCCGCCAGCTCATCAAATTCATCAAATGCCAGGCGGACATAATCCAGGGTGTACGGACGCTGTGGATGGCGCGCCAGCTGGGCTACCTGCCATGCGCCAAGATCGGCGAAGATTTTACGCGTCAGCTCTACGCTTTTTTCACGCAGACGATGCACTTCTTCATCGATGTTAATATCCAGTTTCTCATCCTGACGGCTAACCGCAGTCAGAGAATCGATTTTTGCTTCCAGCTCTGCAATCGGCTGTTCAAAATCAAGGAAATTCAGACTCATAGTATTCCTGTATTAGTCAAACTCCAGTTCCACCTGCTCCGAACCAATAAGGCCACGGAGATCGTTTAGCAAACGATCGCTCGGAGAGACACGCCACGTTGCGCCAAAACGCAATCGCGCACGTGCATCCGCCCTCTGATAGTAGAGATGTACTGGAATTGTCCCCGAGCGGTGGGGTTCCAGAGACTGACGGAGTCGGTTTAAAAGCTGGTCATCAATTTGCCTGTCCGTCAGCGAGATAGCAAGCCCGCGAGCATATTTTTCCCGGGCTTCGTCAATATCCATGACTTCACGGGCCATCATTTTAAGCCCGCCGCTGAAGTCATCAAAGCTGACCTGTCCGCTGACGATAAGTATGCGGTCTTTTTCCAGCAATTGCTGGTATTTATCCAGAGCATCGGTAAACAACATAACTTCCAGACGCCCGGAACGGTCATCCAGGGTACAGATGCCGATACGATTGCCGCGCTTGGTGACCATTACCCGCGCAGCAATGACGAGCCCCGCAGCCGTGGTGACTTTACCACGTTCTGTCGGATGCATGTCTTTCAGCCTGTGGCCTCCAACATAGCGCTCAATTTCTTTTAAATACTGGTTGATGGGGTGTCCCGTCAGGTAAAGCCCTAACGTTTCACGTTCCCCCTCTAATACCACCTGCTCCGGCCACGGTGTACAGTTAGCATAAGACTGTTCAATTTGTTCCGGCTCTTCAGCCAGCACGCCAAACATGTCCGCCTGACCCGTTGCCTCGGCTTTCGCATGCTGATCGGCGGCTTTTAGCGCATCGTTGAGTGAATTCATCAACGCCGCGCGATGTGGGCCAAGGCGGTCAAACGCCCCGGACATGATTAACTTTTCCAGCACCCGGCGGTTGAGTTTTTTGATGTCCGTGCGCGCACAGAGATCAAACAGCTCGCGGAAGTAACCGCCTTCGTTGCGCGCCTCAATAATAGCTTCAATTGGCCCTTCACCCACGCCTTTTATCGCGCCGATGCCATAGACAATTTCGCCATCATCATTCACGTGAAAATGATAAAGCCCGGAGTTGATATCCGGCGGCAGGATTTTGAGCCCCATACGCCAGCATTCATCCACCAGCCCGACCACTTTCTCGGTGTTATCCATATCGGCGGTCATTACCGCCGCCATAAACTCGGCGGGGTAATGCGCCTTCAGCCATAGCGTCTGGTAAGAGACCAGCGCATAGGCAGCGGAGTGCGATTTGTTAAATCCGTAACCGGCGAATTTCTCCACCAGGTCAAAGATTTTCATCGCCAGTTCGCCGTCGACGCCGCGCTTTTTCGCCCCTTCTTCAAAGGTGCCGCGCTGCTTAGCCATCTCTTCCGGCTTTTTCTTACCCATCGCACGACGCAACATGTCCGCACCGCCAAGGGTATATCCGGACAGCTCCTGGGCAATCTGCATAACCTGTTCCTGATACAGGATAATGCCGTAGGTCGGCTCCAGTACCGGTTTCAGACACTCATGCTGCCATTGTACGTCCGGGTAGGAAATCTCTTCGCGACCATGCTTACGGTCGATAAAGTTATCTACCATCCCCGACTGTAGCGGACCAGGACGGAACAGGGCCACCAGGGCAATCATATCTTCGAAGCAGTCAGGCTGCAGACGTTTGATAAGATCTTTCATGCCGCGGGATTCAAGCTGGAAGACCGCCGTGGTCTCCGAGCGTTGCAGCATGTCGAAGCTTTTCTTGTCATCCAGCGGGATAGCGGCGATATCCAGAGGCGGCTCGCCGTTCTTTTCACGACGCGCGTTAATCATTTCCAGCGCCCAGTTGATGATGGTGAGCGTACGCAGGCCGAGGAAGTCGAACTTCACAAGGCCGGCATATTCCACGTCGTTCTTATCAAACTGAGTAACCGGGTGCAGCCCCTGTTCATCGCAGTACAGCGGCGCAAAATCGGTAATTTTGGTCGGCGCGATAACTACACCACCGGCGTGTTTACCGGCGTTACGCGTGACGCCTTCCAGCTTACGCGCCATATCGATCAGCGCTTTAACCTCTTCATCTGCCTCATAGATTTCCGGCAGTTGGGGTTCGGCTTCAAAGGCTTTTGCCAGCGTCATGCCCGGATCGGGTGGCACCAGTTTCGAAATACGGTCAACGAAGCCGTACGGGTGTCCCAGCACGCGCCCCACGTCGCGGATAACCGCTTTGGCCGCCATAGTACCGAAGGTAATAATCTGCGAAACCGCATCACGACCGTACATTTCCGCCACGTGTTCAATTACCCGGTCGCGTTTCTCCATACAGAAGTCAACGTCGAAGTCGGGCATTGAGACACGTTCCGGGTTCAGGAATCGTTCGAACAGCAGGTCAAATTCCAGCGGATCCAGGTCGGTAATTTTCAGCGCATAGGCGACAAGCGAGCCGGCACCGGAACCACGTCCAGGGCCTACCGGTACGCCGTTATCTTTCGACCACTGGATAAATTCCATCACGATCAGGAAGTAGCCAGGAAATCCCATCTGGTTGATAACTTTAAGTTCAACTTCCAGACGTTCGTCATAAGGCGGGCGCTTCTGAGCGCGAACTTCAGGGTCCGGGAACAAAAACGCCAGACGCTCTTCCAGACCTTCGCGCGATTTCGCCACGAGGAAATCCTCGGTGGTCATATCACCGGTCGGGAACTGTGGCAGGAAATACTCACCCAGACGTACCGTCACGTTACAGCGCTTAGCTATCTCAACGGTGTTTTGCAGCGCTTCCGGAATATCGGAAAACAGCTCGCACATCTCATCTTCGCTACGCATGTACTGCTGCGGCGAATAATTACGCGGGCGTTTCGGGTCGTCAAGGGTGAACCCGTCATGGATTGCCACGCGGATTTCATGCGCGTCAAAATCACCGGTTTCAAGGAAACGAACATCGTTGGTCGCCACCACCGGAAGACCACGCCTTTCCGCCAGTTCTACCGCTGCATGCAGATAATTTTCTTCATCTTGCCTGCCGGTGCGGATAAGCTCGAGGAAGTAACAATTCGGAAAATGTTCTTCGTAAAACGCTACGCACTCATCAACCAGCGCGCTATTACCGCGCAGCAGGCTGCGTCCGACGTCGCCCATGCGGCCACCAGAGAGCAAAATCAAACCTTCTTTTAACTCGGCCAGCCAATCCCGGTCGATGACCGGCCCTTCTGCGCCATAACCACGCTGATAGGCTTTCGATATCAACAACGTCAGGTTCTGATAGCCAGTATTGTTTGCGGCCAGCACGGTGAGCTGCGTGAGTTCATCGCCCAGCAGTTCGCTACGGACATGAAAATCTGCGCCAACTATCGGCTTGATACCCGCACCGTGACCCGCTCCGTAAAACTTCACCAGACCACACAGGTTGGTAAAATCGGTGATCGCCAGCGCAGGCATGCCTAACGCGGCCGCCTTTTTCACCAGCGGCCCGGTTTTCGCCAGCCCATCGATCATGGAGTAGTCGCTGTGCACCCGCAGGTGGACGAAACGAGGTTCAGACATCTTCAGATTCCTTCGACACAAGAATCAGGACGTGAGTCCCAGTGCGCGTTTGACGGGGCCAAAACTACGGCGATGGTGCTCTGTTGCGCCATGCATTGCCAACTTTTCCAGATGAAAAGCGGTTGGATAGCCTTTGTGCTGTGCAAAGCCATACTGCGGGAACACCGTATCCAGGGCCGCCATTTCAGCATCACGAGTGACTTTTGCCAGTATCGACGCCGCGCTAATCTCCGCCACACGGCTATCACCTTTTACCACCGCCAGCGATGGCACCGGTAATGTCGGGCAACGATTGCCGTCGATCAGTACGTATTCCGGCGCTATATGCAGACCCGCAACCGCACGCTGCATGGCCAGCATAGTGGCATGTAAAATATTCAACTCGTCGATTTCATGTGGTTCCGCACGACCCAGGCTCCAGCTTAACGCTTTTTCTTTAATCTCATCGAATAGCGCCAGGCGACGTTTTTCCGACAGTTTTTTTGAGTCGTTAAGACCGATAATAGGGCGAGCCGGATCCAGAATGACGGCGGCAGTGACGACCGCGCCGACCAAAGGACCACGTCCAACTTCATCTACACCCGCCACTAAATGCGTATGCGGATATACAAATTCAATCATTGCGCTAACTCCAGGACCGCATCCGCCGCCTGCTCATCAGCGTTGCAACGGATCTGCTGATGCAGTTCACGGAATGTGTCGTGCATTGCATGGCTGGTTTTGCCATTCGCCAGCAACGGCAACAGCGCTTGCGACAGCGCCTGCGGTTCGCACTCTTCCTGCAACAGCTCTTTAACCAGTTCTCTTCCCGCCAGCAGGTTAGGTAGCGAAACGTAATCGGTCTTCACCAGACGCTTTGCCAGCCAAAAGGTGAAAGGTTTCATACGATAGCCAACCACCATCGGGCATTTTGCCAGCATACATTCCAGCGCAGCGGTGCCGGAAGCCAGCAGTGCGGCATCGCTGGCAACCATCGCTTCACGTCCCATCCCATTAAGCAGATGTACGGAAAGCTCCGGTGCAACTTCAGATTTAATGCGCTCAAACTGCTCGCGACGTTTGGCATTCACCAACGGCACTACCACTTCGAGATCTGGATAATGCTGGCGTAACAACTGCGCCGTTTTCAGAAAATCGGCGCTGAGCATCTCCACTTCTGCGCCACGGCTTCCTGGCAATAGCGCCAGGCAGTGAGCGTCATGGGGAATACCCAGAACATCGCGAGCCGCGTTTTTATCCGGGTCCAACGGCATGGCATCTGCCATGGTATGACCGATAAAGCGGCACGGGACGTTAAATTTGTCATAAAACGCTTTTTCGAAAGGCAGAAAGGCCAGCACCATATTGGTGGATCTGCCTATTTTGAAAACGCGTTTCTGTCGCCAGGCCCACACAGAGGGGCTGACGTAATGAATGGTTTTAATGCCCTGCTTTTTCAAATTCCCTTCGAGGGTAATATTGAAATCAGGCGCATCAATACCGACGAAAACATCCGGCTTTAAGTCGGTAAATCGGCGAGTGAGATCGGCGCGAATATGCAGTAAACGGCGCAGGCGTCCGAGCACTTCAACAATGCCCATTACCGCCAGCTCTTCCATTTCGTACCAGGCTTCACAGCCTTCGGCCTGCATCAGCGGACCCGCCACGCCAACAAAACGCGCATTGGGAACGCGAGCCTTGAGTGCACGGATTAACCCTGCACCAAGAATATCGCCGGAGGTTTCTCCGGCGACGAGGGCAATCGTTAAAGGACGCTGCTCAGTCATTAACGAATCAGACCACGCGTTGAGCGCTCAAAGAAGTCGCTGAAAGCCTGAACTTCAGGGTACTGTTTCGCCAGTTCCGCGATTTCCGGTTTCACTTCTTCCAGCGTTTTACCGCTACGGTACAACGCTTTGTAGGCATTACGAATCGCGGTAATCGCTTCGCGGGTGAACCCACGACGCTTCAGACCTTCGATATTGACGCCAAATGGCGTTGCGTGGTTGCCCTGGGCGATAACGTATGGAGGCACGTCCTGAGCAACGCCAGAACAGCCGCCAACCATCACATGCGCGCCGATGATGCAGAACTGATGCACCGCAGTCATGCCGCCGATGATAACAAAATCATCCAGCGATACATGCCCGGCAAGCGTGGCGTTATTCGCCAGAATACAGCGGTTGCCTACCGTACAATCATGCGCGACGTGCGCATTAATCATCAGTAAGTTATCGCTGCCCACCTTCGTCACTCCACCGCCCTGCACTGTGCCACGATGAATGGTGACGCTTTCGCGGATGCGGTTGCGATCGCCAATTTCCACGCGGGTCGGTTCGCCAGCATATTTCAGATCCTGGTTAACTTCACCGATGGAGGCAAACTGATAGATCTCGTTATCGCGACCAATTTTTGTATGGCCATTCACGACAACGTGAGACTTCAGTACAGTACCCTCACCAATTTCAACATGGGGTCCAACAATACAAAATGGGCCAATGTGAGCGTTAGCGCCAATGCTGGCGCCTTCTTCCACAATGGCAGTTGGGTGAATAAAGGCGGATTTATCAATCACGTATCAGGCCTCCCGGCTACGGGCACACATCATCGTTGCTTCGCACACAACTTTACCGTCGACCAGCGCAACCCCTTTAAAACGGGTCAGGCCGCGGCGCGTTTTCTCGAAAGTCACTTCCATGATCATCTGATCGCCTGGCACGACAGGACGCTTAAAGCGCGCTTCGTCAATACCCGCAAAATAGTACAGTTCACCTGGTTCCAGTTTCCCTACGCTTTTAAACGCGAGGATACCGGTGGCCTGCGCCATTGCTTCCAGAATCAGTACGCCTGGGAAAATAGGTTTACCCGGGAAGTGGCCCTGGAAGAAAGGCTCGTTAACAGATACATTTTTCACTGCGCGCAGAAAGCGACCTTCTTCAAAATCCAGCACGCGGTCAACCAGCAGAAACGGAAAACGGTGCGGCAGAAGTTCTAAAATCTCTTCAATATGCAGAGTATGAGTGTTAGTAGTCAAAATACTCTTCCTGTCAAAATATACTAAAAGGCAATAATAACACGGCCTGTCGCAATCGTATGAATGGGACAGGCCGAAAAGTCAGACATGCAAAAACGGTGCTTTAGTCTTGTTGATTAACCTTGCGCTCAATCGCTTTGAGACGCTTGCTCATATCATCAATATTCATCACCAGTGCAGCTGTTTTACGCCATACCTTATTGGGCTGTAGCGGAATGCCTGAGGAATAGACGCCAGGTTCGGTGATAGGACGCATCACCATACCCATGCCAGTAACCGTGACTTTATCGCATATTTCCATATGCCCATTGATCACGCTGGCGCCGCCAATCATGCAGTAACGGCCAATCTTCAGGCTACCCGCCATAATGACGCCACCGGCTACCGCCGTATTGTCGCCAATCACAACGTTATGCGCAATCTGGCACTGGTTATCAATGATAACACCATTACCGATCACAGTATCGTCCAGCGCACCACGGTCAATGGTGGTACAAGCGCCGATCTCGACGCGATCGCCGATAATCACGCGACCAAGCTGCGGGATCTTCACCCAGTTACCGCGATCGTTCGCGTAACCAAATCCATCAGATCCGACGACACTGCTGGACTGGATCAGGCAATTCTCACCGATCTGAATGTCGTGGTAAATCGTCACATTCGCCCACAAGCGTGAACCTGCGCCGATTTTAGTATTTTTTCCGACGAAGCAGCCTGCGCCGATAACGACGTTATCGCCCAGTTCTACGCCAGACTCAATGACCGCATTTGCGCCCACAGAAACATTATTACCCAGCTTCGCCGTCGCATCGATCACTGCACTCGGTGCAATGTTTTGTGCGGGCTGCGGCGTGGTATCTAAGATTTGCGCCATACGTGCATAGGTCAGGTAGGGATTCTTCACTACCAGCGCTGCACTCTTAGCAAAAGGAAGATCGTCCTGCGTCATCACAACGGCAGAGGCCTGGCATACGCCTAAGTGTTCACGGTACTTAGGATTCACCATGAACGTGATATTGCCAGTTTGCGCAGATTGCATGGACGCTACGCCGGTGATGACGATATCGCCATCACCGTGTAATTCTGCATCCAACTGCTCTGCTAAATCAGCCAGTCGAATTGAAGGCATTACTTATTTAACCTGTTTCAGTACGTCAGCGGTGATGTCTTTTACATCGCTGCTGTTGTATGCAACGGTGTTTGCGTCAACAACCAGATCGATGCTCTGACTGTTAGCAACAGATTTCACAGCTGTCTGGATACGAGTAACCAGTTTGCCACGTTCTTCGTTGGAACGACGCGCACGATCCTGCTCAAAAGCCTGAGCTTTCTGAGAGAAAGTCTGACGCTGAGCCATGACGTCTTTTTCCAGCTTGGTACGATCGCTACCCGCTTTCATGGATTGCAGACGCTGCATTTTAGATTGCAGATCAGATTCCATACGCTGCAGTTCGCTGGCACGGCCTTTGAACTCGTTTTCCAGCGTAGCAGAAACGCCCGTCTTCTGTGCAACCTGTTGGAACAAGCTACCCATGTTGACGATTGCAATTTTGTCAGCAGCCTGTGCGGACGTTGCCATCGCTAAACCGAGACCTGCAGCTAATAACCACTTTTTCACAATTAACTCCTTACCATCCCATTTGCACCCGAAGGTACAGTTCTTTGCGTGGCCAGGCGATCCCATGCAAGATCGCCTAAAGTCATCGCTACACTACCACTACATTCCTTTGCGAAGAACAATTACCAGGTTTTACCAATGTTAAACTGGAACTGTTCCGCTTTGTCTCCATCGTACTTCTTGAACGGCTGGGCGTAGGAGAAAACCAACGGCCCCAATGGGGACATCCATTGTAAAGCGATACCCGCTGACATACGGATATTGTTCGGATCGCTGTAGTCCGGATAACCAGAGTACTTAGCTGAATCCCAGTTCGTATCCCAAACGGTACCCATATCCCAGAAGAACGAGGTACGGACCGAGTTGGCATACTTGTCGCTGATAAACGGCGTCGGGGTAATAAATTCCAGGCTGGCGACAGCCATGGCGTTACCGCCCACCGCATCATCCGATTTACACGGTGAAGTATTGGTGGCGTCACATTCGTTATCGTAATCGCTATCGTTGTTATAACGATTAGCCGGTAAATAGACAGCCTTTGGACCGATGGTGTTGGACTGGAAACCACGCACGGTGCTGGAACCACCCGCATAGAAGTTCTCGTAGAACGGCATCTCTTTGCTGCCGATGCCGTCACCATAGCCCCACTTCGTGCGACCCAGAACAACCCATTTGTGATCGTCATCGATCGGCACATAGGTCGCGGTATCCAACGTCGCTTTGTAGTATTCGTTGTCAGAACCCGGAATGGTTACTTTACCGTTCAGGTTGACACGCGTACCTTCCGTTGGGAAGTACCCACGGTCCAGCTTGTTATATGTCCACCCATAGTTGAAGGTGAAATCGTCTGATTTAAAGCTATCAGCGTCAGGATCCTTACCCATTGAAACCAGATAACGTTGCATTGCAACCTGTGGATCCATGTTAGACAAGGAGTTATGCACATAACCCACACCCGCACGCAAGGTGTTGTATTCGTTGATCGGGAAGCCGAGCGTTGCGTCAGTACCATAACTTTTGTTGGTATAGTCGGACAGGTCTGCATCATCCGCTTTAAAGTCATTGTAGAAAACGCGACCACCAAGGCTCACCCCATCAACGGTGAAATATGGGTTGGTGACAGACAACTCAGTATAGGTCTGATAGTCGTTTTTGGTGCCGTTGATCCCGACTGAATAACCGGTACCTAACCAGTTATCTTGCTGAACGCCAGCCTGGAAGCTCACGCCGCTTTCAGTACCGTAACCAACGCCGAAGTTAAAGCTACCGGTGTTACGCTCTTTGACCTTATAGACCACATCAACCTGATCCGGGCTACCCGGTACACGCTGAGTATCGGTATCGACGGTTTCAAAGTAACCCAGACGGTTCAGACGCTCTTTACCCTGATCGACCAGATCGCTACCCAACCAGGCACCTTCCATCTGGCGCATTTCGCGACGCAGAACGGAATCTTTAGAGGTGTCGTTACCTTCAAAACGAATCTTACGCACGTAGAAACGGTTACCTGCATCCACGTTTACGCGTAATTTAACGGTTTTGTCGGCGTCGTTGATTTCAGGTTGCGACTGTACGCGCGGATAGGCATAGCCATAGCGACCCAGAAGCTTCTTGATATCATCTTCCATTTTGGTCACTTTGGTGCCGTTATAGAGTTCGCCTGGCTCGATTTTGGTCAGGGTCTCAATTTCGGCGGAGTGCCCAGCCAGGTTACCGCTCACCTGTACCCCTGAAAGCTTGTATTGATCGCCTTCAGTGATGTTAACGGTAATGTAGATACCTTTTTTATCCGGCGTCAGGCTAACCTGGGTGGAATCGATATTGAAGCGCGCATAACCGCGATCCAGATAGTAGCTGCGCAAGGTTTCAAGATCGCCCGCCAGTTTCTGTTTCTGGTATTTACGATCGCCCACCACGTTCCACCACGGCACTTCATCACGCAGTTGGAAGTGAGAGATCAGTTCGTCGGTCGAGAAAGCATGGTTGCCGACGATATTGATCTGTTGGATCTTCGCCGAAACGCCTTCCTGGAAGACCAGCTTGAGGTCAACGCGGTTACGCGGCAACGGCGTTACCACCGCTTTCACACTGGCGCTGTACTTACCGACGCTATAGTAGAAATCTTCCAGCCCTTTTTCGATATCGGCTAGCGTGGTGCGATCCAAAGACTCGCCAACACGCACACCAGAAGCCTCGAGGTTTTGCTTGAGCATGTCATCTTTTACCGATTTGTTACCGGAGAAAGTGATGCTGGCAATCGTCGGACGTTCTTTTACCTGAACCAGAAGGGTATCACCATCGCGCAGGACGCGGACATCCTCAAAGTTACCGGTGGCGAACAGAGCACGAATGGTATTACTGATGTCTTCATCATTAACCGTGTCGCCTGTGCGCACCGGCATACTGAGGAGAGCCGCACCAACGGCGACTCGCTGTAGGCCTTCGAAATGAATGTCCTTCACTACGAACCCTTCAGCACCGTATACGGTGGCGCTGCTAAACAGCAGCGACGCTATGAGCAACTTTTTCATCGCCATCGTTATTATGCGTTCTTCCTAACACTCTCTTACAACCGAGAGAAATCATTGAAAAGTGCAAGCCCCATTAACAACACCAGCAAGATAGAGCCAATGCGATAACTAAAGTCTTGAACCCGCTCGGATACCGGACCGCCCTTCAGCTTTTCAATCGCCAGGAACAGCAGATGCCCCCCGTCAAGAACGGGCAACGGAAACAGGTTGATTATCCCTAAGTTCACGCTGATAAGCGCAAGGAACATCAGGTAATAAATAACCCCGAACTCCGCTGACATCCCAGCCCCCTGGGCGATAGAAATCGGCCCACTGAGGTTGTTCAGTTTTACATCACCGGTAATCAATTTTCCCAGCATACTGACCGTCAGCTTCATCAACTGCCACGTTTTATCCGAGGCTTCGAGGATGGCGCTGAATGGCCCATACTGGCGTACAGTCTTATACTCATCTGGCAGAGGAATAACTTTAGGCACCACGCCCGCAAAACCCTCTGCCTTCCCGTTAACCTGTTTTGAATCTGGGGTTAACGTTAAAGACAAGGAACTTCCTTGTCTTTCAATATCTAGCGCTAACGGCTTATCCGGATTATCGCGCACCAGCGTCACGAACGTCATCCATTGCGTCAGCGGCTGACCATTGACTTTAACGATCCTGTCGCCAGCTTGCAAACCCGCCTTACTTGCAGCGGAGTTTACCTGCACTTCTGACAGCACCGATTCAATCTGCGGACCGCGCGGGCGAATCCCTAAACTGGAAACAGGATCCTCTTTGTCTGGCTCAAATGCCCAATGGCGTAAATCCAGCGTTTTGTCCTGCCGCTGGTTGCTGCCAAACTGCGCCACGCTGAGAGTCGTATGTTCATCGCCAATTTTGGATACCAGTTGTAATCGCACGGCATCCCAATCAGGGGTTTCGATACCATCAACCGCTTTTAGTTCCGTACCCGGCTGAATTTGCGCCTGTGCGGCAATCGAGTTGGGTGTTATTTCACCAACAACCGGACGAACGCCAGGGACACCGATGATAAACACCAGCCAATACGCGAAAATAGCAAAAAGGAAGTTGGCAATCGGACCTGCGGCGATGATGGCTGCGCGTTGTCCAACCGTTTTATTGTTGAAAGCGTAATGGCGCAGCTCCGGTGCGACCGGTTCAGCGCGCTCATCCAGCATTTTGACGTAACCGCCGAGGGGAATCAGGGCGATGACGTATTCCGTACCTGATTTATCGGTACGCCGCCAAAGCGCTTTTCCAAAGCCAATGGAAAAGCGTTCGACGCGGACTCCGCAGCGCCGTGCAACCCAGAAATGACCAAATTCATGCACGGTGATAAGCACACCAAGTGCAACGATGAATGCAGCCAGATTCCAGAGAATACTCAGCATAAGACCATCCGTTAGAGCGTCCTGAATACCAGTAACAACAGGCAGGCAAAGACCGGTACCGCAGCCGTCAGGCTATCAATACGATCCAAAATACCGCCGTGTCCTGGTATTAAGTGACCACTGTCCTTAATACCTGCTTCACGCTTAAACATACTCTCGGTCAGGTCACCCAGCACGGAGGCCAGGGCTGCAACGATAGAGCAAATAAGCAAGGTGACAGGCGCAACCTCAAGATTCGCCCACATGCCATAACCCCATGAGATCACGGCCGCAGTGGCGAGTCCGCCAATAAAACCCTGCCAGGTTTTACCAGGAGAAACCTTCGGCGCCAGCTTATGTTTGCCAAACAGCTTACCAAACATATAGGCACCCGAGTCCGCTCCCCAGACGAGGATCATGACATACAGCAGCCATAGCGCGCCACTATAATGATTCTCATCATAGTGCCATGCACGTAGCGCCAGCATTCCCCAAAAGAAAGGGACTATGGTTAACACGCCGAAAATTATGCGTAATGTTTTGGAATTACGCCAGACCGACGCAGAGCCGGGATAAAACAGCACCAGTAACAGCGCCACGACCCACCAGCCCAGCGACGCCCACAGCGATACTTCAACCAGCGGCTGATGAATATTGCGATGGTATTCCGGCAACAAAAATAGCATCAGTGCCAGCAATAGCCCGCACAAAACAGCCAGCCAGACTCGCTGCGTACGCGTGGTAAAACCGCTTAACTGTCCCCATTCCCAGGCGGCCAGCATACAGACGGCCAGCGTAACAATGGCGAACCCCACCGGCGGCAGCAAAAACAGCGCCGCGATGACAACGGGTATTAAAACAAAAGCAGAAATCAGGCGATACTTCAGCAAAAGCGACCCCCATCAGGCTTTTTCATCACCGGGCTCGGTGCCGCCGAAACGACGCTCACGATTAGCAAAGGCATGCAGCGCACCTTCAAAGTCTTGTTCATCGAAATCGGGCCAGAGAACATCCGTAAAGTAAAGTTCGGCATAGGCAATTTGCCACAACAGAAAATTACTAATTCGATGCTCTCCCCCAGTCCTTATCACTAAATCCACAGGAGCCAGTTCATGCATACAAATTTGCTGCCCCAGCATCTCTTCATCGATTTGCTCTGGACGCAGCAGACCATCCTGCACCTGTTGTGCCAGTTGTCTGACTCCCTGGACTATATCCCACCGTCCACCGTAATTCGCTGCAATATTTAGCGTCAACCCGGTATTCTGGGCGGTAATCGCTTCTGATTTGCGAATCCGTTCTTGCAAACGTGAGTTAAATCGACTGATATCCCCGATAATACGCAGACGTACGTTATGGCGGTGCAGGTTTTTCACTTCGCTATCAAGCGCCCACACAAACAGCTCCATTAACGCGCTCACTTCCTGCGCAGGTCGGTTCCAGTTCTCACTGCTAAAGGCATACAGCGTTAACGCATCAATACCGTTATTGGCAGCAAAAGAGACAGCCCGGCGGACGGACTTTGCTCCGGCCTTATGTCCAAAGGCGCGAATCTTCCCTTGCTTTTTCGCCCAGCGGCCATTGCCATCCATGATAATTGCTACATGGCGACAACCATGTGCTGGCAAATTTTCGCTTAATGGTTTAGTTGCAGACAACATAACGCGTTTTTAGTCCCTGAAAGGATTATACGGTACTCAGGAATACTGAAGCCTTTTGCGCTTCATCCTTCAGGCTGCTCCTTCGTCGGCTGTGATCTTCGCCCAAGTCACATACTCTTTGTATGCTCCAGGGGACTCATCCACTTGCCACCTTGATGCAACCTGAATGATTTTGTGCATCCACAAAAAAGCCGTGTCAAACCACGGCTTACCCGACCGAAAAAAAACAAATACCCGCGATCGAGTGGCGCAGACTATATCACTGAAGCCCAACGCTAACAAATAGCGCGATTCTCCGAGGAGGGATTATCATCAGCTTGAGCGTCGCATCACTTCTTTTCTGGCGACTTCCCGCGCGATAGCATCAACCTTCAGCACGTCATCAACGCTCTGTGGCTCCTGCAAATCCATCTTATCCAGTACGGATAAATTCAGGTCAGCAATATCGGTAAATCGGATCTGCTGCGCCAGGAATGCGGCAACGGTAATTTCATTCGCTGCGTTCAAAGCGGTCGTCGCCGCCTGCCCTTGCTCAAACGCGTCCATCGCCAGTTTCAGGCATGGATAACGCTGGTAATCAGGTGCGGAAAACGTCAACGCACTGAGCTTGCAAAAGTCGACAGGCTTAACGCCGGACGTCACTCGTTCTGGCCATGCCATCGTATGAGCAATAGGTGTACGCATATCAGGTTCCCCCAACTGCGCCAGAACGCTACCATCCTGATAACGCACCATCGAATGAATAACCGACTGCGGGTGAATCAGCACTTCCATCTGGCCTGCATTGGCATTAAATAACCAACGCGCTTCAATGTATTCCAGACCTTTATTCATCATGGTGGCTGAATCGACAGAGATTTTTCGTCCCATCGACCAATTCGGATGACGACATGCCTGATCGGGGGTCATAGAAACCAGATCGCGCAATGGCGTTTCACGGAAAGGGCCACCAGACCCGGTAAGCAAAACTGAAATGACGCCATTTTGCTCAAGGTCAGCGTATCCCAGATTGTGTTGGATAGGTTGCGGTAAACTCTGAAAAATCGCGTTATGTTCGCTATCTACCGGCAAAAGCTGTGCTTTGTGGCGTTGCACGTCGTCCATAAACAGACGCCCGCAGGTCACCAGAGACTCTTTATTCGCCAGCAAAATGCTTTTGCCCGCGCGGATTGCCGCCAGCGTCGGTAGCAAGCCCGCCGCGCCGACAATCGCCGCCATAACCTGATCAACATCATCCAGCGCAGCCATATCACAGGCAGCCTGCTGCCCGCTCATAACCTCAGTACGACTGCCCTGCTCCAGCAGAGCTGCTTTTACCAACGCAGCGCTTTTTTCATCGTCCATTACTGCATAGCGAGGAGAAAATTCCAGACATTGCTCAACCATACGGACGACATTTTTACCCGCCACCAACGCAGCAACACGAAATTTTTCCGGGTTATGGCGTACTACATCCAGCGTACTGCAACCAATGGAACCGGTTGATCCCAGGATGGTTAATTGCTTCATCAGACATCCAGAAGAATTTTACTCGTCATATTTCAAGTTGCATGTACGTTGGCTCTCCTCGTTCACCCCTGTCACGCACGGGTGTACGCTCCCGGGGATGCCCTGCGTCGCCGCCTTCCTGCAACTCGAATATTTAGAGTATATAGACAGAAAAAAGCAAAACGCCGCCATCCAGCCTTCTCAGGCCTTCTAAGCGGCGTTTTTAGCGTACAGGCGAATCAGAACTGCATCAGTTCCGTTTCTTTCTCTGCCAGCGCCGCATCAACTTTCTTGATAGCTGCGTCAGTCAGTTTCTGTACGTCGTCCTGAGAACGGCGATCGTCATCTTCGCTGATCTCTTTTTCTTTCAATAACGCTTTCACTTTGTCGTTGGCATCGCGGCGTACGTTACGTACGGCAACGCGCGCGCCTTCAGCTTCGCCACGCACGATCTTGGTCAGATCTTTACGACGTTCTTCAGTCAGCGGCGGCAGCGGAACGCGGATGTCGGAACCCGCAGAGCTTGGATTCAGACCGAGGTCGGAAGCCATAATTGCTTTTTCAACGGCTGGCCCCATAGAACGGTCGAACACGTTGATTTTCAGGGTACGGGAATCTTCAACCGTTACGCTTGCCAACTGGCGCAGCGGGGTCGGTGTGCCGTAATATTCCACGACAATACCATCCAGCAGGCTAGGAGAAGCACGGCCCGTGCGAATTTTGCTGATTTGGTTTTTGAACGCTTCGACGCATTTGTCCATGCGTACTTCAGCATCTTTTCTGATATCGTTGATCACGTTACGAATCCTTGAAAGCTTGTTTCAGTCAGACCATACCCACCACGCAAGATGTGACAAGTATAGTCTTGATTAATTTTGAGGGACGTATCCCGCGACATTAAAGCGGAATATTACCTGCATTTAGCCGCAACGGGAATTATTCCGTGATTAACGTGCCTTCTTTTTCACCCATAACAACACGGCGCAGCGCACCCGGTTTGTTCATGTTAAAGACACGAATCGGTAATTTGTGGTCACGAGCCAGTGTAAACGCCGCAAGATCCATCACTTTCAGCTCTTTATCCAGTACTTCAGCATAGGTCAACTGTTCGTACATAGTCGCCGTTGGATCTTTAGCCGGGTCAGCCGTAAATACGCCATCGACTTTGGTGGCTTTCAGTACCACATCCGCTTCAATTTCAATACCACGCAGGCAAGCCGCAGAGTCGGTAGTGAAGAACGGATTGCCAGTACCCGCAGACAAAATAACAACGCGGTTGTTACGCAGCAGGCTGATTGCTTCCGCCCAACTGTAGTTATCACACACGCCATTCAGAGGAATTGCGGACATCAAGCGAGCGTTCACATAGGCGCGGTGAAGCGCATCGCGCATCGCCAGACCGTTCATGACGGTGGCTAACATGCCCATGTGGTCGCCCACAACGCGGTTCATCCCTGCTTTCGCCAGACCAGCGCCACGGAACAGGTTACCACCACCAATCACTACGCCAACCTGGATACCCAGCTCAACCAGCTCTTTGATTTCCTGAGCCATACGGTCAAGGATGCTTGCATCAATACCGAAGCCTTCTGAACCTTGCAGAGCTTCGCCACTTAACTTAAGCAGAATACGTTTGTAGACGGGTTTTGCATTGGTAGCCATGTTTCTTTCCTGAGACTGTCAACGAATGAGATGAATTAATTCCGGCGACATTGTATGTCGCTTTTCAGCATGACCACTATAGCGGTTCGCTGAATTTACAAGCCAGACACAAAAAGAAGCCGCCCTCAGGCGGCTCCTTTAAAAATTAAGACTGCTTGGACATCGCAGCAACTTCTGCTGCAAAGTCAGTCTCAACTTTCTCGATACCTTCACCCACTTCAAAGCGGATGAAGCCTGTTACATCAGCGTTGTGCTCTTTCAGCAGCTGACCAACAGATTTGCTCGGATCCATAACGAAAGGCTGACCAGTCAGAGAAACTTCGCCGGTGAATTTCTTCATGCGGCCTTCAACCATTTTCTCTGCGATTTCTTTCGGCTTACCAGACTGCATCGCGATGTCCAGTTGAACCTGGTATTCTTTCTCTACCACTTCAGCAGAAACGTCTTCCGGCTTAACGAATTCTGGTTTGCTTGCAGCAACGTGCATTGCCAGCTGTTTAACCAGCTCTTCGTCAGCGCCAGTTGCAGCAACCAGAACACCGATACGAGCACCGTGCTGGTAGTTACCCAGAACTTCGCCTTCCAGGGAAGCAACGCGACGGATGTTGATGTTCTCACCGATTTTAGCAACCAGAGCAACACGTTCTTCTTCGAACTGCGCTTTCAGAACTTCAACGTCAGTGATTTTGCCAGCAACGGCAGCGTCCAGTACTTTGTCAGCAAATGCCTGGAAACCAGCATCTTTAGCAACGAAGTCAGTCTGGCAGTTAACTTCCAGAATGAAAGCGATGTTGCCGTCGATTTTGGTTTTGATTACGCCGTCAGCAGCAACGTTGCCTGCTTTTTTCGCCGCTTTGATTGCGCCGGACTTACGCATGTTTTCGATTGCCAGCTCGATGTCGCCATTAGCTTCAGTCAGTGCTTTTTTGCAATCCATCATGCCTGCGCCAGTACGCTCACGCAGCTCTTTTACCAGGGATGCGGTAATTTCAGCCATTCTAAAATCCTCGGAAGATTTGATCTGCCCGGCATGAAACCGCACAGATTTAAAAGTGAAAAAGGGGCCTAAAGGGCCCCTAACCAAACGTGATACTACCTGGTTTATAAGGGGGCTCGAACGAGCGTGCCTTATTATTCAGCTTCTACGAAGCTTTCTTCCGCCTGGGAAGCCAGATCCTGAGAACGGCCTTCACGAACGGTAGTAGCTACAGCGCCCAGGTACAGGGTCACAGCACGGATTGCGTCGTCGTTACCCGGGATAACGAAGTCAACACCGTCCGGATCAGAGTTGGTATCAACAATAGCAAATACTGGGATACCCAGGTTGTTTGCTTCTTTGATAGCAATGTGCTCGTGGTCAGCATCGATTACGAACAGAGCGTCCGGCAGACCGCCCATGTCTTTGATACCGCCCAGGCTGTTTTCCAGTTTCTCAAGCTCACGAGTACGCATCAGCGCTTCTTTCTTGGTCAGCTTTTCGAAAGTACCGTCCTGAGACTGAGTTTCCAGATCTTTCAGACGTTTGATGGACTGACGAACGGTTTTCCAGTTAGTCAGCATGCCGCCCAACCAGCGATGGTTCACGAAGAACTGGTCGCAGTTGTTAGCAGCTTCTTTCACCGCTTCGCTTGCAGCGCGTTTAGTACCAACGAAAAGGATTTTACCTTTACGAGCAGAGATCTTGTTCAGTTCAGCCAGAGCTTCGTTGAACATCGGTACAGTTTTCTCAAGGTTGATGATGTGAACTTTGTTACGCGCACCGAAGATGAACGGCTTCATTTTCGGGTTCCAGTAACGGGTCTGGTGACCGAAGTGAACACCAGCCTTGAGCATGTCGCGCATGGAAACAGTTGCCATGATTAAAACCTCTATATATAAAAGTTGGGGTTAAGCCTCCACGCATCCCATATTACCGACCCCAAAGGGCACCCCGGAATATGTGCCGATACGTGTGTGTTGTTACACAAAGTGAGATTTGTCGCTCCCGTCCATCGTGTGTAGTCTTCAAATGGATCGGAAGTCCGGCGCGCTTTATACCACAAATACGCTACCGACACCAATAATTGTTGGCGGTGCGTGCTGAATGAACGATGAATTTCGTGTTACGGGGAGGCAGCCAATTTTTGCATCTCCGGGAGCCTACATGCAGTAAGCGGCTGGAGTGAAAAATTACGGCCAACGCACCTGTGGCACGAAAGGCGAAGTTCAGAATGATTCTCAATTTGGCAGCATGTATGCCGGACTGATACCATTGGCACCACTTAAACAATTATTGCCGATATCATCGGCACTGATGGACAGAATTCATGGCTATCTCAATCAAGACCCCTGAAGAAATCGAAAAAATGCGCGTCGCTGGCCGTCTGGCCGCCGATGTACTGGAAATGATCGAACCGTTTGTTAAGCCAGGTGTCAGCACCGGCGAACTGGATCGTATCTGTAATGACTACATCGTGAATGAGCAGCAGGCCATTTCCGCCTGCCTGGGCTATCACGGTTATCCAAAGTCCGTGTGCATCTCTATTAATGAAGTGGTGTGCCATGGGATCCCGGACGACGCCAAGCTCCTGAAAGACGGCGATATCGTCAACATCGACGTAACCGTGATTAAAGACGAGTTCCACGGTGATACCTCGAAAATGTTCATCGTCGGCAAACCAACCATTCTGGGCGAGCGTTTGTGCCGCGTCACGCAGGAAAGCCTGTATCTGGCGCTGCGGATGGTAAAACCGGGTATTCGCCTGCGCACGCTGGGCGCTGCGATTCAGAAATACGCGGAAGGCGAAGGCTTCTCTGTGGTTCGTGAATATTGCGGTCACGGCATCGGTCGCGGCTTCCATGAAGAGCCGCAGGTTCTGCACTACGATGCAGACGACGGCGGTGTGGTACTGCAGCCGGGCATGACCTTCACCGTAGAACCCATGCTGAATGCCGGTGATTACCGCATCCGCACCATGAAAGACGGGTGGACGGTGAAAACCAAAGATCGGAGCTTGTCTGCTCAGTACGAGCATACTATTGTGGTGACGGAAAAAGGCTGTGAAATTCTGACATTACGCAAGGATGACACCATCCCGGCGATTATCACACACGACGAATAATGTTTTGCCTGATGGCGATGCACCCGCATCTTATCAGGCCTACAAATTGTACTACTTCGTAGGCCGGGTAAGGCGTTCACGCCGTCATCCGGCTTTTTTAATGGGTGGCGCATAATGAATACTCTTCCTGAACAACACGCAAATACTGCCCTCCCCACCCTGCCAGGCCAACCGCAGAACCCCGGAACCTGGCCGCAGCACGATCTCAACTGCCCCGGCATTAAAGCGCATATCGACACTTTCCAGCACTGGTTAGGTGACGCGTTTGACAGCGGGATTTCCGCAGAGCAGCTGATTGAGGCCCGCACCGAGTTTATTGACCAGTTACTGCAACGTCTGTGGATTGAAGCCGGTTTCGGTCAAATTGCCGACCTGGCGCTGGTTGCCGTTGGCGGTTACGGGCGCGGCGAACTGCATCCGCTTTCCGATATTGACCTGCTGATCCTGAGTCGTAAAAAGCTACCAGACGCGCAGGCCGAAAAAGTTGGCGAACTGTTAACGCTGCTATGGGACGTGAGGCTCGAGGTTGGGCACAGCGTGCGCACGCTGGAAGAGTGTCTGCTGGAAGGATTGTCAGATTTAACCGTCGCCACCAACCTGATTGAAACACGCCTGCTGATTGGTGATGTGGCGCTGTTTCTTGAGCTACAAAAGCATATTTTTAGCGAAGGTTTCTGGCCGTCCGATAAGTTTTACGCAGCCAAAGTTGAAGAGCAGAATCAGCGCCACCAGCGCTATCACGGCACCAGCTACAACCTGGAGCCGGATATCAAAAGTAGTCCCGGCGGCCTGCGCGATATTCATACCCTGCAATGGGTGGCCCGCCGCCATTTTGGCGCCACCTCACTGGATGAAATGGTCGGTTTCGGCTTTTTGACGCAGGCAGAACGTGCCGAGCTGAATGAATGTTTGCATATCCTGTGGCGCATTCGCTTTGCCCTGCATCTGGTCGTTAGTCGTTACGACAACCGTCTGCTGTTTGATCGTCAGCTCAGCGTGGCGCAACGCCTGAACTACGGCGGTGAAGGCAACGAGCCTATCGAGCGGATGATGAAAGACTATTTCCGCGTCACACGACGGGTCAGCGAACTGAACCACATGCTGTTGCAACTGTTCGACGAGGCGATCCTCGCCCTGCCCGCCGATGAAAAACCACGTCCGATTGATGACGACTTTCAACTGCGCGGCACGTTGATTGATCTGCGCGACGACGACCTGTTTATTCGTAAACCCGAAGCGATATTGCGGATGTTTTACATCATGGTGCGTAATAGCGCGATCAGCGGAATTTACTCCACTACGCTGCGCCATTTACGTCATGCCCGCCGTCATTTAACGCAGCCACTGTGCTACATCCCGGAAGCGCGTTCGCTGTTTCTCAGTATGTTGCGCCATCCGGGCGCGGTGAGTCGCGGCCTGCTGCCTATGCATCGCCACAGCGTGTTGTGGGCCTATATGCCGCAATGGTCGCATATTGTCGGCCAAATGCAGTTTGACCTGTTTCATGCCTATACGGTGGATGAACACACCATTCGCGTAATGCTCAAGCTGGAAAGTTTTGCTAACGAAGAGACCCGTCAGCGCCATCCGCTGTGCGTGGATCTGTGGCCGCGTCTACGACAGCCGGAGCTGATTCTGATTGCCGCGCTGTTCCACGATATCGCCAAAGGTCGCGGCGGCGATCACTCGGTTCTCGGCGCCCAGGATGTGCTCAAATTCGCCGAACTGCACGGTCTGAACTCCCGCGAAACGCAACTGATCGTGTGGCTGGTGCGCCAGCATTTGCTGATGTCGGTTACCGCTCAACGCCGCGATATTCAGGATCCCGAAGTCATTAAGCAATTCGCCGAAGAGGTGCAAACGGAACATCGTCTGCGCTTTTTGGTGTGCCTGACCGTCGCAGATATTTGCGCCACCAACGAAACGCTGTGGAATAGCTGGAAGCAAAGCTTGCTGCGCGAGCTGTACTTCGCGACGGAGAAACAGTTACGGCGCGGGATGCAAAACACGCCGGATATGCGTGAGCGCGTACGCCATCATCAGCTTCAGGCGCTGGCGCTACTGCGCATGGACAACATTGATGAAGAAGCGCTACACCATATCTGGTCGCGCTGTCGCGCCAACTATTTTGTACGTCACAGCCCAAATCAGTTGGCCTGGCATGCGCGTCATCTGCTGCAACACGATCTCAGCAAGCCGCTGATCCTGCTCAGCCCGCAGGCCACGCGAGGCGGGACGGAAATTTTCATCTGGAGCCCTGACCGCCCTTACCTGTTTGCTGCCGTCTGCGCCGAACTGGACAGGCGCAACCTTAGCGTCCACGATGCGCAGATTTTCACCACCCGCGATGGGATGGCGATGGATACGTTCATTGTGCTGGAACCAGACGGTAGCCCGCTGTCGTCAGACCGACACGAAGCGATCCGTTTTGGGCTGGAACAGGCGATCACCCAGCGTAGCTGGCAGCCGCCGCAACCGCGTCGCCAGCCGGCAAAATTACGTCACTTTACCGTCGATACCGAGGTCACTTTTCTGCCGACCCATACCGACCGAAAATCATTTCTTGAGCTTATCGCTCTCGACCAGCCAGGACTGCTGGCGCGGGTCGGGCAGATTTTTGCCGATCTGGGAATTTCGCTGCATGGCGCCCGAATTACAACTATTGGCGAGCGAGTAGAAGATTTATTCATAATCGCCACCGCCGACCGGCGCGCCCTTAATAATGAGCTGCAGCAGGAAGTGCATCAACGGTTGACAGAGGCCCTCAATCCAAACGATAAAGGGTAATGTTTTTATTTATTATGGAAAGAGTTTAACAATGCAGCAGTTACAGAACGTTATTGAGTCCGCTTTCGAGCGCCGTGCCGACATTACTCCGGCAAATGTAGATACCGTAACCCGCGAAGCGGTGAATCAGGTTATTTCTTTACTGGATTCCGGTGCACTGCGCGTCGCAGAAAAGATTGAGGGTCAGTGGGTCACGCATCAGTGGCTGAAAAAGGCGGTCCTGCTCTCTTTCCGTATTAACGATAATCAGGTTATCGAAGGTGCGGAAAGCCGTTACTTCGATAAAGTGCCGATGAAATTCGCCAACTACGACGAAGCGCGCTTCCAGAAAGAAGGTTTCCGCGTGGTTCCGCCTGCGGCAGTGCGTCAGGGCGCGTTTATCGCCCGTAACACCGTGCTGATGCCGTCGTACGTGAACATCGGCGCTTATGTTGATGAAGGTACGATGGTTGATACCTGGGCGACCGTGGGTTCCTGTGCGCAAATCGGTAAGAACGTACACCTGTCCGGTGGCGTTGGTATCGGCGGCGTACTGGAACCGTTGCAGGCTAACCCGACCATCATCGAAGACAACTGCTTCATCGGCGCGCGCTCTGAAGTGGTTGAAGGCGTGATCGTCGAAGAAGGCTCCGTCATCTCTATGGGTGTGTATATCGGCCAGAGCACCCGTATTTACGATCGCGAAACCGGCGAAGTGCATTACGGCCGCGTTCCGGCGGGCTCCGTGGTCGTCTCCGGCAACCTGCCGTCGAAAGATGGCAAATACAGCCTGTACTGCGCGGTGATTGTGAAGAAAGTCGATGCCAAAACGCGTGGCAAAGTGGGAATCAACGAACTGTTACGCACCATCGACTAACAGCGATTTGAAAAAGCGGGCTTAGCCCGCTTTTTTTACATCTGCGAGTGGCATAAACAAGGCTTTTCGTTAATTATTCAATGGTTATAGTGAGCTTAAGGGTACCGCTATGTATGACAATCTGAAAAGTCTGGGCATTACTAATCCTGAAGAGATCGATCGTTACAGCCTGCGGCAAGAAGCCAACAACGATATCCTGAAAATCTATTTCCAGAAGGATAAAGGCGAGTTTTTTGCCAAGAGCGTGAAGTTCAAATATCCCCGTCAGCGTAAAACGGTTGTCGCCGATGGCGTCGGTCAGGGTTACAAAGAAGTGCAGGAGATCAGTCCCAACCTGCGCTACGTGATCGACGAACTGGATCAGATCTGCCAGCGAGATCGCAGCGAAGTCGATCTTAAACGCAAGATCCTCGATGATTTACGTCACCTGGAAAGCGTCGTGACCAACAAGATCAGCGAGATTGAAGCCGATCTGGAAAAACTGACGCGCAAATAAGTAGATTGTTGCCTGATAGCGCTACGCTTATCAGGCAATTAATCAATGCTGCTCATCCAGCTGCAACGCCACATACAGCAGCAGTCGATCGTCAAAATTCCCCAGATCCAGCCCGGTCAGCTCTGAGATACGGTTCAGGCGATACTCCAGCGTATTGCGGTGAATAAACAATGCTTTTGAGGTCGCTAGCGGCTGAACGTTATGTCGAAACCATGCTGATAATGTTCGACGCAGCAAACCGTTGTTATCCATCGCTTTCAGCCTTACCAGCGGGCGCGCCAGCTCATTGGCCTGCCAGCCGCCGCGCAGGCTGTCCAGCAGCACCGGCAGCATCAAGTCCTGATAGAAATAGCTCCGGCTTTCCGGCATTCGCTGCTTGCCGACCATCATGGTGGTGCGCGCCGTACGATACGAACGGGCAATGCTGCCGGGCCCGGTAAAATAGTTGCCCAGCGACACGCGAAAACGCAGTTGTCCATTCTCTTTCATGCGGGCAATCAGTTGCTCAACGCGCTTGCGATGATCTTCAGCGTCCCAGCGGCCAAACTGATTGAGGGCTGGTTTCAGCACCACCATCTCGGTCAGAGAAACAATCGCAATCAGATTATTACGTTCGGGTGTAGTCAACGCGTTCTGCAATTGCTGTAGCTCCGCCATCGCACTATCAACGCCAAGCTGACCGCTGTCGACCTCCACTACCGCCACCACGCGCGGCTGGTTCAAATCAATGCCCAATCGCTGTGCCCATTCCATCAGCGCCGGGGTATTCTCTTCAGCCTGAATCAGGTTCATCACCAGCTCTTCACGCAGACGGCTATCCTGCGCTAACAGATGCATCAGACGCGACTGTTCCAGCATCATTTCGGCGGTCATGCACACCAGTTCGCCATACTTGCGCAGATGTTCCGGCTCGCCGGTAAGACCGATAACGCCAACGATTTCGCCTTCCAGACGCAGCGGCAGGTTTATCCCCTGACGCACACCATGTAAATGCCGGGCTACCGCATCGTCAATATCGACCACCCGACCTTGTGAAAGCACCAGCAGCGCGCCTTCGTGCAATTCACCAATTCGTTCGCGATCGCCGCTGCCAATGATCCGCCCGCGGGCATCCATTACGTTGATATTGGTATCAATGATGCGCATGGTTCGCGCTACGATATCCTGCGCCATTTTGGTATCAAGATGCCAGCCAGCCATAAACCCCTCCTGTGAGCAGAGCTCAAGCATAGGGAAGATAATAAGCGGCGGCATTGTGCAACTGCACAAAGCGAGAGGGAGAAGTATGGAGTTGTGGGAAGTATCACAAAAAGAAACCCCTTCCTGTGCAGGAAGGGGTTTAGTGAGATTACTGCATCAACAGATAGATGGAGCTGTCACCACGCTGAATGTTCAGCGCCAGTACAGCCGGTTTGCTGTCGAGGATTTTGCGCAGTTCGGCGATATTTTTCACCGGCTGCTGGTTCGCGCCGATAATCACATCCCCTTTCTTCAGGCCAATCCGTGCAGCCGGAGAATTCGCTTTCACCTCGCTGACCACGACCCCTTTGTCCTGGCCTTTATTGCTCATATCGGCACCTTCAATGCCTTTGAAGATAGAGCTGGAATCAACCTGAGTCTGGCTGCTCTGCTGCAGTTCCAGATTCACAGTGACCGGCTTACCGTCACGCAACAGGCCAAGGTTAATTTTGCTGCCTACCGGCATCGTACCCACCTGCGCACGCAGGGCGGCGAAGCTGCTGATCGGTTTACCGTTCAGGGAGGTAATCACATCCCCAGCTTTAATACCAGCTTTCGCTGCGGAAGAGTTCGGCATCACCTGGCTGACAAATGCGCCACGCTGAGCATCAACTTTCATCGCTTTCGCCAGCTCAGAGCTCAGCTCGGTACCCATAATACCCAGCTCACCGCGTTTAACCTGACCAAACTCAACCATCTGCGACGTCAGGTTTTTCACCATGTTGCTCGGGATTGCAAAGCCAATACCGATGTTACCGCCGTCCGGCGCAAGGATCGCGGTGTTAATACCGATCAGCTCACCGTTCAGGTTGACCAGTGCGCCACCGGAGTTACCCCGGTTGATCGCGGCATCCGTCTGAATAAAGTTTTCGTAGTTTTCCGCGTTCAGGCCGCTACGGCCCAGCGCAGAAACAATACCGGACGTCACGGTCTCACCGAGGCCAAACGGGTTACCAATTGCTACGGTGTAATCACCCACACGCAGCGCGTCGGAATCTGCCAGCTTAATCGCCGTCAGGTTTTTCGGATCCTGAATTTGGATCAGCGCGATATCGGAGCGCGGATCTTTACCCACGATCTTCGCATCAAATTTACGACCATCGCTCAACTGAACCTTAATCACCGTGGCGTTATCCACCACGTGGTTGTTGGTCACGACATACCCTTTCGCGGCATCAATAATTACGCCGGAACCCAGCGCCATAAATTTCTGCTGCTGGCCGCCGCCGTTGTCAGCGCCCGGCGCGCCGCCCTGGCAGAACGGTGAACTCTGGAACGGCGAACCGTCCTGGCAGAATGGTGAATTATCACCGAAGAACTGCTGGAAATTACGCGGCATACGCGGCGTATTTACCGTCGTGCTCCCCTCGACGTTAATGCTTACCACCGATGGCATCACTTTTTCGAGCATCGGGGCCAGGCTTGGCATCTGTTGGGCGGTCATTGCTGAAGACGACGTCTCAGCCGCTGTGGCAGACAGGGGGGACAACGCCAAACCTAAACTCAGAGCCAGTGCACTCATTGCTAATGTGGTTTTTTTCATGTGTTTCGTTCTCGATTAACAGGTAACGCAAAATTGCTGTATACGTCAGAGTCGTTTTATAGCGCTAAGTTCCAGAATTGAGTTTAAGGAAAAAGTAAAATTTTATTGGCCGTCTTTACAAATGAGTATTTATTGTTCTACGGCCATCAAGCGACGATATTCATCCCAGGCATACAGATCGGTCATCCCGCTGATATAATCCTGAATCAGCCGGCAGCGATAATAATATTCCATTACCGAAAACTCAGCGCAACCCGTTGATATTTTACTAACCGCCTCGACATAAGCAAGACGATGGCGAGTAGACAACTTCTGAAATAATCGTGATTCGATAGGAAAACGTTTAACTCTTTCATTGTCGACCAGCTCAGTAAAATCTGACTGGGACATTTTTAATAAAGGCTGATAGATCTCCAGCAACCCGCTGATCACCCGATACCCCTGCAATTCCAACTGCTCAACGTCCGGATGACTAAATACGTGTTTTACCGCCACATTTTTATAGACCCCCAGCAACTGACTAAAGCTACTGGCATCTTCTAACAGCGCGTGATTAAAGCTGCCGTCAAAAACCTGCGATAAATTATCAATAAACCGCTGGGCTGCATACGGCACCAGTTTATTCAGCGTATTGACGCGTAAATACATAAAGAACTGATCTTCCGTGCTCCGGCTTAATGTATTTGAACGTGATTTCTCCCAGGCATTCTCAACAACCAGGCTAAACAGGGAACCTTTTTCGTGATGCCCCCACGCCTCATGCAGATGGTGATAAAGTTGCTCGACGCTAAAGATTCTTTTCTCAACAGCATCTTCCAGGTCGGCCACGCAATAAGAGATATCATCGGCAGCTTCCATTATCCAGGTTAATGGAAAGCGACTGTAGGGCGCTAATGATAATTCTTTACGTAACCGTTCAATATACGGTTCTTCAGAAAGGTAATAGCCCGGTTTCTTCATTAAATAGTCATGCGTCGTAGGCGTACTTCCGCGCCACCACGCCGGACGGGTATATTTTAAAATACCGCCAACCTGGGCCCAGGTAAGATTCATACGCATCAAAGTATGCACCAGACGAATCCCCTGGGCATTACCTTCAAAATGGCACAGGTCCTGGCGCACCTTACGGCGAATATCATTCAGCGACTCTTCGCCTTCGCGCAAACGTAACGCCGCCACCAGGCAGCGGTCATCGCTGAGGGGCTGACTTTCCGCGTCGGCGGGATACAGCCGCTGGCGGAACCAGTCATTAATCGCCGCTTCACCAAAATGACCAAACGGCGGATTGCCGATGTCATGCATCAGGCACGACATTTCGACAATACTCTCAAACGGTCCCGTCAGTTCATCCAGACCATACTGCTCCAGCAGTTTTAGTTCTTTCAGTCGGCTGAGGATCTCTTTAGCGATATAGCGCCCAACTTGCTGAACTTCCATCGAGTGCGTCAGGCGCGTGCGCACCGCCGCGTTACGTTCCAGCGGAAAGACCTGGGTTTTTTGTTGCAGTCGGCGAATAGCCGGAGAATTGATAATACGTCCACGATCGCTTTCGAAAATACGCAGGATCTCATGCTCCGTCTTCACGCCCTGCGGCGAACGGTAACGACGATGCCAGTTTATTTTTTTTCGGAAATCGATCTGTACCATATCCTCTCCCGCCTGAGAAATGCGCTACCCCTTAAGCGCATGATAGACTATGCCCTCAAATCTGGCTTATCGCGAGTAAATCTATGAAAATCGGCATCATTGGTGCAATGGAAGAAGAAGTTACGCTGCTGCGTGACAAAATCGAAAACCGTCAGACCCTCTCTCTCGGCGGTTGTGAAATTTACACCGGCCAACTGAACGGTACAGAGGTTGCGCTACTGAAATCAGGTATCGGTAAAGTGGCGGCGGCGCTGGGCGCTACGCTGCTGCTTGAACGCTGCAAGCCGGATGCCATCATTAACACCGGTTCCGCGGGCGGCCTGGCCTCTACGCTGAAAGTCGGCGATATTGTGGTTTCTGACGAAGCGCGCTATCACGATGCTGACGTTACCGCCTTTGGCTATGAATTTGGTCAGTTACCGGGCTGCCCGGCTGGTTTTAAAGCCGATCCTGCGCTGATTGCTGCAGCAGAATCCTGCATTGCGCAACTCAATCTGAACGCCGTTCGCGGACTTATCGTCAGCGGCGATGCCTTCATTAATGGCTCCGTGGGTCTGGCTAAAATTAAGCATAACTTCCCGCAGGCCATTGCCGTTGAGATGGAAGCGACCGCGATTGCGCACGTTTGCCATAACTTCAATGTGCCGTTTGTCGTGGTTCGCGCCATCTCTGACGTCGCCGATCAGCAGTCCCATCTCAGCTTTGACGAGTTCCTGGTTGTTGCCGCGAAACAGTCAAGCCTGATGGTTGAAACGCTGGTACAGAAACTGGCACATGGCTAAATTACTCTCCAGGGCGCTGGTCGCCCTGCTTTTCACTCTTCCGGCGTTCCTGTACGCCGCACCGCGTGTTGTGACGCTTTCTCCTGCCAATACCGAACTCGCCTTTGCCGCCGGCATTACGCCCGTAGGCGTCAGTAGCTACTCAAACTACCCGCCAGCGGCCAAAAATATCGAGGAGGTTTCCACCTGGCAAGGTATGAACCTTGAACGCATTGTGGCGCTTAAACCGGATTTAGTCGTCGCCTGGCGCGGGGGAAATGCTGAGCGGCAGGTGAATCAGCTGACCGCCCTGGGAATTAAGGTCATCTGGGTGGACGTCGTTACCATCGAGCAGGTCGCCGATGCGCTCCGCCAGCTGGCAGCGTGGAGCCCAAAACCTGAGCAGGCCAAACAGGCGGCGCAAACCTTGCTTGATGACTATGCTTTACTAAAATCTCGGTATGCCAACAAACCGAAAAAACGCGTGTTTCTCCAGTTTGGCGCAAATCCTCTGTTTACCAGTGGAAAAGGCTCCATTCAGCACGAAGTTCTTGAGGTATGCGGTGGAGAAAATATCTTTGCCGGCAGTCGGGTCCCCTGGCCACAGGTTAGCCGTGAGCAGGTCCTGGCACGAGCGCCCCAGGCTATTGTTGCAACCGGAGGGCCAGGCGAAACTCTGAAAATTGAACAATACTGGGGAAACCAGCTAAAAATACCCATTATTACACTTAATAGTGACTGGTTCGAACGCGCGAGCCCGCGTATTATCCTCGCCGCAAAACAACTCTGTAATGCGCTTTCACAGATAAATTAGCGCCTGCCCCCACCAGGTCTGTTGTGAGGATTTAAAAATGCTCGTCTATTGGCTGGATATTGTCGGCACCGCGGTATTTGCTATCTCTGGCGTCTTACTGGCCGGAAAATTGCGGATGGACCCGTTTGGCGTCCTGGTCCTCGGGGTGGTTACCGCCGTTGGCGGCGGAACGATCCGCGATATGGCGCTGGATCATGGGCCGGTATTTTGGGTTAAGGATCCCACCGATCTGGTGGTGGCAATGATCACCAGCATGCTGACAATCCTGCTGGTACGTCAGCCACGACGTTTACCGAAGTGGATCCTTCCGGTGCTGGATGCCGTTGGCCTGGCGGTGTTCGTGGGGATTGGCGTCAATAAAGCATTTCTCGCCGGGACGGGCCCCCTGGTGGCGATCTGTATGGGGGTGATTACCGGTGTCGGCGGCGGGATCATTCGCGACGTGTTAGCTCGTGAAGTCCCGATGATTCTGCGCACCGAAATCTACGCCACGGCATGTATTATCGGCGGGATCGTGCATGCGACGGCGTTTTATACCTTTAATGTATCGCTGGAAAACGCCAGTATGATGGGGATGATCGTCACCCTGCTGATTAGGCTTGCCGCCATTCGCTGGCATTTGAAATTGCCGACGTTTGCACTGGATGATAACGGGCGTTGATGTGATGATGCAAAACATGTAGGCCGGATAAGGCGTTTACGCCGCCAACCGGCACATTGCCCGGTGGCGCTACGCTTACCGGGCCTACACCATCAGACCATCGGTATTACAGGCAGCAATCAGATGCTGAAAGAAGAACCACACCCGCAGGTGCTTTTCGCATTGGGGTTAGTCACAACGAAGCGGGAACCTTCCAGACCTTCGGTATAGTCAACCGCGCCGCCCACCAGATATTGCAGGCTCATCGGATCAACCACCAGACCCACACCTTGTTTCTCAATGGTCATATCACCATCGTTCACCTGATCATCAAAGGTGAAACCGTACTGGAAACCGCTGCAACCACCGCCGGTGATATACACGCGTAATTTCAGATTCGGGTTATCTTCGTCAGCGATCAGGCTTTTTACTTTATTGGCTGCTGCTTCAGTAAATTGCAGTGGCAGCGCTACGTCATCACTCATATTTTGCTCCAAACGACATTGGCAATTGGGCAAATTATAACCCAATGGTTAAGGCCATTATCTAATACCCTGGTATTTCGTTCAAGTATTCTCGCCAGCGGCGGTACTCTGGTTTTTTGCCGCCTGCTCCGCTTCCTGTTTTGCCAGCGTGCGGGCAAGGATAGTCGAGTATAGCGGCTTTCCACCCATAAATTGGGCTAATAGTGTTGCGCCAAGACAGGTAATAATCATTGGCAAAATGAGCTGATAGTTATCGGTCATCTCCAGCACCAGTACAATACCGGTTAGCGGTGCACGTACCGAAGCCGCCAGCAAAGCCCCCATTCCGGCAATGGCAAAGGTTCCGGCCTCCAGATGATACTGTGGAAAAGAGGCCGCCGCGGCCATACCGAACGCGGTGCCAAGTAACGTACCCAGCGCCAGCATCGGGGCAAAAATCCCACCGGGCGCGCCGGAAGAGAAGCACAGCAGCGTGGTGATCACCCGGGTAATAAATATAAACAGCAGTAAACCGACGCTAAAATTACCCGCCGCGGCGATAGGAATCAGGTTAAACCCGCCGCCTGCCGCTTCCGGTTTAATTAATCCCAGGATCCCGCACAGGCCACCAATCGCGCCGCCCATCAGCACCCATTTTTTAATTTCACCGCCGTGGAAGCGCTGGAACATATCCTGGGTACGCAACACCATGGTGTTGAACAACGGCCCGACACAGCCAAAAATAAGCCCGAGTACAAGATACAGCCACAGCGTATTTACCGGTGCATTAGACAGCTTCCCGACTTCAATAATCGGTGCTTCACCGTTGAACACACGAAACACGATGCTCGACATAATAACGCCGGTAAACACGGCTTTGATCGAGACGAGGTTATAGCGAAACTGCGGGCGCATCTCTTCAATAATGAACAGGATCCCCGCCAGAGGCGCATTAAACGCCGCCGACAAACCCGCAGCCGCACCGGTGGCCAGCAGGGTATGTCGCGCTTCGGCGCTGCGCATGCGGAAAATATCCAGCACCATACGCCCAATGTTCCCGCCTATCTGTACGGTCGGCCCTTCTCGCCCGAGCACCATACCGGCTCCCAGCGTGCCCATGCCGCCAATAAATTTCACCGGCAGAACACGCCACCAGCGCACAGGTCGTAGCTCTTCCAGCGCGCCTTCAATCTCAGGGATCCCCGAGCCTCCCGCTTCCGGCGCAAATTTACGAACCAGAAAATAGCCGACCATCGCCAGCAATGCAGAGAGAATAAACGCCAGCGGCCACAGCAGAATGGCATGGTCCGCAACCTGGGCCAGGGCGCCAATGCGCTGATTTTGCACCCAGGTCACCGCTTTCTCAAATGCCACGCCAACAAGCCCCGTCACGGTACCGACAACGGCGGCCATCAACAGGATCGCCAACGGCGTTTTGTCGCGTTCCAGGAGTCGACGGATTTGATCCCTGCGGCGTAAACGCACAATTTGTTGTGCTTCAAAAGAGGGAGAGTCAGTCTTCATCAGATGATCATTAATTGGTAATACAAATACGGAATCGGCATTCTACTCGCACATTTCACGAAAATCCCCTGCAAATCGCATTGTTTCAATTGCGTAAAACTTTCATAACCTTCTCTGAATAACTAGAATAGCGGGCATTTACTTTTTCTACGAACCAGGACCCCATCCATGAGTAAGTCTGAAAATCTCTACAGCGCAGCACGCGAACTTATCCCTGGCGGCGTTAACTCCCCCGTTCGCGCCTTTACTGGCGTGGGTGGTACTCCGCTGTTTATCGAAAAAGCGGACGGCGCGTATCTGTACGATGTCGATGGTAAAGCCTATGTCGATTACGTCGGTTCCTGGGGACCGATGGTACTAGGCCATAACCACCCGGCAATTCGCAATGCGGTGATTGAAGCCGCAGAACGCGGTTTAAGCTTCGGCGCGCCGACCGAGATGGAAGTGAAAATGGCGGAGCTGGTCACTGAACTTGTGCCGACCATGGATATGGTGCGTATGGTGAACTCCGGTACGGAAGCGACGATGAGCGCAATCCGTCTGGCGCGCGGTTTCACCGGTCGCGATAAGATCATCAAATTTGAAGGTTGCTATCACGGTCATGCCGACTGCCTGCTGGTTAAAGCTGGTTCCGGCGCGTTAACGCTGGGTCAGCCAAACTCTCCGGGCGTTCCAGCCGATTTCGCGAAACACACCCTGACCTGCACCTACAACGATCTCTCTTCCGTTCGCGCGGCATTCGAACAGTATCCGCAGGAGATCGCCTGCATTATCGTTGAGCCGGTCGCAGGCAACATGAACTGCATCCCGCCGCTGCCAGAATTCCTGCCGGGCCTGCGTGCCCTGTGTGATGAGTTTGGCGCACTGTTGATCATCGATGAAGTCATGACCGGTTTCCGCGTGGCGCTAGCCGGTGCGCAGGATTATTACGGCGTCGTTCCGGATCTGACCTGCCTTGGCAAAATCATCGGTGGCGGGATGCCCGTTGGCGCATTCGGCGGTCGCCGTGATGTGATGGACGCGCTAGCGCCGACCGGTCCGGTTTATCAGGCGGGTACGCTTTCAGGTAACCCGATTGCGATGGCAGCAGGTTTTGCTTGTCTGAACGAAGTGGCCCAGCCAGGTATTCATGAAACGCTGAACGAACTGACGACGCGTCTGGCGGAAGGTCTGCTGGAAGCCGCCGCAGAAACAAATATTCCGCTGGTGGTTAACCATGTGGGCGGGATGTTCGGGATTTTCTTCACCGATGCAGAAACCGTGACCTGCTATCAGGATGTGATGGCATGCGACGTTGAACGCTTCAAGCGTTTCTTCCACATGATGCTGGATGAAGGGATTTACCTGGCGCCGTCCGCCTTCGAAGCGGGCTTTATGTCCGTCGCGCACAGTGAAGACGATATCAATAACACCATCGACGCCGCGCGCCGGGTGTTTGCGAAATTGTAAAAGAGAACGTCCAGAAATAATGTAAGCCGGGTAAGGCGAAGCCTCCACCCGGCTTTTTTATTGCCGAATGGCGACGCAACCTAGATAGAAGGGATAAACCTCAGCGACTCTGCTTACGTAGCAGATAGATAAAGTACGGCGCGCCAATAAACGTCGACAGTAATCCTGCCGGGATCTGATACGGAAACAGCACCATCCTGCCGCACCAGTCAGCAAAGACCAGCAGCACACCTCCCGCCAGCGCCGAAATCAGCATATGCGGCATCGCGCGACGAAAACCCATCATTCGGGCAATATGCGGAGCCATCAGCCCGACAAAACTCAACGGTCCAATGGTCATGGTTGCTGTCGCCGTTAGCCCCGCAGCCAACAGCAGTAATTCCACGCGTGACGGCGTGATCGCCATACCCACCGCACGCGCCGTATCGCCGCCGAGCGGTAAAATCGTCAGCCAACGACGGCACAGCGGCGTCAGCGCCAGCAGGATAACCATCACAATCCCGGTGCGCAGTACCTGTTCGCCCGTCGCGTTATAGGTTGAGCCGGAGATCCAGGTCAGCACGCCCGCCATACGCGGATCGCCGCTGGCCTGCAGCATCATCAACAACATAGTAAACGCCGTACTGAGCGCCATCCCTGCCAGCAGCATACGGTGCGGCGAAAAACCACCGCGCCCGGCGGCAATCATAATGATAAGCAAGGTGACCGCAGCCCCGAGGCTCCCTGCGGGCAGCAGCCAGCCAAAGGCATTTCCGGGGACCAGAAACAGCATTAACACCACGCCAAATGCCGCGCCGGAGCTAATGCCCAGAACTTCCGGGCTAGCCATTGGGTTTCCGGTCAGACGCTGAATAATACAGCCCGCTACCGCCAGCATCACCCCGGCAATCAACGCCGCCAGAATACGTGGCCAGCGCCAGGGCATCAGTTCATCCAGCATCGCGCCGCTGGCCCATGTCCAGCCGTGCGCATCGCGGCCAAACGACAGCGCCACCACCAGAGTCAGCAGCAAAACCACCCCGCCCGCCAGCGCAAACATCAGTACATTCTGACGCTCCGCGGCGATACGGTTGCTGGCATTCATATCCGGTGCGCTCATACTTCTAAGGCGCGGCAACAACCACAGCAGCAATGGCGCGCCAATCAGCGCCGTCACCGAACCGGTGGAGACCTCCATCCATACGCGGGTCAGCCACAGAATGATTTGGTCAGAGAGCCAGAGGATCAACGCACCAATCAGCGGGGCCAGCATCAGACGCGCCAACAGACGCCGCGCGCCGAGCATTTTCGCCAGCAGCGGTGCAAACAGGCCAATAAAGCCGATAATCCCAACCGCGTTAACCAGCAAGGCGCTGATGACAATCGCCAGCGATAAGGCCGCCAGGCGCGCCAGCGACAACGCCAGACCGAGGTTACGCGCCACGCCGTCATCCAGTCCCATCAGCGTCATTGGACGCAACAGCAGCAGAGTCAGCATCACGCCGCCCAGCAGCTGTGGCCACAGTCGCTGTACGCCGCTCCAGTCGGTTTGGGTTAGCGTGCCGCTGCTCCACAAAAACATGCTTTGCAGTTGATCGTGATGGAAGATAACCATCAACTGGTTAATCGCCCCGCAGTACAGGCTGACCACCAGTCCGGCGAGGATTAACGTCACCGGAGAAAGACGTTTGCCCCAGGCGACGCCAAACACCAGCGCCCCAACGACACAAGCACCTGCCAACGCAGCAAATTGCGTGGTGAGCGCACCGGGAATAGCCCACAGCGTCGAGACGGTAATGCCCAACTGCGCACCGGTCGCAACGCCTAGCGTGGTTGGCTCCGCCAGTGGGTTACGCAGCACCTGCTGAAATAATACGCCGACCAGTCCCAGCCCGGCACCGACCAACAGCGAAATTGCCAGCCTCGGCAGCAGGCTGTAGTGGAAAACCATCTGTTTAATGGCATCGATATCCGGTGACCAGATAGCCTGTTGCCATTGGCTGCGCGGTAGCGCAACGGAGAAGTTAACCCATGTGAGCCAACAGGCAGCAACAAACAGAACCGTCAGCAGGAGAATGGGGAACAGCGCGATACGTTTACTCACGCTTTGCCTCCCAGCGCATTATCCAGAATGCGGGCAAAATGCATGGCTGATAGCGTTGCGCCATAGAACCAGACGGCCGGCACGCGCTGAAAACGTCCGCTGCGAACAAAGGGCATCGCCTGCCACAACGGCGTAGACATCAGTGCAGCCATCTCTTTATCGTTGCCGTGATCAAAGCACAATACATCGACATCCTGAAAAGCAGCCAGACGGTCAATACTCACGGCAGTGCTGCCCCAAAAGTTTGTCTCTCCCTGCCAGGCGTTGGGGATCCCATATTCGTCCAGCACGTCCTGAAACAGGCTGTTTGGGCCAAACACCAGCATATGCCGCGAATCAAGCAGAGAGGTGAGAAGCACAGGGCGCGCACCGCGTTGAATGAAGCGCGGCTTCAGGCTGGCAATAAAACGATCATACTCAGTCAGATGGCGTTCAGCAGAGTCCTGCAGATTGAACAATTGCGCCATTTCCTGCAGCGATTGTCGCGCAACGATCAGCGGTTTTTTACCGTCGCTGAAGTTAAATCCCCGACCAGGTGCAATACGCGCCAGCTTTTCCGGGGAAGGACCATAGCCTGCCGACCAGAGCAAAAACGAGGGTTTCATTTCGGTCAGCAGTTCGAGATTGGGTTCCGTGCGTAGCCCGACATCAATCACCGAGTCCGGTAGAGGTGGCTCACTGACCCACAGCTTGTAGTTAGGGATATCCGCAATGCCATACGGCGTAATACCCAGCGCCAGCAACAGCTCTACCGGCAGCCATTCCAGCGCCACAATACGCTGCGGATCAATCGCCGCGGCGGACGCCGTATTCATCCGCCACAGCAGCGGCGAGAGCGCCATCGCCGTAAGCAGACGCCGACGGGTAATATGATGTAATTCAATCATTAATAGACAAAACTCACGGGTGCGGCACCGGCCGGATGCGGCAAAATGCCCATCGGGATACCGTAAATCTGTTCCAGAGTTTCACTGCGCATCAGTTCAGCAGGCGTTCCTTGCGCAATCATTTCACCACCGCGCAGCGCAACTAAGTAATCGCAGTAGCGGGCCGCCATGTTGATATCATGCAGCACCGCAATAACCGTTAGCCCACGCTGCTGGCTTAAGCGATGCACCAGCGCCAGCACGTCAACCTGATGAGCGATATCCAGCGCGGAAGTCGGCTCATCAAGCAGCAGACAGCGGCTGTCCTGCGCCACCAGCATGGCAATCCACGCACGCTGGCGTTCTCCGCCGGACAGGCTATCCACCAGGCGGTGCGCCAGCGGTTTTAAGCCGACCAACGAAATAGCTTCTTCTACTTTCTCTCTGTCGGCAACGCCAAAACGTCCCAGCGCCCCGTGCCACGGATAGCGGCCAATCGCCACCAGTTCACGCACCGTCATCCCTTCGGCCTGCGGCAACTGCTGCGGCAGATAGGCGACCTTGCGGGCAAACGCTTTACTGCTCCAGTTCTCCAGCGGCTGTTCGTCGAGCAGGATTTCACCTTCCGACGGCGGCTGATGACGTCCCAGCATTTTCAATAACGTCGATTTTCCGGACCCGTTGTGGCCGATAAGGCCGGTTACTTTCCCTACCGGAAAAGTTAATGAGAGAGGATGCAAAAGCGTGCGGCCAGGCACACGAAAGGAGACATTACGCAACGCGAAAGTGGTGTCGGGATGGGATCTGTTTTCCTGCATAGCAGCCAACTTGTAAAACGGGCACGCAAAGCGTGCCCAAAAAGAAATTAGAAACGGAAGGTTGCGGTTGCAACGACCTGACGTTCTGCGCCCCAGAAGCAGCCATAGGTATTGAAGCAGCTGGCGACGTACTCACGGTCAAACAGGTTGTTCACATGCAGCGCCACGTTGGAACCCGCCATGCCGACGCGCGCCAGATCGTAACGTACTAACGCATCCACCAGCGTATAGCTTCCCACTTTGAAGGAGTTTGCCGGATCGCCATAGCTGGAGCCAGTATAACGAACCCCCGTACCCAACGTCAGCCCGGAAAGCGCGCCGTCATAAAGGGTGTAATCTCCCCACAGTGATGCCATATGTTTTGGCACCTGAGCAGGCGTGTTACCTTTGTAGTTGGTGTCAGTGGTGTATTCCGCATCGGTATAGGTATAAGAACCGACCACGTTAACGCTGGCTGAGAGCGCCGCTTTCGCTTCAATTTCCACACCACGTGAGCGAATTTCACCGCCTTCAACTGACCAGAATGATCCGTTCGGGTCGGCCATCAGGTTGTTGGTTTTGGTCAACTGGTAAACAGCACCGGTGATCACGATCGGACGATCGCTCGGCACATACTTCACGCCCGCTTCGTACTGCTTACCTTTAGATGGAGTAAAGATATTACCGCTTTCCCCGACCTGAGAACTAGGTTCAAACGATTCGCTGTAGCTGAAATACGGAGTCACACCGTTGTCGAACAGGTAGTTAACACCGCCACGCCAGGTGAACTGTCTGTCATCACGGGAATCCAGCACGCCAGAAACGCGGTTCAGTGAGTCCTGCTTAGCCCAGTCGTAACGACCGCCCAGAGTGACCAGCACCTTATCCCACTGCATCTGATCCTGAGCGTACAGGCCCGTTTGTTCCTGTTTATTCAGAACTCGGTAGGCAGCACCCGGTCCAGTATGTGCCCCAAAATCAAAGTCGCTGCGATCAAGGTTATAAATATCTGAAGGCGCTACCGAACCAGCCCAACCAAACCAGGAGTTGATATCGTTACGCATCCGCATATAGTCAACGCCGGTCAGCAATGTGTGATCCACGGAACCGGTAGCGAATTTGCTCTGCAACTGGGTATCAACAGCGAAGTTCTGCAATTTCTCATTATCGTCAACATACTGACGAGTCAGCGTGTGAGCCCACTCGGACTGAGGAACGCTGGCGCAAGGACTGTTAGCCGGATCCTTTGTATAGAGCGGATCAGAGCACATACCGTAGCCATACACGCTGTTCTGCGAAACCTTGTTTTGCGCGTAACGCAGGTTCTGACGCACGGTAAAGGTGTCGTTAAATTCGTGGTCGAAGCTGTAGCCCACCATCTTCTCGTTACGAGAGTAGGTATTGTTGTTCGCACCTTCGTTGAAATCGGTAGGCAGACGCTTGCCGTTCGGCAGCTCAGTCACCGTCCCCTCTTTCGGCAACCAGCCGTAATAGCCAGTTTCCGGCTCGTTCTGGAAGTAGGAGAGGAAGGTAAAGTTCGTTTTATCATCCGGACGCCATGTGAACGATGGCGCGATGGCGTAGCGTTGTTCTTCCGCGCCCTGCTGCTGCGCATTCGCGGAACGCGCCAGGCCGGTCAGGCGGTATGAGTACACACCATCGTCATCCAGCGCATCGCTGAAGTCAAAACCGGTCTGGAACAGGCTGTCAGTGCCCATCTTGAACTGAATTTCTTTTAACGGCTCTGTGGTCGGGCGTTTGCTGACCATGTTCAACAAGCCACCAGGGTTACTCTTTCCGTAAAGAACGGAAACCGGACCGCGCATCACTTCAGCGCGTTCCAGCATATACGGGTCGATTACCGCATCGTTGTAGAAGTTACCCTGCATCTTCAGGCCATTCAGATAGTTATTCTGACTTTGGCCGTCGGCGGCAAATCCGCGAATAATCAGGTAGTCATAGGTGTTAGACGCGCCGCGGGTGCCTACGGCTACGCCTGGCGTGTAGCTGAGCGCCTCTTTAACTGATTTCGGCTGATGCAACGCCATCTCTTCGGCGGTGACCACTGAAATAGACTGAGGAACTTTTTGAATCGGGGTGTCAGTTTTGGTCGCCGTAGCAGACTGTCGTGCGGCGATGGTTGCCGCTGGCCCCCATGCGCTTTCTTGTGCGGCAGGAGCAGCAGTTACGGTGATGGTTTCTTCTTTCGGGTCAACCGCCGCCTGTGCATAGACAGACATGCCGCTAACCGCTGTGGCTACCACTACTGCGATTTTACGCAGCGATGAACTTGGCTGAGCAGTTTTAAGACGCGCCATTGGTATTTCTCTGATGAAAGTGAATGATAACGTAAACGAGAATTATTATTATAACGGCAGCATAATATTCGAAACTCTGGCGAGATAGCAAGCAATACGCGTCCCTACTAAAACTGAGGGGTTAAGAAATAACCAGATGAAAAGAAAGGGTTAATAAATTAGGCTGGAATGTTATTCGGCCCTGAGAATGGACCAAAGAAGAAAAACCCGCCGAAGCGGGTTTTGAGCAATATCAGTTACTGCCGAACATATCCTTTATCCAGCCAGCGACACCGTCGCTATCTTTCTTTTCCTGCTGCGCCGGTTGTTGCTGCTGCTGTTGAGGCTGCTGCTGCGGCGTTGACTGATCGAACGGATTCCCAGTCGGCTGTTGCATCATTTCACCCTGCTGACACAGCGAATCAGGATCGGTAGTCCATACCGGAAGCGTACGCATCCCCCCGCTACAAACGAAGTTACCGTCGTAGTCCACGCCCATATCCACCACATCTTCCGGCGGCGTCAGCACCAGCGGTGTTGGCGTCTGGTTAGCCAGATAACGCTGATAAATCGACATCGCACCGCTGGCACCGTACAGCTTGGTTGGCTGGTTGTTATCACGGCCCACCCAGGTGATGGTTACCTGGCTGCCGTCGATCCCGGCAAACCAGGTATCCACGTTGTTGTTAGTGGTCCCGGTTTTCCCTGCCAGATGAAGCCCAGGATATTTCGCGCCAAGCTGACGCCCCGTACCACGCTGAACCACCTGTTGCATGGTCCACAGCGTCATATACGCCGCCTGCGCCGGAACGGCACGCTCGGCCTGCGGGAAGCTCTGATACAGCACCGTCCCATCTTCGGCAATCACCGAACGCAGCGCCGACAGCGGCGCGCGGTTCCCGCCGCTGGCGATAGTCTGGAACGCCTGCGCCACTTCGATCGGCGTCAGGTTCAACGCCCCCAGCAGCATGGCTGGAACCGGATTAAGCTGATCTTTCGGCGCGCCCAGCTTCAGCCAGGTATCGGTGACGGCAGGCAGGCCCAGCGCCATCCCCAGATTTACCGTTGGCACGTTCATTGAGCGCGTTAACGCATCCACCAGCATCACTTTTCCGCTTTCGCTATAGCGACGGTCATCGTTCTGCGGCGACCACACCTGGCCGTTAGGCTGGCGCAGCGCAATCGGGGCATCGGCAATCCAGGTATTTAGACGATACAGCTTCGGCTGGCTGAGCGCGGTCAGATAGGTCGCTGGTTTAGCCAAAGAACCAATCGAACGACGTGCCTGCATCGCACGGTTATAACCAGCGAACTGCGGTTCTGCCCCACCAACCATGGCACGCACTTCGCCGCTAAAGCGGTCGACCACCACAATCGCGGTTTCCAGATCGCTTAGCTTACGTTGTTTCTTCAGCACCGGAATACCTTCCACCGCCGCTTTTTCTGCAGCATCCTGCGCCACGGAATCAAAGGTGGTGAAAATCTTCACGCCGGAGAGATCTTTAACTTTATCGCCCAGCTTCGCCTGTAGCTCCTGGCGCACCATCTGCATAAAGGCGGGCTGCGGTGAGATCACCCCACCACGCGGCTGTACGCCTAACGGACGCGCGCTCAGCATGTCATACAGATCCTGGTCGATAATCTGCTGCTGTTGTAGTAAACGCAGCACCAGGTTACGACGCTCCAGTGCCAGCTTCGGGTTACGCCACGGGTTATAGATTGACGCTCCTTTAACCATCCCTACCAGCAGCGCCTGCTGGTCGAGGCTCAGCTCTTCCACCGGACGGCCAAAGTAGTAGAGGCTCGCCAGCGGGAAGCCGCGGATCTCATTGTCACCGCTTTGACCGAGATAGACTTCGTTCATGTACAGCTCAAGAATGCGGTCTTTGCTGTAACGCGCATCCATGATCAGCGCCATATAGGCTTCGTTGGCCTTACGCCAATAGGAACGTTCGCTGGACAGGAACAGGTTTTTCACCAGTTGCTGGGTCAGCGTACTGGCCCCTTGTACCGTGCGCCCCGCCGTCAGGTTCGCCAGCACCGCACGGCCAATGGAATAGAGGCTGATACCGTCATGCTCATAGAAGTGACGATCTTCGGTCGCCAGCAGCGTGTCCACCAACAGATCCGGGAATCCACTGCGCGGGACAAACAGGCGCTGCTCACCGTTAGGCGAAGAGAGCATGGTAATCAGTCGCGGATCGAGACGGAAGAAACCAAACTGGCGGTTGTTATCCATATTCTCGATGGTATCCAGATGGTCGCCATCAAAGGTCAGACGCGCGCGCACCTGCCCTTCTTTACTGTCCGGAAAATCAAACGGACGACGGATCATCTCGATGCTTTTCGCCTGCACGGTGAATTCGCCAGGGCGCGTCATCTTCGTCACCTGACGATACTGCGTAGCCTCCAGCAGTTTCACCATCTCGTTCTTGCCGATCGGCATTTCTGGCTCAAGGTTAACCATACGGCCATATACTGCCGCAGGAAGCTGCCAGACTTTACCATCTATACGGCTGCGGATTTTTTGGTCCAGATAAACGCCGTAAATGGCGATCAGCACCAAAAAAACAATCGACAGTTTTACCAGCAGCCAGAACCAGCCGCGTTTACCACGAGGCTTACGCCCTTTGCCTTTACCCTTACGCGGCATCGGTTCTTCATCCTCATAGTCATCATCATCATAATCGTCGTCATACTCTTCATCTCTGAGTTGACGACGGCTCACCTTTTGTTTCACCGGACGCGAGGGTTTCCCTTTACGTCCAATTGGCTCGCGGTCATTCCCCGCCATGCTTTTTCTCCGCAACATTCAGGCGCAAGGGCCCGATTCTCTGTTCTTCCGTCAGTTAACAGAAGAAGAAATCTCTCAATTTACTGCCGTGTTTATACCGGATGACGGCTTCGCTTTATCCGGCCTACAGTTTCATTACGAATACTTCTTTGTTCGCCGCGTTGGCGCGGTATTCGCCGGATCGTCCGGCCAGACATGTTTGGGATAGCGCCCTTTCATCTCTTTTTGCACCTCACGGTACGATCCCTGCCAGAACGCGCTCAAATCACTCGTTACCTGCAGCGGTCGTTGGGCCGGAGACAGCAGTTCCAGCACCAGCGGCACGCGCCCCTCGGCGATGGTTGGGGTCTTCGCTTCACCAAACATTTCCTGCATCCGAACCGCCAATACCGGAGGGTTATCCTCATGATAGCGAATGGCAATCCGGCTTCCCGTCGGCACAGTGTAATGCGCTGGCAGTTCACTATCCAGACGTTGCAGCATTGACCAATCCAGCAAACCGCGCAACGCCTGACCCACATTTAGCGCTTTTAACGCACGTAACGAGTGCACACCGCTCATGTGCGGCAGCAGCCAGCTCTCCAGCGTCGCCAGCAGAGAATCCTCATCTACCGCGGGCCAGTTATACTCTGGCAACCAGTTTGCCGCACATTGCAGACGCAGGCGAAACTGCTCGGCTTCCGGCGTCCAGTTGAGCACACTTAGCCCTTTATCGCGAATGCCGTTCAACATCGCCAGATGCAACTCCTCTTCCGAGGGTTTGGCCAGCGCCTGTACTTTTACCGTTAGCTGGCCAATGCGCGACCGACGCAATGCTTTTAACGTTCCCTGAGTTTCATCCCATTCGATGGTGTCAGATTGTTGTAGCAGTTCAGGGCATGCCTGTATCAGCACCTCGATATCCAGCGGCAGAGCCAGCAGAATACGCGCATCCGGCGAAGCGCTGCCCTGCAGTAACAGCGGCGCAATCAGCCATTCATGGCGTCCGGAGGCGTCATCGGCATCCAGCATTGCCCCCATGCCATTCGCCAGTTGATAGCGCCCTTCCTGCCCGCGCCGACGCGCGATCCGATCGGCAAACGCCTGCGCCAGTAATGAGGGGAGCAGCGCGCTGTCCGGCTGTCCGCTGCGAACGTTAAGCCGTTTCAGTAATTGTTGGCTGCGCTGCTGCCAGGCGGGCTGATTTCGTGAAAACGCTACAGCCAGATCGGTACTGCCACCGCGCGGCGGCTCTTCCAGAATCGCAGCCAGTTTTGCCGCCGTTGCCGCTTCATTGTCATTGTTGGCGCTAACCAGCATAGCCGCTAAACGGGGGTCGTTACCCAACGTCGCCATTTTCTGCCCAATGGCGCTGAGCCTGTCACCCTCAAGCGCCCCCAGCATCTGCAGCAGCCGTTTTGCCGCCTGCAGGTTGATGGCGGGCGGGGTATCCAGCCAGTTCAGTTGCTCAGGGTCGGAACATCCCCATTGCAGTAACTCCATCAGCAGTCCGGACAGGTCGCACTGTAAAATCTCCGGTTCTCCCTGTGCAGCCACTCTTTCCGCCTGCTCTTTGGCAAGCAAATGTAGGCAGATACCAGGTTCCAGACGGCCCGCGCGTCCCGCTCGCTGGGTCATCGAGGCCTGGCTTATGCGTTGGGTAATCAGTCGCGTCAAACCGGTACGCGCGTCATAGCGCGCCACGCGCTCCTGGGCGCAGTCCACCACCAGCCGGATGCCTTCGATCGTTAAGCTGGTTTCGGCAATATTGGTCGCCAGCACCACTTTGCGCTTGCCTTGCGGAGCGGGCAAAATCGCCTGACGCTGCTCGGCAAGCGTCAGCGCGCCGTACAGTGGGCACAACAACACATCGCTGCCCACACGCGTTGCCAGTTGCTCCTGCACGCGCAGGATTTCCCCTACACCCGGTAAAAACAGCAGCAGCGACCCGCTTTCATGGCGCAGGAGTTCTGCCGTCGCTACCGCTACCGCTTCAGCAAAACGCAGATGCGCCGCCAACGGCTGATATCGTCGCTCAACGGGAAATGCGCGGCCTTCAGAAACGATCGTCGGCGCATCGGGCAACATCTGCTGCAAACGTCCGTTGTCCAAAGTGGCGGACATGATCAACAGTTTCAGATCGTCACGCAGCCCATGCTGCACATCCAGCAACAGCGCCAGCGCCAGGTCGGCCTGCAAACTCCGTTCGTGAAATTCGTCGAGAATGACCAGCCCAACGCCCGTCAATTCGGGGTCGCGCTGGATCATGCGCGTCAGAACCCCCTCCGTCACCACCTCAAGGCGGGTCAGCGGCCCTACGCAGCTTTGCGCACGCATGCGATACCCCACGGTCTCGCCAGGCTTTTCATTCAGCAATTCCGCCAACCGCTGCGCCACATTGCGTGCTGCCAGACGCCGCGGCTCCAGCAAAATAATCCGTCCCTTGATACCGCGATGTTCAAGGAGTCGCAACGGCAGCCAGGTTGATTTCCCGGCACCGGTCGGCGCCGTCAGCAAAACCTGCGACGAGGCATCAAGGGCGGTAAGTAGTTCAGGCACTACGGCGGCAACGGGCAACGACGTCACAAATGGCTCCAGAGGGTTAACATTCTTCGCGCTGCATTGTAGCATCGCGTTAATTCATAACCGAGTATCCATCATGTCTGAGCCAAAAAGGCTGTTCTTTGCGATTGAATTGCCTGGCGAGGTTCGGGAGCAGTTAATCCACTGGCGGGCCGCGCAGTTCCCCCCTGAAGCGGGTCGTCCCGTCGCCGCCGATAATCTGCATCTGACGCTCGCCTTTTTGGGCGACGTCAGCGCTGAGAAGCAGCATGCGTTAATGCAGCTTGCGGGGCGTATTCGCCAGCCGGGTTTTACGCTCAAACTCGACGATGCCGGGCAATGGCTGCGCTCGCGAGTCGTGTGGTTGGGAATGCGTCAGCCGCCGCGCGGGCTGCTGCAGTTGGCGAACATGTTGCGGGCACAAGCCGCACGCAGTGGGTGCCACCAGAGCCCGCAGCCTTTTCACCCGCATATCACGCTGCTGCGTGACGCCGGTCACGCAGTATCTATCCCTCCGCCAGGGTTTGGCTGGTCGTTTCCGGTAACGGAGTTTGGGCTTTACTCCTCCTCATTCATGCGAGGACGCACGCGTTACACGCAGTTGCAACGCTGGACGCTGACTGAATAATCAAAGGAACTGTTCATGCAATTTTCTCCACCTTTACAACCTGCAACGCTCATTCAGCGCTATAAGCGTTTTTTAGCGGATGTGATCACACCGGATGGCACAACGTTAACGCTACACTGCCCCAATACGGGAGCCATGACCGGCTGCGCAACGCCGGGAGATACTGTCTGGTATTCGACATCAGAAAATACTAAACGAAAATATCCACATACCTGGGAATTAACGCAAACCCAATCCGGTGCACTTATTTGTGTTAACACGCTGTGGGCCAATAGATTAACGAAAGAGGCTATTCAGCGTTCGTTAATTTCGGAAGTTTCAGACTACAGCACCTTGAAAAGTGAAGTAAAATACGGCGCCGAAGGGAGCCGCATCGACTTTTTGTTACAGGCGGATTCCCGACCTGACTGCTATATTGAAGTGAAATCAGTCACGTTGGCGGAAAAAGATCAGGGTTATTTTCCCGATGCCATCACTGAACGAGGTCAGAAACATCTTCGGGAATTGATGAGCGTAGCGGCCGAAGGCAAGCGCGCGGTGATATTTTTCGCGGTGTTGCATTCAGCCATTACACGGTTTTCACCCGCGCGCCATATCGATGCAAAATATGCGCAATTATTAGTTGAAGCACAGCTTAAGGGGGTAGAAATTCTGGTTTATAAAGCGGAACTTTCTGCCCATGGTATGACTCTTAAAGAGCCGTTGCCCATTACCTTGTAATGGTGTAAACATTCGGTTAATTAGTATTCTGGGCGCGTGGGCAAATACGCTTTTCCTCACAGGGTTGTCAAGTGTTACGTTTAGATAATTGCTATCCGGAAAAGCATCTGCTATTTATAGCGACCTGATTTTTCCCCCGAACATGGGGATCGATAGTGCGTGTTAAGGAGAAGCAACATGCAAGAAGGGCAAAACCGTAAAACATCGTCCCTGAGTATTCTCGCCATCGCTGGGGTGGAGCCGTACCAGGAGAAACCGGGCGAAGAGTATATGAACGAAGCCCAGCTGTCGCACTTCAGGCGTATTCTTGAGGCATGGCGTAATCAACTTAGGGATGAAGTTGATCGCACCGTATCTCATATGCAAGACGAAGCGGCTAACTTCCCTGATCCGGTGGACCGCGCCGCACAGGAAGAAGAATTCAGCCTTGAGCTGCGTAACCGTGATCGTGAGCGCAAACTGATCAAAAAGATCGAGAAGACGCTGAAGAAAGTAGAAGACGAAGATTTCGGCTACTGCGAATCATGCGGCGTAGAAATTGGTATTCGCCGTCTGGAAGCGCGTCCGACAGCCGATCTGTGCATCGACTGTAAAACGCTGGCAGAAATCCGCGAAAAACAAATGGCAGGTTAATTCCGGTCATTTTTACCACGTTTACTACAGGCGGGAGCTTCTCCCGCCTTATTATTTGTTAGCCCGCAAAATGAGCGATTCACATTATATTGGCCGCTTCGCCCCTTCCCCCTCTGGCGAACTCCATTTTGGTTCACTGATTGCCGCCCTCGGGAGTTACCTGCAGGCCCGTGCTCGTCGCGGAATCTGGCGGGTACGCATTGAAGATATTGACCCCCCTCGTGAAGTTCCCGGTGCTGCAGACACGATTCTGCGTCAGCTGGAACATTACGGACTGCACTGGGATGGCGATATTTTATGGCAATCCCAGCGTCATGACGCCTACCGCGAGGCGCTGGCCTGGCTGCATCAGCAGGATCTGAGCTATTACTGCACCTGTACGCGCGCGCGTATTCAAAGCGTCGGCGGTATTTACGACGGTCATTGCCGTGAGCTACGCCACGGGCCTGAACAGGCGGCGGTCCGTATTAAGCAACGCCATCCGGTGATGCAGTTTACGGACCAACTGCGCGGTGTGATTCTGGCTGATCCGCGGCTTGCGAAGGAAGATTTTATTATTCACCGTCGCGACGGGCTGTTTGCCTATAACCTCGCGGTGGTGGTGGACGACCACTTCCAGGGCGTGACGGAAATTGTGCGCGGTGCCGATCTTATCGAACCGACGGTACGGCAAATTTCGTTGTATCAACAGTTCGGCTGGCAAGCGCCGGACTATATTCATCTGCCGCTGGCGCTCAACGAACAAGGCGCTAAACTTTCAAAACAAAATCATGCACCTGCACTGCCGCAAGGCGATCCACGCCCGGTGATTGTTGCTGCGCTGCGCTTTCTCGGCCAGCACTCCGATATCCCGTGGCAGGAGATGCGCGTGGATCAGATTCTCACGTTTGCCATTGAAAACTGGAGTCTGACAGCGGTGCCAGAATCGGCGATCGTAAATCCGCCATTCTCAAATGCATCATGCTGAGCTATGATTAGCCGCTATTTTTACACAGCAACACTTGTTCTGATTGAAGTTTGACACTACCGAGGTGCACTATTTTTACCCGAGTCGCTAATTTTTGCCGCAAGGTGCTAAGCCGCGAGGAGCGCGAGGCCGAGCTCGCCGTCGCCCGTCCACATATGACGGTAATCCCGCGTGAGCAGCACTCTATCTCCCGCAAAGATATCAGTGAAAATGCCCTGAAGGTAATGTACAGGCTCAATAAGGCCGGATACGAGGCATGGCTGGTTGGCGGAGGCGTACGCGATCTTTTGCTGGGCAAAAAGCCGAAAGATTTTGATGTCACGACTAACGCCACGCCAGATCAGGTGCGAAAACTGTTTCGTAACTGTCGTCTGGTTGGTCGCCGTTTCCGTCTGGCCCATGTCATGTTTGGCCCGGAAATTATCGAAGTGGCAACTTTCCGTGGTCATCATGAAGGCAGCGAGTCCGATCGCACAACCTCACAGCGCGGACAAAACGGTATGCTGCTGCGCGACAACATCTTCGGTTCCATCGAAGAAGATGCCCAGCGTCGCGACTTCACGATTAACAGCCTGTATTACAGCGTGGCCGATTTCACCGTGCGTGATTACGTTGGTGGCATGCAGGATCTCGAAGAGGGCATCGTTCGCCTGATCGGTAATCCGGAAACGCGCTACCGCGAAGACCCTGTACGTATGCTGCGGGCCGTGCGCTTTGCCGCCAAGCTCGACATGCGTATCAGCCCGGAAACCGCTGAGCCAATCCCGCGTCTGGCAACACTGCTTAACGATATTCCCCCCGCACGCCTGTTTGAAGAAGCACTCAAACTGTTACAGGCGGGCTATGGGTATGAAACCTATAAAAAACTGCGTGAGTACAGCCTGTTCCAGCCGCTGTTCCCCACCATTACGCGCTATTTCACCGAAGACGGTGACAGCCCAATGGAACGCATCATCGCTCAGGTGCTGAAGAATACCGATAACCGCATCCACAATGATATGCGCGTTAACCCGGCGTTCTTGTTCGCCGCCATGTTCTGGTATCCGTTACTGGAAGCTGCGCAGAAAATTGCCCAGGAAAGCGGTCTGGCTTACTACGATGCCTTCGCACTGGCGATGAACGACGTACTGGATGAAGCCTGCCGCTCGCTGGCGATCCCGAAACGTCTGACCTCGCTGACCCGTGATATCTGGCAGTTGCAGCTACGCATGTCTCGACGCCAGGGCAAACGCGCCTGGAAGCTGATGGAGCATCCGAAGTTCCGCGCCGCTTACGATCTGCTGGCCCTGCGTGCCGAAGTGGAAAACAACGCTGAACTGCAGCGTCTGGCGCAGTGGTGGGGAGAATTCCAGGTTTCAGCACCGCCGGAACAAAAAGGCATGCTCAACGAACTCGACGAAGAACCAGAACGCCGTCGTCATCGTCGCCCGCGTAAACGCGCCCCGCGCCGTGAAGGTTCCGCGTGACCATCGCCTATATCGCTCTCGGCAGTAATCTGGCCTCTCCTCTGGAGCAGGTTAATGCTGCCGTAAAAGCGATTGGCGACATTCCCGACAGCCGTATCGTCGCAGTTTCCTCCTTTTACCGCACACCGCCATTAGGCCCACAGGATCAGCCAGATTACCTGAACGCTGCCGTGGCGCTGGAAACCACTCTCGCTCCCGAAGAATTGCTTAATCATACCCAACGCATTGAGCTGCAACAGGGACGCGTACGTAAAGCCGAACGCTGGGGGCCGCGCACTCTGGACCTCGATATTATGCTGTTTGGCGATGAAGTGATTAACACCGAACGTCTGACCGTGCCGCACTACGACATGAAAAACCGTGGTTTTATGCTGTGGCCGCTCGCTGAAATCGCACCTGAGCTTATCTTCCCGGAGGGTATCAGCCTGCATCAGCACCTCACCCATCTTGGTGCCGCAAAACCTGCACACTGGTAAAGTATCCCCTCCCCTTCAGCGTTTACTACTTTAGTGCCAAACGGTTGCTTAAAACAATTGCCCCCCTGAATGTGACTGTTAGAATGCCGATAAATATGACTTTCATCATCAGGAAATGTTATGAAACCCACCACCATTTCACTGCTGCAGAAATGCAAGCAAGAGAAAAAACGCTTCGCGACCATTACCGCCTACGACTACAGCTTCGCTAAGTTATTTGCCGACGAAGGCATTAATGTGATGCTGGTTGGCGACTCACTGGGCATGACGATTCAGGGGCATGACTCCACCCTACCGGTCACCGTTGAAGATATTGCTTACCACACTCGTGCCGTACGTCGTGGCGCTCCCAACTGTCTGCTGCTCTCCGACCTGCCATTTATGGCTTACGCCACGCCGGAACAAGCATTTGAAAACGCCGCGGTGATGATGCGGGCGGGCGCTAATATGGTCAAAATTGAAGGCGGCGCCTGGCTGGTGGATACGGTAAAAATGCTCACCGAACGCGCCGTACCGGTTTGCGGTCATCTGGGATTAACACCGCAGTCGGTGAATATTTTCGGCGGCTATAAAATTCAGGGCCGCGGCGACGCCGGGCAGGTATTGCTGGATGACGCGCTGGCCTTAGAAGCCGCTGGCGCTCAGTTGCTGGTGCTGGAGTGCGTGCCGGTTGCGCTGGCGAAGCGCGTCACCGAAGCGCTGTCGATTCCGGTTATCGGTATCGGCGCTGGTAACGTCACCGATGGACAAATCCTCGTCATGCACGATGCCTTTGGTATTACCGGTGGCCACATCCCGAAATTTGCGAAGAATTTCCTCAATGAAGCAGGCGACATGCGCGCCGCAGTGCGGCAGTATATGGCTGAAGTGGAGTCCGGCGTTTATCCGGGCGAAGAACACAGTTTCCACTAATTTTTCAGGCCATATATCGGCCTGAAAAGCGTAGCGCCATCAGGCGGTTCGCTGCATGTTGCCGGATGGCGGCGTAAACGCCTTATCCGGCCTACGGTTCCTCAGGCAACTCAAGGAGTCTTGTCGTGTTAATCATTGAAACCCTGCCGCTGCTGCGCCAGCATATTCGTCGTCTGCGTCAGGAAGGCAAACGCGTCGCTCTGGTTCCCACCATGGGCAACCTGCACGACGGCCATATGAAGCTGGTCGATGAGGCAAAAGCGCGGGCTGATGTGGTGATCGTCAGCATTTTCGTCAACCCGATGCAGTTTGACCGACCGGACGATCTGGTGCGCTATCCGCGCACGCTGCAGGAAGATTGTGAAAAGCTGAACAAGCGTAAAGTCGATTATGTTTTTGCGCCAGCCGTTGAGGAAATCTACCCGCAGGGTCTGGAAGGCCAGACTTTCGTTGAAGTTCCCGGTCTCTCCACCATGCTGGAAGGCGCCAGCCGTCCAGGCCACTTCCGTGGCGTTTCCACTATCGTCAGTAAGCTGTTTAACCTGATCCAGCCAGATATCGCCTGCTTTGGCGAGAAAGATTTCCAGCAGCTCGCACTGATCCGCAAAATGGTGGCGGATCTGGGTTATGACATTGAGATCGTTGGCGTGCCGATTATTCGCGCCAAAGACGGTCTGGCGCTTAGCTCACGTAACGGTTATCTGACCGCAGAGCAGCGAAAAATTGCGCCGGGTCTGCACAAAGTGATGAACGGCATCGCTGAAAAGCTGCTTGCCGGCCATCGTGACCAGGAAGAGATTATTGCCATTGCCGAGCAGGAACTGAATGAAAAAGGCTTCCGTGCCGACGATATTCAGATTCGTGATGCCGACACGCTGCTGGAGCTGACGGAAACCAGTAAACGCGCGGTGATTCTGGCCGCCGCCTGGCTGGGTCAGGCACGTCTGATCGATAATCAAAGCGTTACATTAGCCCAGTAGACAGGGGTTAAAAATCAGGCAATACTGCCTGAGAATTTCTCAAAGCAGGCCAGTAGTGCCTGCTTAGCCAAGGTAAACGACAGGGTATAGAAGTTATGATTCGCACCATGCTGCAAGGCAAGCTCCACCGCGTAAAAGTCACGCAGGCGGACCTGCACTACGAAGGCTCCTGCGCCATCGACCAGGATTTCCTCGATGCCTCTGGTATTCTGGAAAACGAAGCTATTGATATCTGGAACGTGACCAACGGTAAACGTTTCTCAACCTATGCGATTGCGGCTGAACGCGGCTCCAGAATCATCTCGGTGAACGGCGCAGCGGCACACTGTGCTGAAGTCGGCGACATTGTGATTATCGCCAGCTTCGTCACCATGTCTGATGAAGAAGCCCGCACCTGGCGTCCGAAAGTGGCCTACTTTGAAGGCGACAACGAAATGAAGCGCACCGCGAAAGCCATTCCGGTACAGGTTGCCTGACAGCCCTTACCCCTGCGGCTGATTACTTATCAGCCGCGACATCGTCTCCAGCGAATCCGTTCTTAAAATATAAAGTCTTTTCAATAAGAACGGATTATCCCCCGGTTTAACCTTCCCTCTCACCGTGGTGACCGCCATGTGGAATCCCGCGTCGCCTGCCGCTTTTACTGCGGTGGCGTTATAGCCGCCAAACGGGTAAGAAAGATAAAGAACGTGAGGGTTAAACTGGGACAACGCCCGACGCGAACGGGCAAAATCAAACAGAATATTGTGATAGCTGCGACTCAGCAGGATTGGCCGGTGATTCGCATCAACCCGATGTAAAAAATGTGTATGCGACTGGAAGTCGAACACGTCCCTAATCTCATTCAGTTCCGCGATGCTCATGAACTGCAGTGATTTCGGATCCCACTTCTGCGGGTGGCGCTTGATACGTGAGGAGATAATAAACGCCGTTGCCTTCATGCCGTGCTGCTTCAGAATCGGGTAAGCATAACGACTCACCGACTTCAGACCATCATCAAAAGTCAGCACCACCGCCCGCGCCGGGAGATTCATATTGTTGCGAACATAGCCTTCCAGTTGGTACATCGTCAACGTGGTGTAGCCGCGGTCCTGTAGCCAGGCCATCTGGTTGCTGAAGGCGCGTACGGAGGTTGTCGTGGAGGTGTGGCGAAAACGGGTATTCTCTTCATCGCGCAGAATATGGTGATAGGTTAACACCGGGATACCGTTGTCTTCCTGCGCATCCAGAGCGCTGATATAGGCCAGTCTGCCGCCAATACGGATCTGGTACCAGGTTTGGTTGAGACGGTCTTTAAGTTTGCTGATAACCGGATAACGCAGATTATCCGCTAGCACGCCAAACGGGGCGCTACCAACATCCGGAGCGTTATAAACCGGCGTATCTTTCCAGGTGATCAGGCTTTGGTTGCTGAGGGGTTTATTGAGATCGCCCAGACCATCATCGACTTTCTGCCGCCCCTGCACAGGCTCCAGATGCCCCTTATCAATAAACCCGGTACCAAAACCAAAGGTAAATTCGTAATAGTCTGCCGCAATTGGCTCAACGGCGAGGATCTGCCCGGCGCGAATATTTCCTACCGTCACCATCTTGTTGCCAATCTGCGCCCACACGGCGGCTGCTTCGGTGGTTTGCATGTAGCGAGCAGGCAAAGCCGCAGCTATGCTGCCAGAAAACAGGAGCAATAAAACAAGCAGAACGCGCATCACCATATGAGATAACCGAGGCGAGAAACCCCGGCTATTGTAGCAAAAGCGCCATCAATACCAATGATTAATACTCATACAAATCATGCTTCAACACGAAGGGGGGATTTTTCTGTTGTTGATGCCAGAGGCTAGAGACTTCGGGCCCGCCAAGCGCAACGATGCTATCACGAAACGCAGAACTGCTCATCGATTCCCGCGACGAAAGCATTCGCTCAAGCAATGGATAACTGATACCTGAAATCACTTCACACTGGGGATGTTTATGGCTCATTAACGAAGCCACGCGGTAAGGCGCGGCCCCGGCCATATCCGTCAGGAATATCACACCCTCGCCAGAGTCTGTAGCATGCAGGGCATGGCACATCATGCGGCTTAGCATATTCGAGCTAAGCCCACGCCAAAAACTCACCGCCTGGCATTGAACCAACGGGCCGTACTTTTTCTCCAGACGATGCAGCATATCCTGTGCCTTATCATCATGACAGGTAATTACCCAACCTAGCATTGCCTACCTCCTTAGCAGGCAAGTAGTTTATCAGGGTGATAAATCCGTAATGGTGATAAGCATCAAAAGTCTTCCTCTCCCGGGTAAGGAGAGGAAGAAAGACTTAGCTGCGCAGGCCGCGTCCGCGCTGAATCAGGTACCAGCACAGCAAATAAAACGCCGCGATAAACACCACCAGCACGCCAAAGGTGGTGACCAGCGGAACATCGTGGATCCCCAGGAAGCCGTAACGGAAACCGCTAATCATGTAGACAATCGGGTTCAGATGCGATAGTCCCTGCCAGAACGGCGGCAACAGCGTTAACGAATAGAAAACGCCGCCCAGATAGGTCAGCGGAGTCAGCACGAAGGTTGGGATCAGGCTGATATCGTCAAAGGTTTTAGCGAAAACCGCGTTCAACAGACCGGCCAGCGAAAACAGCACCGCTGTTAACACCAGCGTAAGCGCCACAAAGACCCAGGAATGCACCTGGAACGGCACGAAGAACAGCGAAATCGCTGTTACCAGGATCCCTACGCACAGGCCACGCGCCACGCCGCCGCCAACAAAACCGGCGATGATCACGTGCGTCGGTACCGGAGCGACCAGTAGCTCTTCAATGTTGCGTTGAAACTTGGCGCTGAAGAATGACGATGCCACGTTGGCGTACGAGTTGGTAATTACCGCCATCATAATCAGCCCTGGCACGATAAACTGCATGTAGCTAAAACCATGCATTTCGCCGATACGCGAGCCGATCAGGTTACCAAAGATAATAAAATAGAGCGTCATAGTAATGACGGGAGGAACCAGAGTCTGGACCCAGATACGCATAAAGCGGTGGATCTCTTTCGCCCAGATGCTTTTCAGCGCAACCCAATAAAGCTGCATCATGCGCGATCTCCTTGTTTTTCATGCACCAGAGAAACAAACAGTTCTTCCAGTCGGTTTGCTTTGTTTCGCATACTCAATACCTGAATGCCCTGGGCGCTCAGCTGTGAGAACACGCTGTTGACCCCCTGTTCACGCAGGACTTCCACTTCCAGCGTGGAGGTATCCACCAGCCGGTATTGATAGCCCTCCAGTTTTGGCAGCGGGCTTTTCGGTGCCAGATCGAGAATAAAGGTCTCGGATTTCAGCTTAGAGAGCAGGCTCTTCATCGAGGTGTTTTCCACCAGCTCGCCGTGCTGAATAATGCCGATATTGCGACACAGCATTTCCGCTTCTTCGAGATAGTGAGTGGTCAGAATAATCGTGGTGCCTTTGTCGTTTAAATCCTTTAAAAAACCCCACATTGAACGACGCAGCTCAATGTCGACCCCCGCCGTCGGTTCATCAAGGATGAGTAATTTAGGCTCGTGCATTAGTGCGCGGGCAATCATCAGACGGCGTTTCATCCCGCCGGAGAGCATGCGCGCGCGCTCGTTACGTTTTTCCCATAAATCGAGCTGCTTTAAATATAGTTCGCTGCGTTTGACCGCCTCTTTATACTCAACGCCGTAATAACCCGCCTGGTTGACTACGATCTGCTGCACGGTTTCAAACGGGTTAAAGTTAAACTCCTGCGGTACCAGACCAAGCTGGCGTTTCGCATTAACGGTATCTTTTTCAAGATCGTATCCGAAGACGCTCACCCGCCCAGAGGTTTTATTCACCAGCGAGCTGATTATCCCGATGGTGGTGGACTTGCCTGCGCCATTCGGTCCCAAAAGCGCATAAAAATCCCCCGCTTCGACTTGCAAATCTATTCCGCGTAACGCCTGAACGCCACCGGGATAGTTTTTTTTAAGTTGTTGAAGTTCCAGAGCAATGGTCATGGTTTTTTACTTACCTTACATTCTAATGCTTGATATTTGGTTTTAATAAATCAGGAGTTAACCTATATTAGCGCAACGCAATTCAATTGGTTACAGCCTCCATGAAAGACATAGATACACTCATCAGCAACAACGCGCTATGGTCAAAGATGCTGGTAGAAGAGGATCCCGGATTTTTTGAAACGCTGACTCACGCACAAAATCCGCGCTTTTTATGGATTGGATGTTCCGACAGTCGCGTTCCCGCAGAACGTTTAACCGGTCTTGAGCCGGGTGAATTATTTGTTCACCGTAATGTTGCCAATCTGGTTATTCACACCGACCTGAACTGTCTCTCAGTGGTTCAGTATGCGGTGGATGTGCTGGAAGTGGAACATATTATTATTTGCGGCCACTATGGATGTGGTGGCGTACAGGCGGCTATTGAAAATAAAGAACAGGGGCTGATTGATAACTGGTTACTGCATATTCGCGATATCTGGTTTAAACACAGTTCACTGCTGGGGGAAATGCCGCAGGAACGTCGCATTGACACCCTGTGCGAACTGAATGTAATGGAGCAGGTCTACAACTTGGGCCACTCAACCATCATGCGTTCAGCCTGGAAGCGCGGTCAGAAAGTTACCATTCACGGCTGGGCTTACGGTATTCATGATGGCCTGCTGCGCGATCTGGACGTCACCGCCACCAGTCGCGAGACGCTGGAGCAGCGCTATCGCCAGGGGCTGTCTAACCTCAGCCAGAAACATACCAATCACAAGCAGATACCAACAAGCGGCAGCGACGCTTAAGTCGCTTTTCGGCCTGCGGGGAAGTATCGTGCAGGCCGAATAAGCAAAGCGCCATCAGGCGCTCCCGACATTACTCGTCCAGCAGCACCACTTTGCCAACGTACGGCAAATGGCGATAACGCTGGGCATAGTCAATGCCATAGCCGACAACAAACTCATCTGGGATAGAGAATCCGATAAACTCAACCGGAACATCCACTTCACGACGGGTAGGTTTGTCCAGCAGCGTACAAATAGCCAGGGATTTCGGCTCGCGCAGGCTCAGAATCTCACGCACTTTGGACAACGTGTTACCGGAGTCGATGATGTCTTCGACAATCAGCACGTCCTTGCCACGAATGTCTTCATCCAGGTCTTTCAGGATTTTAACATCGCGCGTGGTGGACATTCCGCTGCCATAGCTGGAAGCAGTCATGAAATCGACTTCGTGGGAGACATGCACTTCACGGCACAGGTCGGCCATAAACATAAATGAGCCGCGTAACAGACCAACCAGCACCATATCGCTGCCGCTGTCCTTGTAACGTTCGTTAATCTGACGTCCCAGTTCAGCAATACGCGCTTTGATCTCCGCTTCCGGGATCATGACTTCAACAGTATGTTTCATATCTCTAACCATATGATTTAAAAACAAATCACTCAATGCTAACTTTTAATAAGCCAGCATCTAAGCGCAAGGCACGCAGTATACCAGCAAAAGCATTCATACGCGGCATCTGTTGATAAAGTTCATAATGTGACGTTTATCACGCGTTTTAGCTCCTATAATTAACTGCTATTAAAGAAATAACACCTGTGATGGTATTTTTTATGGCAAATAACAACGTACGTTCTCAACGGCTTATCGTGACCCTAAGCGCCCTGTTTGCGGCACTTTGTGGACTATATCTCCTGATTGGTGGAGGCTGGCTGGTCGCCATCGGTGGCTCCTGGTATTACCCGATCGCGGGCCTTGCCATGCTCGGTGTGGCTCTCCTGCTGTGGCGCAGTAACCGCTCCGCCCTTTGGCTGTATGCCGCCCTGCTTCTCGCCACCATGATTTGGGGCGTCTGGGAAGTCGGCTTTGATTTCTGGGCGCTGACGCCGCGTAGCGACATCCTGGTCTTCTTTGGTATCTGGCTTATCCTGCCTTTCGTCTGGCATCGCCTGATTATCCCTTCCAGTGGCGCAGTAGCGGCGCTGGTGGTGGCCCTGCTGATTAGCGGCGGTATCCTGACCTGGGCTGGCTTCAACGATCCACAAGAGGTTCACGGCACGCTGAGTGCAGATACCTCTCAGGCCGATGCAATCTCAGCGGTTGCCGACGAGGATTGGCCGGCTTACGGTCGCAATCAGGAAGGTCAGCGCTACTCACCGTTAAAACAAATTAACGCTGACAACGTTCATCAGTTGAAAGAAGCCTGGGTATTTCGTACCGGGGATTTAAAACAACCCAACGATCCCGGTGAAATCACCAATGAAGTCACGCCAATAAAAGTGGGGGATACTCTTTATCTGTGTACCGCCCACCAGCGGCTGTTCGCCCTGGATGCGGCCAGCGGTAAAGAGAAGTGGCATTTCGATCCCCAACTCAATACCAATACCAGCTTCCAGCACGTAACCTGTCGCGGCGTTTCTTATCATGAAGCCAGACCGGATACGGCTTCTGCAGAGGTGATGGCCGACTGTCCGCGCCGCATCCTTTTGCCGGTCAATGATGGTCGACTGTTTGCCTTGAATGCCGAGACCGGCAAGCTGTGCGAAACCTTCGCCAATAAAGGTATTTTAAATCTGCAGACCAATATGCCGGATACCTCACCGGGCCTGTACGAACCAACGTCTCCCCCGATAATCACCGATAAAACTATCGTTATTGCCGGGTCGGTAACCGATAACTACTCAACCCGCGAAACATCCGGGGTGATACGTGGTTTTGACGTCAATAACGGCAAGCTTCTGTGGGCGTTTGATCCCGGTGCCAAGGATCCTAATTTCATCCCGTCAGATGAACATACCTTCACCTTTAACTCACCCAACTCCTGGGCGCCTGCGGCCTACGACGCGAAGCTGGATCTGGTGTATCTGCCCATGGGCGTTACCACGCCGGATATCTGGGGCGGTAACCGCACACCGGAACAGGAACGTTACGCCAGCGCCATTCTGGCGTTAAATGCCACGACCGGGAAATTGGCCTGGAGCTATCAGACCGTCCACCACGATCTGTGGGATATGGACTTACCGGCGCAGCCAACCCTGGCGGATATCAACGTCAATGGAGAGAAAATTCCGGTCATTTATGCCCCGGCAAAAACCGGTAATATCTTTGTGCTCGACCGTCGTAATGGTGAACTGGTGGTGCCTGCCCCGGAAAAACCGGTGCCGCAAGGTGCAGCCAAAGGTGATTATGTCAGCAAAACCCAGCCGTTCTCCGATCTCAGTTTCCGTCCGCAAAAAGATCTCAGTGGTGCGGATATGTGGGGCGCAACCATGTTTGACCAGTTGGTGTGCCGCGTAATGTTCCACCAGTTGCGCTATGAAGGCATTTTTACCCCGCCTTCAGAGCAAGGCACTCTGGTGTTCCCGGGTAACCTCGGCATGTTCGAATGGGGCGGTATTTCCGTTGATCCCAACCGTCAGGTAGCCATTGCCAACCCGATGGCGCTGCCGTTCGTTTCTAAGCTGATCCCACGCGGTCCCGGCAATCCGATGGAGCCGCCGAAAGATGCCAAAGGTACTGGCACGGAGTCCGGTATTCAGCCGCAGTACGGCGTACCGTTCGGCGTAACGCTTAATCCATTCCTTTCACCATTTGGCCTGCCGTGTAAACAGCCAGCATGGGGCTACATTTCCGCCGTAGATCTGAAAACCAATCAAGTGGTGTGGAAAAAACGCATTGGCACGCCACAGGACAGCATGCCATTCCCAATGCCGGTTCCGGTGCCGTTCAATATGGGGATGCCGATGCTGGGTGGACCTATCTCCACCGCGGGTAACGTGCTGTTTATTGCCGCGACTGCCGATAACTATCTGCGCGCATACAACATGAGCAACGGTGAAAAACTGTGGCAGGGTCGGCTTCCGGCAGGCGGCCAGGCAACGCCGATGACGTATGAAGTTAACGGTAAGCAATATGTGGTGATATCCGCCGGGGGCCACGGCTCATTTGGCACCAAGATGGGCGATTATATCGTGGCATACGCGTTGCCGGACGACGCGAAGTAAAATGGACAACGCCCGCTAATCAGCGGGCGTTTTTTTATTCAAACTTCAGTGACAGTAACGACGCTTTTGCGGCTTCCTGATACTGAGCCACCAGATCTTTGGTCATATTGAAGGAGACCTGCACCGCTTTCTCGTTTTGCGAGGTAATCAGCAGCATATTGAGAATTTCAGTATCCGGCGCTTGAGAACGGAAAGTAATCAGCCACGCTTTATGTCCATCAACCGTGACAGGTTCCGCCTGCGGCTTGAAGTTGGTCAGCATCTTCAGCGTCGCATCCTTTGCCATATCCAACTGAGCGGCAGGCAACGCGTTGCGCCCGGCGGTAATACCTAGAGACGCTTTACCGCGTTCGTCACCGTAAATCACCTGTGGACGGTTTTCAGAGGGGTATTTGATTTTTGCCATTTCGTCCGGCATCGGCGTGAGTGTCTGCGGAATTTCGAGACTTAAATTCAGTTTTGAAATCTGTTGACGTTCCATCTTTATCGCAGCCTGTGCCGAAACCGCCAGAAGCATAATAAAAGATGCCGTCAGTACTTTACGCAAAAGGGTCATGAATACCTCGTGATGAGTGATTAACCTCATCAGTATATGAATGCTTTTACTCGACGATAAAGTAATAATCCGTTTTTGAAATAAACATTTAGCGGATAGCGCCACCGCTATCCGCCGCTGTTTATACGGTAAAACCGAGCATCATCCCGGTGTCTTCATGCTCTAACAAATGGCAGTGCGCCATATAGGCATGTTCCTTTGGCGCGTCGTGGTCAAATTTCACCAGCACCTCGCTCACGCCGCCCTCTACCCGCACCGTATCTTTCCATCCCGCGCGGTGCGCAGCAGGCGCTTTGCCATTTTCAGACAGAATACGGAACTGCGTGCCGTGAATGTGGAACGGATGCAGCATCATGTCGCCCTGACCGGAAATCACCCAGCGTTCGTGCTGACCTTTCGCCGCGGCAAACATCGGTTTATTCATATCAAACGCCTGACCATTAATCCGGTTGGCATTATGGAAATCGAATGTTCCATGCTTCATGTTGCCCATGTCGCCATGCTGCATATTCCCCATCTCACCGTGGTTCATATTGCCATGCTTCATGTTCCCGTGGCCCATATTGTCATTATTCATATGGCCCATCATCTTGCCATGATCCATACCCGCCATAGCCTGAGCGCCGTACTTCTTGATCAACATTTGCATGCCCATCATGTCGAGCATTGGGTCCATCGATAATTGCAGTTTGCGCACCGTCAGCCCCTCAAGCGATGGCAGCGCCAGCATGGATGTCAGCGTATCCGGTAACGTGCCGGAAGCGGTAATCAGCAGCGGCTGAACGCGCATCACCGGATGCGGCTTATCAAATGGTGCAATCGCCATGCCCATCTGACCCACAGGCAGAGTGACCAGATCAAACGCTTTACCGTCGCTCACATCCACCAGCACTTCAAAGCGTTCGCCCATCAGCATAGGAAGTTCGGTTACTTTTACTGGCTCCGCCAACAGTCCGCCGTCGCTGGCAATAACGTACAAAGGACGATTGTCGCTGGCCGCGATATTCAGTGAGCGTGCGTTACAACCATTTAGCAGACGCAGGCGCAGCCAACCGCGCGGTGCAGCATGCTGAGGATAAATCGCCCCATTGGTCAGCAGCGTATCGCCAAACCAACCGACGGCAGCGGTCATGATGTCCAGTTGATAGTTAACCTGACCATCAGCAGAGAACTGTTTATCCTGAATAATCACCGGCACATCATCAATGCCCCACTGCTTAGGCAGCAGCAGCTTGCGAATCTCTTCATCTTCAATCAGCACCAGCCCGGCCAGGCCCATCGCCACCTGATGACCGGTCTTCCCATGCTGATGCGGGTGGAACCAGCAGGTTGCCGCGCGCTGATCCGGTGTGAAGGTCACAGAACGTTTCCCACCCGCCGGAATAATACCTTGCGGGCCACCGTCGACTTCACCGGGGATTTCCAGCCCGTGCCAGTGCAACGTCGTCTCTTCGGCAAGCTGGTTATGGATATCCACCGTCACCGATTGCCCTTTGCTCAGCTTGACCGCCGGCCCGAGCAAACTGCCGTTATATCCCCAGGTCGTGGCTGTTTTGCCTGCAAAACTCGACTGTCCGGCTTGCACGATCAGCTGCATACGGTTAGAGGCATCTGCGGTTAACAGGTCTGGAATGGGTAATGCGGGACGGTCTGCAGCAAATACGCTTCGGCTCCACAGAGGTAACGCTGACGCGACGCCCAGCGCCACGGAGTACTTTAAAAAGTCACGACGTTGCATAATCACTTCCTTATATTCAGCAGCTTAAGCAGGCTATCTTTTAAGCATAAGCCTTCCCCTTACGGGAAGGTCAAGTAAACGGCTAATAATAAAGGTCGTCGCTTCGCTCGCAGTGTGCTAACGTTTAAATTCCGTGATGCAGTGGTAGAAGCAATGAAGACGTTTTTCAGAACCGTTTTGTTCGGCAGCCTGATGGCCGTATGCGCAAACAGCTACGCGCTTAGTGAGTCCGAAGCCGAAGATATGGCCGATTTAACGGCAGTTTTTGTTTTTCTGAAAAATGACTGTGGATACCAGAATTTGCCAAATGGGCAGATTCGTCGCGCACTGGTCTTTTTTGCCCAGCAAAACCAGTGGGACCTAAGTAATTACGACACCTTCAATATGAAAGCGTTGGGTGAAGACAGCTACCGCGACCTCAGCGGTATAGGCATCCCAACGGCCAAGAAATGCAAAGCGCTGGCACGTGACTCCCTGAGCCTGTTGGCTTACGTAAAATAATCTCCGGCACGACCACGGTTGATATTACCGTTACTCTGGCTGAACCAGCGTGAGGGCAACGGATTGCGCTTTTAATTCAGCCTGCGCGTTTGGCGCTAAATTCACATCGGTAACAACATCGGTAAAGCGGCTGAGCGGCGCGACGTTAAATAACGAATGCGCACCGTACTTGCTGCTATCCGCCAGTAATACCTTGCGTTGAGCATTAGCAATAATTTCCTGCTTTAATCCCGCTTTGTCTTCCGTGGGCGTGGTTACGCCCTTTTCCATACTCCAGGTGTTACAGCTCATAAAAGCGATATCAGGATAGACGCTGCGCAACATTTTCCGGCCAAACTCGCCAATACAGGACTGGCTACTGTCATCGATGCGCCCACCGACGATCGTCACCTCTATCTGGCGAAATTCTGACAAAAACAGGGCAATGTGTAGATCAACGGTAATGACGCGCAGCGGCAAATGCGTCAAACATTTTGCTAGTTCCAGCATCGTGGTACCGGCGTCAAGCACCACAGCATCGCCCGCGCGCACCATTGAGGCGGCAAAACGCGCAATCGCCCGTTTCTCAGCACGCGAACGCAGTTGCTTTTCGTTCGTGGTCGGCTGCGCCGCTTCAAAGCGTCGTAACGCAACACCGCCGTGGCTACGGCTGATCACACCCTGTTCATCCAGCTTAATTAGATCGCGTCTGATCGTTGCTGGTGAAGCGTCAACCGCATCAACCAATTGTTCCACGGTAACCAGCGTATGATTTTTCAAATACGCCACTATCTTATCCAGACGGTGTTGCCCTTTCATAACAGTAAATTACGCCAGTTGCATTGCCAGTTTGATCGATACGGCCATGCTCTCAGATTTTGCTTTTCCCGTCCAGGCGATATCAAATGCCGTACCATGATCGGCAGAAGTACGAATGAACGGCAAACCTGCTGTGATATTTACGCCATCATAAAAACCGAGCAACTTCAGTGGGATATGTCCCTGGTCGTGGTACATCGCCACGACCATGTCATACTGGCCTTCATGAGCCTGTAAAAACACGGTATCCGGTGGGCACGGACCGTAAACATCCATCCCCTTCGTCTTCATATTCTCAATCGCAGGCCCGACAATACGGATTTCCTCATCGCCAAACAGACCATTCTCACCGGCATGTGGGTTCACTCCCGCAACGGCAATACGCGGATGCGCAAAGCCTACGCGCTTCAGGAAGGTATCGGCAATGCCAATCACCGTTTCGACACGTTGCCCATTGAGCGTATCGAGGAATTTGCGCAGAGCGATATGCGTGGAAACATGGATAACTTTCAGTTTGTCTGTGTACAGCACCATTGCGTAATCACGACTTTCCGTCAGCGTTGCCAGCAGTTCCGTATGTCCGGGATAATTGTGTCCACCAAGATGCAATGCTTCTTTGTTCAACGGCGCGGTCGCAATCGCATGCACATCACCCTTCATTGCCAGTTCCGTCGCGCGTTTCACACAGCGATAGGCCAGATCGCCCGCCTGCGCCTGTACGGTTCCCGGAACAAGTTCATCGGGTTGTGCCAACGGTTCATCAATCACATGAATCGTATCTGGTGTAAATCGGGCATCGGCGACCTGTTCAATAGCGCGAAATGTCACCCCTTCGGCCAACCCCTGGGCCTGCAATCGATGCAGCGTTTTCAGGCACCCAACCACCACTAACGGCGCACCGTTAAGCTCATCCTCGCGTAGCGCTTTAACAATAATTTCCGGACCAATCCCCGCCGGATCTCCCATCGTAATCGCAATTGTTTTAGTTACCACGGTACATCTCCTCAATAAAATACAGCGCATCACAAAGGGTCGTGTCAGAACCGAATCCGCCCGCTTTGGTAATCACAGGCAAGTCATCAATCTCGCTATTCACAAACGTTCCACACGGAATACAGGGGGCAACCTCACTTTGAATGCGATACCCTTCGGCTCCCAACGCACTGGCGACCGCCGTGGCAATATCACCTCCGGTCAGGAACAAGCCGCCGATACGTGCCTGTTCAATAATGTGCAGCGTTATCATTCCGAGACGCTGGCTCAGCAGTTCTCCTAGCTGTTGTCGGCTCATTTCCACGTTACGACACAGCGCGTCGATCATATCCCGGTCTTCAGCACGCCGACTGGTGCGCAGGATCGTGTGGTGTTGTTGACTCAACAGCCCACAAGCCTGCTCAATAACGGAGGCCATTTCCTGCTCGAATGCTGACCCTGCCAGGCGTGCGGCATCAACGTCCACCACCTTTGCCCGGTCCTGACACAAGGCCTTTTCCACCTGACGTCGCGTTGCTTCGCTCATTGAGCCCGCCACAACCAACACCGGCAATTCCTGCTTTTCTTGCATAAACGTTCCGGCCGGTAGCGCATTGGCAAGCCCCGCCGCCCCGACCAGTAGTGGCATCTGTTTTTGCTCACAGACCGCCTGAGCAATCAACGCGAGATCTCGTTCCTCTTGCGCATCCACCACCACCATACATTCACCTGCTGTCGCGAATCCGCTCAGCAACGCACTCAAGCTTCCCCGACGCACATCCGCTAGCGACACCTCATGTACCGGGATATCGCTTTGTAACGCGACCAGTTCAGCAATACGTGAAGAGAGAATTGGCGTTTTCGGATCGCTGGCGAATTCCGTCTCCAACAGCGGTACGCCATGAACCAGGCATAATCCATCCCGTGTGGTACGCCCGGCGGCAGGAATCGCCGCCGCAATAACGGCCTGAGTCCGACCAGCTGTGTGCATGGCAGCAGTAACTTCAGCCCCTACGTTGCCACGGAATGTCGAGTCGATTTTTTTGTACACCAGCGGTTTTATTGCTTCTTCACACCATGGCGCTAACGCCTGTTGTACAGCGGCTGCGGCCTGCATTGCAGGCATCGCCCGACTTTCCGTGTTGATGACCAGAACATCGACGCGACGAGAAGGCTTCTGTGCCGATGTAAGCATGACCTCAGTGCGTGCGCCTTTTTTCGCCAACTGTACGCCGGTATCGTTAGACCCCGTAAAATCATCGGCGATAACGATCATTTTCATGCTTTCTTCTCCTGCACCGCCTGACGCGCCTGTTTTTTCGCCACCCACGACGTAAGAATTGGCGTCAGAATAGCGGTGGTAATTACCGACGCAGCAATCAACGGCGCAGCCGCAGCGGCAACCTCTGCCAACGATGGATCGGCTTGTGCTATCGCCAGCGGCGTCGCGACGGCGTTCCCCGCTGTACTGGATGCAGCGGCGCCAGCAATACCACTTCCGCCTACCAGACGATCGGCACGAATGTTAAAGAAGCCGCCAACAAAGGTGGTCAGCACGCCAAGCAGTATGCCTGCCAGACCACCCTGCAGCAGCATTTCCAGATTAATGCCAGCCCCAAGTGCAAACGCAAAGAAAGGAATGAGCAACGGACCGCCTTTGGTCAGGAAGTCACGCATATTGGCATCGAGGTTACCGAGGATCATACCTACCGCCAACGGTACCAGAACTGCCACCAGCGCCATGACAGGAATGTTTGCCATACCCGCAGCACCCAGTGCAATCATGGTAAAGAAAGGTCCGTCATTCAAAGACAGAATGGAAATCGCACCGACATCACGTTCGTTGCCAAATTCCCCAACCAGCGCCGCATAAAGCCCGCCATTGGAGTTACTCATTGCCGCAATAATGGCGACACCGCTCAAGCCAAAGATGCCTTCTGCACCAAACAGGTGTTCAACCCCGAGACCAATCGCGATTGCGACCAGCAATTTCGTCAGCGTAATCGTACCGCCTTGTAACAAAGCCTGTGGTGCCGCCTTTACACTAATTCCCGCCCCCATGCAGAGCAGGAACGCGCCGATCAAAGGAGCCGCACCATTTTTAAATAAAGCCGTGGTGAATCCACCGATCTGCAACGCCTGCGGGGCAAAAGTGTTGATAATGGCACCGATAACCAACGGCACTACCATCATGCCGCCGGGTACGCGTTCTATTGCCTTCTTGATGTTCATGGTCTTCCCGCCTGTTGTTGTGTTGTGATTAAATAAAATCATAACGATTATATTCAATCAAAAACAGATCGCAAACGCGGCAGATCACAGTTTTAAAATGATTAATAAAAATCAAATAATCATTTCAATGAAAAAAAGCCGGGTTCGTCTCACCCGGCTTCATTGATATCTGAAATATCTCAGGATTGTTGTACAAACTCGCGGTACGCCGCCACGACCTGAAGAAAGTCCTCTACGCCGCAAAGTGAAAAGCTCTCTTCGTCGTAGTAGCTCATCCCCTCTTCCATTTCATCTCCGGAGAATTCCAGCTGATTGGCGCGCACCATCACCTCTTCACCATCCAGCCAGAGCGTGTATTCATGCCCTGCTCGCTGCCAGGAGCGCTCACTGCCCTTCACCGCATGCGCCGCCTGTTCCACTTCATCAAGTAAGGCCAGGTTCTCTTTCACTTCTTCGTTAAACCAGTGCCCCACCACCTCGTGGCCCATGGACATACGCACTTTTACCACTCCGGTAATATCGCGCAGAAATTCGTAATCCATAATGTCTTCCTCTGCTCCCGGCAATGCGCCAATACCGCATTGCACCTTGCTGTAATTATCGCAGCAGCGCGGCAGAAAAAAAGCGTAGCGGGTATAAGGAATAGAAATAAAAATGCCCGGAGAAGCAGACTTCTCCGGGCATTGATGCGTTTTTACACAAATCGCGTTAGCGTATTACACCGCGGTCTGGAAAATCACACCATCGGCTTTCTCAGTATACTGAGACAGCTGGTCGAAGTTCAGATAACGGTAAGTATCCACCGCCGTCTTATCAACCTGCGCCACATAGGTCTGATACTCTTCCGCCGTCGGCAGTTTGCCAATCAGCGCCGCAACCGCCGCCAGCTCCGCAGAAGCCAGGTAGACGTTCGCCCCGGTACCTAAACGGTTCGGGAAGTTACGGGTAGAGGTCGAAACCACCGTTGCGCCGTCAGCCACACGCGCCTGGTTACCCATGCACAGCGAACAGCCTGGGATCTCAATACGCGCACCGCTCTTACCAAACACGCTGTAGTAGCCTTCTTCGGTCAGCTGCGCCGCATCCATACGGGTTGGTGGAGCCACCCACAGACGCGTCGGCAACTGGCCTTTGTGTGCATCCAGCAGTTTACCCGCCGCACGGAAGTGGCCGATGTTAGTCATGCAGGAGCCAATGAAGACTTCATCGATCTTCTCGCCCTGCACGTCAGACAGCAGACGCGCGTCGTCCGGATCGTTCGGTGCACACAGGATTGGCTCTTTGATATCCGCCAGATCGATGTCGATCACCGCCGCGTATTCTGCGTCAGCGTCGGCTTCCAGCAATTGCGGATCCGCCAGCCATTTTTCCATCCCCTGCACACGACGCTCCAGCGTACGGCGATCGCCGTAACCTTCAGCGATCATCCACTTCAGCAGAACGATGTTAGAGTTCAGATACTCAACGATCGGCTCTTTGTTCAGTTTGATGGTACAACCGGCAGCGGAACGTTCAGCGGAGGCATCGGTCAGTTCGAACGCCTGCTCCACTTTCAGATCCGGCAGACCTTCGATTTCGAGGATGCGGCCAGAGAAGATGTTTTTCTTACCTTTCTTCTCAACGGTCAGCAGACCCTGTTTGATCGCGTACAGCGGAATGGCGTGTACCAGATCGCGCAGGGTAATCCCCGGCTGCATTTTGCCTTTGAAACGCACCAGAACGGATTCCGGCATATCCAGCGGCATCACGCCGGTCGCAGCAGCAAACGCCACCAGGCCAGAACCCGCCGGGAAGGAGATGCCAATCGGGAAACGAGTATGGGAGTCACCGCCGGTGCCGACGGTATCCGGCAACAGCATGCGGTTCAGCCAGGAGTGGATTACGCCATCGCCCGGACGCAGCGACACGCCGCCACGGTTCATGATGAAGTCCGGCAGAGTATGGTGCGTGGTCACGTCAACCGGCTTCGGATACGCGGCAGTGTGACAGAAGGACTGCATCACCAGGTCAGCAGAGAAGCCCAGGCACGCCAGGTCTTTCAGTTCATCACGGGTCATCGGGCCGGTGGTATCCTGAGAACCCACGGAGGTCATCTTCGGTTCGCAGTACGCGCCCGGACGGATACCTTTCACACCGCAGGCGCGGCCCACCATTTTCTGCGCCAGAGAGAAGCCGCGGCTGCTTTCCGCCACGTCTTTCGCCTGACGGAATACGTCGCTGTGCGGCAGTCCCAGCGCTTCGCGCGCTTTGGTGGTCAGGCCACGACCGATGATCAGCGGAATACGGCCACCAGCGCGCACTTCGTCGATCAGCACATCAGTTTTCAGCTCAAAGCTTGCCAGCAATTCGCCGGTTTCGTGGTTACGCACTTCTCCTTTGAACGGGTAAACGTCAATCACGTCGCCCATGTTCATGTTCGAAACGTCCACTTCGATTGGCAGTGCGCCCGCATCTTCCATGGTATTGAAGAAGATCGGTGCAATTTTGCCGCCGAGACACAGACCGCCGCCGCGCTTGTTCGGTACATGAGGGATATCATCGCCCATGAACCACAGTACGGAGTTGGTTGCAGATTTACGCGAAGAGCCGGTACCAACAACGTCACCCACATAAGCCAGCGGGTAGCCTTTTTTCTGCAGTTCTTCAATCTGTTTGATCGGGCCTACCGCGCCCGGCTGGTCCGGTTCAATACCTTCACGGGCGTTTTTCAGCATCGCCAGCGCGTGCAGAGGGATATCCGGGCGAGACCATGCGTCCGGTGCCGGAGAGAGGTCATCGGTGTTGGTTTCACCCGTCACTTTAAACACGGTAACGGTGATTTTTTCAGCCAGAGCAGGACGGTTCAGGAACCATTCGGCATCGGCCCAGGACTGCATTACCTGCTTCGCATATTCGTTGCCCGCTTTGGCTTTTTCTTCTACATCGTAGAAGTTATCGAACATCAGCAGCGTTGAAGAGAGCGCTTTGGCGGCGATCGGCGCCAGTTTTGCGTCGTCAAGCGCGTCGATCAGCGGATGAATGTTGTAACCACCCTGCATGGTGCCTAGCAGTTCAATGGCTTTTTCTGGAGTCACCAGCGGGGAGGTGGTGTCGCCTTTCGCGACGGCAGCGAGAAAACCCGCTTTAACATAAGCGGCTTCATCTACGCCAGGAGGAACGCGGTTGATCAACAGGTCTAACAGGAATTCTTCTTCGCCCACAGGCGGGGTCTTCAGCAGCTCGACAAGTGCGGCCATTTGGGTTGCGTCTAACGGTTTTGGCACAATCCCCTGGGCAGCACGCTCAGCTACGTGCTTACGGTATTCTTCTAGCACGACGATATCTCCTCGCTCTCATTGTCATAATGCGGCGCTTTTGTAGATGGGCGATTCTCTTCACGCTCCTGTGAGACAGTAGTTAGTAGGGTAAATGCCCGGTACCGCGTAAGGCACAATAACAGGATTTTCATTAAGTGTTAATCCGTTTACAAAAAAGCAACATAAAAAATTGGCTGAATCGTTAAGAATGGTGTAGCGACAAGGCGGGGCGTAATTTAGGCTCCCTAAAAACGATGTAAAACGGTTAATTTTCAAGCGTGACATGCTGAATATTCCAGCGATTTTTCAGCCATCAGATATAATTGTGTAATAAATCTTCACACTCTTTTTCCGGACCTGCCGGGTGAATCCCCAATAAAAGTCAAAACTATCTAACACGGGTGAATAATACTCGCGGCAACAGAACGCCTCACGGCACAGCGCTTGTCTCGTTGGAGTCATTTTATGAAGTTGCCCTTTAAGCCACATCTGCTTGTCCTTCTGTGCAGTGCCGGGCTGTTTGCCGCCTCTGGCGTGATGTTCGTTAAAAGTCGCGCAACGGAGCCAGCAGCTCCAGCCCCCGTCGCACAGCAACCGTCCGCACCGGCTCCAGCTCCCGTAGCGGCCCCTGCCCCGGCCGATCAACCAGCGCCCACCGCAGCCCCTACGTACACATCGGCACAAATCGATCAGTGGGTTGCGCCTATCGCGCTCTATCCGGATTCACTGCTGTCGCAAATTTTGATGGCCTCAACCTACCCGGCCAACGTCATCCAGGCCGCGCAGTGGTCAAAAGACAATCCCAAAATGCAGGGTGATGCCGCCATTCAGGCCGTTGCCAGCCAACCCTGGGATCCCAGCGTGAAATCGCTGGTGGCGTTTCCGCAGCTGATGTCGCTGATGGGTGAAAATCCGCCGTGGGTACAGAGCCTGGGCGATGCATTCCTTGCGCAGCCGAAAGAGGTTATGGATTCCGTTCAACGCCTGCGTGCGCTGGCGCAACAGACCGGAGCATTGCAATCAACACCGCAGCAGACTGTTACCACCGTGGCCAAAGCAGCTCCGGCTAAAACCGTTACCAGCGAGTCAACGACCACAACAGCCACGACCGCTGCTTCAGCAAGCCCAACGGTAATCAAAATTGAATCCGCCGACCCGCAGGTAGTTTACGTTCCCACCTATAACCCAAATACGGTTTACGGTACCTGGCCGAACACCGCCTATCCGCCAACCTATCTACCGCCAACGCCCGGCGAGCAGTTTGGCAACAGCTTCGTTAACGGTTTAGGCTTCAGCCTCGGCGTCGCCACAACTTATGCCATCTTCAGCAATATTGACTGGGATGACGACGATGACTGGGATCACCATCATAACGATGACTGGGATAACCATGGCGGCTATAACCGCAACGGTGATAACAACATCAATATCAACGTTGATAACTTCAATAAAATCAGTGGACAGCGTCTGACGGATGCCAACCGTACCTGGCAGCACAACCCGGCCTATCGCGAAGGGGTGCCGTACCCTAATAGCCAGCTCAATAACCGCTTCCACTCCACTAACACGGCTACGGGCCTAAGCTCAACCCAGCAAAGACCGATCAACCGTGATAGCCAGCGTCAGGCAGCGTTGAGCCAGATGGAAAAATCAACGGGGAAAACCTTCCCCCAGACGGCGCGTACGGGAACGAAAGACGCCCAGCGTCAGGCATCCAGCCAACAACTAAAGCAAATTTCCCAGCGTAATAACTACCGTGGTTACGATAGCAAACCGCAAACGGCAAAACGGGCAAACACTCAGCAACATGAACATCGCCAGGCCGCCACTCAGCGACAAGAGAAACGGGTCACGCAACCAGCGCAGCAACGCAACGTGCAGCAGCGCAATCTTCAACAACGGACCAGCCAACCGCGGGCCAATGCGCTGAGCGGCAACGACAGTCGCTCCGCCAGTTGGCAGGCGCAGCAGCAGCGAGGGGCTCAAAGCAGGCAGGTCGCCCGCAACCAGCCATCTCGTCAGCTATCCGGCGACCGTGCTGAACACCGTGAATTCCGTCATCGTTAAGGGAACCGACATGAAAAATAAACTACTCAGTGGAATGGTGTTATTCATGGTTTCGACCACCGCGATGGCACAGCAATCCTTCAGCACACCAGACCAGGCGACCGATGCCCTGGCAACCGCGATAAGCGAGCAGAATGAAAGCGCGATGAACAACCTGCTCGGGGAAAACTGGCGCGAGTTTCTGCCACCGGAAGGCGTCGATCCTGATGCGGTTGATCGCTTCCTGCGCGACTGGAAGGTCCGCCATAATACCGTCATCGACGGCAATACCGCACACCTGGTGGTCGGGGACAGCGACTGGCAACTGCCGATCCCGGTTGTTAAAACCGCTTCCGGCTGGCAATTTGATATCAAGGAAGCGGCTGAAGAGATCCTGACCCGAGAGATTGGGCGCAACGAACTTGCCGCTATTGAAGCATTACACGCCTATGTAGATGCTCAGCAAAGCTACTTTGCGATGAACCAAAAATACGCGCAAAAGATTGTCAGTTCTGAAGGGAAAAAAGATGGTCTGTACTGGCCTGTTTCGCCCGGCGAAGCGCCAAGCCCGCTTGGCCCGGCCTTTAGTCCGCAGGAGCCTGGCACGGGCTATCACGGCTATCGTTTCCGTATCCTTCCCGATAAAACCAGCGGCTTTGCGATGGTTGCCTGGCCCGTCAGCTACGATCACACTGGTGTTATGAGTTTTATGATTAACGGTGATGATAAAGTCTATCAGGCCGATCTCGGCGTTGATTCACAGCAGAAAGCCGAGGCGTTAACCGCATATCATCTGGATAAAAACTGGCAGCCCGTAGCGCCCTGAATGCCAGTCAAATAGTGAGTTGACCGGGGAAGCGAAGCCCCTCCGGCCAACTCACGAGAGATTACAGGATGTTAGCGACGGATTTCGCCAGCTGCGCTTCCAGAACCGGTTTCGCTTCTTCGAACTTCAGGTTAACTTTGTTGGCATTAGGCACGACGCGGGTCTGGTATTTTGCGCGATCGCCCTGCGCGCTGCTGGTTTGCAGCTTGATACCGGACGTGCCCTGGCGCAGGGCGGCAACGTTACCAGAACTGGTAGCTTTCAGGCAAAAAAAACGCCTCCGAAGAGGCGTTTTCACAAAAGCGGGAAGATTACTTTTTCTTCGCTTTCGGGTTTGGCAGGTCGGTGATGCTACCTTCGAACACTTCTGCCGCCAGGCCCACAGACTCGTGCAGAGTCGGGTGCGCGTGGATGGTCAGCGCGATGTCTTCAGCATCACAACCCATTTCGATCGCCAGACCGATTTCACCCAGCAGCTCGCCGCCGTTGGTACCGACAATCGCACCACCGATAACACGGTGAGATTCTTTGTCGAAAATCAGTTTAGTCATACCGTCTGCGCAGTCGGAAGCGATAGCACGACCAGAAGCAGCCCACGGGAAGGTGGCGGTTTCGTAGCTGATGCCTTTCTCTTTCGCTTCTTTCTCAGTCAGGCCAACCCATGCAACTTCTGGTTCAGTGTATGCGATGGATGGGATAACTTTCGGATCGAAGTAGTGTTTCTTACCGGCGATAACTTCAGCGGCAACGTGACCTTCGTGAACACCTTTGTGCGCCAGCATCGGCTGACCGACGATATCGCCGATAGCAAAGATGTGCGGCACGTTGGTACGCAGCTGTTTGTCAACGCGGATGAAGCCACGGTCATCAACTTCCACGCCAGCTTTGCCCGCGTCGAGGTTTTTGCCGTTCGGTACACGACCGATAGCCACCAGCACTGCATCGTAACGCTGAGCTTCAGCAGGCGCTTTTTTGCCTTCCATGGAAACGTAGATACCGTCTTCTTTCGCTTCAACGGCAGTTACTTTGGTTTCCAGCATCAGGTTGAATTTCTTGCTGATGCGTTTGGTAAAGACTTTAACCACGTCTTTATCGGCAGCCGGGATAACCTGGTCGAACATTTCAACCACGTCGATTTCTGAACCCAGCGCATGGTACACGGTACCCATTTCCAGACCGATGATACCGCCGCCCATTACCAGCAGGCGCTTAGGAACAGTTTTCAGTTCCAGTGCATCGGTGGAATCCCACACGCGCGGATCTTCATGCGGAATGAATGGCAGTTCGATCGGACGGGAACCCGCCGCGATGATCGCGTTGTCAAAGTTGATCACAGTTTTGCCGTTTTCACCCTCAACTTCCAGAGTGTTTGCCCCGGTAAATTTACCCAGACCGTTAACCACTTTCACTTTACGGCCTTTGGCCATACCCGCCAGACCGCCGGTCAGTTGAGTGATAACTTTTTCTTTCCAGGTACGAATCTTGTCGATATCGGTTTTCGGCTCGCCAAAAACGATACCGTGTTCAGCCAGCGCTTTGGCTTCTTCGATAACTTTTGCTACGTGCAGCAGCGCTTTAGAAGGGATACAGCCGACGTTCAGACAAACACCACCGAGGGTGCTGTAACGTTCTACGATGACGGTCTCCAGACCTAAATCTGCGCAACGGAAGGCAGCAGAGTAACCTGCAGGGCCTGCCCCAAGTACCACGACCTGAGTTTTGATTTCAGTGCTCATCATGACCTCTTAATTTATACCCGTCGTCCACCGGGTCGTTCTATCCGCCCGTATTTTACAAAATTGTTAACAATTTTGAAACAACAAACGGCAACCGATTTGTCTTTCGCACAATAACCTCACTGACTTCATGAGATTACCAGAAAAAAGCCGGCCGTCGGGCCGGCTTTTTCGCTTACATCACCAGGCGGCGAATGTCAGACAGCATGTTGTTGATGATGGTGATAAAGCGCGCACCATCAGCACCGTCGATTACGCGGTGGTCGAAGGAGAGCGAAATCGGCATCATCAGACGCGGCATAAACTCTTTACCGTTCCACACTGGCTCCATAGAGGACTTGGAGACACCGAGGATAGCCACTTCCGGCGCGTTCACAATCGGCGCGAAGTGGGTCGTGCCCAGGCCACCGATGCTGGAGATGGTGAAGCAACCGCCCTGCATTTCGCCAGCGGTCAGCTTGCCATCACGCGCTTTCTTGGAGATGGTGGTCAGTTCACGAGACAGCTCGGTAATGCTCTTCTTGTTCACGTCTTTGAAGACCGGAACAACCAGACCATTCGGCGTATCTACCGCAACACCGATGTTGATGTATTTTTTCAGGGTCAGACGCTGACCGTCTTCAGACAGAGAGCTGTTGAAGCGCGGCATCTGTTCCAGAGCGGCGGCAACGGCTTTCATGATGAAGACCACTGGCGTGAATTTCACGTCCAGTTTACGTTTTTCAGCTTCGGCGTTCTGCTGTTTACGGAACGCTTCCAGATCGGTGATATCGGTCTTGTCGAAGTGAGTAACGTGCGGGATCATCACCCAGTTACGGCTCAGGTTAGCACCAGAGATTTTCTGGATACGGCCCAGTTCCACTTCTTCGATTTCACCAAACTTGCTGAAGTCCACTTTCGGCCAAGGCAGCATGCCCGGAATACCGCCGCCTGCTGCTGCCGGAGCAGCTTCAGCACGCTTGATAGCGTCTTTCACGTAAGCCTGAACGTCTTCACGCAGGATACGACCTTTACGGCCAGAACCTTTCACTTTCGCCAGGTTTACACCGAACTCGCGCGCCAGGCGACGAATCAGCGGCGTTGCATGAACGTAAGCGTCGTTCTCAGCGAACTCAGATTTACCTTCCGCTTTCGCGGCCGGAGCTGCGGCTGGTTTAGCAGCCTGAGCCGGTGCAGCTGCAGAGGCTGGAGCAGCCGCGGCAGCAGGAGCAGCAGCAGGTGCTGCGCCTTCAACTTCGAAGATCATAATCAGAGAACCGGTTTTGACTTTGTCGCCGGTGCTGATTTTGATTTCTTTCACGGTGCCCGCGAACGGTGCCGGAACTTCCATCGACGCTTTATCGCCTTCAACGGTAATCAGTGACTGCTCAGCGGCAATTTTATCGCCCACTTTAACCATCACTTCAGTGACTTCAACTTCGTCACCGCCGATATCCGGAACGTTAACCTCTTTCGAGCCAGAAGCTGCCGGAGCCGCCGCTGCTGCTGGAGCTGCCGCCTGAGCCGGTGCTGCAGCAGGCGCTGCGCCTGCAACTTCGAAGACCATAATCAGAGAACCGGTAGACACTTTGTCGCCCGTGTTGATTTTGATCTCTTTAACGGTGCCCGCGAACGGCGCCGGAACTTCCATCGACGCTTTATCGCCTTCAACGGTGATCAGAGACTGTTCAGCCGCAACGGTGTCGCCCACTTTAACCATAACCTCGGTAACTTCGACTTCGTCACCGCCGATGTCCGGTACGTGTACTTCTTTCGCCGCTGCTGCAGCAGGTGCTGCTGCCGGAGCTGCTTCTTTCTTCTCTTCTGCCGGAGCAGGTGCAGCGGCTGCTGCACCATCGGCGGAATCGAAAATCATGATCAGTTTGCCGGTCTCAGTTTTGTCGCCAACAGAGACTTTGATCTCTTTAACGATACCTGCCTGAGGAGACGGAACTTCCATAGAGGCTTTGTCACCTTCTACGGTGATCAGCGACTGTTCAGCTTCAACTTTGTCGCCCACTTTGACCAGGATCTCGGTGATTTCAACTTCATCAGCCCCGATGTCCGGTACATTGATTTCGATAGCCATTATTCTTTTACCTCTTACGCCAGACGCGGGTTAACTTTATCTGCATCGATGTTGAATTTGATGATTGCGTCAGCAACCACTTTCTTATCGATTTCGCCACGTTTAGCCAGTTCGCCCAGGGCCGCTACAACCACATAAGAAGCATCAACTTCGAAGTGGTGACGCAGGTTTTCACGGCTGTCAGAGCGACCGAAGCCGTCAGTACCCAGTACGCGATAATCATCAGCCGGTACATAAGTACGAACCTGTTCGGCAAACAGTTTCATATAGTCAGTAGATGCCACTGCCGGAGCGTCGTTCATCACCTGAGCGATGTACGGAACGCGCGGAGTTTCCATCGGGTGCAGCATGTTCCAGCGTTCACAATCCTGGCCATCACGCGCCAGTTCAGTGAAGGAGGTTACGCTGTAAACGTCAGAACCTACACCGTAGTCGTTCGCCAGGATCTGTGCTGCTTCACGCACGTGACGCAGGATAGAACCGGAGCCCAGCAGCTGAACTTTACCTTTCTTACCTTCGAGGGTTTCGAGTTTGTAGATACCTTTACGGATACCTTCCTCGGCACCTGCTGGCATTGCCGGCATGTGGTAGTTTTCATTCAGCGTGGTGATGTAGTAGTAAACGTTCTCTTGTTTCTCACCGTACATACGCTCCAGACCATCGTGCATGATGACCGCAACTTCGTACGCGTAAGACGGATCGTAAGAGATACAGTTCGGGATAGTCAGAGACTGAATATGGCTGTGACCATCTTCGTGCTGCAGACCTTCGCCGTTCAGCGTCGTACGACCAGAAGTTCCCCCTACCAGGAAGCCGCGAGCCTGTTGGTCGCCTGCCTGCCAGCACAGGTCACCGATACGCTGGAACCCGAACATGGAGTAGTAGATGTAGAACGGAATCATCGGCAGATCGTTGGTGCTGTAGGAGGTCGCAGCAGCCAGCCAGGATGCGCCAGCACCCAGTTCGTTGATGCCTTCCTGCAGGATCTGACCTTTCTCGTCTTCTTTATAGTAAGCAACCTGCTCACGGTCCTGCGGGGTGTACTGCTGGCCGTTCGGGCTGTAGATACCGATCTGACGGAACAGACCTTCCATACCGAAAGTACGCGCTTCGTCAGCGATGATCGGAACCAGACGATCTTTGATCGACTTGTTCTTCAGCATCACGTTCAGGGCACGAACGAAAGCGATAGTGGTGGAGATTTCTTTGTTCTGCTCTTCCAGCAGCGCACCGAAGTCTTCCAGAGCAGGCAGTTCCAGCTTCTCGGTGAAGTTCGGCTGACGAGCAGGCAGATAGCCGTGCAGTTTCTGACGCTGAGCGTGCAGATAAGTGTGCTCTTCAGAACCTTCCGGGAAGGTGATGTAAGACAGGTTTTCAACCTGCTCATCGGTCACAGGAACGTTGAAACGGTCGCGGATATAACGCACGCCGTCCATGTTCATTTTCTTAACCTGGTGAGCGATGTTTTTACCTTCGGCGGTGTCACCCATGCCGTAACCTTTGATGGTATGGGCCAGGATTACAGTTGCTTTGCCTTTGGTTTCCTGCGCTTTCTTCAGTGCAGCGTAGACTTTCTTCGGATCGTGACCACCACGGTTCAGAGCCCAAATCTGCTCGTCAGTCCAGTCAGCAACCAGGGCTGCGGTTTCCGGGTATTTACCGAAGAAGTGCTCACGTACGTATGCGCCATCTTTGGATTTAAAGGTCTGGTAGTCGCCGTCAACGGTTTCGTTCATCAATTGGATCAGTTTACCGCTGGTGTCTTTACGCAGCAGCTCATCCCAACGACCGCCCCACATGACTTTGATAACGTTCCAGCCAGCGCCCGCGAAGATGCCTTCCAGTTCGTTAACAATCTTGCCGTTACCGGTGACCGGACCGTCAAGACGCTGCAGGTTACAGTTGATAACAAAGACTAGGTTGTCCAGTTTCTCACGGGTCGCGATGGTGATTGCACCCTTAGATTCTGGCTCATCCATTTCGCCGTCGCCCAGGAAGGCGTAAACGGTTTGTTTAGAGGTATCTTTCAGGCCACGGTGTTCCAGATATTTCAGGAATTTAGCCTGGTAGATTGCACCGATTGGGCCCAGACCCATAGATACGGTCGGGAACTGCCAGAATTCCGGCATCAGTTTCGGGTGCGGGTAGGAAGACAGGCCTTTGCCATGTACTTCCTGACGGAAGTTGTTCATCTGCTCTTCAGTCAGACGACCTTCCAAGAATGCGCGAGCGTAGATGCCCGGAGAGATGTGGCCCTGGAAGTAAACCAGATCGCCGCCATCCTGTTCGTTGCGTGCACGGAAGAAGTGGTTGAAGCAAACATCATATACCGTTGCGGAGGACTGGAAGGATGCCATGTGGCCACCCAGCTCGAGGTCCTTTTTAGACGCGCGCAGTACGGTCATGATGGCGTTCCAGCGGATAGCAGAACGAATACGACGCTCCAGCTCCAGATTGCCCGGGTATTCCGGTTCATCTTCAACGGCAATAGTGTTTACATAATTGCTGGCCCCAGCACCTGCCGCTACTTTCACGCCGCCTTTGCGAGCTTCTGAAAGCAGTTGGTCGATCAGATACTGAGCACGCTCAACACCTTCTTCACGGATGACCGATTCGATCGCCTGTAGCCAGTCGCGAGTTTCGATCGGATCCACGTCATTTGGGAAACGTTCTGACATGGGGGTATTCCTTATCTATCTAATACGTTGAGTTATCTGGAACCTGTCCCATTACGTTCTCGCCAGAGAGCGTAATAAGACAGGTTCTGCGTTTAGTTGCCGCGCCTTTCGATAGCGCTTGATTTACAACATCTTCTGGTTAACGTTCTGCCAGAAAAATCACTAATTCTTTCGTTGCTCCAGACGGCGTAAGGCGCGTTCACGACGGCTTTCCTCACGGCTCCTGTCCAGCAGAATCTCTTCGATAAACGCCAGGTGACGGTGAGACGCTTCACGCGCTTCTTCAGGCTTCCCGGCGATAATTGCTTCAAAGATGCGGGTACGGTGACTGCTCACCAGCGGCAGCATCTCGCGACGCGCATACAGCAATTCGAAGTTTTGCCGAACGTTCTGGGCCAGCATCGGCTCCATACACCTTAGCAAATGGAGCAGCACCACATTATGTGCCGCTTCGGTGACAGCAATTTGATACTGGAGTACCGCGTCAGATTCGCCGTCAAGATCGCCGGACTGTTGAGCAAGCTCGATCGCATGGTGGAGTTCACGGATACGCGTTTTGTCTTCATCCGTGCTGCGCAGTGCAGCGTAATAGGCTGCAATACCTTCCAGCGCATGGCGCGTCTCAAGCAGGTCAAACTGGGATTCAGGATGGTCGGAGAGCAGCTCTACCAGTGGGTCGCTAAAGCTCTGCCACAGGCTGCTCTGAACAAAAGTGCCACCGCCCTGACGACGAAGCAGTAACCCCTTCGCTTCAAGGCGTTGGATCGCCTCGCGTAAGGAGGGGCGGGAGACGTCGAACTGTTTTGCCAGCTCGCGTTCCGGTGGGAGTTTTTCTCCGGGGCGAAGTGTCCCCTCAAGAATTAAAAACTCCAGCTGCTGCTCAATCACATCGGAGAGTTTTGGTTGGCGGATTTTGCTGTAGGCCATGATTTCCTGTCTTAAGCCATTTGCCCGGAGTCAATTGGTCTTACCAATTTCATGTTCTTGACGCTAAAGTAACAAAGTATTCACCTTCTGTCCATACAGGTTTTGATTGAAATCAGTAAAGGGGGCATATTTTAACAACATTACAGAAATAACGTTTCAAACATGTAACTATGCACAAATGTTAAATTTACCCACCACGGGGTAGTTTTAACGGAATTGAAACGAAAAAATATCTCATCTGAACCGATTCACCTGATTATTTATCGACACATTAGCCACAATTAGTGAATAAAAATTCAAAATGGAAATTTTGTGGTAGATAAACTCGCACTTACAAATGGTTTCTTTTTATTCAACTCGTCATCTTGCCCGCATAAAGCAGGTGCATTCGCGCTCGCATATCATTATTCTGATCAAGACAAAAGCATTGAGGCAACATTTTATATAAAGCATCTGTAAACAAATAAATACAACAAACGGAATTGCAAACTTACACACGCATTGCTGCGTAGTTCAAAAAATAAGTACTCGAAATATGAAGAGTAAAACCACACACGAGGTTTAATGATGGAAAGTCAACAGCATGGCGATCAGCTCAAGCGCGGTCTTAAGAACCGCCATATACAGCTAATCGCGCTGGGTGGCGCGATTGGTACCGGGTTATTCCTCGGTAGCGCATCCGTTATCCAGTCTGCAGGACCGGGTATTATTCTGGGTTACGCAATTGCCGGCTTTATCGCCTTTTTGATTATGCGTCAATTAGGTGAAATGGTGGTTGAAGAGCCGGTTGCAGGCTCCTTTAGCCACTTTGCTTATAAATATTGGGGCGGTTTTGCGGGCTTCTCTTCTGGCTGGAACTATTGGGTACTGTACGTCCTGGTTGCCATGGCTGAACTGACTGCCGTAGGTAAATACATCCAGTTCTGGTATCCGGATATCCCCACCTGGGTTTCTGCTGCAGCCTTCTTCGTGCTGATCAACGCCATCAACCTGACCAACGTGAAAGTGTTTGGGGAAATGGAGTTCTGGTTCGCCATTATTAAAGTCATTGCCGTGGTTGCGATGATTCTGTTCGGCGGCTGGTTGCTGTTTAGCGGCAACGGCGGCCCGCAGGCCAGCGTCAGTAACCTGTGGAGCCAGGGTGGCTTCCTGCCGCACGGCTTCACCGGTCTGGTGATGATGATGGCTATTATTATGTTCTCTTTTGGTGGGCTGGAGCTGGTCGGGATCACCGCAGCTGAAGCCGATAACCCGGAGCAAAGCATTCCCAAAGCAACCAACCAGGTTATCTACCGTATCCTGATTTTCTATGTAGGTTCGCTGGCTGTTCTGCTTTCCCTGATGCCGTGGACGCGCGTCACGGCTGATACCAGCCCGTTTGTCCTTATTTTCCACGAGCTGGGCGACACCTTTGTTGCCAATGCACTGAACATCGTAGTGCTGACCGCCGCCCTTTCTGTCTATAACAGCTGCGTATACTGCAATAGCCGTATGCTGTTCGGTCTGGCACAGCAGGGCAACGCGCCAAAAGCGCTGATGAACGTCGACAAACGCGGCGTACCGGTGAACACCATTCTGGTCTCCGCGCTGGTTACGGCTCTGTGTGTACTGATCAACTATCTGGCACCGGAATCCGCCTTTGGCCTGCTGATGGCGCTGGTGGTTTCCGCACTGGTGATCAACTGGGCAATGATTAGCCTGGCGCACATGAAGTTCCGCAAAGCCAAACAGCAGCAAGGCGTTACCACCCGTTTCCCGGCGCTGCTCTATCCGCTTGGTAACTGGGTATGTCTGATTTTCATGGCTGCAGTGCTGGTGATTATGCTGATGACGCCGGGCATGGCGATTTCGGTGTACTTAATCCCGGTATGGATTGCCATTCTTGGCATCGGCTATTTGTGCAAACAGAAAACCGCCAAAGTAGCTAAAGCGCATTAATTCTCCCTCCCCCACCTGCATCAGGTGGGGGTTGTTACCTGCCTCACACTTTCCCACTCACGACTGTTTCGTCCATATCACTGGCGTTATCCTGCAACGCAAAAACACCTCTGCCAGACAATAATTATCTCCATATCTTATTAATGGAGTGCAGTTGATGGAAACCAGTAAGCTCACGGTGAAAGAAAAGATCGGCTATGGAATGGGCGACGCCGGATGCAACATCATCTTTGGCGCCATCATGTTGTTTGTTAACTATTTTTACACCGATATTTTTGGCCTGGCACCGGCCCTGGTCGGCGTGTTACTGCTGTCAGTACGCGTTATAGATGCCGTTACCGACCCTATTATGGGCGCGATGGCCGACCGCACCCGCAGCAAATATGGTCGATTTCGTCCATGGCTTTTGTGGATGGCTTTCCCATACGCATTATTTAGCGTACTCATGTTTACCACCCCTGAGTGGACATATAACAGCAAAGTAATCTATGCGTTCGTCACCTACTTCCTGCTCTCTATCACCTATACGGCGATCAACATCCCTTACTGCTCGCTCGGCAGCGTCATCACTAACGATCCAAAGGAACGTGTCGCCTGCCAGTCATATCGCTTTGTGTTGGTAGGAATTGCAACCCTGCTGCTCTCCCTCACCTTACTGCCAATGGCGGACTGGTTTGGCGGGGAAGACAAAGCTAAAGGCTATCAGATGGCGATGGCAGTGCTGGCCTTCATCGGCATGTGTATGTTCCTGTTTTGCTTTGCAACCGTCCGTGAGCGCGTACGTCCTGCCGTCCCGACTAACGACGATTTAAAAGCCGACCTGAAGGACGTATGGAAGAACGATCAGTGGGTAAAAATCCTGCTGTTAACCCTGTGCAACGTCTGTCCGGGCTTTATTCGCATGGCCGCCACCATGTACTACGTAACCTGGGTTATGCAGCAAAGCACGCAGTTCGCAACGCTGTTTATCAGCCTTGGCGTTGTGGGCATGATGATCGGCAGCATGCTGGCGAAGGTGTTAACCGATCGCTGGTGCAAACTGAAAGTCTTCTTCTGGACCAATATCATCCTGGCGATTTTCTCCGGCGCGTTTTACTTCTTCGATCCTAAAGCCACCATGATGATTATGGTGCTTTACTTCCTGCTCAACATTCTGCATCAGATCCCATCCCCACTGCACTGGTCGCTGATGGCAGATGTCGATGACTACGGCGAGTGGAAAACCGGTAAACGTATCACCGGAATCAGCTTCTCCGGCAACCTGTTCTTCCTGAAACTGGGCCTGGCGATTGCCGGAGCGATGGTTGGTTTCCTGCTCTCCTGGTATGGCTACGACGCAGGGGCGAAAGCGCAAAGCGACTCCGCCATTAACGGTATTATGCTGCTGTTTACCATCATACCGGGTGTAGGCTACCTGATTACCGCAGGCGTAGTTCGTCTGCTGAAAGTTGACCGCGAGTTTATGCAACAAATCCAGACAGATTTAGAAAAGCGCCGCGCCAACTACCGTGAACTGAATGAGTACCACGATATAAAAACGACTGAAAACGTAAGGAAAGCCTAATGAGTCAGTGGCCAAACCCCTTTATTGAACAGCGTGCCGACCCGTTTATTTTACGTGACGGTAGCCACTACTATTTCATTGCTTCAGTACCCGAATACGATCGCCTGGAGATCCGCCGGGCGGACTCGCTGGAAGGGTTACGCACCGCCGTCCCGGTTGTCGTCTGGCGCAAACCAGAAAACGGCCCCATGAGCCAGCTGATCTGGGCACCTGAGATCCATCATCTGGCAGGCAAGTGGTACATCTATTTTGCCGCCGCCCACACACAGGCGCTCGACAAGCTGGGGATGTTCCAGCACCGTATGTTTGCGCTCGAATGTGCAGACGCCGATCCGCTGACCGGTCAATGGACAGAGAAAGGACAGATTAAAACACAGTTTGATACCTTCGCGCTTGATGCCACCACCTTTAACCATCAGGGAAAACAGTGGTATCTGTGGGCGCAGAAATCCCCCGATATCGCCGGAAACTCCAATATCTATCTCGCCGAACTGGAAAATCCATGGACGATTAAAGGCGAGCCGGTAATGCTCAGTCATCCAGAGTATGACTGGGAATGCCGGGGTTTTTGGGTCAACGAAGGCCCGGCCGTCATGGTTCACGGCGACAAGCTGTTTATCAGCTATTCCGCCAGCGCCACCGATGAGAACTACTGTATGGGATTATTGTGGATTGATCTCAATGGCGATCCGCTCAACCCGCAGAACTGGCACAAATCGCCGCGCCCGGTCTTTACCACCAGCTACGAAAACCGCCAATACGGGCCGGGACACAACAGCTTTACGCAAACGCCGGAAGGAGAAGATGTGCTTGTGTACCACGCGAGAAATTACACTGAAATCGAGGGCGATCCGCTATACGATCCAAACCGCCACACTCGTCTGAAGCTGGTGCGCTGGAACGAAAACGGGATGCCAGATTTTGGCATCCCGCCTGCTGATACGCTTTGAAAGATTGGCCCGCAAGCACAAAGCGACCGGGCCAATTTTTTTCCTCGACGGATAAGCGCAGCGCCATCCACCAATAATAATGGCTTAAATTAATGTTCCATAAATGGTCAACACGGCAATGACCACCACCACCACAAACGAGGTCTTCTTCGCCATCGAAACCGCGGCTTTTGGCGTTGCGACTTTATCGGTATGTGGTTCACGCGCCAAAGAAAACTGCGCAAGGCGAGTAAGCACCTGATATTGCGAAGTATGCAGATCCGCCAGCGACGCAAACCAGGCAGGCAACGCCTTCTCGCCGTGCCCCAGCAGCGCATAGACGACACCCGCCAGTCGCACCGGGATCCAGTCCAGCACATGCAGGATCGCATCGATACCTGATTGCAAACGCTGGTGAGGCGTCTGATAGCGCGCCAGCCAGGACTGCCAGGCACGTAGAAAGGCATAACCCACCAGCGTCACCGGTCCCCACGGGCCACCGACAATCAGCCAGAATAACGGCGCCAGATAAAAGCGAAAGTTGTTCCATAACAGCGCGTTCTGCAGTTCGCGCAAGAACTCACGCTCATCGCACTCAGGCGGAATCCCATGAATCAGGGTCAGCTCGCTGGCCATCGCTTCACGGGCGTGAGCGTCATCGCGAGCAGCCGCGTTCAGATAGGCATGATAATGAAGACGCGTCTTGCCAGCGCCGATGCACAGCAAACCAATTAAGATCCACACCACCAGCAAAGGCACGTTAAACAACAGGCCTTGAAGTGCGCGCAGCAGCAGGAACGTCACCCCCATCGCAATAAGGGCCATGCCTACCGTACGCATCATCGAAAAATGCTTCACCCGGCGGAAAAAAGCTTCAACCCGGTGATCAAGCTGCCAGTGCTCACCCAGCTTAAACAGGCGTTCAACAATCAACACCAGTAATGTTGTAAACAGCGTCATGTCATCTCCTTGTGCGACGAGGGGGTGACCAGGGCGCGAAACCTTGCCCAGTCAAAAGAGGGCCCGGGATCGGTCTTACGCTCGGGCGCAATATTGCAATGTCCTGTCATGTTGTTGGCAATGGCCGGATAACGCGTAATCAGGGCATTCGTCACGGCTGCCAGTTGCTGATACTGCGCATCGGTATAGGCCAGCGTATCCGTCCCTTCCAGCTCAATACCAATTGAGAAATCATTACAGCGTTCGCGGCCTTGATAGTTCGACACGCCAGCATGCCAGGCGCGTTTATCAAAGGGGACATACTGCACGATTTCACCGTCACGGCGAATTAAACAATGTGCCGAAACGCGCAAATGGGCGATCCCGGCAAAATAAGGATGGGCATTGGGATCAATCGTGCCCGTAAACAGCGCATCGATCCACGGGCCGCCAAACTCGCCGGGCGGCAGGCTGATATTATGCACCACCAGCAGAGAAGGGTTTTCGTCATCCGGGCGGCAATCGTAATGAGGAGAGGGAACGCGTCGCGCCTCTGCCAGCCAGCCCTCGTCTAACAACATGCAGAATCTCCTTATTGGTGGTGCTCATATCAGGTTCAGGGTAGCATGTTTCCACCTTATGATTCGTTAGCAATTTGGAGTTTTATCATGCCGCCTCGCCGCTATAACCCTGACTACCGACGTGACGCGCTGTTGGAACGCATAAATCTGGATATCCCTGCCGCTGTAGCTCAGGCGCTGCGTGAAGATTTAGGCGGAGAAGTTGATGCCAATAACGATATCACCGCACAGCTTTTACCCGCGGAGATGCGCTCCCACGCCACCGTGATCACCCGCGAAGATGGCGTTTTTTGTGGAAAACGTTGGGTGGAAGAGGTCTTTATTCAACTGGCTGGCGATGATGTCAACATCACCTGGCATGTCGAAGATGGCGACAGCATTAAGGCCAATCAGCCGCTATTTGAACTGGACGGCCCTTCCCGCGTGCTGCTAACCGGCGAACGTACCGCGCTTAATTTTGTACAGACGCTTTCGGGTGTGGCGAGCGAGGTGCGTAAATATGTCGACCTGCTGGCGGGAACAAAAACCCAACTGCTGGATACACGTAAAACTCTGCCGGGGCTGCGTACTGCGCTGAAATACGCCGTATTATGCGGCGGCGGCGCGAATCATCGTCTGGGCCTTTCTGACGCTTTCCTGATTAAAGAAAACCACATTATTGCTTCTGGTTCGGTACGTCAGGCCGTTGAAAAAGCCTTCTGGCTGCACCCGGATGTGCCGGTTGAAGTCGAAGTAGAAAGCCTGGATGAACTGGACGACGCGCTGAAAGCAGGGGCCGACATCATCATGCTCGATAACTTCGAAACTGACCAAATGCGGGAAGCGGTAAAACGCACCAACGGCCAGGCGCGTCTGGAAGTGTCGGGTAACGTCACTCATGAAACTCTGCGCGAATTTGCCGAAACTGGCGTGGATTTCATATCTGTTGGCGCGCTGACCAAGCATGTTCGCGCGCTCGATCTCTCTATGCGTTTTCGCTAATTACTGATGGTTTAGCCCGATAGTACTTTCACTTATCGGGCCCATCACGTCGGTTTTTTCTATCGGCCGGATAAAGCGTTTACGCCGCCATACGGCTGTTTCTTCGAGCCTCTTCGCAAATACGTTGTCTGACTCTGTAATTTCATAAAAATCCTCGGAATCCGCCTTCCCGTTCTGTTTTTTGCCTCTCGCCGTGACCCCGAGCGTTTGCCAAAGTAGCGCCAGCTAACTCAAGGAGCGAACGATGGACAAGCAACGAGGCTTCACACTTATCGAACTCATGGTGGTCATTGGCATTATTGCCATCCTTAGCGCCATCGGTATTCCGGCTTATCAAAACTATCTGCGCAAAGCCGCGTTAACAGACATGCTGCAAACCTTTGTTCCCTATCGCACGGCGGTTGAGCTCTGTGCGCTGGAGCATGGCGGAACAACAACCTGTGATGCCGGAACGAATGGCATCCCTTCTCCAGCCACCACCCGTTATGTCTCCGCCATGAGCGTTGAAAAAGGAGTGGTCAGCCTCAGCGGACAAGAAAGCCTGAACGGGTTAAGCATCACCATGACGCCGGGTTGGGACAATGCCAACGGTATTACCGGCTGGAGCCGTAACTGCGTTATCCAGAATGACAGCGCATTGCAACAGGCCTGTGAAGACGTTTTCCGTTTCGATATCAATTAAGGAAAAGAGATGAATACCACCCAACTTACGGCGCTGTGCCAACGTCATCAGGGAATATTACTGGATGCAGACAATGAAGTGGTGCACATCGCCGTCGTGGACGCTCCATCCCACGAATTGCTGGAAGCACTGCATTTTGCCACCACCCGACGTATCGACATCGTCTGCTGGACGCGTCAACAAATGGAAGGCCACACGCATACGCCACAGAAAATGCTCCCGGCAGTGGTCACGAAAAGCAGCGCCAGCGCAGCAGATTTGCTGAATCAGACGTTTCAATCCGCGCTGGTGCAACGGGCTTCTGATATTCATTTTGAACCAGCGGAAAATCACTATCGAATCAGATTACGTGTGGATGGCGTACTGCATGCTTTACCGGACGTCACGACCGAGATGGGTATCGCCATCACTGCCAGACTAAAAGTTTTAGGCAGTCTGGATATTGCCGAGCACCGACTTGCGCAAGACGGCCAATTTACCGTTGAAATTTCAGGAGAGCCGGTCTCGTTTCGCATCGCCACCCTGCCCTGTCGCTTTGGCGAAAAAGTGGTGCTACGGCTACTGCATCAGGTCGATCAAGCGCTGGAAATCACCGCGCTGGGAATGCAGGACGCGCAGCTGGCAGCATTTTCACAAGCGTTGCAGCAGCCTCAGGGGCTGATTCTGGTCACCGGACCGACCGGAAGCGGTAAAACGGTCACGCTGTACAGTGCGCTGCAGACCCGAAACACTCCGGACGTTAACCTCTGTAGCGTGGAAGATCCAGTAGAGATCCCGATCGCAGGTCTTAACCAGACACAAATTCATCCACGTGCCGGTCTCACTTTTCAGGGAGTATTGCGCGCGCTGCTGCGCCAGGATCCCGACATTATCATGGTGGGTGAAATCCGTGATGGCGAAACGGCTGAAATAGCCCTTAAAGCCGCACAAACCGGTCATCTGGTTCTATCAACACTACATACCAATTCCACCACAGAAACACTAATACGCTTGCAGCAAATGGGGGTTGCACGCTGGATGATCGCCTCCGCGCTGACGCTCGTTATTGCGCAGCGGTTGGTGAGAAAATTGTGTCCCCATTGCCGACAACGCCTGGAAACGCCGATCATGCTCCCGGAAGCGATCTGGCCTACGCCACTGCCTCGTTGGCAGGCTCCGGGCTGCCAACATTGCTATCACGGATTTTATGGCCGTACGGCATTGTTTGAAGTTCTCCCCGTGACACCTGCATTGCGCCAGAGCATCGCCAACGGTACGTCCGTAGACGGAGTGGAATCGAATGCTCAGCAACTGGGGATGAGCACGCTTTTCGAAAATGGTTGCAAGGCCGTCGAACAAGGGTTAACAACATTTGAAGAGTTGGTACGCGTACTGGGCATGCCCCATGTCAGCTAAACTGCTTTGGCGCTGGCAAGGTATTAGCAACGAAGGTAATCCACTGGAAGGCGTACTTTGGGCCGATACCCGCCCCTCATTGATACTTGCTCTCGAGCAACGGCATATTACGCCGCTGCGCATTAATCGTATGCGTGTCAAAGCCTCACAATGGAGCCGTGAAAAAAGCGCTGAAACCATACATCAACTGGCAACGTTGCTGAAAGCAGGGCTAACACTCTCGGCAAGTTTAGCTTTGTTGGCTGAACAGCATCCCAGCGGCCAATGGCAAGCGCTACTGCGCACGCTGGCTCACGATATGGAACAGGGTATTTCTCTCTCCACCTCGCTATCTCAGTGGCAACACGTTTTTCCACCTCTTTATCAGGCAATGATCCGTACCGGAGAGCTTACGGGTAAGCTGGACGACTGCTGCTTTGAACTCGCCCGCCAGCAGAAGAATCAACAGCAACTGGCGGATAAAGTTAAAAAAGCCCTACGCTACCCGATATTCATCATCACGATGGCAGTGATGGTGGTATTCGCGATGCTGCAGTTTGTACTCCCTGAGTTTGCCGCCATTTACCAGACGTTTAACACCCCGCTACCGGCACTCACTCAGTGGATTATTGCCATCGAGCACTTTAGCAGCCAATGGGGATGGCTGGCGGGAGCATTCAGCCTGATAGCGGGTGCGGCATATCACCTGATGAAGCAGCAGCCATACTGGCTCACTCTGCGCCAGAAATTGCTGCTCGGCTTCCCGGTCATAGGACCGATGGTGAGAGGGCAAAAACTCACGCAGATTTTCACTGTTCTGGCGTTAACGCAAAATGCAGGTATTCCTTTTCTGCAAGGCCTTGAGAGCGTCACTGAAACGCTGGCCAACCCTTTCTGGTCACAACGCTTAGCGCAGGTACATCACGACATCAGCGCCGGAAAACCGGTCTGGTTAGCGCTAAAAAATTGCGATGAATTCAGCCCATTGTGCATACAGTTGGTCAGAACAGGTGAGGCTTCCGGCTCGCTGGATACAATGCTGCGTAATCTCGCCCATCACCACGGCGAGAAAACATTGTCTCAGGCAGAGAATCTGGCTGCACTACTAGAGCCTGCGTTACTGGTCATTACGGGGCTGATAATCGGTACGCTGGTCGTTGCGATGTATTTGCCGATTTTTCATTTAGGAGATGCGATGAGCGGGGTGGGATAAATTCAAATGCCGGATGGCGCACAGCTTATCCGGCATGTCATAGTACTACCTGTTCTTACAGGCTATTGAAAACGCGGTTTTCTTGTTCCTGTACACGAATAAACGTTGTACGTTTGGTCAGTTCTTTCAGGCGAGATGCACCGACATAGGTACAGGCAGAACGCAGGCCGCCAAGGATATCGCGTGCAGTGTTATCAACCGGGCCACGCAGAGGCAACTTAACTGTTTTACCTTCCGCAGCGCGGTATTGTGCAACACCACCAACGTGACGCGTCATGGCTGATTCAGAGCTCATGCCGTAGAACAGCATGAATTTCTCACCGTTCTCTTCAACAATTTTGCCGCCGCTTTCTTCATGACCGGCCAACATACCGCCGAGCATAACGAAGTCCGCGCCACCGCCGAACGCTTTTGCCACGTCACCCGGCATTGTGCAGCCGCCGTCACTGACAATCATGCCGCCCAGACCGTGAGCTGCATCGGCACATTCAATAACCGCAGAAAGCTGTGGGTAGCCAACGCCGGTTTTTACACGTGTGGTACATACAGAACCCGGGCCAATGCCGACTTTAACAATGTCCGCGCCGGAAAGAACCAGCTCTTCACACATTTCCCCAGTAACCACATTGCCCGCACAAATTGTTTTTGTCGGCCATGCTTCACGCGCTTTCGACACAAACTGAACAAAATGCTCTGAGTAGCCATTTGCCACATCAATGCAGATAAAGTTCAGCGCCGGGTTGAGCGCCAGAATCTGTCTGGTTTTTTCGAAATCGGCATCAGAGGTGCCGGTTGAAACCATTACATGTTTGAGCACATCAGCAGAGCTCTCTGCGATGAAAGCAGCCCAGTCTTCAACAGAATAGTGTTTGTGTACCGCAGTCAGGATGTCGAAGGATGCCAGCGCCGTTGCCATGGCAAACGTCCCGACAGTGTCCATGTTCGCGGCAATAATCGGTACGCCGGACCAGGTCTGACCTGAGTGCTTAAAGGTAAATTGACGTTCCAGCTCAACATCGGAACGGCTTTTGAGAGTAGAACGCTTAGGGCGGATAAGAACGTCTTTGAAACCTAACTTCAGATCTTCTTCGATACGCATGTGCGGATTCCTGGGGTTAATGGCGAAAAATCGAAACTCACAACTCCAGTGACGCTATCATACGCACTAATCAATGCCGCGCAAGACTGCGAAATTCTCTTTTTTTACGCTACAATCCCATAAATTTACCTGGCGAATAGTAGGTTAATCCTGCAGCAACCTCGCCGTCTCACGCGTAACTTTTAACTGTTTGATAATCAAACTTAAACTCCAGGATCTGCATCTATGAGGTATACGGTAGCCTTAACCGGCGGCATTGGCAGTGGTAAAAGTACCGTTGCAAATGCGTTCGCTGACCTCGGAATAAACGTCATTGATGCAGATATTATTGCGCGCCAGGTGGTTGAACCCGGTACCCCAGCCCTTAAGGCGATCGAAGAACATTTTGGTACCGAAGTTATAGCTACCGACGGATCGTTGCAGCGACGCATTTTACGCGAACGCATTTTTTCCAATCCTGAGGAGAAAAGCTGGCTGAATGCCCTGCTCCATCCGCTTATTCAGCAGGAAACGCAGCGCCAGTTTCAGCAAGCAACCTCCCCTTATCTGTTGTGGGTTGTACCTTTGCTGGTGGAAAATTCGCTGTATAAAAAAGCCAACCGCGTACTCGTGGTGGATGTTACCCCCGAGACACAGCTCAGACGCACTATGCAGCGCGATGACGTCACGCGTGAGCATGTTGAACAAATTCTTGCTTCCCAGGCAACGCGCGAAGCGCGTCTGGCCGTGGCAGACGATGTTATTGATAATAATGGCGCACCGGAGGCCATCGCCTCGGATGTCGCCCGCCTGCACGCGCTCTATTTGCATTGCGCGTTGCAGTTTGTCTCACAGGAAAAACCGTAATGCACACCCAGGTCCTTTTTGAACACCCTCTCAATGAGAAGATGCGTACATGGCTGCGCATTGAGTTTTTAATCCAACAGCTCTCCGTTAATGTACCCATAGCGGACCATGCAGGCGCACTGCATTTTTTCCGCAACATCGGAGACTTACTGGATGTATTTGAACGCGGCGAAGTCCGTACCGAACTCCTCAAAGAGCTGGAAAGACAACAGCGTAAACTCCAGGCCTGGGTTGAAGTTCCCGGCGTCGATCAAAACAGGATCGACGCATTGCGCCAGCAGTTAAAAAGTGCGGGCAGCATTCTGATTTCGGCTCCGCGCATTGGACAGACGCTGCGCGAAGATCGTCTGATTGGCCTTGTACGTCAGCGTTTAAGCATTCCTGGCGGATGCTGCAGCTTCGATCTGCCGACCCTGCATATTTGGTTACATCTACCGCAGTCGCATCGCGACGCGCAGGTTGAAACCTGGCTTGCAAGTCTGAATCCGCTCAATCAGGCACTGTCGCTGGTGCTGGATTTAATTCGCAACTCTGCGCCATTCCGTAAGCAAACCAGCTTAAATGGTTTTTATCAGGACAACGGCGAAGATGCCGATCTGCTTCGCTTGCAGCTGCCGCTTGATTCGCAGCTTTATCCGCAAATTTCTGGTCATAAGAGCCGCTTTGCTATTCGCTTTATGCCGCTGGATAGCGAGAATGGCCAGGTGCCTGAGCGTCTCGATTTTGATCTGGCGTGCTGTTAAGGAGTCAACATGTCTGAACAAACCATCGTCAACTGCCCAACCTGCGGCAAACCCGTAGTGTGGGGTGAAGTCAGCCCGTTTCGCCCATTCTGCAGCAAGCGCTGCCAGTTAATCGATCTGGGTGAGTGGGCCGCAGAAGAGAAACGTATCCCAAGCTCTGGTGATCTGTCGGAAAACGACGACTGGAGTGAAGAGCAGAAGTAATTCAGCTAAAACGTAGGGCGGGCAAGCGTAGCGACCCCGCCCTAATTTGCCGGATGGTGGGGTTGCCTAATCCGGCCTACGAACACCATTATCCAGTAATCAGCTTTTCAATTACCGGCGCATTCGCAGGCGGAAAATCTTCTGCATTCAGAGCATCTTGCGCAATCCACTGCGCCGGTTGCCCCTCTTTCCCCCACGGTTCGCCTTCCCAGCTTTCAACCAGCCAGAACCACAGAGTGATATGCCGGTCCGGAAACTGGTACTCCAGCTTTTCGAACAGTGAGCTTTGAGTCAGCGTAATGCCTACTTCTTCCTGTAACTCGCGAATCAGCGCCTGCTCCGGCGTTTCGCCCGCTTCAATTTTCCCGCCGGGGAACTCCAGCTTATTTGCCATGTGGGCATCAGCCGCACGCTGGGTTATAAAAATTTCATGGTGCTGGTTGCGAATAATCCCGACGGCGATCTGCAGTATTTTCATCTTTATCGTCCATAAAAAAGGCGCAGAATTCTGCGCCTTTTCAGTAAGTTATTTTCTTAGCTCAGACGGCCATGGCACTGTTTGTACTTTTTCCCGGAACCGCAAGGACACGGATCGTTACGGCCCACTTTACGATCGCCAGTTTGTGCTGCCAGCTCTTCTGCCGCGGCAGAATCGTCACCTTTATGGCTCAACTGCTGCATCTGCGCTAAACGTTCAGCGTCTTCACGACGTTGCTGCTCCATCGCTTCTACTTCTTCAGGCATACGTACCTGAACTTTGCTCAGGGTGCTGATCACTTCGTACTTCAGTGATTCCAGCATTGATGCAAACATAGAGAAGGATTCACGCTTGTATTCCTGCTTCGGATCTTTTTGCGCATAACCACGCAGGTGGATACCCTGACGCAGGTAGTCCATCGCCGCAAGGTGCTCTTTCCACAGAGAATCGAGAGTTTGCAGCATCACGCCTTTTTCGAAGTGACGCATCATCTCCGCGCCCACAACTTCTTCTTTACGCTGATAAACTTCGATGGCGTTTGCCAGAATACGTTCGCGCAGCGTTTCCTCATGCAGCTCAGGCTCTTTATCCAGCCACTCTGAAATAGGCATTTCCAGATCGAAGTCGTTTTTCAGACGTTCCTGCAGACCCGGAATATCCCACATTTCTTCCAGAGACTGCGGCGGAATATAGGCATCAATTGTCGCTTTGAAGACATCCTCACGGATGCTATTAATGGTTTCGCTAACGTCAGTTACGTCCAGCAGTTCGTTACGCTGGGTGTAGATTGCGCGACGCTGGTCATTGGCAACGTCATCATATTCCAGCAATTGCTTACGAATATCGAAGTTGCGGCTTTCTACTTTACGCTGCGCGTTTGCAATCGCTTTAGTTACCCACGGGTGTTCAATTGCTTCACCAGGCTTCATGCCCAGTTTACGCATCATGCCGGACACACGGTCAGAAGCAAAAATACGCATCAGCGCATCTTCCATCGACAAATAGAAACGAGAAGACCCCGCATCCCCCTGACGACCAGAACGACCACGCAGCTGGTTATCTATACGACGAGATTCGTGACGCTCGGTACCGATAATATGTAAACCACCTGCAGCTAACACCGCATCATGGCGAACTTGCCACTCGGCTTTGATCTGCGCGATTTGTTCTGGAGTCGGGTCCTCCAGCTCGGCAATTTCCGCCTGCCAGCTACCACCCAGCACGATATCGGTACCACGACCTGCCATGTTTGTCGCGATAGTCACTGCGGACGGATAACCCGCCTGGGCGACGATTGCGGCTTCGTTGGCGTGGAACTTGGCGTTCAGAACGTTGTGTTTGATACCTGCCTTGTTCAGCTCATTAGAAACCACTTCCGATTTTTCAATAGAGATAGTACCAACCAGCACTGGCTGGCCATTTGCAGTACGCTCTTTAATATCTTCAATGATCGCCTGAATTTTTTCCGCTTCAGTCATGTACACCAGATCCGGTAAATCCTTACGGATCATCGGACGGTTGGTCGGCACAACCACGGTATCCAGTTTGTAAATGGAGCTGAATTCAAAGGCTTCAGTATCTGCTGTACCGGTCATACCGGCCAGTTTTTCGTACAAACGGAAGTAGTTCTGGAAGGTAATAGATGCCAGCGTCTGGTTCTCGTTTTGGATATCTACGCCTTCTTTGGCTTCAACAGCCTGGTGCAGACCATCGGACCAGCGGCGGCCCTGCATAGTACGACCGGTGTGTTCGTCGACGATGATAACTTCACCGTCTTTCACGATATAGTCAACGTCGCGGGTAAACAGCACGTGCGCGCGCAGTGCAGCAGTCACGTGGTGCATCAGCATAATGTTGCCCGGAGAGTACAGCGACTCGCCCTCATCCATAATGCCTTCGTTAACCAACAGCTCTTCAATCAGTACCAGACCACGTTCGGTCAGGTTGACCTGGCGCGCTTTCTCATCAACAGAGAAGTGGCCTTCCCCCTGGAACGTGTCAGAATCGTCCTTCTCCTGACGAATCAGGTGCGGGATGATTTTATTCACTTTTTTATACATTTCCGAGCTGTCTTCAGCCGGACCGGAAATGATCAGCGGCGTACGCGCTTCATCGATCAGGATGGAGTCGACTTCATCGACCAGCGCATAGTGCAGTTTACGCTGAACGCGCTCTTCCGGGCTAAACGCCATGTTGTCGCGCAGGTAGTCAAAGCCGTATTCGTTGTTGGTACCGTAAGTAATATCGGCATTGTAGGCTTCACGCTTGGCTGGCGCAGGCAGGCCAGACATGTTGATACCCACGGTCATGCCGAGGAATTCAAACAGCGGGCGGTTATTTTCGGCGTCACGCTGAGCCAGGTAGTCGTTCACGGTAACCACGTGTACACCCTTCCCGCTTAAGGCGTTGAGGTAGGCTGGCAGCGTTGCGGTCAGGGTTTTACCTTCACCGGTACGCATTTCCGCGATGCAGCGATCGTTAAGCACCATACCACCCAGCAGCTGTACGTCGAAATGACGCATGCCGAACACACGCTTACTCGCTTCGCGGACCACCGCAAACGCTTCCGGGATCAGGCTTTCAACGCTGGCGCCTTTTTCCAGACGGGCGCGGAATTCAGCGGTCTTCGCTTTCAGTTCATCATCGGAGAGTTTTTCCATCTCCGGTTCCATTGCATTGATGACATTGACCACTTTACGCATACGACGCAGCGTACGCTCGTTACGGCTACCGAATACTTTTGTTAATAATTTGATTAGCATAATAAAATCTCAAACGCCCCGCGGTGCGGAGTCAAAAATTATAAGTTGGAAGGTTCTTTTTTAGCTGAGGCGTTGAGGGCCAGCGCGGATACCCTGCAGCTGGCTGATCCAGACCGGAACGCTAAATGCGGCCTGAGAGGTAAAATGGGCATATGTCACGCGACTCACGGCCGCGGGCGGTCTGCCTTCTTGCGTCAGCATCGCACTGAGCGTATTCAGTAACGCAAGATGGTGCGCCTGGATTGGCAACGGCTCTTCGGCAACAGGCAGCGCCTGAGGAGCCATAGCAAAAGAAAGATGGCGAATGACCGTACGAATGGCATGCTGATGCCAGTAGTCAACGGTAAAATTCGGGCGGCGATTGGTCGCCTCCAGCAAAGCAAGCTGGCTAAAGTTAACTTTGGCAGATTGATCGTGATTGCTGGCGGTCGCCTTAGCGGGAGTATTAGGTTCAGCAGCATTACCGAGCGCAGGCAGGCCAAAACTAGCCGCGACCATCCCCAACAGGAGATGCGGCCAGAAGTACCGTCTGCCTAACTGTCGCCAACGCGTCAGTATTCCACTCACGTTATTGCCACCTGATATACCCTGCGTTTGGGGTTACAAATGCAAAACCATTTTTTTGCGCATAAATATTACCATTAAAGCGTACGCTCCACAGCAGTAATGACAGCAAGTCGCGGGTAAATATGCTTAAGAAAGCAGCGATCGAACGGTGTTTTAATCTGTCGGTGGGGAAAAAGTCGCTTCAGATAAGGTGGTTTTGCAATCGGAAGATAAAAAAACGACTGGCTCACCTGGCCGGAGAGAGTGCCAGATTTACCAGTCGAATTTATGCGACAGCGTATGTCGTTATGCCAGTACAGTCGAAGGTGCTTTGAACGCCAACGGCAGTTCTGCATCGTCCTGGAAGGTCACATATTCCCAGGCTTCCTGTTTTGCCAGGACTGCCTGCAATAGTTTGTTATTCAGTGCATGACCGGATTTAAACGCGGTGAATGCACCAATAATGTTGTGACCACACATGAACAAGTCACCAATCGCGTCGAGCATTTTGTGACGAACGAATTCGTCTTCAAAACGCAGGCCGTCTTCGTTCAATACGCGATAATCGTCAACAACGATGGCACAATCGAAGCTGCCGCCCAGGCACAGGCCGCGGGACTGCAGATATTCGATATCACGCATGAAACCGAAAGTACGCGCGCGGCTGATCTGGCGCATGAACGCATCCGCAGAGAAGTTCATCGCGTAGCGCTGCGTGCTGGAGTCGATCGCCGGATGGTTAAAGTCGATGGTGAAATCCAACGTAAAACCATTATACGGCTTAAACTCAGCCCACTTATCGCCATCTTCGACACGAACGGTCTCTTTGATGCGAACAAATTTTTTGGCGCTGCTCAGTTCTTCAATACCTGCATCAAGCAGCAGGTAAACGAACGGAGCGGCACTGCCATCCATAATCGGGATTTCCGGGGCGTTAACTTCAATAACGATGTTATCGATACCTAAGCCCGCCAGAGCAGCATTAAGGTGCTCTACGGTTGAAATCCGCACATCATGCTCATTGACCAGACACGTACAGAGCATGGTATCACGCACAGATTTGGCATCGGCCGGGAAATCTACCGGAGGATTCAAGTCGGTGCGACGATAGATGACCCCGGTGTTGGCCGGCGCAGGGCGTAATGTCAGGGTGACTTTTTTGCCGGTATGCAAACCGACGCCAGTCGCCTGAACGATACGTTTAAGAGTCCTTTGTTTGATCATCGTATAATCTCGCCAAATTACCTATCCAACCGAAGTGTACTATACATTCGGTGGGCCAGTTTAGCACAAAGAGCCACAATTCCCAAATTCCAGCTAATTCTTAATCAGCTTGCTTACGCAGGAATGCAGGGATATCCAGATAATCCGGCTCTTTCGTGGTTTGCGGCGTATTGTCGTTAACCACTTTCGCTACCGGTTTCTGCTCTTGCGTCAACGGCGCCATACCGTGCTGCTGGTAACGATCCATTACCGGCTGCTGTACCTGTTTATTGGTCACCAGAGTGATTTCAGGACGCTTGTCCATACCAATTCCAGTCGCAACAACGGTCACGCGCAGTTCGTCGTTCATATCCGGGTCCAGAGAGGTACCGATAACCACGGTCGCGTTATCCGATGCAAAGGCACGAATAGTGTTACCCACGGTTTCGAACTCATCCAGACGCAGGTCGAAGCCCGCAGTAATGTTAACCAGCACGCCGCGTGCGCCGGACAGATCGATATCTTCCAGCAGCGGAGAAGAGATAGCCATTTCAGCCGCTTCTTCTGCACGGTCTTCACCGCTCGCCACGCCAGAACCCATCATCGCGTAGCCCATTTCGGACATCACGGTGCGCACGTCTGCAAAGTCGACGTTCATCAGGCCTGGACGAGTAATCAGTTCAGCGATACCCTGGACTGCGCCTTTCAGCACGTCGTTCGCTGCGCCAAATGCATCCAGCAGGGAGATACCACGGCCCAGTACTTTCAGCAGCTTGTCGTTCGGGATAGTGATCAGAGAGTCCACGTGTTTGGACAGCTCGGTGATACCCTGCTCCGCGAATGCCATACGCTTCTTGCCTTCAAAGTTGAAAGGCTTAGTCACGACAGCAACGGTCAGGATACCTAAATCTTTTGCGACTTCAGCTACCACTGGCGCTGCACCGGTACCGGTACCGCCGCCCATGCCAGCTGCGATAAACACCATGTCTGCACCGTCAAGCGCTGCGCGCAGAGCTTCGCGATCTTCGTCTGCCGCATTACGACCGACTTCCGGGTTTGCACCCGCGCCCAGACCTTTGGTGATGCCGCTACCAATCTGAATGGTCTGTCCAACCGCCGTTTTACGCAACGCCTGAGCGTCGGTATTCACCGCGAAGAATTCAACACCTTCGATGCGCTCACGCACCATGTGTTCAACGGCATTACCGCCGCCGCCACCGACGCCGATGACTTTAATCACCGCGTCGTTGGTTAGTTCCATAGGTTCAAACATAGTTTCTCTCTCCGTTTTACACTTCATCCTTCAAGCCGCCTCTTTGTTGGCTGCCTTCACTCACTCCCGTGACATAGTAAACTATGCTCCAGGAGATTCGCTCAGTTGCCGCCGCGATGCAACTTGAATGACTTTGTGTAGTGCCTGTCGCCTGAGACCGTTAATTTGCGTCGGTCTCTTTAAAAATTAAAACTCTTTACGTAACCAGCTATTCAGTCGCTTGATCCACGATCCGACCGAGGCAGTTACGCGCTTTTCTACTTCAGCCTCACCACTTAAATGGGATTCTTTCCCGTAGTGCAGCAGCCCCACCGCCGTTGAATAATACGGCTCCTGGGCATAATCCGTCAGACCGGTAATATTCAGCGGTGCGCCAATACGTACTTGTGTATGGAACACGCGCTGTGCGCAGGCCGCAAGACCTTCAATTTGCGCAGCACCGCCGGTTAACACAATCCCCGCCGCCAGATGATGTTTCACACCCTGCTGGCGAAGCTGTTCTTGTAATTGCAAAATTTCTTCGTTGACCAGGTTGAGCAGCTCGGTATAACGCGGCTCAATGACCTCTGCCAGAGTCTGACGTTGCAGGCTACGCGGCGGACGACCACCAACGCTTGGCACTTCAACGCTCTCGTCCTTACCCACGATGGAACCCAGTGCGCAGCCATGACGCACTTTGATGGCTTCAGCATCGCTCGGCGGCGTACCAAAGGCATACGCGATATCGCTGGTCACGACATTCCCTGCATAAGGGATAACTTTAGTGTGGCGCAACGCCCCGCCAGTATAAACGGCGATATCCATTGTACCACCACCAATATCCACCACGCAGACACCCAGTTCACGTTCATCTTCCGTCAATACGGAATAACTGGCTGCCAACCCGGCAAAAATCAGTTGGTCAACTTTCAGACCACAACGTTCGACGGCTTTGACAATATTCTTCGCCATGTCGTTGTGGCAGGTAATAAGATGGACTTTCGCCTGCATACGCACACCGGAAAGACCGACCGGATTTTTGATACCTTCCTGGTAGTCGATGGCGTATTCCTGCGGAATGACGTGCAGAACACGATGTTCATCGCGAACGCGTACGGATTTTGCCGTATGTACCACGTTTTCCACATCTTCCTGCGTCACTTCCTCTTCGGAAATGGGCACCATACCAATTTCATTCTGACAGCTAATATGTTTGCCGGAAAGCGCCAGATATACAGAGGAGATCTGGCAATCTGCCATCAGTTCAGCCTGGTCAATGGCGCGCTGTACGCACTTCACCACTGACTCAAGGTCATTCACCCCGCCTTTATCCATACCTCGCGATGGGCAACTGCCCACGCCAATGATATTGACCATACCGTCGGGCAGAACTTCCCCTACTAAAGCGGCTACCTTCGCGGTGCCAATCTCCAGTCCAACTACCAGTTTTCTGTCCGTCGCCTTGATCATTGTTGTTCTGCCTGTGCCTGATTCTGTTGCTGATTAGATTCCTCAGGAGGCAAGGGAACCCAGCCTACTGCCGCTCCTGAGTCATAACGCAAATCAACGTAGCTAATCCGTTTGCCATCGGTTTGCGCCTGCTGCTGTAAAACCGGGTAGAGTTCCACAAAGCGAGCCAAACGTTTTATCGTATCGCCCCTGCCCAAATTCAGCTTAATATCGTTATTCAGCGTCAACTGCCAGGAACGACGAGCGGTCATTGCCGCTTCCTTCAGGGTGAATCTGTCCTTAGCCAGCACCTGCCCCATATCGCGGAACCCTTGCAGCACTTCACTTGCGCTGCCTTCCGGTCCGTACAACATAGGTAATACCTGCTTATTGGCCCGACCGGTTGGGACACTGAAGGTATTTCCTTCGGCATCCACCATATGTTGGTCATTCCAACGCGCTATTGGCACATATTCAACCAGATGAATCTTCAATTCATCAGGCCATTGCTTTCTGACGCTCGCCTGTTTGATCCAGGGGAGGCGTTCAATCTGACTCTGGATGATGTTCACATCCTGAGTCATAAATGTTCCCGGAGCGCCCAGCGCCAGGATGGACTGACGGATATCATCATTGCGCGTGTAATGCCGTTCACCGGTTAACACCAGTTTTGACAATGGCAGGCGCTGCGCATCTTCCATCCATCCCAACACTACCCAGCCGCTGACAAACACGGTGCACAGCACTGTCAGCAGGAACAGTATTCCTGCAAGACGCGTTCCATTATTGCGGCGTGAGGAGTTTACTTCTTCTTCATCACCGTTTCGCGTGTTCAGCGCAGCCTGCGACATATCAGTCCGCCAACTCCAGAATTCTTACCACCAACTGCGAGAAGCTCAGGCCCGCCTGACGCGCCGCCATCGGCACCAGACTGTGGCTGGTCATACCCGGAGAGGTATTCGCTTCCAGCAGATAAAACTGGCCATCGCTGTCCAGCATGACGTCAATGCGACCCCAACCTTTACAGCCCAATGCAGTCCACGCTTTCAGGACTAATTCCTGTAAAAAGGCTTCTTGTTCGACTTCCAGACCAGCAGGGCAGAAATATTGTGTCTCATCAGAGAGATACTTCGCCTCATAATCATAGAAGGTTCCCGCGGGTTGGATACGTATTGACGGTAAAATTTCTTCGCCAAGTATCGCAACTGTAAATTCCGGGCCACTGAGCCATTTTTCAATCAGTACTTCTTCATCATGCTGAAAAGCCAATGCTAATGCACCCTGCAAAGCATTTTCTTCTTCAACTTTTGACATCCCTACGCTGGAACCTTCACGGCTTGGCTTTACAATCAGCGGCAAGCCTAACGCAGAAATTTTTGTAACTGCTTCATCGCTAAGACCTTTTTCGAATTCAGCGCGGGTCAGCGCAACCCATGGGGCGACGGGTAAACCTGCGCCCTGCCACAGCAGCTTGCTGCGCAGTTTGTCCATTGAAATCGCGGAAGCCATGACGCCGCTGCCGGTATACGGCAGGCCAATCAGCTCCAGCATGCCCTGCAATGTGCCATCTTCACCGCCACGACCGTGCAGCGCAATAAACACCTTCTGAAACCCCATAGATTTCAAAAGAGTGACATCGACCTCTTTAGGGTCAACCGGATGGGCATCTACACCACCTTCGCGTAACCCTGCCAATACGGCCGCGCCTGAATTCAGCGATACTTCACGTTCAGCGGAGGTTCCCCCTAACAGGACCGCGATTTTATCAGCCATGTTGTTCTTCCTCCGGGTTTTGCGGCTTCAGTTTGATTTCAGCTAAGGAACGCGCGATTTTGCCGATATTTCCAGCGCCCTGCACCAAAATCAGATCGTTGCCGGTTAATACGGGTGCCAGCATTTCTGCCACCTGGGCCGGGTCGGATACCAGAATCGGATCGATCTTACCGCGGCCACGAATCGTACGGCACAACGAACGGCTATCGGCACCCGGAATCGCGGCTTCGCCCGCGGCATACACATCCAGCATCAACAGCGCATCGACCTGGGTCAGCACGTTAGCAAAGTCGTCGTACAGATCGCGTGTACGCGTAAACCGGTGCGGCTGGAACAGCATCACCAGGTTTTTGTCCGGCCAGCCCGCGCGCGCGGCTTTAATCGTGGCGTCCACTTCCGTTGGGTGGTGGCCATAATCATCAACCAGCATCGCGGTCCCGGCTTTACCGTTCACCGGCTCAAGCGGGAATTCGCCGAGGAAGTCAAAACGACGTCCGGTACCCTGGAAACTTTCCAGCGCGCGCAGAATAGCGTCGTCTTCAATACCTTCTTCCGTCGCGACCGCCACTGCCGCCGCCGCGTTCAGTGCATTGTGGCGACCCGGCGCGTTTAACGTAACACGTAAATCGGCCATCCCCTGACGCACCAGCGTGAAATGCCCTTGTGGACCAATCTGCTGGTAATCTTCAACGCGCACATCGGCATCATCACTGAAACCATAGGTTGTGGTTTGACGGCCAACTCGCGGTAACAGTTCGCGGATCACCGGATCGTCAACGCACATCACCGCACGGCCATAAAACGGCAAGTTATGCAGGAAATTAATAAACGTCTGCTTTAAATTTTCGAAGTCGCCATGGTAGGTATCCATATGATCGGCTTCAATATTGGTGACAATCGCCACCATCGGCTGCAAATGCAGGAACGACGCGTCGCTCTCGTCCGCTTCGGCAATCAAATAACGGCTATGACCCAGGCGCGCATGCACGCCTGCAGCCTTCACCAGACCGCCGTTGACAAAAGTGGGATCCAGACCCGCTTCCGCGTAGATGCTGGAGACCATTGCCGTGGTCGTGGTTTTACCGTGCGTCCCGGCAATAGCAATACCGTGACGAAAACGCATTAACTCCGCCAGCATTTCAGCACGACGAATCACCGGAATACGTGCTTCATGCGCTGCAACAATTTCCGGGTTATCCGCAGAAATAGCGCTGGATACCACCACCACGCTCGCATCGCGCACGTTTTCCGGGCGATGGTTGAAGAAAATCGTGGCCCCCAGATTCGTCAACTGCTGCGTCACAGGATTCGGCGCTAAGTCAGAACCGCTGATCTGATAACCTTCATTGGCCAAAACTTCGGCAATACCGCCCATACCAGCACCACCGATGCCAACAAAGTGAATGTGCCGAACGCGACGCATTTCGGGCACGATGGAACGCAGTTTTGCCAGTTGTTGTGTATTCATTCTTTAGCCATTAACTTCTTAGTTCATGCGATGCAAAAGGCATCACCACAATTACGCCCGGGCAGCCCGGCTCACTTCATTTGCAACGCGCTCTGTGGCATCCGGTATGGATGCGGCGCGCGCACGTTCTGCCATGGTTAATAACGTTTCTCGCGACCACCCGGCAAGGGTGCTGGCGACGGCCTCCACAGTAAACTGCGGCTGCTCCAGAATTTTGGCGGCGCCCGCTTTCTCCAGCGGCAGCGCATTCCAATACTGCTGTCTGTCTTTGTGCTGGAATGGCACAAACAGCGCAGGCAAACCTGCGGCGGCAATTTCGCTCACCGTCAGCGCGCCTGAGCGACAAACCACGACATCAGCCCACGCGTAAGCCGCTGCCATATCATCAATAAACTCAGTGACCTTGTGCTGCGGTTGTCCCGCGTCGGCATACGCCTGTTCAACGGTCTGCTGCGCGCCTTTGCCGCTCTGATGCCAGATAGTCACCGCGTCGCCAAGCTTTGCGGCAACCTGCGGCATCGTCTGGTTCAGTACGCGTGCGCCCTGAGATCCCCCGACAACCAACACACGAACCGGACCTTCACGCCCGGCCAGACGCGCTTTGGGCAACGGCAGCGCCAGCACGTCAGTGCGCACCGGATTGCCCACCACTTCCGCATTCGGGAAAGCGCCTGGAAAAGCCTGCATCACCGTAGTGGCAATCTTCGCCAGCCATTTGTTAGTTAATCCCGCAATGCCATTCTGCTCATGCAGTACAACCGGAATACCTAATGACCAGGCCGCCAGACCGCCAGGGCCAGACACGTAGCCGCCCATACCCAGCACCACATCGGGTTTAAACTGCTTCATGATGGCGCGCGCCTGACGCCAGGCATTAAAAATACGCACAGGTGCAGCCAGCAGCGCATTGACGCCTTTTCCACGCAAACCGGAGATACGAATAAAGTCAATTTCAATGCCGTGTTTCGGCACTAAGTCCGCTTCCATACGATCGGCGGTGCCCAGCCAACGAACCTGCCAGCCCTGGGCCATTAAATGGTGCGCGACCGCCAGCCCCGGGAACACATGCCCGCCGGTACCGCCCGCCATCACCATTAACCGCTTCGGTTGACCACTCATCGTGCACCTCGTGTAAACGCCTGGGCTTTTTCCAGACGCGTTTCATAATCAATACGTAACAAAAACATGATGGCCGTCGACATAATCAACAAACTTGAACCACCATAACTGATCAGCGGCAGCGTCAGACCTTTGGTTGGCAGCATACCCGCCGCCGCACCGACGTTTACCAGTGCCTGGAAGCTAAACCAGATCCCGATTGAGCAGGCTAAAAAGCCTGAAAAACGGTGGTCAATTTCCAACGCCTTACGGCCAATCGACATCGCGCGAAAAGCGACGAAGAATACCATTAAAAGTGCCAATACCACACCGATATAACCCAGCTCTTCCCCAATGATGGCGAAGATGAAGTCGGTGTGCGCTTCTGGTAAATACTCCAGTTTTTGGACTGAATTACCTAAGCCCTGCCCCCAAACCTCACCGCGACCAAAGGCCATCAGGGATTGCGTCAGCTGGTAGCCACTGCCGAACGGATCTTCCCATGGGTTCCAGAAGGAGGTTACGCGGCGAATACGATACGGTTCGGCAAGGATCAGCAGCACAACTGCCGAAATACCCATGCCGATGATGGCAATGAACTGCCACAGTTTCGCTCCGGCGAGAAACAGCATCGCCAGGGTAGTGACAAACAGCACCACCACCGTACCAAGGTCAGGCTGTGCCAGCAGTAAAATAGCCAGCACCAGGATCACGCCCATCGGTTTTAAGAAACCGCGCAAGTTGTTACGCACTTCATCAACTTTACGCACCAGGTAGTTGGCGAGGTAACAGAACAGCGACAGCTTAGTAAATTCCGCAGGCTGAATACGCAGCGGCCCCAGCGCAATCCAGCGCGACGCCCCGTTAACGGAGCTACCCACCACCAGCACAATCAGCAGCATGATGATCGAGGCTATCAGCATCGTCGTACTGTACTTTTGCCAGAACTCCATCGGCAGACGCAGCGTCACCATCGCCAGGCAGAAGGCGAGGAAGATGTACAGTGCATCACGCTTAGCAAACAGGAAAGGATCGCCCGCCAGACGTTGTCCAACGGGCATCGATGCCGATGTCACCATCACAAAACCGATCGCTGCCAGACCAAAGGTCAACCACAGCAGCATGCGGTCATACATGATCAGGCTGTCCGCGTCTTTATCACGCGAAGCCATCACCCAGCCTTTAAGTGCCGCGAAGACCCACGCCAGGATACCCAGTCCCGGTAAGCGCGGCATTCTCAGACGAGGGAGAGATAAGCGCATCAACCCAACTCCTTCGCCAGGCGGGTAAAGACGTCACCGCGTTGCTCAAAGTTCTTGAACTGGTCGAGGCTGGCGCAGGCGGGCGACAGCAGCACCATATCGCCCGACTTCACGCGCGGTGCGAGCAGACGCATTGCCTGCTCCATGGTTTCAGTTTGTTCCGTAACGTCAGGTCGCAGAGCGGCAAGCTGCGCGCCATCGCGACCAAAGCAATACAGACGAATGTTGTCGCCGGTCAGGTATCGTTGCAGCGGCGTAAAGTCAGCGGATTTCCCGTCGCCACCCAGCAGCAGGTGCAACGTACCGTCAACATGCAGGCCATTCAGCGCGGCTTCAGTGCTGCCGACGTTGGTGGCTTTAGAATCGTTAATCCAGCGCACGCCGTTGTGCTCAAGCACAGTCTGAAAACGGTGCGCCAGACCGGTAAACGTGGTGAGCGCTTTCAGGCTCGACGCCCGCGGCAGACCCGCAGCATCCGCCAGCGCCAGCGCAGCCAGGGCGTTGGTATAGTTATGCTGACCGGAAAGCGTCATCTCTTTCACGTTAAGGACTTTTTCACCCTTCACTCGCAGCCAGGTTTCGCCCTGCTGACGGTTCAGGTGATAGTCACCCATGTTGATGCCAAAGCTCACGCAACGCTCATCCGCTCCGCGAACCGGCATGGTCAGCGCATCATCAGCGTTGACCACACACACTTTCGCGTTTTCATAGACGCGCAGTTTGGCCGCACGGTACTGCTGCAAGCCAAACGGATATCTGTCCATATGGTCTTCGGTGACGTTCAAAATGGTAGCGGCTACGGCTTGTAAGCTGGAGGTCGTTTCCAGTTGGAAGCTCGACAGTTCCAGAACATACAGCTCACGTTCGTCATCCAGCAGCATCAGCGCGGGCAGGCCAATATTACCGCCAACCCCCACGTTCACACCGGCCGCTTTCGCCATCTCACCTACCAGCGTAGTGACTGTGCTTTTCCCGTTGGAACCGGTGATCGCGACGATCGGTGCCTGTGCTTCACGACAGAACAGCTCAATGTCGCCGACAATTTCAATTCCCGCATCGGCGGCGGCGCTCAACGAAGGATGCGCCAGGGCAATACCAGGGCTGGCGACAATAAGATCAGCGGCCAGCAGCCAGTCATCATTCAGACTGCCAACATGACGCTCAACCGCTTCCGGTAATTTGTCCAGGCCCGGCGGCGTCGCGCGGGTATCCATTACGCGCGGCGTCACGCCACGCGCCAGGAAGAAATCCACGCAGGACAGCCCGGTCAAACCCAGACCGATAATGACGACTTTTTTACCCTGGTAATCAGCCATGATTAACGTACCTTCAGCGTTGCCAGGCCAATCAGCACCAGCATCAGCGAAATAATCCAGAAGCGTACAATTACGCGCGGTTCCGGCCAGCCTTTCAGTTCATAGTGATGGTGGATCGGCGCCATACGGAATATGCGCTGTCCGCGCAGCTTAAAGGAGCCAACCTGCAAAATGACCGACAGTGTTTCTACGACGAATACACCGCCCATGATCACCAGCAGGAACTCCTGACGCAGGAGCACGGCAATAATGCCCAGCGCGCCGCCCAGCGCCAGCGATCCGACGTCGCCCATAAAGACCTGCGCCGGATAGGTGTTAAACCACAAGAAGCCTAACCCCGCACCGACAATTGCCGTACAGACGATCACCAATTCACCGGCATGACGTAAATAGGGAATATGCAGATAGTTGGCGAAGTTCATGTTACCGGTCGCCCACGCTACCAACGCAAAACCTGCGGCCACAAACACGGTCGGCATAATCGCCAGACCATCCAGACCATCGGTGAGGTTGACCGCGTTGCCAGTCCCCACAATCACGAAGTACGCCAGCAGCACGTAGAACAGCCCCAACTGCGGCATCACGTCTTTAAAGAACGGCACCACCAGCTCAGTAGCCGGGGTATCTTTACCAGCCAGATACAGGGCAAAGGCCACGCCCAGCGCAATCACCGACATCCAGAAGTATTTCCAGCGCGCGATCAGGCCCTTGGTGTCTTTGCGTACTACTTTGCGGTAGTCATCGACAAAACCGATAATGCCGTAACCGACCAATACCACCAGCACGCACCATACGTACGGGTTCGACGGGTATGCCCACAGCAGTACGGAGATAACAATCGCGGTGAGGATCATAATCCCGCCCATGGTCGGCGTACCGCGTTTACTGAAGTGTGATTCCGGACCGTCGTTACGCACGACCTGTCCAAAGGACATTTTTTGCAAGCGGGCGATCATGCGCGGGCCCATCCACAAAGAGATGAACAGCGCGGTCAGCAGGCTGACGATGGCGCGAAACGTCAGATAGGAAAAGACGTTAAAGCCGGAATAATATTTGACCAAATGTTCGGCCAGCCAAACTAACATGTCCCATTCTCCTGTAATGCGCGTACTACCTCTTCCATGGCGGCACTACGTGAACCCTTCACTAAAATCGTCATAATCTGATGTTCTGCAATCAGCGCCTTAAGATGCGCGGTCAACGCGGTTTTATCCGCAAAATGCTCACCCACACCGCTGGCATGGCTAATTGCCTGACTCAATTTCCCTGTACTCAGCACACGGTCGATACCTGCAGCCTTCGCAGCGTCACCCACCTGTACGTGGCATGCTTCGCTTTCCGCGCCAAGCTCGGCCATATCGCCAACGACCAGCACGCGGTAGCCCGGCATTTCGGACAGCACGTTTACCGCTGCGGTCATTGACCCGACATTTGCGTTATAGGAGTCATCCAGCAGTAGCTGATTTTCTGCCAGTTGAATCGGGAACAGACGCCCCGGTACCGCTTGCAGTTCCTTCAGACCCGCTTTAATCGCTTCGTGCGTCGCGCCTACCGCCATAGAGAGCGCAGCCGCCGCCAGGGCGTTAGCAATGTTGTGACGACCCGGCAGCGGCAGCAGAACATCAATACTTCCGGTTGGCGTTTGCAGAGAAAACTCTGTGCCGTGTGAAGTCACATGAACATTGGCCGCCGAAAAGTCGCTGTTGGCCGCATTCGGAGAGAAGCGCCAGACTTTGCGATCGCCGATAATGCTCTGCCAGTTCAGCCAGTCGTTATTGTCGGCATTCATAATGGCGATTCCGTTCGCTGACAGGCCGGTAAAAATCTCACCTTTTGCCTTCGCAACGCCTGCCAGTGAACCAAAGCCTTCCAGATGCGCGGCCGCCAGGTTATTCACCAGCGCCGCTTCCGGACGCGTCAGACCAACGGTCCAGGCGATTTCGCCCTGATGATTAGCGCCAAGCTCAATCACGGCATAGTCGTAATCGTTGTTTAAGCGCAACAGCGTCATCGGTACGCCGATGTCGTTATTCAGGTTGCCCGCGGTATATAAGGTGTTGCCACACTGACTCAGAATGGATGCGGTCATCTCTTTGACGGACGTTTTACCGGAAGAGCCAGTCAGCGCGACAACGCGCGCCGGAACCTGAGCGCGTACCCATGCCGCCAGTTCACCAAACGCCAGACGTGTATCTTTAACAATCAGCTGCGGCAGGTTGGTGTCCAGCGGACGGCTGACCAGTAGCGCACCCGCCCCGCTCTCTTGCGCCTTGTCTGCGAAATCGTGGGCATCAAAGCGTTCGCCTTTCAGCGCGACAAACAGGCAGCCCGGCGTAACTTTACGCGTATCAGTTGTCACCGCATCAAGAGTCAGATCGGCTCCTTTCAGTTCGCCGCGGAGGATCTCCGCCAGTTGGCTGAGCGTTACGCTAATCATGCGATTACTCCCAGCAGACGCGCTGCCGTGACGCGGTCAGAATAGTCGAGGCGCTGCGAGCCAACGATCTGGTAGTCTTCGTGACCTTTCCCGGCCACCAGCACCACATCGTTTTCTTTCGCCTGCATAATGGCGTTTGTCACAGCCTCTGCGCGACCTTCCATCACTTTCGCCTGTCCGGCATCCAGCATACCCGCCAGAATGTCGTTAATAATGGCGCGCGGCTCTTCGGTACGTGGGTTGTCATCGGTCACCACGACAACATCAGCAAACTGCTCGGCAATCGCGCCCATCAACGGACGTTTGCCTTTGTCGCGATCGCCGCCGCAGCCAAAGACACACCACAGTTTGCCAGTACAGTGCAGACGTGCCGCCTGCAGCGCTTTTTCCAGCGCATCTGGCGTATGGGCATAATCAACCACAACGGTGGTTTTACCCGGCGCGCTGAACACTTCCATGCGCCCACAAACTGGCTGTAATTGTGTCGCCGTTTTCAGTAAATCAGCTAACGGATATCCCAACGCCAGCAGCGTTGCCAGCGCCAACAGCAGATTGCTGACGTTAAACGCGCCCATCAGGCGACTTTCAATTTCGCCGTCACCCCATGAGGAGGTAAAACGAATCGTTGCCCCGCTGTCATGATAATTCACGTCAATCGCCTTTAACCAACGACCGTGACAGTTCGGGTTGATGTGGTCTTCCATCGATACGGCAACCGCATCCGGAAGTTTGGCCAACCAGCGACGACCGACTTCATCATCCGCATTAACGATGGCCTGGCCGCAATGGTGCGTGGAATACAGCAGCCATTTCGCGGCTTCGTAATGTTCCATGTCGCCGTGGTAATCAAGATGGTCACGGCTTAAGTTAGTAAATACTGATGCGGCAAACTTCAGCGCCGCCACGCGATGCTGAACCAGACCGTGTGAAGACACTTCCATCGCGCCAACCGTTGCGCCTTGTGCAACCAGCCCTGCCAGCACATGCTGGACATCTACGGCTGAACCGGTGGTATTTTCCGTCGGGATCACTTTGCCCAGCAGGCCATTGCCGACTGTTCCCATCACCGCGCTGGTTTCGCCAAGCAGTTGGCTCCACTGTGCCAGCAATTGGGTGGTGGTGGTTTTACCGTTGGTCCCGGTCACGCCGACCAGTCGCATTTTTTCAGAAGGCTCGTGGTAAAAGCGGCCCGCCAGTGCAGATAAACGTTCGTTAAGCTGACTGAGATAGATAACTGGAACGCCGTGCATTTCACGGATTTCACCGTCAGTAGCTTCATCTTTTGCTTCTGCAATAATGGCAGCCACACCTTGCGCTATCGCCTGCGGGATATACCGACGCCCGTCCGCCTGATGACCCAATACTGCGACAAAGAGATCGCCCGATGCAGCCATACGGCTGTCGAGCGTCATCTCCCGCAGTGCTCGCTCCGGTGCACCCGGCACCCATGGAGCAAGAAGGTCGCGCAAATTACGATCTGCCACCTGTTGCCTCGCCTTGATTATTCACAAATTCATTTTTATCGCCCGTTGTCAGCGCATCCGGCTCGATGTTCATGGTGCGCAGTACGCCACCCATGATGGCACCAAAGACCGGCGCGGAAACGGCGCCACCGTAGTATTTACCCGCCTGCGGATCGTTGATAACAACAACCAGCGCGAAGCGCGGCTGACTCGCAGGCGCAACGCCTGCGGTATAAGCAATGTATTTGTTGATGTAGCGGCCATCCGGCCCTACTTTCTTCGCCGTACCGGTTTTAATGGCGATACGATAGCCTTTAATCGCCGCCTTCACGCCGCCGCCGCCGGGTAGCGCCACGCTTTCCATCATGTGTACTACGGTACGCACGGTTGATTCCGGGAAGATACGCTCGCCCGGAACAGGAGGGTCAACTTTGGTGATCGACAGTGGCCGATAAACGCCATAGCTGCCGATCGTTGCATAGACTCGCGCTAACTGTAACGGCGTTACCATTAGCCCGTAGCCGAAAGAGAAGGTGGCCCTCTCTATGTCAGACCACCGTTGTTTTTGAGGATATAAGCCACTGCGTTCTCCGACCAACCCCAAATTGGTCGCTTTTCCCAGCCCAAAACGTGAGTAAGTGTCTACTAACGCTGAGGACGGCATCGCTAACGCCAGCTTGGAAACACCGACGTTACTCGACTTCTGCAAAACCCCGGTGAGGGTCAATTCGCTATAACGCGCCACGTCTTTGATTTCATGGCCATTAATTCGGTAAGGGATAGTGTTAAGTACGGTATTTTCGCGAACCACGCCACGCTGCAGCGCCGTCATCACCACCATCGGTTTGACGGTGGAACCCGGTTCAAACACGTCGGTAATCGTACGGTTACGCATCGCATCCTTCGGCGTACCGGTGAGATTGTTCGGGTTGTAGGACGGGCTGTTAGCCATCGCCAGCACTTCACCGGTGTTCACATCCACCAGTACCGCACTGCCTGACTCCGCCTTGTTAAACGCCACGGCGTTATTCAGTTCACGGTAGACCAGCGCCTGTAAACGCTCATCGATACTTAGCGCAAGATTATGCGCCGCCTGGCTGTCGGTAGAGGAAATATCCTCAATGACGCGGCCATAACGGTCTTTACGTACAATACGTTCGCCCGGTTGCCCGGTGAGCCATTTGTCGAAGCTCTTCTCAACGCCTTCAATCCCCTGGCTGTCGACGTTAGTAAAACCGATAAGGTGAGCGGTCACTTCTCCGGAAGGATAGTAACGGCGGGATTCTTCGCGCAGGTGAATGCCTGGCAGCTTCAGTTTTTTGATGTAGTCAGCCATGTCAGGGTTTACCTGACGCGCCAGATAGATAAAGCGCCCTTTCGGGTTGGCGTTAATGCGGGAAGCCAGTTGATCGAGCGGGAGATTCAGCGCGGTCGACAGCGCTCTCCAGCGTTCACCAACGCTTACGCCGCCTGCGTCATGCACCTCTTTGGGGTCGGCCCAAATCGCCTTAACCGGAACGCTCACCGCCAGCGGACGACCTGAACGGTCAGTAATCATCCCGCGCGATGTGGACACTTCCTGTACGCGCAGAGAGCGCATGTCGCCCTGACGCACCAGCATGTCCGGCGCGATGATTTGCAGCCAGGCAACGCGCCCCAGCAGAAAACCCAGTGCCAGCAAAATACAGCCGCACAGTAACGCAAAACGCCAACTGATAAAGTTGGCTTGTTCTTCCTGGCGTTTTGGCTTGTGCGTTTTTGCCGCTGCTTTCATGCGTCGCGTTTATCCTTATTTTTGTACTACGATATTTTCTTGTGAGGGATCAACATGCTGCATTTGCAGCTTTTCCGTTGCGATCCGTTCAACACGGCTATGGTCGCCGAGCGCGTTCTCCTCAAGGATCAAGTTGCGCCATTCGATATCCAGCGCATCTCGCTCCAGAACCAACTGCTCACGCTGCGCGGTCAGTAACCGCGTATGGTGTGCTGTTGTCACGACGGTAACCGCCGTCAAAATAATGCAAATGAACAGGCAGAGTGGCAGCTTCCCATACCGCAAAAGATCGTCACCGATCACGCCAGGCAAAGCATGGCGCTCGTTGCTTCCTATCGATCCTTTAACTTTGCTGAGGGCTTCTGTCACTCTGCTGATCATGCGTTCGTCCTCTCTGCAATACGCAGAACTGAACTACGGGCACGAGGATTTTCAGCTACCTCTTCTTCACCCGGCATCATCTTGCCTAGTGCTCTTAACTCACGGCCGCCCAGCTTTTTGATCTGCGCTTCGGTCATCGGTATTCCAGCCGGAACCTGAGGACCACGGCTTTGTTCGCGCATAAAGCGTTTCACAATGCGATCTTCAAGCGAATGGAAACTGATTACCGAAAGGCGACCACCTGGTGCCAGCACGCTGAGCGAGCTTTTTAGCGCCTGCTCTATCTCCTCCAGTTCACTGTTCACCCAAATGCGCACCGCCTGGAAGGTACGGGTCGCGGGATGTTTGAATTTGTCTTTCACCGGCATTGCCGCCGCAATCACTTCCGCCAGCTCTTTAGTGCGGGTCATCGGTTCGATGCGGTTGCGCTCTACGATGGCGCGAGCAATGCGTTTGCCGAAGCGCTCTTCGCCAAAGGTTTTAATCACCCAGGCAATGTCTGCTTCATCGGCGGTTTGCAGCCATTCGGCCGCTGACTGACCGCGTGTTGGGTCCATACGCATATCTAACGGACCGTCACGCATAAATGAGAATCCGCGTTCAGCATCATCAAGCTGTGGAGAAGACACCCCAAGATCAAGAAGAATCCCGTCGATCTTACCGGTAAGTCCGCGCTCGGCGACATAATCAGCCAGCGCAGAAAAAGGACCATGGACGATGGAAAAACGGGGATCGGTAATCGTCTTTGCAACGGCAATTGCCTGCGGATCGCGATCGATGGCCAGTAAACGCCCCTCTTCGCCAAGTTGCGAGAGGATCAGACGTGAGTGACCACCGCGACCAAATGTCCCGTCAATGTAGATGCCGTCTGGACGAATATTCAGGCCGTTTACGGCTTCATCCAGCAACACCGTTGTATGTTTATAATTTTCCATCATTTTATAGAGACAAATCCTGCAATCGTTCCGACAGCGCGCCGGTAACAGACTGCTCAGCGTCGATATCTTCCTTGACCTGTTGATACCAGGTCGTTTCATCCCACAGCTCAAACTTATTGAACTGCCCAACCAGCATCACTTCTTTCGTTAGCCCTGCGTGTTGCCGCAGAATGGGCGCTATCAATAATCGACCAGCGCTATCCATCTGACATTCGCTAGCATGACCCAACAACAGGCGCTGTACGCGACGCTCAACTGGATTCATGCTCGACAGACGCGATAACTTCTGCTCGATAATTTCCCATTCAGGCAGGGGGTACAGCAGCAGGCACGGGTGATGGATGTCAATGGTGCAAACCATTTGACCGGTAGCGCTCTCGAGCAGTTGATCCCGATAACGGGTAGGCACAGATAAGCGCCCTTTACTGTCGAGATTAACTAACGTTGCTCCCCGGAACATGCCAGCCTCACCCCCGATTACCACTTTATCCCACAAATTCCCACTTAAAGGAGTTTACGGAGCGGAGGAAAACCTTGTCAAGCAAGTCACGGCGCTTAGCGGAGCAAAAAACCCATTGTTTACGGCTAATATCAGCGTTGAACAAATTCCGTACAGCAAACGAAGCAAATTAACGTCATGAATATTTGTAAGAAAAAAATCCAACAACTCATGATTGTTTAAAACAACTGAATATCATCAAAAGAAAAATATAAAGTGTCAGTTTGCGACGCGAGCGGCATTTTAGGACAATATGCAGCGAGATAACAGTACCAGTTAATCAGTCTGTACGCCGCACAGGAGCGAGATAAGGGCGAGATTGCCGCAACACACCAGTAAAGTGTTTGTTAATTCGGCAAATTTCTACATGCTTGTAACAAAATAATACAACCGTAACGCATCGTTACGTCTCAATTACCCAAAAATGGATAGTTGCATTTTTAATTCGGCATAATAGAAGAATCAATTTCAGATAATTCTAAAGAATATTCTTAATTATAATGCGGTTATTTCCGAGAACGGGATAATTGATGATGTCAGAGGCTTATCCGCCGACATCATCAATTGAGGCAACTTAGTTACGGCTTAGAATACCGCGACGGTACAGATTACGCCGTATACGCGTTAAACCTGGTTTGGGTTTACGCGGCTCATCCAGGCTTGCCAACACAATCTCCAGCACGCGTTCCGCGACATCTCGATGGCGCTGCGCCACCGCCAGTACCGGGCACTGCAGGAAGTCGAGCAGCTCGTGGTCGCCAAAAGTCGCAATCGCTAAATCAGACGGTAACTGCCCGTCGCGGCGCAGGGTCACATCCATCACCCCCTGCAACAGGGCAAACGACGTGGTAAACAGCGCCTGAGGCATTGGATGCGTTTCCAGCCATTTATCAAATAACTGCGCGGCCGCCTCCCGCTCATAGCTGTTGGCATAGAGAAAATGCACTTCACGCGGATCGTCCTTCCACGCGGTACGGAAACCCTGTTCGCGCAGGAAACTGACGGACAATTCAGGAAGCGCCCCCAGATAGAGCACGGTTTCAGCAGGGAATTTACGTAACTCCTCCGCCAGCATCTGCGCATCATCCTGGTCTGCGCCCACCACGCTGGTGAAATGTTCACGATCCAGCGCGCGATCCAGCGCCACAATCGGGAATGAACTGTTCGCCCAGCGCTGATAAAACGGATGTTCAGGCGGCAAGGAAGTCGAAACGATAATGGCATCAACCTGACGTTGTAAAAGATGCTCAATACAGCGCATTTCGTTATCCGGCTGATCTTCAGAGCAGGCAATCAGTAGTTGATACCCGCGCTGACGAGCCTGGCGCTCCAGATAGTTTGCGATCCGGGTATAGCTCGTGTTTTCGAGATCCGGGATCACCAGCCCGATAGAACGTGTGCGTCCAGCACGCAGCCCGGCCGCCACGGCATTCGGGTGGTAATTATGCTCACGCACCACCGCCATGACTTTTTCAACCGTTTTGTCGCTTACGCGGTATTGCTTTGCTTTGCCGTTAATAACGTAGCTTGCAGTCGTTCGCGAAACGCCGGCCAACCGAGCGATTTCATCCAGTTTCACAATTGCCCCTTGCGTAAAATGTACAAACCATAACCTTTGAGATGGCATGGGTTAAACTTCTTAACATCTAAGCGCAGAATAATGACTGCGGCAACCGCTTTTGTCTCTGGTTACTGCTGATTTCGCAAAAAAAAGCAACCGATAGCCAATGCATCTCGCGTAGGTCAGGTAAGCGTTAGCGCATAATTTTATCGCCGCGGGAAAGCCCCACCACGCCGGAACGGGCAACTTCCACGATTTTGGCGACTTCCCGTAGCGTTGCCAGAAACGCATCCAGCTTATCGCTGGTGCCCGCCAGCTGTACGGTGTAGATCGACGGCGTAACATCGATGATTTGCCCACGGAATATCTCCGTGTTGCGTTTCACCTCTTCCCGGCCATAGCCGCTGGCCTGGATTTTCACCAACATGATTTCTCGTTCAACGTGGGCGCCCTGCCCCAGTTCGCTGACGCGCAGAACGTCCACCAGTTTGTGTAGCTGCTTTTCGATCTGCTCCAGGACTTTCTCATCCCCTACCGTTTGAATCGTCATCCGCGATAAGGTCGGGTCGTCAGTCGGCGCGACGGTCAGGCTTTCAATGTTGTATCCGCGCTGGGCGAAGAGGCCAATCACACGTGACAATGCACCCGACTCGTTTTCCAGCAATACTGATAATATCCGGCGCATAATCAGGTCCTCTCCGTTTTACTTAACCACATTTCGTCCATCCCGCCCCCACGAATCTGCATCGGGTAGACATGCTCACTGCCGTCGACGGTGACATCAACAAACACCAGGCGATGATTACGCACATGTTCCAGCGCTTCGCCCAGCTTGCTCTCCAGTTCGCCTGGATGATTAATCTGGATACCGATATGCCCATAAGCTTCAGCAAGGCGCACAAAATCGGGTAGCGACTGCATGTAAGACTGGGAGTGACGCCCGGAGTAAATCATGTCCTGCCACTGTTTGACCATGCCGAGATAGCGGTTGTTAAGGTTGAGCACCAGTACCGGTAGCTCATATTGCAGCGCCGTCGACAGTTCCTGGATGTTCATCTGAATGCTGCCATCCCCGGTAACGCACACCACCGTTTCATCCGGCAGCGCCATTTTCACCCCTAACGCCGCGGGTAAACCGAATCCCATGGTGCCGAGGCCGCCTGAGTTAATCCAGCGGCGTGGTTTATCGAACGGATAGTAAAGTGCGGCAAACATTTGATGCTGGCCAACGTCAGAGGTCACGTATGCATCCCCTTTCGTCAGACGCCAGATGGTTTCAATCACCGCCTGCGGTTTAATACTTTCACTTTGCGTGTCGTATTTCAGGCACTGACGAGCGCGCCAGTGTTCAATCTGTTGCCACCAGTCACGGTTATCATCCAGCGGCTGCTGCGATTTCTCCTGCGGCAGCAGTTCAAGCATCTGATCCAGCACCAGGCGAGCATCGCCCACAATCGGAATATCCGCAGTGACGGTTTTTGAAATAGAGGTCGGATCGATGTCGATATGCAGCACGGTCGCATTCGGGCAATATTTTGCCAGGTTATTGGTCGTTCGATCGTCAAAACGAACGCCGACGGCAAAGATCACATCAGAATGATGCATGGTCATATTCGCTTCGTAAGTACCATGCATGCCCAACATTCCCAGCGCCTGGCGATGCGTGGCCGGAAACGCGCCTAACCCCATCAGCGAGGAGACAACCGGCAGATTGAGTGCTTCGGCAATTTGCCCCAGTTGTTCGTGACAGGCGGCATTCACCGCGCCACCACCAACATAGACAACCGGTTTCTTCGCCGCGACCAGCGTCTGCAAAGCACGTTTTATCTGTCCTTTGTGCCCGGTCGTTGTCGGGTTATACGAACGCATACTCACCGACTCCGGCCAGCTATAAGGCAGTTTTTTCGCCGGATTCAGAATATCTTTCGGCAAATCCACCACCACCGGCCCCGGACGACCGCTTGCCGCCAACCAGAAGGCTTTTTTCAGCACCTGCGGGATATCTTCCGTTTGTTTAACCAGAAAACTGTGTTTTACCACCGGGCGGGATATACCCACCATGTCGCACTCCTGGAAGGCATCGTAGCCAATCAGGGAAGTGGCGACCTGGCCGGAGAGGATCACCAGCGGAATGGAATCCATATATGCTGTTGCAATCCCGGTGATCGCATTGGTTGCCCCTGGTCCGGAAGTGACCAAAACGACGCCCACTTCTCCCGTGGCACGCGCCAGGCCATCAGCCATATGTACCGCGGCTTGCTCATGACGGACTAACACATGATCAATACCGCCGACCGTATGCAATGCATCATAAATATCGAGAACGGCCCCCCCGGGATAACCGAATACCTGCTTCACACCCTGATCGATAAGCGATCGGACGACCATCTCGGCTCCAGACAACATCTCCATGGCTTGCCTCACTCTTATAATGAATTACGGTTTAACAACACATTAACCGCTGACGATGACGCATGGCAATTGACTCCGAAGGGGTGGCACTGGAGTAAATAAGAATAAAACGGAGGTCAGAATTGAATAAATGGAGAATTAAACCAGCATAAGCAATTGATATGATAAATAATCGCTTAAAAAGGGGGACTTACAGCAATTAGTCTATTTTTTTACACTTTCAGACATACGTAAAAAGTTGAGTTCAGCACAAAATTTTAGATATAAAGATAAAAGCAGAATAAACCAGATGTATTCCCCGATTTATTCTGCCAGCGGCTACTTCTTACAGACGGAGACCAACAGTTCTTCCATCCATTGATGTCCTTTATCGCGCCCCGCAGCCTCATGCCAGGAAAGATAACATGTGCGGCTATTCAATTTTAAAGGTAAAGGCAATATCTGCAGTTCTAAAGAATCGGCGAACTCTTCAGCCAACCAACGCGGCGCAATAGAGACCAGGTGCGTTTGCGACACAATATTAAGCACGCTGATTAATGCCATTCCCTGATAAGCCACGCAGGATTGTTTATCCGGTGTGTCATACCACGGCTGGCTGAATGAGGCGAAGCGATCGAGCGAAACCACGGCATGCTGTTCATGATAGAGATTGCTCTCCAGCAATGGGCCACTAATGCGTGGATGTTTTTTGCTTGCCACTAACACCATTTCGTCATTGAATAACGGAACACTGGTAAATTCCGGACGACGGAATTCTTCATAGCTAATAACAAACTCAGTTTCCTGATAACGTAATTGGTGCTCGGTATTTAAATTTAGTGAAGATTTAAAAACGACATTAATGTTCGGCGCGACTTGTTCAACTCGATTATAAATCAACGAAGTAAGAATATTATCCAATGGACTGCATACGCAAAGATTGAATACACGCTCGCTGCTGGTAGGTTCAAAGCCGGAACCAGGCAGTTCATTCTGCACTAATTGCAATGCCTGACGAACGGAGCCAAACAGCTGGAAGGCTCTTGCTGTCGGCTGGATTCCACGGCCATAACGAACAAAAAGCTCATCGTTAAACATGACTTTCAGGCGTGCGACCGCATTACTGACAGCGGGTTGCGACATCCCCAGCGTATGTGCAGCACGCGTAATATTTTGTTCCTGCATCACCGCATCAAAAACAGTTAATAAATTAAGATCAACCATGCGAAGCTGTGGCTTCCCCATCTCTATGAGATTAGATTTATCTATTATTTTTACTTCTGGCATATTTAACTCCACTGTCACTCTAAACTCCCTTTTCCCAGACGGAGTGCAGAAATAATCTCCGTTAATATGATTTACCATGCATATAAAATAAGAAAAAGGAAAAACATTAAAATTAGGAAAACATAAAGGCACAAATCTAAATGTACAAAAGAACACCACAAGCGTAGTGCGGCAGATGTCACTGCGCGATGATTCATATGTTTAAATTTCGAAAACAATATAACCATAAGCGTGGCGAATACACAATCATACGCACAGTGAATATGTATTTAAGTTTTAATTAAACATTTCTATTATTAACACATTAAAAGTTAACATTAATTTATCAATTATTGGGTAACACATTGGTTTCATCCATTCATAATGAATATAAAAGCTGATAAATCATAAAGATATGAAATCCCAAATGAGGCGTTATCTTTAGTTCTTCGTTACCATAAATGCAAATAAATATGCTTAAATATGTCAAACCGTGAAAAATATGTTCAACGATCAGATGATTAATTTTATATACCCTGAGAAATTCAGCACAATTCGCTTAAGTTTATCAGAAACTTTCCCCCTTAACGGGAGCATTTGCAGGGAGTGGGGTTGACATCAGTCTTCATATCCAGTACCACTAAAAGCATATCGCATTCGCCTGGAGCTTGATTGATGACTTACATTGCTCGTTTTATCGGTCTACTACTACTAAACGCATTCTCATTGCGCGGTAGACTGGTGGACGACATTCAGCATTAAGTCAGCTCCAGTTAAGACAAAAAACCCGCGCCGTTGCGCGGGTTTTTTTATGCTCGAAGCAAGGCGCCCTAAAGACCAAGGACCTAAACCATGAGCCAGCAAGTCATTATTTTCGATACCACCTTACGTGACGGTGAACAGGCGTTACAGGCGAGCCTGAGTGTGAAAGAAAAACTGCAGATTGCGCTGGCCCTCGAGCGTATGGGCGTTGACGTGATGGAGGTCGGTTTTCCGGTCTCTTCACCGGGTGACTTTGAGTCCGTACAAACCATCGCTCGTCAGGTTAAGAACAGCCGCGTTTGCGCCTTAGCCCGCTGCGTAGAAAAAGATATCGACGTTGCCGCAGAATCTCTGAAAGTCGCTGAGGCCTTCCGCATTCATACGTTCATCGCCACCTCGCCGATGCATATCGCGACGAAATTGCGCAGCACGTTGGATGAAGTGATCGAGCGAGCAGTCTACATGGTGAAGCGTGCGCGTAATTATACGGATGACGTGGAGTTCTCATGCGAGGATGCTGGCCGTACCCCTATTGCCGATCTGGCCCGCGTGGTCGAAGCCGCGATTAATGCGGGTGCCAAAACCATCAATATCCCCGATACCGTGGGCTACACCATGCCTTTCGAATTCGGAGCAATCATTTCTGGTCTGTATGAACGCGTACCGAATATCGATAAAGCCATCATCTCCGTGCACACCCATGATGATTTAGGTCTGGGCGTTGGCAACGCGTTGGCGGCCGTCCACGCCGGTGCTCGCCAGGTGGAAGGCGCGATGAACGGTATCGGCGAACGCGCCGGTAACTGCTCACTGGAAGAAGTGATCATGGCGATCAAAGTGCGCAAAGATATCCTGAACGTACAGACCCGCATTAATCACCAAGAAATCTGGCGTACCAGTCAGTTAGTCAGCCAAATCTGCAACATGCCCATTCCGGCCAACAAAGCCATTGTCGGTAGCGGCGCCTTTGCCCACTCCTCTGGCATCCATCAGGACGGCGTACTGAAAAATCGTGAAAACTACGAAATCATGACGCCTGAATCCATCGGTCTGAACCAGGTGCAGTTGAACCTGACTTCCCGTTCCGGACGCGCCGCGGTGAAACACCGTATGGATGAGATGGGATATAAAGAGAATGAATACAACCTGGACAACCTGTACGACGCATTCCTGAAGCTGGCGGATAAAAAAGGTCAGGTATTTGATTACGACCTGGAAGCGCTGGCCTTTATTAATAAACAGCAGGAAGAGCCGGAGCATTTCCGTCTGGATTACTTCAGCGTGCAGTCCGGCTCAAATGACATCGCCACCGCCTCCGTCAAGCTGGCCTGCGGTGAAGAAGTCAAAGCCGAAGCGGCGAACGGCAACGGTCCGGTCGATGCCATTTATCAGGCCATCAACCGTGTGACCGAGTACAACATCGAACTGGTGAAATACAGCCTGACCGCCAAAGGGCACGGTAAAGATGCGCTGGGCCAGGTGGATATCGTTGCTAATTATAACGGTCGCCGCTTCCACGGCGTCGGTCTGGCAACAGATATCGTCGAATCGTCCGCGAAAGCGATGGTTCATGTGCTGAACAACATTTGGCGCGCCGAAGAAGTCGAAAAAGAATTGCAACGCAAAGCTCAGAACAACGAGAACAACAAGGAAACCGTGTGATGTCGAAGAATTATCATATTGCTGTTTTGCCGGGCGACGGTATTGGCCCGGAAGTGTTGGCGCAAGCCCTGAAGGTACTGGACGCAATCCGCAACCGTTTTAACATGCGCATTACCACCAGCCACTACGACGTGGGGGGGGCCGCTATCGATAACCATGGTCAGCCGCTGCCGCCAGCGACGGTTGAAGGCTGTGAGCAAGCTGACGCCATTCTGTTTGGCTCCGTTGGCGGCCCGAAATGGGAAAATCTGCCACCCAATCAGCAGCCTGAACGCGGCGCGCTGCTGCCGTTGCGTAAACACTTCAAATTATTCAGCAACCTGCGCCCGGCTAAGCTGTACCAGGGGCTGGAAGCATTTTGCCCTCTGCGCGCAGATATTGCCGCGAACGGTTTCGACATCCTGTGCGTGCGCGAACTGACCGGCGGTATCTACTTCGGTCAGCCAAAAGGCCGCGAAGGCAGCGGACAACATGAAAAAGCCTTTGATACCGAGGTTTATCACCGTTTCGAGATCGAGCGTATCGCACGTATCGCGTTTGAATCTGCTCGCCAGCGTCGCCGCAAAGTCACGTCGATTGATAAAGCCAACGTACTGCAAACGTCTATTCTGTGGCGCCAAATCGTCAATGAAATTGCTAATGAATATCCGGATGTTGAGCTGGCGCATATGTACATCGACAACGCGACGATGCAGTTGATCAAAGATCCATCCCAGTTCGACGTGCTGCTGTGCTCCAACTTGTTTGGCGACATTCTGTCTGACGAATGCGCCATGATCACCGGATCAATGGGGATGTTACCGTCCGCCAGCCTGAATGAGCAGGGCTTTGGTCTGTACGAGCCCGCTGGCGGCTCCGCTCCGGATATCGCCGGGAAAAACATTGCTAACCCTATCGCACAAATCCTTTCGCTGGCGCTGCTGCTGCGCTACAGCCTGGACGCCAATGATGCGGCAACCGCAATTGAGAGCGCCATCAACCGCGCATTAGAAGAAGGCATTCGCACCGGTGACTTAGCCCGTGGCGCTGCCGCAGTCGGTACCGATGAAATGGGTGACATTATTGCCCGTTACGTCGCAGAAGGGGTGTAATCATGGCCAAAACGTTATATGAAAAATTGTTCGATGCGCACGTCGTCTACGAAGCGCAAAACGAAACCCCGCTGTTGTATATCGACAGACATCTGGTGCATGAAGTGACCTCTCCGCAGGCGTTTGATGGCCTGCGTGCGCATGGCCGTCAGGTGCGCCAGCCGGGTAAAACCTTTGCCACCATGGACCATAACGTCTCCACGCAAACCAAAGACATTAACGCTTCCGGCAAAATGGCGCGCATTCAGATGCAGGAATTAATCAAAAACTGCAATGAATTTGGCGTCGAACTGTACGACCTGAACCACCCGTATCAGGGGATCGTTCACGTGATGGGGCCTGAGCAAGGCGTGACGTTGCCGGGTATGACTATCGTTTGCGGCGACTCCCACACCGCCACACACGGCGCGTTTGGCGCGCTGGCCTTTGGTATTGGCACCTCTGAAGTTGAACACGTTCTGGCGACGCAGACCCTGAAACAGGGGCGTGCCAAAACCATGAAGATTGAAGTTAACGGCACAGCAGCACCTGGCATTACCGCCAAAGATATCGTGCTGGCGATTATCGGTAAAACCGGTAGTGCAGGCGGTACTGGACACGTCGTTGAATTTTGTGGCGAAGCCATCCGTGCGCTGAGCATGGAAGGCCGTATGACCCTGTGCAACATGGCCATTGAAATGGGCGCCAAAGCGGGTCTGGTCGCACCGGATGAAACCACCTTTAACTATGTGCAGGGGCGTTTACACGCACCGAAGGGTGAGGATTTTACCAACGCGGTTGCGTACTGGAAAACGCTGAAAACCGACGACAACGCGACGTTTGATACCGTCGTTACCCTGCAGGCAGAAGAGATCGCACCGCAGGTCACTTGGGGTACGAACCCGGGTCAGGTCATCTCGGTGAACGATAATATTCCCGACCCGGCGTCATTTTCCGATCCCGTTGAGCGCGCATCGGCTGAAAAAGCGCTGGCATATATGGGGCTGAAACCGGGTATTCCGTTAACAGAAGTGGCTATTGATAAAGTGTTTATCGGTTCCTGTACCAACTCGCGTATTGAAGATTTACGCGCTGCGGCCCAAATCGCCAAAGGGCGCAAAGTTGCGCCAGGCGTACAGGCGCTGGTTGTACCGGGTTCTGGTCCGGTGAAAGCGCAGGCTGAAGCGGAAGGTCTGGACAAGATCTTCATCGAAGCCGGGTTTGAATGGCGTTTACCGGGCTGTTCCATGTGTCTGGCCATGAACAATGACCGCCTGAACCCAGGCGAGCGCTGTGCATCCACCAGCAACCGTAACTTTGAAGGCCGCCAGGGCCGCGGTGGTCGCACGCATTTAGTCAGCCCGGCCATGGCCGCCGCTGCCGCCGTTACCGGTCATTTTGCCGACATTCGCAGCATCAAATAAGGAAACTACCATGGCAGAGAAATTTACCCAACATACCGGCCTGGTTGTCCCACTGGATGCCGCCAACGTGGATACCGACGCGATTATTCCCAAACAGTTTTTGCAGAAGGTTACGCGCACCGGTTTTGGCGCTCATCTGTTTAACGACTGGCGTTTCCTGGACGAAAAAGGGCAACAGCCTAACCCAGAGTTCGTACTGAACTTCCCGGAATATAAAGGCGCGTCAATTCTGCTGGCGCGGGAAAACTTTGGCTGCGGCTCTTCACGTGAACATGCGCCATGGGCGCTGACCGATTACGGCTTTAAAGTGGTGATCGCGCCAAGCTTCGCCGACATCTTCTACGGCAACAGCTTCAATAACCAACTGCTGCCGGTGACCCTGAGCGATGCGCAGGTAGATGAAATGTTCGCCCTGGTGAAAGCCAATCCGGGCATTAAATTTGAAGTGGATCTGGAAGCGCAGGTGGTGAAAGCGGGCGATAAGTCCTACAGCTTTAAAATCGACGACTTCCGCCGCCACTGCATGCTGAACGGTCTGGACAGCATCGGACTGACGCTGCAGCATGAAGCAGCCATCACCGAGTACGAAGACAAGCAGCCAGCGTTTATGCGCTAGTCCTTGTGGTGCCGGATAAGCGCAGCGCATCCGGCACTCCAAAAATCAAACGTCCTTCACCCGCCCGGTCATCACCAGCGTGACCACAGAAATCGCCGCAATCACCCAATAGACGGCAAAGTGACCGTAGCTTTGCGCAACAGCCCCCTGAATCACTCCCGCGAGAATGACCCCCGTTGAAATACTGTTGGTAAATAATGTGGTCGCTGACCCCGCACGCCCGGGCATAAGATCCTGAAACCACAGCATTCCTATCCCGGCGATGATACCGATAAATACTGCATTAAACAGTTGCAGCGCCAGCAGCGCCGTGCGGCTGTGAAAGAAGATCAAACCAAGATAAAACAGTACGCCCGCCGCGACGGCCGCGATCATCATTCGCCGTTTGCCAAAGCGCTTCACATAGTAGCCCGCCAGGATCATCGCCGGAATTTCCAGCCCAGCCGCCGTCCCCATCAGGATACCGGCCAGCTTGTCCGGTAACCCCAGCTCAAGGCTTATCCACAGCGGCATATCGATGATGTACATGGTATTGCAGGTCCACATCAGCGTGGAGGCAATAAACAACATGCGCACATTTTTGTCCTGCCAACCGCCGGTCTGTTCCAGCGGTACGTCAACAGGTTGCTCCACCCGCGCGACAGACGGCAGTATCAGCGCAATCAGCACCAGGCTAATGGCGAAAATCCCTGCGGCAATGGAAAACATCGCCGTAAAGCCGTAATTCAGCGCCAGCATGAAGGCCAGCGGCGGTCCAATTACCCAGGCCAGCGAAAGCTGCGCACGCATCACCGAGCTAAACATCACCACTTCACGCGCGGAGTTATCAGCGTATTCCCGCGCCAGCGCAAACAGCTGCGGCATGGCAGTATTCGCCAGCGAGGCCAGCAGCACACCGCAGGTGATAAGCGTGAGATAGTGGCGATTAAACGCAAACAGCAGCGCGTTTCCGATTGCCATCAGGCAGCAGAACATGATCAGCTTGCGCCTGTCGCCCTGGCTGTCGGATCGTTTCGCGAGGCCAAGGCTGACAACGATCCCGACAATCGCATTGACGGTATAAAACAGCCCGACCCAAAACGGCTGCGCCCCGACTTCACGGCTCAGGAACAAGCTCAGCGTGGGTGCCTGCAATGCACCTGCTACGCCCATCATAAAAGCGACCAGCATAAATGCCGCGTAAACGCCGTTGAGGCGCCGTCCCATGGTCATAATCCAGAGCATTACAGTTCCTTTTAGCGCAGCAGAAACAAAAAAAGCCAGCAGTGATTATCTGCTGGCGCGGCGATTAACACCAATACTCAGTCACACATGATGTCTGCAATTCCCAATTCAGGAGTCAGGCTGTCACCTCCCACTGCATCAGTTCTTCGAGCATCTTTAAGCGCTGCGGTGCGCTCAGGCAAGCCAACCAGGACGATTTTTCTGTCGCGGTAAAGTATTTCAACCAGAACTGACGCATAGATGACCCCTTCGTTGTCTCATCGCTTCATCGGAATCTATTATTGGCTTAATATAGGGAAAATAAAATTGCTGAGTTTTTCGCAGGAGTTCCCCTTTTATGTCTTCTGGTCGTCTGCAACAACAGTTCATCCGTCTGTGGCAATGCTGTGACGGCAAAACGCAAGACACGACGCTGAACGAGCTGGCGGAGCTGCTGAGTTGTTCGCGCCGCCATATGCGTACCCTGCTCAATACCATGCAAGAACGCGGCTGGTTAACGTGGGAAGCCGAAGTTGGGCGAGGTAAACGCTCGCGCCTGACTTTCCTATATACCGGGCTGGCACTCCAGCAGCAGCGAGCAGAAGACCTGCTGGAACAGGATCGCATCGATCAACTGGTGCAGCTGGTCGGTGACAAAACGGCCGTACGACAGATGCTGGTTTCGCACCTGGGACGCAGCTTTCGCCAGGGGCGGCACATCATGCGCGTTCTCTATTATCGTCCCATGCACAACCTGCTTCCCGGTACGGCGCTACGCCGTTCAGAAACTCATATCGCCCGGCAAATCTTCAGCGCCTTAATTCGGGTAAATGAGGAAAATGGGGAACTGGAAGCGGACATCGCCCATCACTGGCAGCAGATTTCACCTTTACACTGGCGATTCTTCCTGCGTCCGGGGATTCATTTTCATCATGGTCGCGAACTGGAAATGGAAGATGTCATCACCTCGCTGATGCGCATTAAAGCCCTGCCGCTGTACTCGCACATCACGCAGATCGTTTCTCCCACGGCCTGGACGCTGGATATCCATCTCGCCCAACCCGACCGCTGGCTTCCCTGGCTATTGGGGCAAGTCCCCGCCATGATCCTGCCGCGAGAATGGGAGACGCTCAGCAACTTCTCCAGCCACCCAATTGGCACTGGTCCCTATGCGGTGATGCGCAATACCAATAACCAACTGAAAATTCATGCATTTGATGATTACTTTGGCTACCGGGCGCTGATCGACGAAGTTAACGTTTGGGTTTTACCCGATATCGGTGAAGAGCCTGGCGGTGGGTTGACGCTAAAAGGCCCCACGGAGGATGAAAAGGCGATCGAAAGCCGCCTCGAGGAAGGATGCTACTACCTGCTGTTTGATGCGCGCACCCACCGTGGCGCTAATCAGGAGGTTCGCGATTGGGTTAGCCGCGTTCTTTCGCCAACCCATCTCATCTGCCACGCCGACGAACAGTTCCAGCGACTGTGGTTTCCCGCCTACGGTTTGCTCCCCCGCTGGCACCATGCCAAACCCGGCCATGGTGAAAAACCCGCCGGACTGGAAACGCTGACGATCACCTACTATCGCGATCACATCGAACATCGGATTATCGCGCAGATCATGAAGACGTTGCTGGCAGAGCATCAGGTACAGTTAAATATTCAGGAGATCGACTACGATCAGTGGCATGCGGGTGAAATCGTCAGCGATATCTGGCTCAACAGCGCCAACTTTACCCTACCGCTGGATTTCTCGCTGTTCGCCCATTTGTGCGAAGTCCCGTTGCTGCAAAACTGTATCTCGCGGGACTGGGAAAACGATGCGGCCCGCTGGCGAACGGGCGAAATGAGCCTGGCGGCATGGTGCCAACAGCTGCTCGCTACAAAGGCCATTGTGCCGCTAATCCACCACTGGCTCATCATTCAAGGACAGCGCAGTATGCGCGGGTTACGCATGAACACCCTCGGCTGGTTTGATTTTAAATCAGCGTGGTTTGCACCACCGGATCCTTAGATCCGGCTCTTGATTGCCGCATAGCAACAAAATCATTACACTAACGCCGTTCTCAACGGGGTGCTAAATAAAAACATACACAAAATCATTCACGCTGCATCAAGGCGGCAAGCGAGTGAGTCCCCAGGAGCATAGATAACTATGTGACTGGGGTGAGCGACAAATCTGCCGGGAGCAGATTTGAACGCTGCTTGCAGCGGCCCCGAAGGGGCGAGGCCCGGAGATGGGCCGAGTAACGCAGCCAACACAGAGGCAGCGTGAATGATGAAGTGTATGGGCTGAGAGATACCCGTCGAACCTGATCCGGATAATGCCGGCGAAGGGATTTGAGGCTGCAACTCAAGTCCTTTGCCACCCAACTTTATGAGGTGCAAAGTGTTTAAAAAATGTCTTCCGCTTTTACTGCTGTGCGCAGCGCCTGCTTTCGCCAAACCTGTACTGACCGTATATACCTACGACTCGTTCGCAGCTGACTGGGGCCCGGGCCCGACAATAAAAAAAGCCTTTGAAGCTGACTGCAACTGTGAACTGAAACTGGTCGCGCTGGAAGATGGCGTCTCGCTGCTTAACCGCCTGCGCATGGAAGGAAAAAACAGTAAAGCTGACGTCGTACTGGGCCTCGATAACAACCTTCTGGAAGCCGCCACCCAAACCAAACTGTTTGCCAAAAGCGGTGTAGCAAGTGAAGCCGTAAACGTGCCCGGCGGCTGGAAAAACGATACCTTCGTTCCGTTTGATTACGGCTATTTCGCCTTCGTTTATGATAAGAACAAGCTGAAGAATCCGCCCAAAAGCCTGAAAGAACTGGTAGAGAGCGATCAAAAATGGCGCGTCATTTATCAGGACCCGCGTACCAGCACGCCGGGGCTGGGCCTGCTGCTATGGATGCAGAAAGTCTATGGCGATAAGGCGCCGGAGGCCTGGCGCGCGCTTTCGGCAAAAACCGTCACGGTCACCAAGGGCTGGAGTGAAGCCTACGGCCTGTTCCTGAAGGGCGAAAGCGACCTGGTACTCAGCTACACCACCTCTCCGGCCTATCACATCATCGCCGAGAAAAAAGACAACTACGCCGCAGCCAACTTTAGCGAAGGCCACTATTTGCAGGTAGAAGTCGCCGCCCGTACTGCGGCCAGCAAACAGCCGGAACTGGCCGAGAAATTCCTCAAGTTTATGGTGTCTCCGGCCTTCCAGAACGCGATTCCGACCGGCAACTGGATGTATCCGGTAACCCAGGTCGCCCTACCGTCTGGATTCGAGCAACTGAATAAGCCAGCCACCGCGCTGGAATTTACGCCGCAGCAGGTTGCGGCTCAACGCCAGGCATGGATTAGCGAATGGCAACGCGCCGTCAGCCGTTAATTCCCGGCTGGCTGGTTCCAGGGCTTACCGCCGCCACGCTGATGGTGGCCGTTGCCCTGGCCGCGTTTCTGGCGCTGTGGTTTAACGCCCCACGGGGGAAGTGGCTCTCACTGTGGCAAGACGACTACCTGTGGCACGTGGTGCGCTTTTCTTTCTGGCAGGCTTTTTTATCCGCAGTGCTGTCGGTCATCCCGGCGATTTTCCTTGCCAGAGCGCTCTATCGCCGCCGTTTTCCAGGACGACAGGCGCTGCTGCGCCTGTGCGCGATGACGTTAATCCTGCCAGTGCTGGTCGCAGTCTTCGGTATTCTTAGCGTGTACGGTCGTCAGGGCTGGCTGGCCTCGATCTGGCATACATTCGGGCTGGAATGGACGTTTTCGCCGTACGGTCTGCAGGGCATTCTGCTGGCGCACGTCTTTTTCAATCTGCCGATGGCCAGTCGTCTGCTGTTGCAGTCTCTGGAGAATATTCCCGGCGAACAGCGACAGTTAGCCGCTCAGTTAGGTCTGCGCGGCTGGCATTTCTTCCGCTTTGTTGAATGGCCGTGGCTGCGTCGGCAAATCCTTCCCGTCGCGGCGCTCATCTTTATGCTCTGTTTCGCCAGCTTCGCCACCGTTTTGTCGCTGGGCGGTGGACCGCAGGCCACAACCATCGAGCTGGCGATTTATCAGGCGCTGAACTTTGATTACGATCCCGCCCGCGCCGCCATGCTGGCGTTGATCCAGATGGTTTGTTGTTTAGCGCTGGTGCTCCTCAGCCAACGTCTGAGCCGCGCCATTGCCCCCGGTACCACGTTGGTTCAGGGCTGGCGCGATCCCGACGATCGTCTGCACAGCCGCCTGGCAGACGCACTGCTGATTATTCTGGCCCTGCTGCTACTGCTGCCGCCGCTGCTGGCGGTAATTGTCGATGGTTTTAACCGCCATATGCTGGATGTTCTTAAGCAACCTGTACTGTGGCACGCGCTGGGAACCTCGCTGCGTATTGCGCTGGCGGCAGGTGCGTTGTGCGTTGTTCTCACCATGATGCTGTTATGGAGCAGTCGTGAACTGCGTGCCCGACAGCAGGTGCTGGCAGGTCAGATGCTGGAACTTAGCGGCATGTTGATCCTCGCCATGCCGGGCATCGTGCTGGCAACCGGCTTCTTTCTGCTGCTCAATAACACCATTGGACTCCCCGAATCAGCCGACGGCATTGTCATTTTTACCAATGCGCTGATGGCGATCCCTTACGCGCTGAAGGTGCTGGAAAACCCAATGCGGGACGTCACCACCCGCTACAGTATGTTGTGCCAGTCGTTGGGAATTGAGGGATGGTCGCGCCTGAAAGTGGTTGAACTGCGTGCCCTGAAGCGCCCGCTGGCGCAGGCGATGGCTTTTGCCTGCGTGCTGTCGATTGGCGATTTTGGCGTGGTCGCGCTATTTGGTAATGAGGATTTCCGCACCCTGCCGTTTTATTTATATCAGCAGATTGGCTCTTATCGCAGTCAGGATGGCGCAGTTACGGCGTTATTGCTGCTAATCCTGTGCTTTACGCTGTTTACCGTTATTGAGAAATTGCCGGGTCGAAATGTTAAAACTGATTGATATCACATGGCTTTATCACCATTTGCCGATGCGCTTTACGCTGTCGATCGCGCGCGGTGAGCAGGTCGCGATCCTCGGGCCCAGCGGCGCCGGGAAAAGTACGCTGCTGAATCTGATCGCCGGCTTCCTCACGCCTGCCAGCGGTACCATGTTGATTGAAGGTGAAGATCACACCGCCACGCCTCCCTCACGTCGCCCCGTTTCGATGCTGTTTCAGGAAAATAACCTGTTCAGCCACCTGAGCGTGCAGCAAAACATCGGCCTGGGCCTTAACCCGGGATTGAAGCTGAACGCATCGCAGCGGGAGAAAATGCATCACATCGCCCAGCAAATGGGGATCGACTCACTGCTGGAGCGCCTCCCCGGTGAGCTTTCCGGCGGTCAGCGACAGCGCGTAGCGCTGGCGCGTTGCCTGGTGCGGGAACAACCCATTTTGCTGCTTGATGAACCGTTCTCTGCGCTCGATCCCGCCCTGCGCCAGGAGATGTTAACGCTGGTTGCCGAGGTCTGTCGCGATAAACAGCTTACGTTGCTGATGGTGTCCCACAGCGTAGAAGATGCGGCGCGAATTGCGTCCCGTTCGATTGTGGTCGCCGACGGGCGCATCGCCTGGCAGGGCAAAACGGATGAGTTATTAAGCGGTCAGGCCAGCGCCTCGACGCTCTTGGGCATCAAAGCCGAGTGATTGATTTCCCAGGCCGGATAAGCGTCAGCGCCATCCGGCAAAAGAATCGTCAGAAACCCACGACTTTACGCAGAATATCAATATACACCGGCATCAGCGGATGGCGCAGTAACGCCACCAGCGCGACCACGCCGATCCCAAGCGTCAACGGCGCCAGATACAGTAAACGGCTGCGGGGGAAATACGCGGTTAAGCGATCGACTGCCGCTTTGCCGCTACGCCACAGTCGCCAGCAAAACCAGCCCCCTACCCATAGCAACAGCGCCGTCGCCAGCAGCAACCATTTAAAATCCCCGCTCTGCATCTCAGAAGGAATATCAATTGCCGCCCCCGCCAGGATCCCCGGCAGGAAGTAGAACGGCGGCCACAGTACGCAACCAATAATATTCGGGACGATAAATTTAGCGACAGGCAGATCCAGCATGCCCGCCACCATTGGCACCAGCGGACGCGTCGGTCCCACAAAACGCCCCACCAGAATGGTAAACATGCTGTGCTGATGCAGCGCGTGCTCGGTTTTATCCAGCAACGCCTTGTTCTTTTTCATGAACGACCAACGATGCAGCGGCTTTTTAAAGCGCCAGCCCAACCAGAAAGAGATCCAGTCCCCCAACAGGCAACCAATGATGCCCGCAAGCCAGGCATGCCAGAAGTTCAGTTCGCCACTGCCAATCAGCGCCCCCAGTCCCGCCATCATCACGGTACCGGGCAGAATCAGACCAACCAGCGCCAGTGACTCCAGAAAGGCCACCAGCAGTACGGCGATCAGGGAGTACAGGGCGGACTGAAGAATAAAGTGTTCCAGCAATGCTTGCATAATGTGTCCGTCAGATTTACGAAGCAGGGATTTTGATAACCCGTCTCAACTTCGTCAAGCCATCAATTGTCTGAATAGATTGCGAGTTATGACAACTTTCAGGACACATCATTCACTTTTTATTCACATCCGGCGCGAAACTCGCTCGGACTGGCGCCAGTACATTTTTTGAAAACGCGAGAAAAATAGAGCTGATCGTCAAAGCCAACATTGCGCCCCACCGTAGCAATGGGCATACGAGTGGTACTCAGCAATAGCTTGGCCTGGCTGATACGCTGATCCTCGCGCCAGCTTAATACGCTGATACCCAACTGCTGACGGAACAGATGCGACAAACGGGAAGGCGACAGGCAGACGTGCTGTGCGACGCTGGCAATATCAAAATTACTGTCCGCCAGGTGATCGCTGATGTACTGGCAAGCGTCGCGCACGCGGTTGTCCATGGGGGGATGCAGCGATTCATTAATGGCTTCCATACGGCGGAGCAATAACTGTTCCAGTAAATTAATCGCCAGCAGTTCGGAATAGCGACCTTCTCCCTGCCCGGCGTTAATTATCTGCCCAAACAGTTCGTTAAAATGCGGCTGATGTGCTTCATCCGGACGAAAGAATCCAGTCTGGGCAAAAATGGCCGGCCAGGTCAGCCACTCCTGCCAGTAGGCTCGTGGGCGAAAGTAAACCCACTGGTGATACCACTCGCTGGCATCAGGATGGCGTCCGTAGTGGTGAATTTCTCCGGGCGGAAACAGCAAAATATCGCCAGGCCGACAGACAAATTGTTTGCCCTGATTATTGATAACCCCTTCGCCACGGATAGTGAGATTGAGGATATAGCCCTTCATACCCAGCGGCCTGTCGATAAAAAAATCCAGGTATCCGTTCGCCTCGATGGGGGTTAATCCGGCCACCAAATGCGCGTTAAACGAATAGCCTGGCAGCAGGGGATCGTTTTGCGTTTCAGCCATAATTTCAATACTCCCTATGTTCTGCTAAGAAACAATTTGTCCATATTACGCCAGACATCATTGCCGTCGCCCCTGCGGGCCGCTGTGTTTGCGGTAATGGACCATCAACCCCGCTTGTGAAAAGCACTTTGTAAAAAATATGTACTGCGCCAACGTTAAAATCGGCTAACAAAAGTGTCTATAACTACGGCAGAAATGTCCACATTGATTATTTGCACGGCGTCACACTTTGTGATGCCACAGCATTTTAGTCCATAAGATTAGCGAATCCTGCCTGACGGTTTTTATCCCTACTAACTACTGTTTATCCATACCTGTATTTTTGGATGGAGTAAGACGATGGCGATTGCAATTGGCCTCGATTTTGGCAGTGATTCAGTACGCGCTTTGGCAGTGGAATGTGCCACCGGTGAAGAAATCGCCACCAGCGTAGAGTGGTATCCACGTTGGCAGGAAGGACAGTATTGCGATGGCCCAAACAACCAGTTTCGCCATCATCCACGCGACTACATTGAATCGATGGAAGCGGCGCTGAAAACCGTGCTGGCCGAACTGAGCGTTAAACAGCGTGCGGAAGTGGTCGGGATTGGCGTTGACAGCACCGGTTCAACCCCGGCCCCCATCGATGCCGACGGCAACGTACTGGCGTTGCGTCCGGAGTTCGCTGAAAACCCAAATGCAATGTTTGTCCTGTGGAAAGATCACACTTCAGTAGAAGAAGCTGAAGAAATTACCCGTCTGTGCCACACACCGGGCAAGATCGATTACTCCCGCTATATCGGCGGTATTTATTCCAGCGAATGGTTCTGGGCCAAAATCCTGCATGTGACCCGTCAGGACCACGCGGTTGCCGAGGCCGCGGTTTCGTGGATTGAACTGTGCGACTGGGTTCCGGCCCTGCTCTCTAATACCGTACGTCCACAGGATATTCGTCGCGGTCGCTGCAGCGCCGGGCATAAATCCCTGTGGCATGAAAGCTGGGGTGGTCTACCGCCAGCCAGTTTCTTTGACGAACTCGACCCCATCCTTAACCGCCATCTGCAATACCCGATGTTTACCGATACCTTCACAGCCGACCTGCCGGTTGGCACCCTGTGCGCCGAGTGGGCGCAGCGTCTGGGACTACCGGAAAGCGTGGTGATTGCAGGCGGCGCTTTTGACTGCCATATGGGCGCGGTCGGCGCGGGCGCACAGCCCAATACGCTGGTGAAAGTCATTGGCACGTCGACCTGCGACATTCTGATTGCTGACAAACACAGCGTCGGCGAGCGCGCGGTGAAAGGCATTTGCGGCCAGGTTGATGGCAGCGTGGTGCCGCATTTTATTGGCCTCGAGGCAGGCCAGTCCGCGTTCGGCGATATCTATGCCTGGTTTAGCCGTGTGCTGAGCTGGCCGCTGGAGCAGCTTGCCGCGCAGCACCCGGAGCTGAAGACCCAGATTAAAGCCAGCCAAAAACAGCTGCTACCAGCGCTAACCGAAGCCTGGGCGAGAAATCCGTCGCTGGATCACCTGCCGGTGGTGCTCGACTGGTTCAACGGTCGCCGTACGCCCAATGCCAACCAGCGTCTGAAAGGAGTGATTACCGATCTGAATCTGGCAACCGACGCGCCAGCGCTGTTCGGCGGTCTGATTGCCGCCACCGCCTTTGGTGCACGCGCCATCATGGAATGCTTCACCGAACAAGGCATTGCGGTTAACAACGTAATGGCGCTAGGCGGCATCGCCCGTAAAAATCCGGTCATCATGCAGGCCTGTTGTGACGTGCTCAACCGTCCGCTACAGATTGTCGCTTCAGACCAGTGCTGCGCACTCGGTGCGGCTATCTTTGCCGCCGTTGCCGCGAAAGTACACACCGATATCCCAGCCGCTCAGCAACAGATGGCAAGCGCCGTGGAAAACACGCTGCAACCTCGACCAGAGCAGGCTCAACGTTTTGAACAGCTTTACCGCCGCTACCAGCAGTGGGCGGTTAGCGCTGAACAACAATACCTTCCGACTGCCGCTCCGGCGCAACAAACCCCGGTAGACCAGGCAACCCTGACACATTAAGGACACGACAATGACGATTTTTGATAACTATGAAGTGTGGTTTGTGATTGGTAGCCAGCATCTGTATGGCCCTGAAACCCTGCGTCAGGTAACCCAACATGCCGAGCACGTCGTTAACGCGCTGAACACTGAAGCTAAACTGCCCTGCAAACTGGTTTTAAAACCGCTGGGTACTTCACCTGACGAGATTACCGCTATTTGTCGTGACGCTAACTACGACGATCGCTGCGCAGGTCTGGTGGTCTGGCTGCACACTTTCTCTCCGGCCAAAATGTGGATTAACGGTCTGACTATCCTCAACAAGCCGCTGATGCAATTCCATACCCAGTTCAACGCCGCCCTGCCGTGGGACAGCATTGATATGGACTTTATGAACCTGAACCAGACCGCGCACGGCGGCCGTGAGTTCGGCTTCATCGGCGCACGTATGCGTCAGCAGCACGCCGTAGTCACCGGTCACTGGCAGGACAAACAAGCGCACGAACGCATCGGCTCCTGGATGCGCCAGGCCGTGTCCAAACAGGATACCCGCCATCTGAAAGTCTGCCGTTTTGGCGACAACATGCGTGAAGTCGCGGTCACCGATGGCGATAAAGTCGCTGCGCAGATCAAATTCGGCTTCTCGGTAAATACCTGGGCCGTAGGCGATCTGGTGCAGGTAGTGAACTCCATTAGCGACGGCGAAATCAACGCGCTAATCGATGAGTATGAAAGCACCTACACCATGACGGCGGCAACGCAAGTCCACGGTGAGAAACGTCAGAACGTACTGGAAGCAGCCCGTATTGAACTGGGGATGAAGCGTTTCCTGGAACAGGGCGGATTCCACGCCTTTACCACGACATTTGAAGATTTACACGGCCTGAAACAGCTCCCGGGTCTGGCCGTACAGCGTCTGATGCAACAAGGCTACGGCTTTGCGGGCGAAGGCGACTGGAAAACCGCCGCTCTGCTTCGCATCATGAAGGTGATGTCAACCGGTCTGCAGGGCGGCACCTCATTTATGGAGGATTACACCTATAACTTCGAGAAAGGCAACGATCTGGTGCTCGGCTCGCACATGCTGGAAGTGTGCCCGTCTATCGCGGTGGAAGATAAACCGATCCTCGACGTTCAGCATCTCGGCATTGGTGGTAAAGACGATCCCGCTCGTCTGATCTTCAACACCAAAACTGGTCCGGCAGTCGTTGCCAGCCTGATCGATCTTGGCGATCGCTATCGCCTGCTGGTTAACTGCATCGACACGGTTCAAACACCGCACTCCCTGCCGAAACTGCCGGTGGCTAACGCATTGTGGAAAGCCCAGCCTGATCTGCCGACCGCATCTGAAGCCTGGATCCTGGCCGGTGGCGCGCACCACACCGTCTTCAGCCACGCGCTGGATCTGAACGATATGCGCCAGTTCGCTGAAATGCACGATATCGAGATCGCCGTGATCGACAACGATACCCGCCTGCCGGCCTTTAAGGACGCGCTGCGCTGGAACGACGTCTATTACGGTTTTAAACGTTAATTATGTTGTTGCCGGATGGCTCTGCGTTTGCCCGCCATCCGGCACAGAGGAATCAACATGTTAGAAGATCTCAAACGTCAGGTGCTGGAAGCCAATCTGGCGTTGCCTAAGCACCACCTGGTCACCTTGACCTGGGGGAACGTGAGTGCCGTCGATCGCGAGCGCGGCGTGTTTGTGATAAAACCTTCCGGGGTCGATTACAGCGTTATGACCGCAGAAGATATGGTCGTAGTCAGTATCGCCACCGGTGAGGTTGTAGAAGGTACGAAGAAACCCTCCTCCGATACCCCAACGCACCGTCTGCTGTATCAGGCATTCCCGACCATTGGCGGCATTGTTCATACCCATTCGCGTCATGCAACCATCTGGGCGCAGGCGGGCCAGTCGATTCCAGCCACGGGTACCACCCATGCGGACTATTTCTACGGATCGATTCCCTGCACACGGAAAATGACCGAGGAAGAAATCAACGGCGAATATGAGTGGGAAACCGGTAACGTGATCGTTGAAACCTTTGAGAAACAAGGCATTGACGCTTCGCAGATGCCTGGCGTGCTGGTGCACTCTCACGGTCCGTTTGCCTGGGGAAAAAACGCCGAAGATGCGGTACACAACGCCATCGTGCTGGAAGAAGTCGCCTACATGGGGATCTTCTGTCGCCAGCTCGCGCCGCAATTGCCGGATATGCAGCAAACCCTGTTAGATAAACATTACCTACGTAAACACGGCGCAAAAGCTTACTACGGCCAGTGAAAACAATCTGAGCGCGCCCGGAATCTCGGTGGCGCGCTCTCTGGTTATTCCTTTATATATTCCGCAAACGCACTTCGATACACACAGTTATTAGCACAAACGTATTTAATCACGTTGTCATAATGTCCCTGCGCCTCTTCACCATCCAGTGAATGAAAGAAAATGTAATCTGTAATCGTTGACTGCCAGCGCTGTCCATTCAACAGATAATTAATCACCGTATCACGATGACCATTTATTCTGTCATGCCCTTGCCAGTGAAAGAAAGCATTCCCACGTTCAATAATCTCAGTACGCCAAATTTGACCTGACCATGTTCTATACTCAATATATTGACTTACTGATTTAATTGTAGGGTTAGATAACTGAGTATTAACAAATAAATAGTGTTCATATCCTACCTGTAACGCCTGAGTATAAATATCCATAATAGGCCTCCATAATACTACGCACCCAAGCTATTGATATAAAACACTCGAGCTATCAGATGAATAAAATTATATTCAGCGATAAAAAGCAAATTATACAGAGAGATATTCCCGACGAAATCGAACCGAAAATCCGTTTTTATCCAGACAATAGCAAGCCATAAAAATATATTATATTCAATCTGCTAACCCGAGTATTTGATTAAAATAGTTACACTAACCATGAATAAAAACAAATAAAAAAAATAACCATTTTTCCTGAACCGAGGGATGAGTAACAAAACCGTACGAGCACGATTCCGAAAATGACATAAAAATCCTGAAACGGACTTCCAATTAATGAAACAAACATAATTACAAAACAATAATAAATAAAAATAGCCATGACAGGCCAATAAAATAATTCAAGGAAGAGTTTTCAATTAAGGCATTCATTTATTAAATACCAACCTCTATCCTGTAACACTTTTACTGCGGAGGGCATTTTACTGTTACTGTCACAATAACTTCCTACAGTTCTCATTTTTAACTGTACAAAATAACAGTACAATCGTGTAAACCAGGCTATAATAATGCCTGGTTTTTTAATGGGTACGCAGCGTGGCGCAGGCAGGCTTTATTTTAACCCGGCACTGGCGGGACACTCCGCAGGGAACTGAGGTCACATTCTGGCTGGCTACAGACGACGGGCCGCTACAGGTCACGCTCGCACCTCAGGAGTCGGTCGCGTTTATTCCTGTCAGTCAGGTTCCTCGCGTAGCGTCATTATTACGCAATGAAAACGGCTATCGTCTGACGCCGCTGCAATTGCAAGACTTCCACCGCCAGCCCGTTTCCGGCCTGTATTGCCGCTCACATCGCCAGCTCATGCGGCTGGAAAAGCTGCTGCGTGAAAACGCAATTACCGTCTACGAGGCCGACGTGCGTCCGCCGGAACGGTATCTGATGGAGCGTTTTATCACCTCACCTGTGTGGGTTGAAGGCGACAGACATAACGGTACGCTGGTTAATGCCCGGTTGAAGCCGAACCCTGACTATCGACCGCCGCTGAAATGGGTCTCGCTGGATATCGAAACCACGCGCCACGGCGAACTCTACTGTATCGGCCTTGAAGGCTGTGGGCAGCGTATTGTCTACATGCTCGGCCCGGCAAACGGCGATGCCTCAGCGCTGGATTTTGAACTTGAATACGTCGCAAGCCGCCCGCAGTTACTGGAAAAGCTCAACGACTGGATTGCCCGTCACGATCCTGATGTGGTAATCGGCTGGAACGTCGTGCAATTCGATTTACGCGTCCTGCAAAAGCATGCTGAACGTTACCGCATTCCCCTGCGTTTTGGCCGTGACAATAGCGAGCTGGAGTGGCGCGAACATGGCTTCAAAAACGGCGTATTCTTCGCGCAGGCTAAAGGTCGCCTGATTATCGACGGCATTGAGGCGCTTAAATCCGCATTCTGGAATTTCTCATCCTTTTCACTGGAAACGGTGTCACAGGAGCTGCTGGGCGAAGGGAAGTCGATAGATAATCCCTGGGACAGGATGGACGAAATAGATCGCCGGTTTGCCCAGGATAAGCCCGCACTCGCCACCTACAATCTCAAAGACTGTGAGCTGGTCACGCGTATTTTTCATAAAACCGAGATCATGCCATTTTTGCTGGAACGATCGACGGTAAACGGCCTGCCGGTCGACCGGCACGGTGGTTCCGTTGCCGCCTTCGGCCATCTCTACCTACCGCGAATGCACCGGGCGGGCTATGTGGCACCGAATCTGGGGGAAGTTCCCGCGCACGCCAGCCCCGGTGGCTACGTGATGGACTCGCGCCCGGGTTTGTACGACTCCGTGCTGGTGCTGGATTACAAAAGCCTGTACCCGTCAATTATTCGTACTTTTTTGATCGATCCAGTGGGACTTATCGAAGGGATGGCACAGCCGGATCAGGAACACAGTACCGAGGGGTTCCTTGACGCCTGGTTCTCACGCGAAAAGCACTGTCTGCCGGAAATTGTTACCCAGATCTGGCATGGGCGTGATGAAGCCAAACGCCGCGGCAATAAGCCGCTCTCACAGGCGCTGAAAATCATCATGAACGCGTTTTACGGCGTGCTTGGCACCACCGCCTGCCGCTTTTTCGACCCGAGGCTGGCTTCGTCTATCACCATGCGCGGTCACGCGATCATGCGTCAGACCAAAGCGCTGATTGAGGCTCAGGGTTACGACGTCATCTATGGCGACACCGACTCCACCTTTGTCTGGCTTAAAAAGGCGCACTCGGAAGACGATGCGGCCCGGATTGGTCGGGAGCTGGTGAGCTATGTCAACAACTGGTGGGCGCAATCGCTGAAGCAGCAAAACCTGACCAGCGCGCTGGAGCTGGAATTTGAAACCCACTTTTGTCGCTTTCTGATGCCGACCATTCGCGGTGCAGATACCGGCAGCAAAAAACGCTACGCCGGAATGATTCAGTCAGGTGCTGAGCAACGCATGGTATTTAAAGGTCTGGAAACGGTACGCACCGACTGGACGCCGCTGGCCCAGCAGTTTCAGCAGGAGCTGTACCTGCGAATTTTTCGTAACGAGCCTTATCAAGAGTTTGTTCGCGAGACTATCGACCGTCTGATGGCGGGTGAACTGGATGAACACCTGGTGTACCGCAAACGCCTGCGCCGCCCGTTGAGCGAATACCAGCGGAATGTTCCGCCGCACGTTCGCGCCGCGCGGCTCGCCGATGAGCAGAATGTCAAACTGGGGCGTCCGCAGCAGTATCAGAATCGTGGCACGATTAAATATGTCTGGACGATAAATGGACCTGAACCTGTTGATTATCAGCTATCTGCACTTGATTACGAGCATTATCTGACCCGCCAGATCCAGCCGGTTGCCGAGGGAATTCTTCCCTTTATTGATGATAATTTTGCTACACTACTCACAGGACAACTGGGGTTATTTTGACGCGTGACGAAACCGCCGCCATCCAGTACCATAGCGCCCTTTCCATTCCTGGACCCATTTAACACCCCTACCACTGATTTATTAGCCTGGTAGCGGGGTCGTATGCTCTCAATAACGGGGACTAGCCCGGAAAATGACGAGTATTGCCTGCAATTAAAGATATAGAGCCGAACATATATGCCTTTTACACTTGGTCAACGCTGGATCAGCGATACAGAAAGCGAATTGGGACTTGGTACTGTTGTCGCCATGGATGCGCGAACCGTCACTTTACTTTTCTCATCGACGGGTGAAAACCGTCTGTATGCGCGCAGTGATTCCCCCGTGACCCGCGTGATGTTCAATCCTGGTGACACGATTACGAGCCATGAAGGCTGGCAACTGCATGTCGATGAAGTAAAAGAAGAAAACGGCCTGCTTGCCTATATCGGAACCCGCCTTGATACCGAAGAAACCGGTGTAACGCTGCGTGAAGTGCTGCTCGACAGCAAACTGGTTTTCAGTAAACCCCAGGATCGCCTGTTTGCCGGCCAGATTGACCGTATGGACCGCTTTGCGCTGCGCTATCGCGCACGTAAATTTCAGAGCGAGCAGTACCGTATGCCGTGGAGTGGCTTGCGTGGTCAACGTACCAGCCTGATCCCCCACCAGCTCAACATTGCCCATGATGTCGGCCGTCGTCATGCCCCTCGCGTGCTGCTGGCAGACGAAGTGGGTTTAGGTAAAACCATTGAAGCTGGGATGATCCTGCATCAACAGCTGCTGTCAGGTGCCGCGGAGCGCGTGCTGATCATCGTCCCGGAGACGTTACAGCACCAGTGGCTGGTCGAAATGCTGCGTCGTTTCAACCTGCGCTTTGCGCTGTTTGATGATGAGCGTTATGCCGAAGCGCAGCACGATGCCTACAACCCGTTTGAAACCGAACAGTTGGTTATCTGTTCGCTGGACTTTGCCCGTCGCAGTAAACAGCGTCTGGAGCACCTGTGTGATGCCGAATGGGATCTGCTGATTGTCGATGAAGCCCATCACCTGGTGTGGAGCGAAGACGCGCCCAGCCGTGAATATATGGCCGTTGAACAGCTGGCAGAGCGCGTACCAGGCATCCTGCTGCTGACCGCAACGCCGGAACAGCTGGGCCTGGAAAGCCACTTTGCGCGCCTGCGCCTACTGGATCCAAGCCGCTTCCACGATTTCGCCCAGTTTGTTGAAGAACAGAAAAATTACCGTCCGGTCGCCGACGCCGTCGCCATGTTACTGGCTGGCAACAAGCTGAGTAACAATGAGCTGAACATGTTAGGTGACATGATTGGCGAACAGGACATTGAGCCGTTACTGCAGGCGGCAAACAGCGACAGCGAAGACGCCCAGAGCGCGCGTCAGGAGCTGGTTTCGATGCTGATGGACCGCCACGGCACCAGCCGCGTGCTGTTCCGAAATACCCGTAACGGTGTGAAAGGTTTCCCGAAACGCGAGCTGCATACCATCAAATTGCCGTTGCCAACCCAATACCAGACGGCCATTAAAGTCTCCGGCATTATGGGCGCGCGTAAGAGTGCGGAAGACCGCGCGCGCGACATGCTCTACCCGGAGCAGATTTATCAGGAATTCGAAGGCGACACCGGCACCTGGTGGAACTTTGACCCGCGCGTGGAATGGCTGATGGGCTACCTGACCAGCCACCGCTCGCAAAAAGTTCTGGTTATCTGCGCGAAAGCCGCCACTGCGCTTCAGTTGGAGCAGGTTCTGCGCGAGCGCGAAGGTATCCGCGCCGCCGTGTTCCATGAAGGGATGTCGATCATTGAACGTGACCGCGCTGCGGCCTGGTTTAGCGAAGAAGATAGCGGCGCCCAGGTGATGCTGTGCTCTGAAATCGGCTCCGAAGGGCGTAACTTCCAGTTCGCCAGCCATCTGGTGATGTTTGATCTGCCGTTCAATCCGGATCTGCTGGAACAGCGTATTGGCCGTCTGGACCGTATTGGTCAGGTGCATGATATCCAGATCCACGTTCCATACCTGGAAAAAACCGCGCAATCCGTGCTGGTGCGTTGGTACCACGAAGGTCTGGATGCGTTCGAACACACTTGCCCGACCGGACGTACCATCTATGACACGGTATATAACAATCTGATCGGCTACCTGGCTGAGCCAGAAAACACGGATGGCTTTGACGATCTGATCAAAACTTGTCGCGAACAACATGACGCGCTGAAAGCGCAACTGGAGCAAGGTCGCGATCGCCTGCTGGAGATCCACTCTAACGGCGGCGAAAAAGCGCTGGCGCTGGCTGAGAGTATTGAAGAACAGGACGACGATACCAGCCTGATCGCCTTCGCCATGAACCTGTTTGATATCGTTGGTATTAATCAGGATGACCGTGGCGACAATTTGATCGTACTGACACCGTCCGATCATATGCTGGTGCCGGATTTCCCTGGGCTGCCGGAAGATGGCTGTACCATTACGTTTGAGCGTGATGTTGCCCTGTCGCGTGAAGACGCGCAGTTTATTACCTGGGAGCATCCGCTGATCCGTAATGGTCTGGATCTGATCCTCTCCGGCGACACCGGAAGCAGCACCATTTCTTTGCTGAAAAACAAAGCATTACCGGTCGGTACTCTGCTGGTTGAACTGGTCTACGTCGTTGAAGCGCAGGCGCCAAAACAGCTGCAGTTAAACCGCTTCCTGCCGCCAACCCCGGTACGCATGCTGCTGGACAAAAACGGCAACAACCTTGCCGCGCAGGTTGAATTCGAAACCTTTAACCGTCAGCTCAGCGCCGTTAACCGCCACACCGGCAGTAAACTGGTCAACGCCGTTCAGCAGGATGTTCATGCCATTCTGCAACTCGGTGAAGCGCAGGTAGAAAAATCGGCCCGCGCGCTGATCGATGCGGCACGCAAAGAAGCGGACGAGAAACTGACGGCTGAACTCTCCCGTCTGGAAGCGCTGCGTGCCGTTAACCCGAACATCCGTGATGACGAACTCAGCGCCATTGAAAGCAATCGTCAGCAGGTGATGGAAAGCCTGGATCAGGCGGGATGGCGTCTGGATGCCCTGCGCCTGATCGTCGTGACGCATCAATAACGGAGCCTGACATGGGGATGGAAAACTATAATCCGCCGCAGGAACCCTGGCTGGTTATCCTGTATCAGGATGAGCACATTATGGTGGTCAACAAGCCGAGCGGCTTGTTGTCCGTGCCGGGTCGTCTGGATGAACACAAAGACAGCGTGATGACGCGTATTCAGCGCGATTATCCGCAGGCTGAATCCGTACATCGTCTGGATATGGCAACCAGCGGCGTGATTGTAGTGGCGCTAACTAAAGCGGCAGAGCGCGAGCTAAAGCGCCAGTTTCGCGAACGCGAGCCGAAGAAACAGTATGTCGCACGCGTCTGGGGACATCCCGCTCCGGCCGAGGGGCTGGTTGATTTACCGCTGATTTGCGACTGGCCGAATCGGCCAAAGCAGAAAGTGTGTTATGAGACCGGAAAATCGGCGCAGACCGAGTATGAAGTGGTGGAGTTTGCGGAAGATAACACCGCCCGGGTCGTGCTCAAACCCATTACCGGACGCTCCCACCAGTTACGTGTGCATATGCTGGCATTAGGGCATCCGATCCTGGGCGACCGCTTCTACGCCCCGCCACAGGCCCTGGCGTTAGCGCCGCGCCTGCTGCTGCACGCAGAGATGTTAACTATCACGCATCCCGAATACGGCAACAGTATGACGTTTAAAGTTCCGGCAGATTTTTAAACGCAGGACCCATGTAGGCCGGGTGCTTCGCTTGCCCGGCCTACATTCATTAACGTAGGCCGGATAAGGCGCTAGCTGCCATCCGGCATAACGATTATTTAAAGCCTTTCTGTTCTTTAATTAGCTCGTAAGCTTTTTGAATTTCCTGCGCTTTTTGCTTCGCCATTTCCATCATTTCTGGCGGCAGACCTTTCGCCACCAGTTTGTCCGGATGGTGCTCGCTCATCAGCTTACGGTATGCGCGCTTAATGGTGGTCGCATCATCGGTCGCTTTCACACCCAGCACATTGCAGGCGTCTTCCAGCGTCGGACCGCGTTGCGCCTGCTGCCAGCCACCAGCGCCGGATTGCTGCTGATATCCGCCGCCGAACTGAGCGCCGCCCTGCATCATGCGCAGAAACTGATCAAACTGGGTACGTGAGATCCCCAACTCTTCAGCAATCACATACAGCACTTCACGCTCGTTAGGATGCAACGACCCATCGGCAAAAGCCGCCTGGATCTGAATCTCCAGAAACATGCGGATCAGATCGAAGCGACCAAAACAGACGCTGCGAAACTGACGCATTTTTTCACGTAATGGGTAATTGTCCGATTTTCCCACCCGGAAGGCATGTTGCGCGGCGGTACGCGAGTCGCCGTGCAAATTCATTCGATCCATTAATTGACTGGCGATATGGATATCGGCTTCCGTGACGCGACCTTTGGATTTGGTCAGATGCCCCATCACCTCAAAAGTGGTGGCAAAAAACAGCGCCTGGCGTTCACGCTGGTTGGCAAACCACGCCATTTTGCGCATGCGGGCTTTGTCGAACATGTGGCCAACTAACAGGCCCAGAACCACACCCCAGAAGCCGCCGCCCATCATTAAGGCCACGGCGACACCAATTATCTTTCCCCAATACTGCATAGACTCCCCAAATCTTTCTGCTCTCAGCCAGGATATGTCCCACAATATAAGGTGCTTTTACCGATTTACGGCTGCGGTCAATTGTGGGACATCGCCTATAATTTGCATTATCATACCTGTCATTCTATGCCGTGCCTAACACCACAAACGCTATACCCGTTGGATTTCGAGTTGCAACAAGGCGGCAACGCAGTGACCAATTCGTCTGGAACGAAGATGCAGCTTGAAAGGTGGCGGGATAAAATGGGCAGGATTAATACTAGCGAAGTGAAGATGAGATAAGTTAGGCTGTGACCGTTTGTCACGCGCGACGCTACTGATGATGGAACAATAAATACAACGTATGAAAAAACGTATTCCCACTCTTCTGGCCACCATGATTGCCAGCGCCCTCTATAGCCATCAGGGTCTGGCAGCCGATCTCGCCTCACAGTGTATGCTGGGCGTGCCAAGCTATGACCGTCCTCTGGTACAGGGCGAGACTAATGAATTACCCGTCACCATCACTGCTGACAACGCGAAAGGGAATTACCCGGATGACGCGGTGTTTACCGGCAATGTGGACATCGCACAGGGTAACAGCCGTCTGCAGGCCGACGAAGTGCAGCTTCATCAGAAGCAGGCAGAAGGCCAGCCGGAGCCAGTTCGTACCGTCGATGCGCTGGGCAATGTCCATTATGATGACAATCAGGTTATTCTGAAGGGGCCGAAGGGCTGGTCTAATCTGAATACCAAAGATACCAACATCTGGGAAGGTGATTATCAGATGGTAGGCCGTCAGGGGCGCGGAAAAGCCGATCTGATGAAGCAGCGTGGGGAAAACCGCTATACCATTCTGGAAAACGGTAGCTTCACCTCTTGTCTGCCAGGTTCCAATACCTGGAGCGTCGTCGGTAGCGAAGTCATTCACGACCGTGAAGAACAGGTCGCAGAGATCTGGAACGCCCGTTTTAAACTGGGTCCGGTTCCGGTCTTTTACAGCCCATATTTACAGTTACCCGTCGGCGATAAGCGTCGCTCTGGTTTCCTGATACCGAACGCAAAATACTCTACCAATAACTATTTTGAGTTCTATCTCCCGTATTATTGGAACATTGCGCCCAATATGGACGCCACCATCACGCCGCATTATATGCACCGTCGTGGCGGTATCATGTGGGAGAACGAATTCCGCTACCTCACCCAGGCGGGCGCAGGTCTGATGGAGTTCGACTATCTGAATTCCGATAAAGTGTACGAGGATGATGACACTCATAAGAAAGATGATAATTCACGTCGCTGGCTGTTCTACTGGCAACACGCCGGTGTAATGGATCAGGTATGGCGTTTTAACGTCGACTACACCAAGGTCAGCGATTCCAGCTACTTTAACGACTTTGACAACAAGTACGGTTCCAGTACCGACGGCTACGCCACGCAAAAATTCAGCGTCGGCTATGCGGTACAAAACTTTGATGCGACGGTTTCGACCAAGCAGTTCCAGGTCTTTGACGATCAGAACAACAGTAGCTATTCCGCTCAGCCACAGTTAGACGTCAACTTCTATCAGAATGACGTCGGTCCGTTTGACACCCGAATTTATGGGCAGGCGGTCCATTTCGTCAATACCAAGGACTACATGCCAGAAGCGACGCGTGTTCATCTTGAACCAACGATTAATCTGCCGTTGTCGAATAACTGGGGAAGTATCAATACTGAAGCGAAGCTGCTGGCGACGCACTATCAGCAAACTAACTTGGATTGGTACAACAGCAACCCGCGTAACGTTAACAAGCTTGATGATTCAGCCAACCGCGTCATGCCGCAGTTTAAAGTTGACGGCAAGATGATCTTCGAGCGCGATATGAACATGTTAGCGCCGGGCTATACCCAAACGCTGGAGCCCCGTGCTCAGTACCTGTATGTACCGTATCGCGACCAAAGTCATATCTATAACTATGACTCATCCCTGCTGCAATCTGACTATAGCGGACTGTTCCGTGACCGTACCTATGGCGGTCTGGACCGCATCGCGTCTGCTAACCAGGTAACGACCGGGGTCACATCTCGCGTTTATGATGACGCGGCCGTTGAACGTTTTAATATTTCTGTGGGTCAAATCTACTATTTCACCGAGTCTCGCACCGGCGATGACCATATCGAATGGGAGAATGACGACAAAACAGGCTCATTGGTATGGGCTGGCGACACCTACTGGCGCATCTCCGAACGCTGGGGTTTACGCAGTGGGATCCAGTACGACACGCGTCTGGACAGCGTTGCAACCAGCAGCAGCAGTATCGAATACCGCCGCGACGAAAACCGTATGCTGCAGCTGAACTACCGTTATGCTAGCCCGGAATATATCCAGGCAACTTTGCCGAATAAAAACGACAAGAACTATTGGAATGCCCCTCAGTATGAAAACGGGATTTCACAGGTGGGCGCGGTAGCAAGCTTCCCGATCGCCGACCGCTGGTCGATTGTCGGGGCTTACTACTTTGATACCAACGTGAACAAAGAAGCGGATTCCATGCTGGGTCTGCAGTACAACTCCTGCTGTTACGCCATTCGCTTCGGCTACGAACGTAAGCTGAACGGCTGGGATGACACTCAGAAACATGCAGTTTATGACAACACGATCGGCTTTAATATCGAACTACGCGGCCTGAGTTCTAACTACGGTCTCGGCACCAACCAAATGTTGCGTTCTAACATTTTGCCGTATCAAAGCTCTTTATGATCTGATTGATTTACAACGTAATCCGCTTTGCGGTTAATTGAAATGGAAAAAGTATGAAGAACTGGAAAACGCTGCTTCTCGGTATCGCCATGATCGCGAATACCAGTTTCGCTGCCCCGCAGGTAGTCGATAAAGTCGCAGCCGTCGTCAATAACGGCGTCGTTCTGGAAAGCGACGTCGATGGCTTAATGCAGTCAGTAAAACTTAATGCGGGTCAGGCTGGTCAACAATTACCGGACGACGCCACGCTGCGTCATCAGATCCTGGAACGTTTGATCATGGATCAAATCCTCCTGCAGATGGGTCAGAAGATGGGTGTTAAAATCTCTGACGAGCAACTGGATCAGGCGATTGCCAACATCGCCAAGCAAAACAACATGACGCTGGATCAGATGCGCAGCCGTCTGGCACAGGATGGCTTAAGCTATTCGACCTATCGTAACCAGATCCGCAAAGAGATGACCATCTCTGAAGTGCGTAACAACGAAGTTCGCCGTCGCGTTACTATCCTGCCTCAGGAAGTGGATGCCCTGGCGCAGCAGGTCGGCAACCAAAACGATGCCAGCACCGAGCTGAACCTGAGCCACATTCTGATCCCATTACCGGAAAACCCAACTTCTGACCAGGTTAACGCGGCTGAAAGTCAGGCGCGATCTGTTGTTGATGAAGCGCGTAACGGTAGCGATTTCGGCAAACTGGCTATCACCTATTCCGCTGACCAGCAGGCGCTGAAAGGCGGCCAGATGGGTTGGGGACGTATTCAGGAGCTGCCGGGCATCTTTGCCCAGGCGCTAAGCACCGCGAAAAAAGGCGATATCATAGGCCCAATTCGTTCTGGTGTCGGCTTCCACATCCTGAAAGTTAACGATATGCGTGGTCAAAGCCAGAGCATCTCCGTGACTGAAGTTCATGCCCGCCATATTCTGCTCAAGCCATCGCCGATCATGACCGATCAACAGGCGCGTCTGAAGCTGGAACAAATCGCAGCTGATATTAAGAGCGGTAAAACAACCTTCGCGGCAGCGGCTAAAGAGTTTTCTCAGGATCCGGGCTCTGCCAACCAGGGCGGCGATCTGGGCTGGGCTGCAGCGGATATTTTCGATCCCGCTTTCCGCGATGCGCTGACCAAACTTCACAAAGGCCAGATGAGTACCCCGGTGCACTCCTCTTTCGGGTGGCATCTGATCGAGCTGCTGGACACGCGTAACGTTGATAAAACTGATGCGGCGCAGAAAGACAGAGCTTATCGTATGCTGATGAACCGTAAATTCTCGGAAGAAGCGGCAACCTGGATGCAGGAACAGCGCGCCAGCGCCTACGTTAAAGTTCTGAGCAACTAATGACTCGTATTCAACGCGTTGTGATCACTCCCGGCGAACCCGCCGGGATTGGCCCGGACCTGGTGGTTCAGCTCGCCCAGCGTGAGTGGCCTGTAGAACTCGTTGTCTGTGCGGATGCCGCACTCCTCAGTGACCGGGCAGCAATGCTCGGTTTACCGCTTTCACTCCTCCCATACTCTCCAGATACCCCAGCCAGACCGCAATCAGCAGGTACGTTGACGCTGTTGCCGATTGCGCTGCGGGCGCCTGTTATCGCGGGTCAGTTGGCGGTAGAGAACGGACAATATGTAGTGGATACGCTGGCTCGCGCCTGCGATGGTTGTCTGCAAGGTGAGTTTGCGGCGCTGATTACCGGTCCGGTACACAAGGGCGTAATCAATGACGCAGGCGTCCCGTTTACCGGACATACCGAGTTTTTTGAAGAGCGCTCACAGGCGAAGAAAGTCGTCATGATGCTGGCGACTGAAGCACTGCGCGTTGCCCTGGCAACCACTCATTTGCCTCTCAGAGCCGTTGCCGACGCCATTACGCCTGCTCTGCTTAAAGAAGTGATCGGTATTTTGCATCATGATTTGCGCACCAAGTTTGGCATTGCCGATCCGCATATTCTGGTGTGCGGTCTTAACCCGCATGCCGGTGAAGGTGGTCATATGGGAACGGAAGAGATAGACACCCTCATTCCGGTCCTTGATGAACTGCGTGCGCAGGGGATGAAATTAAACGGCCCGCTGCCCGCAGATACGCTGTTTCAGCCCAAATATCTCGACCACGCGGATGCCGTGCTGGCAATGTACCACGATCAGGGTCTCCCCGTGCTAAAATACCAGGGATTTGGTCGCGGTGTGAATATCACGCTGGGCCTGCCCTTTATTCGCACATCCGTCGATCACGGCACCGCGCTTGAACTTGCGGGTCGTGGGCAAGCAGATGTCGGCAGTTTTATTACGGCGCTTAATCTCGCCATCAAAATGATTGTTAATACCAATGAATAATCGAGTCCATCAGGGCCACTTAGCCCGTAAACGTTTCGGGCAAAACTTCCTCAACGATCAGTTTGTGATCGAAAGTATTGTCTCTGCTATTAACCCGCAGAAAGGTCAGGCTATGGTCGAAATCGGCCCGGGCCTGGCAGCGTTGACCGAACCTGTAGGCGAACGCCTGGACAAGCTCACGGTCATTGAGCTGGACCGCGATCTCGCCGCCCGCCTGCAAACACACCCGTTTTTAGGGCCGAAGCTGACGATTTATCAGCAAGATGCCATGACCATGAACTTCGGCGAACTCGCACAAACGATGGGTCAGCCGCTGCGCGTATTCGGCAACCTGCCGTACAACATCTCCACGCCGCTCATGTTCCATCTTTTTTCCTATACTGATGCCATCGCCGACATGCATTTCATGTTGCAAAAAGAGGTGGTCAACCGTCTGGTTGCAGGGCCAAACAGTAAAGCGTATGGTCGATTAAGTGTCATGGCGCAGTATTACTGCAATGTGATCCCGGTACTTGAAGTGCCGCCATCCGCATTTACGCCTGCGCCTAAAGTCGATTCCGCCGTGGTGCGTCTGGTCCCTCACGCGACAATGCCGTACCCCGTTAAAGATGTTCGTGTGCTGAGCCGTATTACCACTGAAGCGTTTAATCAGCGTCGCAAAACGGTACGTAATAGTCTCGGCAACCTGTTTAGCGTTGAAGTACTGACAGAACTGGGCGTTGATCCGGCGATGCGAGCGGAAAATATCTCTGTCGCGCAATACTGCCGGATGGCTAACTATCTGTCAGAAAACGCGCCATCGAAGGAGAGTTAAACATGATCAATTCGCCCCGAGTGTGCATTCAGGTACAAAGCGTCTACATTGAGGCGCAATCCTCACCTGATGATGAACGTTACGTTTTTGCTTATACCGTGACTATCCGCAATTTGGGGCGAGCGCCTGTGCAGCTGTTGGGGCGTTATTGGTTGATCACCAATGGTCATGGCCGTGAAACCGAAGTTCAGGGCGAAGGCGTGGTTGGCGTTCAGCCCCACATCGAACCTGGCGAAGAGTACCAGTACACCAGCGGTGCGGTGATTGAAACACCGCTGGGCACCATGCAGGGTCATTACGAAATGATCGATGAGCAAGGGATCGCCTTTACCATCGACATTCCCGTGTTCCGACTCGCCGTTCCTACACTCATTCATTAAAACAATAGCTATGGCAACATACCTCATTGGCGACGTTCACGGTTGTTACGATGAACTGGTAGCCTTGCTGCACCAGGTTGACTTTAATCCAGAACAAGACACCTTATGGCTCACCGGCGATCTGGTCGCGCGTGGGCCAGGGTCGTTAGACGTTTTGCGCTACGTTAAATCGCTTGGCGACAGCGTACGGTTAGTCCTCGGTAATCACGATTTACACCTGCTGGCCGTGTTTGCTGGCATCAGCCGTAATAAACCGAAAGACCGGCTCACGCCGCTGCTTGAGGCACCGGATGCTGACACGCTGCTTAACTGGCTACGTCGCCAGCCGCTGTTGCAGGTTGATGAAGAGAAGAAACTCGTCATGGCGCATGCAGGGATTACCCCACAGTGGGATCTGCAGACGGCGAAGGACTGTGCTCGCGATGTTGAAGCTGTGCTGTCGAGCGACTCTTATCCATTCTTCCTTGATGCCATGTACGGCGACATGCCAAATAACTGGACCCCGGAGCTGACGGGGCTGGCGCGCCTGCGTTTTATTACCAACGCGTTTACCCGCATGCGTTACTGCTTCCCCAACGGTCAGTTGGATATGTACAGCAAAGAGTCGCCAGAAGATGCGCCTGCCCCGCTGAAGCCGTGGTTTGCCATTCCTGGGCCTGTCAGTGAAGCCTATAGCATTGCATTCGGGCACTGGGCATCGCTGGAGGGCAAAGGCACGCCAGAAGGTATTTACGCGTTAGATACGGGGTGTTGCTGGGGCGGGGATCTCACCTGTCTGCGCTGGGAAGACAAACAGTACTTTGTACAGCCATCAAATCGCCATCTGAATCTGGATCCCGGCGAGGCCGTCAACGCCTGATAGTCGTCTGCCGGATGGCGGTGCTTACACCTTATCCGGCAAACGAATGTGCAATCTGTAGGCCTGATTAGCGCAACGCCATCAGGCATCCACATTAACGACGTTCCAAAATCTCGAAGCAGTAGCTGTGGGAGTTTTGCGCGTCAGCATCGTGGAATTCACTGAACACCGATTCCCAGTCATCCGGTTCGTAGTCCGGGAAATGCGTATCCCCTTCAACTTCCGCATCAATGTGTGTCAGATACAGTTTTTGCGCTTTCGGCAGGAACTGCTCATACACACGCCCACCGCCAATAACCATGATTTCAGGTTCATCGCCACAGGCCGCGATCGCTTCCTCAACAGACTTCACCCACTGCACGCGATCGTCGGTGCCAGGCTTGCTGCTGATGACGATATTTTTACGCCCTGGCAACGGTCGCCCGATGGATTCCCACGTGTGGCGTCCCATGACAACCGGCTTGTTTAAGGTATTACGTTTAAACCAGGCGAGATCGGCAGGTAGGTTCCATGGCATGGCATTTTCCATACCGATGACGCGATCTACCGCTAACGCCGCAATCAGACTGATCATTGAATGTTTCCCGGATACAAAAAAATTGTCGCCACTATACGGAAAGCGCAATCTTTCGTCGACTGGCGGAAAGAGGATGAGCATGAAAATTTTCCGTTCTGCTGGCGAACCGACCTATTTAAGGTGGTACGCCAGCATTACAGTAGTTCAAAAACAGCCAATTAGCAGTAAAGTTTGCAGAACATCACATTTTTTACCCTATGCTGACGGTTTCACTTCCGGCTCATCGGCGACGTCGCCCGTATGCTTACCTTCATCCGTGCCTTGCCAGCCATGGCGTTGAATTAATGATAAGTGCTGACGATCTTCCGCAATAATTTCACTCAGCATTTCGCTGGTGCGTTTATATACCGCCGCGCGGGACGTTGCGTCATTTTCCCCTTTCACCATCTCCTCAACCATCAGCGTGTTGAAGCGGCGGAATACATCGGCCCGCTCACGCGCTTCATAGCGTCCAAGCCCAAGACCTTCCAGTGCCAGACGTCCGGTCTTCAGCGCGCCCTCAAAGGTTTCACGTTCCGGCATCTCCACGCCAGCCTGGCGCAGGCGGATGTAATGATCCACGTCGCGCGCACGGGCAATAATTTGCAGATGCGGGAAATACTGTTTCACCATTTCGGTCAGTTGCAGGCTGGTTTGCGGATCATCAATGGCGTTAATAATAACTTCAGCTTTAGCCGCCCCGGCAGACTCCAGCAGATCCATCCGCGTCGCATCGCCATAGAAAACCTTCATGCCGAATTTACGCAGCGTTTCGATATGGTCCGGGTCATGATCAAGAACCACCATTTTGACCCCGCTTGACAACAACAGACGACCGGTTATCTGACCAAATCGCCCAAACCCGGCGATGATCACCCGAGGTTGTTCCTCGTCGATTTCATCTGCTTCCCGCTCTTCACCGGTCGCCGATTTTTCCAGACGCGTCAGAATTACCAGTAAAATCGGCGTCGCCGCCATCGACAGCGCCACCGCCAGCGTCAACGATTTCGCCCAATCAGGATCAAGCACGTTTGCCATTTGCGCCGCGCCAAACACCACGAAGGCAAACTCACTGCCCTGCCCTAATAACACGGCAAACCATCTGCGCTGCTTGTTCGGCACCTGTAAGGGTTTCGCTATCAGCCACAGCATGACGGTTTTGATAACCAGGAAACCGACCAACAGAATGATAATGCGCAAGGGATTATCAATCAGCGTACCAAAGTCGATAGACATCCCGACGCCGATGAAAAACAGTCCCAGCAGCAGCCCTTTAAATGGCTCGATATCGCTTTCCAGCGCGTGACGATACTCAGAGCTTGCCAGCAGCACGCCAGCCAGGAACGCCCCCATCGCCATCGACAGTCCAACCTCTTCCAACAGCAGACCGAAGCCAAAAACGAGGAACAGCGCAACGGCACTGAATACTTCCCGCAGGCCAGAACGAGCGACAAAACGCAAGGCCGGACGCGTCACATAACGCCCCAGCAACACCACCAGCACCAGGGCGCTCGCCACCTTAAGGGCGGAGAGCGCAAACGCCCCAAGCGTTGTCGATGCTCCGCTCGCCGCAAGTAATGGGATCATCGCCACCAGAGGAATAGCGGCGATATCCTGGAACAACAGCACGGCAAACGCGCTGCGTCCCATTTGCGAAACCATCAGGTTCCGCTCATTCATCGCCTGCATAGCAATAGCCGTGGAGGAAAGCGCCAGCGTCATGCCGATCAGTTCCGCTACCTGCCAGCGCAGGCCGAGGAACATACAGAACAAACCAATCAGACCGCCGCATACCACCATCTGCAGCGCACCACCACCGAACACCGAGGCCCGCAGTTTCCACAAACGTTGCGGATCCAGCTCCAGACCGATGACAAACAGCATCAGCACCACGCCGATCTCGGCAAAATGCAGGATTGATTCAGCGTCGGTCACCATCCTCAGACCCCATGGTCCAATAATGCACCCTGCGATGAGATACCCCAGCACTGATCCTAGCCCCAGTCGCACGGCAATGGGGACAATCAGCGCCGCCGATCCGAGATAAATCAGCGCCTGTATTAGCGTATGGTTATCCATGATGAACCTCCTGCCACTCCAACAGACGCTGTTTGTAATGACGCGCCTGCGCCTGCAGAGTTTCATCATCACAGATAAACGTACAGTGCATCGCAAACGGCGGCAGCCATTTGAGGCCACAGTAGAGCGCCGTTGCCTGTAAGGGCTGGGAAAGCACATCAAATCCGGGATGGGAGCCAATATCAAAGTGGTTTTCGCCGCCGCCGGTCGTCACTGCCCACAGCAGATGTTTACCGTGGAGCGCAGTCCCGCCGTGGCCATACGCCCAACCGTGCGAAAGGACCTTATCCATCCACAGCTTGAGTAAGGGAGGAGTGCTATACCATTGCATAGGATGCTGCCAGATAATCAAATCAGCGCGCGCCAGCGCATCCTGTTCTGCGGCAATATCGATATTGAAGTCGGGGTAGAGCTGGTAGAGCGAGCGGATCTCCACGCCCTCCAGCATCCTTGCCTGTTCAAGCATCCGCTTATTCGCATGCGAGTGCTGCGGATAGGGATGCGCATAAATGATGAGGATCATGATTAGCCTGTTTCACTGCATTATTGTAATAACAGTGAGTTTAGTCAGTTAATCCGCAGGCTAACAGTCAATATTATTGAGTGGTTGAATGGAGAAAACTGAACTAGTTATCCAGTTCGCTCATATCTTTAACCTGATCGCGGTTAATTTGTTCCGTCTTACCCGTTTGCGCATTTTTGTACGACACCAGGCCTGTATCATCATCGACTTGCGGTTTGCCGTCGGTCACGATTGTTTTGCCATCGGTCGTTTTAACCGCCTGGTTCGAGGAGCAACCGGCAACGGTGAACAGTGCTGCTGCGGTAAAAATAGAGGTGATCAGAATATGTTTTTGCATGGTGTTCTCCCTGCTTTTCAGTCGTTTTCAGTGATATACCCGTTAACTGTAGGCTAACTGACTGAGTTGCAGGGAAAATACAGAACACTCCTAATAACCCGTCCTGGTCACGGGTTTACTGCGGATCGTCATTTGGCTGGTTTGCGCCAGCGTCAGACCTCGCGTTTCCGGGGCGAAAGCGATGGACACGAGCAGGCCGATCAGCGAAATTCCCGCCCCCATCAGCATGACATTACTGATCCCGTATTTGGTGATGAACACCGGCAGCGCCCAGGTTGAAACAATGGTGCCGATACGGCTTAAGGACATAATCACCCCGACGGCAGACGCACGAATATCGGTGGGAAACAGTTCGTTAGGGTATAGCCATTGCAGGTTTCCAGGTCCCCCAGAGAAAAACGCGTATACGGCAAACGCCAGCACCACCAGCCACGCGCCCATATCAGGGATTAACCCTAGCACGGCCAGCGCCAGCGTCATCATAATGAAGCTGCCAATTAACAGCGGTCGTCGGCCCGCGCTATTAAGCCAGAACATGGGAGGAATGCACCCCAACATAAAGCATAAGCTGATTACCACATTTCCTAACGCGGCGCTTTTCCCGGCACCAAGCCCCAGCAGCCCCACAATCTGCGGACCAAAGGTATAAATGGCAAACATCGGGATCACCTGACAAGTCCAGATAGCGGCGACAAACAGTACAAACGGGAAATGACGGCGATTAAATAGCTGAAGAAAGCGCGTCTCCTGCGGCGCTTCTTCGTCGAACACCACCGGTTCGCCGAACAGTTTGATCATCATCTCCTCACATTCTTTCACCCGACCTTTACGCAGCAGCCAGCGCGGCGATTCAGGAAGATCGAAACGCCCAATCAGGATCAAAATGCAGGGGATCACCGCGCTGCCCAACATCCAGCGCCATCCACCCTCAACATCATACAACCAGTAGCCGACCAGATCGGCACAGGTGGCGCCGACATACCACATAGCGGCGATAAAACCGATGGAGAAAGCGCGTTGGCGGGTATTGGAAAACTCGGTGATCATCGAGGTGGCGATCGGGTAGTCGGCACCAATCACAATACCGATCAGCACGCGCATTACCAACAGCTCAACGGGCGAGGAGACAAACATGGTTGCCGCCGATATCACGCCAATGGCGATAATATCGATAATGAACATTTTGCGCCGCCCGACCTTGTCGGAAATGTAGCCAAACAGCGACGTCCCCACAAACAGCCCCGCGAGCGTACCGGCGCCCAGCAGACCAATCCACTGCGCATCCAGTTTCAATGCTGGCGTGAGCTGTTCCAGTGCCACGCCAATCATCACCAGCACATAACCATCCAGAAACGGCCCACCGCTTCCCCACAGCATTATCCGGCGGTGAATAGAGGTGAATTTGATGTCATCAAAGTTCCTGGGCTGCTGCATGGTTATGTCCTGTTTTATTTTAACTTAATGCCTGATGACGTTACGCTTATCAGGCCTACGCATTGTTCCTGTAGGCCGGATAAGGCGAAGCCGCCATCCGGCACCAGGTTTAGCCGTAGCGGAACTCCACGCCAAACGTCCCACGCGGGTATTCCCATTTTTCCAGCGCTGTATCCAGTCCGAGAATGCGGCACGTTCCGCATTCCAGGCATCCGGCATAATCAAAACGTACGCTACCGTCATCCTGCTTTTTATACAGGCCAGCCGGACAGGCCTTAATCAGCACCTCCAGCGCCTGTTTATCAGGATCGGTTTTGAGAATGATATGCGGACTGTCTTCATCCACATTGAACTTATTGACGCCCAGTTTGACGTCCACGTTGACGGGAGATGTCATAATACGGTCACTCCTTTCAGGCCATCTTTCATCAGGTTGATGAAGCCCACTTTCTTCGCATGGCGCAGGATTTTTTTACGCATTGGCACCGGTGCCGAACCATCCACGGTGAACAGGTCGCGCGCAATGCTGACCGCCATTTCCGGATAAGCGGTAAACATGCGTGGGTTATCAAGAAAAGCGGGTAGCTTTTGATACATGCGCATATCGCGCATTGGGCCTTCGTCCAGATGCTGACGGTATTCCTCCAGCGACTGCTTGCTAAAATCGTCGCGCTTCATTGCGGAAAGCACCGTTTTCGCCGCCGCTTCACCTGCGGATATGGCGAGATCCATACCGCGAATGGTAAAGCCGAGGTTCATACACATTCCGGCAGCGTCACCAGCAATCAATACGCCGTCCCCCACCAGTTCTGGCTGCATGTTTATACCGGCTTCCGGTACTACGTGCGCGGCATATTCCACCAGCTTGCCACCGGCGATAAGCGGGGCAACCGCCGGATGCTGTTTGAAATCTTCCAGCATTTGCGGAACCGATTTTTTCGCATCTTTCAGATGATGAAGGCCGCAGACCAGTCCCAGAGAAAGGGTCGTTTCATTCGTATAGAGAAAGCCACCGCCCATCAACCCATCGGTGGGCGATCCGGCAAACAGACAGGCAGCCCCTTCGTTCCCTTGTAACTGGAAACGATCTTCAATTACCGATTTCGGCAACTCGATCAGCTCTTTTACGCCGACGGCAACATGCGATGCCTCTACGCGCTTTGCCATACCCAACTTTTCAGCCAACAGAGAATTCACTCCGTCGGCAAGGATCACCACTTTGGCTTCCAGAATATCGCCATCGGCTTCCACGCCCACGACTTTGCCCTCGCGCTGCACAACGTTATCCACGCGGATACCGGTGATGAGCTGAGCGCCCGCCTCTTCGGCCTGTTCCATCAGCCAGGCGTCAAATTTACTGCGTAAGACAGAGTAAGAAACCTGCGACGATTTGGCGTCTTCGCCGTTGCAATAGTCGATGGTCATCGCCCCTTTGTCGGTCATAAAGGCGAGTTTTTCGTGGGTGATGATGCGTTCAATGGGGGCCTGCTCAGCAAAGCCGGGAATGATGTTCTCCAGGCTATGCGCATACATGCGCCCACCGGTGACATTCTTCGCGCCAGCAGAATTGCCGCGCTCGATAACCAGCACCTGTGCGCCCTCCCGAGCCAGCACCAGCGCCGCAACCGAACCCGCCAGACCTGCACCCACGATGATGGCATCAAAGATATCTTCGGACATACGTACTCCTGTCAGCGGCAGGACACCTTCGCATCCTGCCCGAAATGGTTTAACGCGCTAAAGCAGCCGTCAGCGCAGGCAGGATCTTCAGCGCATCGCCAACGATGCCAAAATCCGCATACTGGAAGATCGGCGCATTTTTATCTTTGTTGATGGCGAAAATCGTCTGCGCGCCGTTGGCGCCGACCATATGTTGGATCTGCCCGGAGATCCCCACGGCCAGATACAGTTCAGGCTTGAGCATCAGGTTGGAGATGCCGACGTAGCGTTCGTGTTCCATCCACTTCTCGTTTTCCGCCACCGGACGGGAGCACGCCAGCTCGGCACCAATCGTCTGGCACAGCGCCTCCGCCAGCGAGATATTTTCTTTGCTGCCGATCCCGCGTCCCACGCTAACCACCAGACGGGCTTTGTCGAGGTCGACGCTGTTGCTCTGACGTGCCTGAGTTGCCGTACGAGTAACGGCTATAGCCGGAGCCTGCCATGACACACTGTGCACCTCGCCGCTGCGGGCGGTATCCGGTTGCTGCGCGTCAAACGTTCCACTGCTGAGCGTTATCACGGCGAACGGCGAAGCGATTGTTTCTGCCCCCATCGCCAGGCCGCCGTAGACCATATGTTTTACCGCCGCTTTTCCGTCCTGCACGGCGACTGCACTGGCGTCATTTGAGACCGCTGCCGACAAGCGAAAACCCAGTTTTGCCGCTAACAGCTTGCCGCGACGCGTATTTGGCAGCAGCACCGCCCCGCCCTCGCTGTGCTGACGAATAGTTTCGGCCATCACATCAGCGTAGTCTTCGACCATACGCTCTTCTGGTTTGCCGCTGAGTAACCAGACATCATCTGCGCCTAAATGGCATGCCGTCGCGCAGTCCGCTTCACTCAGCACAAACGTGTTAACTTTTTCACCTAAAGCCTGCGCACCATTCATCAGTTCCGGCAGACGAGAAGGGGTATCGCTGAATACCCAGATACTGGAAAATTTGTTCATAACATCCCCTGATAATTAAATGATTTTGCGAAGATTCTCGACAAACGCGGCAATCTGTTCTTCACCGTCACCTTCAATTACAACGCGCTGACGCTCGCGCTGCTTCGGTGCAGCAACGTGTTGTTCGGAATATGCCTGCGCGCTGTTCAGGCCAATGTCTGCCGGCGACCAGACCTGAACCGGTTTTTTCGCCGCGCCAAGAATGGCTTTCATGGAAGGGATTTGTGGGGTGTTGATGTCCGTTGAGACCGCGATCACCGCCGGAAGCGGAATGCTCAGAGTTTCGACTTCATCTTCCAGTTCACGCTCTACCGTCAGAGTGCTGTCGGTAAGAGAGAGGATTTTACTCACGCCGTTAATCGCCGGAATGTTCAGCGCTTCGCCCACCAGCAGACCAACCTGCTGAGCATAAAGATCGGAAGAACCGTCACCGCAAATAAGCAGATCGAAACCTGCTTTTTGCGCGGCGGCAGCCAGCGCGTTGGCAGTTTGTTGCGGCAGCGCCTGCTCAAATTGATCGTCAATAACAACAATCAGTTCATCTGGGCCACGGGAAAGCACATCTTTTCGCCCTTTTGCATTGGTCAGCGCTTTGCCGCCGACGCTCATGGCCACAACCTGGGCCTCTCCTGACTGTTGTTTCAACTGACAAGCCGCTTCGATCGCATTCAGATCATACTGGCTTATTTTGCCATCCGCTTTGCTGAAATCGAGTGAACCATCAGCATTATTAATCGCAATATCCTGTTCATCAGGTACGCATTTGTAGCAAGTAATTATCTTCATTGCATCTCCAGAAATCATGAAGGAAACGTATTTATATCGGCAGTGTTAAATACAGATATCACGCTCTTTAATTCGGAAATAAAACCTTAATCACCAATATTGAAAATGTCACACATTGAAATTCGTAACTTTCAATAGTGTTATGCACCTCACCAATATTGAAAGAGTCACGTCAAATATGAAAATTTTCAATATTGTCTGCGGGTTCAACAATATTGAACGCCAGTCACTTAAAAAAGTTAAAAAACCACAACCAACTAATTGATTAAAAACAAAAAATATCAAATTTTAAAGCGAATTACTCAGCATAAAAAAGTGTGACAAAGATAACAGAACCACCCGATATGAATACTCATTATGGGTTACTCACTGAGGCGCTCCCAGAGGTTAAAAAGTTATCAACAAATCATTAATAATAAATAAACAAACGATCATGCACGGGCACGCTAAATAAGTTTCGTTTTCACACTGGAATTCACTTATGAAAAATGAAAAGAGAAAATCGGGAATTGAACCGAAGGTTTTTTTTCCGCCATTAATAATAGTTGGGATACTTTGTTGGCTAACTGTAAGAGATCTCGATGCCGCTAACGTCGTTATTAATGCGGTATTCAGTTATGTCACCAATGTCTGGGGCTGGGCATTTGAATGGTATATGGTCGTCATGCTCTTCGGTTGGTTCTGGTTGGTCTTTGGCCCGTATGCCAAAAAGAAATTAGGCGACGAAAAACCAGAGTTTAGTACCACCAGCTGGATTTTTATGATGTTCGCTTCCTGTACATCCGCCGCGGTGCTGTTCTGGGGTTCCATCGAGATCTACTACTACATCTCCACCCCGCCGTTTGCTCTCGCGCCTAACTCCACGGGCGCGAAAGAGCTGGGCCTGGCGTACAGCCTGTTCCACTGGGGACCGTTGCCGTGGGCAACCTACAGTTTCCTTTCTGTGGCTTTCGCCTACTTCTTCTTTGTGCGCAAGATGGACGTCATCCGTCCCAGCTCCACGCTGGTACCGTTAGTGGGCGAGAAGCATGCGAAAGGGCTGTTCGGCACCATCGTCGATAACTTCTATCTGGTGGCGCTGATCTTTGCAATGGGTACCAGCCTCGGTCTGGCCACTCCGCTGGTAACCGAGTGCATGCAGTATCTGTTCGGTATTCCGCATACGCTGCAACTCGACGCAATCATCATTACCTGCTGGATCATATTGAACGCCATTTGCGTGGCCTGCGGCCTGCAAAAAGGGGTCAAGATCGCCAGCGACGTGCGTAGCTATCTGAGCTTCCTGATGCTGGGCTGGGTGTTTATCGTCAGCGGCGCCAGCTTCATCATGAACTACTTCACCGACTCCGTCGGCATGCTGTTGATGTATCTGCCGCGCATGCTGTTCTATACCGATGCCATCGGTAAAGGCGGCTTCCCACAGGGCTGGACCGTCTTCTACTGGGCGTGGTGGGTCATTTACGCCATCCAGATGAGTATCTTCCTGGCCCGTATTTCTCGTGGTCGTACCGTCCGTGAACTGTGCTTCGGGATGGTGCTGGGCCTGACCGCGTCGACCTGGATCCTGTGGACAGTCCTTGGCAGCAACACGCTGCTGCTGATGGATAAAAACGTTCTCAATATCCCGCAGCTGATTGAACAACACGGTGTGGCGCGCGCCATTATCGAAACCTGGGCTGCTCTACCGCTCAGCACCGCCACCATGTGGGGATTCTTCATCCTCTGCTTTATTGCCACCGTGACGCTGATTAACGCCTGCTCTTACACCCTGGCGATGTCCACCTGTCGTGAAGTCCGCGATGGTGAAGAACCGCCGCTGTTAGTGCGTATCGGCTGGTCCGTTCTGGTCGGCATCATCGGTATCGTTCTGCTGGCGCTGGGTGGGCTGAAGCCGATTCAGACCGCGATTATCGCCGGAGGATGCCCGCTGTTCTTCGTCAACATCATGGTGACGCTGTCCTTTATTAAAGACGCCAAAGTGCACTGGAAAGACAAGTAATTCTAATTAACCCAATTGATCAAGAGGCTGAAAGATGGATTTCAACTTAAATGACGAGCAGGAGCTGTTTGTCGCCGGTATTCGTGAATTGATGGCCAGTGAGAACTGGGAAGCTTATTTTGCCGAGTGCGATCGCGACAGCGTCTACCCTGAGCGTTTTGTTAAAGCACTGGCGGATATGGGCATCGATAGCCTGTTGATTCCGGAAGAACACGGTGGACTGGAAGCGGGTTTTGTTACCGTCGCTGCAGTCTGGATGGAACTCGGACGCCTGGGCGCACCAACCTATGTGCTGTACCAGTTACCGGGCGGTTTTAACACGTTCCTGCGTGAAGGGACTCAGGAGCAAATCGATAAAATCATGGCGTTCCAGGGAACCGGTAAGCAGATGTGGAACTCTGCCATCACCGAGCCGGGAGCGGGATCGGATGTTGGCAGCCTGAAAACCACTTATACACGTAAAAATGGTAAGGTTTATCTTAATGGCAGTAAGTGCTTTATCACCAGTAGCGCCTATACCCCGTACATCGTGGTTATGGCGAGAGATGGTGCATCGCCGGATAAACCTGTTTACACCGAGTGGTTCGTTGACATGAGCAAAGCGGGTATCAAGGTCAACAAGCTGGAGAAACTCGGTCTGCGCATGGATAGCTGCTGTGAAATCACCTTTGACGACGTTGAACTGGACGAGAAAGACATGTTCGGTCGGGAAGGTAATGGTTTCAACCGCGTGAAAGAAGAGTTCGATCATGAACGTTTCCTCGTCGCGCTGACCAACTACGGTACGGCAATGTGCGCTTTTGAAGACGCCGCGCGCTACGCCAATCAGCGCGTGCAGTTTGGCGAAACGATCGGCCGCTTCCAGCTGATTCAGGAGAAGTTCGCGCATATGGCGATCAAACTGAATTCCATGAAAAACATGCTGCTTGAAGCGGCATGGAAAGCGGATAACGGCACCATCACTTCGGGCGATGCGGCAATGTGCAAATACTTCTGCGCCAACGCCGCGTTTGAAGTGGTCGATACCGCCATGCAGGTGCTGGGCGGTGTAGGTATCGCGGGTAACCATCGCATCACGCGTTTCTGGCGCGATCTGCGCGTTGACCGTGTTTCTGGTGGCTCTGATGAAATGCAGATCCTGACGTTGGGTCGTGCGGTACTCAAGCAATACCGCTAATTCAGCACGATTCGTAGGCCGGATAAGGCGTTTACGCCGCCATCCGGCAACATGCCCGGTGGCGCTGCGCCTACCGGGCCTACAAAAAATGCCAGGAGCAAAATTATGAATCATTTACCAATGCCAACCTTTGGCCCACTTGCCGGGGTACGCGTGGTTTTTTCAGGGATCGAAATTGCCGGCCCGTTCGCCGGACAGATGTTCGCCGAATGGGGTGCTGAGGTTATCTGGATTGAAAACGTCGCATGGGCCGATACCATCCGCGTGCAACCTAACTATCCACAGCTCTCACGCCGCAACCTGCACGCCCTGTCGCTGAATATTTTCAAAGATGAAGGCCGGGAAGCGTTTCTGAAGCTCATGGAAACCACCGATATTTTCATTGAAGCCAGTAAAGGCCCGGCCTTTGCTCGCCGCGGCATTACCGATGACGTGCTGTGGGAACATAACCCAAAACTGGTTATCGCCCACCTTTCCGGCTTCGGCCAGTTTGGTAACGAGGAGTACACCAATCTTCCGGCATATAACACCATCGCGCAGGCGTTCAGCGGCTATCTGATCCAAAACGGTGATGTTGATCAGCCGATGCCGGCCTTCCCGTACACCGCCGATTACTTCTCCGGGATGACCGCAACGACAGCAGCGCTGGCAGCCCTGCACAAAGTACGCGAAACGGGTAAGGGTGAAAGCATTGATATCGCCATGTACGAAGTGATGCTGCGTATGGGTCAGTACTTCATGATGGACTACTTCAACGGCGGCGAAATTTGTCCACGCATGACCAAAGGCAAAGACCCGTATTACGCTGGCTGCGGTCTCTATAAATGCGCCGATGGCTATATCGTCATGGAACTGGTCGGCATCACGCAAATCAACGAGTGCTTCAAGGATATTGGCCTCGCCCACATTCTTGGCACACAGGAAGTCCCGGAAGGTACCCAGCTTATCCATCGCGTGGAATGCCCTTACGGCCCGCTCGTGGAAGAGAAACTGGACGCCTGGCTGGCAACGCACACCATCACCGAAGTCCAGGCGCGCTTTGCTGAGCTGAATATCGCCTGCGCGAAGGTACTGACCATTCCTGAACTGGAAGGCAACCCGCAGTACGTTGCCCGTGAATCTATTACTCAGTGGCAAACGATGGACGGCCGCACCTGCAAAGGGCCGAACATCATGCCGAAATTTAAAAACAACCCAGGGAAAATCTGGCGTGGCATGCCGTCACACGGCATGGATACCGCCGCCATTCTGAAAAACATTGGTTATAGCGAAGCAGACATAAATGAGCTGGTCGGCAAAGGCCTGGCCAGAGTTGAGGAATAAACGCGACGCGCTGACCCGCTGGTTGGTTAGCGCTCACGCCTGATTTCAGTGGATAAAGCATTATGGATATCGTTGGCGGACAAAACTTACGTCAGATGTGGGACGACCTGGCCGGGGTGTACGGAGATAAAACGGCGTTAATTTTCGAATCCTGCGAAGGAATCGTTCGGCAGTATAGCTATGCCTCGCTCAATGAAGAGATAAACCGCACGGCGAACCTTTTCCATTCCTTAGGGATCCGCAAGGGCGACAAGGTCGCATTGCATCTGGATAACTGTCCGGAATTTATCTTTTGCTGGTTTGGACTGGCAAAAATTGGCGCCATTATGGTGCCGATTAATGCCCGCTTGCTGGGCGAAGAGAGCGCCTGGATCCTGCAAAACAGCCAGGTGAGCCTGCTGGTCACCAGTGCCGAGTTTTATCCTATGTACCGCCAGATACGGCTGGAAAATACCACTCCGCTTAATCATATCTGTCTGATTGGCGAGCAGCTTCCGGTTGACGACGGCGTGAGCCACTTTACCCAACTGCAAGCCCGCCAGTCGACTAATCTGTGCTATACGCCTGCGTTATCCACTGACGATACGGCGGAAATTCTGTTTACCTCAGGTACCACCTCGCGGCCTAAAGGGGTGGTGATTACCCACTACAACCTGCGCTTTGCGGGCTACTACACCTCCTGGCAAATCGCTCTGCGCGATGATGACGTCTATATGACGGTGATGCCCGCTTTCCATATAGACTGTCAGTGTACGGCCGCCATGGCTGCCTTCTCCGCAGGCAGCACCTTTGTGCTGGTGGAGAAGTACAGCGCCAGGGCGTTCTGGGATCAGGTGCGTAGATATCAGGCGACGGTCACCGAATGCATCCCGATGATGATCAGAACGCTGATGGTCCAACCCGCAGCCCCAACGGACAGACAGCATCACCTACGCGAAGTGATGTTCTATCTCAATTTATCCGAACAGGAAAAAGATGCCTTTATCGAACGCTTTGGCGTCAGACTGCTGACCTCCTACGGTATGACCGAAACCATCGTGGGCATTATTGGCGATCGCCCCGGGGACAAACGGCGCTGGCCCTCTATTGGTCGCGTGGGTTTTAGCTATGAAGCTGAAATCCGTGACGATCACAACCGTCCCCTGCCTGCCGGAGAAATTGGCGAAATCTGCATTAAAGGCGTGCCGGGAAAAACAATTTTCAAAGAGTACTACGCGCAACCCGACGCTACTGCCAAAGCGCTGGAACCTGAAGGGTGGTTGCATACCGGTGATTCGGGTTACCAGGATGCGGACGGTTTTTTTTATTTCGTCGACAGACGCTGCAACATGATTAAACGCGGTGGGGAAAATGTCTCCTGCGTCGAGCTGGAAAATATTATTTCTGCGCATCCGAAAATTCAGGACATTGTGATTGTCGGTATTAAAGACTCGATCCGTGATGAAGCCATTAAAGCTTTTGTCGTCCTTAATGAGGGTGAAACATTAAGCGAAGCTGAGTTCTTCAGCTTCTGCGAAAACAATATGGCGAAATTCAAGGTTCCTTCTTTTATGGAGATAAGAACCGACCTGCCGCGCAATTGTTCAGGAAAAATAATCAAAAAAAATCTGAAATAACCCTTCCGGTCGGAATTCCTCCGGCCGGGAAACCTAATTATCTGGAGATGAACTATGAGTGAATCATTACATCTGACCCGTAACGGCCCGATCCTGGAAATTACCCTTGACCGGCCTAAAGCCAATGCCATTGACGCTAAAACCAGCTTTGCAATGGGGGAAGCTTTTCTTAATTTTCGTGATGACCCGGAATTACGCGTAGCAATTATCACCGGCGGCGGAGAGAAATTCTTTTCTGCGGGCTGGGACTTAAAAGCGGCGGCCGAAGGTGAAGCGCCAGATGCCGATTTTGGCCCAGGCGGCTTCGCCGGTTTAACCGAAATTTTCGACCTCGATAAGCCGGTCATCGCCGCGGTAAACGGCTACGCGTTTGGCGGCGGTTTTGAGCTGGCGCTGGCGGCGGATTTTATCGTCTGTGCGGAAAATGCCAGCTTCGCGCTGCCGGAAGCAAAACTCGGGATCGTGCCTGACAGCGGCGGCGTACTGCGTTTACCTAAACTGCTGCCACCGGCAATCGTTAACGAAATGGTGATGACCGGCAGACGAATGAGCGCCGAAGAAGCACTGCGCTGGGGCATCGTCAACCGCGTTGTCAGCCAGAGCGAACTGATGGATAGCGCGCGCGAACTGGCGCAGCAGCTGGTAAATAGCGCCCCGCTGGCTATCGCCGCGCTGAAAGAGATTTACCGTGCGACCAGCGAAATGCCGGTGGAAGAAGGCTACCGGTACATCCGCAGCGGTGTGCTGAAGCACTATCCATCGGTGCTGCACTCGGAAGATGCGCTCGAAGGACCACAGGCATTTGCGGAAAAACGCGATCCGGTATGGAAAGGTCGTTAATGTGCCTATGCCGGATAAGGTATTTACGCCGCAATCCGGCAATAAAACCGAGATAAGACAATGAGCTATTACGCCTTTGAGGGCCTGATTCCGGTGGTACATCCGGATGCCTATGTCCATCCCAGCGCTGTGCTGATTGGCGATGTCATTGTGGGGGCCGGGGTTTATATTGGTCCACACGCCTCATTGCGCGGTGACTATGGTCGCCTGATTCTGGAAGCCGGTTCTAACCTGCAGGATGGCTGCATCATGCACGGCTATTGCGACTCCGACACTATCGTGCATGAGAATGGACACATCGGCCATGGCGCAATCCTGCACGGCTGCGTGGTGGGCAGAGATGCGCTGATTGGCATGAACAGCGTGATTATGGACGGTGCGGTGATTGGCGAAGAGAGCATTGTCGCTGCCATGAGCTTTGTCAAAGCCGGATTTCAGGGAGAGGCAAGGCAGATGCTGGTTGGTTCACCGGTTCGCGTACTGCGTGAAGTCACGGACCAGGAGCTGCACTGGAAACGGCTGAACACCAAAGAGTATCAGGACCTTGCAATCCGCTGCCAAACAGGACTACACGAAACCTTGCCATTAACGCAGGTCGAAAAAAACCGACCGCGCCTGAAAGGCACGACGGACGTAAAGCCAAAATCAGCACGGTAATTTATGCCGGAGAAGCGCTCACGCCGATCCGGCAAATCACCATTATCGACGCATGCTCTTGGAGAGCATCATCTGCCATTTCTGCTCACGGTTAAGCTCTGTTGGGGGAACCGCTGGCAGTCGCGGCGTTTTCGCCACACTCACCTTTTTCTCCTGCAAATTGTGATTCAAGCGTCTGTAGAGATGAGAATCAATACTGATGACTTTCACCAAACGCTGGCACTGGCAGCCGCGGCCTGCAATTTGATTAGGGATCATCTTAACTTCACAAACAATTTCTCCCACTTCCGACAGAATATAAGAGAGCGTATTAATTGCTTTGCAGTGTTCAATATCAAAATGGCGGGAAATTTCCTTTGCTGTGATCCAACGATCTTCAGCCATCATCCAGTCAGCAATTAACAAATAAAGCGGTCTTTCAACATATTTTTCACACATAAGCACACCATTTCACAAATTAAAAATCTGGCTACGGCCTGTCCAAATTAATAAAAACTAAGCCATATTAAAATTGTGGATATAAGGGATAGTATGCGACTTGAATGTTGATTAGTGTGAGCAATATCGTGCTTATTACATTGAAAATGTGGTTATGAAAGCGCGGTTGGCCAGGAATGACCTTATGAGAGATAAAAAAGGGTTTCTTTACAGAAACCCTTTCCCAATTATATTGCAGGCCCGGTTAGCGCAATTATCACCGGGCCTTTTTTTTATGACTTTTTGATCTGCGCGTGCATTTCCTGAACCGAGGTCACCTTCTCGGTAGCATCGGCATTCAGCGCCATCGCCGTTGCGAAACCACCGTTCAGGGTGGTGTCATAATGCACTTTGTACTGCAGTGCGCTGCGGCGAATCAGCTTGGAGTCTTCAATAGCCTGACGGCCTTCGGTAGTGTTGATGATGTAAGTGTACTCGCCATTCTTGATACGGTCCTGAATGTGCGGACGGCCTTCATGCACCTTGTTCACCAGACGTGGATTGATACCCGCTTCGCCCAGCACAATCGCGGTACCGTGCGTCGCATCCAACTCGAAACCAAACTTCAGCAGCTTCGCCGCCAGGTCAACCACGCGCTCTTTATCGCCTTCGCGAACGGAGAGCAGCGCACGCCCCTGTTTTTTCATGGTGGAGCTGCTGCCGAGCTGTGCCTTGGCGAACGCTTCCGCGAAGGTACGGCCCACGCCCATCACCTCACCAGTAGAGCGCATTTCTGGCCCTAACAGCGGATCAACGCCCGGGAACTTGTTGAACGGCAGCACCACTTCTTTTACCGAGTAGTACGGCGGGATAACTTCTTTGGTGACGCCCTGCTGTGCCAGCGTTTTCCCGACCATCACGCGCGCTGCAACTTTCGCCAACGGTACGCCCGTTGCCTTGGAGACGAACGGAACGGTACGCGCCGCACGCGGGTTCACTTCAATCAGGTAAACTTCGTTATTCTTCACCGCAAACTGGACGTTCATCAGACCGCGAACCTGCAGTTCGAAGGCCAGTTTCTGCACCTGCTGGCGCATCACATCCTGAATTTCCTGGCTCAGGGTATACGCAGGCAGAGAACATGCGGAGTCACCGGAGTGCACGCCCGCCTGTTCGATGTGCTCCATGATACCGCCAATCAGCACCATTTCACCGTCGCAGATGGCATCCACGTCCACTTCCACCGCGTCATCAAGGAAACGGTCCAGCAGTACCGGCGCATCGTTAGAAACGCTGACCGCGGTCTGGAAGTAGCGACGCAGGTCGGCTTCGTCGTAGACGATTTCCATCGCGCGGCCGCCGAGAACGTAGGACGGACGAACCACCAGCGGGTAGCCAATCTCTTTCGCCTTCTCAACCGCCATTTCAATGGCGGTCACGGTGGCGTTAGCCGGTTGTTTCAGCTTCAGACGGTCAACCGCCTGCTGGAAGCGTTCACGGTCTTCCGCACGGTCGATAGCATCCGGGCTGGTGCCGATAACCGGCACGCCTGCCGCTTCCAGCGCGCGCGCCAGCTTCAGCGGAGTCTGGCCGCCGTACTGCACGATAACGCCTTTCGGCTTCTCGATGCGCACGATTTCCAGCACGTCTTCCAGCGTTACCGGCTCGAAGTACAGACGGTCGGAGGTATCGTAGTCGGTAGAAACGGTTTCTGGGTTACAGTTGACCATGATGGTCTCGTAACCGTCTTCGCGCAGCGCCAGCGAGGCGTGTACGCAGCAGTAGTCGAATTCAATGCCCTGACCGATACGGTTTGGACCACCGCCCAGCACCATAATCTTGTCACGATCCTGAGTTGGATTCGCTTCGCACTCGTCTTCATAAGTGGAGTACATGTAAGCGGTATCGGTGGCAAATTCTGCCGCGCAGGTATCCACGCGCTTGTAGACCGGGTGCAGGTTATATTGGTCACGCAGCTTGCGGATTTCCGCTTCGCGTACGCCGGCCAGTTTCGCCAGACGCGCATCGGCGAAACCTTTGCGCTTCAGTACGCGCAAGAAGTCAGCGTCGAGGCCGTTGATGCCAAGGTCTGTGACTTTTTCTTCCAGGCGCACCAGTTCTTCAATCTGCACCAGGAACCAACGGTCGATGTTGGTCAGGTTGAACACGCCATCGACGGACAGGCCAGCACGGAAAGCATCGGCGATGTACCAGATACGCTCAGCGCCCGCGTCTTTCAACTCGCGGCGGATTTTGGTCAGCGCTTCCGGGTCATCCAGACTTACTTTCGGGTCGAAGCCGGTCGCGCCCACTTCCAGACCGCGCAGCGCTTTTTGCAGAGACTCCTGCTGGGTGCGGCCAATCGCCATCACTTCACCGACAGATTTCATCTGGGTGGTCAGACGGTCGTTAGCGCCAACAAATTTCTCGAAGTTGAAGCGTGGAATTTTCGTCACAACGTAGTCGATGGACGGCTCAAACGAAGCCGGAGTCCGCCCGCCGGTGATGTCGTTCATCAGTTCGTCGAGGGTGTAACCTACCGCCAGCTTGGCTGCGACTTTAGCAATCGGGAAGCCGGTTGCTTTGGACGCCAGCGCCGAGGAGCGGGAGACGCGCGGGTTCATCTCGATAACAATCAGACGACCGTTTTTCGGGTTTACCGCAAACTGGACGTTAGAACCACCGGTTTCAACGCCGATTTCACGCAGTACCGCCATCGAGGCGTTACGCATGATTTGATATTCTTTGTCGGTCAGCGTCTGGGCTGGCGCAACGGTGATGGAGTCACCGGTATGGATGCCCATCGCGTCGAAGTTTTCGATGGAGCAGACGATGATGCAGTTGTCGTTTTTATCACGTACCACTTCCATCTCGTACTCTTTCCAGCCAATCAGCGATTCATCAATCAGCAGTTCGTTGGTTGGGGAAAGATCCAGACCGCGTTCGCAAATTTCTTCAAACTCTTCGCGGTTGTAGGCGATACCGCCGCCGGTGCCACCCATGGTGAAAGACGGACGGATAATGCACGGAAAGCCGACGTCAGCGGCAACCGCCAGCGCTTCTTCCATGGTGTGAGCGATGCCTGAACGTGCGGTATCGAGACCGATTTTTTTCATCGCGATGTCGAAGCGACGACGGTCTTCCGCTTTATCAATGGCATCCGCCGTCGCGCCAATCATGGTCACGCCGAACTCAGCCAGTACGCCCTGACGTTCCAGCTCCAGCGCACAGTTCAGCGCCGTCTGACCGCCCATGGTTGGCAGCACCGCATCCGGGCGCTCTTTCTCAATGATTTTGCGTACCACTTCCCAGTGAATCGGCTCGATGTAGGTGGCATCGGCCATTTCCGGGTCGGTCATGATGGTCGCCGGGTTGGAGTTCACCAGAATAACGCGGTAACCCTCTTCACGCAGGGCTTTACAAGCCTGCGCGCCGGAATAGTCAAACTCACACGCCTGACCGATAACGATCGGACCCGCGCCCAGAATCAGGATACTTTTTATGTCTGTACGTTTTGGCATGGCTCTTTTACTCCTGATTATTTCGCGGACTGACGGTATTGCTCAATTAACTCGATAAAGTGGTCGAACAGCGGCGCAGCGTCGTGTGGACCCGGGCTTGCTTCAGGGTGCCCCTGGAAGCTGAACGCCGGTTTGTCGGTACGATGAATCCCCTGCAGGGTGCCGTCGAACAGCGACTTGTGGGTCACGCGCAGGTTGGCAGGCATGGAGGCCTCATCGACCGCAAAACCGTGGTTCTGAGCGGTGATCATCACGGTGTTGTTATCAATATCTTTTACCGGATGGTTGCCGCCGTGGTGGCCGAACTTCATCTTAATGGTCTTCGCACCGCTTGCCAGCGCCAGCAGTTGATGGCCGAGGCAGATGCCAAATACCGGAATATCGGTTTCGAGGAATTTCTGAATCGCGGCAATCGCGTAGTCGCACGGCGCCGGATCGCCAGGACCGTTGGACAGGAAGATACCGTCCGGATTCATCTTCAGAACATCTTCAGCAGAGGTTTTCGCCGGCACAACCGTCAGGCGGCAGCCGCGATCCGCTAACATACGCAGAATGTTACGTTTAGCGCCAAAATCGTAGGCCACTACGTGGAACGGCAGTTCATCGGCGGATTTAGCTTCCGGCAGGTCACCGGCCAGCGTCCAGCTACCTTGTGTCCAGCTATAAGGCTCCGCGGTGGTCACTTCTTTCGCCAGATCCATACCGTTCAGACCTGGGAAGGCTTTCGCTTTTTCCAGCGCCAGCGCCGCATCCGGGTTATCACCCGCGATAATGCAGCCGTTCTGTGCGCCCTTTTCACGCAGCAAACGCGTCAGCTTACGGGTATCGATATCGGCAATTGCCACAATATTATGGCGTTTGAGGTAAGAAGAGAGGTCTTCGGTATCGCGGAAGTTGCTGGCAATCAGCGGCAGGTCGCGGATGACCAGGCCTTGCGCATGTACTTGAGAAGATTCTGCATCGGCTTCATTGGTGCCGACATTACCGATATGAGGATAAGTAAGAGTGACGATTTGGCGGGAATAGGAAGGATCAGTGAGGATTTCTTGATAACCGGTCATTGAAGTATTGAAAACGACTTCCCCAACCGCCGAACCTGTTGCCCCTATGGCCCGACCGTGAAACTGGGTTCCGTCTTCCAGAACCAATAGCGCTGACTTAATCAAAACACCCTCCAGAGAATATTCACTCACTTTATTTGCATATTAATTCATTGACACCTCATGAATCAATGCAAATTTGCTTACCTATGGATTTCTGGCAAACGGCGGCATTCTAGAGATAGCCCACGTAAAAGTCTACCCAAAAGGGCATTTTTTATTATTATTTTACGCCACTGGGATAAAACACACGATTTAACAGGCAAAAAGATCAGCTAACTTGGGGTAGAAAACGCTTGCGGAAGATAAAGAGTGTAAAAACAGGAAGCGCGATAGAAAAAAGTGGACCATTTGGTCAAAATTTACATTGAAATAACAAAATAACTCTGCAAAACACCAACAAACAGGCCATTAAATAAAAAATCAAATTAAAAAGCGAAAAAATAAAAGGGCAATAAAATATTGCCCTATGTAATCAAATAGTTATGATTACAATAACCACATCACGAAGGGTAATAAAAGTTATAAACTGCGTAAATCAAGCACATCTTTCATATCAAAAAGACCGTTTGACTTTGATTTCAGCCAAATTGCCGATCGTACTGCGCCATTGGCAAAGGTCATGCGGCTGGAGGCTTTATGCGTGATCTCAATGCGCTCGCCAATATCGGCAAACATCGCGGTATGCTCACCAACGATATCTCCCGCCCGCACCGTGGCAAAACCGATCGTACCGGGTACGCGCTCACCGGTGTAACCTTCACGCGAATAGACGGCACACTCTTTTAAATCTTTATCCAGCGCCCCGGCAATCGCCTCCCCCATCGCCAGCGCAGTGCCTGACGGCGCATCCACTTTATGACGGTGATGGGCTTCAATAATCTCAATATCGGTGTAATCCCCCATCACTTTCGCCGCCTTCTCCAGCAGCTTAAGCATAACGTTAACGCCAACGCTAAAGTTCGCGGCGAAAACGATAGCAATGTCCTGCGCAGCATCACGAATAGCCTGTTTGCCCGCGTCATCAAAGCCAGTGGTGCCAATCACCATCCCTTTACCGTGCTGGCGGCAAAACGCCAGATGCGCCAGCGTGCCTTCCGGGCGAGTAAAATCGATGAAAACATCAAAATCATCTTTCACCGCCTCAAGACTACTTTGCACGGTAACGCCCGTTTTACCGGCTCCCGCTAACTCTCCGGCATCGCTTCCCAGCAAAGAAGAACCTTCGCGCTCCAGCGCCGCGCCGAGCTGTACGCCATCCATGCCAAGAGTGGCCTGAATCAACTGACGCCCCATGCGCCCTCCGGCTCCCGCGATGGCAACGCGGATTTGTGCATCATGCATAGCTATTCTCTTTTGTTAATTTTACGTAAATCGTTTTCAGATTAACCAGCACATCGCTGCGCCGCCAGCCGAAAACGTCGATAATTAGAATTTAATGATAAACAGGCAGAGATATCAGTAAAAGGCATGACGATCAGCGAAAACCACATGATTCTCTGACCACCAGCGCAGGTGGCAGAATAATGCGTTTCGGAGGTTCGTCATTTCCCTGAATGCGACTATAAAGTAGCTCCCCAGCCTTGCGACCTATCTCTTTTGCGGCCACCGACACGGTGGTGAGCGCAGGTTGTACCAGCGCCGCTTCAGTGATGTCATCGAACCCCACCAGCGCAAAATCGCGCCCTGGTTCACGCCCCATTTTACGTAATGCCTGCATAACCCCAAGCGCCACAATATCCTGATAACAAACGGCGGCGGTAATTTCCGGGAACCGCATAAGAAGCGACTCTGCCACTTTTGCGCCGTCAATTTGGCTGGCCTGTGTCGCCACTATCCATTGCGGATTCGGCGATATTCCCTGCTCCAGCAACGTGCTGGTGAATCCACCGATACGCTGTGCCCGGCTCCCGGAACTTGGGCTACCACCGATAAACGCAATATTCTTATGCCCCATTTTGACTAAATGGGTGGTGGCCATTTGCGTACCGAGAAAGTTGTCGGTTCCCACAAAATCAAAATCAGGGTCGCTAAGAGGGCGAACCACCATGATGGCGGGAATATTGCGCCTTTTCAGCGCCTCGAAGAAGGAGGTCGGTGTTTCGCGCGCCGCGCAGAGCACCATGCCGCAGGCATTATTGCGCATCAACGAGTCGACAAATTTTTGCTGCCTTTCTCCTGACTCTTCGCTGTTTGCCAGAAACAGAAGCAGGTCATGCCGCTCCATCTCATGGCTTAGCCCTGCTGTCATCTCACCGTAAAAAGGGTTAGTGATATCGTGTAACAACAATCCGACCTGATTACTGCTCCGGTTACGCAGGTTAGCGGCGGTTTGATTATAAACGTAGCCGGCATCGTCCAGCGCTTTGAGCACCCTGTCACGTGTGGCCTGAGAAATGCGCCCCCGGTTACGCAACACCATTGAAACGGTTGCCGTGGAGACTCCCGCGCGTTCAGCAACCTGCGCCAGCGTGACTGTAGTCATGACCTCTCCTGTTTATTTCGAAGGTTAATCGAATAACCGAAATATTGCCTTTTTACGTGTGATTCACATCACGCTAACGTGCATTTCACCGCACTGGATTCTGATTATGGCGGGTTAATCGCGTTAACCACACTATGAAAATAAGGTTAATCGATTAATCTTAAATAAGCCAACACGGAGACAGAATATGCGTACAACCTATAATAAATTCCCTGAGGTTAACGTTCAGGGCTATGACAACCACGCCTGGCAGGGTTGGTCGTCAATTCATTCAGTGCTTAACACCAGGGTTTCTACCTCCGCCAAAACCGTATTGATCGTGGATTGCTATCCGGGCGTGCGGCTTGACGAGCTGGAGCAACAGCTTGTTACGACATTAGATACCGCACTGGTGCTGAATATTGAATCTGCCCGCCGCGATGAGCAGGCCCTGCATGATTTACTGGCGCGTAACCTTACCGACGATCGCGTATTCGGCGTTCTCTCCTGTCATCACCTGGATGAATTTTTTGATAGCGACAAACTCAGCCAACTCCGCCAACAGATTGATGCCGTTACCTCAGGGCTGGTTGTCGTGTACGGCTCAGGCGCTGCGCTGGCACACCCTGGTGACGTACTGGTTTATGCCGATCTTCCGCGCTGGGAAATTCAACAGCGTATGCGTCATAACGGGCTGGGTAACTGGGGTGCAGAAAACCAGGATGAAGATATTCTTCGTCGTTACAAACGTGCTTTTTTCATTGAATGGCGGGTATTCGACAAACACAAAACGCCGTTACTCAAACGCGCCGATTATTTGCTCGATACCACGGTAGAAAATAGTCCCGCGATGGTCAGCGGCGAGGCGTTACGCGCCGGTCTGCAACAAACCACCGAACAACCGTTTCGCGTTGCCCCTTTCTTTGACCCAGGCGTCTGGGGCGGGCAATGGATGAAACAACGCTTCGATCTCGATCCCTCAGCCCCCAATTACGCGTGGTGTTTTGATTGCGTGCCCGAGGAAAACAGCCTGTTACTGCGTTTTGGCAACGTGCGGATCGAGATCCCCTCTCAGGATCTGGTGCTGACCTGTCCCCGCCCCCTGCTGGGTGAAAAAGTTCACGCGCGCTTTGGCGCGGAATTCCCGATCCGTTTTGACTTCCTCGACACTATTGGCGGCCAGAATTTGAGTTTTCAGGTTCATCCGCTCACGGAGTACATTCAACAGCAGTTTGGTATGCACTATACCCAGGATGAGAGCTATTACATTCTCGAAGCCGAGCCGGACGCCGTGGTGTATCTCGGGACCAAAACCGGGATCGCACCGCAGGATATGCTCGACGACCTCCGGGCCGCGGGTCGTGGCGAAAAAACCTTTGATGATGAACGATTCGTTAACCAGATCCCTGCACATAAACACGATCACTTCCTGATCCCCGCCGGAACCGTACACTGCTCGGGTGCAGGAACCATGGTGCTGGAGATCAGTGCAACGCCCTATATCTTCACCTTCAAGCTGTGGGATTGGGGCCGCTTAGGGTTAGACGGCTTACCGCGTCCGGTGCATCTGGATCACGGTCAGCAGGTTATTGACTGGCAGCGCGACACGCAATGGGTGCACGACAACCTCGTCAACCGTATTGAACCCCTTGCTGAAGGGGAGGGTTGGCGGGAAGAAAGAACCGGAATGCACGAACGCGAATTTATCGAAACGCGTCGCCATTGGTTTACGGCACCGGTCACTCACCATACCCATGGCGGCGTCAACGTCCTGAACCTGGTCGAAGGTGCGCAGGCCGTTGTTGAAAGCCCGAGCGGCGCGTTTCCCCCGTTTGTCGTCAACTATGCAGAGACCTTTATCATCCCTGCCGCCGTCGGAGAATATCGTATTTCACCGTTTGGCAAAGGCGTCGGTCAACAGCTCGCCACGATTAAAGCCTGGGTTAGAGGATAAGCGCATGATTAACGTAATTGTTGCCACGCATGGTCCCCTGGCGGACGCGCTTCTCGCCAGCGGTCGTATGGTTTATGGAGAATTACCGCACGTTTACCCCGTCACGCTGAGTGAACAGGCAGGTATCGAAGGGTTTAAAGAGACGTTCTCTCAGGTTCTCACCAGTGCCGGAAAAGACGCTGACGGCGTACTGGTGCTGTGTGACATGCAAAGCGGTACTCCGTGGAATGTCGCCTGCCATCATGCTTTTTCTTCACAAACGGTTCCTCCCGTTGCCGTCGTAGCGGGGGTCAATTTCCCGATGCTGTTACAAAGCGAGGAGATTTGCCATTTAACGGATGTTCACGCCGCAGCCGTCGAGCTGTTGGCGCTGACGATACCCACGCTGATTAAAGCCGCCCCGGTTTTATCCGTTCAGTCCGACGATTTTTAAAGGAAAACACTATGAGTATTTCTTTTGTACGTATCGATGACCGCGTAATCCATGGGCAGCTCGTGACACGTTGGGCCAAAGAGCTGCCCTGTGATGGGATCGTCGCTATAGACGACGCCGTCGCGGCCGACCCTTTGCTCTCTTCGGTGATGAAAGGCGCCGTACAGGACACCAAAGTTTGGTTGTTTGATACGGCCACCGCGATTGAAAAATTGCCAAAAGTCATTGCCAGCGAGAAACGTTATTTCGTCATTGGCAAATCCCCCGTCACGCTCAAACGCATTGAAGAAGCAGGTATCAGCCTGAAAAATGCCAACGGCAAGATTAATGTAGGTCCGATGAGCGCGCGTGCTGATACCACCACCATCGGCCCGAATCAGTCGGTCAACGGGGATGAAATTGCCGCCTTTGACTGGCTGACGCAACATGGGCACCTGGTTGAGTTTCGCCTGGTTCCTGATGCCAGTTGCTACAGCTGGCAGGACGCACGTCAGAAGCTGAAATAAGGAGCGCACGATGATTATCGAAGCTACGTTGATTGGCATACTTTGCTATCTCGGCGCCCTCAGCAGTCCCTGGCTTCTGGGGCTGACCGGCGGCTGGTATCTGATCACCCGCCCGCTGATTTCCGGAATGCTGGTCGGGATAATTCTTGGCGACATTAAAACCGGGATCATGATTGGCGTCGCGGTTCAGGCGGTGTATATCGCGATGGTAACGCCTGGCGGTTCGATGCCGGCCGATCTCAACTTTGTCGCTTACCCCGCAATCGCTTTAGGGATCCTTTCAGGAAAAGGCCCCGAGGTCGCGGTCGCGTTGGCGGCGACTATCGGTATCGCCGGAACCATTTTGTTTAACGCGATGATGGTACTGAACTCTTTCTGGAATCACCGGGCAGATGTGGCGCTGGAACGGGGTGACGAACGCGGTATTTACCTGAACAGCGCCATCTGGCCACAGGTGACAAACTTTGTCCTGCGTTTTGTGCCAACTTTTATTGCGGTTTACTTCGGCGCGCAATACATCAGCGGTTTTATGGACAGCTTGCCGAAAATAGTTCTGTCAACGATGAACGTACTGGGCGGCATTTTACCCGCCGTCGGGATCGCGATTTTGCTAAAGCAGATCATCAAAAACTACACCATGCTGATCTACTTCCTCGTCGGTTTTGTCTGCATCGTATTTTTAAAACTCAACATGGTCGCGCTGGTGATCGTCGGTTCGCTGTTGGCGTTGATCCATTACAACTACAAACCGGAACCGCCGCAGGCCGCGAATGCAAAGTCGGTAGCCGATGATGATGAGGATGAATTCTGATGGAAGAACGTACACTTACGCGTAAAGATCTTCGCCGCTGCTGGCGCGCATGGATGATGCACAACTTGTCATCGATGAGTTTTGAACGTCTGGAATCTTTTGGCTTTTGTCTGAGTATGCTTCCGGTGGCGAAAAAGCTCTATCCCGACGCAGCCCAACGTACTGAAATGCTGCGCCGTCATGCCTCATTCTATAATACGGAACCCCAGATAGGCGCGATCGTAAACGGCATGGTGCTGGGGCTGGAGGAGAAAAAAGCGAACGGTGAACCGATCGATGGGGAGACCATCAATACCCTGAAGGTTGGCCTGATGGGCCCTATTGCCGGGATCGGCGATTCAATGATCCCTGGCATGCTGATCCCTATCCTGCTCAGCATCGGCATGGCCCTGGCGGCCGGCGGTAACATTCTCGGGCCGCTGTTTTATACCGTTGCCTGGCTGGCCATCATCATTCCCGGTTCGTGGTTCTTGTTCCTGAAAGGCTACAAAATGGGTTCTGGCTCGGTGGAAATGCTGGTGAGCAGCAAGTCTGCCCGTCTGCGTGAAGCGTTATCGCTGCTGGGTGTGTTTGTCATGGGGGGCGTGGCGGCCAGCTACGTTAAACTTGGCACCGGGCTGGAGTTTATTACCAAAGATGGGGTGAATATCCATGTTCAACAGATGCTGGACGGTATCTTCCCGCAGTTACTGCCGCTGATTGTGGTGCTTGGTACCTGGTATCTGATGGCCAAGCGCGGTGTGTCACCAGTGAAAGCGATGATTTTACTGTTGATACTGGCCGCCCTCGGCGTCGCCACGGGCCTGTTTGCGGGATAACACACAGAAAACGGTACAACCGGGGCTATGCCCCGGTTTTTTTATGGATGAAAGTTTTGCCATAGCTCGGGGTGCTTGTCCGGGCGTGAGATAAACTGGAAACGCGCCGGGTCCTCGATGAATTGTTGATAAACAGGTGCGGTGGTAATCGAGAATTCCGTATATTGTCTGGGCGTAACGGCCTGCAGTCGTCCAGGGATGTAACGCGGATTATGCTGCCAGATAACGTTGTTGCCCTGCAGCAGCGGATACCATGCCAGTCCTTTATGCGCACGCACGGCGTCGTACTCAAAACCATATTCACGATCGCACCACGCGCCAAAGGTTAACGGTACATCCGGGTCTGCGGATATAGTCGCATGCCCCCAACCGGGTGGTACCAACACTTTCTCACCGGGTCCGGCAATTACAGCAAAACAGCGGCCTGGGTCGTCCTCAACATATTCCTGCATATAAATGATCGCTTTTCCCTGCCAGATTTCATAAAGCTCCGGCGGAGACCAGCCGCTGTGCTGACTAATACGATGAATATGTCCCTGACTACGCACCGGCTCTTCTCCCAGCCGTCCCGCCGCATAGGTGACCACGCCAAACAACAGCATCCGCTTTTTCAACTCTTCTCGATCCTGCATTCGCGCCACATCCATCGCTATGGCATACACCTCTTGCGGCCCTTCACAGTGCGGATCGCGCAGCGAGGCGCGAATCTGGTCGAGTTGACGAATCTCCGGCATCGGCCCGGTAACCTCATCCCCATAGCTAAAACCAAGCGGGTGATGATGGACCGTCATATCCAGGCCGTAAGAATGCGCTAAGTCACCCATTCTGTACCTCCTTCGCCTGAACCGTCTTATTTTCCTCAAAGACCCTTATTCTGAAGCCGCTGGCGAGCGCTGCATAATCATGACCCGCAATCCCTGGCCATACGGCGAGCGCCGACAGAACCTCTTCCCCGGTGTTGATTAACCGATGCGCGGTAAAGCCGGGGATAATGTGGACAGATCCCGCGAATACTTTTTCCAGCCTCGCGTCGCCCTGCTCAGTTTGCAACAGCAGCAAACCGGTGCCACGCAGACCAAAATAGACTTCCCCCTGTTCGCGGCGCGCATGGAAATGCCCGCGAGTCATAAAATACTCACAGCCGACCCGGCCAGGGTAAAGATGGGTAACGCCGGTGTAGAGTTCACCTTCAGCGGGAGAGGTATCCAGCATCTCGACGTCATACACGACCTGCTCGCCAGCCAGCTGTTGACGGGCGTGTTCATCGGCAAAAACGTCTGGAAGATCCTCAATACGGGTGGATTTACGCAATAACAGGCCATCAGCTAAAGCGCCGCTTGCCCACGCCACCTGCGGTGGCTGGATAAAAGAAAGGTTCATATGTGTCTCCGGCCCGAGGAGAACAACAGGATCAGATTAGCAGATTAATCGATTAACCTGCTATCGCTATCTGCATATTGCGGGCCGGATCACAGCCTCAAGGTGGCAGCGTCAGTACCTCTGCCACCCACTGCTGGAACCCCTCAACGTCCAGCCCCAGCGCGACCAGGGCATTTGCCGGATGCCCTAAACGTCCTTCAATGTCCACCACCGTCGTACCCGAGGTATATTCACCCTGGGTTTCAACCGCTACGAAGCACGGCTGCAGGGTAAACAGTTCCGGGCGCACCAGCCAGGCAATAGCGCACAGGTCGTGCATTCGTAGCCCCGTATTCATACTGCCGCTACGGTAATGGCTAAACAGCGCGTGCAGCATTTTTCCCGTCTGGTTAAGCTGCGGCAACATCGCCAGATAGTCAGGGGTGAGCATGGCCTGATTAGTGACATCCAGCCCGCACATCACAATCTCCAGCCCGCTCTGGAAGACTTTTGCGGCGGCCTCGGGATCAATAGCAATATTAAACTCGGCGTTTGGCGTGAAGTTCCCGCGCCCGGCAGAACCGCCCATAATCACCAGACGGTGAATGTTGAATATGCATTCAGGATAATGAGTCAGCAGCAGCGCAATGTTGGTCAGGGGGCCAATTGCCACCAGCGTCACAGGCTGCGGGGCATGCATCAACGCATCGCGAATGGCCTGGAAGGCGGGTTTTGCCATCACCTGGCGGTCGTGTTCGACAAATTCATACCCTTCCATACCTGATTCACCGTGTACGGAAGCGGCATCTCGCAGCGGTCTCACCAGCGGCATCGATGCCCCCTGCGCCAGCGGAATATCGGCATTCCAGAAGTGCAGCAGTTGCAATGCATTACGGGTGGTTTTTTCCACCGACACATTACCTGCTACCGTGGTCATCAGTTGCAGATCCAGCTCAGGGGCAAACAGCGCGGCGGCAATAGCGGCAGCATCATCAATGCCGGGATCGGTATCAAGAATGATCGGTAAGCGCATGGTTTCTCCATAAAAAAATGCCAGACGTTAAGTCTGGCATCTTCTCATAATCGTAACCGGAAAGACTTACTCTACTTCACGAACATCCACACGCAGCTCTTTCGGTACTTCGAAAACGATGTTTTCTTCACGCCCTGCCAGCGGAATAGCTTCCCCACCGCCAAGCTCCTGCAGGCGAGCAATCACGTTTTGCACCAGGATATCAGGCGCCGAGGCACCGGCCGTCACGCCCACGCACCTGGCTCCTTTCACCCACGCTTCCTGGATATCGGTCGCATCGTCAATCAGATACGCCGCTTTCCCCATTCGTTGGGCCAGTTCAGCCAGACGGTTGGAGTTAGAAGAGTTTTTCGAGCCGACCACCAGCACAACATCGGCCTGCTCTGCCAGCGCACGGACCGCTTCCTGGCGGTTGGTCGTGGCATAACAGATATCGTCTTTGCGCGGCCCGACAATTTTCGGGAAACGGCTTCGCAGCGCGTCAATAACGTCAGAGGTGTCATCAACGGAGAGAGTAGTCTGCGTCATGAAGGACAATTTGCCTTCATTTTTTACATTCAGTTTCAGCACATCTTCAGGTGATTCGACCAGATACATTCCCCCCTGCGGGTTACTGTACTGGCCCATCGTGCCTTCAACTTCCGGATGCCCGGCGTGACCAATTAAAATTGACTCTTCACCGCGACGGCTGGCGCGGGCAACTTCCATATGCACTTTCGTTACCAGCGGGCAGGTCGCATCAAAAACCGTGAGGTCGCGGCCTTTGGCTTCGTTACGCACCGCCTGAGACACGCCATGAGCGGAGAAAATCAGGATCGCGCCATCCGGTACTTCGCTGATTTGCTCAATAAAAATAGCGCCGCGCTCGCGCAGGCTATCCACCACATAGCGGTTATGCACCACTTCATGACGGACATAAATCGGTGCGCCGTAAATAGCCAGCGCGTTTTCCACAATGCTGATAGCGCGGTCTACGCCAGCGCAAAAACCGCGCGGGTTGGCCAACAGGATCTGCATTTTACGCCTCCAGTGCCGGTTCGACTTCCAGCACTTCAATATCAAAATGAACGGTATGCCCGGCCAGCGGATGGTTGAAATCAACCGTGATCGAATCACCGTTGATTTCGCGGATCACACCAGGCATCTCACTGCCGTCCATTGCGGTAAAGAGCATGATAGCGCCAATTTCTGGCTCGCCCGCGTCCATAAATTCCCGACGCGAGAAATACTGAATTAAGTCCGGGCTTGACACGCCGAAGGCGGCATCCGGCTCCAGAGCAAAAGTGGTTTTATCACCTTCTTTTAACCCCAGCAGGTGTTGTTCCAGTCCTTCAGACAGAGAACCGTCGCCCAGGCGAAACAGCGCAGGCTTGCCGTTATTGCGAGTTGACTCTGCGGTGGAGCCATCATCGAGCTTAAGGGTGAAGTGCACCAGCACCGCACTGTTACTCTGTACTGATTTAGACATGCAGGTTGCTCTTTAAAATTGCTGCCGCCTGTTTGCCCGATAGCGCTACGCTTACCGGGCCTACAAGGATCGCAGTATATTGTAGGCCGGATTAGCATAGCGCCATCCGGCATTTTTTTATGCGGCTTTTTTCTCTTTCGACGGTAAGAAGCCTTCGAGGACAATCAATGCCGCACCGATACAGATCGCCGTATCAGCAAGGTTGAATGTCGCGAAATGCCAGTCACCGACGTAAAAGTCAATCATATCAACCACGAAGCCGTGCCACAGGCGGTCGAACAGGTTGCCCAGCGCACCGCCAATGATTAACGCATACGCGATGTTGTTCAGCTTCTGCGTCGCCTTCGAGCGATACATCATCACCATCAGGATAACGCAGATACCAATGGCGATACCGGCAAAGAACCAACGTTGCCAGCCACCGCTGTCGGCTAAGAAGCTAAACGCCGCACCATAGTTACGCGCGTAGTGCAGATTAAGCGACGGGAACAGCGACACCGTATCCCCCAGAGCAAAGTTCTGGAGGATCAGGTATTTGCTGCCTAAATCGATAATCAGCACGACTACCACCAGCCACAGCCAGCGTAGTCCTGTTGAACAGAGAGGCTTACTCATCAGGCAAACTTACGTTGTTCGCCATCACCGGCGATGTTGCTGACACAGCGTCCGCAGATATCTGCATGTTCCGCCACCTGGCCGACATCGGTAGTGTAATGCCAGCAGCGCGGACATTTCTCACCTTCGGCTTTGCTCAGTACGATTTTCAGACCTTTGAGCAGTTCGCTCTGCTGAGCATCAGCAGGAGCCGCTGCATAATCCGCAACCGTCGCACCGGAGGTCAGCAGAACAAAGCGCAACTCTTCACCCAGCGCGGTCAGTTTCGCCGCCAGCTCTGGTTCAGCGTACAGAGTAACCGCCGCTTCCAGCGAACCACCGACTTTCTTATCCGCACGCGCCTGCTCGATGACCTTGTTCACTTCGCCGCGCACTTTCAGCAACTCGTCCCAGTAGGCATCGTTCATCGCTTCGGTTTCGCCTAAGCCAAACAGACCTTCGTACCATTCACCGGTAAAGACGTACTTCTCACGCTCGCCCGGCAGGTAACCCCAGATTTCATCGGCGGTGAAGGACATGATCGGCGCCATCCAGCGTACAAGCGCTTCTGCAATATGGAACAGCGCAGTCTGGCAACTACGACGCGCCACGCTGTCCGCTTTCGCGGTGTACTGACGGTCTTTGATGATGTCGAGGTAGAACGAACCCATTTCTACGGAGCAGAAGCGCATCAGGCGCTGTACTACTTCGTGGAAGTCATAGGCTTCATAAGCTTTCAGGATCTCTTCCTGCGCCGCTTGCGCACAACCTACCGCCCAGCGATCCAGCACCACCATCTCTTCCGGTTTCACCATATCTTTTACCGGATCGAACCCGTTCAGGTTCGCCAGCAGGAAGCGCGCGGTGTTACGGATACGACGATAGCTGTCGGCAGCACGTTTCAGGATTTCGTCAGAAACGGCCATTTCGCCGGTATAGTCGGTAGAAGCGACCCACAGACGCAGAATATCCGCGCCCAGTTTGTTCATTACGTCCTGTGGACTTACGGTGTTACCGATAGACTTGGACATTTTGCGCCCCTGACCATCAACGGTGAAACCGTGGGTCAGTACCTGACGGTATGGCGCTTTGCCCTTCATTGCAGTGGAGATCATCAGAGAAGACATGAACCAGCCGCGGTGCTGGTCAGAACCTTCCAGATACATATCTGCCGCATGGCCTGCAAACTCAGGACGCACGTCCACGACGGATGAGTGGGTTGAACCGGAGTCAAACCACACGTCCAGCGTATCCGGGACTTTGACATACTGGTCAGCTTCATCGCCGAGGATATCTTTCGGATCGAGATCCCACCACGCCTGGATACCGTCAACTTCAACGCGTTTGGCCACTTCTTCCATCAGTTCGATAGCACGCGGATGCAGCTCTTCGGTGTCTTTGTGAACAAACAGAGACATCGGCACACCCCACGTACGCTGACGGGAGATACACCAGTCAGGACGGTTGGCAACCATCGATTCAATACGTGCCTGGCCCCAATCCGGGATCCATTGCACGCCTTTGATCTCTTTTAGCGACTGCGCGCGCAGACCTTTCTGATCCATGCTGACGAACCACTGCGGAGTCGCACGGAAGATGATCGGCGATTTGTGGCGCCAGCAGCACGGGTAGCTGTGCTGCATCTTCTCAACGTGCAGCAGAGCGCCTTTATCGCTCAGCAGCGCAACGATTTTGTCGTTGGCTTTAAAGACGTTCACACCGTCCAGATCCGGATAGGTACCCGCCAGATATGCGCCGTCCGGGCCAACCGGGTTAGCGATTTCCAGACCGTATTTCTGGCTAATGACGTAGTCATCCGGACCGTGGCCGCCGGCGGTATGGACCGCACCGGTACCCGCATCCAGCGTAACGTGATCGCCAAGAATAGCCGGCACGTCAAAGCCCATAAACGGATGGGTAAAGCGCAGCAGTTCCAGCTCGGCGCCTTTTACGGTGCCCAGAATAGTGTATTCAGCCGCACCAATACGCTGCATGACGCTTTCAACCAGATCCTTCGCCAGAATCACAGCCTGCCCGTCAATCTGCACCAGCGCATAGTCAAAATCAGGCGCCAGAGAGATTGCGCGGTTCGCCGGTAACGTCCACGGGGTGGTAGTCCAGATAACCAGTGAGATCGGGCCATTGACGTCAGAAACGCCAAATTTCGCTTTTACCGCGTCCTGATCGGCGGCGTGGAACGCAACGTCGATGGACGGGGAGGTTTTGTCATAATACTCAACTTCCGCTTCCGCCAGCGCGGAACGGCAATCAACGCACCAGTGCACCGGCTTCGCACCTTTGTGCAGGTGACCGTTGCCGATGATTTTACCCAGCGCACGAATGATGTTGGCTTCAGTTTTGAAGTCCATGGTCAGGTACGGATGCGACCAGTCGCCCAGCACGCCAAGACGGATAAAGTCTTTACGCTGACCGTCAACCTGCGTCGCTGCGTATTCACGGCATTTGGCGCGGAACTCAGCGGCGGTGAACTTCTCGCCCGGCTTGCCGTATTCCTGCTCTACTTTCAGCTCGATAGGCAGGCCGTGGCAGTCCCAGCCCGGAACGTAAGGCGAGTCGAATCCCGTGAGTCCTTTGGACTTCACGATAATGTCTTTCAGAATCTTGTTAACCGAGTGACCAATATGAATGCTGCCATTCGCATAAGGAGGGCCATCATGCAGAATGAAGGTTTTTTTGCCTTTTTTGGCCGCACGAATGATGCCGTACAGGTCATCATCAGTCCAACGCGCCAGCATTCCCGGTTCACGCTTGGCGAGATCGCCGCGCATCGGGAACCCTGTTTCCGGCAAATTCAGGGTTGATTTATAGTCACTCATCAGATTCTCGGTTCCGTATTTAAAACTCGTATAGGCATTAAGCCGGTTTTGTTAGCCCAAAAAATTCACGGGCAGTCAACTCATCACGCGCAATCTGCGCTTTTAGTTCATCCAGCGAGGCAAATCGCTGTTCGCTGCGTAATTTTTTACGCAGTACTACATCTATATGGCGACCATACAGGTCCATTACAACGTCCAATAGATGCACTTCCAACTGTTGGCGTACGCCTGCTACCGTCGGGCGTGTGCCGATGTTGGCGACGCCGGGTAAAGGTTTGTCACCCAGCCCCATTACTTCAACCGCATAAACCCCTTTCACCGGAGAAACCTGGCGACGAAGCGGTAAGTTTGCCGTCGGAAAACCGATAGTGCGCCCTAACTCGTCACCGTGAACTACGCGTCCTGAGATAGTAAAAGGATGCCCAAGCAGGCTTTCGGCCAGTTGCAGGTTATCTTCCGCCAGCGCCTGACGTACCGCGGTGCTGCTGATGCGCACACCGCCTTCACAGAAGGTTTGGGTGCTGGTGATATCAAAACCATACTCAGCGCCCGCTTCCTGTAATAACAAGAAATCGCCCGCACGGCTAGCGCCAAAGCGGAAATCATCACCAACGGCAAGAAATTGTACACCAAGGCGCTTCACCAGCAGATCGCTGATGAAGGTCTGCGCCGTTAATGCAGCGAAGCGCCTGTCAAAACGCACGCACAGCACGTAATCAACGCCGCACTCCGCCAGATAACGCAGTTTTTCCCGCAGGCGGGTGAGGCGCGCAGGTGACTTGTCCGTCGCAAACAGCTCCAGCGGCTGCGGCTCGAAAATCATCACCATCACCGGTAAATTGCGTTTGCGCCCTTCTTCCCGTAAGCCCTGCAGCAACGCACGATGGCCACGGTGCACGCCGTCGAAATTACCAATAGTCAGCACACACCCATGCGGGGCCTGACTGAGATTATGTATGCCTCGTATCAGCTTCATGTCTGGCTCAAAACAGTGAAAATCGTGAAAGTATACCCTGTACCGCGTTCAACGTTAACCGGCGATTGTTTCTACGAAACAGAAAGAGGATGGTTTTCATCGTTATGAAACAAATTGACGCCCTTCACGGGCACACCAATGCAATTTTTCTCGTGGAAAGGCTGTATTCACGCCCCGCAAGCTGGTAGAATCCTGCGCCATCACTACGCAACGAGTGCTGCAATTTAAACGGCGCTTATTTGCACAAATCCATTGACAAAAGAAGGCTAAAAGGGCATATTCCTCGGCCTTTGAATTGTCCATATAGAACACATTTGGGAGTTGGACCTTGGCTAATATCAAATCAGCTAAGAAGCGCGCCGTTCAGTCTGAAAAGGCCCGCAAGCACAACGCTAGCCGTCGCTCTATGATGCGTACTTTCATCAAGAAAGTATACGCAGCTATCGAAGCTGGCGACAAAGCTACTGCACTGAAAGCATTTAACGAAATGCAACCGATCGTGGACCGTCAGGCTGCTAAAGGTCTGATCCACAAAAACAAAGCTGCACGTCATAAAGCAAACCTGACTGCACAGATCAACAAACTGGCTTAATCGCCTGCTTGTTGTCGCTTTGTGAAAAAACCCGCGTAAGCGGGTTTTTTTATGCCCGCCGTTTGCAGCCGGATTCGACAGCAACCGTCATTCACTAGGCATTGAGCTGATAGTCTCTGTCTGGCCGAAGGTGGATAACCGCCCCAAGAGATATCGGGAGATGCGTGAAAACGGCTGACCACTGAACAGAATTCCGGTATTTATCCGCGAAGGTGGTCAGTACCGGAATTTATTAAAGCAGTAGAATCCTTCCGGCTGTAGGCAACCACCGCAGCCGGAAGCATTACGACGATCAGGCTGATTGCAGCTTAAATAATGCCGAGTAGTCCGCATTGCAAATACGCTGCACCGCTGGATGCTGGATCATTCTTTCCGCAAATATGGCGTGATACTCCTCCATCACATTCTCTACGCGTCCAATTTCAACAATTGAATCATCGGCATAGAAATTGTGGGAATAAAGCGTAGGCGCAACAAAAATAGCGTTATGCGTTGCGCCGAACGCTTTCATCAGCGCGGCGTCATCAAACTCGCCAAGGATTTCAACGTTCAGCCCTTGTGAGTTAATCCAGTTCAGCAGCTTACGCCCGAGCATCGAACGGCGCCCAGGGATCAGTAATCGACGCTCTTCGAGGCAGGCCGGAAATGGTTTCTCAGGCAATGGCTGGGTGCACCAAAAGCTCACGCTGCATTCGCCAATCCGCACTGAGAACAACCCTTCCTGCTGCGTAGAATCGATCGGGCAGTCGGAGATAATCATATCCAGTTTATGCTGGCTGAGCTGATCAAGCAGCATCTCGTGCGTTGATTCAAAACAACGCAGATGGATTTGTTCATCTTCAACGACTGCGGCATTCAGCACGCTGCTGACCAGCTGTTTGGACAAAGCATCCGCCACGCCGACATCGAACAGTAAATTCGACTCTTTGCGATAGTTCACGATATCCAGCATTTCCTGGCTTAACGTGAACATCTTATCCGCATAACGAAAAACCAATTCGCCTAATTCGCTGGGCTCCAGTCCACGCCCCTTCCGCTTGAACAACTTTCCCTGTAAGCGTTCCTCAAGCGCTTTAATCTGCCCGGTAATGGTCTGCGGTGTCAGATAAAGCGCCTCTGCTGCACCAACCACCGATCCTTCTTTATATACATGCCAAAAGTAGTACAGGTGGTTGTAGTTTATATGAGACATACACTCTCCCTGAAAATTGTCACGAAAGGGTTATCCCGTCAGGCTGCTGCGTTCAACCGGGTGCGTAACCAGCAGTAACCTATTACCGCCGACAGCAAAGAACCGATCAGGATCCCCAGTTTCGCCCAGTTAATCAGCTCAGGATCGACGGTCCCAAACGCCAGGCTGGCGATGAAAATCGACATCGTAAAGCCAATGCCGCACAGAATGCCGACCGCCATAATTTGCTGGAAATTCGTTCCCTCCGGCAATTGCGCCATCCTGAAGCGTAACGCCAGCCAGCAAAAGAGGCTGATACCCAGTGGTTTCCCGATTAACAGGCCAGCAATGATCCCCAGCGGTAACACCGAGGTCAGTCCATCAATGGTGACGCCCTGCAGTGAGACACCCGCGTTAGCGAAGGCAAACAACGGTAGGATCAGGTATGCCACCCACGGGTGCAGAACATGCTCCAGACGCTTCGCCGGTGAACGCCCGTGTTTTTCCTTCAACGGAATGAAGAAACCGACGATCACACCCGCCAGAGTTGCATGCACGCCAGACTTCAGTACGGCCGTCCACAGCACTACGCCAACCAGAATATAAATACCGGTACGTCTTACACCGCACAGATTCAATGCTGCCAGGACAAGGATCGCGCACGCGGCAACGCCCAGCGACAACAGCGAGAGATCGCTGGTGTAGAACAACGCGATGATCACAATAGCGCCGAGGTCATCGATTATCGCCAGCGCCATCAGGAAGATTTTCAACGCCAGCGGGACACGGCTGCCCAACAGCGCCAGCACGCCTAATGCAAAAGCGATATCCGTTGCCGCCGGGATCGCCCAACCCTCACGGGTGATAGGGTCAGCATAGTTGAATGCCAGATACAGCAGCGCCGGGACAATCATGCCCCCGATAGCGGCAATGATCGGAAACGCCGCCTGGCGCAGACTGGCCAGCGAACCTTGCATTAACTCACGCTTCACTTCCAAACCGATCAACAGGAAGAACACCGCCATCAACGCGTCATTGATCCACAGCAGCATATTTTTGTTGATCTCAAGCGCGCCAACCCGCAGTTGAACGGGCGTTTCCAGAAAGGCGTGGTACCATCCACTGGTAACCCCGATATTTGCCATCAGCATAGCAACCACGGCAGCGATGATCAGAATGATGCCCCCCGAGGCGTCACTACTAAAAAAACGATGCAGATGTTTCACTTTTATTCTCTCTATTGGGTGAATACTTCGTAAATACTATCTTACACCTTCAGAAAGCTCGTTAAAATTAGATTATTCATGATGAATAGATCGATTTTAACGAACCATTAAAATAAAGTCGTTCAGGATTTTCCGAACGGAAAACAGAAATAAAAAAGCCTGAAACTTTTCAGTCCCAGGCTTTTTATCAAAGATTATTGAGTCGAGAATTAGCGCGTCAAATCGTCAAAAAATTTCTTCACACCGTCGAAGAAGCTTTTAGAGCGCGGACTGTTTTGCTCGCCGGTCGGGCCGCCAAAGCTGTCCTGCAGATCTTTCAGCAACTGCTTCTGCTTGTCGTTGAGGCCTACCGGGGTTTCAACCACCACACGGCACAGCAGATCGCCCTGTGCGCCGCCGCGTACTGACTTAACGCCTTTACCACGCATGCGGAACAGTTTGCCGGTCTGCGTTTCGCCCGGGATTTTTAACTTCACGCGACCGTCCAGCGTCGGCACTTCAATCTCGCCGCCCAGCGCTGCCATCGCAAAGTTAATCGGCACTTCGCAGTACAGGTTATTGCCTTCACGTTCGAAAATTGGGTGCTGTTTTACCTGCACCTGAACGTACAAATCGCCTGCTGGCGCGCCATGTTCACCGGCTTCACCTTCACCCGCTAAACGAATACGGTCGCCAGTATCAACCCCTGCCGGGATCTTAACGGACAGCGTTTTGCTCTTCTCAACGCGACCATGACCATGGCATTTGTTGCACGGGTCTTTAATCAACGTACCGCGGCCCTGACAGTGTGGACAGGTCTGCTGTACGGCAAAAAAACCCTGACGCATCTGCACCTGACCAGAACCGTGACAGGTTGGACAGGTCTGGGGTTGCGTGCCCGCCTTCGCACCGCTGCCGTGGCAAACATCACACTCTTCCAGCGTCGGAATACGGATCTCTTTGGTGACGCCACGCACGGCTTCTTCCAGAGTGAGATCCATGTTGTAACGTAAATCAGCACCACGTGAGGCGCGCTGACGACCGCGACCGCCGCCAAAGATATCGCCAAACACGTCACCAAAGATATCGCTGAAGTCGGCCCCGCCGCCAAAACCGCCGCCACCGCCCATACCGCCTTGCTCAAACGCTGCATGGCCGTACTGATCATAAGCCGCACGTTTTTGCGCATCGGTGAGGATCTCGTACGCTTCTTTGATCTCTTTAAACTTGGCTTCGGCCTCTTTATCACCCTGGTTGCGGTCCGGGTGATATTTCATGGCCAGGCGCTTGTAGGCCTTTTTGATTTCACGCTCTTCCGCTGATTTGGAAACGCCTAAAATCTCGTAATAGTCTTGCTTAGCCATCTCTTTTTATCTGCCCCTAACATGCGTGCACGGGCGGAGAGGAAACCTCTTCGCCCGTGCCAGTAATTACCCGTTCAAAGGGCGATTATTTTTTGTCTTTCACTTCTTCAAACTCAGCGTCGACAACGTCGTCATCTTTCGCGTTGTTTGCAGAAGCATCAGCACCTGCTGCGCCAGCCTGCTGCTGTGCGTGCTGCTGCTGAGCGATTTCCATCAGTTTCTGGGAAACCTGTGCCAGCGCCTGCATTTTCGCTTCGATATCCGCTTTGTCTTCGCCTTTCAGAGAAGTTTCCAGCGCAGTCAGTGCAGACTCGATGGCAGTTTTGTCATCAGCCGGCAGTTTGTCGCCTGCTTCTTCAACCTGCTTGCGAGTGCTGTGCAGCAGATGGTCACCCTGGTTACGGGTCTGAACCAGCTCTTCAAACTTACGGTCAGATTCTGCGTTCGCTTCTGCTTCACGAACCATTTTCTGAATTTCTTCTTCGTTCAGACCAGAAGAAGCCTTGATGGTGATCTTCTGCTCTTTACCGCTATTTTTGTCTTTCGCGGAAACGTGCAGGATACCGTCGGCATCGATGTCAAAAGTAACTTCGATCTGCGGCATACCGCGCGGAGCCGGGCTGATGCCATCCAGGTTAAATTGACCCAGATCTTTGTTATCAGCGGCACGTTTACGTTCACCCTGCAGCACGTGGATGGTTACTGCAGACTGGTTGTCTTCAGCAGTAGAGAACACCTGGCTGTGCTTGGTCGGGATAGTGGTGTTTTTCGCGATCAGTGCAGTCATCACGCCACCCATGGTTTCGATACCCAGAGACAGCGGGGTAACGTCCAGCAGCAGCACGTCTTTCACATCACCGGTCAATACACCACCCTGAACGGCAGCACCGATTGCCACAGCTTCGTCCGGGTTAACGTCTTTACGCGGCTCTTTACCGAAGAACTCAGCAACTTTCTTCTGTACCATCGGCATACGAGTCTGACCACCGACCAGGATAACGTCCTGAACGTCGGAAACAGACAGACCAGCATCCTGCAGAGCAACTTTCAGCGGCTCGATAGAACGGTTAACCAGGTCCTCAACCAGGCTTTCCAGTTTCGCACGGGTCACCTTGATGTTCATATGTTTCGGACCAGTCGCGTCTGCAGTGATATACGGCAGGTTCACGTCGGTCTGCTGAGCGGAAGACAGTTCGATCTTCGCTTTCTCAGCGGCTTCTTTCAGACGCTGCATCGCCAGCGGGTCGTTACGCAGGTCGATACCCTGATCTTTCTTAAATTCGTCAACCAGGTAGTTGATCATACGGCTATCGAAGTCTTCACCACCCAGGTGGGTATCACCGTTGGTTGCCAGAACTTCGAAGGTTTTTTCACCGTCAACTTCGTCGATTTCGATAATAGAGATATCGAAAGTACCACCACCCAGGTCATAAACCGCGATAGTACGGTTGCCGACTTCTTTATCCAGACCGTAAGCCAGTGCAGCTGCGGTTGGTTCGTTGATGATACGTTTTACTTCCAGACCTGCGATACGGCCGGCGTCTTTGGTTGCCTGACGCTGAGCATCGTTAAAATATGCAGGTACGGTGATAACTGCTTCAGTTACCGGTTCACCCAGGTAATCTTCAGCCGTTTTCTTCATTTTTTTCAGCACTTCAGCAGAAATCTGCGGCGGTGCCATTTTCTGACCTTTTACATCAATCCATGCATCACCGTTGTCAGCACCGATGATTTTGTATGGCATGATGGCTTCATCACGCTGCACTTCTTCGTCCTGGAAGCGGCGGCCAATCAGGCGTTTAATCGCAAACAGGGTGTTTTGCGGGTTTGTCACTGCCTGACGTTTAGCCGGCTGACCAACCAGAGTTTCACCATCCTGGGTATAAGCAATGATAGAAGGCGTGGTGCGATCGCCCTCGGCGTTCTCCAGCACACGTGCAGTAGTGCCATCCATAATCGCTACACAAGAGTTGGTAGTACCCAGGTCGATACCAATAATTTTACCCATCTAAACGTCTCCACTAAAAATTCGGTCATCATGTGGTTGTGAATCTGTAATAAGGGCGAAACGTGCGGTTTCAACTACCCTGAATCGTTTTTTTTCAGACTCACCACTGCGGTTGTCTACAAGATGGGGTCGTAACCCACGTCATCAAGGGGGGCATGAAAAATTTTTTTAGTCTTGGGGCAATAAATTCGCAGAAAAAAGGCAAAAAGAGAGAAAAATGAATAGTCGCCAACCAGAATTAATTCATACAGACAATTAAACCAGGAAAGTTATTCACATAAAAATTGTAATAAAAATAAAATATTACGAGCATGAATCGTTTTTATGACGACGGTAATATGGTCTGAAGTCACACACTTTTGCAGCCGTCAAAGAGAAACTCCATGAAATCTGTGTTAACCCTTCCCGCCAGCCTGCTTATGGGCCTTCTGCTGAGCAGCACCGCCGTAACTGGCAAGCGTGATGCCCATCACAGGGAAAATAATTCATTTTCCCTTCGTTAGATCATAGACAGTGCCCTCTCCCCTGATTATCATGCCGCGCCCCGAAGACAGCGATCGTTATTCGGGGAAACTATTTCACCATTCAATCAATGATGATTTTGAGGAATTATGGGCAACACTAAGTTGGCTAATCCGGCACCGCTGGGCCTGATGGGCTTTGGCATGACCACCATTCTGCTTAACCTGCACAACGCGGGTTTCTTCGCTCTGGACGTTATTATTCTGGCGATGGGCATTTTCTACGGCGGTATCGCGCAAATTTTTGCCGGACTGCTGGAATATAAAAAAGGCAACACCTTCGGTTTAACCGCCTTTACCTCCTACGGTTCGTTCTGGCTGACGCTGGTTGCGATCCTGCTGATGCCGAAAATGGGCCTGGCGGATGCAACCAATGGTCAGTTCCTGGGCGCTTACCTCGGTCTGTGGGGTGTGTTCACTCTGTTCATGTTCTTCGGTACGCTGAAAGCCGCGCGCATGCTGCAGTTCGTGTTCCTGAGCCTGACAGTGCTGTTCGCCCTGCTGGCCGTTGGCAACATTGCGGGTAACGAAGCGATCATTCACGTTGCTGGCTGGGTAGGCTTAGTGTGTGGCGCAAGCGCCATTTACCTGGCGATGGGTGAAGTGCTGAACGAACAGTTTGGCCGTACCATCCTGCCGATTGGTGAAGCGCACTAATCTGATGCAATCCCCCCTGACGGGGGGATATTCCTTACAAGCGCTGTAACTCTGCCTGTACGCTCGAATCGCGATGATAAAGATCCTGTCGCAGCCAAATCCCCAAACCTAGCCCTACCAGCGATAACGCCAGCACATACCAGGCCGGAGCCATTGGCGACACGCTCATTAACATCGTGACGGCGATTGGCGTCAGACCACCAAAAATGGCGTACGACACGTTGTAAGAAAAGGATATTCCGGTAAAGCGGACTTCCGCCGGAAACGCGCGCACCATCACATAAGGCACAGCCCCCACCACGCCAACGCATAACCCCACCAGCCCGTATAACAGGAACAAATGCTGGGGATGGCTGCCGGTCAGGTGATAGAAAAACCAGCTTGAACAGGCCAGCAGCAGGCTGCCGACAATAAAGGTTTTGCTGGCGCCGACCCGGTCGACAATAAACCCGGCCAGCAGACAACCGACGCATAGCATAATGGTAGCGACACTGTTGGCTTGCAACGTTAGCGCCGGCGCAAAGCCATACTGCTTCTGCAACCAGACTGGTGACATCAGGATCACCACCACAATCCCGGCTGAAAGCAGCCAGGTCAGCAGCATTGAAATAACCACCGCTTTTTTATGTTTGCTCACCACTGACTTCACCGGTAGCTCTTGCGCCAATGCTTTACGCTGCTGCATTTCGAGAAATATGGGCGTCTCCTGCAGCCAGCGACGCAGGTACATCGCCACCAGCCCAAACACGCCCCCCAGCAGGAAAGGAATACGCCAGCCGTAATCATGCACCGCCTGCTGCGTCAGGCTGGTGTTCACCAGCGTCGCAACCACCGACCCCAGCAGAATTCCCACCGTCAGGCCGGCAGTCAGCGTTCCGCAGGCAATGCCGATGCGACGCTCCGGTACATGCTCCGCCACAAACACCCACGCGCCCGGAACTTCTCCGCCGATGGCAGCGCCTTGCAAAATACGCATCAGCAGTAACAGTAGCGGCGCGAGGATCCCCATTGAGGCGTAGGTAGGCAACAGACCAATCGCCAGCGTCGGTATCGCCATCAGCAAAATGCTCAGGGTGAACATTTTCTTGCGCCCGACCAGATCGCCAAAGTGCGCCATGATGATGCCCCCCAGCGGACGCGCCAGATAGCCGGCGGCAAAAATGCCGAAGGTTTGCACCTGACGTAGCCATTCAGGGATGTCTGCGGGGAAGAAGAGCTCGCCAACAACAGCGGCAAAGAAGACAAAGATAATGAAATCATAAAACTCAAGCGCACCACCAAGGGCAGCAAGCGTAAGGGTTTTATAATCCTGGCGATTCAGCGGTCGAGTGTGTTGTGACATAGCAAACCATGAGTCAGTGAAGTAATTGAATCTGTTCTTTGATATATGTAAAGCAAAAATTACTATATCGTAAACAATTCAATACTCCACTGTCATTGGCACTTATGTCACGATCGGGCTATTTTCAGGCATTTGTATCGCGCATTGCGCTTTTAGGACGAAAAGATGCTACAACAGCCGGTGCGGTTTCCACATACGGCCCATCTAATAGCTGTATACAATACGGTACACTTGCAAAAATACCCGGCACGATAACCTTACCGTCGGCATCTTTCACACCTTCCAGCGTCTCTTTGATCGATTTTGGCTGCCCAGGCAGATTCAGGATCAACGCCTGCTTGCGAATCACGCCAACCTGACGGGAAAGAATCGCCGTTGGCACAAAGTGCAGGCTTATCTGGCGCATCTGCTCACCAAAGCCTGGCATCTGACGGTCGGCTACGGCAAGCGTCGCATCAGGCGTTACGTCACGACGGGCCGGACCCGTTCCGCCGGTAGTCAGCACCAGATGACAACTCATTTCGTCTACCAGCTCGCATAAGGTCTGTTCGATGATCGCCTGTTCATCCGGGATCAACCGCGTTTGCAGCTCAAAAGGGGTGGTAAGGGCAGACGCCAGCCACTCTTCAAGGGCCGGGATACCTTTATCCTGGTAAACGCCGCTGGAAGCACGGTCAGAAATGGAAACCAGGCCAATGCGTAAAGTATTCATGATTATTCCGTTTAAACAGTCTCGTTAAACAGAATGATACACTGCGAAGGGAAGGACAGACAGGTTTCAGAAGAGGTAGCGTGACCCATATCAGGGCCACGCACTAATGATTACAGCAGATCGCCGATCATTTTTTCCAGTTTACCCTGGTCTACAGCAAACTTACGGATACCGTCCGCCAGTTTGTCTACAGCCATCGGATCCTGGTTATGCTGCCACAGGAACTCAGCTTCGGTGATGCGTGCAGGACGCGCTTTCACTTCGCCGGAGAAAGACAGTTTACGTTCGATAGCGCCTTCGCTTTCCGCCAGTTCTTTCAGCAGTGCCGGAGCAATCGTCAGACGATCGCAGCCTGCCAGCTCAATGATTTCTCCGATGTTACGGAAGCTCGCACCCATAACTACGGTTTCGTAACCGTGCTGTTTGTAGTACTCGTAAATTTCCGTTACGGAAACCACACCCGGATCTTCTGCCGGTGCATACTCTTTCTTGTCGGTATTGGCTTTGTACCAGTCAAGAATACGGCCAACGAACGGAGAAATCAGATATACGCCAGCTTCTGCACATGCACGCGCCTGCGCGAAGGAGAACAGCAGAGTCAGGTTACAGTTGATGCCTTCTTTTTCCAGCTGCTCAGCGGCACGGATGCCCTGCCAGGTTGAAGCCAGTTTAATCAGGATGCGATCGTTGCTGATGCCAGCATCGTTGTACATTTTGATCAGGCGTTTTGCTTTAGCGATGGACGCGTCAGTGTCGTAGGACAGACGAGCGTCAACTTCAGTGGAGATACGACCTGGGACCAGTTTCAGGATCTCCAGACCGATATTTACTGCCAGCTTGTCGGTCGCGTCGACGACCTGCTGCGCACGGTCGTTGCTCTGCTGCTTAGCCCAGGCTACAGCGTCATCAATCAGCTTGCGGTATTCCGGGATCTGCGCTGCGTTAAGAATGAGAGAAGGGTTAGTTGTGGCATCCTGAGGCTGATACAGCTTCATTGCCGCGATGTCTCCGGTGTCGGCCACTACTGTGGTGAACTGACGAAGGGAGGTCAATTTGTCCGTCATGATAGCGATTCTCTTTAAACAGCTTGTTAGGGGGATGTAACCGATCTTCCCTGATGATAGCACGACGCACTCTCAGCGCAACCGCCTGGATTGTCCGACCAGCCGCTCAGCCCTGATTACGCATCGCCAAGCCTGTGATGCGCAATTAAGGGATATAACGATTGTTATGATAAACTCCCGCAATCAATCACCTTATAAGGTATATACTGGTCGATTATTGGTAGCGCTTACATGGGAATCTTCGCGCTTACCGGCATCAACAAGAGGGATGTTAATGCCTGATTTTTTCTCATTTATTAATGAAATACTCTGGGGATCGGTGATGATCTACCTCCTGCTTGGCGCAGGATGTTGGTTCACCTGGCGTACAGGGTTTATTCAGTTTCGCTATATTCGCCAGTTTGGCAAAAGTCTTAAAAACAGCATCAGCCCGCAGCCGGGCGGTTTAACTTCCTTTCAGGCTTTATGCACCAGTCTTGCCGCACGTATCGGTAGCGGGAATCTGGCGGGCGTGGCGTTGGCGATTGCCGCTGGCGGCGCGGGAGCCGTGTTCTGGATGTGGGTCTCGGCGATCATTGGTATGGCGACGTCATTTGCCGAGAGCTCTCTTGCCCAACTGTATAAAGAGCGCGACAGCAAGGGACAGTTTCGCGGCGGTCCTGCGTGGTATATGGAGCGTGGGCTGGGCATGCGCTGGATGGGCGTTCTTTTTGCCATCTTTTTACTCATTGCTTATGGTCTGATTTTTAACAGCGTTCAGGCTAATTCGGTCTCTCATGCGCTGACCTTTGCTTTTGATATCCCTCCCCTCTTCACCGGTATCGCACTGGCAATAGTGTCATTATTGGCAATCGTTGGCGGCATTAAAGGCGTTGCCCGCCTGATGCAATGGTTCGTTCCGATGATGGCGCTGTTGTGGGTCGGTTGCAGCATCGTCATCTGTCTGTGGCATTTCGGGCAGCTCCCCGGCATTATCATGACCATTATAAAAAGTGCCTTTGGCTGGCAGGAAGCCGCAGCCGGTGCCGCCGGGTATACACTAAGCCAGGCCATTGCCAGCGGCTTTCAACGCGGTATGTTTTCTAATGAGGCCGGAATGGGATCAACTCCGAACGCGGCCGCGTCAGCAGCATCCTGGCCTCCGCATCCTGCGGCACAAGGCATTGTGCAAATGATCGGAGTATTAGTTGATACGCTGATTCTCTGTACGGCCAGCGCGATGATTGTTCTGTTGGCGGGTAATGACGCCAGCTATGTACCGATGGAAGGCATCCAGTTACTTCAGAAAGCGATGGTTTCAGTGACGGGAGAATGGGGTGCCGGATTCGTGGCGTTAATTGTGATTCTGTTTGCCTTTAGCTCTATCGTAGCCAACTACATCTATGCGGAAAATAACCTCGTTTTCCTGAAGCTGGACAATATCCGCGTCATCTGGCTATTACGGATCGCCACCGTTAGCACCGTTATCGGCGGAACGTTAGTCAGCGTTCCGCTGGTCTGGCAGTTGGCGGACATCATTATGGCGTGTATGGCCATCACTAACCTGACGGCGATTCTGCTGCTTTCACCGGTTGTGCAGACTATCGCCTGCGACTATCTACGCCAACGCAAACTCGGGGTGCGCCCAGAATTCGATCCGCGCCGTTATCCTGATATCAGACAACAACTTGCGCCCGAAAGCTGGGATGAGACGCCGCGCGGCTAGCGCGTCAATCGCAACCATCGATCAATTCTGTCGTTTTTTTTGCTAAAGTCGCAGTAAATTTCCTGCAAGGACTGGATATGCTGATTCTGATTTCACCTGCAAAAACGCTCGACTACCAAAGTCCGCTGGCAACGACACGTCATACATTGCCCGAACTGCTGGATCACTCTCAGCAGCTTATTCACGTGGCGCGCCAACTCTCTGCTCCGCAAATTGGCAAGCTGATGGGAATTAGCGACAAGCTGGCGGATCTGAACGCCACGCGTTTCCATGACTGGCAGCCTGATTTCACGCCGGAAAACGCGCGCCAGGCCATTCTGGCGTTTAAAGGCGACGTGTATACCGGACTACAGGCTGAAACCTTCAGCGAAGCGGATTTCGACTTCGCTCAGCAACACTTACGGATGTTGTCCGGGCTGTACGGCGTTTTGCGTCCGCTGGATTTGATGCAGCCTTACCGTCTGGAGATGGGTATTCGTCTGGCCAATGCGAAAGGTAAAGATCTCTACCAGTTCTGGGGAGATACCATCACCGATAAACTTAACGAAGCGCTGGAAGCGCAAGGCGACAGCGTAGTGATTAACCTCGCCTCGGATGAGTATTTTAAATCCGTGAAGCCGAAAAAGCTCAATGCGGAGCTTATCAAACCGGTCTTCCTCGACGAGAAGAACGGCAAGTTCAAAGTCATCAGCTTCTATGCCAAAAAAGCGCGCGGCCTGATGAGTCGCTACATTATTGAGAACCGCTTAACGCAGCCAGAACAGCTGACCGCCTTTAACAGCGAAGGCTATTTCTTTGATGAAGACGCGTCAGGAAATGGCGAACTGGTGTTTAAGCGCCAGGAGCAGTAGTAAAAAGGCCGGATGGCGGCGAACGCCCGATCCGGCCGACAGCTTTTGTAGGCCCGCTAAGCAAAGCGCCAGCGGGCACAACCGTTAACCGCGGGTCATCATCAGCTTGCGCAGTTCAGCAAAATCAGCAGGCAGGTGATGAGAAAGTAGCGGCAGGTCCGCGCGTTCCGCCAGCGCTTTTGGCAGAGCCAGCGTCAGGTCAAGAATCTCTTCAACGCTTTCTTTAAACTTGGCCGGATGCGCAGTACCGAGGAACAGGCCGTACTCGCCAGGGTTCAGTTGGTCACGCAGCGCACGGTAAGCCACCGCCGCATGCGGTTCTGAGGTGTACCCCATCTCATGCAGCTCACGCATCGTGTCCTGAGTAGTGGCATCGTCAACAGCGGCATAACCCAGCTCATTCAGACGCCAGATTTTACGGCGGAACAGTTCTTCCACCCGCGGCCAGTTATTTGGCTGGCTGACATCCATCGCATTCGACAACGTCGCCTGTGTCGCTTTCGGCACCCACTCACCTTGTGCAAGAAAGCGTGGAACCGTATCGTTGACGTTGGTCGCCGCGATAAAACGCTTCACCGGCAAGCCCAGTGATTTTGCCAGCAGCCCGGCAGTCAGATCGCCAAAGTTGCCGCTGGGAACGGAAATAACCAGTTGATTACGCGCCTCTTGCGGCAGTTGAGCCACGGCCTCAAAGTAGTAACAGATTTGAGCCAGCAGACGGCTGATGTTGATTGAGTTAGCCGAATTCAGCCCCAAAGCTACCTTCAGCTCTTCGTCATCAAACGCCTGTTTCACCAGCGCCTGACAGGCATCAAAATCGCCATCAATCGCCACGGTTTCAATATTGCCACCCAGTGTACAGAACAGTTTTTCCTGTAATGGGCTAATCTTGCCGTTCGGATAAAGGATCACCACGCGCACATTTTTCAGGCCATAAAAGGCATGTGCGACTGCCGCACCAGTGTCTCCAGAGGTCGCCGTCAGAATGGTGACCGGTTTGTCGCCGCTGATATGCGTCAGCATCTGCGCCATAAAGCGCCCGCCAAAGTCTTTAAATGCAAGCGTTGGGCCGTGGAACAGCTCCAGACAGCCGATATCCGCGGCAACCTGAGCAACCGGTGCCGGGAAGGCAAACGCCGCGCGCACGCGCTGTTCCAGAATCTCCTGTGGGATTTCATCACCGATAAATGCGGAAAGGATCTTCGCGCTGCGGCTAACGAAATCCTGGTTCAACATCTCATCGACTTCTGACAGATTGAATTCCGGCAAATCGTGCGGAAAAAACAATCCCTGATTCTTGCCAAGCCCTTGCGTGACGGCCTGTGCAAAGCTGACCTGTTCGTTATGATCTTTCAGATTATACAGTTTCATTGATTATCCCAGTACCCGTGCGCCCGCCGTGTCCAACCGGCAAATATGAACAAAGCCTTCCTGATTTTGCAGATAATTTTTACCCAGCCAGTCTGCTACACGCTGCGCCGTATCCGGCTTGTCGCACAAAGCGAACAGCGTCGGCCCCGAACCGGAGATGCCGCTGGCCAGCGCCCCGATTTCCGCTACCGCCTGACGCGCCTGGCTAAAGCCTGGCAGCAGGCGGGTACGGTATGGCTCAGCAATGACATCTTTCATCAGCTTCGCGGCAAGCCCTGGCTGACGGGAATAGCAGGCATGGATAAACCCAGCCAGATGCCGCCCGTGGGCGATACAGTCCTGGCGGCGATACTGCGCAGGTAAAATCGCCCGCGCTTCTGCCGTCGACACTTTAATCCCCGGATACGCGAGGACCCACAGCCACTCATCAAAGCCTGGCACCTGCTGGCTGATAATGCCGTTTTCTTCGATCATTAACTGCATACCGCCCAAAAAGCACGGAGCGACGTTATCGTAATGAATACTGCCGGAGATACGCCCTTCCAGCTCACCCATTATCGCCAACAGGCGCGTATCGTTGAGCGGTTTACCGCAATGCTCGTTCATGGCGACCAGCGCCGCCACAACGGAACACGCGCTGGAGCCTAACCCGGAGCCAATCGGCATATTTTTTTCCAGCGTCATCGCCACCGGAACGCTTTTACCCAGCTCCTGACAGAATCGCTCCCAGCACTGGTAGACAATATTTTCTCGCGGCTCAGGCGGCAGCTTATTGGCAAAGCGACCGAGGTTGTTGAGGCTGAAATCGTCAGCCGCCTCAACGGATACCACATCGCCTAACAGCGAACCGTCCACCGGGGTTACCGCTGCTCCGAGCACATCAAACCCGACGCTCATATTGGCGCTGGAAGCCGGGGCATAAACTCTCACCATGTCAGACTCCTAACTTCCATGAAAGGGTGCGTAGGAGGTCGGCAAATACGCCCGCCGCCGTCACGTCGTTACCCGCGCCGTATCCGCGCAGAACCAACGGTAGCGGCTGATAATAGTGGCTGTAAAACGCCAACGCGTTTTCACCGTTTTTCACTTTGAACAGCGGATCGTTGCCGTCTACTGCTTCTATTTTCACGCGACAGACGCCATCCTCTTCAATATTGCCAACATAGCGTAATACTTTCCCCTCATCACGGGCTTTCTCCACACGCGCGGCAAAGGCGTCATCCAGCTGCGACAATTTCGCCATAAACGCGGAAACATCACCGGAATCATCAAACTCTTTTGGCAGGACCGGCTCAATGACAATGTCAGAAAGCTCCAGCTCACGACCGGTTTCACGGGCCAGGATCAGCAGCTTACGCGCCACGTCCGTACCGGATAGATCGTCACGCGGATCGGGTTCGGTATAGCCCAGTTCACGCGCCATGGTGGTGGCCTCAGAGAAGCTCATGCCTTCATCCAGCTTGCCGAAAATAAACGACAGCGAACCAGAAAGAATGCCGGAGAAACGTTGCAGTTCATCGCCCGCGCTGAGCAGATTTTGCAAGTTCTCAATTACCGGCAAGCCCGCGCCTACGTTGGTGTCGTACAGGAATTTACGACGAGACTTCGCCGCAGCAAAACGCAGCTGATGGTAGTAATCCATCGACGACGTGTTGGCCTTTTTATTCGGCGTAACCACATGGAAGCCTTCGCGCAGGAAATCCGCATACTGATCCGCGACCGCCTGACTTGACGTACAGTCGACAATCACCGGGTTGAGCAGATGATATTCTTTCACCAGACGAATTAAGCGCCCCAGGTTGAAAGGCTCTTTCGCGCTTTCCAGCTCCGACTGCCAGTTTTCCAGATTCAGACCATGGACGTTGGTCAGCAGGGCCTTCGAGTTCGCCACACCGCACACGCGCAGATCGATATGCTTCTTTTTAAGCCAGGTTTGCTGACGTTTAAGCTGCTCCAGCAGCGCACCACCCACGCCGCCAACGCCAATGACAAATACTTCAATCACCTGGTCGGTGTTGAACAGCATCTGATGGGTCACACGCACGCCAGTGGTCGCGTCGTCGTTATTCACCACTACCGAAATGGAACGCTCAGACGAGCCCTGGGCGATTGCCACGATATTAATGTTCGCGCGAGCCAGCGCGGCAAAAAATTTCGCCGAGATGCCACGCAACGTGCGCATACCATCGCCAACGACCGAGATGATCGCCAGACGCTCAGTCACCGCCAGCGGCTCCAGCAAGCCTTCTTTCAGTTCGAGATAGAATTCATCCTGCATGGCGCGTTGCGCACGCGCACAGTCGCCCTGCGGGACGCAGAAGCTGATGCTGTATTCAGAAGAGGATTGGGTGATCAGCACCACCGAGATGCCCGCGCGCGACATCACGGCAAAAACACGCGCCGCCATCCCCACCATGCCTTTCATCCCAGGGCCGGAGACGCTAAACATCGCCATGTTATTGAGGTTAGAAATCCCTTTTACCGGCAAATCGTCATCATCACTGCTGGCACCGATGAGCGTGCCGGGCGCTTGTGGATTGCCGGTATTTTTAATTAGGCACGGGATCTGGAACTGGGCAATAGGGGTAATGGTGCGCGGGTGCAGCACTTTAGCGCCGAAGTAAGAAAGCTCCATCGCTTCCTGATAAGACATCGACTTCAGCAGTCGGGCGTCGGGTACCTGGCGCGGATCGCAGGTATATACGCCATCGACATCGGTCCAGATCTCACAACAATCGGCGCGCAAACAGGCGGCCAGTACGGCGGCAGAGTAGTCAGAGCCATTACGCCCCAGCACCACTAACTCTCCTTTCTCATTCCCGGCGGTAAATCCTGCCATCAGAACCATATGGTCCGCAGGAATACGGCTGGCGGCAATGCGGCGCGTAGATTCGGCAATATCAACGGTAGATTCGAGGTAATGGCCTACCGCCAGCAATTTCTCTACCGGGTCGATGACCGTCACGTTGTGCCCGCGCGCTTCCAGCAGGCCAGCCATGATGGCGATCGACATTTTTTCACCACGGCAAATAAGCGCAGCATTGATGCTGTCCGGGCACTGACCCAGCAGGCTGATACCGTGCAGGACGTGCTTAATCTGTGCAAACTCTTGTTCAACAAAGGCTTTGAGCGGAGCCTGCGGGAAACCCGGTTGCGCGGCGGCAAGACCCACCAACAGCTCAGAGAAAATGCGTTCGGCGTCGCTGATATTGGCTAAAGCATCCTGACCACCGATGGTCTTCTCAATCATCGCCACCAGATGGTTGGTAATTTTTGCGGGGGCAGAGAGAACGGTCGCGACCTGCCCCTGTCTGGCATTGCTTTCCAGAATATCGGCAACCCGCAGAAAGCGCTCTGCATTTGCCACTGATGTACCGCCGAACTTCAACACTCGCATGGTTTACCTCATTGCCTTTGGTCGAAAAAAAAGCCCGCACTGTTTAGGTGCGGGCTTTTTCTTGTGTTTCCTGTACGCGTCAGCCCGCACCGTTACCTGTGGTAATGGTGATGGTTGTGGTAATGGTGATGCTGATGCGTTTCATGATGTTGTGTGCTCTGTAATTATTTATTATCTGTCCTGTATTCTTTTAGGGTTAAAGTATCTGCTGACCTAAGTCAATAAATTTTTAAATTGGTCACATTCCGAAACTTGTTCACGAGCGACTGCTTGCCCTTTTAGTTTCGACCAATACAGTATGTCACCCCTACTTGAATCCAGAATAAAACACCACACAGTAAAAACAGTTCGATACTTTATTTCGTGATGCTTTTTTCTATATCATGTAAAAAACGGTGCAACATTGCCGTATCTCGCTGTCCTAACAGACCCATTCGCTGTTGCAGCCAGTCCGTCAACTTGATGTCGTCAGAAACGTTCAGCGTGGCTAATAAACGCAAAACGCGCGCGCGCAATGCCTGTAGCTGAAGCTCATCCGTCACCTCAATGTTTTTGACGGGTTGTTGTATTAAACCTGCTAATTGATAGCAATACACCATCACCGCCTGCCCCAAATTGAGTGAAGGATAGTCAGCCACCATAGGTACACCGGTGAGTACATCCGCCAGAGCCAATTCTTCGTTGGTCAGCCCTGAATCTTCACGACCAAAAACCAGCGCGGCGTGATCCATCCACGTTGATTTTTCCTGCAGCAAAGGAACCAGTTCGACCGGCGTAGCGTAGTAATGGAACTTCGCCCGACTACGCGCAGTGGTCGCGACGGTAAAATCTACGTCGTACAGCGCCTCCGCCAACGTTGAAAAAACGCTAATATTATCAATAATATCGCCAGAACCATGCGCGACCCATCGCGTGGCGGGTTCCAGGTGGGCTTCGCTGTCAACGATGCGTAATTGGGTGAACCCCATGGTCTTCATAGCGCGGGCAGCCGCACCAATATTTTCCGCTCTGGCGGGGGCAACCAGAATAATTGTTAAACGCATTTCGATACTCTTTTTGGCCAGTCTGCAAGGAATAATGTGACGTGCTTCAACATATTACGCAGTGCGAATTTACATATTTTTAACAGAAATCACTGAAAAAGCATTTCGCATCCATTAAAAAATGCTAAACTATTTCCCGGGTGTACTATTGCTTTTTATGTTAACAAAAGTTGCATATCCCTCTGTTTATCCATGATAATTTAATTTAAAATGGATCGCACCGGTTGGATTCATTACATTTATTAATTTGCTCGTGCAACTAGTTGTAATATTGCAATTTTGTGATGAAAGCAAACATTTGGATACGTTGATTTCATCAAACTGTTAACGTGCTACAATTGAACTTGATATATGTCAACGAAGCGTAGTTTTATTGGGTGTCCGGCATGTCTTAGCCTGTTATGTTGCTGTTAAAATGGTTAGGATGACAGCCGTTTTTGACACTGTCGGGTCCAGAGGGAAACTACCCACGACCAAGCTAATGATGTTGTTGACGTTGATGGAAAGTGCATCAAGAACGCAATTACGTACTTTAGTCATGTTACGCCGATCATGTTAATTTACGGCATGCATCAGGCAGGTCAGGGACTTTTGTACTTCCTGTTTCGATTTAGTTGGCAATTTAGGTAGCAAACATGCAGACCCCGCACATTCTTATCGTTGAAGACGAGTTAGTAACACGCAACACGTTGAAAAGCATTTTCGAAGCAGAAGGCTATGATGTATTCGAAGCGACAGATGGCGCGGAAATGCATCAGATTCTCTCTGAATATGATATCAACCTTGTGATTATGGATATCAATCTGCCTGGGAAAAATGGCCTGCTGTTAGCGCGTGAACTTCGCGAACAAGCTAACGTTGCGCTGATGTTCCTGACGGGCCGTGATAACGAAGTCGATAAAATTCTCGGCCTCGAAATCGGCGCAGACGATTACATCACCAAGCCGTTTAACCCGCGCGAACTGACTATCCGTGCTCGTAACCTGCTGTCCCGTACCATGAACCTGGGTACTGTCAGCGAAGAACGCCGTAGCGTCGAAAGCTACAAGTTCAATGGCTGGGAGCTGGACATCAACAGCCGCTCTCTGATTGGTCCTGACGGTGAGCAGTATAAACTGCCACGCAGCGAATTCCGCGCCATGCTTCACTTCTGTGAGAATCCGGGCAAAATCCAGTCTCGCGCAGAACTGTTGAAAAAAATGACCGGTCGCGAACTGAAGCCGCATGACCGTACCGTTGACGTGACGATCCGCCGCATTCGTAAGCATTTCGAATCAACGCCGGATACGCCAGAAATCATCGCCACCATTCACGGTGAAGGCTACCGTTTCTGCGGCGACCTGCAGGATTAATTCAATCCTCACTGGTATAAAAACGGCGCTTTATGCGCCGTTTTTCATTTCCCCTACTGCCCTATTTCCACAAGCGAAATTCGTCGCTCTGCGCAGGCTGAAGCTCTGGAAGTTCTGTAGATTTTAGCTTTGGTTTTGGCTGTGCCAGCGAGTGCCAGTCAAGATGACGCGTCAGGAACATGACCCCACACAGCGCGAACAACAGCACGCTGGTTCCCAGCAGTAAAGAGCTATCCTGTGAACGTAGCAGCACCCACATCACGCCATCCAGCCCCAGCAGCGCCACGGTGAACAAAATACTGCTCCGCCAGCCCTGCAATATCGCCTGCAGATACACACCGTTCATCAACGCCCCCACCAGACTTGCCGTCATCCATGCCGCCGTAAAACCGATGTGTTCCGACAGTGCCAGCAGCAGCAGATAAAACATTACCAGCGATAGCCCCACCAACAGATACTGCATCGGGTGCAGGCGCAGATTGGTCATACTTTCAAGTACGAAGAAAGACATAAAGGTCAGCACAATCAGCAGGATGGCATACTTTGTTGCCCTGTCCGTTAACTGGTACTGATCTGCTGGCGTGGCGACGGCGACGCTAAACGCTGGCATGCCCAGCCAACCAATCTTTTCGTCGTTAAAGCGCTCGCCGAGGTTGTTCGCAAACCAGCTGCTTTGCCACTGAGCCTTGAATCCTGATTCGCTAATTTCGCGCTTAGCCGGGAGAAAGTCCCCAAGAAAGTTGGGATGCGGCCAGTTGCTGGTTAAGGTCATTTCACTGTTACGTCCAACCGGAACGACGGAGAAATCGCCGGTTCCGCTCAAATTAAGCGACAACGCCATGCTCAGATTTTTCTCAGCCCAGCTCGCATCGGGTAGCGGAATGTGGATCCCCTGCGCACGTCCATCCAGCCCCGTCCCAGGCTCAACGGCCAGCGACGTTCCATTGACCTGCGGCGCTTTTACCACGCCAATCCCGCGCGCGTCCCCCACGCCAACCACAATAAACGGTTTGCCGATGCTGATATTAGGATGATTTAAATCACTCAAGCGTTCGGCGTTAAACTCAGCCTTCACCGAAACATCATTGTGCCAGACCTGGCCCTCATAAATACCGATTTTACGCGCTTCAACGTTCTGATTCCCCTCAACTACCAACGATTCCGGCAGCCAGAAATGGATATAGCTACGCTTACGCTGGATTTCTTTGCCATCCTCCAGTGAGGTGTAAAGTTCCGTTACCGGAATGGCTATCAGCGGTCCTACCATCTTTTGCGGCCCGCTGGTGCTCTGTCGGATAGCATCTTCGACTTCATCGCGGTAATCCGATCGCTCCACGATGATCTGCCTGACCATCGTCAGCGGAATTAACAGCAGCAGTATTGCGCCACCTAAGGTGACTATTTTCCAAAACAGGGGTGATTTAAACATAGCGTTCTCCTTTGCAATATCAGCAAGGTAGAACAGCTATGTGCGGAGAATTTGAAGTTATGTGAAGTGACCGTGAAGCGTAAACGAGGCCTGTGCGCCGCCTTGTGGTCGGTTGCACAATGTCACCGTCCCCTCGTGCAGTCGCGCAACCTCACTGACAAACGCCAGCCCTAAACCGCTGCTCTTATGCCCATTTTCACGGGGCAGCGAATAGAAACGCTCAAAAATACGCGGCAACGCGAAGTCGGGGATCCCGCTGCCGCTGTCGATTATCTGCAACGTGACCAGTTCATCCTGCTGATGCGCGCTCAGCGTAATCGTCCCGTCCTGTGGCGTGAAGTCGATAGCGTTGTCGAGCAAATTCCCCAATGCCTGCTCCAGTAACGCAGGATCGGCGGCAACGCTAAGCGATGAAAGCATAATGGTAAGCGTGATGTTTTTTGCCGCCAGTTGCACGCTACGCGCCTCTTTGAGCTGAGCAAACAGCGCATCTACCGCCACTGGCGTCAACGTAATGTCCTGTCGATTCTCCAGTCGCGCCTGGCGTAACAGGGTTTCGACCAGCGCCTGCATGCGCGCATTTTGCGTCAGAATATTATCGGTAAAGCGCGCAACCACGTTCGGCGGCGGACCTTCGCGCAAAATTTCAGCCGCGCCGCGAATGGCCGCCAGCGGACTTTTCAGTTCATGCGTTAACGCATAAACATACTGCTCAATGTAGTTTTTGCCCTCCAGCTTCAGTCGCATACTTTCCAGCGCCTGCGCCAGTTTACGTAGCTCGCTGCTGCCTAAATCAGGCAGTGGGACGGGGCGATTCTCGGTAACGGAGTCGGCATAGCGCGCCAGCCGGGCGATGGAGCGGTTTATCCACCATACCATCCCGATGCCAATCACTAAGGCAATGCCCAGCAATACGGCGCTGGCCCACAGCATCCGCCGTTCACTGCGTTTAATCACCGGCGCCATCGCCGCGTTCGGTTTACCGACGCTAAGCACTCCGATAATACGTCCGCCGTCTACGATCGGCGCGGCCACGTACATCACTGAACTTTCCGGATCGTTCGGGTTTTGCGGCGTACTGCGGGCGCCATATTGCCCACGCAGGGTTAACCACACGTCGTTCCAGCGAGAATAGTCCTGACCGACAGCCTGGTTTGCGGAATCAAACAACACTTTACCCTGCGCGTCCGTCATGTAGACATGGTATTCATTACGGACTTTGTTAATGCCGCTGATATTGGCGCTGAATGGGCGGTTATGCAGTTGCGAAAATGCCTGCGCCAGCTTGCCGTTGGCGGGAGAGTCAGAGAGCAAGTCATCGCGCGCCAGCGCGGCCAGCAGCGTGGCGGTATCAATCAAAGTGCCTTCGGTCGCCCGGCGGACGCCTGGTTTAATTTCCTGCACAAAGATCGACAAAACGAACCAGGCGGCGACGGCAACAATCAGAAAATAGCCGAGCAACAAACGCATGCCAATGCGCATCAGACGCTCCTCAGGCTATATCCCATACCGCGATGCGTATTGATGGGGGAAAGCTCAGGGTTGATAGCCCTCAACTTGGCGCGCAGCGTTTTGATGTGAGTATCGACCGTTCTGTCAAAGGTGTCCTGTGCATCGGCCCAGACTAAATCCATCAACTGCTGGCGTGAGTAAATGCGCCCCGGCGACAACAGCAACGTTTTCAGCAACAGAAATTCATAGCGCGTCAGGTTTAACGGCTTGCCGAACCAGGTAATCTGCGCGGCCAGCTCATTAAGTTCAAAATCGCCGCAACGCGTCGTCGATGAAGGAGCAGAGAATTTCTGCACCCGCCGCAGCAGCGTACGCACGCGGGCGCACACCTCGCGCGGTGAGAAAGGCTTGGCAACATAGTCATCCGCGCCAATTTCCAGCCCCAGCAGGCGATCCACCTCATCGCTACGCGCGGTCAGAAACAGGATCGGCAACGCTGGATGCCGCTCCAGCAGGCGTCGACACAGTTCAAAACCGCTGATATCCGGTAGTCCGACATCCAGAATGATTGCATCAGGACAACGCTGGCGAGATTTCTCCAGCGCAGGTAACCCGCGCTCAAACGCTTCCACGCTAAAACCTTCCTGCTGCAGCATGTAGATGAGCGTATCGGCAATGCCCTGCTCATCCTCAACCAACCAGATCAACGGTTGTTGCATTTTGCTTCCTTGTTATTCCCGCCACGGCATGATGGGCACCGCGCTGATGGCATTTTTGGGCGATCCATCGACCACTTTATCTGAATAGGCCAGATAGGCCAGTGCATTACGTTTCGCGTCGTAAAAACGCACGACCTGTAAGGATTTAAACACCAGCGAGGTACGTTTTTTAAATACCACTTCGCCCTGCGCTTTGCCGTTCTTGATTCTGTCGCTCAGTTCTACCGGCCCCACCTGCTGACAGGAAATGGCGGCATCGGAGGTATCTTCCGCCAGCCCCAGCCCACCTTTGATGCCGCCGGTCTTCGCCCGGCTCACGTAGCAGGTCACGTTGGTAACATCAGGATCGTCAAACGCTTCGACCACAATTTTATGATCCGGCCCAAACATTTTGAACACTGTATCGACAGATCCAATCTGCTCCGCATGGGCGACCTGCGCTAACATCAGCAGAATTGAGGAAATGATTAAGCTCTTATATTTCATATTGTTACCATTTTTAAAAGTTACTCTGTGTAATTATTCGACATTCTAAGATAAAACGTATACAGATCACAGGATTACAATAATCACGCTTTCGAATGATCGAAAAAAGCATTTATGAGCAAAAAAAACACTGAATGCTAAAACAGCAAAAAATGCTATTATCCTCATACCTGACGTCAGGTACTCGTTGTTGAAAGGATGAGGATATTTTATGGATCAGGCTGGCATTATTCGCGACCTATTAATCTGGCTGGAAGGTCATCTGGATCAGCCTTTGTCGCTTGACAATGTGGCGGCAAAAGCAGGCTATTCCAAGTGGCACCTGCAGAGAATGTTTAAGGACGTGACGGGCCATGCTATTGGCGCCTATATCCGCGCCCGTCGTTTATCGAAATCCGCAGTGGCGCTGCGCCTGACTGCACGCCCAATTCTGGATATTGCGCTGCAATATCGCTTTGACTCTCAACAAACCTTTACCCGCGCGTTCAAGAAACAGTTTTCCCAGACGCCTGCGCTGTATCGCCGTTCGCCGGAATGGAGCGCGTTTGGTATTCGCCCGCCTATGCGACTGGGTGAATTTGCCATGCCTGCGCACGAGTTTGTCACGCTGGAAGATACGCAACTGCTTGGCACCACGCAAAGCTATTCCTGCTCGCTGGAGCAGATTTCAGATTTCCGTCATGAAATGCGAATTCAGTTCTGGCGCGACTTCCTTAGCCAGGCTCCTGCGATCCCACCAGTGCTGTACGGGCTGAACGAAACGCGTCCGAGCCTCGAAAAAGATGATGAGCAGGAAGTGTTTTACACCACAGCACTGACGCCGGAACAGGCCAATGGTTATGTGCCGTCGGCACAGCCTATCCTGCTACAGGGCGGCGAGTATGTGATGTTTACCTATGAAGGGCTGGGGACCGGTGTACAGGAGTTTATCCTGACGGTTTACGGCACATGCATGCCAATGCTGAACCTGACGCGCCGTAAAGGGCAGGATATCGAGCGATACTACCCGGCAGAAGATGCCAAAGCGGGAGATCGCCCGATCAACCTGCGCTGCGAATTCCTGATTCCGATTCGCCGCTAGCGCTGCAGTTCGTCTAACGCAGGGGCGTCCAGATGTGAGATGTCCCCTGCCGTTTCAACTACCCATCCCGGCGCAAGCCACAAACTTTCCTGGTAATCGACGCGAGAAATAGAACAGTTGCGCAGACGCAGGCGACGTTCAGCCCATGCCGGTAACCCCAGAATCGTACTCACCAGACAACCCAGTGCAATACCGTGACTGACCAGCAGCGGACGACTCCCTGGCGGCAACTCCAGACAGGATGCCAGCGCCGCGTGGACGCGATCGCTCAGTTCCTGCATCGATTCCCCTTCAGGAATACGCCCCTCCACCGTACCGTTCACCAACTGGCGACGCCAGCCCTCTTCTTCCGACGTCAGCGTATCGATATGGCGTTGCTCCAGCACGCCCATATTCAGCTCGCGCAAACGTGAGTCATAGGTGATATCACAGCCACAGGCCTGGGCGATGATTTCTGCGGTGCGTCGTGTACGACCTAAATCGCTGCTGATGACATGCGTAATACCAAACGTGCGGGCGCGTTCGCCCACCTGCATGGCTTGCTGTTCACCTTTAGCGGTCAGTGGGCTGTCTGACTGGCCTTGAATACGTCGCTCGGCGTTCCACTGCGTTTCGCCATGGCGAACAAGGTATACCTGTAACATGCTTTTTTTCCGTTATACTGCGATGCGATGAATTTTCAAACTGAGCTTAATTATGCACAAGGTTATCTCTGCGACCACCAATCCTGCCAAAATTCAGGCAATTCTGCGGGCATTTGAAGAGATTTTCGGGGAAGGATCCTGCCATATTGAACCCGTCGCCGTCGAGAGTGGCGTGCCGGAACAACCTTTCGGAAACCAGGAAACGCGCACTGGCGCACGAAATCGCGTTGATAATGCGCGCCGTCTGCACCCGCAGGCTGATTTCTGGGTCGCTATTGAAGCGGGAATTGACGACGATGCGACCTTCAGTTGGGTGGTGATTGATAATGGCGTCCAGCGCGGCGAAGCCCGTTCAGCCACGCTGCCATTGCCAGCTGTCATTCTCGACAGAGTCCGTCAAGGCGAAGCGCTCGGTCCGGTGATGTCGGACTACACGGGTATTGATGAGATTGGCCGCAAAGAGGGCGCAATCGGCGTCTTTACCGCGGGCAAGCTGACGCGCTCAAGCGTATACCACCAGGCGGTGATTCTGGCGCTCAGCCCATTTCATAACGCAGTGTATTTATAGCATTGTGCCGGATGGCGGCTTCGCCTTATCCGGCCACAACCGCGCCACATCCTTAGGCCTGATAAGCGAAGTGCCATCAGGCATTTTTTAGCAGCACCTGCTCCAGCCAATGACGCAGATCCACCGGTGCGGATTTGAGGCTGTTCGACCCCCGTGTAATGGTGGCGATCCCCGCCCCGAGCTCGTTTTTAAGCTCGCGCTGACTCATCTCGCCGCGCAGCAGCTCTTCAATGATACGCACGCGCGTGCCCAGCGCTTCGCGCTCATCCGGCGTTAACATCAAATTGAGCAGGGGCAGGTGTAAGTCTTGTTCATAGGCGTGTTTAAGCAGATCGACAAAACGTAACCACTCCTGGTGACGCTGTTCTGCCATCTCTGCCGAATAGGGTGATTGCTGAGTCATAAGTTATCGCCATCGTTGCGGGGGAAGCGTGCTTGCCTCCCCCTTTTGTACTCTTTAACGAGTACGATAGCATAACACAACCGACACGATCAGTAACGACGTTGCCATTCTGCGTCGCTCATCAACTCCGGTTTGTCACCGAGGAAATAGCGATAGTACGCATCATAAGCCAGCACGTTCTTCACGTAGCCACGCGTCTCAGAGAATGGAATGCTTTCGACAAACGCGACAGCATCGATACGACCCGCGCTATTGCCAAGCCAGGTGCGAACGCGCCCCGGTCCAGCGTTATAGGCCGCCGACGCAAAAATGCGGTTATTGCCGAATTGCTGATAGACATACTGTAAATAGCTGGTACCAATGTTGATGTTGGTATCAGGATCCAGTAGTTGGCTCGGGCTGCTGTAACCTGGAATCGAGAACATTTTCACCGTATGCGTCGCCGTACCCGGCATAATCTGCATCAGCCCGCTGGCACCAACCGGCGATTTCACTTTCGGGTTCCAGGCGCTTTCCTGACGCGCTATCGCCATCGCATAGCTTGGCGGAATATCCTTGCCGCTGGTGTAGCGTGTAAACAGATCCTTGTAGGCCAGTGGGAAACGCTCTTCCAGATGATCCCACAGCTTACCGGCGATCGTCGCTTGTACGCTCAGATCCCACCAGTGATTGTTGAACGCATAACGCGCCAGCTGAGCCTGCTCAGACTTCGTGCGACTGGTGACCAGATTCGCCCATTCACTGCGCGCGGTATTGTCCAGGTTCCAGTACATTAGCTCGCGCACACGTGCCATTTCCGGTCCCTGAGTCAGCGCAGAGTCAACGTTTGCCGGGGCTTTATCCACTTTCAGCTCGTACTCTTCACCCAGACGCTGTGCCGCCACCATCGGATAGAAACCGCGCTGCTGCATGAGCTGATGCAGAATCTCTTTGGCTTCCGCCTCACGCCCGCGCTCAAGCAGCAGATCCGCCTGCCAGTAACGCCACTCATCTTTCTCTTTTGCTTCCATTGGCAGACGCGCCAGCCAGGTATTCAGACCACGACGATCGCCGGTTCCCAGCGCCATGCGCACACGGCGCTCCACAAGCGAGGTGGAATTCGAGCGCATAATGGCGTCATCGCGCCATTTGGCCTGCTCATCGGTAACGTCATTGCCCATCAGACGCCAGGCGACGATGTCGCGCAGCTCCTGGGTTTGCTCGTCATTCAGCTGTTGCGCCTGCGCCAGAGACGGGATCATCAGGCGGGCATTTTCCGCATCCTGACGCGCCACGCTGGAAAAAGCCACCGCCGCCATCTGTCGGGTGAAATCCGTCGCGCCAGTGGTGCGTGCAAAGGTCATCACCGAATTCGGATCGTTGGCCAGCGCGATGATCGCCGAAGCGATAGTTTGGTATTGCGCGGGCATTTGTCCAGCCAACGCCGTGACCAGACCGGTATTCCCGGCTTTCATCGCCAGACGAATACGCTCCAGATACGCCAGCGGATCCTGAGTTCCTGAGGCGCGCCATACGCCGAATAATTTGTCACAGGCGTTCGGCTGGCTTTTCCCACTCAACCACAGTTCTTTCGCGCCCTGCCAGGCCTCTTCGGTTTGCCCGGTGCTCCATTTCGCAAAGTAATAGTTGCATTGCGCTTCCGTGGTACCCGGTTTTTCTGGGCTGAACGCCAGTAGTCCACGCCAGTCCTCCCGTCGCGCCAGTTCATTCACGAAACGTGATTGCAGAGTACGCGCGGGGGGCAGCGTCGGGTTGGCGCGCACAAAATTGGTAACGGTAATGGTGGGCTGATTCATCAGATCGTCAGTAATCTGACGATATTCCAGATAAGGATACAGAGGATAATTCTTCAGGCCGGGCATCATCTGCTCTACGATATCCATCTGTCGGTTATCCCAGGCCTGTTTAATTTGCGCATAGCGACTGCGCTGCTCATCCAGGGAATCGGCTCGCGCCACTTGACTGACCGTCAGCAGACATACGCTGGCCGCCAGCAGGCGCCAGGTAAATTGATTGGCTTTGTCCACAAGCTCTTCCTCTTCTCATGTTACGTCTGTGCAGCATCATGCCGCTTAATTAGTTCATGCTAACCAGACATTGCAGAATGCGCCACGTCACGGACACTTTTTTACTTTTGTTGCGAGTGAGATCTGCTGGCTGGGATTGGGCAATGAAAAAGGCTACACTTCGCCCTTGATAACTATTTACCAATAATTAGCCCTAAATAATTCAAGTTGCAGCAAGGCGGCGAGGGAGTAAATCCCCTGAGCGTACAAAGTGCGTGACTGGGGGGAACGACAAATCTGTCAGGAACAGATTTGAACGCTGCGGAGCAGCGGCCCGCAAGGGCGAGGCTCATGGATGAGCCGAGTAACTCACAGCCAACGCATCTGCGACTTGAAGTATGACGGGATAAATAAAGAGGCGAGTCCAACGTGGCCCAATTTGTTTATACCATGCATCGTGTCGGCAAAGTCGTTCCGCCGAAACGTCATATTCTTAAAAACATCTCACTGAGCTTCTTCCCTGGCGCCAAAATCGGTGTTCTTGGTCTGAACGGCGCGGGTAAATCGACCCTGCTGCGCATCATGGCCGGCATTGATACCGATATCGAAGGTGAAGCTCGCCCACAGCCTGGCATTAAAATCGGTTACCTGCCGCAGGAACCGAAACTGAACCCGGAACATACCGTTCGTGAATCCGTGGAAGAAGCGGTTGCCGAAGTGGTTAACGCGCTGAAAGGTCTGGATGAAGTGTACGCAAAGTACGCCGAGCCGGACGCCGACTTCGATAAACTCGCTGCGCAACAGGGCAAGTTTGAAGAGATCATTCAGGCACACGACGGTCATAACCTGAACGTGCAGCTTGAGCGTGCCGCTGACGCCCTGCGTCTGCCGGACTGGGACGCTAAAATTGAGAACCTCTCCGGTGGTGAACGCCGCCGCGTCGCGCTGTGCCGCCTGCTGCTGGAAAAACCAGACATGCTGCTGCTCGACGAGCCGACTAACCACCTGGACGCCGAATCCGTTGCGTGGCTGGAACGCTTCCTGCACGACTTCGAAGGCACCGTGGTGGCGATTACCCACGACCGTTACTTCCTAGACAACGTTGCGGGCTGGATTCTGGAGCTTGACCGCGGCGAAGGTATTCCATGGGAAGGCAACTACTCCTCCTGGCTGGAGCAGAAAGATCAGCGTCTGGCGCAGGAAGCGTCTCAGGAAGCGGCTCGCCGTAAATCCATTGAGAAAGAGCTGGAGTGGGTGCGTCAGGGCGCTAAAGGCCGTCAGTCTAAGGGTAAAGCCCGTCTGGCACGCTTTGAAGAGCTGAACAACACCGAATACCAGAAGCGTAACGAAACCAACGAACTGTTTATCCCACCAGGAGCACGTCTGGGTGATAAAGTCGTTGAAGTCACCAATCTGCGTAAATCCTACGGCGATCGCGTTCTGATTGACGACCTGAGCTTCTCCGTACCGAAAGGCGCCATCGTCGGCATCATCGGTCCGAACGGCGCGGGTAAATCTACCCTGTTCCGTATGATGTCCGGTCAGGAAAAGCCAGACAGCGGCACCATCACACTAGGTGAAACCGTCAAGCTGGCTTCCGTTGACCAGTTCCGTGACGCCATGGACAACAGCAAAACCGTGTGGGAAGAAGTTTCCGGCGGGCTGGATATCATGAAGATCGGCAACACCGAGATGCCAAGCCGCGCCTACGTAGGCCGCTTCAACTTTAAAGGTGTTGATCAGGGTAAACGCGTAGGCGAACTCTCCGGCGGTGAGCGCGGTCGTCTGCACCTGGCGAAGCTGCTGCAGGTTGGCGGCAACATGCTGCTGCTTGATGAACCAACCAACGACCTGGATATCGAAACCCTGCGCGCGCTGGAAAACGCCCTGCTGGAGTTCCCGGGCTGCGCGATGGTCATCTCGCACGACCGTTGGTTCCTCGACCGTATCGCGACCCACATCCTGGATTACCAGGATGAAGGTAAGGTTGAGTTCTTCGAAGGTAACTTTACCGAATACGAAGAGTACAAGAAACGCACGCTGGGCGCAGATGCGCTGGAGCCGAAGCGTATTAAGTACAAGCGTATTTCGAAGTAATTACCGTTAAGCGCCGGATGGCGGCGTTACGCCTCATCCGGCCTACGAGGTTAGTGCGACTTGTAGGCCGGATAAGCGCAACGCCATCCGGCATTTACGCTATCTCTGCTCGCCCATCAACTCTTTCACCAACTCCACGCAGCGCAGAAATCGACCGTCATAGTCGGGTTCCTGAACGTGCACAAAATTGATATTGTTTTCCTGCAGCATCTCGACCAGCAGCGACTGAAACGCTTTTCTGTCAACCGAACTGCCGAGACTGCGTAAGCCATCCGCCACCCATGGAGTATTGTTCTCCAGCAGGATCACCAGGTCAAAGCGATACTCGTCAATCAGGGCCTGCACAAACGGGTGTTCACGCCCTTCATACTTTTTGCAGAAGGCCTGAGTGGTAACGAAATCGGTGTCGATAAACGCCACTTTATTGGCATACTTGACAGCAAAATCAATGTATTGGGCTTGTCCCAGGGCGATTTTATCGTAGTCGGAATACTGCAACGCCATCTCATCACCGCCCAAATGGGAGAAGACGTAATCACGCCCATATTCCCACGCACTGGTAGTGTTAAAGATATTGGCGAGCTTGTTCACCAGCGTCGATTTTCCGCTCGACTCTCCGCCGAGGATCGCCACGGTGCGCACGAAAAACGGCTTCACTTCTGTAGGAATATACTCCCAGTAGCGAAACGGGTTCTCACGGATTTGCCCGCCGCTGATGTTCATAAACGTTCGTTTGGGATCCACCAGCACGGTTTCGATCCCCAGATGTTCCAGATACTGCGGGGCATCTGACTCTTCAGAGGTGTAAATCCAGTTAGGCTGGATCCCTTTCTCCTGCATAAACGTTTTGATCCCGTTGCTCCACACATCCCAACCGTGTGGATACGGCTCCATACCCTCTTCGTTGAAGGCGTGAATACGGATATTTTTCTGATACTTAAAGGTTTGCAGCAGCCAGCGTAGACGATCGGGCACCGTGGGCTGTTGCGACATAGCGCTGTCTTCAAACAGGCTGCGATCGCGCGTGTCGTCATACCCCATGATGATATGCAGTTCATCGACCTGACTACACGCGCGCTGGATAAGATAGATATGGCCGGTATGCAGCGGATAAAACTTACCGAATACCACACCGATATTCTTCTGCTGGCGCGGAAACTCCAGCCCGAGAAACCGGTGCAACGCCTCCAGCTTTTGCGCGCTGGGACTTTTAATTTTGGCATTCAGCAGTTGACTTAAATATCCCTTGGTCATGCCACTGGCATCTGCCACCTGTTGCAGGGTACAGCCCTTTTGCTTAATGGCAGTTTTCAGATAATCAAATGACACAAGAGCCTCCTGCTGTAAAAATAAACGTAATACCCAATACCGCCGGAAAGACGACGGGTATTTTATTATAGGTCGTCAAACACGCTTAAAGCATCCGTAAGCTTCTTAACGCCAAAGACCTGCATCCCTTCCGGCACTTTTTTCGGCACGTTGGCGGCAGGAACAATCGCCCGACGAAAGCCGTGCTTCGCCGCTTCTGAAATACGCTCCTGGCCGCTGGGTACCGGACGGATTTCACCCGCCAGTCCCACTTCGCCAAAGACCACTAAGTCCTGCGGCAGCGGTCGGTCGCGCAGGCTGGAAACCATTGCCAGTAGCAGTGCCAGATCGGCGCTGGTTTCGGTAACCTTCACGCCGCCAACCACGTTGACGAACACGTCCTGATCCGCCATCTGCAAGCCGCCGTGACGATGCAGCACGGCCAGCAGAATCGCCAGACGGTTCTGCTCCAGACCGACCGCCACACGACGCGGATTCGCCATCATCGAATGGTCGACCAGCGCCTGAATCTCCACCAGCAACGGGCGCGTGCCTTCCCAGACCACCATCACCGAACTGCCGGAGGTGACTTCATCGCCACGGCTTAAGAAGATAGCGGAAGGGTTGCTGACTTCACGCAGCCCCTGTTCGGTCATGGCAAAGACGCCCAGTTCATTCACCGCGCCAAAGCGGTTTTTATGGCTACGCAGAGTACGGAAACGAGAATCGGCGTCGCCGTCGAGCAGCACCGAGCAGTCAATACAGTGCTCCAGCACCTTTGGACCGGCCAGCGAGCCGTCTTTGGTGACGTGGCCGACCATGACAATCGCCACGCCGCGCGTTTTGGCGAAGCGGGTCAGGTAAGCCGCGGTTTCGCGCACCTGTGCCACGCTGCCCGGCGAAGACTGAATATCCGCCATGTGCATCACCTGAATGGAGTCGATAACCATCAGCCTCGGCTGTTCTTCTTCGGCAATCAGGCAAATTTGTTCGATGCTGGTTTCCGACAGCATGTTCAGATTCGCCGTCGGCAGACCGAGTCGATGCGCGCGCATCGCCACCTGTTGCAAAGACTCTTCGCCGGTGACGTACAGGGTTTTCATCTGCTCAGCGAGCTTGCACAGCGTTTGCAGCAGCAGCGTTGATTTCCCTGCGCCGGGGTTACCGCCAATCAGGATGGCGCTGCCGGGCACCACACCGCCGCCCAGCACGCGGTCAAACTCTTTAAATCCGGTGGAAAAACGCGGCAACTCTTCAAGGCTGATATCAGACAGCTTCTGCACTTTTGCGATGCCCGCATTCCCGGCATAGCCGCTGAGCCGCTCGTTACGCGCCACCGTTGGTGACGCAGCAAGGCGTACCTCGGTAATGGTGTTCCAGGCCTGACAGGCGCTGCATTGCCCTTGCCAGCGCGGGTAATCGGCCCCGCATTCGTTACAAACAAAGGCGCGTTTTGGAGCTTTGGCCACGTTTTACCTCTTTCGTTAGCGCGTTTACCGGACAGCGTGGGCGCTTATCCGGCCTACGGTCACTTTGCCATCAGGCAATTAAATCATTTCTGGTTCATGCTGCCAGAGAGAATGCAGAACACGCCCATCAGGTCAGCGTGACGGATCGTAATCTCCGTCTTTTCATTCACTTTGGGTTTGGCATGATACGCTATACCCAGTCCAGCCGTTTTGATCATCGGCAGATCGTTGGCGCCATCGCCGATCGCCACCGTCTGCGCCATTGGGATCTCATACTCCTGCGCCAGGCGAGTCAGGGTGTTGGCTTTGTACTGCGCATCGACGATATCGCCGATCACGTTGCCGGTGAATTTACCGTCCATGATCTCCAGCTCGTTTGCCACAGCCGCCGTCAGACGTAGTTTGTTACGCAGATAATCGGCAAAGAAGGTAAAACCGCCGGAGGCAATTGCCACTTTCCAGCCGAGCGTTTCCAGTTTTAACACCAGCTGAGTCAGGCCAGGCATCAGTGGTAGCGTTTCGCGCACCTGGTGCAAAATATTGGCATCAGCGCCCTTCAACGTCGCCACGCGGCTGCGCAAGCTGGCGGTAAAGTCCAGCTCGCCGCGCATCGCGCGTTCGGTGACTTCGGCAACCATTTCGCCGGTTCCCGCCAGTTTGGCAATTTCATCAATACACTCGATCTGGATAGCCGTTGAATCCATGTCCATCACCAGCAAACCCGGCGTGCGCAAATGCGGAATTTTACCCAGTGGCGCAACATCCAGTTTGGCATCATGCGCCAGTTTTGCCGCACGCGGCGTTAACGAGCCCGCCAGACGAATCACCTGATAATCCTCAACGCACCACGCCGCCACGATCACCATCGCCGCACCCAGTTTGCTCTGGTATTGCGTTAACCGTTGTTTATCCAGCCCACGACCATACAGCAGCCAGCCACTGCGGCCCGCGTGGTAATCCAGCGGCATGACTTCATCACCGCTTAAAGAGAGAGGCAGACCTGGCCACAGAGAAACATCTTCAGGTAGATCGCACCAGGTAATGTTAGGCATTAAAGCTCCTGTAAAATCGTTCGGGTCGGAATCATCAGGGGAAAATAACGCATGAGGCTACCCTGTAACCAGCGCTTCTGGCAACATTAAGTCTCAAATTTTCAGCAGGTGGAATATGGCTCGCACAAAACTGAAATTCCGACTTCATCGTGCAGTGATTGTATTGTCCTGCCTTGCGCTGCTCGTTGCTCTGATGCAGGGCGCGTCCTGGTTTAGTCAAAGCCACCAACAGCAGCGTAATCCGCAGCTCGAAGAGCTGGCGCGCACGCTGGCTCGCCAGGTCTCCTTGAACGTCGCCCCGCTGATGCGTACCGAAACGCCGGATGAAAAGCGCATTAAAGCGGTACTCTCGCAGCTCACGGAAAGTAGCCGTATTCTGGATGCGGGGGTCTACGATGAACAGGGAGACCTGATTACACGCACCGGTGAGAGCGTCAACGTTCGAGACCGACTGGCGTTGGACGGCAAAAAAGCCGGGGGCTATTTTAACCAGCAGATTGTCGAGCCCATTCAGGGAAGAAATGGTCCGCTGGGCTATCTACGCCTGACGCTGGATACCCACACGCTCGCCACCGAAGCCAAGCAGGTGGATAACACCACCAACATCTTACGCCTAATGCTGCTTCTGTCACTGGCAATTGGCGTGGTGCTCACCCGTACCTTATTGCAAGGCAAGCGCACCCGCTGGCAGCAATCCCCTTTCCTGCTGACCGCCAACAAACCGGTACAGGAAGAAGACAACGAGAAGAAAGAGTAATAACAGAAAGGAAATCGACCATGACGACACTACGCCTGCTTATCTCAGACTCTTACGATCCGTGGTTTAACCTCGCGGTGGAAGAGTGCATTTTTCGCCAGATGCCCGCCACGCAGCGCGTCCTGTTCTTGTGGCGTAACGCCGATACGGTGGTGATTGGCCGGGCGCAAAACCCGTGGAAAGAGTGTAATACCCGCCGTATGGAAGAAGACAACGTGCGGCTCGCCCGTCGCAGCAGCGGCGGCGGCGCGGTGTTCCATGACTTAGGCAATACCTGCTTTACCTTTATGGCCGGTAAACCGGAGTACGACAAAACCATCTCTACCGCTATTGTCCTCCATGCCCTGAACGCGCTGGGCGTAGACGCCGACGCCTCCGGGCGTAACGATCTGGTCGTGAAAACGCCTGACGGCGATCGCAAAGTTTCCGGCTCTGCTTATCGGGAAACGAAAGACCGCGGATTCCACCACGGCACGCTGTTGTTGAACGCCGATCTCAGCCGCCTGGCAAACTATCTCAATCCGGATAAAAAGAAACTCGCCGCCAAAGGCATCACCTCGGTTCGCTCACGCGTAGCGAATCTAACGGAGCTGTTGCCGGGCATCACCCATCAACAGGTCTGTCAGGCCATCACGGAAGCCTTTTTTGCCCACTACGGCGAACGTGTCGAAGCGGAAATTATCTCGCCGGACAAAACCCCGGATCTGCCGAACTTTGCCGAAACCTTTGCCCGTCAGAGCAGTTGGGAGTGGAATTTTGGTCAGGCGCCCGCTTTCTCGCATCTTCTGGACGAGCGTTTCACCTGGGGCGGCGTTGAGCTGCATTTCGACGTGGAAAAAGGTCATATCACCCGTACGCAGGTCTTTACCGACAGCCTCAATCCCGCGCCGTTAGAAGCGCTGGCGGGTCGTCTGCAGGGGTGTTTGTACCGTGCGGATATGCTGCAACAGGAGTGCGAAGCGCTGCTGGTTGATTTCCCACAGCAGGAGAAAGAGTTACGCGAGCTGTCAGCGTGGATTGCCAGTGCAGTGAGCTAAACGCTGGCCTGAAAATGCCGGATGGCGGTCCGGCATACATCGATTGTATGCCCGGTAAGCGCAGCGCTACCGGGCATCACAACACTTACTCTTTATCGCCCAGCAGAACGGATTCCAGTGCGATTTTGATCATGTCGTTGAAGGTCGTCTGACGTTCAGCGGCAGTGGTCTGCTCGTGAGTACGGATATGGTCGGACACGGTGCAGATGGTCAGCGCTTTCGCACCAAACTCAGCCGCAACGCCGTAGATACCCGCCGCTTCCATTTCCACGCCCAGCACGCCGTATTTTTCCATTACGTCGAACATTTCGCCGTCCGGAGAGTAGAACAGGTCAGCGGAGAACAGGTTGCCCACGCGCGCGTCTACGCCCAGCGCTTTTGCCGCATCAACTGCATTACGCACCATGTCGAAGTCAGCGATAGCTGCGAAGTCATGATCTTTAAAACGGATACGGTTTACTTTGGAGTCGGTGCAGGCGCCCATACCGATAACCACGTCACGCAGTTTAACGTCCATACGCACAGCGCCGCAGGAGCCTACGCGAATGATTTTCTTCACGCCAAAATCGGTGATCAGCTCTTTGGTGTAGATAGAGCAGGACGGGATACCCATCCCGTGACCCATAACGGAGATCTTACGGCCTTTGTAAGTACCGGTGAAACCTAACATGCCGCGAACGTTGTTCACTTCACGAACATCTTCGAGGAAAGTTTCAGCAATATGCTTTGCGCGCAGCGGGTCGCCCGGCATCAATACGACGTCAGCGAAATCACCCATTTCTGCATTAATATGTGGAGTTGCCATCTTCAGTTCCCTTTTGATTTATTGTTTTTGTCGGGGGGGTAGCAATGCCTTACCCAACCGACAAAACGAATTCAAATACCCTAAGGATTTCGCGTTGTAGGAAGGCGACGAATTCGGAACCCCCGGGAGCATAGATTACCTATGTGACCGGGGTGAGCGAATGAAGTCAACGCATCTACAGCGCGAAAGACAACGGGTATCACAGCATGTTTTTACCGTAGTCCATCGGCGATGTACCAAAGTAGCTCGCCAGCGTCTGGCCAATATCCGCGAAAGTTTCACGGTGGCCTAAAGAACCTGGTTTCACTTTCGGGCCGTAAACCAGCACCGGAATGTGCTCACGGGTGTGGTCAGTGCCGGTCCAGCTCGGGTCACAGCCGTGGTCAGCGGTCAGGATCAGAATGTCATCTTCACCCACCAGTTCCATCAGTTCAGGTAAACGGCGGTCGAACAGTTCCAGACCTGCAGCGTAACCAGCGATATCGCGACGATGTCCCCAGGAAGAGTCGAAATCAACGAAGTTAGTGAAGACGATGGTCTTATCACCCGCTTCTTTCATCTCTTTGATGGTGGCGTCGAACAGCGCGTCCAGGCCGGTAGCTTTCACTTTTTTGGTGATGCCACAGTTAGCGTAGATATCCGCGATTTTACCGACGGAAACCACGTGACCGTCTTTCTCGTCGACCAGTTTCTGCAGCACTGTCGGTGCTGGCGGCTCAACGGCCAGATCGTGACGGTTACCGGTACGCTGGAAATTACCAGCTTTATCACCGATAAACGGACGCGCAATAACACGACCGATGTTGTAACCACCTTCGGTCAGTTCTTCACGAGCGATTTCACACAGTTCGTAGAGTTTATCCAGGCCAAAAGTCTCTTCGTGACAGGCAATCTGGAACACGGAGTCTGCGGAAGTATAGAAAATCGGCTTGCCGGTTTTCATATGCTCTTCACCCAGTTGATCCAGGATCACGGTACCGGAAGAGTGGCAGTTGCCGAGGTAGCCCGGCAGGTTGGCACGTTTGACCAGTTTATCCAGCAGTTCCTGCGGGAAGCTGTTGTCATGATCGGAGAAATAACCCCAGTCAAACAGAACCGGAACACCCGCGATTTCCCAGTGGCCAGACGGCGTGTCTTTCCCGGAAGAGAGTTCATGCGCCCAGGCGTAGGCACCAATCACTTCCGCGTTACCGTCCATACCAGCAGCAATTTTACCGGTAGAACCTTCGTGAGCTTTCACCAGGCCCAGACGGGTCAGGTTAGGCAGATTCAGTGGACCTTTGCGACCCTTGTCAGCTTCGCCTTTCGCACAGGCTTCTGCAATGTGTCCCATAGTGTCTGAGCCTACGTCGCCAAAGCGATCCGCATCTTCAGTCGCACCAATACCAAAGGAGTCCAGCACCATAATAAATGCACGTTTCATCTTGTTCTCCAACATCTGCGCCGCAAAAAAGCGATCAGATCAGTATACAGTTATTCGGTAATACGACGATAGACTGTCGGTGTAATTTCTGGCGCTTTATCGTCAAGGCTAATTGCCGCTTTGACCGCTTTCGCCGCTTCCTGCCAGCTGGCTTCGTCTTTGGCGTGGATCACCGCCAGCGGACGCTGTCCGTCTACGCTGTCGCCCAGACGCGCCATGTCGCTAAAGCCAACGCTGTAATCAATGGTGTCCGAAGCCTGACGACGACCGCCGCCCATGGAAACAACCGCCATTCCCAGCGCACGGGTATCCATAGCGCTGACAAAACCTTCGGTATCAGCATATACCGCTTTGCTGAGCATTGCCGTCGGCAGGTACTTCGCATAATTTTCGACGAAATCGGTCGGGCCTTTCTGCGCTGCAACCATGCGACCAAAAATCTCTGCCGCTTTGCCGTTATCCAGCACCGCCTGCAATTTTGCACGGGCTTCGGCATCATCTTTCGCCAGATTGCCGGAGATCAGCATTTCCACGCACAGCGCCATCGTGACGTCTAACAGACGTGGATTGCGGTATTCACCTGTCAGGAACTGCACCGCTTCGCGGACTTCTACCGCGTTACCTGCGCTGGATGCCAGTACCTGGTTCATATCGGTTAACAGCGCGGTGGTACGTACACCCGCCCCGTTCGCCACGCCGACAATCGCTTCGGCAAGCGCTTCAGAAAGCTCATAGGTCGGCATAAAGGCGCCGCTGCCTACTTTCACATCCATCACCAGCGCATCCAGCCCTTCCGCCAGCTTTTTCGCCAGGATAGAGCCGGTAATCAGCGGGATGGAATCCACCGTCGCGGTAATATCGCGGGTGGCATAAAAACGTTTGTCCGCCGGTGCGAGCGAGCTGGTTTGCCCAATAATCGCCACACCCACGTCTTTAATAATTTCACGGAAACGCGCGTCGTCCGGGAAGATGTCAAACCCTGGGATGGCTTCCAGTTTATCGAGCGTACCGCCGGTATGACCCAGACCACGTCCGGAGATCATCGGAATATAGCCGCCACATGCAGCGACCATCGGGCCTAACATCAGTGACGTTACGTCACCCACGCCGCCGGTAGAGTGTTTATCCACAATCGGGCCGTTCAGTTGCAGGCTTTTCCAGTCCAGCACGGTTCCTGAATCACGCATTGCCATGGTCAGCGAAACACGCTCAGGCATTGTCATATCGTGGAAGAAAATGGTCATCGCCAGGGCGGCGATTTGCCCTTCAGAGATGGTGTTGTCGCGAATCCCATTGATAAAGAAACGAATCTCTTCATCGCTCAGAGCATGACCATCACGTTTTTTACGAATAATTTCTTGTGCGAGAAACATGGTAACCCCCGATAAATCAGGTTAAGTGCAGCGGAAAACCCACTGCAATGAATGATTACTCTAAACAATTCGAGTCGCAGGAAGCGGTAAGGAAGCTCATCCCCAGGCGCTTACTACAGTAAGTGACTGGGGTGAGGGAGTGCAGCTAACGCACCTGCGGCTTGCAGTATGACGAGTAATTAGTAGCTGCTTGCGCTCTTACCGTCGCCGTGACCCAGCGCTTTCAGCAGGCTCGCCAGCAGGCTGGATGCGCCAAAACGATAGTGACGGGAATCGGCCCAGTCAGCACCAAACAGTTCGTCGGCAATCGCCAGGAACTGCTGTGCATCTTCTGCAGTACGCACGCCGCCTGCCGGTTTGAAACCTACAGTTTTAGAAACGCCCATGTCGCGGATCACTTCCATCATGATGCGTGCGCTTTCCGGCGTCGCATTTACCGGCACTTTACCGGTAGAGGTTTTGATGAAATCAGCACCCGCTTTGATGGAGATTTCAGACGCTTTACGGATAAGACTCTCTTCTTTCAGCTCACCGGTTTCGATGATCACTTTCAGCAGCACGTTTGCCGCCGCACACGCATCTTTACATGCTTTAACCAGATCAAAACCAACCTGCTCGTTACCGGCGATCAGGGCACGGTAAGGGAACACCACGTCAACTTCATCCGCGCCGTAGGCAATCGCCGCGCGGGTTTCAGTCAGCGCAATCTCGATGTCGTCGTTGCCGTGCGGGAAGTTGGTCACGGTTGCAATACGGATGTCCGGAGTGCCTTGCTCTTTCAGCGTCTTACGCGCGATAGGGATGAAACGCGGATAGATGCAAATAGCGGCAGTGTTGCCTACCGGGGTCTTCGCCTGATGACACAGCGCGATCACTTTTTCATTGGTGTCGTCGTCATTCAGGGTGGTCAGGTCCATCAGTTTCAGTGCACGCAGGCTGCTTGCTGTTAAATCGGTCATAACATTCTCCAACGGCATCGCCGTATAAAATTTCACCTTGCGAGTTTGTTAGTATTCTAACATCCGCTCGCTATTACACTTCGATATACATCACAGTTAATGAAAACCACATACAGATTTGCATTACTCTAATGAGATCTACTTCAAATAAATCACCTTTCAAGAAGGGATGCGGTGGCATCAGGCGCATCCGGATCAAAGGTTGTGGCGGCGTTGCTTTCTACAATGGCGTTACACCTTCGGGATAAAAAGGAATCAACGATGCCCACTTCAAGCGAACTCGCGCTGCAACAGCGTTGCCAACAAATCGTGACCAGTCCGGTGCTCAGCCCTGAGCAGAAACGCCACTTCCTGGCGCTGGAGGCTGAAAACGCGCTGCCTTACCCGCAACTACCTGCTGAGGCTCGCCAGGCGCTGGATGACGGGGTGATCTGCGATATGTATGAAGGTCATGCCCCGTTCAAACCGCGCTATGTTTTACCCGACTACGCGCGTTTTCTGGCCAACGGTTCCTCATGGCTGGAACTGGAAGGAGCCAGGGATCTTGATGACGCGTTATCCTTACTCACCATCCTGTATCACCACGTTCCGTCAGTCACCTCGATGCCGGTCTATCTCGGCCAGCTCGACGTTCTGTTGCAACCATATGTTAGAATTCTAACACAAGATGAGATCGATATTCGAATAAAACGTTTCTGGCGTTATCTCGACAGAACCCTGCCAGACGCATTTATGCATGCCAATATCGGCCCCGCTGATACGCCTGTCACCCGTGCAATTTTACGCGCAGACGCAGATTTAAAGCAGGTTTCGCCTAATCTGACGTTCATTTATGATCCGCAAATTACACCTGACGACCTGCTGCTCAACGTGGCGCAAAATATCTGCGAGTGCAGTAAGCCGCACATTTCCAACGGCCCCGAAAATGATAAAATTTTCACAAAAGGTCAGTATGGCGTCGTCAGCTGTTACAACTCATTGCCGCTCGCCGGGGGTGGAAGCACGCTGGTCAGGCTCAATCTGAAAGCCATCGCAGAGCGCAGCACCTCTGTCGATGACTTCTTTACGCGCACCCTACCGCACTATTGCCAGCAGCAAATCGCCATCATTGATTCACGATGTGAATTCCTCTATGAAAAATCACATTTCTTTGAGAATAGCTTCCTGGTGCAGGAAGGGTTGATTGATCCCGAACGTTTTGTCCCTATGTTCGGCATGTATGGCCTGGCGGAGGCGGTGAATCTGCTGTGCGATAAGGCGGGGCAGAATGCTCGCTACGGAAAAGACGAGGTCGCCAATCAGCTCGGCTATCGCATCAGCGCCCAACTGGCGGAGTTTGTAGAAAGTAGCCCGGTGAAATTTGGCTGGAAGCAGCGCGCAATGCTGCACGCACAGTCAGGGATCAGTTCAGACATCGGCACCACGCCGGGCGCGCGTCTGCCCTATGGCGATGAGCCGGATCCGATCACTCACCTGCAAACCGTCGCGCCGCATCATGCGTATTATCACGCGGGGATCAGCGACATTCTCACGCTGGATGAAACCATCAAGCGCAATCCTCAGGCGTTGGTGCAATTGTGCCTCGGGGCGTTTAAAGCTGGGATGCGTGAGTTTACCGCCAACGTGAGTGGTAACGATCTGGTCCGCGTCACCGGCTATATGGTACGCCTGTCGGATCTGGAAAAATATCGCGCCGAAGGTTCACGCACCAACACCACCTGGCTGGGCGAAGAAGCCGCGCGCAATACCCGCATTCTGGAACGACAACCTCGCGTGATTAGCCATGAACAGCAGATGCGCTTCAGTAAGTAAGATCATTCCTTTCTCCTGCGTCGACGGGCCGGGCAGTCGCCTGGCTCTGTTTCTGCAAGGATGTAACCTGCGCTGTAAAAATTGCCACAATCCGTGGACGATGGGACGCTGCAACGACTGCGGGGAATGTATCCTGCATTGCCCGCATGAAGCGCTGAGCCTGAGTGCGGGGAAAGTGAGATGGCAATCCGACGTATGTCAGCAGTGCGATACCTGCCTGCACATGTGCCCACAGCAGGCCACGCCGATGGCGCAAACCCTGAGCGTTGATGAAGTGCTGCAGCATATTCGCAAGGCGGTGCTGTTTATTGAAGGAATTACGGTCAGCGGCGGCGAAGCGACCACCCAGTTGCCGTTTATCGTGGCGCTGTTTAACGCGATCAAAACCGATCCGCAGCTGCAACACCTGACCTGCATGGTAGACAGCAACGGCATGCTGAGCGAAACCGGCTGGCAAAAACTGCTGCCGGTATGCGACGGCGTAATGCTCGATTTAAAAGCCTGGGATAGCGCGTGTCATCGACAGTTGACTGGCCGCGATAACACGCTGATTAAACAAAGCATTACCTTTTTGTCCGGGCAGGAAAAACTTGCGGAACTGCGCCTGCTGGTTATTCCTGGCCACGTGGATTATCTACAGCATATCGATGCGCTGGCGGCGTTTATCAAACGTTCAGGTGATGTACCAGTGCGGCTAAATGCCTTTCATGCGCACGGGGTGTACGGCGAAGCGAAGGACTGGCCGAGCGCCACGCCTGAGGATGTGGAGCAACTGGCGCAAAAATTGCGCGAGCGCGGAGTGGATAATTTGATCTTCCCGGCGCTGTACCTGTGATTGCCGGCTGTGACGCATCCGTCGTCCGGCAATTAAAAATCAAATAACGCCGTCGTATTGCGATACAGCGCATCAGCGATAACATCCGCAGGTTCCGGGCGCAGCTCGCAGAGGACATCAAAGACTCTGACCACCTGCTCCGGGCGATTCGGCTGTCCCTGAAAGCCGTTGAGCGGCATATCCGGCGCGTCAGTTTCCAGCAGCAGTGAGTCCAGCGGCAGTTGCGCCATTACCTCGCGGGTTTTACTGGCGCGCGGCCAGGTAATGGTGCCGCCCACGCCAATTTTGTAGCCCAGTTGCACAAAACGTTCGGCCTGCTGCACGCTCCCGGAAAATCCATGCACCACGCCGGTTCGCGGTAAAGCATGGCGTTTCAGGTGCATAGCCAGCTTGTCATGAGTGCGCCGCGAATGCAGGATCACCGGCAGTTCGTAACGCTTCGCCAGCTTAAGCTGCGCTTCCAGCAGCCGCTCTTGCTTATCGAATTGCGGATCGTCCCGATAAAGATCCAGCCCAATCTCACCTACTGCCACCAGCTTTTGCGGACGCTTATCCAGCGCCTGCTGCAACTGCTCCAGGCAGTCATCGCTATGTTGCTCAATAACAATGGGGTGCAGCCCCAGGGCAGCAAACAATGGAGGGTAATTTTCCGCTAACGCCAGTACACGGGAAAAATTTGCCGCCTGGGTGGCCGGAACGATAATGCTTTGCACGCCGACGTCAGCCGCGCCCTGAATACTGGCAGATTCATCGCCCGTAAACGGCGGAAAATCAAAGTGACAATGCGTATCAATAAAACGATAACTCACGCCAAATCCTCATTATTAAACGTCGTGTCGTTAGCCTGAGGCGCATTGGTCACCACCGGCGCGTGAGCATCGTTAGCCACCGGCGCGGGAGGAACCACGACCGGTCCCGGCACCACAATCTTCGGCGTCTGACGAGGCAACGGCGCATTTTTCGCCAGCAGCTTGCCGACGGTTGCCAGGAAGTAACGACCACACAGGCGTCCGGTCTTGTAATCTTCCCGCAGCGCCGGAATACGGCTTCCTAATGCCATGCTATGGAGCGGTTTGGGCGGGTAGATCTCAAAGATACGCAGCTTGCCCGGCGGTTTCTCAATAAAACTCTGAATCGCGCGATAGCTGGCTTCATGGTGCTGGACCAGATTCAGCAGCGGTTGCAGGCTGCTTTCGCCCAGCCAGCGTTCCATACGCTTGAACCACTGCGGGGTGTAATACATTTGCGAAGGCACGGTGCGGATAACTACCAGCGTTTTTGCCCCCTGCTTCGCCGCTTCCTGCACGGGAATGGCGTCGCTGACTCCCCCATCGAGATAATTCACACCATCCAGCGCAACCCCGGCGCGGTAGAACCCGGGAATCGCGCTGGAGGCACGAATAAGATCGAGCCAGTTTTGCCGGTTCGGCGAAAAATAGCCTGGCGTGTAGTCATCGCCCCGACAGGCGCACATATAAAACGATTTCCCTGCGGCAAACAGGCGCTCGGCGTTATCCATCGCCAGCGGCATCTGGGACGCGGTCGAATCCACTAGCCAATCGAGATCGATTAAATTTCCCCCCCGCACAAAGCGCACCGGGTCAAAAAATTCACGTCGGGTAGTGTAACGCATGATGACTTTACGACCGTAACCCGGCTGGTTACAAAGATAAGCTGAAAGGTTTTGCGCACCAGCGGAGGTCCCGTAGAAGAGATCAAAAGGATTGAACTGCGCGCGCATGAATTCATCCAGTACGCCAGCGGTGAAGATGCCTCTTTGTCCGCCGCCCTCACACACCAGCGCCATACTGCCTGGTTGAAACGGACGTAACGATAACGGCGCAATATTACCGAGCGTGACGGGTATTCTCTGCCCCACCTCTGCCTTCCTGTTGTTTTTGTAATAGAACAACAAAGTAACGCAAATTGCCTGATGCTAAAACCGTAAAAGCCAGTCCGGTGGACTGGCTTAGTAGCAAGTTATCTTTACGGTTAATCCCCAAAATAATTCGAGTCACAAGAAGGCGGCAAGGGCGTGAATCCCGATCTGCTTACTCTGGTAAGTGATACGGGCAAGCACGCGTAGCCAGCGCACCTTTAACTTGAAGAATAAAGGGGATGTCGCTAGGGCCGTTTACGACCTGTAAACAGGCTGACCAGAAACAGAATGATCCCCACCACAAAAACAATTTTCGCTGCGCCAGCAGCGGTACCCGCCAGTCCACCAAAACCCAGTGCAGCGGCAATTAACGCGATAACCAGAAATATGATGCCCCATCGAAACATGCGCTTCTCCTTTACCATAGTTAATGTCACCGCTTGATATGAGCACTCAGGCTGCCCATCGGCGATATTTTCAGTGTGGTGCACAACACGCCTCCCGACAAACGTCGGGAGGACGAATTAAGTCTAATTAGTGAGTTTTAAGATCGTTTTTGACGCTTTTCACGCCATCAATCGCTTTGGCTATGCTCTCAGCGCGATCGCTTTGAGCCTGTGATTCAACGGTTCCTGAAAGCTGTACCACGCCATCGGTGGTTTCAACTTTCACTTTGCGGGAAGGGACAATATCATCGGCCAGCAGCTTAGCTTTTACCTCACTGGTGATTGCCGTATCGCCCGCATAGCCTTTTACAGAAGTGTCTTTGCTATCACGTACGTGCAGTTTGTCGCTAACGGAGGTCACACCCTCAACGCCTTTGGCGACTTTAACTGCCTCTTCGGCCTGTGCCTGGCTTTCAACAAACCCGCTTAGCGTCACCACCTTCTGGTCGGTTTTAACGGAAATGTCGGTGCTCTTAATGCTATCGTGATCCACCAGCGCGGCTTTTACTTTCGCAGTGATGGTGCTGTCATCCATGAAATTACCGACTTTGTTCATGGAGCTATCGACTTTCTGCCCCGCACTTTCGACGCCGGATTGCGTTTTATCCGTCGTGGAGTTTTCTGCATAAGCAGAACCCGTTGCAACAGCGGAGGTCAGCATCACGGCCAGCAGCGTTTTAGAAATCTTAAGTCCTGTCATTGTCATCGATGTATTCCTGTATGTTTGCTAAAAGCTGCGCTCTGCCGTAAACGGCTTGAGCCAGCAACTAATCTTGTAAGTGGAATAAATATCAGCAATAGAAGCTGCAACAGGCAGCCTAAAAAGCATTTAACGCCGACATTTATGTCATCACATTGTTAAATATAGTTCAGGATTTCGTGATCGCAGTCCAGATTGACTAAAAAACGTGCAAACAAAAGAAAAACGAGAGGTTTTAAGAACATTCCGCAAGGGATTTAAAAGACAGGAAAAGTTGTAGGGCACGGCGGATACCGTGCCCTGAAGGTCGATTAGTGTTCGCGCGTTTTGCGGAACTGAACGTCAGGGTAACGTTCCTGGGTGAGATTCAGGTTAACCATGGTTGGCGCGATATAAGTGAGGTTATCGCCGCCATCCAGCGCCAGCTGAATTTCGTTTTTACGCTTGAATTCTTCGAATTTCTTCACGTCAGAACACTCTACCCAGCGTGCTGTCGCTACGTTGACCGACTCATAAATCGCTTCAACGTTGTATTCGCTCTTCAGGCGTGAAACCACCACGTCGAACTGCAGCACACCAACAGCGCCCACGATCAGATCGTTATTAGCGATCGGACGGAAAACCTGCACTGCGCCCTCTTCGGACAGCTGAACCAGCCCTTTCAGCAGCTGTTTCTGCTTCAACGGATCCTTCAGACGAATACGACGGAACAGCTCCGGCGCGAAGTTCGGAATACCGGTGAACTTCATCATTTCGCCTTGGGTAAAGGTATCGCCAATCTGGATAGTGCCGTGGTTGTGCAGACCCAGAATATCGCCCGGATACGCTTCTTCCACGTGAGAACGGTCACCGGCCATAAAAGTCAGCGCATCGGAGATAACCACGTCTTTACCAATGCGCACCTGGCGCATTTTCATCCCTTTCTCGTACTTGCCGGACACCACGCGCATAAACGCCACGCGGTCACGGTGTTTCGGGTCCATGTTGGCCTGAATTTTAAACACAAAGCCGGTGAACTTCTCTTCTGAGGCTTCAACAACGCGGGTGTCGGTTTTACGCGGCATCGGCGCAGGCGCCCACTCCACTAAGCCATCCAGCATATGATCAACGCCGAAGTTACCGAGCGCGGTACCGAAGAATACCGGGGTGATTTCGCCCGCGAGGAACAGCTCATGGTCGAACTCGTTAGACGCGCCCTGCACCAGTTCCAGCTCGTCGCGCAGCTGCTGCGCCAGGTCTTCCCCCACGGCGGCATCGAGTTCCGGGTTGTTCAGACCTTTAACAATGCGCACTTCCTGAATGGTGTGGCCTTTACCCGTCTGGTACAGGTAAGTTTCGTCTTTATATAGGTGATAGACGCCTTTGAACAACTTACCGCAGCCAATCGGCCAGGTGATCGGCGCACAGCCGATTTTCAGTTCATTCTCGACTTCATCCAGCAGCTCCATCGGATCGCGGATGTCACGGTCGAGTTTGTTCATAAAGGTCAGGATCGGGGTATCACGCAGACGGGTAACTTCCATCAGCTTACGGGTCCGGTCTTCAACACCTTTTGCGGCGTCGATGACCATCAGGCAGCAGTCCACCGCCGTCAGAGTACGGTATGTATCTTCAGAGAAGTCTTCGTGCCCTGGGGTGTCCAGCAGGTTTACCAGGCAGTCATGATATGGAAACTGCATCACAGAGGTGGTAATGGAGATACCACGCTGCTTTTCCATTTCCATCCAGTCAGATTTCGCATGCTGGCTGGAGCCACGGCCTTTTACCGTACCGGCGGTCTGAATCGCCTGTCCGAATAACAGTACCTTTTCAGTAATTGTCGTTTTACCGGCATCCGGGTGAGAAATAATGGCAAAAGTGCGGCGTTTGGCCACCTCTTGCAAATAAGGAGACAACGTCATAGTCAAATCTTCTTAGGTAAGCACGGCAACAGGCCGTGCAAGTTGAATACGAAAAATTGCGGCTATTTTACCCATCAACGGGGGGGAGGCAATCAGTGTTTACACAGGAGCCGCTCCAGTTCACTTAATGACGCTACGGTCCAGGTCGGCTGAATGCCCGCTGGCTGCTCGCGGTGGTGCGTATTTAGCCAGCAGGTGGATAGCCCGGCGTTAATGCCGCCAAGAATATCGGACTCTGCGGTGTCGCCCACCATCAGTACGCGAGAACGCTCAGGATTGCCCGCCTGCTCCAGCGCATGGTCAAAAATACGGGGATCGGGTTTTGCCACGCCAACCTGCTCAGAAATCACCAGCAGGTCGAAATAGTCGCGCAGCCCCGTCCGCTCAAGGCGGATTTGCTGCAACGCCGTAAAGCCGTTAGTAATAATACCGATTTTTGTTTTATCACGAATCGCATTGAGCAGAGAAACCGCCCCTGGCAACGGCGAGCAGATCTCCGCCATCGCATTGATAAAGGCGTCATTAAGCTGGCCTGGCTCAACCTTCAGGCGTTCAGCCCAGCTCTGAAAACGAGCGTGCTGGAGTTGTAATGAGGTTATCGCACCGTTTTGATAATCCACCCACAGCGGTTTATTTACGGCCTGGTAGTCCTGAAAATCTTCAGCGGTAAAGGTAATGCTATAGTCGAGAAACATCCGCTGTAAGCCGGTAAACGAGTCAAACGTAAACAGCGTTTCGTCGGCATCAAAGAAAATCCAGTCCCACTTCTTCATCATTACACCTTGTCTTACATGCTGATTGGCAATGCCATTATAATGGCGTCTTCATGACCATCGGCCGTCGGATAGTAATTGCGCCGGATCGTCGCCTCGTTAAAGCCCAGGCTTTCGTACAGCGCGATAGCGGCAGCATTTGAGGCGCGTACTTCAAGCCACAGTGTCAAAATGCCACGCTTTTCCAGCTCATCGATCAGGTATTCCAGTAGCTCACGCCCCAGGCCCCGGCGCTGAAAGTCAGGATCGACGGCAATATTGAACAGCGTAGCTTCATCCAGCACGACCTGTGTAATCGCAAAGGCGGCCATTACGTCGTCAACCCTCAACTGAAAATTGAGGTAGCGATCGCCCTGGTTGCTGGCAAATGTTTTTTCACTCCACGGAAAAGCGTGGGCGCGTTTTTCAATCTGAAATGCTGCAGGTAAATCAGTCGGTTCGAGGGAAGAAATCGTGTTCATATGCGCAGATTTGTTGCCATAACGCGGCGCGGGCCGCGGGGTTTTCCCGTAATTCATTAAACGCAGGACTCTCGACCTGAGCGCCCTCCAGCAGCAGCGGCTCTTCGGTTCCCAGCCGCCAGCTATTACAGCGACTGCCCTGCGGCAGCATGGCGACGCGGTCAGGCGTCAGTTGTAAAACCTGATCCGGGCTGACGGTTAATGCGCGTAAAATATCGCTCATCAACGGTTCAGTTAGTGCGGGTAATTGTGCAGCAACCATCACCAAACGGACGTGCGCAGGAATTGAAATCGCGATCTCGCCCTGCAGTGCGCCGGGACGACGCAATGACCACTGCGTAATGCCCAATTGCTGTAACTGCCAGTCTCGTCGGGATGTCATAGCGAAACACTCCTGTCTATCAGGGGCGCAAATATAGCAAATTTGTCGAATCCGTGCCATCAAACAACTATAATCCCCCGCTGTACAATTTAAGGAGCACTCCATGTCTGCTTTTACCCCGGCAAGTGAAGTCTTGCTGCGCCACAGTGATGATTTCGAACAAAGCCGTATTCTGTTTGCCGGTGATTTGCAGGATGACCTGCCTGCCCATTTTGAATGCGCCGCCAGCCGTGCGCACACTCAGCAGCTTCACCACTGGCAGGTGCTTAACCGCCAGATGGGCGACAACGTTCGCTTTAGCCTCGTCGCCCAGGCCGATGACGTTGCCGATAGCGATACGCTGATCTACTACTGGCCGAAGAATAAGCCGGAAGCCCAGTTCCAGTTGATGAACATTCTGTCACTGTTACCGGTGGGCACCGATATTTTTGTTGTTGGTGAGAACCGCAGCGGCGTACGTAGCGCAGAGCAGATGCTGGCCGAATACGCACCGCTGAACAAAGTCGACAGCGCGCGTCGCTGTGGCCTGTACCATGGTCGTCTGGAAAAACAGCCGGTCTTTGATGCAGAAAAATACTGGGATGAATACCAGACCGAAAATCTGACCATCAAAACTCTGCCGGGCGTATTCAGCCGTGACGGCCTCGATGTTGGCAGCCAACTACTGCTCTCCACGCTGACGCCGCACACCAAAGGCAAAGTTTTGGATGTCGGCTGCGGTGCAGGCGTACTCTCCGTCGCCTTAGCCAGCCACTCGCCAAAAGTGCGCTTAACCCTGTGCGATGTTAGTGCCGCCGCCGTTGAAGCCAGCCGCGCAACGCTTGCTGCCAACGGTATTGAAGGAGACGTAATCGCCAGTAACGTCTTTTCTGACGTGACGGGTCGCTTTGATATGATCATCTCCAACCCACCGTTCCACGACGGGATGCAGACCAGCCTCGATGCCGCGCAAACGCTGATTCGCGGTGCAGTGCGCCACCTCAACAGCGGCGGTGAACTGCGTATCGTGGCGAACGCCTTCCTGCCTTATCCGAAGGTACTGGATGAAGTGTTTGGCTTCCACGAAGTTATCGCGCAGACCGGTCGCTTCAAGGTCTATCGCACCATCATGACGCGTCAGGCGAAGAAGTAGAACGGTCATCCCATGCCGGATAAGGTGCCTGCACCGCCATCCGGCAGGGTTTGCTAAATGCGGGGTGGCACTTCGTTTACACGGCCTGCGTTTAGCGCCCATTTTTACATCAATTAAGCGCGTCCTGGGCAATTAACTATTGACGAAAAGTTGAAAACCACTAGAATGCGCCTCCGTGGTAACGATACTTTTTTGAGTGTCGATGGTATGCGAAGGTGGCGGAATTGGTAGACGCGCTAGCTTCAGGTGTTAGTGTCCTTTCGGACGTGGGGGTTCAAGTCCCCCCCCTCGCACCATAATCCACGTTGATATTGCTCGCACTGGGCGAAGGTGGCGGAATTGGTAGACGCGCTAGCTTCAGGTGTTAGTGTCCTTAGGATGTGGGGGTTCGAGTCCCCCCCCTCGCACCAATTATCTTATTTCCCTCTCGATTTTCTTCCCTGTTTTGTTCATCCCTGATTCCCGTTCATCATCACCAGAACAATGCCGCCGATCAGCGCCGCACATGAAGGCAACAGGACAAAATGCCGCAAACGCTTGTGGTACAGCATGAGTGAAGTCAACAGTAATCCTAATACAATCATCGCCTTCCATACGTAGACCGACAGGTCGCTAAATGCCATCCCGGCAATCAGTATTCCCGGCAGCAGAACACCCCATCCACTGCCCAGCGTACGTTGCAACATGGTACCACCTATTACATTGATAATGATAACCAATATCATATGATAAATTTTCTCATTTGTCAGTTGGAAGGCACTATCAAGTATATGAGTTTTACTTAACGATTGATGACATGAATAATTTAAGGTGATAAATTGCTCGCCGGTTAGCTTTTCAACTAAAAACAATAAAAACCTCTGCGAATGATACCCCGTTCGTTATTTGTTTTATTTACCAACACACCTTCGTACATTGCAGATAACTAACAATATTTACCTATGACAGTACAATCCTGGCGAGCTCTGCGCACCAAAAAATACCAACTCTCTTTACGATTATTTCTGCTGCTCAACGCAGTCTCCGCACTGTTTACGCTTTTTTTTCCCCTGTTTGCCGTCAAAGCGTTGTCAGTACCGGCATTGCTGATTCTCGTGATGAGTACATTGTTGCTGGCATGGCATAGGAAATATGTGGATAAAAGAATTAATCTTCCTTTTATTTCAATCGTTTTTGGTTTGCTATGGGCATTACATATTTTCCTGAAATATAACGCTCTGGGTCATAATGATTATTATTTTCTATTAATCGCGCTTCTCAGCGTGCTGTTTATTGGTTCTATCGCTTTTGCCAATAATATCATCGCGTTTACGCTTCACTCATTGCCTTCCGTCGCCGTCTGTTTATGGCTGAATGGCAGCGAGCATGGTTTGCGAATTATCTATTTTATGGCGCTGCCCATGGCCGGGATCGCCATCCAGCATGTGATACAAAAGCGCTACGATGGCTTCGCCCAGCAGCTGATGTATAAACTGCTGGAAGAACGGGAAACCCTGAACGGGCTCAGCATGCTCGACCCGCTAACCGGTTTGTACAATCGTCGGGGGCTGCAACACCGACTCGATACGCTGTTGGCCTTGAGCAACGCGAAGCACTACGTCTTGCTGCTGGATATCGACCATTTCAAAGCCTATAACGATCACTACGGTCATATGATGGGAGATCAGGCACTGATCCGCGTCTCTGCCGCGATTCGTGACTCCGTGCGCTCCCGGGACGTGGTGGCGCGCTTTGGTGGGGAAGAGTTTATGGTTTTGCTGACCGCGGTCGATCCCCAGCAGGCCCAGGCTGCCGCCGAACGTATTCGCCAGAAGGTGTACGACCTTAAAATTCCTCACATGTTTAACGAGAGCGTGGCAACCAACGTAACCGTGAGTATTGGTATTGCGCCTCTGGTCGAGCAGGATATTGATGCCGCTGTTGCCCGAGCGGATAAAGCCCTTTATGAGGCCAAGAGCCTTGGGCGCAACAGTACGCTGGTCAGCGATGACCTGCGGGTAAACTGCCCTTCTGCCTGAGCTATCTGTGCGGTGTCTCCCGGGATGGCGACAAAGATCTTGCCATCGCTCAATGTCAATTATAGGATTAGCAATCATTATCATTAAGATTAACATCCTTATATCGACATGGCTTATCGTTCCGCACCGATCGTTGAAGATATCATCTGGCGTGGCCCTCTGCCTGCAAAGATGCCCTCGCTGGCTGCTGCCGTACGCGCAACGATAGCCAACACCCGTGAGCACCTGCTGGACTTCATTCGTCTTGACGAAACGCCCGTGCCAGGTGCGATGACGCTACATGAATGGACGCAATCAACGACGCTAAGTTCATTGCTGGCTGTCTATTCGGACCATATTTATCGCAATCAGCCCACGCTGCCACGCGAAAATAAGCCGTTGATTTCTCTCTGGGCGCAGTGGTATATCGGCCTGATGATGCCTCCGCTCATGGTGGCCCTGCTGACGCAAAAAGAGGCCATCGACGTCTCTCCTGAACACATGCACGTAGAATTCCACGAAACAGGCCGTGCTGCCTGCTTCTGGATCGACGTGCATCAGGATCACCAGGTCACGGCCCAGTCTCCTCAGCAACGCATGGAAACGCTGATTCTCTCGGCGCTGACGCCGGTTATGCAGGCGCTGGAAGCGACAGGCGAGATCAATGCGAAGCTTATCTGGAGCAACACCGGATATTTAATTCACTGGTATTTAACGGAAATGAAGCCGTTATTAGGTGAAGAACTGCTGACCACACTGCGCCAAACCTGTTTTTTTGAGAAGCAACTCTCCTGCGGTCAGGATAATCCCCTGTGGCGTACCGTTGTTCCGCGCGAGGGACTGTTAGTACGCAGAACCTGCTGCCAGCGCTATCGCCTGCCCGATGTCCAGCAATGCGGTGACTGCACGCTGAAGTAAGCGAGGAGCCGTAGCCCCTCGCCCGTCAGTTATGCAACCTGCTGATTTTCCTCTTCTATACGCTGTGCTTCTTCTTTTTCCTGCGCTAATAGCTGTTTTTCGTAAACCTTAAAGAATGGGAAGTAGATGACGGCAGACACCAGTGCCAGCAGGACAACCAGAATGGCCGCACGATAATCCCAGCCTAACGCCCATGCCGCGCCAACCGGGGCCGGGGCCGTCCAGGGAACCACTGAAATCACCCGCCCAATTAAATCCAGCTTCATCGCCGCCCAGGCCAGCACTGCGTTCACCATCGGGGCCAGCAGGAAGGGAATAAAGAACACTGGGTTCATGACAATCGGCGTACCAAAAATCACCGGTTCGTTAATATTAAAAATGCTCGGGACAACGCTCAAACGCCCGATCGATCGTAGATGGGCCGAACGGCTACGCAGATAGCAAATCACCAGCCCCATCGTCGCGCCGGAACCTCCAACCACAATAAAGAACGTCCAGAACGCTTCCATAAAGATATGCGGTAAAGGCGCGCCCTGCGCCAGCGCCGACTGGTTCATCCCGAGATTGGTGAGCCAGAACATTTGCAGCATTCCCGACACAATTGCCGCGCCATGAATACCCGCAAACCACAGCAGATGGCCGATCAGCACCGCCAGCAGTATCGCTGGCAGAGAATCCGCTGCAGACACCAGTGGTTTAAAGATGGCCATGATGGCCTGCGGGATCAGCATGTCAAACTGCGACTGAATCACCAGACTCAGCGGGTACAGGGTCAGTACCACCACCAGCACAGGGATCAGCAGATCGAAGGAGTTTTTGATCATCGGCGGCACCTGATCGGGTAAACGAATGCCGATGTTGTGCGCCTTCAGGAAGCGCATCATTTCAACGCAGTAAATAGCCACCAGGATGGCAGTGAAAATCCCCGTACCGCCCAGGCTATCAACCGGCATAGTGCCTTTGGTTTTCGGTGCAGCAATCAGCAAAAAAGCCATGATCGATAGCATCGCGCACATGAAGGGATCTAGCTGATGCGACTTCACATAGTGCTTGCCCAGGTTATAAGCGATAGCCGCACATATGTAGACTGACATGATCCCCATCGTCATATCAAACGGTGTGAGGATTTGGCCTTCAAACTGTTTCGCCATATCCAGCCACGCACGTGCAAACCCCCAAGTGGTATCCGGAGAAAAAGGTGGATAGGCGAAAACCAGCAGAAACGAGCCTACGATCATAAAGGGCATCGCCGAAATAAACCCATCACGGATAGCCATCACATGACGTTGTGAAGAGATGCGCCCGGCAACAGGGCTGACGTAATTTTCAACGAAGCGGAAAATCACATTAAACACAGCATGATTAGTAGACATAGCCGTTCTCCCGTTGTGCAAAACCCTGCAACCGTGCTGGTATCAACACCACCACGTAAAGCCCATTACTACTTTTCGCAACCGTGCCGGGAGGAACGCCAGCGCTACTGCATTTTGAGTTCAGTTTCATAGATGGCTCTTATTATGTAATACAGAGGAAGTGACAACTTCAGTATTAATCGCCATTTGAGCATTCTGCAACCGGTTACTGTAACCGGTTTCTTTGATTGTGAAGACGATCGAAAAACTGCCAATGTTGCCATGTTGTTACATTAAAATATTTACAGCGAGCTTGCCCCTATGACAAATTACGCCATGCGGTTTTCTGCTGGATGGAGCTGCCTGTAGGCGATTTGGAGAGAAGAATGAGTTTGCAATCTGTACGCCAATTTTTAGCGCAATATGCACCAGATATTGAGATTATCGAATTAGATCAGAGCACAGCTACCGTCGATCTGGCAGCGAAAGCCCATAACGTCGAACCTGGCCAGATCGCGAAAACGCTTTCGCTGAAGGTCAAGAACGACATTATTCTGGTCGTCGCCAAAGGTGATGCCCGACTGGATAACAAAAAGCTAAAGAGCACTTTCGGTGCCAAAGCCCGTATGTTGAGTAGCGATGAAGTTGTGAATGCGACGGGCCATCCCGTTGGCGGCGTTTGCCCTTTCGGACTGGAAACGCCGATTTCGGTGTACTGCGATGTTTCGTTGAAGCATTACGCTGAAGTGCTTCCCGCCGCAGGCGCCATCCACAGCGCCGTTCGTATCACGCCAGAAAGGATGGCTGAGCTGACTTCCGCCACCTGGGTGGATGTGTGTCAGGGATGATTCACGTTCCGTGCCGATAACGAAACCCGGCACGAAACGATCTAACATTACCCGTTAAGAAGCCGCCTGTAGAAAAGGTGCAGGTTCACCTGCACGCAGGTACAGCAGGATATCTGCAGCATCCAGCAGTCCGGCATCTGAGCTCACGCCCAGCTTGGACATCACATTAAATTTATGTGCCCGAATGGTTTTAATATTCCTCTCTAACTGAGCAGCGATCTGCGGCATTGAATAGCCATTCGACATAAAGCGCAGTATTTCTCGTTCTGTTGGACTGAGCATACGGCTTTGATTGATATACCAATGGTTTTTAAAACCTTCGGTTCCCCGGTTGGGACCGTTCAATACTGTAAATAACGCGTCCTGTAGTACCGTTAATGAAGAAGATTTGCTCACAACGCCATCTAACGGCAAAGGTGACAAAGAGCCGATTAATCGTGCTTCAGCGTCATCATCAGCAATCACCACCCGGCGAATACGCGGAAAATTTACCGCCAGTTCCGTCAGATAAGCTAACCCGGCCCTGCGATCGGTTCTGATTGCCGAGAGGGAGAAAATAACCGCCGAAAACGACGTTTTTAACATCGCCTGACTAAATGCAGGCTGGCTCGAAAAGATATGAAGTTCGTATTGGTTATCCGGCATGGTATTAAACAGGCTCTTAATACCGACGCTACTCATCGCGCACTTCTCTACCAGCGCAACGTTTCTTTTGATGCTTCGGCTTTCCATTCCGTGGTTTCTCCATAAACTGAAGGTAAATTCAATTCTCGCGATCCTTGAGAACTGTTTATCCAGGCGTACATTTCTGCATTGCTATGTATCGACAAGCGGCGCATAGCACTGTTCTTTTGGGCGCTGATTGTTTTATTGCTTTTCTTCAGCAATGTCGCAATCTGATTAATTCCCCAACCTTTTCCCAGGAGTCTCAGCACTTTCCTCTCCGAGAGGGTAAGTACAATTGAGCGGGCGCTATGGTCTGCTAATTCTGGCATCACGGGCGGAGAGAGCAGCGACTTGCTAATTCTCTCGGCACGGCTATTTCCTGCGTGAATAACATTCACCAAACTTTCAATCGTCTCGGCATCAGATAACAGCGAACTGACAGGACACATCAGCAATTCAATGGCTAGCGGATAAAAAACACGAGAAACGAGAAATACCCAGTGAATATCGCGGTATTGAGATAATAAAGAATAATACTGTTCGCAGACTGAACGTGGATGATTACAGTCTCCGGATAAATCAGCAATCACCAAATCAGCACAACGCAGCTGCAGCAACGTCAATTCTTCGACGGAGCGACAATAGGTAAGTTCATAATCAGCGAACTGCCCCTGCATTACACCTTTAAGTCCGGTTTGTACGATCGGTAATTTACTAATAATAATTGCGTTTTTGCAGCGTCCTGGCAACATATCTTCTCCACATTCACCAGTCCGTATTCGCACTTATTAAAAATCCCCTGATAAATTAAAAATATTAATTAACAGGAAACCCTAAACAATAGACGAGGTGAATTGTTTATCCTTGGCTTTTATTTATAAACAAAGTTATACCGCTACAATCCCAGTAGCATCAAACTATTGAACCATCATGCCAATAATTACTCATGAATACACTCTTTGTACAATTAAAAGAACTACAATAGATCGTTAGCGTTGCTTACGTATTTTCCATCCTGATAAATAACACTACATTTTCATAAGCGCTGTCTTTATTGATAAGCAAGTGAGGTGTGCAAACGCATCAGACGTAAGATCTGCATCTTTTTTCGACGCAAAGATTGATCTTAGCCAGAGCCAACAGGATCATGCTTCATGATAAAAAGAAGACATCCGCCACGCAAAGAGATCCTTTTCAGTCAGAGCGAGTCATGCAAACAGAGCAGTCGTCACAGCGAACGGTTACACGGTTATGTATTCAATGCGGTCTTTTTTTACTTCAGCATGGGGCAGAAAGTGCGCTGGTTGACGAGCTATCCACCCGCCTCGGGCTGGCGCTTGGCATGGATAGCGTAGAAAGCGCTATCTCCTCTCACGCCATCGTCCTGACCACCATTAAAGACGGGCAGTGCCTGACTTCAACGCGAAAAAATCAGGATCGCGGAATTAACATGCACGTCGTGACGGAGGTGCAGCACATCGTTATTCTGGCGGAACACAAACTGCTGGATGTTAAAGGCGTTGAGAAACGCTTTAGCCAGATTAAGCCGCTGCGCTATCCAAGATGGTTGGTCGCCTTTATGGTCGGCTTGTCCTGCGCCTGCTTTTGTAAACTCAATAATGGCGGATGGGATGGCGCGGTGATCACCTTTTTCGCCAGTATGGTGGCAATGTATATTCGCCAGATTCTGGCGTCCCGGCATTTGCACCCGCAAATCAACTTCTGCATTACTGCGTTTGTGGCAACCTCGATTTCTGGTCTGCTGCTAACGTTGCCGACGTTTAACCACACTCCAACCATCGCCATGGCCGCCAGCGTGCTGCTGTTGGTTCCGGGTTTTCCGTTGATCAACTCCGTCGCGGATATGTTTAAGGGACACATTAATACTGGGCTCGCTCGCTGGGCTATTGCCAGTCTGCTGACGCTGGCGACCTGCATTGGCGTAGTCATGTCGATGACCTTATGGGGGCTGCGCGGATGGGCGTGATCGATTTCATTTTGGCGCTAATGCAGGACATGATCCTGTCGGCGATTCCGGCGCTTGGTTTTGCCATGGTATTTAACGTACCACATCGGGCGCTCCCCTGGTGCGCGTTACTCGGCGCTCTCGGCCATGGTTCACGAATGGTGATGATGAGCGCAGGGTTTAATATCGAATGGTCAACCTTTATGGCGTCGCTACTGGTGGGCTGCATTGGGATCCAGTGGTCACGCTGGTATCTGGCGCATCCGAAAGTCTTCACCGTTGCGGCAGTAATCCCCATGTTCCCTGGGATCTCTGCCTATACCGCCATGATCTCAGCGGTAAAAATCGGCCATTTTGGTTACAGCGAAGCGCTGATGATCACGCTGTTGACCAATTTCCTGAAAGCCTCATCGATTGTCGGAGCGCTCTCCATCGGGCTATCCGTACCGGGATTATGGCTGTATCGCAAACGCCCGCGCGTTTAGCGGCACGCTTTGTTAGCTCCTCGCAGAGAGGGGAATCGCCCCCTCTTCTGCTGCTCTCCTTCTTCTCTGTGTTACTATAAAAGCAGTCCCCTTCTCGGTTGTTGTTCAGTATTGAGAAACATTATGCCCAGCAAAATTTTGACACCGGACGTCACTAGCATTGACGCCTTACTACACGATCACCATACGGTGCTGGCCAGGTCTGCGGGCGGCGCCGTAGCCGTATTCGCCAATAACGCGCCAGCATTTTACGCGGTGACGCCTGCACGACTGGCCGAGTTGTTGGCGCTTGAAGAGAAGCTGTCACGCCCGGGAAGCGATGTGACGCTGGATGCACAATTTTATGAAGAGCCGCAAACCGCTCCTGTTGTCGTGCCAATGGGGAAATTTGCGATGTACGCTGACTGGCAGCCCGATGCCGACTTTCAGCGCCAGGCCGCCCTGTGGGGCGTGGCGTTAAGAGAACCGGTCACCGCCGAGGAACTGGCCTCATTTGTCGCCTACTGGCAGGCCGAAGGCAAAGTCTTTCACCATATTCAGTGGCAGCAAAAACTGGCACGCAGCATCCAGATTGGCCGGGCCAGCAATGGCGGAATGCCGAAGCGCGATGTGAACAGTGTCAGCGAGCCTGACAACCATATTCCACCGGGTTTTAGAGGATAACGATGAAAAACGTTGGCGACCTGATGAAACGTCTGCAAAAAATGATGCCGGCTAATGTCGAGCCAGCCTTTAAAACGGGCGAGGAGCTGCTGGCATGGCAAAAAGAGCAAGGTGAAATTCGCGCCGCAGCGCTGGCCCGTGAAAACCGGGCCATGAAAATGCAGCGCACATTCAACCGTTCCGGTATTCGTCCACTGCATCAGAACTGTTCGTTCGATAACTATCGGGTGGAATGCGAAGGTCAGATGAACGCCCTGAGCAAAGCTCGCCAGTACGTTGAAGAGTTTGACGGCAACATCGCCAGCTTTATTTTCTCTGGCAAGCCCGGCACCGGCAAAAACCATCTGGCCGCCGCTATCTGCAACGAACTGCTGCTGCGCGGCAAGTCGGTGCTGATTATCACCGTTGCGGACATTATGTCAGCCATGAAAGATACCTTCAGCAACCGTGAAACCAGCGAAGAACAGCTACTCAACGATCTCAGCAATGTCGATTTGCTGGTGATCGACGAAATCGGCGTGCAGACCGAATCCCGCTATGAAAAAGTGATCATCAACCAGATCGTCGATCGCCGCTCGTCTTCAAAACGCCCGACCGGTATGTTGACCAACAGCAATATGGATGAAATGAACAAACTACTGGGCGAGCGGGTAATGGACCGTATGCGCCTTGGCAACAGCCTGTGGGTGATTTTTAACTGGGAAAGCTACCGTTGTCGGGTAACCGGTAAAGAGTATTAACGTATTAGGACCACTCCTAAGACTGCCGGCGCTATACTGCGCTGAAAAGGCATAACACGAGTTGCATATAATGATGAAAACAACCAAACGTCTGCTGTGCTGTGCGCTTGCCGCCAGCACGCTCATCTCGACCAGCGTTTTCGCCGCCTCCTGGCAGGATTCGCTCTCCAGCGCGGCCAGCGAACTGAGCAAACAAAGCTCCGGCTCGCAGGGCGGCTCGTCGCTCTCTTCCCTGACCAGTCTACTGAATGGCAGCAATCAGTCGCTGACCTCCAGCAGCATGAATAACGCCGCTGGGATCCTGGAATATTGCGCAAAACAGAAACTGGCCTCGGTCACCGACACGCAGAACGTCAAAAACCAGGTGCTGGATAAACTGGGCCTCAGCGCTCCGGAGCAGAAACAAGACACCAACTATATGGACGGCATTCAGGGTCTACTCAACGCCAAAGATGGTCAACAACTGGACCTGAACACAATTGGCAACAGCTCGCTGGCGAAGCAGGTAAAAACCAAGGCCTGCGATCTGGTGTTAAAACAGGGAATGAACTTCATTTCCTGACGTACGACATGCCGCGTATACCCTGCGCGGCATCAACCTGCGCCCCATAAAATTCACACGTCAAATAATCAGTAAATCCCCCGCAAAAAACACGCATATCTAAACCAATTCTGAATAACAACGTAATTTAATGTCACTACAATTGCAGCAATGCAACATCGCTATTACATTGTGCTTTCCCAAAATCATTAGCCTGCCTGGCGTTTGCCCGGTTTACTGAGGATCGATCGTTGTCAGAACTCATCTCCATCACTCTGTTTCTCGCTTCAGTGCTGATTTACGCCTGGAAAGCGGGTCGCAATACCTGGTGGTTTGCTGCCACGTTAACGGTGCTGGGGATTTTTATTGTCTTGAATATCACGCTGTATGCCAGTGACTATTTCACCGGCGACGGTATCAATGACGCGGTTCTGTACACGCTGACCAACAGCCTGACCGGCGCGGGAATTGGAAAATATATCTTACCTGGCGTCGGGATTGCGCTGGCGCTGACGACCGTTTTTGTCGCTCTCGGCTGGATTCTGCGCCGCCGTCGCCATCATCCGCATCATGTGGGTTACAGCCTGCTGGCCCTGCTGCTGGCGCTGGCCTCCGTAGATGCCAGCCCGGCGTTTCACCAGATAACCGAACTGGTAAAGTCGCAGTCGCGCGATGGCGATCCGGATTTCCCAACCTATTATAAAGAGCCGTCAAAAACGATTCCCAACCCGAAGCTGAACCTGGTTTATATCTATGGCGAAAGCCTCGAGCGCACCTATTTTAACAACGACGCGTTCCCGGATCTGACCCCGGAACTCGGTGCGTTGAAAAACGAAGGTCTGGATTTCAGCAATACCATGCAACTGCCGGGTACCGATTACACCATCGCTGGCATGGTCGCCTCCCAGTGCGGTATTCCGCTGTTTGCGCCGTTTGAAGGCAACGCCTCGGCGTCGGTCTCCAGCTTCTTCCCCAACAATATCTGTCTGGGCGATATCCTGAAAAACTCCGGCTATCAAAACTACTTTGTGCAGGGAGCCAACCTGCGCTTTGCCGGCAAAGACGTGTTCCTGAAATCTCACGGTTTTGATCATCTCTACGGTGCGGAAGAGTTAAAAAGCGTGGTTGCGGACCCAGCCTATCGCAACGACTGGGGCTTCTACGACGATACCGTGCTGGATGAAGCATGGAAAAAATTCGAAGAGCTTTCACGTTCGGGCCAGCGCTTTTCACTGTTTACGCTGACTGTGGATACCCATCATCCAGATGGATTTATCTCACGTAGCTGCAACCGTAAACGTTATGACATCGACGGGAAGGCCAACCAATCCTTCAGCGCGGTCAGCTGCAGCCAGGAAAACATTGCCGAATTTATCAATAAGATCAAAGCCTCACCGTGGTTCAAAGATACCGTTATCGTGGTTTCTTCCGATCATCTGGCGATGAACAACACCGCATGGAAGTATCTGAACAAGCAGGATCGCAACAACCTGTTCTTCGTGCTGCGCGGCGACCAGCCACAGCAGGACACGCTGGCGGTGAAGCGTAACACGATGGATAACGGGGCAACGGTACTGGATATTCTCGGTGGCGATAACTTTATCGGTCTTGGCCGCAGCAGTTTGTCGAGCGAATCCGTGTCTGAAGTGTTCCTGAACATCAAAGAAAAAATGCTGGCGTGGAAGCCCGATATCATCCGCCTGTGGAATTTCCCGAAAGAGATGAAAGAGTTCACCGTCGACCAGAACAAAAACATGATCTCTTTCTCCGGCAGCCATTTCCGCCTGCCGTTGTTGCTGCGCGTATCGGACAAACGCGTCGAGCCGCTGCCGGAAAGCGAATACTCGGCCCCGCTGCGCTTCCAACTGGCAGATTTCGCGCCGCGAGATAACTTTGTCTGGGTTGATCGCTGCTACAAAATGGCGCAGCTATGGGCCCCGGAGCTGGCGCTCTCCACCGACTGGTGCGTATCGCAAGGCCAGTTAGGCGGACAGCAAATCGTGCAGCACGTCGACAAAGCCAAATGGAAAAGTAAAACCGTGTTTAAAGACACGGTGATCGACATGGAGCGCTACAAAGGTAACGTTGATACGCTGAAAATTGTCGATAACGACATTCGCTACAAAGCCGACAGCTTCGTCTTCAACGTGGCGGGCGCGCCGGAAGAGGTTAAACAGTTTAGCGGCATTTCACGCCCCGAATCCTGGGGACGCTGGTCCAATGCGCAGCTCAGCAAAGAGGTGACCATCGAGTACAAGGCCCCGCTGCCGAAGAAATTCGATCTGGTCATTACAGCGAAAGCCTTCGGCGACAACGCCAATCGCCCTATTCCCGTGCGCGTTGGCCACGAGGAACAGACGCTGGTGTTAGGCCATGATGTCACCACCACTACCTTGCATTTTGATAACCCGGCGGATGCCGATACGCTGGTGATTGTCCCACCCGATCCGGTCGCCACTAACGAGGGCAATATTCTCGGCCACTCGCCGCGTAAGCTGGGGATCGGGATGGTTGAAATCAAAGTGGTCGCTCAGGGCTCGTAACATGAAATGGCTGCTGGCGCTTCGCTTATCAGCCTTACAGCCAGCCGCATTTATTGTCTGAAAAAAAACAGCGCCCAACACCACACCGGGCGCTGCATGGCAACTTTATTCCAGACTTTTCACTGCCTGGCGCATACCCTGCACCAGAATCATTTCCAGGTTTGCCGTCACCTGCCCGGCAAGCCCGGGCAGCAACGTCAAATCTTTACCCCAGTGCGCCGCATCGCCGAGCACAGTATCCACCAGTTCACGCAGCGTTAAATCTTTGCCAACTCGCGGCCACAGACTGGCATACAGGCTAACCCACTGCTCATCATCCTGTATCGGATAGCGTTCTCCCTCCCGCTCTGCGCGATAAAACGCCAGCAGCGCCGCGAGGGCGAACGTTAACCGCACGGGCCAGCGCCCATTTTGCTGGCCCGCCAGCAGTTGCGGCAAAATTCGGGTACGGAATTTGGTCATCCCGTTAAGCGCAATGGAAAGCAACTGGTGACGGATGTAGGGGTTTTGAAAACGCCCGCTCACCGCGTCGGCAAATTCACGCAGTTCATCCGCCGGGAGATCCAATACCGGTATAATTTCCTCGCTAATCGCCCGCTCGACAAAATGGCGGACATCGGCATCCTGCATCGCTTCGCCGACGGTCTCCAGGCCACACAGCCAGGCCACCGGCACCAACGCCGTATGCGCGCCATTGAGAATGGCGACCTTACGCTCTTTGTACGGTTTGATATCGCTCACTACCCGAATGTTCAGCGGGCACTGCGCCAGCTTCAGCTCCTCGGCCAGCCACTGCGGCCCCTGAATCACAAACAGGTAAAAATGCTCCGCGGTATCGAGAAACGCATCGTGATAGCCAAGCGTAGCTTCCAGCGCGGCGGCTTCTTCTCGCGGGTAGCCGGTGACAATGCGGTCGACCAGCGTGGAACAGAAGGTGTTTGCCGTCGCCACCCAGTCGGTAAACGCCGGGGGAAGCTGCCACTCCTGCGCATACTGCAGTACCAGCGTTTTGAGCGCCTCGCCGTTATAGTCGATAAGCTCGCACGGGATAATGACCCACCCCTTATCCACTGCTCCCTCAAAATGATTAAAACGCTCCAGCAGCAGACGTGTCAGTTTAGCCGGAAAGCTTACCGGCGGCGCATCATCGACCCGGTCTGCCGCGTGATAGCTAATTCCGGCTTCGGTGGTATTCGAAAACACAAAGCGAATATCCGCATTGTGGGCCAGCGCCAGATACGCCGCGAAGTCCTGATACGGATTGATTTCGTTATTCACCGAACGGATCAGCCGCGCCTCGCTCACCGCTTCGCCCTGCGCGTTTAGCCCGCGAATAAGCGTGGTATACAGCCCGTCCTGGGTATTCAGCGACGGTGGAAAATCGCTATTGATCGGGCGAACGATGGTCACGCCAGCGTTCAAAAAGGTTTGCTCGTTGAGGATATCCAGTTGCCAGTCGACAAACGCCCGCAGGAAATTCCCTTCACCAAACTGGATCACGCGCGTTGGGTAACTGGCTCCCGGAAAATCACGTCGATTCAATGTCTTCATCGCATTTCCCCTCTCAGAACGTGATCACGCCTTTAATCAGCTCACGGTTGTTAATCACATCCCGTTCGTAGATTTCTGCCAGTGTGGCAAACGCGTAACGGTGCGTGAGCATCATGTCGGCGGTCAGTTTGCCTTCCGACATCAGGCGGCCCACTTTGGCAAAATCTTCCGGTGTGGCGTTGCGACTGCCCATCATGGTGGTCTCTTTCTTGTGGAACTCCGGATCGGAGAACTGCAAATCGCCTTTGAATAACCCAACGAAAACAATGCTGCCGCCATGGCGAATCAAATTCACCGTGTTGTTCATCGCATGCTGATTGCCCGTGGCATCAATGACCTTTTGCGCCAGCGAACCGCCAAACTGGTCACGCAGTTGCGCATCAAAATCTTCAGCAGACGGATCGATAACCGGGAGCCCCAACCGGGAAACCACATGCTCCCGGCGAGCCGGACTGGTATCGGCGACCACCACCTGTGCGCCATCGGCTTTGGCAATCGCCGCCGCGCCCAGACCAATCGGACCGGCACCGACCACCAGCACCTGCTCACCCGGAGCCACCGCCGCCCGGCGTACCGCATGCGCGCTAATGGCATAAGGCTCAATCAGCGCCGCCGCCTGCGGATCAATTCCCTGCGCATCCAACAGGTTGGTGACCGGTACGGACAGGTATTCGCTGAAGCCGCCATCCTGATGCACGCCAATCACCGAAATCTTCTCGCAGCAGTTAGTGCGCCCGCTCAGACAGGCCGGACACTGCTGGCAGGCCACGTAAGGAATAACCGCCACCTGCTGACCATTTTTCAAATTCTGTATATTTTTGCCCAGCCCAACAATTTCCCCACATATTTCATGACCCAGCACACGTGGATAGCTGAAAAATGGCTGATTGCCGCCCCAGGCATGAATATCGGTACCGCAAATCCCGACTGATTTAATTTTTATTAATGCTTCACCCTCACCCGGAATAGGTATTTCACACTCTTTCCAGACTAATTTTTTAGGTTCCTGGCAAATCAACGTATTCATCGTAGACATGATTCTGCTCTCCTGTTTTTTTGTTGCCTCAGATATCAACGAAAATAAAAAAGCCGGAGAAAGCAGAAACACAATCTGTGAATCCCAGCGCATAAAAATGTTTTAAATCGGGTTTTAATACGCAAAAAGGAGAAGCCATGAGCCGTTCACAGAACTTACGCCACAATGTGATTAACCAGATAATCGATGATATGGCGCGTGGTCATATCCCTTCCCCCCTCCCGTCGCAAAGCGCGCTGGCGGAGATGTACAACATCAGCCGCACCACCGTGCGCCATATGCTGAGCCACTTAGGCGAGTGCGGCGTGCTGACCCAGGTCGGCAGCCACTATGTCATCGTACGTAAACCCGACCATGACGACGGTTTTGCCTGTACCACCGCCTCCATGACTGAGCAAAACCGGATTTTTGAGCAGGCTTTTTTCACCATGATCAACCAGCGTCAGCTACGCGCAGGCGAGAGTTTCTCCGAACTACAGCTTGCCAGAGCTGCAGGGGTCAGCCCGGTGGTGGTGAGAGAATATCTTTTAAAATTCGAACGTTACAATCTGATCAAAAACGAAAAACGCGGCCATTGGAGCATGAAGCAGTTCGATCAGGCCTATGCGGAACAGCTGTTTGAACTCAGAGAGATGCTGGAAACCCATTCCCTGCAGCATTTTCTCAATCTGCCCGACGATGACCCGCGCTGGCTGCAGGCTAAAACACTGCTGGAGCGCCACCGGGTCCTGCGCGACAGCATCGGCAGCAGCTTTCGTATGTTCTCGCAGTTAGACCGTGAGTTTCATGCTTTACTCCTCTCCGCAGCAGATAATATATTTTTTAATCAATCACTTGAAATCATCTCCGTGATTTTCCACTTTCATTATCAGTGGGATGAAAGCGACCTCAAGCAGCGCAATATCATTGCCATTGATGAGCATATGACCATCCTCAGCGCACTGATTTGCCGCAGCGACCTGGATGCCACCCTGGCGCTCTGTAACCATTTGAATTCAGCCAAACAATCGATGATTCGCTCCATCAACCAAAGCCATAGCGCCGCTCATTAAGTACCGATAAAAAACAGCAAACCATTACCGGGAGCACGATTTTATAAAAATAAAAACGCCGGAAAAATACCGCTTGCCTATGCTCACGCTAAGTCGACTGCATTAAAAACTTTTGTGAGCGGTGATGAGCAAATTGATTCATCACTGGTATTTTTTCAATACTGCACAGCCCGGCTGTGTGAAAATAAATTATTGAGGTTCAGGAGTCCGGCGTGGAAAAAAATAATATTACCCTCGACCCGAGTTCTTCGTTTGGCGCGTCGTCATCTGCGGATATTAACGTTCCGCCTGAGGGCATGGTGCAACGCAGTAGCCGAATAAAACGTATTCAGACCACAGCAATGATTTTATTATTTTTTGCTGCGGTGATTAATTATCTCGACCGCAGTTCACTGTCGGTCGCCAACTTAACGATTCGTGAAGAACTGGGGCTGAGCGCCACGCAAATCGGCGTACTGCTGTCAGTGTTTTCTCTCGCTTACGGTATTGCACAGCTGCCCTGCGGCCCGCTGCTGGATCGCAAAGGTCCGCGCATTATGCTGGGGCTGGGGATGTTCTTCTGGTCGCTGTTTCAGGCGATGTCTGGCATGGTTCACAGCTTCACTCAGTTTGTTCTCGTGCGTATCGGGATGGGGATCGGCGAAGCGCCCATGAACCCGTGCGGCGTAAAGGTCATCAACGACTGGTTTAACATCAAAGAGCGCGGTCGCCCAATGGGGTTATTCAACGCCGCTTCCACCATCGGTGTTGCCATTAGCCCGCCGATTCTGGCTGCCATGATGCTGGTGATGGGCTGGCGTTGGATGTTTATTACCATCGGCGTGCTGGGTATTTTCCTCGCCATCGGCTGGTACATGTTGTATCGCAACCGCGAGCAGATTGCGCTGAGCGCTACTGAACAAGCGTATCTGAACGCCGGTAGCGTCAATGCCCGCCGCGATCCGCTGAGCTTTGCCGAATGGCGCAGCCTGTTCCGCAACCGCACTATGTGGGGCATGATGCTGGGCTTTAGCGGCATCAACTACACCGCATGGTTATATCTGGCATGGCTGCCAGGCTACCTGCAAACCTCCTACAACCTGGATTTAAAAAGCACCGGATTAATGGCGGCGATCCCATTCCTGTTTGGCGCAGCCGGCATGTTAATTAACGGTTTTGTTACCGACTGGCTGGTGAAAGGCGGTATGGCACCGATTAAGAGCCGTAAGATTTGTATTATCGCCGGGATGTTCTGTTCTGCGGCCTTCACTTTCATCGTGCCGCAGGCCACAACGTCGATGGCCGCCGTCTTACTGATCGGTATGGCGCTGTTCTGTATCCACTTCGCCGGCACCTCGTGCTGGGGCCTGATCCACGTAGCCGTCGCCTCACGCATGACCGCCTCCGTGGGCAGTATCCAGAACTTTGCCAGCTTTATCTGCGCGTCGTTTGCACCAATCGTCACCGGATTTATTGTTGATACCACCAACTCTTTCCGTCTGGCGCTGATCATTTGTGGCTGCGTCACCATGGTGGGAGCCCTCGCCTACATCTTCCTGGTGCGCCAACCCATCAGCGATCCGCGTAAAGATTAATCCTCATGATGCCCGATAACACCGCGCTTATCGGGCATGTTATGCTCGACAAATGAACATCACCTTACGCTCCACCACTCTGGCAGAAACTGCCGCTCTTCCCGCCATCGAACGATCTGCGGGGCAACGTTTTTTACTCATCCCCGAACTGGCGTGGATTGCTGACGACCAGACTATATCGGCTGACCAGCATCGGGCATTTGTCGCCGCTGGCATGAGCTGGCTGGCGCAGGTCGACGAGCATCCGGTCGGTTTTTTAGTTGCCGAAACGCTGGGGTCATCGCTGTATATTGCTGAACTTTCACTGCATCTGGAGTGGCAGGGAAAAGGTATTGGTCGCAGATTGATTGGCTATGTTGCCGAACAGGCGCGCGAGAAAGGTTATACATCGCTCACGCTGACCACCTTTCGCGATGTGCCGTGGAATGCGCCATTGTACGCACGATTGGGGTTTGAAATGCTGGCTGACGAGACGCTTCCTGCACTGCTGCGCCAGAAAAGAGAAGACGAAGCGGCGCACGGGCAGACGTACGAACTACGCTGCGCCATGCGCCTGATGCTGCGTTAATTGCCCGCGGGCGGCTACGCCTTATCGGGCATTACCAACTTAGAACGTTTCCCAGTTATCCCCAGCATCCGTTACCGCAGCTTTACGCGGCTGGACCGTTGAAACTGGTTTAGCGGCAGCAACGTCACGCGCGCGCTGTTGGTCATGCTGAATACGGAACACGGCAACGGCCTGGGTCAGACGGCTGGCCTGCTCTTCCAGCGCCGCAGCGGCGGCGGCGGATTCTTCCACCAGCGAGGCGTTCTGCTGCGTCACACGATCCATCTCAGCAACGGCCAGACCGACCTGGTCGATACCGCGGCTCTGTTCATCAGAAGCAGAGGCGATTTCACCCATGATATCGGTCACGCGGGTTACCGCATTGACGATCTCATCCATGGTTTCACCAGCACTTTCTACCAGCGTTGAACCCACATCCACACGGCTGACCGAATCTTCAATCAGGCTCTTGATCTCGCGCGCGGCCTGCGCACTACGCTGGGCCAGGTTACGAACTTCACCCGCAACCACCGCAAAACCACGGCCCTGCTCGCCCGCACGCGCAGCTTCTACCGCGGCGTTGAGTGCCAGAATGTTGGTCTGGAAGGCTATGCCGTCGATGACGCTGATAATGTCGGCGATTTTCTGCGAACTGGAAGCGATGTCGCGCATGGTTTGCACCACGTTATCCACCACTTTGCCGCCTTTCTGCGCGGTTTCAGAAGCGCTCAGGGCCAGATGGCTGGCCTGACGCGCGTTTTCGGCGTTCTGCTTCACGGTCGCCGTCAGCTGTTCCATGCTGGCTGCGGTTTCTTCCAGAGATGCAGCCTGCTGCTCGGTACGCGAGGAGAGATCGTTGTTGCCCATCGCAATCTCGCTGGCCCCGCTATAAATCGCGTTGGCACCGTTACGCACATCACCCACGGTGTTCATCAGCTCACCCTGCATATGACGCAGACTTTCCGCCAGTTGGCCAATCTCGTTGGAGCCTTCCACCTCAATACGCTTCACCAGGTCGCCGCTGGCGATATGACGAATGCTGTCGATCAGACGGTTCATTGGGGAGATAAGAGTCAGTTTGATGCCGAACCAGACCGCAATAATTGCCGCCAGTACGGTAATCAGTACACAGACCAGTACCCACATAGCCTGACTGTAAGAGCTGTTGTTATCTGCTACCGCAATGTCATACAGGTGATCGTTCTGCTGCATGTAGTTGATGTATGTCTTCTCAAAACCATCCTGATAGCTCTGCGTGGGTTGATCAAAGAAAGCATTGATCTTCCCGTCACCCAGTAACTGGATCAGCTCCGCCAGCGCGCCGTGATAGATGTCATAGGTGCGGTTGATCTCCTGGAACGCGGCTTCACTTTGACGCGGATCGCGCGGGAGCGATTCGTAAATCGCCCAGTTTTTTTCCGTCAATTTCAGCGCCGTGCTGGCTACCTGCATCAGCTCAGCAACGGTCGCACCGCTGCCGATATTGCTCTGATCCATCATGTAGCGAATACCCGCCCGGTTCAGGGTATTACGCGTTTGCAGCAGCTCAACCCAGGTGGCGTTAAGCGCAGACTGCTGCTGGCGAATGGTTTGCAGAACGGTAAAGTTCTCTTTGTCATTCTTAAGTGAGTTAAAAAACAAGCCGCCGGAGGCGAGCTGTAAAAGGCCAAATAGCGCCAATACCAGCAGTAAGCTGGTAACAATCTTCATTCGTTTTAACATGTTTTCTCTTTCCGCTAGACAGATACTCTGGTTTTCGGCCTGGAAAGAGAAAACTTTATGGTGTCAGCAATTGCCACAGAATTATCGTTTTCACATTAAATCCCGTTCCCTATGACAAATTACGCAAAAAATTTGTCGTTCTGTTGCGCCTTAGGTGTAGGATTCCCGTTTTTTAAGAAAAGGATGCTTCTATGTTGAATCGCGATTTTGATCACCTATCCACTCTCGCACACCACTTTTTTGAACGTGAAGATGTTCGTCAAAAGCTCAATATCATCGATCAGTACAACATCTCCGGTTGGGAAGTGTGGATGCAAATAGAATTTGCCAATCTGTTGGCTTCGACGGGTCATGAATGGTGGCGTGAACAGACCCTCGCTTGCGATCTGCGGAAAAATCCACAGCGTTTGTCTGTGCGTGCAGATTTCTTATTGCGGAAAAAAGGATGGACGCAGGACAGCTACATTGCGCTTGAGCTCAAGCAGAACCAGGATCCGACAAGCTGCGTCAGAAATATGATTGCGGATTTGGTTAAAAGCGCAAAAATCAAACGTTCGGAATTAGAGCTGCGTAGCTTCTGGACGCTAGGGGTAACACCCCGCATAGACAAAGAGCGCCTCGATGAACTGATTGACTATTATCTGGATGAAAAATATTACCTGACTAAATCACGTAAGAAACATGTGTTGCTTAAAGACATCGAACAAACGCCTTACTGTTATATCGTGATCTAAGTATCTCAGTGAGATGCTTCGTCAGTTGGAAAACACGGCATGTAGATGGGCGAACGCTATAATGCCGTGATCTCAATCACATAAATTCCCCCACTCACCCCCATTGCTTACCGCTCACTGACACTTGGGACCGCTTAAGCTGACATACAACCGCTCACTTATTTACCTTACTTTACGCGCGTATTTCTCTGGCAAGATCCCCCCAACATAGCAGTCAATTTACCTCCTCAAACACAAGATCAAACCCACGCGGCTTCGGCCAATTATTAATTAGATACCAGGTTTTACTATGGATACGAAAAAGATATTCAAGCACATACCCTGGGTGATTCTCGGAATCATCGGTGCATTCTGCCTCTCGGTAGTGGCATTACGTCGGGGTGAGCACATCAGTGCCCTGTGGATCGTGGTCGCCTCAGTTTCTGTTTATCTGGTGGCCTATCGTTACTACAGTCTGTACATCGCCCAAAAGGTGATGAAACTTGACCCGACGCGTGCCACGCCGGCGGTCATCAACAATGACGGTCTGAACTACGTTCCAACCAACCGTAACGTCTTGTTTGGCCACCACTTTGCCGCTATCGCAGGTGCGGGTCCGCTGGTTGGGCCGGTACTGGCCGCGCAGATGGGCTACCTGCCCGGTACGCTGTGGCTGCTGGCGGGTGTCGTGCTGGCCGGTGCGGTGCAGGACTTCATGGTGCTGTTTATCTCTTCACGCCGTAACGGCGCATCGCTGGGTGAGATGATCAAAGAAGAGATGGGCCCGATCCCGGGAACCATTGCGCTGTTCGGCTGCTTCTTAATCATGATCATCATCCTTGCGGTACTGGCGCTGATCGTGGTGAAAGCGCTGGCTGAAAGCCCGTGGGGTGTGTTCACCGTCTGCTCAACCGTACCTATCGCGCTATTCATGGGGATCTACATGCGATTCCTGCGACCGGGTCGTGTGGGCGAAGTGTCGGTGATTGGTATTGTGCTTCTGGTTGCGTCTATCTACTTCGGCGGCGTGATTGCTCACGACCCGTACTGGGGCCCGGCGCTGACCTTTAAAGACACCACCATTACCTTTACCCTGATCGGCTACGCGTTTATCTCTGCGCTGCTGCCAGTATGGCTGATCCTCGCGCCGCGCGACTATCTGGCTACCTTCCTGAAAATCGGCGTTATCGTCGGTCTGGCGGTGGGGATTGTTATCCTCAACCCGGAACTGAAAATGCCGGCGATGACTCAGTACGTTGATGGTACTGGCCCGCTGTGGAAAGGCGCTCTGTTCCCGTTCCTGTTCATCACCATCGCGTGTGGTGCGGTCTCTGGCTTCCACGCGCTGATCGCTTCTGGTACCACACCGAAGCTGCTGGCCTGTGAAACCGACGCGCGCTTTATCGGTTACGGCGCCATGCTGATGGAATCCTTCGTGGCGATTATGGCGCTGGTTGCTGCATCTATCATCGAACCGGGTCTGTACTTCGCAATGAACACCCCGCCTGCGGGCCTTGGCATCACCATGCCGAACCTGCATGAAATGAGCGGCGAGAACGCCCCGCTGATTATGGCGCAGTTGAAAGACGTAACCGCACATGCGGCGGCGACCGTCAGCTCCTGGGGCTTCGTCATTTCGCCTGAGCAGATCCTACAGACCGCGAAAGACATCGGTGAACCGTCCGTTCTGAACCGCGCAGGTGGCGCGCCGACGCTGGCCGTTGGTATCGCTCACGTGTTCCACAAAGTGCTGCCGATGGCTGATATGGGCTTCTGGTACCACTTCGGTATTCTGTTTGAAGCACTGTTCATCCTGACCGCACTGGATGCCGGTACCCGTTCTGGCCGCTTTATGCTGCAGGATTTACTGGGGAACTTCGTTCCGTTCCTGAAAAAAACCGACTCTCTGGTTGCGGGCATCATCGGTACTGCGGGCTGCGTAGGCCTGTGGGGTTACCTGCTGTATCAAGGTGTTGTTGACCCGCTGGGCGGCGTTAAGAGCCTGTGGCCGCTGTTCGGTATCTCTAACCAGATGCTGGCTGCCGTGGCACTGGTTCTGGGCACCGTGGTACTGGTTAAAATGCAGCGCACCAAATACATCTGGGTTACTGTTGTTCCGGCAGTATGGCTGCTTATCTGCACCACCTGGGCGCTGGGTCTGAAACTGTTCAGCACCAACCCGCAGATGGAAGGCTTCTTCTTCATGGCGAATCAGTACAAAGAGAAGATTGCTAACGGCGGCGAACTGACCGCTCAGCAGATTGCCAACATGAACCACATCGTTGTCAACAACTACACCAACGCAGGCCTGAGTATTCTGTTCCTGGTGGTGGTGTACAGCATCATTTTCTACGGGTTCCGTACCTGGCAGAAAGCCCGCGCCATCAACGGTCGCTCTGATAAAGAGACGCCGTATGTACCGGTGCCGGAAGGCGGCGTGAAGACCTCTTCACATCACTAACCGTATTCAGCCCCGCTTCGGCGGGGCTTTTCGCTTATCAGGATTGTTTATGTTTGGTACTTTAGGTCAGGCAAAAAAATACCTCGGTCAGGCGGCAAAGATGCTGATTGGCATTCCGGACTACGACAACTACGTCGAGCACATGAAGACCAACCATCCCGATAAGCCGTACATGACCTACGAAGAATTCTTCCGCGAGCGCCAGGAAGCCCGCTACGGTAGCGGCGGAAGCAGTTGCTGTTAGAAGGAGAAATGAATGACCCCGATTGCAGTTACCCTACTCACCGGTTTTCTTGGCGCGGGTAAAACCACCCTGCTGCGCCATATTCTCAACGAGCAGCACGGCTATAAGATTGCCGTTATCGAAAACGAATTCGGCGAAGTCTCGGTGGACGATCAGCTGATTGGCGACCGCGCCACGCAGATCAAAACCCTGACCAACGGCTGCATTTGCTGTACACGCTCCAGTGAGCTGGAAGACGCACTGTTAGATCTGCTCGACAACCTCGACAAAGGCGCCATCCATTTCGACCGTTTGGTGATCGAGTGCACCGGCATGGCCGACCCCGGCCCGATTATCCAGACCTTTTTCTCCCATGAAGTGATTTGCGAACGCTACCTGTTGGACGGTGTGATTGCGCTGGTTGACGCGGTACATGCCGACGAGCAGATGAACCAGTTCACCATCGCCCAGTCGCAGGTAGGCTACGCTGACCGCATCCTGCTGACCAAAACCGACGTGGCGGGTGAAAGCGAGAAACTGCGCGAGCGCCTGGCGCGCATCAACGCCCGCGCCCCGGTGTATACCGTCACGCATGGTGATATCGACCTCTCCCTGCTGTTCGATACCAACGGTTTCATGCTCGAGGAGAACGTGGTCAGCGCCAAACCACGCTTCCACTTTATCGCCGACAAGCAAAATGATATCTCCTCGATCGTCGTCGAGCTGGATTACCCGGTAAACATCAGTGACGTGTCGCGGGTAATGGAAAACCTGCTGCTGGAATCCGCCGAGAAGCTGCTGCGCTACAAAGGCATGCTGTGGATTGACGGCGAGCCGAACCGCCTGCTGTTCCAGGGCGTTCAGCGTCTGTACAGCGCCGACTGGGATCGCCCGTGGGACGACGAACAACCCCACAGCCTGCTGGTGTTTATCGGCATTAATCTTCCGGAAGACGAGATCAGAGCCGCGTTTGCGGGATTGAAGAAGTAACCCTCATTCTGGATTGCCCGATGGCGCACAGCTTTCGGGCCTACAATTCCCCACCATGTCTCAAAACCTACGCCCACAGGCCGGACGAGATCCTCAGCGCGTTCCAGCCTTATTACCAGACGGCGGAACTGACCGACGTCAGCGATCCGCAGCAGGTGTTCGATTTGTTTGAAAAACTGCGGGCCACGCAGATTTTCCAGTGGAATGAAGTGGAGCAATTCTGCATAGCATTCTTCAGCAAAAATAAATCCAACGCGGCAATCAGCAATATTTGCAAACCGGCGGTCGAACGCTGGAAAAAGCGTTACGCCCTGGCAATCGATGCTTACCTGATGGCAAAAGAGATGTTTGAGCGCACCAAAAAAACAAGCGATACGGTATTAATTACCAATGCGGAAAATAGCTTTAACGCCTGCAAGCAGGAAAAAGATCGTCTGGAGATTTTCAAGAAAGATCTTGGCAGTTTTGTTCGCTTCTACGAGTTTATGTCGCAGATCGTCGAGTACGATGACAAAGATCTGGAGAAACTAAGCCTGTTTGCCCGCCATCTGCGCCCGCTGTTGCATGAGCAACATCTGGAAGAGGACGAGATTGATCTCAGTAACGTGGAGATGAGCCACTATCGCTTATCAAAGATCCGCGAACAACATCTGAAACTACAAGAAGATGATGCGAAATATACACTTGATCCCAGTAACGACGTGGGTACGGCAAAACCAAAAGACAAGAAAGAGGAATTTCTGTCGCATATTTTATCGCGAATGAATGAACTGTTTATCACCGACCATCTGACGGATAAAGATATGCTCAGCAGCGCAATGACCGTGTTTAATAAAATCACTGAGAATGAAACGGTGATGAAACAAATCAGGAATAACAGTCCCGAGCAGGCAATATTAGGCGGTTTTTTCAAGGCGGTAGACGACGCGGTGATGGACAGTGACGAAGCGCGACAAGAATTTATGCTGCAGTATTTATCGAACCCGCAGTGCGCTAAGGGCTTTGCCCGCCTGATGTTTGATATGGCGACGGGGCATTTCGCGTTGCCTGCTTAAGGTTTTGATCATTGCCGGATGGCTTATCCGGCCTGATTTATATTTCTTATCAATAGTGACTTATGCGAGTCGTTATCCGGATTACACGCATGTTCCGGCAATTATTATGAAAGGCCAGTGGCTGGAGGCAGCCGGTTTCGCCAGTGGCTGGAGGCAGCCGGTTTCGCCACCGGCTGCAAATTCGATGTCAGAGTGATGCCCGGCTGCATTGTGCTGACGGCCAAGCTGCCGGAAGAACCGGCGTTACTGCAGTCGCTGCGTCGGGTGTGCAAGCTGTCCGCGCGTAAGCAACAGCAAGTGCAGGAGTTTATCGACGTGATTTCGGCGAAGCCTGTCAGGCAGAAATAACCGCCCGGATGCCAGACGGCGCTCATGAGTATAAGCGCCGTGTATTGATTGCATTACAGCTCTGGGTAACATCATTTTATCCGGAGCCGTTTACTCAAGACCCTAAGCGATAATCCCAATCATCATAGTGGACTATATTCCCATCATGATAGTGCCAGGTAATCTTCTTGTAACGGAGCTGAGCAAGTTCAAGATGGGTCTGTTTTTCGTAATAAGGATCTTTAACATCGTGCATCAGTGAAAAAAGCGTAACGACTTTCACATTTTCCAGGGTTATCGTAAAATAGACCTCTTCCTGACCAGCATAATTTATTCGATAGAGGTCAATAACCGCTTTCCTTAATGTTTCTCCGGTACTTAATGATTTGTACAAAAGCACACTAGAAGCATCAATTTCCTTTTCAATTAAAAATGGACGATGTTGGCGTTTATTCAACACCCTCCCATTATGCAAATCAGAGTTGTAGCTCACATTATGATACAGACCTAAAATCTCGATCTGATTTTCACGGTCTTTTACCATTACACTACCTTTGATAATATTACCAGCATCATCGATTAATGACATATACCCGGGGATAGCCATTTATAAATCCTTGTTAAATGGAATAGAATTCTCAACATTATTGATCATAACCGCAATACACCGCTTCCCTTCTGTCGTTTTGACCTTATACATTTCCCTGATGGAATTAACAAATAGCTTATTCATTTCTTCTTCTGACTCAGGGTAAGAGGTAAATGCGCATATCTTCTCAATATTCAGCAATGGTCTGTTATCGTTGAGGATAGCCAGAACACCGACTGGGTTATGTGGAATGGCTTCAGAGACCGCCCCCTGTAAATCTTCCGCCGTACTGGCATCAACTCCGGATTCAAGAGCACTTGCTACCGTTAACCAGTCATTATTACCTTTGCTAATTTCAGGAATAATATGGTTCCACCATTCTGATTCACTGCCATCATAAAGTTCGTGTACAACGGTATTTGCTCCTTTTTCATTTATCATCTGCAGAAGCTGTGCTGCAGTATGCACTGCAGCACAGGGAGCACCCGAAAGAATAAATAGAAAGGAGATAAAAATAAATTTCATTATCTTACCACCAAAATTGTGTCACCCGAATCGTAAATGGTTTGGCGCTTATCTTGTCCATTCATAATGATACATCCTGCAGATGCCGTTCCCGGTGGCTGCCCTTTTTTATCACCATGAATTTCGAAATGATCTCTGCCAAAAGTATTTGTCCCTGCAATAGGTTCGAGGATAATAGCGGCGGGACTTTTATGATTATTCCATCCAGCAATAAAATAAACGCCTCGTGGAATGGGGCCCTTGTTACGTATGTGTTCACAGTTCGGTTTATCCTTTGATTCACCAGCACCACTGTAGCAATAAGCAATTAATTTACCGTTATGGCTTAGTATACCTGTCGATACTTTATATTCCCATGTCATATGATTTACATCCTTTAAAATATAATAATTATGCTTATCATATTTAATTGTAAAATTAAATATGTTCATAAAGTCACAATTATTAAAATTCAAAATATTTATAATTCATACATCTTTATTTATCGAACAAATAAATCGTATTCTGAATAATTAGATAACGGGGAAGCAGCAGGCAATCTGAAAACACCCGGTGTACCAGAAATACCATCGTTAGCGTTGCCACCAGCGCGACGTAACCGGATACGCGTGAGGAAACGGGCGTTACCACGCGCATCACCGTGGAGTCCGGCGTCAGCGGGATCCAGATATCGGCAACAATAAACCAGGCGAATATTACCAGGAAAGCGGCAATACTCACCCTTACCCAACGGGCAAATTTTTGTTCTGGGGTCCTCATAGTTTTTAGTGTTGATTGTCTTCTTCGCGGATTGTCCGCAAATTGCAGGCGAGTTGATTTAAGGTCGCGCTGAAGGAGGCAAGCTCCGCTTCAGGAATGGTGCAGGTGACGCGATGTTGATATGTCTCAATCACCCGATTAAGTTCTTCAAGCCTTGAGCGGCCTTGCGCGGTCAGCGTTAGCAGACGGATGCGTTTGTCATAAGGCGATGTGGAACGCAGCAGATAGCCCTGCTTTTCCAACTGCGAAAGGGTGCGCATCAGCGGCGGCAGTTCAATGCCCTGTATTTGTGCCAGTTCACTGACCGAGACGTTGTCTCCCAGTTGATACAGTTGCATCAGTACCGTCCAGCTTGACTGCGTCAGGCCAGTATCGGTGATGGCAGCATCAATAATGGCCCGCCACTGGCGCACCACCATTGCTATGCGCATCCCCATCGGACGGCGGGCAAACAGTTCATCTTCCGTCATCTTACTTTCCCCTCATCGCTGAGAAGAAAATAATACTTATCAGGGTAACTATCAAGAAACAGGCTATCCAGAAGCATGAATTGATAAATAATGTGAATACAAAAGAGGCCGGGGTGATAACCCTCCAGCCTCTGTCGATGGAAGAAAATCACTCTATCTGATCGCGTCGCAGCCCGACGTCCCGCAGCCGCTCATTACTCATCTGTTGCAATACGCGCCGCGTTTGCGCCCGTAACATCCACGCCTTATATGCCCGCCAGATCAGAACAAACCCAATAAATGGCTGCTTTGCTTTATTCTCATGAAATTCCATACCTTGCCTCCCCGCCTTGTCTGAGGCTTTATCTTCACGGATTTGGCCCTAAGCAATACAGACTCACAAAGTACTTTTATTTAACATACAGATTGGTTAAAAAGAGTTCTGCATCGCTTTTTTCACGCCAATCTGTACTGGTTTTTTAATCTGTATGGTACCCATGAGGGATACAGCATGACGCGTTATCAACATCTGGCCAATCTGCTGGCCGAACGCATTGAGCAGGGGTTGTATCGCCATGGCGAAAAACTGCCTTCGGTACGTAACCTGAGTCAGGAGCACGGGGTCAGTATCAGCACCGTCCAGCAGGCGTATCAGATGCTGGAACAGCGGCAACTGATCACCCCGCAGCCACGCTCCGGTTATTTTGTCGCGCCGCAAAAAGCGCTGCCGCCCGTACCGCCGATGTCACGCCCGGTGCAGCGTCCGGTCGAGATAACGCAGTGGGATCTGGTGCTGGATATGCTAAAAGGGCATAGCGATAAATCTGTGATCCCCTTCAGCAGCGGCGCACCAGATGTCAGTCAACCGAGCCTGAAACCGCTCTGGCGCGAACTCAGCCGCGTAGTGCAGCATAACCTGAAGGCAGTGCTGGGGTACGACAAGCTTCCCGGCAGCCAGGATCTGCGCCAGCAGATCGCCCGTCTGATGCTGGACAGCGGTTCAGTCCTCAACGCCGATGATATTGTGATAACCAACGGGAGCCAGAGCGGAATGTCGCTGGCGCTGCTGGCGGTTTGTCAGCCAGGAGACATTGTCGCCGTTGAATCCCCCACCTACTACGGCACAATGCAGCTACTGCGCGGCCTGGGGATCAAGGTGATTGAGATCCCAACCGATCCGGATACCAGGATCAGCATTGAAGCGCTGGAGCTGGCGCTGGATCAGTGGCCGATCAAAGGCGTGCTGCTGGTTCCCAACTGCAACAACCCTCTCGGGTTCATTATGCCGGATGCGCGTAAGCGGGCGGTGCTCGCCCTCGCCCAGCGTCACGACATCGTCATTTTTGAAGATGATGTGTATGGCGAACTGGCCACAGAGTATCCGCGCCCGCGTACGATCCACTCCTGGGACAGTGACGGCCGGGTAATACTCTGCAGTTCGTTTACCAAATCCGTAGCCCCAGGACTGCGCGTGGGTTGGGTGGTTCCCGGTCGCTATTACAACAAACTGCTACACATGAAGTACGCCGTCATTGGTACTAACGTTCCCGCTACGCAGCTGGCAGCAGCCTCCTTTGTGCGCGAAGGTCATTACCATCGCCATATCCGGCGTATGCGCCAGATTTATCAGCGTAATATGGAGATCTACACCTGCTGGGTACGGGAATATTTTCCCTGCGGGATCTGCGTCACCCGACCGAAAGGCGGCTTTATGCTGTGGGTCGAGCTGCCGCTCCAGGTCGATATGGTCTGCGTCGCTAAGCAGCTCTGTCGCCTGAAAATCCAGGTCGCACCGGGATCGCTGTTCTCCGCATCCGGAAAGTATCGCAACTGCGTACGCATCAACTGCGCGTTAACGCCAAACGAGAAGCATCAGCAAGTGATGAAAAAGCTCGGCGAGGCGGTAAAGATGGCGATAGAGTAAACCGGACCGCCCGGTGATTTCGGCTAGACGATTATGCGATGTAACTCATATCTAATGACTTAAACCCTGAATATCTTCTGCGGAAAGCCGGGTAATTTTTTGTACCGTGCAGATATCAATACCGTCTGCCAGCATGGTGCGGGCAATACGGAGCGCCTCATCACGTCGTCCTTCTATAAGCCCTTCTTGTCGTCCTTCCTGTAACCCCTCTTGTAACCCTTCCAGCCTGCCTTTTTGTAGCCCTGCCTCATGCAATCTGTCGGCGATCGTCATCAAGTGCTCCTTATGCTGCGGTGAACGTTCGGCTACCTCACGAATAAACTCACTGAATCGAGGTGCATCGCCAGTTCGTAAAATATAATTAAACAGCGTCTTTATCTGGCTGTCATTAGTCAGTCCGGTAAGTAGCAGGGAAACAATTTGCTCGACCAGCCCCATAAGGTCGCGCAGCGAAGCGGGAAGATGTATATGTAGAAAATCCCGAGCTGTCTCAGGGTGACGCAAAAACGTTTTAAAGGCCGCATCATGCGGGGTGGAAGTCGGCGCTTTGTTCATGGCGATTCATCACCTGGAAATAAGATGCCGTGACTGTAGCGCTGGTAAACCACACCCTCACCTGTAACTTTCTCTCTTTGCGAGACAATTTCCGGAATAAAAACGCCCCTTTGTAACGTCTACATTTGCATGGAACGCATCACGCAGAATCACGACCTCAATGCACATTCCCGCTTTTTCACTGCAGGGCCTGTGCTATAACAAGTCATCACTTTCATGGAGGACACAATGTGACGCATACCCGGGATATTCCACAATCGTTCTGGCGTGATGAGCAACTGCCGTGGCTGGAGCTGCGCAGCACCTGGCAAAGTCAGCAGGCCTATAAGCGCCATCACCACTCTCAGCTCTCGATTGGGGCAATTCTCGAGGGAGGAACCTGCTGCCTGTGCGATGACAAGGAATACCATCTGAAGGTGGGCGATCTCATTGTGATCCCACCACTGGCACCTCACAGCTGTAATCCCGTCAACGGGCAATTTCGCAGCTATCACATGCTTTATCTTGATGCCCGGTGGTGTCTTGCCCATCTGCCTGCGCTGAACAGCAATCAACGGCTTTGTACGCGCACTCCTGTTATCCGCGATCCGCAATTATTCCAGTGCTACATGCACCTTGTGGCGCTCATGCCGCAACGGCAAACGACGCAGATAACTGATGCTGCACAAGCATTGCTGCGCTCGCTGCCATTGCAGTCGGTAACACCGGAAAACCTAAGCGTCACCAGCCAGTATCTGCGCGAGCGGTTGCAGTCCAGTCTGCTCTCCCCACCCTCGCTGGATGAGCTGGCAGATGAGTGTCACATGCGTAAAGAGACGCTGATTCGGACCTTTAAGCAGGACACCGGGCTGACGCCGGGAAATTATCTGAACATGATGCGGATTGACTATGCCCGTCAGCGGCTACGGGCCGGGGACGAGATTGTCGATGTCGGCTATCAGAGCGGGTTTGCCGACCAGAGCCATTTCCATCGCACCTTTGTTCGCTACACAGCAGCCACACCGCGCCAGTACGCATTGGGACGATCAATATCAGACAATAATTAGCGTTGCGTCAGGCGTACGCTGATCTCTGTTTCATTTTCTGAGGTCGCTATGTCGCTGCTTGCTGAACTTTTTCCGTCTGCTTTTCCCGCGCTGGCGCTGGCGCATTTTGTTGCACTACTCAGCCCAGGGCCGGACTTCTTTTTACTGGTCGGTTACGCCGTACGTTACCGAATGCGCGGCAGCGCCGGGCTGTGCGTAGGGATCGCTATCGGCAACGGGCTGTATATCCTGCTGGCGATTATTGGTTGGGGGATCCTGCGCCAGCTTCCCCTGCTGTTTACGGTTATTGAGCTGCTGGGCGCGCTCTATTTATTATGGATTGGCAGCCTACTGATACGCAGCCGCCCGCAACCCCTGACCGGAGCAGACGCCCAGTCTACCTGTCCAGGATTTGGCAAACAGCTGCTGCTGGGATTAGGTTCGTCGCTGCTCAACCCAAAAAATGCGCTGTTCTATCTGGCGCTAATGACCGCCCTGCTCGGCCCGTCGGTGACGCTGCTGCAACAAACCATGAGCGGGATCTGGATGACCAGCGTGGTGTTATTCTGGGATCTGCTGATCGTGATGTTCATCGGCTTACCGCAGATCCAGCGGCGGTTAACCCGAGGGATCGTGTGGATCGAGCGTATCGCCGGCTGCGTGCTGATCATCTTCGGTTGTGCGATCGCGCTGCGTTTTCTGCAGAGTGTCACTTTCTGATAAGCGTGACGATTTTCTGCAAATAAAGCGGATAAACTCGTTTAATTAATATCCAATCCGCATTACACTTTGGGTGGCTATTATCCATTCAACCAATTCTTCCCGAGGTGCGATGTGCTGATTGTTACCTGTAATCGTTACGTTTTCTGACCCGAGTCTGAAAACGTTTCTCCTGTTTGCGCCTCGCGCAGGCAGCGTTTTTGATTACATGAAATTCAGTACATTTGCAGTCTGCTTTTTTTTGTCATCGGTCTGACGTCTCAAAGACGGTATTGAATTTCGCTATTCCCGTTGAGGGTTTTCTCCCGAAAAGGAGCTGTTTTATGCAACGGATTCTCGCGTTTTTCTCCCAACGCACCACGACGCTATTTTTTCCTGTCGCGTTGATTTTATATGACTTCGCCGCTTATCTGTCGACGGACCTGATCCAGCCAGGCATCATCAATGTGGTGCGTGATTTCAACGCCGACGTCAGCCTGGCCCCCGCTGCGGTGAGCCTCTATCTGGCTGGCGGCATGGCGCTGCAATGGCTGCTGGGACCGCTCTCCGACCGGATTGGCCGTCGACCGGTTCTGATTGCGGGGGCGTTAATTTTTACGCTCGCCTGCGCTGCCACGCTATTGACCACCTCAATGACGCAATTTCTGGTCGCCCGATTTGTACAGGGCACCAGCATCTGCTTTATCGCTACCGTTGGCTATGTCACGGTGCAGGAAGCGTTTGGGCAAACGAAGGCCATAAAGTTAATGGCGATAATCACCTCCATTGTGCTGGTTGCGCCGGTTATCGGCCCGCTCTCCGGCGCAGCGCTGATGCACTTTGTACACTGGAAGGTCCTGTTTGCCATTATCGCCGCCATGGGGCTTATCGCCCTGATAGGGCTAGCGTTAGCAATGCCGGAAACCGTTAAGCGCGGCGCGGTGCCGTTCAGTGCACGCGGCGTACTGCGTGATTTCCGCGACGTTTTCCGTAACCGGGTGTTCTTGTTTGGCGCAGCCACGCTGTCGTTAAGCTATATCCCGATGATGAGCTGGGTGGCGGTCTCGCCGGTGATCCTGATCGACGCTGGCGGTATGAGCACATCAGAGTTCGCCTGGGCGCAGGCACCGGTGTTTGGCGCGGTGATCGTCGCCAATATGGTGGTTGTTCGTTTTGTGAAGGATCCAACCCAGCCACGTTTTATCTGGCGGGCGGCACCCATTCAACTGAGCGGACTGGCGGTGCTGATTGCCGGCAATTTGCTGTGGCCGCACGTCTGGCTGTGGTCGGTGCTGGGAACCAGCCTGTATGCGTTTGGCATTGGTATGATCTTTCCGACGCTGTTCCGCTTTACGCTGTTTTCCAACAACTTACCGAAGGGTACGGTCTCGGCGTCGCTGAATATGGTCATCCTGACGGTAATGGCGGTTTCTGTCGAAATCGGACGTTGGCTGTGGTTTAACGGCGGCAGGATTTCGTTTCATCTGCTGGCGGTTGCGGCGGGTATTGCTGTCGTCTTTACCCTGGCAGGCTTACTGAAGCGGGTTCGCCAGCATGAAACAACAACGTTAGCCACTGAAAACTAACCTGCCGGATGGCACTGACGCTTATCCGGCCTATGTCGTAGTGATAGGCCGGATAAGCGTCAGTGCCATCCGGCAACCATCACATTGTCTTAAGCAATGCGCGCAAACCCTGCTTCCAGATCGGCAATCAGGTCGCCAATATCCTCAAGGCCAATATGCACCCTGACCAGGGTGCCGCTGAAATCCACCTCTCCGGCTGGGCGAATGCTGTTCAGCTCTTCCGGCTGATTCGCCAGAATAAGCGACTCAAATCCGCCCCACGAATAGGCCATATGGAACAGCGAGAAGTTATCGAGGAAATTCGCCATCTGCTCGTCGGTCAGTCTCTTTTTCAGCACAAACGAGAACAAGCCTGAGCTTCCGGCAAAGTCACGCTGAAAATACTCGTGCCCCGGGCATTCCGGTAATGCCGGATGATTCACCCGCGCCACTTCCGGCCTTGCCGACAGCCAGCGGGCAATATGGATGCTGCTCTCCTGATGCTGCTTAAGACGTACCGCCAGGGTGCGCAATCCACGGCTGCCGTTGTAGGCCGTATCGGCATCCAGCGTTTGCCCCATCAAATAGGAGTTCTCGCGCAGACGATCCCAACAACGCGCGTTGGACACCGCCGTGCCCAGCATGCCGTCCGAATGACCGATGGTGTACTTCGTTCCCGCCTGAATGGAAATATCCACGCCATATTCCAGCGCTTTGAACAGCACGCCCGCCGCCCAGGTGTTGTCGATCATAATGACAATCTCCGGATTAACCGCGCGGATAGCTTTCACCATCCCCGGTACATCCTGGACTTCCATGGTGATCGAACTTGGCGATTCGAGGAATACAACTTTCGTTTCCGGACGCAGAAGATCAACGATGCCAGCACCAATCAACGGATCGTAATACGTTGTTTCCACATTGAATTTACTCAGGATCTTATTGCAAAAATCCTGAGTTGGCTCGTAGGCCGCGCCCGTCATCAAAATATGATCGCCACCCTGAACAAACGCCAGAATCGCATTGGTCACCGCCGCAGCGCCGCACGGGTAAAGCGCGCAGCCAACGCCGCCTTCCAGTTCGCTCATTGCCTCCTGGAAGGCAAAGTGGGTGTAGGTTCCGCGGCGACCATAAAACAGCTCGCCATTTGCGCGATTGGCGGTGGCGAATTTTTTGTCTTTCACGGTATCAAACACCAGCGAAGAGGCGCGCTGGATAACCGGATTCACCGCTCCCTGGGTGTAGCGTTTGTCGCGACCCGCAACAACTAATTGCGTCTCAAGCTTCATTGCGTCTTTCATAACATCTCCTGTTCTTAATCCGTGTGAAACCTATACCACCGCAGCAGTAGAGTTTATTTCAGTGTTGGTCTGCTTTTTTCCAGCGAACCGTTCAACAATCTGCGCCGCATTCAAATCATGGATAACGTTAATCAGTGTGGCAGGCGCATCGGTAATCGTGCCCAGCACTACTAACATCGGGATCGCTTCCATTGGCAGGCCCAGCGTAGTGACGATAAAGATTTCACCGAGGAATGCCCCGCCCGGTACGCCGCCGACGATAATGGCGGAGAGCACCGCAATCAGCATGGTCAGGAAGAAGGTCTCGGTGGTGAACTCCATGCCCAGCACGGAATAGATAAAGACAATTTTCAGCGCGGCAATCATCGCCACGCCACCTTTGTTCAGGTTAACCAGTAGCGGAATGGAGACATCAACGATTTCCGGGTTAATCCCCATCGCCTTACCGGCACGCAGCGTCACCGGGAGAGTCCCCAGCGAAGAGCAAGTCCCCAGCGCAGTCGCAGACGGTTCAATCGCATTACGCCAGAAGGCTTTGACCGCCGGAATACCGCCGCCAATATACGAATAGAGAATTGAGCCAAAAACAAAGTAGACCAGCGTGGCCACCATGAACAGGCCGATGGCGCGAGCAAAGGTTAACAGCAGTGCAGAGTCCTGACTGGCCATAGTGGCAGCGAAATAGCAGCCCAGCCCAATCGGTGCGACCTTCATAATGATTGAGACGATCTTCATGATCACGGTATTGGCATCTTCCAGCAGCGACGCAATGCGCTTACCGGCCTGATCCGATTGACCAATCGCCACACCAGCAATAATCGCCATCACAATCAGCGCCAAAATATTGGACTTAGAAAACAGTCCGATAAAGTCGCTGGTCGTGATCATGCTGACAAAATCCATCTTACCGCTGCCCGCCTGCACCGACTGCGAAAGATCGATAGTGACGCCCTGCGCCGGGTTATACCATAGCGCCAGCGCGACGATCCCGGCAGCCGGAATAAAGGCCATTGCGATCGAAACAATAAAGATAATCGCCATAATGCGCCCCAGCCTTTTCAGGTCGGTCATACTGGCGATCGAAGACATGACGCTGATCCCCACCAGCGGCACAATAATCATAAATAGCAGATTTAAGAATATCTGGCCGATTGGCTGGAGTTTACTTGCAAACGAGGGGGCATAAATACCTAATAAGCCGCCAATCACCAGAGCAACTAATAAAATAATCGACGATCTGTAGGGCTCGAGTCGTGACCACATAATCGGTACCTTTAGAATAATATTTAATGAGATTAAATTCACAATGTGATGAGTTTCCGTTTCGCCTCCTTTTATTTTGTGACGTAACTCACCTAAGTTGTTATTTTTTCATTTTGCCAGCAAGTTGTTTCCTGTGATTCAATAGTTGCATGTTTAAAACGCGAATGTAACGGCCTATTCGTACCGTTTTTGCAAATCACTTGTGAATAAAAGGAAACTATGAGTACGCCGATTTCACTCAAGCATCTGGAGTTTTTCATTAAAATCGTCGACTGCGGAGGATTGTCAGAAGCCGCGGCGCAGCTCAACGTCTCGCCATCTGCGGTCAGCAAAAGCCTGGCGGCAATGGAAGATACGTTAGGCACGACATTAATTAAACGTACCACCCGCAGTATTACCCTGACCGATGCCGGGCAATATCTCTTTAACCGCGCCAATAAGCTTTTGAAAGAATTCGATGAAACGCTGAATACCACCTCCGGTTATTACCACAGCCCGCAAGGTGAATTACGCATAACCTGCTCAATTGCGTTTGGTTATTCCCGGCTGGTGAACCTGGTGGATAAATATCGTTCCCAGTTCCCAGATGTGAATCTGTATATCGATCTCAACGATAACTTCGTGAATCTGAACGAAACAGATTTCGACATCGCCCTGCGAATCTCCACCGCACCACCGCAGAACTACGCAATGCGCAAGCTGGTGCCTGTCCGCTGGGCGTACTGCGCCTCACCCGGCTACCTTGCCAAAAAAGGCATGCCCCAGCGTCGTAGCGATCTGGTCAATCATGATTGCCTGGTTTACCCAGGTCTTACGCCGGTGCTGAAGGTGGCGGATGAACAGGATCGTCTGCATCAGTTAAAACTGCATATGCCTATCCAGGCCAACAGCAGTCTGGTATTGCTGAAATCAGTGTTAGAAGATCAGGGAGTGGCGTATTTGCCCACCTATCTGATTGGCGATCATATTCAAAAAGAAGAGATAACGCCGCTGATGCTCGACGGCACCATCACCTGCGAAACCCACGCCCTGTATGCGCTCTATTTTCCCAGTAAGTACAGCAATCCGAAGGTGCGATCGTTTATTGATTTTCTGGTGGCGGAACTCGGCCCCTTACCCGCCTGGGACAACTGGATCCCAGAGTAAGCTTTGCACGTCTGAAAATGGGAGGCGCTCCACATTTTTTGCGCGATCCCCCCGTCTGGCTCTATCCTTAAGCCTATGAATAAAATTGCTGAACTCAAACGCGCCAAGCGACTGGCGCTCTCATTGCTGCTGATTGCCGCCGCTACCTTCGTCATCACGCTGTTTCTGCCGCCTAACTTCTGGGTGCTCGGGATCAAAGCGATCGCCGAAGCGGCGATGGTCGGTGCGCTGGCGGACTGGTTCGCCGTGGTGGCGCTTTTTCGACGGGTACCAATCCCGTTTATCTCGCAACATACGGCGATTATCCCACGCAATAAGGATCGGATCGGGGAGAATCTCGGTCAGTTTGTGCAGGAAAAATTTCTCGACACCCAGTCCCTGATCGCCCTGATCCGCCGCCATGAACCGGCATTGTTGATCGGTAACTGGTTCAGCCAGCCGGAAAACGCCCAGCGAATTGGCCAGCATCTGCTGCAAATCATGAGCGGTTTTCTCGAACTCACCGACGACGCCCGCATTCAGCGGCTGATCAAGCGGGCGGTGCACAAAGCCATCGACAAGGTCGATCTCTCCGGTACCAGCGCGCTGATGCTGGAAAGCATGACCAAAAACAATCGCCATCAGGTGTTGCTCGACACATTGATCGCCCAACTTATCGCCCTGCTCCAGCGCGACAGCTCGCGGGCGTTTATCGCCCGACAGATCGTGCACTGGCTGGAGACCGAGCATCCGCTGAAAGCGAAGATCCTGCCGACTGAATGGCTGGGCGAGCACAGCGCCGAACTGGTGTCTGATGCCGTTAATTCCTTACTGGATGACATCAGCCACGATCGGGCGCATCAGATCCGCCACGCCTTCGATCGCGCCACGTTTAAGCTAATCGATAAGCTCAAACACGATCCGGAGATGGCCGTGCGGGCCGAAAGCATGAAAAACTATCTGAAGGAAGACGAAGCCTTCAACCGTTATCTTGGCGAACTGTGGGCAGACCTGCGCCAGTGGGTGAAAACCGACATTAACGCTGACGATTCGCGCGTGAAGCAGCGCATCGCCAGCGCCGGACAGTGGTTCGGCGAAACACTGGTTGCCGACAGCGCCCTGCGCGCCTCACTGAATGGGCATCTGGAGCAGGCCGCGTATAAAGTTGCGCCGGAGTTCGCCACCTTCCTGACGCGCCACATCAGCGACACGGTGAAAAGCTGGGATGCGCGCGATATGTCGCAGCAAATTGAGCTAAACATCGGCAAAGATTTACAGTTTATCCGCATCAACGGCACGCTGGTCGGCGGTTCTATTGGGCTGGTGTTATATCTGTTGTCGCAAATTCCTTCCCTGCTGACGCTGGCGAATTTTTAAGGAGAAAGTAAAACGCCCATTTTTATTTTACTTTTCATTATCATTTGCACATGTAATATAACAATTATCAACCTAACAGCGTGAAATGAGAGTCCGTATGTCCCAGGGAAGCCCCGATTCAAATCGCCATGCCATCAGCGTCGCGCTCTTTGGCATGCTGGTCTTAACGCTGGGCATGGGAATTGGACGCTTTCTGTATACGCCGATGCTCCCGGTACTGCTGTCGGAAGGTCAGTTTACGTTTGACCAGCTCTCCTGGATTGCCAGCGCCAACTACGCCGGATATCTGGCGGGAAGCCTGCTCTTCTCCTTCGGGCTCTTCCATCTTCCCTCACGTTTACGCCCGATGTTGTTAACTTCTGCGCTCGCTACCGCAGGGTTGATTCTGGCAATGGCAAGCGTTAAGCAACCCGCGCTGGTGATGCTGATCCGTTTTCTGGCAGGCGTCGCCAGTGCCGGTATGATGATTTTTGGTTCGATGATCGTCCTGCATCATACCCGGCATCCCTTCGTGATCGCCGCATTGTTCTCCGGCGTTGGCGCAGGCATTTTGCTGGGCAATGAATATGTCATCAGCGGTCTGCATTTTGCGCTGTCATCGCACACGCTCTGGCTGGGGGCAGCGGCAGCTTCCGCTGTATTCTTTGTGCTACTCGTTATGCTCCTGCCATCTCGCGACCATGCGCTCCCCGCCGCAGCACCGGTAAAAACAGAGCATCAGCCTATGTCCTGGTGGCTGCTGGCGCTACTGTATGGGTTAGCCGGATTTGGCTACATCATTGTCGCTACATACCTGCCACTGATGGCGAAAAGTGCCGGGTCGCCGCTGCTGACGGCCCATCTCTGGTCGTTGGTCGGCATATCGATTATTCCGGGTTGTTTCGCCTGGCTGTGGGCAGCCCGACGCTGGGGGGTGTTGCAATGCCTGACGGCGAATTTACTGATCCAAAGCGCCTGCGTGGTCATGACGCTCGCCAGCGACTCCTTGCCGCTGCTGGTGATAAGCAGCGTGGGTTTTGGCGCAACGTTTATGGGGACCACTTCGCTGGTCATGCCGCTCGCCCGTCAACTTAGCGTACCGCGCAATATTAATCTGCTGGGCCTGGTCACCCTGACTTACGGCATTGGTCAAATACTCGGGCCGCTCTTAACCAGCCTGCTGGGAAGCGGCGCTCAAGCGATCGTTAATGCCACGCTATGCGGTGCCGTCGCCTTGTTTATTGCGGCACTGATTAGCCTCACACAATTATACAAACAGCGTTTCGCCTCCCCCAAAAGGGTATAATCGACAACCTTATAAACAGGTATCTTAGGATTAGTCCGCAATCAAATGTCAACATTTAATAAACCACAAATAATCAGCAATTACCCGCCAGACAATTTATAATTCCCGGCTGTTCATTTATAAACTCAATTTAAAATGCGTAAAAATGGACATATTAACTCAGCATCAACACTATCTTCGGGAAAAGTACATGTCATGGTTTAAAAAAATACTACTGGGGTTAATTATTTTGCTAGGTTTAATTGGCACGCTAAAGGATTACAAAGACTTTGGCCTGTTTGGCGCGTTAGGATTGTTTCTTATATTCTTGTTAACAACAACATTTTTATGGCAATGGGCCTCTGGCAGGTTACCAGAGATAACCCAGCTTCAGGCCGTATTTATTTTACTGGCCAGCGCGGTAGCCTCAATTTTTGTTATCAATATGGCAATTGCCGGAAATTTGCATGTGGATTTAATGGAGGTCATGTACGTTACCATTACGCATAATCCACTTTTTTACCTGATTCTCTGCGTGGTCGCATGGGTAAAAGTGGGCATCTGGCAATGGTTGTTTAGCGGTGTTCAGGTGAAAGAGAGTCAGCCAGTTTAAACACGGCAGAGCTAAAAAAGGCGTCTTAACTAAGACGCCTTTTGCATATCAGAACAAAAACTTAGAACTGATAGGTCAGACCCGCAACAACCTGGTTGTCGTCGTCTTTGCCATCGAGCAGGTTAATTTTGTAACCCACATCAGCCACGATGTTTTTGTTGAAGTAGTAATCCGTGCCCAACGCTACGTATTCAGTCAGGTCATTATTGTTGTTGTCACGCGCGTGAACGTAACCCACGTTCGGACGCAGACCAAAATCAAACACATACGCAGCCATTGCTTCAAAGTGCTCAGCTTTATCCGCATCCTGAATCAGGTTGTGGGACTCGCCGTACATGGTCGCGACGTAGATGGCATTAGCATCATATTTCAGACCCGCGCCCCAGAACTCTGCGTTTTCGCCATCCCATTTACCGTCTTTATTGCCTTTCTTTTGGGCTGCTGTGATTGAACTATTTGTGTAGGTCGCAATAGCAGACACGCCGGAATCCGCAATGTTGTCATAGCCCAGGGAGAAGCCGTAGCCGTTACCGTGCTGCTTAGTCAAATTAGGTTTTGTCGGGTCTTCCGAGTTGGCATCACCTTTACCCTGGTATTGCGCACCAATGTTCAGACCATCAACGGCTCCAAAGAGATTTTTGGTGCGGAGTGTTGCAACGCCAGAAGTACGTGAAGTAAGGAAGCGGTCAGCATCTTCAAAGGAGTCGCCGCCGAACTCTGAAAGAGTGTCAGTGTAAGCTCCCACGTCGTAAGCGATACCGTAGTTACGACCGTAGTCAAAGCTAACGTCATGGCCATAATCCAGGCCAGCAAACGCCAGACGTGTATTGACGCCATTCTGAGAACCTTCTGCTTTAGAGGCATCAAACTGACTTTCAAATTGGCCATAACCGGTCAGTTGATCGTTGATTTGTGTCTCACCGCGAAAACCCAGACGCGCGTATGTACCGTCGGCATCGGTGCCGCCAGTCCAAGAATGGACCGCTTTTACTTTGCCGTACAGATCCAGTTTGTTGCCATCTTTATTATAAATTTCCGCTGCATGAACGGAGGTTACCCCTAATACCATTACAGCTAATGCCACTGCTGACTTTTTCATGTTATTACTCACTTTTAATTGTGAATTTTGCTATCAACTTTGTTATGAAGGCAGAATACCCGCATAAAAAAGCCCCCTATGGAAAAGGGGAAAACCTCTAACACACCAATGAAGGTAATAATAAAGTGGCAAGACACATATCATTTTGGGTTAAATAAAACCCGAACAGAGAGTAATTACTTGGATTCTTCGTTTACGCTCTCATTAACAGAGCGATATAACATTATTGCTTCGGCAATAATATCTTGTTTACTTTTACGGGTTTCAAATGCCAGCGTACGAACATATTCCCACAGAGAGGTATCGACACGGGCACTTAAAAGAACCATATCTTTTGAACGGGTACCCCTGGCCTTTCTAATATCGGGGTAATCTCGAGAGGGCATTATCATCTCCTGAACGCAAACACGCTTATGGCGATGAAATATGCAGTCAGTGTAAAAACATGTCAACGGCAAAATACAGTGACAATAGTAATGAAACTGTTAATAACGGACAAAAAACTGGAACAGCATTTCAAATGAAAGATAACTTGATTATAGAATAATGTGTAATTTTAACTTTACATATATTCACTTTTATTCATTTGATTAAAAAAGCCAGAACTATTGACAATAAACATGACCTCAAATCAAAACATCATTACAGCCAATAAGTTACGTGCCGTTATTAATGTCTACATTTCCGTGAAGCGCCTGTTTTTATGCACTGTTATTCCAGGCTGCCTCGCTCTGACCACCGCGTAAATCAGTTTGATTCTCACTTAACACAGGCCCATTTTGTCTAAAAATAAGCACGGAAAGGTAAAAATAAGGTAAACGATGCATTTTTTCGCATGCAAAAATAAGTTGTTTTTAATTGATATAAATCAATTTTCACCGCGTAACGACGGCGGAAAAATCATCATCTGAGGTGATGGAAACCTTTTTTTACGTGACGTTCATGACGAGAAAAAAGCGTTGTTATGCAATAAGCTTTTGTGCTGAAAAGTGTCGCGCGGGCTGCAACAGCCCGCATAGGAGAGGAAGGAAAATCAGGCGTTAACTTTATCCAGCGGCCAGGAATCAAACAGATAACCATCAAAGTCGATGTCATCAACATTTGAAAACTCCAGCAGGCGCTGTTTGACGTTTTCCAGATGCTGCCACATTGCCAGCTTGGCTGCGCGGGCATCCTTTTTGATTAATGCCGCCAGGATCTGTTTGTGGTCACCCATCCACTCTTTACGGTAATGGGTATCGTCAAGGTGGCTATGGAGCTGGATCCACATCGGGTTGTTTTCACGCCACTGCCATGACTGGCGAAACAGCTCCACCAGCATGCTGTTATGCGTGGCTTCGGCTATGGCGAGATGGAACTGCATGTCGCCGCTTTCAGAACCGTTCGCTTCGCTGGAGGCCAGCTCCCGCTCTTCCAGCTGTAACGCCTGGCGCATTTTAACGATATCTTCACGGGTAGCCTGCAGCGCGGCGAATTCGGCGATATTGCTTTCCAACAGCTGTCGCGCCTGCAGCAGCTCAAACGGACCCGCGTCATTGCAATGATTGACATCCGTACTGTCGATGGTCTGCGCATCTGCATTGTCGAGTACGTAGATCCCGGCGCCGCGACGCACGTCCACCAGACCTTTAATTTCCAGCATAATTAACGCTTCGCGAACCACCGTGCGAGTGACATTGAGCATCTCAGCAATTTCACGTTCCGGCGGCAAACGCTCCCCGGGCTGGTACGGCGTCTGGACAATCAGATCGCGGATCATTGCACCCACTTCCTGGTAGGGTCTTTGTTGAGAAGTGTTCGATTTCATCGTGTTATGTCCGTCAGATGCGTCAATTCAGATCCGTAGGCCGGATAAGGCACATGCGCTGCCAACCGGCACCTGTGCCATTGGCTGATGGCGACGCTGACGCATCTTATCAAGCCTACAAAAAACGTTTTTTCGCCTGAACTATAGCATTTGCGGGAAGCCAAAAACAGAAAACGGGTCAACCAAATCAGCATTTTGATTGACCCGTCATACTTCGGGGATTATGCGTCAGCGCCTAACGCCGCAACGCACTCGCGTGCACCGTGTTCACACAGCTGTTGATACGTCGCGATAATTGTCTCCACAAAATCAGCGTTTTCCGCCAGATCATGGCCAAAAATGCCGCTCAGCCCCAGCAGCGCCGTCACGCGTTCGGCCCCCTGGAACTGTTGGTTAATGCGCTGGAACTCAGCCAGCAAGGGGTCGACAACATCAATGGCCTGCCCCTGTTCATCCACGCCACGGGTGTAGCGCATCCAGCCCGCCACGCCCAGCGCCAGGTGACGCCAGTCGCTGGCGTTTTGCAGATGCAGACGCACCGGATCCAGCAGGCGCTGCGGCAATTTCTGGCTGCCGTCCATCGCAATCTGCCAGGTGCGGTGACGCAGTGATGGGTTGCTGAAACGCTCAATGAGCAGCGTCGCATAGGCGTTAAGATCGGTGCCTTCCGGCATCGACAGCGTCGGCGCTTGCTCCTGCATCATCAGCGCGAACGCCGCTTTGCGGTACGCCGGATTGGTCATGGTATCAGCGATAGTTTCATAGCCGCCGAGATAGCCCAAATACGCGAGGAAAGAGTGGCTGCCGTTGAGCATACGCAGTTTCATCATTTCAAACGGCACCACATCGGCAACGAACTGCGCACCAACGTTGTCCCAGTCAGGGCGACCGTTGACAAAGTTATCTTCGATAACCCACTGACGGAATGGCTCACAGGCGATAGCACACGGATCGTACACGCCCAACTGGTCGGCAATCTCTTGCAACGTTTCTGGCGTCGCCGCCGGAACAATGCGGTCTACCATGGTGCACGGGAAAGTGGCGTTAGCCTCAATCCACTGCGCCAGCTGCGGGTCGCGCGCCTGCGCCAGACCCAGCACCGCGACTTTCGCCACATGACCATTTTCACGCACGTTATCGCAAGACATCACGGTAAAGGCCGCAAGCCCTTGCTCACGACGCAGATGCAGCGCCTGTACGATGTAACCAATCGCCGATTTCGGCGCGCCTGGATTCGCCAGATCGTGTTTAATCAGCGGGTTATTGAGATCTAACTGTCCGCTGGCAGCATCGGTGCAGTAGCCTTTTTCCGTGACCGTCAGCGAAACAATTGCCGTCTGCGGGCGCGCCATAGCCTGTAAAATACCATCACAGCCGTCAAGCTCCGGGTGCAACGCTTCTTTCATCGAGCCAATCACTTTCAGCACGGTGTTGTCCGCGCCTTTTTCCGCCACGGTATACAGCAGTTGCTGTTTGCGCAGGTTTTCAATCAGCACGCGGTCGTTACCCGGCATCAGGTTAACTTCACAGATCCCCCAGTCGCTATCGGTGGTTTCCAGCAGATGATGGGTGTACAGCGCCTGATGCGCGCGGTGAAATGCGCCGCATCCCAGGTGAACAATGCGGGATTGTAGGCGCGAGCTGTCCCATGCAGGGCGAGCAACCGGCAGGTTGCTATTGGCAATTGTCGTTGTCATCGTGAACTCCAGAACCCGTTGAATGACCAACGGAAGAGAAAAGAAAAAGCCGGCCAGACAGGTGACCGGCAACTCGCTTTAGCGGCTAAAGAAAGCGCGCTGGATAGCCATCTCAACACCACGCACTTCCGCCAGCCCTTTCAGTCGACCAATCGCGGAGTAGCCTGGGTTGGTTTTCTTTTTCAGATCGTCAAGCATCTGATGGCCGTGGTCCGGACGCATTGGGATCAGGTCCTCTTTACCCTCGGCTTTACGGCGCTGCTCTTCCTCAACGATCGCTTTCACGACTTCGTACATATCGACGTCGCCGTTAAGATGCGCCGCTTCATGGAAGGTTTTCGGGTTATCTTCACGCAGCGTGGAGCGCAGGTGGGTGAAGTAAATACGCGGGCCAAACTGTTTGATCATGTCGACCAGATCGTTGTCCGCCCGGACGCCGTAGGAGCCGGTGCACATGGTAAAACCGTTCGCCATGCTGTTAACCGTATCGACCATCCATTGCATATCTTCCACGGTGGAAACAATGCGCGGCAGGCCGAGGATTGGGCGCGGCGGATCGTCCGGGTGTACCGCCATCCGCACGCCTGCTTCTTCCGCCACAGGAATAATTGCTTTCAGGAAGACGGCAAAGTTCTCGCGCAGTGCGGCTTTATCGATATCTTTATAACGCGCAAGATGCTGGCGGAACTGGTCAAGCGTATAGCCCTCTTCCGCGCCCGGCAGACCGGCGATGATATTGCGGGTCAGACGCGCTTTGTCTTCATCGCTCATGGTGGCGAAGCGTTCATTCGCCTGAGCAATCTCTTCGGCGGTGTAATCCGCTTCCGCGCCCGAACGTTTGAGGATGTGCAGCTCAAAGGCGGCGAATTCAATCTGGTCAAAACGCAGCGCTTTGGAGCCGTCCGGCAGGACGTATTCCAGGTCGGTACGGGTCCAGTCGAGAACCGGCATGAAGTTGTAGCACACGGTACGAATGCCGCACTGGGCCAGGTTACGCAGGCTTTGCTGGTAGTTGGCGATCCACTGCTGATAGTTACCAGAACGGGTTTTAATGTCTTCGTGGATCGGTACGCTTTCGACGACCGACCAGACCAGGCCCGCCTGCTCAATAATGGCTTTGCGTTTTAGGATCTCATCAACCGTCCACACTTCCCCGTTCGGGATATGGTGCAAGGCGGTGACCACGCCCGTGGCACCCGCCTGACGTACATCCGCTAAGGTGACCGGATCGTTAGGACCATACCAGCGCCATGTCTGTTCCATCTTTTATTCCTCATTTACGTTATGGACTCGACGATATGGCACATAAATTCCTCCTTTTGGTATGACATGTCAACCTGAAGGAACGAATTGGTTAACCAAATCACGATTTTTGCTGATTAGATCGCCATTTTGCGGCCAGGAAGCGCAGTAAAGATGTAAACATGTAACGCAATGTGACATTCATCGCATCAATGGTTAACCAATACGGATAACATCTCAACCAAAATCATAATAGTTCAACCAATAAAGGTAGACGTTATATGCATGTTCTCAATATTCTGTGGGTCGTATTCGGCATCGGTCTGATGCTGGTGCTCAATCTAAGATTCAAAATAAACTCGATGGTCGCCCTGCTGCTGGCGGCGCTCTCGGTCGGCATGCTGGCGGGTATGGACTTAATGGCGCTGCTACACACCATGAAATCCGGCTTTGGCAGCACGCTGGGTGAGTTGGCGATTATCGTGGTATTCGGGGCAGTCATCGGTAAGCTGATGGTCGATTCCGGAGCGGCGCATCAGATTGCTCATACGCTGCTGGCTCGACTTGGGCTGCGCTATGTGCAGCTGTCGGTGATCATTATTGGTCTGATTTTTGGCCTGGCGATGTTCTATGAAGTGGCGTTTATTATGCTGGCGCCGCTGGTGATCGTCATTGCCGCGGAAGCGAAGATCCCGTTCCTCAAGCTGGCGATTCCTGCCGTTGCCGCCGCCACCACCGCCCACTCTCTGTTCCCGCCGCAGCCAGGTCCGGTCGCGCTGGTTAACGCCTACGGCGCTGACATGGGTATGGTCTACATCTACGGTATTCTGGTGACTATTCCGAGCGTGATCTGCGCCGGGCTTATCCTGCCGAAGTTCCTCGGCAACCTCGATCGCCCGACGCCGTCATTCATGAAGGCCGACGTACCGGTTGACCAGAACAATCTACCGTCTTTCGGCATCTCTATTCTGGTTCCGCTGATCCCGGCGATCATCATGATCTCCACCACCATCGCCAACATCTGGCTGGTGAAAGGAACGCAGGCGTGGGAAGTGGTCAACTTCTTAGGCTCCTCGCCAATTGCGATGTTTATCGCCATGATTGTCGCCTTCGTGCTGTTTGGTACCGCGCGTGGTCACGACATGCAGTGGGTGATGAACGCCTTTGAAAACGCGGTGAAAAGCATCGCCATGGTGATCCTGATCATCGGCGCGGGCGGCGTACTGAAGCAGACCATTATCGATACCGGCATCGGCGATACCATCGGCATGCTGATGTCGCACGGCAATATTTCTCCATACATCATGGCGTGGTTGATAACCGTGCTTATTCGTCTGGCAACCGGTCAGGGCGTGGTCTCAGCCATGACGGCGGCGGGGATTATCAGCGCAGCCATTCTCGACCCGGCAACCGGTCAACTGGTGGGCGTCGATCCGGCGTTGCTGGTACTGGCGACGGCGGCTGGCTCCAACACCCTGACCCATATCAACGATGCATCGTTCTGGCTGTTCAAAGGCTACTTCGACCTGTCGGTGAAGGATACGCTGAAAACCTGGGGTCTGCTGGAGCTGGTGAACTCCGTGGTTGGCCTGGTAATCGTGTTGATCATCAGCATGATTGCATAACGTCGATACCGCTCTGGCCGCAGCGCCAGAGCGGTTCTTCTCCTGCCTTAACAATCCTCAATAATCAGATACACCGCTTTCACCGGGCCATGCACCCCAACCACCTTGATAAGCTCAATATCCGCCGTCGAGCTGGGTCCACTGATAATGTTAATGCACGACGGCATACGCTCACCGGCCTGCGCTTTCTGATGCAGTTTTTCTGCCAGTTGCGCCACGCGCGGCAGGATGGTGCTTTTACGCAGCACGAAAATCGAGGACTCCGGCAACAGGCTCAAAGAACGCCCGCGCTCCGGCGCGGAAAACAGCACCACGCCGCCGGACTCGGTCAGGCCATACTCGGCATACACTACGCCGACTTTCGCCTGCTCGGCCTCGGTAATATTTTCGCTGCCTCGCGCCGGATCCCAGACCACGGCGTTGCATTCCTGCTGCAAGCGTTCGGTGATGCCCAGCGCCACCAGTCGGCTGTCGCCGCTCAGCACTACCGGCTGACCCAATTCTTCACACAGGCGTAGCGCTGCTTCTGCGGCCTGGTCCTCGCGAGTCAGTTCACAGCGGGCCAGCATCACTTCGCTGGCGAACTGGATAAACGCATCGCAGCGCTGCTGCGGGCTAAGTTCGGTCAGGCGCTCGTTGGCATAATTGTTAACCGGCGCGGCATCCGCTTGCGGTTCGAAACGCGGCGGGCGACCCAGCGCCTGGGCGATGGTGTTTAAAAACGCGGTACGGTTATCCATTCTTTTTCTCCTGCGCCTGATGTTTCTTAAACCAGCTGCGGAAGCTCTCGCCGTCAGCATCAGGCAGATCGCGCGCCTCCATCCAGTCACCAATCGCGCCAACCTTGAGCGGGGTTTTCCCGCCATTGATAAACCAGCTTGCCGCATGCGCGCCCGCCATCATCCCCACTTTCCACAGCCCCGGATGGCTATTGGCATAAGCGAACATTTTGATCGCCCGTCGCTCAGCTTTCGGGGTAATGCCCTCCTCGGCCATCACCCGGCGATGACGCAGGATCAGTTTTGACAGCGGAATACGCACCGGGCAGACGCTGTCGCAGGCCGTGCATAAGGAACAGGCGTACGGCAGGTCTTTAAAATCTTTATAGCCGCCGAGCAGTGGAGAAATCACCGCGCCAATAGGGCCGGGATAGATAGAGCCATAGCCGTGCCCGCCGATGTGGCGGTACGCCGGACAGGTGTTCATACAGGCTCCGCAGCGGATGCAGCGCAGCACATCGCGAAACTCAGAGCCCAGCACCTGCGAGCGACCGTTATCGACAATCACCAGATGGAACTCTTCCGGTCCGTCCACGTTATCCGCCTCACGCGGGCCGGTCAGCCAGGTGTTGTAGCCCGTCAGACGTGCGCCCACGGCGCTGCGCGCCAGCATGGTGATCAGCACATCCACATCAGCAAAGGTTGGCGCGATACGCTCCATGCCCATCACCGCAATGTGCGTTTTCGGCAGCGTGGTACACATGCGCGCGTTGCCTTCGTTGGTCACCAGGCATACTGAACCGGTTTCCGCCACGGCAAAGTTACAGCCGGTAATACCGATTTCGGCACTCAGGAAATCCTCGCGGATCTTCTGGCGAATGAACAAGGTCATGGCTTCCGGGGTTTCCGGGCCGTCATACCCCAGACGCTCGTTCAGCACGCGGCGGATCTGATAGCGATCTTTATGAATAGCCGGCACCACGACGTGCGAAGGCGGATCCTGATCCAATTGCAGGATGTATTCCCCGAGATCGGTTTCGATCACCTGGATTCCCGCATCCTGCAGGACATGGTTGACGCCGATCTCCTCGGTCACCATCGACTTGGACTTCACCACCTTCTTCGCGTTTTTGCTGCGCGCGACCTGCAGAATATAGGCGGTGGCCTCTTCTTTGGTTTTGGCGAAATAGACGTGGCCGCCGTTTTGCGTCACTTTCTCGGAGAGTTGATACAGATAAGCGTCGAGGTTGCTCAGCACGTGATCGCGGATCTGGCTGGCACGATCGCGCCAGTCTTCCCAGTGGCCTAACTCATCGACCATTTTTTGTCGATTTGCGCCAATACGTTCCTGCGCATTGGCCACGGCTTTGCGCATGATCGGATCTTCTATCTGCTGACGAATACGCAGTTTAAATTCTACATCGCTGGTTTTTATCGACATCTCTTTCCCCTCAGCGGCTCATCAGCACTTCAGCAATATGCATCACTTTGACCGGCTGGCCTTCCCGTTGCAGTCGACCGCCAATGTTCAGCAGGCAACTGACGTCTGCGCCAATCAAATATTCCGGCTGCGCATCCATCAAATGTAAGACTTTCTCTTTCACCATCTCGCCGGATATCTCGGCCATTTTGACCGAGAACGTCCCGCCAAAGCCGCAGCAGGTATCCTGATCGGCAAACGTCAACAGCTCCAGCCCGCGCACGTTTTTCAGCAGCGCGAGCGGCTCTTCCTTAACTCCCAGCTTCCGAGTCAGGCTACAAGAGGGATGATAGACAGCGCGGCCCTGCAGGCTGGCGCCGACGTCCACCACGCCCAGCTTGTTAACGATAAAGGAGGTGAGATCCTGCATACGCGCGGCAACCTTTTCGGCACGCAGCGCCCATTCCGGTTCATCGGCCAGATACGTCGGATAGCTTTTTACCGCGTAGGTACAGGAGCCTGCTGGCGAGATAATCGGATCGTCGTTATCTTCCAGGGCGGCGATCAGGTTTTTCATCCCAGGGATCGCCTCTTTGATGTAACCGCTGTTGATGGCTGGCTGACCGCAACACCCTTGCTTCTCGGGGAAATTAACGCGACAACCCAGTTTTTCCAGCAGCAATACGGAGTCTCGTGCCATCCGTGATTTCAGTGCGTCACCAATGCAGGTAACAAAGAAATTTACATTCACAATAACTACTCCATTGCTTCATTTCTGTTTATTGCGCTTGATATCGCGATATCAAGCAAAGGCTCAGCCGTATTTCACGCCCAGTTTTTCTGTTTGCTGTTTTTACTAATGCCTGGGTTCATGGTGATGCTCGGGTCGTTTTCCTTTGATGCCGACTCTCCGCTTCTTAAGTCAGGACAGTCGCATATGTCTGTATTTTCATTTGTATGACAAAACCAAATAATCCCCTAATCAACCCCCATATGCAACAACCAGGTTTATTTCTTTCGGTCTCGCTCACATTTTTATATTTAAAACCACAGCGTTATGAACACCTTAATAACAGTTTCAGGTGCTTACTATTCTCATCACCAGCATTATTAAAAAGGTTATCATATAACTATTTATAGGTATTCAACTTACTCTTAAGTATATTTACCTGGCATTGGATTTTAATTAAAAGATTACAATAGTTACAAAACTACAAATCATAATTACTTTATTCACTGAAGCGATTCAGTTTACATACTTTATTAACCCAGCAATGTAGCCTCCCCACCATAAATATAAATCAGGTTTAATGAACCAATCAGGAATAGCAATGAACGAATATTTTATGTTTGCCCTGGCACTCTCTCCTTTACTACTGATGGTATTTTTAATATTGAAATTGAAAATGCCCATCCATTATTCCGTGTTGATCTCTTTGGTATTCACTGCCGCGCTGTCGGCCATATTCTGGGAAATGCCCGTACAGAATCTGAAAGCCGCGATAGGCTATGGCGCCCTGAAGGGTTTATGGCCGATTGTGATTGTGATCCTCGGCGCCATCTTCAGTTATAACGTCATGCAGGCAACCAAGGCGCTGGATATTCTGCGCGATATTCTCGCCAGCATTAGCGAAGATAAGCGTATTCAGGTGCTACTGATTTCATGGTGTTTCGGCGGATTCCTTGAAGCCGCGGCAGGTTATGGCACGGCGGTCGCCATTCCGATCGGCATTCTTATTGCGCTGGGATTCAACCCGCTGAAGGCGGCGATCGCTTCTCTCGTGGCGAATACCGTTCCCACCGCGTTCGGCGCGGTCGGGATCCCGGTTTCTATTCTGGCGGAACAGGTTAATCTGCCGGTGTATACCTTAGGTGGAACCATTATTCTGCAGCTCGCACTGTTTAATATCCTGCTGCCGTTTGTCATTGTCTGCATTATTGGCGGCGGCCTGAAAGCCATTCGTGGCGTATTTCTGATCACGCTGATTTGCGGCATCACCACGCTGGTTCCGCAATATTTTGTCGCCATCCATCTTGGCGCGGAATTGCCCGCCTTTGCCGGTAGCCTGGTCAGCTTGTTTGCCGTGGCGATGGTCAGCCGCCTGCGCAAAGGGAAAACCGATCCCGAGTGGCGCATTGAGGTCAGCCATACCCGCGAAACCACGCCGCGCTCGGCAAAAGTGTTGTTCCGCGTAGGCTCTATCTATCTGTTTATTTTTGTTTTTATCCTGCTGTGCTCACCGCTGTTCCCGACGATCAAAGGCGCGGCGTCCCAACTGGCCTCGGTGCTGCATTTCACGCTCGCCGACGGCAACACGCTGGCGCTGAAAGTTGAATGGGTGACCACGCCGGGGATGCTGATCATCTTTGCGACCCTTATCGGCGGTTTTATTCAGGGAGCGTCCGCACGCGGGATGCTGGAAGTGTTTATCAAAACCATTTTCCAGCTTAAAAATTCCATTGTGGCGATTATGGCGATTGTCGCGCTGGCCACGGTGATGGATCTCAGCGGGATTATCTCCACGCTGGCCCAGTCGATTGTCGATCTGACCGGCAGTTCCTACGTCTTCCTCGCCCCGGTGATTGGCGCGCTGGGCACGTTTGTTACCGGCAGCGATACCAACTCGAATATTTTGTTCGGCAAACTGCAAACCATTGCCGCCAGTAAACTGCATATCGATCCCAACTGGCTCGCGGCGGCGAATACTTCTGGTGCAACGGGGGGGAAAATGATTTCGCCGCAGAGTATCGCCATTGCGGTTTCAGCCACCAAAATGGACGGACAGGCCAACCAGATAATGTCTGGCACCATGAAATACTGCTGCGCCTACATTGTGATCCTCGGCCTGAAAGTCGGTCTCTTTTATTACTGGTTTATGGCGTAATCCATTGTCAACCCCGTCAAATTCACGGCAACCGTATTTGACGACGCGGTGACCAAAAAGGTTTACACCGCTTCAGGATCGAAACGAAGCGACTGGCTTTACGATTTGTCGGCGCTGACTAAAATAGCGCCGATGTTTCAAATCGAGGATTGTTGTTATGTTGTTCTGGAAAAAGATGGTGAAGAAGTTCGACGCCTTTTCCGCGTTGATCCCACCACGCTACTTCCGCGTGTAATGCCTGGCGCTAATGCCTGATGGCGCTTCGCTTATCGGGCCTACGTTTCACGCTCATTTGTAGGCCGGATAAGGCGCAAGCGCCGCATCCGGCAGCAGAGAAAAATGTTCTCCCCTTTCACTTACGCAGCCCGCACGCTCTTAACACCCTGACCCACAGACGAAGCCATGCAAAACGGTAGATCAGCGGATGCTGAAATCGTAGCAGTGTCAGAAACATAGAGCCTCCTTGCGGCGCTACAGCACCGTTGCCTGATAGCGAATTTGCGGCTCCATTATCTGGTGACGCGCGTCTATCAGCCGCAGTTCATACGAGTCGTGCTCTTTCGTCAGCCGCATCACCGCGTCGACGACACTGGTGGTCCGCTCCAGCGCCTGCTTGTCCTCATAACCGTTGAGTAGTGAAGCCAGCATCACGCTGCAAATCAGATCCCCAACGCCCACCGGCATTTTGGCAAAGGTATACAGCGGCCGGGCGATGTGTAATGTCTGTTCCGCCGTCACCAGCAGCATTTCAAACGCCTGTTTGTCGCGCGAGCAGTCGCCGAGATGTTTCACCAGCACCTTCTTCACGCCCCACGCCACCAACTGCTGCGCCGCTTCCACCACCTCGTCAAAACTACGTAGTTGTCTGCCCGTCAGCACGCCCAGTTCATAGAGATTCGGCCCCATCACATCGGCCAGTTGAATGGCGTCATCGACAAAAAAGGACTCCACGCCCTGCGCGACGATGCAGCCTTTTTGCGGGTCGCCCATCACCGGATCGCAAAAATAGAGCGCCTGGGGATTACGCTGGCGAATGGTGGTGACCGCGAGCTTCACCTCTTCGCAATGGCGTTTGTCCCCGAGATACCCGGACAGCACGGCATCGCATTGCGCCAGTTTTTGCAGATCATCCAGCCCGCTGATGATGGCGCTCAGCTCGCCGTGCGGCATCGCCATGCCCTGCCACATCCCGTACTGGGTGTGGTTGGAAAACTGTACGGTGTAAAACGGCCAGACATCGATCCCCGAAAGCTGCATCGGCAACACGGCGGCTTTATTTCCGGCATAGCCATAAACGACTGACGACTGAACAGACAACACGTTTTTCATTTTGACTCCGTCTAGCGAAACGTTGGCAGCAGACCAAATACGTCCAGAACAACCGTCAGATAGACAACCGCCCCACAGACAATAACCAGATTGAGCACGGTGTTATTACACGGCGCGGTATAGCTGGCGGTCGGAAAACGTTTCCGCGCCGCTTTCACCAGGAACGGCGGCAGGATCACGCTCCAGATGGTAAAGGCCAGACCGGCGTAACCAATGGCGTGGACAAACCCGTTCGGGAAGAAGAAGCACACGGCGGCTGGCGGGAAGTAGGTCACCAGCGCGGTTTTCAGGCGACCCATGCCGTCATCCGGGAAGTGAAACAGGTCGGCGATGTAATCGAACAGGCCAAGCGTCGCCGCCAGCAGGGAACTGGCTACCGCAAAGTTGCCGAAGAAGGTCAGGATCAGATCCATATAACGGCTGGTGAACAGCCCGCTGATAGCCTCGACAAACACGTCGATATTGCCGCCTTTGGCGATAATTGGCGGGAATGAGGAACGGCTGATGTTGCCCATCGTGACGCCCAGCCAGAAGATATACAGCAGCAGGGCAAACAGCGTGCCGATGATAATCGAACGCGTAATATTTGAGATCCCGCTCGTGCCATACAGCTTCACCAGGCTCGGCACGTTACCGTGAAAACCAAACGAGATAATGCAGAACGGCAGCGTCATCAGGATATACGGCAGGTACTGCGAATTGGGCAGCGCCACCGCCACGCTGTCGACGAGTTTCGCCACTTCGATATGACCCACCAGGCCAGAGAAGGTGGCAAAGAACGCGATAAACTTACCGATGATCAACACGGTAGTAATACGTCCAACCAACAAGGAGCTGTACCAGGCAATCGCCCCGACCAGCATACTGACGATCACCACCGAGATATTCGCCGGAAAGCGCACGCCGCTGTATTTGAACACGGTTTGCGCCATCACCGCCGACGAACCAGAGATATAGGCATAGGTCAGAATATACAGCACAAAGCCGAAAGCGATACCGACCACAATATTCCACTTTCGGCCTAATAAATCCTGAGTAAAGGTATTAAAACTGGCACCGGCGCCATAATGCAGGTTAACTTCGACCAGCATCAGACCGGTTAATAACATCATGATGGCGATAAACAGAAGAATAACTGACGCACCGGGGAACCATACGCCAGCCATCGCAATCGGCAGGGAAAACATCCCTCCACCCACTACGGTCGCGATAACCAACATGGTTCCGCTAATCAGTCCGGGGGTACTACTCTGTCGCTCAATGGCATTAATATCCATGATAAATGTTCCTGTAGACTATTCGTTATAATTACAGCTGTCATTTGTACATCATGCGGATAATAAAAATGTCGGAGTCAGGGTTTACTTTTGTAGTTATGTCACGGTAACGGGCACCGCAAAGGCTTCCTGTTCATGGAAAAGAAATACAAAAAAGCCCCATCCTGAGATGGGGCCATAATTATTATTTAGATATAGTCAAAGCGTGCAGTAAAGAAACGGAGCTGCTTCGGCTCGTAAATAAACTTCAGCCCGCGAATATCTTCTTTGTGCTGGTAAAGTTTAATAATACCGTCAGCCACTACATCCATATGCGCGTAAGTATAAACGCGGCGTGGAATAGTCAGACGCACGGTTTCCAGTTTCGGCCTGTGGTGTTCACCAGTCACGTTATTACGGCCCGCAGAGATAATTCCGCGCTCCATACTACGTACGCCGGTTTCCACATAGATACTGGCAGCCAGGCTTTGCGCCGGGAACTCGTCCTGCGTCAGATGCTCGCAGAAGCGACGCGCATCAAGGAATACCGCGTGACCACCCACCGGTTCAACAATCGGTACACCAGCGGCTTTCAGCTTGTCGCCCAGATAGCGAACCTGCTTCACGCGGTGCTCGATGTACTCATACTGCATGGCTTCGCGCAGACCAATCGCCATAGCTTCCATGTCGCGTCCGGCCAGGCCGCCGTAAGATGGCATGCCTTCGTAGACAACGACTAACTCTTTGGCAGCAGAGAACATTTCATCATCGTTCATGCACAGGAAGCCGCCGATATTCACCAGACAGTCTTTTTTACCACTCATGGTGCAACCGTCGGCGTAGCTGAACATCTCATGCACGATCTCTGCGATGCTCTTGTTCTCAAAGCCCTGCTCTTGCTCTTTGATAAAGTAGGCGTTTTCTACGCAGCGGGTAGCGTCGTAGAACACTTTAATGCCATGTGCTGCAGTCAGTTCACGCACCGCGCGCATGTTAGCCATGGAGACCGGCTGCCCGCCTGCGAGGTTAACCGTGACTGCCAGGCAAATATAGGCAATATTCTCGGCGCCTTTTTCATCAATCAGCTTTTGTAATTTTTTAAGATCGATATCACCTTTAAAAGCAATATTCAGACCGGCATCGTGCGCTTCATCACGAACGATATCGACAAACACCGCACCATTTTTTTCCTGGTGATAACGGGTGGTAGTGAAATACATATTCCCGGCAACATATTGCCCCGGTTTAATTGCCAGCTGCGATAACAGGTTTTCTGCGCCGCGCCCCTGGTGAGTAGGAACAATATGTTTAAAGCCAAACAGTTCCTGCACGGTTCTTTCCAGGTGATAGAAGTTTTCGCTGCCCGCGTAGGCTTCATCACCCATCATCATTCCGGCCCACTGCTTGTCGCTCATTGCGTTAGTGCCACTGTCTGTCAGCAGGTCAATATAAATATCTTTCGAATTTAACAGGAAAGTATTGTATCCCGCTTCCTGCATTTTCTTAAGGCGTTCATCACGCGGGATCATAGATACAGTTTCAACGCTTTTAATACGGAAGGGTTCTGCCGGATAATTCATTTTGTTTCTCCAGTAACAGTGGTCATGTACGTATTAATGTGAAGTAAAGCATACCTGGTTCATCAATAAAGTCTGATGAAATATAACTATTCGCCTCCTGAGTCAGGGGGAGAAATAATGTGGAGGCACTATGCAAGATTTAATTGATTATGGAAATAGCCTGGTCAACATTAATCACTGGCAATAATTTAAAAAGCTGTAAATGTAGGTGATGCAAATCACACGTCATTTTTTTACCCGTTCATATTCAACAAGTTTTTTTTTGCGTGTTGATTTGCCATTTGCGATGGTGCCCCCGTGGAGAGGGGAAATACTGAAAACTTAACTTTCCAGGCTGTGCTCATACTGTATTGCTGAATGAGTACACCCCATTTTGTGAGAGTCGGATCACTTCACGGGTTTATATTTGTGATTCACATCACTAAAAGTGTAAAGCAAAGTGTACAAAACGGCGTTGTTTCAGAGTTTTCTATTTGCTTCAGTGAGTTAGATCGCATTTTTGGCCTGATACAGATGGGCGTTATTTTCTGGAAATGGCAGGTATCAGGAGGATGGGACAGGAATGAATTTATACGGTGAATAATACTATGTTTATTGGGATAGAGAGGATTTCTATTTATTCCGAAAGCGTGCTAATCGCGCTTATTTCATCTTATTTACATCTGGACTTCCCGCCAATTACTGGGGTAATTTACAGGGGTTTTATTAGCGCGATGCGAAGGTGCGCCAACACCTCCGCATCGCTAATCGCAGTAACTATTATCGGAGAATAGTCACCATGACTGATACGCATTGTATTGCAGTTTCATTTGATCCAGAAGTGTACGTCGCAGATAACCGTTGCCTGAAGGTGGGTTATGCGAGCGGTTATCCTGATTACAGCCGTTTGCCAGTGAAGTATGTCCAGTTTCCGTCCATCGTGATGAAGGGCCAGTGGCTTAAAGCCGCCGGATTCGACACCGGCACCCGCGTCGATGTGCGCGTCATGCAAGGCTGCATTGTGTTAACCGCCCGCGCGCCCGAACCCGAAGGGTCAGAACTGATGAAATCCCTGCGCGCCGTGGAAAAGCTCTCCGCGCGTAAGCAAAAGCAGGTGCTGGAGTTTATCGGGGTGATTGCGGGGAAAGCGGTGAAGGGGTAACGGTCTTGCTAAAGGCGCCTGTGGGCGCCTTTATTAGGATGTATTGCGTCATCTTTGTTATGCCGTAGTACGTTCGTTCCAGGCGTCGGTATATTGAATATTGCCATCTACAATACACCAGGTGATTTTTTCATAGCGCAGTTGTACGCTTTCCAAATGCCCGGTTCCCGTTACCGTACGTGTGTCATGCACGATTGGTGTCACTGATACAACTTTTACACCTTCAAGCAGGGTATTAAAGTATTCCACTTCCTGGCCTGCGTCGTTTATGTGATAGAACTTTAGTTCCGCACTTTGAAGTGTCTGACCTGTCGCAACTGCTTTGTAAAGGTATGGGCTGGAGGAATCGATCTCTTTGTCAAAAAGAAATGGGCCATGTTGGCGTGTGCCGGTTAGCTTTCCAGTGGCACCATCGGTTGGAATGCTAAGGTTATGTGTTAAACCACGTAACTCAATACTGCCTTCACGTCCCTGGACATCCGAGCCTCCACGAATCATCGCGCCACCATCGTCTTTTAAAAATAAATGAACGGGTACAGCCATTTTCAACACTCCTTGTAATCAATCATATAACCAGCGGCCTGCTCTGGCTGATTCTGCGAACATACGCACAGTAAGCGGTTTTGACACTTGTTTGATGGGTTCGTTGGTAAACCATTTTCTATAGACCGATTCTCTTTCCCACGGGTAATAGGCATCGAAATCAATCACAGAAACATCAACGTTATATTTCTCTCCAAAATCATCAATGGCATACGGTAATTCATCCCATTCAGCGTAACCTTGCAGCGGCGTATCAAGTTCAATCGGGATAGGCTTGAAAGTAAACGTTACCGCGAGAGATAACTCTCCCCGAAAAAATTCTAATACCTCGTTATCCGTCACCATACGCGATCTTCCTCTCTGGCAATGGTGTTGTAGGTATTCACCGTTTTATAGACAATTTGGGCGACATCACTTGCGAGTAATGCCCAACCAATCACAGGAATTGTTCGTCCAACGAATGCCCCCAGATTGTTAGTCATCATTGGTTTTAAATATTTGATACTGGCATTGGTGATGGTAGGAAGCCTGACGGACAATGTTACGTTAAGAAACTCACGAGAATATTTGGAGGCAATTGATGTGCCTTGTGTTGCCCCATATGGTTTACCCCGTGTTTTCAGCAATGGTAACCCAAGAATGATACATGACATTGTTACCACATCTTGAATTCCCCCAAATTGTTCATCAATTTTGTCGAGAAAAATCCAGAAAAATAGCTCACCTGCAGAAATGTTACAGACCCCTTTATAAAAGTATGTTCCGTTAAGTTCCTCTACTGTGTCCATCAGAGATCCTTCGATATGCAATAATTTGCATACTTATCGTACTCCTGCGTACCCTGGTGGGGGAACGGTAACTGCCGTGGCGTATGTGTTTTTCAGAAAACATAAAAGTGATGTCGTTGATGTCAGACAACATGCCACGCATAGTGCTTTATCAAATTGATACCAATAAGTGACGTCGATAGCGCATCAACCCGTCTTTGCTTGATCAGGTGATATTTTGCGAGCATCATCGCAATTATTTACCTGATAATGAAATCAATGACTTCCAGTAAAACCCTGCAGCAGGCAATTGCCGACATCACCATCTGGCGTAAAGGCGGGCAGCGTGCGCCGCACAAACCTTTGCTGCTGCTTCATGTGCTGGCGGGTTATCAGCAGGGTCACGGTCGCCTGTTTGACTACGGTTCGGAAGTTCGCGACCCATTGCATAGCCTGCTGGAACGATTTGGACCACAGCGCGCGCAGTACCGCCCGGATATGCCCTTCTGGCGCTTACAGGGCGATGGGTTCTGGGAGCTACAAAACGCCGAGCAGTGCTCAACATCCGGCAGCAGTAAACAGCCCCCTGCCGGAGAACTGGTGACGCATAACGTTGCCGGAGGCTTTGATGAACAACATTTTACTCTGCTGAAAAAGAGCAAAAACCTCATCAACACCCTGGCACAGCAAATCCTCGAGGCGCACTTCACCGAAAGCATTCAGGAAGAAATCGCGGATGAACTGGGGTTTGATATCCTGCAAATCCGCAAACAGCGGGACCCGTTGTTCCGCCAGCAGGTTCTGCGTGCTTATAACTATGAATGCGCCATTTGTGGCTTCAATATGCGCCACGACAGCACTTCAGTTGCGCTTGAAGCGGCCCATATCAAATGGAAACAGCATGGTGGCCCGTGCGAGATTTCAAACGGACTGGCGCTGTGTGCAATCCACCATAAAGCCTTTGATAAAGGTTCGATTGGGCTGGATGAGAGTATGCGGGTTCAGGTGTCACCCGCAGTGAATGGCAGCGGCATGGTGGGCAGACTGTTCTGGGATTTCGACGGTAAATCGATAGCGCTGCCAATGATGCGCGAGAATTATCCAAAAGAAGGGTTTGTAGAGTGGCACAGGAAGGAGGTGTTTAGAGGGTGATTTGCATACCTTCTTTTTCCCTGATAAATATCAATAATACGTTATTTTAATATGGGAAATTATTACAATTTTAAAAAAATACAATAAACATGCATATTTATTACCAAAATAAATTTTAAGGACAAAATGAGTATGACAACCTTTAAAAATAAAAGAAGCAAAACAGAACAACAAAAAATAAAGGAATTACTAAAATCAGTACTACCGCATCTGCCTCATCTTAGTTTATTATCAGCCGTCATAGGATTTATTAACATCTGGATATATCTTTCCCGCATTGGGAAATTAAACCTTCTTCCTTCATTCCTTGCTAGTCCATCCACGCTCCTAGCTATTTTTGCATCAATGTGTTTGATTTTAATACTATTTCTATTCTTTATTTTAATGCCTACAATTATTTTTTATTGGCTTTGTGCAATATCTAAAGACAAAGATTCAAAAATAACGATCTATCAAACAATAACGATTGGTCTTTTACTGTCAATCATAGGCTCCACTGACGTATTATATACTACAGGTTTTTTTATCTTCATCACTGCATTTTATATTTGTTACTTTCTTTATACGGCCCTACATAATAAACTTAAAATTAATATATTTGCACTCATCAAAGGTTTTATAATAAACATACCCACATTTATAATTATATCAATAATTTATAATAATACCGCTTTATCTGGCATAGATCGACTAGCTAAGATTTTAATTTTGTTTGTTTATCTTATCATAATATATATGCCATTAATTGCATGTGATGGGATCTTAAATAAACAAAAAGGGAGAAAAAAGGAAAGTGCTGCACGAATAATAACAACAATCATCATAATCAGCATATATTTCATTGGTGTAATGACACCTGGAATACTTATTAAGTTAAACAACTACACTATATCATTCTCAGGTCTACGTAGTGATATTATGTTTTGGTATAAAATCAATAAAAATAACTTCCCATCAGAATGGTTGAAAAATAACTGGGGAATCAAAGAAACAAGTCAAAACGAAATTTGGATTCAAGGATACCCTGTAGTGCAAAACAATAATTTTACATTTGTTTGCCCCGAAAGAACACATCAGTTAATGAATGAGTATGTTAATACAAGATTAAACTCATTTGTGAAAGAAAAATCTGGCTCTATGGACACAGGTAATTGCATATTAATCCAGAATAACCTTGAGACATCAATGAAAGTCACAGATGTAAAGAATAATAGATGAGCACCTCAGGGATAGAGATGTAGCAACCTACCTATGGTGGGTTGCTATATTATCACCAGTGTACCAATATCGAGTGTTCGGCCACTTTCCGCACCATCGAGTCGGTTGACGGTGTGATACGTGCTGCGCCGGAGCCCTCCCGCGCCGGTGATGCCACCGCCGCCGCGTAAAGTACAGGGCTGCTACAGCTCGCCGTTCCGGCATTAATCAGGAGAGAGACACGTGACCACTGTGACATTACAGCAGGCCTTTGAGGCCTGTCAGACGAACAAAAACACATGGCTGAAACGTAAAGCCGAACTGGCAGACCTTGTGTAAATAGACCCGTTTTAGTTCCATGCATTTTTTGAGATCCCGGCCAAATAATAGTGTTGTCGGTATTCCTCCGGCGTCATATTGTTCAGTGATTCATGCGGCCGTTCACAGTTATATTCTGATAACCATTTCTCCGTGATTTCCCGCACTTCATTCAGCGTTCTGAACAGATAAAAATCGAGTATTTCTGTACGGTATGTCCGGTTAAAGCGCTCAATGAAAGCGTTCTGCGCCGGCTTACCTGGCTGGATAAATTCCAGTTTTACTGCATGTTTCTCTGCCCATTCAGCCAGTGCCAGAGAGATAAATTCCGGACCATTATCCATGCGCAGCATGACCGGATACCCGCGATTTGCCGCGATCCTGTCGAGTACACGGACCACTCGCTGAGCTGGCAGATTCAGATCGATTTCAATCGACAACGCCTCACGGTTAAAGTCATCAACGACATTGAACGTGCGAAAACGACGGCCACAGATCAGGGCATCATGCATAAAGTCGACAGACCAGCTCTGGTTCAGCGCTTCAGGTGTGGCCAGTGGCGAGGGATTACGCACCGGCAACCGCTGTTTGCCCTTACGACGAAAGTTCAGCTTCAGCAGACAGTAAATACGGTGGATCCTTTTGTGATTCCACGGGTGTCCCTGCCGCCTCAGAACCTGAAAAAGTTTCGGAAAACCGTATCGTGGATATCGCTCTGCCACTGCCTGCAACGTGACAATAACGGGTTCGTCACGCGTGGTGTCCGGACGGTAATGGTAAACCGTTCTGCTCAGGTTCAGACTCCGGCAGGCCTGACGGATACTGAGTCCGAACGTCGTTATCAGATGAGTGACCAGCGCACGCTTACAGGCTGGTTTTAAAGCTTTTTTTCGATAACGTCTTTCAGCGCCCGGTTCTCAAGGCTCAGGTCGGCAAACATCTGTTTGAGACGCCGATTCTCGTCCTCAAGATCCTTGATCTTTTTAATATCAGAAGCCTCCATGCCGCCGTATCTGGACTTCCAGTTATAGTAGGTGGCTTCAGAGATACCGGCCTCCCGGCAGACATCTTTAACGGTTCGTCCAGCTTCAACCGACTTAATCACAGCGATGATCTGATGCTCAGTAAAACGGGCTTTACGCATAGCGATCTCCTTCGTTGGCAGATTGATTATGCCGGAGGATCTCTAAATGTGAATGGCTCGATTATGCGGGATACTTGCAATAGCATTGCGCGCTAAGATAGTTATCGATATTTTGATTTTTCATCGATCACGATTGCACTAACTTAAAAATGAAAATAATCTCATCACTTATCAGATGACTAACATGGATTGATTTATGTCAAATAATAGTAAAATCATACCCCTCCTTAAAAATATAGCTTCTCGATTGTGGGAAGGACATGCAGCTGTGTTGGTTGGAGCCGGTTTCAGCCGCAATGCGCAGCCTTTAAGTGGTGCATCCAGGCCATTCCCTATGTGGAATGATTTAGGAGATATATTTTATGAAAAAGTCTACTGTGATCAAAATATTAATAAATATTCAAATGTTTTGAAGTTAGGTGATGAAGTTCAAGCAGCTTTTGGTCGCGCAACTTTAGATAAGTTAATATTAGAGAATGTACCTGATAAAGAGTACGAACCATCTAAGTTGCATTCGTCACTTTTATCCTTGCCTTGGGTTGATGTTTTCACAACAAACTATGATTCATTATTGGAAAGAGCGTGTGTGTTTGTTGATTCCAGGAAATATGATTTTGTCTTCAACAAAAATGATCTAATAAATGCAGAAAGACCAAGAATCATAAAACTTCATGGCAGCTTCCCTTCTGAACGTCCATTTATTATAACCGAAGAAGATTATAGACGATACCCTATAGATAACTCGCCATTCGTAAATACAGTGCAGCAATCTTTAATTGAAAATACTTTATGTCTCATCGGATTCTCTGGAGATGATCCTAACTTTTTAAACTGGATTGGTTGGATTAGAGATAACCTAGGAACTGAAAACTCCCCCAAAATATTTATGATTGGATTATTTTCTTTCAACGAGGCGCAGAGAAAGCTTTTAGAAAAAAGAAACATAGTTATAGTAGATTTAAGTTTGCTTGACGACTTTGAAGGTAATCATTATGCAGCACATGAGCGTTTTATTGATTTTTTAATTCAATGTAAAGGTTCTGACAACCAGTTTGATTGGCCAGTCAATGATTATAATGAAAGAATTAACCACAATGATTCAGACGAGGTAATTAAGAATAAATTATCCGATTGTATTTCAGCTTGGACGCAAACCAGAATAAATTATCCACAATGGATAATAGCACCTGAAGATAATAGGAGAAAACTTTGGAGTAACACTATAGACTGGCTTCACATATGTTCAAAAGATAAAATCTGGGAAGAACACCTTGATTTGAACTTTTCTTTTGAACTGTTATGGCGAATTAATAAATGTTTATTTCCAATCTTCGATGATGTTGCAAACCTCTTTTTTAATATAGTTAATAGATATAAACCCCTTTTATTTTCGAAGGAAAAAACGGCAGTTCATGAGGAAAAGGATGTCAATGCCAAATTACCTTATATAATCATAGGTCTTTTGAAATATTGCAGACAAGAATCATTAGATAGCAAATGGAATGAGCTAAGCCTCATTATAAATACTCATATTAAAAATCTAACACCAGAAACACGTGCTGAGTATGAATATGAGAACATCCTTCAATCATACTATCTTTTGAATTTCGATGAGGCCAGAGCGAAAATAAACAATTGGGAAGCGAGTAAACAGTTACCTTATCACGAAGTAAAGCGAGCAGGTTTATTAGCTGAATTTGGCATGCTTGAAGAAGCTATAACAATTCTTGAAGAATCGCTTTCTATCATTAGACGGAATAGCTTATCCCCCTCTAAAAACAATAACTATTCAAGTGCTTCACAGGAAGCATATGTTATTTTTATACTCAGAATGTTTAAGCACTCGTGGTCTTTTTCTGAAAATAACGAAGAGGAGGATCTATCAAAAAAATATCGTTCTCGCCTAGCTTATCTTTCCCAATATCGTTGCGATCCCGATAATGAATTTAAATACCTCGAAATCAGACTTGAATCTAGTTTAGAATACGACACCTCAAAGTCCAACTCTGACTTTGATCTAGGTCGAAGGACAAAAACAACTCATTTTGGTACCGGGGCCATTGATACCACAGCTCTTAGTGCTTTCAATTTTTTACTATTAGCTGAGAGCATAGGATTGCCATTCCACATTCCCCAAATGACCATATTTGGAAAATCAGCAGTAAATGCTGCAAAAAATATCTATAAGCATTGCCCGCACTGGTCAATATTTACTGTGCTACGCGTATTTAGTGAAAAGAATTTTGAGGCGATATTAAATAGAACCAACTTGTCAATAATGGGAAGAACTAACGCAGAACTTCAATTCGACAAATATATTTTAAAATATGAAAACATAGCAGCAAAACAATTAAACGATAAATTAGCCAATTCTTTAGATATTGAAGTTTCTATGCTAAAAATGACACCTGAAATACTTTCTCGATTAGTAACAAAAGTCTCATTCAATAGAAAAGAGAAGGTAATATCTTTATTATGCACATTATATAATGCGAAAGAATTTTCCGGGTATGATTATACAAAAAACCTTTTAACACGAACAATAAACAACCTGAGCCTTGAGCAAAAACTACAGTTAATTCCTGCCTTTGTAGAGTTCCCGTCCAAACCCTTAAACGAAAATATCAGGCACTTTCAGAAATATAATTTCATAAATCCATTCGGATTAATAATTAGCATTACAAATGTCAAAAAATCAAATAGTATTGAAAGCAAGAAAATACCGTCTATAAAAATTGCAAGAAATATTGCCGAGATAAACAGCGATGACGAACAGGTCAGACGTATCTCTTCAACAAAATTAATTACTTTATATAAACTCGGCATGTTGAATAAATCCGATGAGAAAAGACTAATCAAAGCACTATGGTCTAAACAAGATGAATATGGCTTCCCTAAAGAATCAGGATATTATTGTTTTTTCTTTATTGATGATTTAAAACCTGATGGAGAAGACGTTACTGAAAAAATAATGCATTTAATCAAGCAGTTTTCATTCCCTAGACAAATTGAGAATGGCGTATCTTTAACAGGTGGCATTTCACATTACTGTAATGAATTAGTAGGGGCACTTTCTCATATAACTTTCTCAAAGAATGAGATACAGACAATCATTTCAAAATTAATTGAATGGTATTATTCCGAAAAACACTGGCTTGATAAAAAAGATGAAGTACTTAAAGAATTTGTGAAGCGATTTAAAAACATTACAAATATAGTCACCGTGATTCTAAAAGAACATAATCAGTTAATAAATGAAGACACAAAAAGAGAAGTTGGCTCACTAATGTTGGATATGCAAAGCAGAGGAGTGCCCGTTGGCAGAGCACTCACTACCCTATCTATAATTAATAACACACCTTTGCCAGAACTTTTTTCTGGCTTAAAGAAACAGTTCTATCAATTAAATGAAGAACCTGTGATTGATGCGATAGAATCAATGTATATTTTATTAGACCAAGATATTGACATTACCCAATTTCTATCGCTAATTAGCCAAAAAATATGTTGGAATCGTGGCCCATGTGTTCAAGAAACTTTAATCATTGCCCTTGATATAATTAAACGTAAAAAAATTAATTTAGACAATTGTTTTATCGACGACATGCTCGCCGGACTCAATAACATACTTAAGTCGGATAGTGAACTCGGAGATAGCAACGAATCATTCTTGGATCATCTGGAAAAGAAAGTAAGCGCAGCTAAACTTGCATCATATTTATATAGCGAGAGCATGAATCTAGGAAAAGAAATCCCGCTCATCCTTAGAGAATGGAGAGATCATTGCACGTCATCAGATGAATTCGAAGAGATTAGAAACGCTTGGATCTCTAATATTTATTAATATAACTGGCTGCATATATATGCAGCCAAATTTTTAAATCTATAAGTTTTCATCTGCTTTATTTACAGATTTTGCAAAATCATAAGGTCCTATATAACGCACTTGATTTGCATCAAGATAATCAGCCCACCACTGCACCATCAACCTGCGCTCATCTAAATGCTCTGAAGTGTGAATATAAGCTGCACGTACATTATTACGCTCTGAATGGCTCAGCTGTCGCTCTATCGCGTCGTCACTCCATAACCCTGACTCACCGAGCGCGCCACGCGCCATCGTCCTAAACCCATGCCCGCAGACCTCAGTTTTCGTGTCATATCCCATCGAGCGCAATGCACTGTTTACTGTGTTCTCACTCATAACTTTAGTTGCATCATGATCACCCGGAAAAAGCAGCTCTTTATCACCACTAATCTGCTTAAGCTGCTCTAACAAAATCATCGCCTGTCGACTGAGAGGAACGATATGCTCCTCTTTCATCTTCATGCCCCGGTACGAGTAACGCACACCCTTAATTTCTTCTCGCTTTGCCGGTATACGCCAAAGAGATTTATCGAGGTCGAACTCATCCCAGCGCGCGAAACGTAATTTACTGGAACGCACAAAAGTTAGTAAGGAAAGCTCGACAGCGATCCGTGTCATTACACGACCACGATATGCCGCAAGGCGTGCCAGAAATTCAGGGAAACGGCTGGGAGGTAGAGTTGGATAGTGTCGTGCTTTGGTTGTCGATAACGCACCAGCCATATCGCTAGCCGGGTTCGAGTCGATGTAATCGTTCTGTACGGCATAACGCATAATGGCCGTGACACGCTGCTGAAGACGCTGCGCGACATCATGCTTACCACTGGCATCAACTTTTTTAATCGGGGCTAACAGCTGGCTGGTTTTGAGCTGGCGAATGTCGGACGAGCCGATGTGGGGGAAGATATAAAGCTCAAGATAGCGAAGAACGCGCGATCGATGGTCTTCACTCCAACGCTTATTACTAGCATGCCATTCACGAGCGATAGTTTCGAAAGTATATGCCCCCGAGTTCTCGGCCTGAGCCTCTTTCTGTTCGGCTTTTGGATCAATGCCCTGCACTAACAGCTTTTTGGCTTCATCGCGCTTTGCTCTCGCCTGAGCAAGCGTCACAGTAGGCCAAACACCAAAAGCGAGGCGATCCTCTTTTTTGTCTGAGGGGCGTCTGTATTTCATGCGCCAGTATTTAGAACCCTTAGCCGAAACCTCCAGATACAAACCGCCGCCATCGGCCATTTTGTAGGTTTTGTCTTTTGGCTTTGCGGTCTCGACCTGTCTGGCGTTGAGCTTCATTTGGGGGTACATTTCTAATCGAAGTTAAGATGCCCCCAATGACATCCGGATTTCAACGGACAACCTCGGACGACTCAGGACGTAAAAATCGCTGCAAGCATTGATTTTAAAGGGATAATTGGACTTTCTCGGATGGCCTTGGAAGTACTAATGGTGCGAAGGCCGGACTCGCCTTTCAAAGTTAATCAACTGAATTACAAGTGATTAATTGTTAATGAACTGACGATATATACTCAGTTATATACTCAGCTATTTTCTTTCAAAAATCAGCGCTTAATGCGCACATGAACCAACTCAAAGATGGCGTTGTGATTATACCCGATAGCACCATTTCAGCCAGGGGCGCTTTTATGATCGGAAGGTAGCATTTCCGGATAATGTTTCGGTCGGTTAAAACTTCAGCTTCAGTTTGCATGGTATTTTTTCCGTATAAAAGCAAACGTACCCAATACCGGCAGGTGCATTGTGTAATGAATAAACAAGGAACAAAGATCGGCTGTGTAAATCGGGAAGAAAGTTCGCAATATTCACAATGCAGAGTTATTACAGCTTCTTTGTAGCAAGCCAGTTGCCTGTCGTGCCCGCAGGATATCGACAGCCCGAAGATAAGGGGATTGTTCCTGCCAGCTAAATCCTTTGCGATCGATACGAACCAGCTCATACTTTTCCACCAAAAAGTTGACCGCATCAGCCAAGGTGATACCGGCATCGATATGTTCCTTAATAACTGTTTCATCACTGAATGGCGTGTCGTTTAGTGTCAGGCCATAGTGCTGTTCCAGCAGGCGCGTCAGTAACATTTGCCAGACAGACACGGGCGACAGACAGGGCTTCGCCGCCTGCGGAGTCGTTGCAGGTAGAGTTTTCATGTTTGCTCTCGGGAAATTAGTTAGCGTTGAGTGGAGTAGACGACGATGTATACGTAGCCGCAACTGCCAAGGGTATCGGCTTCGCAGGTGAAACCATTGTGGTACAGGGTGACGCAGTGGGCGTGGCGAGGATTCATTTCACCAGTGGTAAGCATCGATTCCATCTGACTGATAAAATGCGAAAATGCCTCATCCAGCTTCAGGCATTCGACGCCACTGAACTTACCGGTAATACTGGACCGGTCAGCCAGATAGTGCAGCTGGTTGCCCTCCTGTACCAGACGAGCTCCCAGACGCGGCGTGATATCCCGCAGCAGTCCCCATGTAACATTACTTCTCATCCGGTTTCTCCTTTATTGTCAGTTCAGGGTGATACTCATCAGACAGGCATAAGGTCCGTTGCGGTCCTGGCGGCGTTCGGCGTATACCGCCAGCACACCGGGAATGTCAGGGACTACCTGACCGGTGTAATGACAGACACTGCCGTGCCACTGGTATCTGCCGGTGCAGTATCGAAAAATGCGTGAGGCCGGATGCTGACGGTAAATCGTCATCGCCCGCCGTTTACTGATAATTTTCATGTAATGCCTCAAAGTAGACCGTGTTCAGCGAAAGACAATATCTTCGTACCACCGACGATAAGGTGGTCAGGCACACGGATATCAACGAGCTGGAGCGCCTGCATCAGACGCTGCGTGATGGCTTTATCTGCCTGGCTGGGTGCGATGTCGCCCGAGGGGTGGTTATGCGCCAGTATCACTGCTGCTGCATTGAAATACAGGGCGCGTTTGACTACCTCACGGGGATGTACCTCGGTGCTGCTGATGGAACCGGCAAACAGGGTTTCGTGGGCAATCAACTGGTTCTGCTGATTCAGATACATCACCATAAATTCTTCACGCTCCAGCCCCGCCATTTTCAGCTTCAGCCAGTCACGGGCAGCCTGGGTGGAGGTGAATGCCACGCCTGTTTCGCGCAGGTGTCGGTCAAGCAGCGTTAATGCGCGTTTTACCGTGCGTTGTGCGGCAAGTGGAAGTGCCGATCCAAGTGGAATAAGGGACTGTTCCATCATGAGTATCCTTAATCAATAATGCGCAGAATGGCGCTGGATTCAGGGTGCTGCAGAGCGTAATCCCGCAAGCGGTAATAGTGCTCCGTCATGGCATCGCATTCGGTGCGACAGGCGTGATGACTGTATTCAATCAGGCAGACAGCGATACCTGCAGCTTCCGCGCTCATCACAGCACCATTGCCGTTCATGCTGTTGAACAGATGCCATTTATCGTCACTGTCAGCATCGGGGGCCATAAACGCTCCACCATTGCTGAGCGTGTAAAAGGACCAGATACCACCGCTGTACTCATCACAGAAGCGGTCCATCCAGGTGAAAATCCGTGGCTCCAGCGTTATCCACTGCGGGATAGCGCCAAAGTACAGCGACCAAAAATCGAGACGCTGCTCGTCAGGTACTGGTGTTGCAGTAAGGTCAAATTGAGGTTCATTAGCGGGCATCAATTCGCATTGAGTTTGTGTCGTCATGGATGTTCTCCGTCAATAAAAACGCCAGCGGCGATGGCTGGCGTATGAGATGGGGTAATCTGGGGCTGAAATGTATGCCGGTAAATGACTGCAGTCAGTCGGTGGATAATGCTCTGCAAATGCCATCCTGCCCGATATACCGGTTGAGGGCCGTACCGGCATCCGGTTCAAAGTTCCACGCCCGCCAGACCATCCGGCCTTCGGGGTCGCGAACCACCAGACGGAAGTGACTGCCCTGGTCGTCTTCAATGGCGATGTTGTGATACCGGCGGGTAACAGCTTCGGCCTGCTGGCGAGTGAATGAACCCGACGGAAGTAATTGAGATTCAGGCATTCGGTGTACCTTAAAAGCAAAAGCCCCTGACGCAGACGCGTCAGGGGCTGTGGGAGTATGCGGGTGTGGGGAGATTGTCAGTAACCGGTTTGTACCTTATACAGTCGCAGGGTTTTGCTGCCCCGGACAATCTTCACATACAGAGCATTATCTTTCGAGCCACGCACAAAACCAGCCTTCACATCCCCCTTACAGTCGCCGCCGTCATAAGGAACGTTAACACCGGTCTGGCGCACCAGGTCGATAACCCCGAAGCTTAAGTCCTCACAGGCCGGACCCGGCAGGTCCTGAATCAGGGCAAACTTACGGTCATCACTGACTCCTGTCAGTGAGCACATGGAGGTGTTGATGTCGTTCCCCTGGCACCAGTACTCCTCGCCGGGATTGTCTTTGTCCATCAGGCTAGCCGGAAGCTGCGCGGCACCGGTACTGAAGGTGGCGAGTGACAGAATGAGAGCGGGTATGGCTGAGGTGATAATTCTTAACATGGCATTCTTCCTGAATTAATGGGTGTCCTATACACCCGATATATTTGCCAGGCATCTGATGTAATTTAGAACGCCTGTAACCAGATTCTCAGCAGTTACCAGTACGGCGGCACAGTTCAGCCATGCTTTGCTTTGCCACCCACTGCTGCAGTTCGCGGTCTTTTTGAGAACGCTTAGCCGCCAGCGCGGCCTGTTGTTTTGGATTGACGCAATTATCAGGCACGACCAGCAGGGCTTTCGGAACGTAGGTAGACCGGGCATGGTTCAACGCTTCTGTCGGATTATCTGTACCACCTGATCTCTGTTGCGCCTCGTCCAGCAGCGAGGCCTGGGTATCAATCAGAGTGAACCCACACGCCTTACCCTCACCCTGGTACACGGATGTCAAATCGGCGGGGGAACCACTGGCCGTTTTGAGTGTAAGTTTGCGTACCGTTTTGGTGTTTTTGTCAGCGAGAAAATAGCCTCCGTTGTATCCCATCCGCAGCAGAAACTGCCGGGTCCAGGGGTAATTATCAATGACTCTGGCACCGTAGAGCGCATTGCTGAGGGTGTGATTGTCCAGACCATCGGCTGATTTCCAGCCGTCAGCTTGCATGTATTGCCAGGCCTTAACCGTCCCTACGACATTTTCAGCGGCTACTGGTAAAACGGTACCCGCGCACAGACTGAGCGCCAGCGCCGTGGTAGTAAGTAATTTCATATCTGTTCCTTTTGAGGTGAAAACCCGTCGTCACTGACAACGAGCAGTGAGTGGAAAGTCTGAAAGTGAGGTAATACGCGAAGAAAATCGGGATGTGACAGCAGGTTACGCACCCGTGCATCCGGCACGAACAGTGCCGGGTGGAAGGTAACCGTATGAATATCACCCAGCGGGAAAACCGTTATATGCCCCCCGAGTTCACCTGTCAGGTACCAGCAGCCGTCGCTGCAAACCAGGCGGTAAGGAGCCAGCCCGGAGTAACGACCACCCTCAACCAACAGCGTCACCCGACGGTGTTCGGTGATAGCGCGAACCAGTCGTGTAAACACTTCAGGCCGTGCCAGTACCCGGGAGGTAGCGCTATGCCAGATAAGGCAGGGAGATTCACTGGCACTCAACAGGGAGGTAACCAGCTGGTTGTCGATATCCGGAAAGAGCGCCTCCACGCCGGAGTGGCGCACGAAGGTCTGCACTGCCAACTCCCGCTGGCGACTACCGGACAGTAGGCGGCACTGTCCGTCACGGAACTCCAGGTCGAGATAGGCCAGCCGCTCGCGAAAATCCCTACGCAGCGTGCGAACTGACACGCCAAACTCGACGGCCAGCTTCTGCATAATCAGCGTTTCTCCCGCCACAAGGCGGCTGATAATCAGCGACAAGCGGACCGCAAGGCGCTCATGGCGGCGCTCAGTCTGAGACATGAGAGGCATTCTCCATCCTGTTAATGGACTGAAAATTAAGTGATTAGTGTAACGAGAGGGATGGACAGGATATGGACAGCAGAAGCTGTATTTTTTTAGCCGGCCGAATGCAATCAGAATGCGGCTTCGTGTCCAGTCAGAGGAAAAGTTGCCTGTGAATTGAGCAGTGAACGGACAGGTGATGTCCGCATTAATCCGGAGCTAGTATTTGTTTGTCTGAAACCCGCTGAGCATCGTTTCTACCATCACCCACAGCGCACGGTTAAGCTTCACGTCGCCATCGATACCGCGCACTGCACGGGTATGCGTTCGCCCGCCTTTTGCACTACGTCCGCTAAGCCCACCTTTAATCAGGTTCTCCTGAATACGCTGGTATGTGGTCCACAGGTCATTGCTCTCATCCTGCCAGCGGCGTGGGGAAAGTATCTGTGTCGGGGTAACAGGCTGGTGGTCCTCACCAAAGCGGTACGTCAGCGCGGCCTGTGCCAGGGCCTGCTGTGCATGTGGTGGTAGCATCAGCGACTGCATGGCATCCCGCTTTTCCTCCACACGGTCAAAAATCCCCAGCACCTCATACGCCCCTTCAATCACCTGACTCACCACATCTCCTTTATGCGGCACCCGCACCTCGCCAAACGACTCACCACAGACGAGCCCATTCGCACAGACCGCACGAAATAACCCCGGCAGCATCTGGTACGAACTTGTACCATCATGAGAGTTGAGCAGAATGATTTCCGGTACCTGTTTGCCGGTGATTTGTCCCTCCCGGCGCAGGCGTAACATATGCTTTGTATGCTCACGGCGATCGGGGTCACGAACGCGAGTCTGACAGGCAAAGAACGGCTGAAAGCCTTCGCGTTGCAGGCTGTCGAGCAGGGTGATGGTGGGAATGTAGGTATACCGCTCACTGCGGGACGCGTGTTTGTCCTCACTGAACACACTGGGCACCACCCGAAACAACTCTTCACGGGTTAACGGACGGTCACGACGAATAAGGTTTGCTGCGCCAAAGCGCGAAGCCAGACGGGTCATATGCAGACTCCTCATAACGGGAAAATAATAAAAGAAAGCCCTGTCGCACAGGCGACAGAGCTCAGGAAATAACGGGTTAAGTTACTAAGAATTCAGAAGAAGAAATTCCAGACGGCACGGGCGACCGATACCACGGTATCGCGTACAGCCTGAATGATGGTCCGAACCGGGGACGGTATCATGGGCAGGGAACTTATTGTGTCCAGTACCGAGCCTACCGTTTCCCCAAAATCGTCACAGGCTTTTTTATTAACGGCATCGGTACGAAGTGAAGCACTGAGCTGTACCGCTACCGGACTGCTGGCCTCGCGTGGCAGGCAACGGATCATCCGTTCAGCCATTACCCGAAGCCCCCATTGCAGACGAACCGACACTGAGCACACCGGATGCACGGGCTGGAACAGCTCATGCAGCAGACAGATTTTTCGGCTGATATTTTGTTTCTGCTCTGTGGACAGGGGATTTCCACCGTTGACGGGCTCGACTTTATCCGACTGACTGATAACAAACAGCACCTTATGCCGGTATGCCTCACCAATCACCTGCCGGTAAAAATGTTCATCCACCACCAGCGCCCGGTCATCAGCCTTAATCAGCCACAGTACCAGGTCGAGCCGGGGAAGCTGTTGCCGGTACAGCGTGGCATATTCCGCATCACGACTTTCGCTTTCACCTACACCAGGCAAGTCAACAATAGTCATAAAGCGCTCGCCAACCTGCAAACGAAAGCGCAGGGGGTCACGGGTACAGGCCGCCACATCGCTGACCGGCGACACCTCACCAGCAAACAGGGCATTGCACAGGCTGCTCTTTCCCGCCCCAGTTTTACCCATAATGCCGATCACTGGTTCGTAGTGAGTAAGCTGGTTTATCTGCTGCAGAATACGCTCCGACGCCCACTGTGGCAGGCCAGAAAGCGATTGCTGCAGGGGCTGCAGGCCTTCCTGATTTTTCATGACATCTCCTGAGATAAAGAAAACAAAAAACGGCAGAATCGTTAGGTTCTGCCGTTAATGAGGTATGTTCAGGGAGATGATATATATTTGAATTCTTTTTAAATAAACAAAAGCATTTTACTTTCTACAGGTCATTCCTGACACACTCACTTTCAATAAGCAGGGCCATCATATCCAACTCAGAAATCTCGTATTTCTCTGAAAGCCTCGTGAGTTTCTTTTTTATTTTAGCCGGGAGTTTCAGAACTGCCTGATGTTCTTTTTTCTTTTTGCGAAATAGTTTCAGTGCCCATGCTTTTTCCAGTTCGTCCATCAAGACTGCCTTATGCTTCCCTGGAGGGCAAAGTGATGACTTTAACTCAAGGCGTTGAGGACTTATTTTTTTATGACCTCTCGTTAGTTCATCCAGCTGTTCATTCGTCCATCCCTGCCATAAATCGAAGGTTGCGCAGATAAAGTGCCAGCGCTGAAAATTATTAAGTGGATTAATTGGAGGGCAAACACCCTTATCCTTCATGGTATTCCAAACCCAAAAGCACTGTTGTTCATTTTTAATATCCACCCATGAAAAAGCCTGTTGAAATTCCTCCTGAACGCTTACCCATGCGTCTTTAGTTTCTTTTATAAAAATAATAACTTTCTCTATATCGAAGCGAGAAAGAGTCTTTATGATATAATCAGGAATATCTTCTACGCCTGTAAAATATTGGGCAAAGTGAGGGAAGGAAACCCCATTGGCAGGTTTATTATCCAATCTGGAAGCATTCAATTTTTTAATGATTTCATTTATATCTTCTTTCAGATTTTCTTGAGTGCTGGGTGTTGTCTTCATCAAACTGTTCTTTTCTGATGTTTCTTGTACCTCCAGTATCTCATGTGCATCTGATTCAGATTTGTCCTGGTGAAAATTAAAATCGAAATCCGGAGTGATCCCACCAATCGTAGCCCTTTCTTCTGGTTGCCGAACCGGTGTTTTATCAATAGCCATTTTAAGTGATTTGGTTCCGAGAGCCTCTGCTGATAATGGATCAGCATAGTTTTCAGCCTTCGGCACAACGCTGTCACTTCTGGATTTTTGGAAATTAATCCCCAGGGAAAAAAAGAAAAAAAATGCAGCCCTTGGTTCTTTATTTAACCACTTCAGCTTGTTTTTCAACCATGCGTACTTTTCTGAAGATTGCTTTTCGAGCCTGATGCGCTCTTTTTCGGCACGCTCTTTTTCCCATGCTCGGCTTTCTTCAACGCACTCCTTTCTGTATTCGTTCATTTTTTCACCAATTATTGTGATTTAGTTTGATTATTTTACGTATTGAAATCGTAAAAAAACAATAGAAATAATGACTAATAATTGATTTAAAATCACATAAAAAACAAAATAAAAACGTAGTAAAATCGTAGGTTAAATTTAGATGGTAAAAATAAAAAATCAATGAGTTACAAGCAACTTATGTGATAAATAGACAGAGTAATGCTATATCAATGCAGGCATTAATACTGTTAGGCAAAAAAACGTTACAAGTAATCGTCTTTCTCACGTAGTGCAGGCTACAGGTCACTGAATCTGACATGTAATGGAGCGGCTTCATCTGATCCTACCCACGTAATGTGGACACGGCCCTAAGCGAGGTTCTGGTTTTCAAACTGTTCCGGGCTGAGACCGCCACACGCACTGTGACGACGCCACCGATTGTAATCACACTCGATATAATTAAACACCGTCGTCCGCATGATTTCCCGGCTGATAAAGCGTTCCCCGTGGATACATTCCACCTTCAGCGAGTGGAAGAAGCTTTCCGCGCAGGCATTGTCGTAACAACATCCTTTGGCACTCATGCTACCGTGCAGATTATGCCGCTTCAGCAGCGCCTGATAGTCCGCCGAACAGTATTGCCCGCCGCGATCTGTATGGACAATGACATTTCCCGGTCGCTTACGTCGCCAGAGTGCCATCTGTAGCGCATCGCAGGCCAGCTGCGCTGTCATCCGCGACGACATCGACCAACCGATGACAGCCCGCGACCACAGGTCAATCACCACCGCGAGGTACAGCCAGCCCTCGTCGGTGCGAAGATACGTGATGTCTCCTGCCCACTTCTGATTCGGGCCACTCGCGTAAAAATCCTGTTTCAGCAGATTTTCAGACACTGGAAGGCCATGTTCTCTGTAGCTGACCGGGCTGAACTTCCGGGCAGCCTTTGCTCGAAGTCCCTGACGTCGCAGGCTGGCGGCAATGGTTTTGACGTTGTACTCAGGCAGTTCGTCAGCGAGACGAGGTGCACCATAACGCTGTTTTGCCTCAGTGAATGCCTTACGGACAGCAGTATCACAGACGAGTCGGAACTGCTGACGTGGTGTTATCTGCTGACGACGCAGACGCCACGCATACCAGCCGCTGCGGGCGACCCGCAGTACCCGGCACATGGCTTTGACGCTGAACTCAGCCCGATGATTTTCGATGAAGACATACTTCATTTCAGGCGCTTCGCGAAGTATGTCGCGGCCTTTTGGAGGATAGCCAGCTCCTCGTCCCGTTCAGCCAGTTGGCGTTTGAGGCGGGCAATTTCAACGGACATTTCCTGCTCACGTTCGGAAGAGCTGCGGGCATTGTTAATCTTACTGCGCCATGCGTAGAGCTGGGATTCGTACAGGCTGAGTTCCCGGGCAGCGGCAGCAACACCGATACGTTCCGCAAGCTTCAGGGCTTCGTTACGGAATTCAGGCGTGTGCTGTTTGCGGGGCTTCTTATTGGTTGATGCTGATTTTGTCATGAGTCACCTCTGGTTGAGAGTTTACTCACTTAGTCGTGTGTCCACTATTCGTGGGTAGGATCAATCAACTCGCCTAGCCAAACAAAGCTACAAATGATCTCTACCGCTTTTTTACAACTGCACCGGTACCTATGCCGGAGAGAACAGCAGCAATTCACAACCCGTCACGGGTGCCGGTCATCGCTGTGATACACCATGCTTTGCTCCGATTATTTCACGGTAGTCAACCACTGCTCATCTCTGTTGGCAGAACGGTGGGTATTTTCAACTGACAGAGGTAAACGTATACCGGGTAGTGACATAACCACCATTACCCGCAGTTTCACCGGAAACACTCGGCGTCACCTGTGGAATAACCTTCCGATATGGGGTTCTGGTTAAATGGAGCCATCAGAGAATCGTGTTGGCGATATTGATGTGGGAGCCCCAATATTGCTCTCGCTTCAGTCTGGCCGGTACGTGCAAACTGAATGATGTTGAGCCAGAGCTCCGCCTTCAGCATGTGCTTTATGTGGTCGATAAGTTGGAGCGTCGAATTGCTACAGTGGTGCTTCACATTGCTTGCGGAATAACCTCCCTCGTCAATATGGTTTCCGACATCCGCTTATCACAAGAGCGCCAGTCATACCTTACGAACTGGCCCCCCTTTCGATAACGTTAAACTCTTCATATCCCGGTTATAAATCGTTGCAGTATTCTAGTTCTTAAACGCATTTTTGATAATTAAGGTTAATTGGTATTATAGGGAAGTAGATCTCAGCATATAACAACTATCCCACCAGGGGATAGCACATTGCTGATAGTAATGAACTGGATTAGCCAGGTAGGTAACATTCCCGGTTGTATTACAAAAAAAACAGTTCCTGCTGTTCCTTTGTACTCATTCAAAGGAATAAAACAATGCAAAGACATTACCCACATTTTAAAAAAATCACCCCAAATGATTTCCTCCTGAATATGATCAATCACCATCTTAATCAGATTCTGATGCGTCACTCTAAAATACTGGCGTTTCGAATGGATTTTGATTATCAGCGAGGTACCAACCGATTCATTCGTAATTCTTCATTTGAGATACAGGATGACCTCCGGGAGTTAACCCTGGCTGTAATGCAAATGCCTCAACTCTGTGGTTGTTTCTGGGTGTTGGAATGGACAAAGACAAATGCTATCCATGCTCATGCCATTTTTTATCTTAAAGGGCAGAAGCATCAGAAGTCATTTCCGTTTATTCAACAGACTGGTGAATTGTGGCTGAAGATAACTAACGGCGAAGGGAAATACGAACGTTGCAAACCGAAGGACTACTACCAGGACGATATCAATAACGTAGTTGGTTATGACAACGACGAAGGCGTTAATAGCCTGAGACGTATTGCCAGCTATCTGACGAAAGAATCCCAGAAGAACGGAAATCTGATTTGGGGATGTAATGAGGTTCCTGAACCAGCCAGACAAGGCCGCCCCAGAAAGGGCAAATAATATAACGACTTTTTTACAGCACCACCGGTTGCTATGCCGGAGAGGGCAGCAGTAATTCTTAACCCATCTCCGGTTCCCACTTAGCTACCGGAGAATCAAATCATGACCGTTAAACCTTCCCTGCTTGAAGAACAGTTTATCGATATGGTGTTTATCACCAGCCTGTTGGGGGTTAGTGACAAATGGATATATCGACTCATCAAGGAGGGGCTTTTCCCTAAACAGATAAAGCTGGGACGTAGCTCTCGCTGGCGGAAAAGTGAAGTCGAAGCCTGGCTACAGGCGAGAATCGACGAATCACGCAGCTAAATACCTCTCCTTACATATCACTTTCCTGACAGGCAAACTCTTTATCCTCTCATTGCGGAGGTTTGCGGCTGCCTGTCATTCAGTATTCAGGGATAACCCACCATGAAAGAGACGAAGACGCGATATAACAGTTTGCTGGACAGCTATCAACGCTGGCTAAACGGGTTCACAAAACTGGCCATTATAAATGGCATGTGTCATCCCAATATTCAGGCCAGCCACCATCTGATGGTGGGCAGTCTGTACTTTCCCGATGCGGGGCAGATGACTGCAGTGGTACCACAATGCCTTTACCGACTGATTTATGGAAGTCAGCATCCAGAGCCAATGTCGGTATTGACTGATATGCAAATCAGCCTTGAGACAAGGCAAAAAACTTTACTGCACCACCCAATGCTGGAAGGGATATTGCTGAGTGAATGTATCCGCCTGAAACAACGCCCGCTAGCAAACAGGCTGATTAGCCTGTTACGACAATTCAGCTCACCGGAGCATCGCCACAAACTGGTCTGGCTATGTTGGTACGATTTGATGATGGGGGCGACGCTGGAAGACTGGCTGGATAACCTGAAACGTAAGGCACCTGAAGATCTAGGCTTGTGGCTGGTTGGACGGCAGGAGGAAAACATATCCCTCACGCAAATGATGGATGAATACCTGCTGTTTACCGGCAATTGATATCAGTTCCGATTTGTTCCCAAACCGCTTTTTCACTATGATAAGAGCAGAACTTCTCCTTGCTACTACCTCATTATTTTCCAATGACATCACCCCCTTCATCGGTTCACACCCACGAAATAGTAATGCCTGTCATTCAGAAACAAGGATATCGAGATGAACTCAAGCATACTTACGTCCTACTGCTAGGTATGTTGGGATCCTAAAAAGAAGATCCAGCATTTAGCTGTCGTGGAAAATGGCAGAATCAGACTTCAACGTTAGCTTTCTTATTATCCATTTACTGCAGAAAGTGTCCCCTATCCATAGAGGCCATATTTAAAAACCCCGCTCAGGTTTCCCTGAGCAGGGTTGCTGTCAGTTCTCCTGCCGCTGAAAACGCAAACGCAAAGATCCATGCCCCACAACGCTGAAGTGATTGCGTGTTTTATCGCCCATCGGGTTTGGTAATTCGATAACGCACCATCTATCCGGCGAAAGCACATAAGGGACGTAGAGGATTCGGTAACGTCGGCTTGCGTCTTTAGCCGCCGCACTTGCCACACGAAGTTCATTGGCAGTCAGTTCAAACTCCTGACCATCTTCGAGGGTGGATTTGACTTCGAAAAGCCATTCCACTTTCGGCGTCTTCACTATGAAATCATACCCGGCCGAATCATCTCCTTCCTCGCCCCCGCAAAACGAAGCCCGATTACCAGATACCCAGCAAGTTTCATCCGTATAATCCGGAAAGCGATCGCGCAGATACTGAAAAGCCAGCCACTCGCTCGCCAGCCCCATGGCTTGCTGCTGTGCAGGTGTCAATCGAGGCTCCCGATACGCACGCCCGGTTCTTTTTCCGCAACCTCCGCCGCTCGCCTGACGCATTGTCACCACGCCAAAATCCATCAAGGCCTGCGTCTTGTGCTGGCTGCGCACCTGCCAACTACTATCGGTACTCGCCAGTTCCCGAAGTTGATCGGCAAATAGCGGGCTGGCTGTATCAAGCGACTGCCCGGAAAAAAAGATACTGCGACGCTCAAGTTCCTGTTGCCGTTTTGCCTGCTCAGCGCGTTCTTTTTCCTGGGAAACTTTCCTCATGTCGATATTCAGCACATCCTGATCTAGGCTGGGCGGCATCGTTGGTGGCCATAGCCCGGCGCGCAGGCAGTAATCCGGTAGTGAATCCGGCTCAAAGAGCCGGAAATCAAGAAAGCCCTTATTTTCGAGCTGTCGGCAAAACGCCTGAGGATCGTTGTACTGCCAGTGAGCATTCACCGGGACATCATTTTGTCTGCACCAGGCGGAAACTCGCGGCTGAGCCTGCATGGCAAATTCGCGCACATTTTTACGATTCGCGTCTAATAACGTATTAAGTGCAGACAGCTCTTCACCATTGTCCGGTCCTAACGCACTCAAAAGTTGCGTGTCAACCTGCGAGTCCACCATCTCCTTTTCCAAGGTTTCATGTGTCAAAATCCATTCAGAGTTGAAGGAAATGAAGCCCAAAGATTTATGCTGAACGTATTGTGACAAATCTCCGCCGGTATCAAAGGTCGCCAGATAGTGTCGGCGTAACCGATCGATAATATGTGAACGCCTCTGCCCGACAAAGGCCGTAAAAAATCTGCGCAGAGCATCCTCATTGGACAGCGGTGTTTCCCCTAACGCTTCCAGAGCCAGGTTAAATTGCTGAAAATCAAACGACAGCATTTTACGGAGTTCAACCCGATCGGTTGCTGTTTCACACACGTCCAGCAGCTTTTCAGCAGGTATATCACTATCAGATAGATGTGATGAAATCCAACTACGCACATCAAATACTGACCTAGATAAGGCATATTCCCGCTTGAGAACCTGAGCAAGCTCAATACCGTTGAGATACGTCACCACAGGAAGTAGCATGTCTATCACATGAGTGATGTCTGTTGTGGTCAACTAAAACTGGCCACCGCGTTAGAGTTTTTCCAGTATCGGTTTTCTGATTCGTTTGGTGGTAACCCACCATTATATTCGTGCGGTCTTAGTGCGCTGTAATATCCAACGATATAGTCCGTTATTGCGTGAGCTGCATCGCTGAAGCTTACATAGCCCGTCGCTGGCACCCATTCGTTCTTCAGACTCCTGAAGAAGCGCTCCATTGGGCTGTTATCCCAGCAGTTTCCACGCCGACTCATACTCTGCCTGATCCGGTATCGCCACAGTAACTGCCGGAACTGCCTGCTCGTATAATGACTGCCTTGATCGCTGTGGAACATCACCCCGACGGGCTTACCACGGGTTTCCCATGCCATTTCCAGTGCTTTCATGGTAAGCCTGCTGTCCGGCGAGAACGACATGGCCCAGCCCACTGGTTTTCTTGCGAACAGGTCGAGAACAACGGCGAGGTACGCCCAGCGCTTACCCGTCCAGATATAGGTCACATCACCGCACCACACCTGATTTGGTTCCGTTACGGCGAACTGTCGCTCAAGATGATTCGGGATAGCAACGTGCTCATGACCGCCACGCTTATACCGGTGAGTCGGCTGCTGGCAACTGACCAGCCCCAGCTCTTTCATGAGTCTGCCAGCAAGCCAGCGCCCCATCTGGTAGCCTCTCTGGGTTGCCATTGTGGCGATGCTTCTTGCTCCGGCAGAGCCGTGGCTGATGTCATGCAGTTCAAGTACCTGGCTGCGTAATACAGCCCGTCTGCCGTCTGGCTTTTCAGGACGGTTTTTCCAGTATTTGTAGCTGCTGCGATGGACCCCGAACACATGGCAGAGAGTGGCCACAGGATAACGCGCCCTGAGTTTCCCGATTATCGAGAACTGTTCAGGGAGTCTGACATCAAGAGCGCGGTAGCCTTTTTTAATATTTCATTTTCCATTTCAATACGTTGTAGCTTTTTCCTGAGCTCACGGATTTCAATTTGTTCCGGGGTAATGGGGGAGGCTTTTGGTGTTTTTCCCTGCCGCTCATCACGTAATTGTTTCACCCATCGCGTCATTGTGGAAAGGCCGACATCCATAGCGCTGGCTGCATCTGCCACGGTGTAATTCTGGTCAACGACCAGTTGAGCGGATTCGCGTTTAAACTCTGCGCTGAAATTTCTTTTTTTCATTATGGCACCTGTGTTGTTCTGAGGTGAGCATATCACCTCTGTTCAGGTGGCCAAATTCAGTAAACCACTTCAGTCCGTGCGCAGTCGGGCGTAATGATCACGGATCGTTTGAACATCGCAATTCATCTCCCAAGCCAGGGTAACGTCATCCGGTTTACTCAACGAGCCATTATCGCGACCAACTGCGAGGCGCAAAAGTAAGGTTTCAATGAAACGTAACCGGTTATCCACCAGCCGTGAGAGGTTGCGGGAAATCTTCGCTAAGGTCTGCCAGTTAAACACCAGCCCCTCTTCAATAATCAGCGTCGGCATCGTTTCATGGGGCCAGGAATAGCTGACGAACGACTCCGTTGGGGTGGCATCATCGCCCTGCACGGCAAAAGAGAGGGTCTTACAACGGCGTACCCTGATTGCGCGCAGCTGCTTATCAACCTTGGTGGCGTGAACGCCCCGCTCTAAGTTTTCCCCGAGTAACGCCAGACCAATAACCAGGATTTCCGGTAACCAGTTCATGTCGAAGGAGATAAGCAACGGATCGCTCTCATCGGGATAAAACGGCTTACCATCGAGGTAAAGTTGCACTCCGCCGTCATTAATCTTACGGGGTGAAAATCGTCCCGTATCACCGAGGCAGGAGACGAGTGTATCGGTCTCATCCAGGCCAATACCGAGTATTGCGTAGCCTGCAGAAGCAAGCATTTGTGCTTCAATTTTTTGTGCAATACTGGTGACAATCACCGCAGGAGGCAGATCGCTGTTGCCGCGCAGCACTTCATGCTGCCCACGGCGAAAAACAATCAGGTCCAATCCGTCGGGAAGAGCTTCGTCGCTGTCGAGGATATCACGCCAGCTTCGTTGATATTCCCGCTGTAAATCCGCCTTATCGCCAGCGTTCAACTGCGGAACAATGTAGACCAGTTCTTTAATGCGATCCAACGCCGTCCCGGTATGATTCCAATCACGTAGGCCAATTTTCGCAGAAAACAAGCGCTCCGCTAGTTGACTCTCTTCAATAATATCAACGTTGTGCTCAATCAAATGGTCTAGGAAACGCGGAGGTTTATTGCGCCGCTCCCGCGAAGCCCAGCACGCATCTGGACGGCTAAAATGCAATCCTTCAGATAGTGAGCTAGTGCTGGCAAGCCAAGCTTTAGTGCGTAAAAAAGTGCCAAGCGGCGTTGGCAGCGTACGGGAGTCTGTTTGCGAATTCTGTCGCTCAAAACGACCGACCTCAAAGGTAAAAAACTCCGTAGTCTGCGACTTCAGAAAGGCGAAAATCAGCGTACACAACAGCTCCCTCAGATCGTCTGGCAATGTTGCGTGCTCAAGTTGCCCGGGCAATCGCCATGTTTTTCCTTCCGAGGTATAGACCGTCTGAGGATGGTAGAAACTTATATGTGCCCGCTTTACTTCTGCCCTCCAGTCGCTATCAAACCCCTCATGCTCGTCGCCATTGCGTAAAAAGCTATTCCAACTATCGCCATATGCTCGCGCTCTTACCTTAGATTCAACCGGCTGTAATCCATCTGCAACGCCAAGCACGCGGAGGAATTTAATCCAGTCGGTTTTGCTGTTTTGCACGACGCCCGGCCAGTCTTGCAGCTCAATCAATAACAAACCCGCTGCCAGACGGCAGTCAGGCGAGATCCCCATCGCGCCGGTTAAATAGCTTTCCACAACCTTCCCTGTTGGCGTCCAGGAGGATGAAAACATAGCCTTGCTTGCCGCACACCAACCCGACTGCACGGGAATATGGAGATCGGCTTTTTTCAGCTCCACATCGACAACGACACTACTGCTGCGCCAGACCTCAAATGCCCACAATAGTGCATCCTGGCGCTGTCTGACTGTCGCCTTATTACTCAGGGCCGTATTCAGCCCTGACAGGGCTTTGATCGGATCGTACTCTCTTATCAGGTCGGCGACGGTAAACGCATTGAACGTCGCCGCACTAAGCACGATTTTTTCATCCAGAAACCGGTAGCGCCGAGAAACAATCGCTGGCGGCAACGGAATCCCGGTACGCTTATCTTTCTTTTTGTCGCCTCTGGATACATGCCGACGTACAAAAACGCCATTGTGTTCATTACTGTTATGCCCGCCTGCGGGCCGGAGTTTGCCCTGGCGGTCATACAGGATCAGGCAGTTCTCAAGTGTGTTGAGTTTCACTTTTACCGCAGCAAACAAGGTGACCAAATCATCATAGAATTTGGTCCAACTGGCAGGGGAGAATTTCCGTTCCACCAGCGAAAGGGCAAAGGCTTCTGCCCATTTCACCAGTGTCTGCGCCGAAGGATCTAATGACTGATACATATAGGGAAATTTTGTTATCTCCCTCAAACGCACTATGCGCGGCGTATTCAATTCGCTAGAAACCAACTGCGCGCCACTGTATCTGGCAACGTCTTTCGGCTTCAGGATGGCAAATTTCACCTCCGGCCAGATACTGACTTCTTCAAGACTCGACCATTGCTGTTTTCCTGGCGGAGCCATCACCGGAATCAGGCGGGCTTTGCTGAGCGAAGTATCTTTCCGTTCCAGTGCTGTTTGCATCATGCGACGATGTTCCCCCGTCCAGGCAAACAGATCAAAAACCGCAGATGCACCTATATCCAGCTCACGGGATACGACGGACAAAGCAGCAGCGGCACAGGTTTCCGCAGCCACTTCCATTAACAGCCGGTTCAGCTGCAAACTCATGTTCGTGTTACGCCTGTCAATATCGGTAAAAAATGGTGCATCGATATAGCCGCAAATCGGTGAAGCGGCCTCAGTGCCCATTGGCAAAAAGTTGTAGAGTCTTCCAGAAGTTACTGTTGATTTGTTCAGGCCAACGGCGACAGAAACAACCGGTATCCCTTGCCAGTTCAGCCAACGCTTTAGCTGAGGTGCAGTCAATAAGCTATCGCTCACCGCTTGCTGCACGCGCGCTTTATCGACATTGCTTCTGGCCACTAAAAAGCGTTTCCGCTGACCTATATCGACTTCGTAGAGACTGACATCAGGCGCGTCAGGAATACTTCCCAGCGCCTTTTCCTGCCGTTGCATGGTGCGCTTTTCGGCTTTCTCATCCGGGGATAAAATTTCGATACTGATTTCGGTAATACGATCGAGGAAAAGCATCAGTGGAACATCGCGATTGGTCAGCTCCTTCACCTGCGTTCTGGCAAGCGTAACTGCCGCTTCAGTTTCTAACGGTGCCACGATAACGGTGGAGAAACCGTTGCGGGCAAAAGTGCGGACATCCTCCGGTTGATCATCTAGAGGAACAGGCACAAGATAGCGGGGAAGCGTTTTGGCAACTTCGTTGCTGATCGCGTCATCAACACCGAGATCGCGAATATTATGCGCGATTTCGTCAGTATCTGCGAAACGGAAACAGTAACCCTCAAATCGGTCCTTGCCGTTCGTATTTGAGCGAGAATAGATCCTCACGGATTGCGTCAGCGCCTCGATACTGCGAAATCCAAGCCCCTTATTGCCAATACCTTCGCCAATCTCTTTGGAGCTGATCGCCAGGTTTTTGACCGCTTCAACATCCTGATGGCGAAACCCTCGCCCATCATTAGCGATGTAGAGCGTTCCCCGTGAAAGGTTTTCAAGCACCAGGCTGACAGCTATCCGCCCACGTTCTTCGGACGTATGCGCATCATGCGCATTTTGAATCAACTCATAAATGACCCGATTACCGTACTCCGTGCCAATCACCTCGTTGAGATTTTGCAGGCTTTGATAAACCTTTAACCCATCCCCGTACGCCTGAACGGCATGCCTGAGAACGCGTTTGACACCTTGCAGGAGGTCATCACCCGCTGGCTGAGTTTCCAATTGCTGTTGATCTGCTACTTCGCTCATGCCCACTTCCGCGCTATTGGTACGGTTAACCATAAAACGTTGATGGTAATACGTGACATATAGAATTCCTACTTTTGGTATAAATCCGTAGCTGGTCGTAGCGTTCACACAGAACAGGGTGGGCATGCATCTTATTTTTGTAACGATTCATTGGATAAAAATACACCACGGCTATTTACATGTGCTGTATAAGATATTAATTTCAATGAATTATCTCCGTAAGGGACTATGACATGGCAACCACTGTAAATTTATCCAATACAGATGATCTCATGAACCATTTGCATTGGTTTGAACAAAAAATTCAAAAACCTGCAGCAAAATCGCATCGTGGCGTAGCCATCAATTATTTGGATTTGAGCGAGCGAAGAGATTCTTTTATTCGAGAATTAAAAAGCACAGCATCCAGCTGGGTCTATTCCAAGAATAGATATAATGCAATTCTTAACAGAGAATTGACATCTAGGAATCAAGATTTCCAAAATGCAATAAGCTACCTTCATGAAATCATGTCATTAAAATTCAGGAAAGGCTGTCCTCAAGGGCAATATGGCGAACTGTTATTATTTAATTTTATACAGCATTTTTTTCAAGCAGCTCCATTATTGAGAAAAATGCCCATAACGACAAACCCAGGATTAGAAAGACATGGCGCTGATGCTATACACTATCTAGATAATGGTGATAAGCAAATATTTTTTTTGGGTGAGTCAAAATGCTATGAATCAAAATACAAATTTAACGAAGCACTATCTTCATCCGTAAGCAGTATATTTAATTCAATTCAAAATATCGAAAATGAATTACTGCTTTATAGATATGATGATTTTATTGAACCAGAACTACAGGCTATTGCAGATAACTTATTGAAAGGTAAGCTAAAAGACCCCATCTTTGAATTTATTTGTTTGATTGTTTATGAAGAAAATAAAAACACACAAGCTCCTAGCGCCCCGGAGATAAGAAAAAAAATTGAAGAATGCGTTGAAGACAGATGGAATAAAACACATTCAAACTTATATGATAGTTTTAATTTAGCATATATTAGTAGAATACATTACATCGTGTTTCCGTCATGGTCACTATCTAATTTATTAAATAATTTCGAAGGGTGAGTTATGAATGATAGAAGTATAATTTTAAGTTTACTATCTTTCGAATTAGACGATTTCGCAATTCGTCTTAACTTAATTACTGGAGAAAGAAAAAAATTAAATAGAGACTTATTGATAAATGCACTAAATTTATTAAACAAGATAGCCAACAGCACTAACAACGATGACAACAGACAATTGGCAATGATAACCATTGCTTTGATTTGGACGCATTGTAATGAGAATGATAAAGATACTTTAAGGCAGATACTATCCCCAACATTATCTTATATCGGCTTTTCACCCAGCAATAAGATGATGGATGAATCGTTAAAAAACGATGGTGTTTATTCCTATTATGGAAGCTATTTTGATAAATTAAAAATTATCGCAGATGAATTAAAAAACAAAATAACGATAAACCAAAAAGATTATATTTTAACAGAATTTCAGCATGATCTTTGGGAAGCCATAGATAATAACAAAATAATTGGAATTTCAGCACCCACATCGGCGGGAAAATCATTCCTACTATATTTAAAAACAATTCAATTATTAGGAAAAGGCGCAACAAAAATTGTTTATGTCGTGCCCACGCTAAGCTTAATAAGCCAAGTCACTACAGATCTATCTAATCTTTTTAAAGATCACAATATTAGAGGAGTAGATATACTTAACTCATTTGAGGAGGGTAAGGAAAATTTTGTCTATGTATTAACACAAGAAAGAGCAATCTCAGTATTCTCACAAGAAAGCATTGACAGCCTAGATTTATTAATAGTGGATGAAATTCAAAATATAGAGCGAGCTGACAGCGAGAATAATGATAGAGCAAAAATACTATACGATGTCCTAATGGATGTTAGAACTGATGTAGAAGTGAGTAAAATAATCCTCAGTGGGCCACGCTTGAAAAACATTGGAGGCTTGAGCTTTGACATTTTTGGTGAGATTTCTGAAGAGAAAAAAACAGATGTCCCTCCTGTATTAAGTCTCACATACTCAGTATCAAAAAAAAGTGATATCTATTACATCAATCAGTATTCACCATTTTCATCGCTGCCCATTTCCACTCCAATACAAAATGTCGATTTGATAAAAGGTATAGGGGCATCACAGTACAATTCAGCATTCAACTCTTATTTGCATAGCATACTTAAAAAATTAAATGATGATAGTAATATAATTTTCTCTCCAACAACGAGACAAGCTAGAAAATCAGCAAAAGAATACTGCGAAGTATTCCCCATGATTGCCACTACTAAATTAGAAAGCCTTTCCTTATATCTTAAAAACTCTGTCCATAAGCACTATGAACTTGCCGAGTTTGTTAATTATGGTGTAGCTTACCATACCAGTAGAATTCCAATGCATGTACGTAAAAGTATTGAATATGCGGTATCGCAGAGCTACATAAAAAATCTCTTCTGTACTACAACTTTAATGCAGGGGGTAAATCTACCTGCGAAAAATATAATCATAAGAAACCCTAATTTATTTGTACGCAAAGTCGAAACTTCAGTGATGCTATCCCCTTATGAGTTTGCAAACCTACGAGGAAGGGCAGGACGGCTACTTACAGACTTTGTTGGCAGAACAATTGTGCTGGATGAAAATTCATTTGAATCACATAGAGAAGAAAATGAAACATTATTCTCGAATGAATATAAGGAAATCAAAACAGGCTATCACGATCTATACTTGCGGGATATTGACTACATTAATGAAAAATTGGATGACTCTTCTTTAGTATTTACAAGCAATTCAAAAAGCATTATTACTTACATCCGGCAAATGTTCTTCAGGCATGGTCATGAGGGGATTTCAAGATTAAATAATGTTGGCATATTTTTAGACGAATTCTATATAAAAAAAATAATATCAGGACTTGAAGATATTTCAGTGCCACGGCAAATAGTTATGCAAAATAGATACTGGGATCCTTTTGATTTAAATGAATTGTATTTATTTATAACAAAAACTAACATGCACATTCCTTCAGCCATATTTAAGGCTGACCTTTGCGATGTTTTTCTGTCATGGCTTAAAATAATGAGAGACAATTTTAATTATTACTTCACGCGCTATATTGGTCAAGTTCATGACGAAAAATTTTTGTTCGGAATAGCAAAAAGCGCTGAGGGATGGGTAAGAGAAAACTCACTATGCGAAATATTAGAGAACAGGTTTCCAACTTACAATAATGAATTACATGAAAATTTAGATAAGGAAATTGATAAATTAACGAAACATGTTAGTTTTGGCTTACCTATGTTATTAAAACCCGCTGCCGATATAAGTGATAGTAGCAGTGTTATATCGCAAATAGAATTAGGTTTGTATAGCGAGATATCTCGATACTTGAGTGACAGAGGCGTTCCTAGGGAAACCGCAATTAAGATCAGAAAATATCATTCAGAAAACAAGTTACAAGCTTTAGATCTTAAAAGGGCTGTAATTGAATTAAATGAATGGGAACTTCAACATATTTCTCATTTATTGTAGAACAGCTATCTAACTATATTTGATATTGTAATCCCTAAGGGGAGCCAAGATATCCTTGCTCCCTTACATTTAAAATAATCAATCTGTTTTACACTAAAATTAATTATTCAATAAATGAAATATCCGTACCACAGCATCATCTATCTTCTTCCTTACCGATATTTAGCAGAGTTCTGTCCTACCAATGATAGTAATTATTAACACAGGCAGTTATGGCTCAATCCAGACCTAGTTAAACCCCTGCTCATACAAAATAGCACTCATCGTGTGGCGGAATCTTTGACCTGTAACTCGCCCTGAGCATCCCATGTACCTTTTCAACAGTGACAATGTTGAGTGTTATCAGTAAATGTGCAGCTTCGACATCGAAACTTCATCACATCCCATTGAAAACTGACATCCAGGATGCAGAAACACCATGAATTAATTGACATAAATTGCTACTCACTGAGATCATATCGCACACAGCTCCTGAATGAGGAATGAGCAATGGCAGTGAGTATCGCGGAATATTTAGGCCAAAGAACAGACGTGGAACAACAGATTGTCCCCGTTTCAAAAGGGACGCTGGCGCAATGCCCTTTTATGGATCGTACGTGTGACAAAGTAAGTAAAAATAATCATCCTGTTTGCTCTGTCCGTAAACCAGACGGCACTATTTGGATCGTTTGTGAGCATAGACTTTGTTCTACTCGCCAAAAAAAGACAATCATCTCAGGTGAGCGTACACAACAAGTTGACAATGTCTTAGTTGAACATCAGAGAGACATTTTGCGGAAAGTAGCAAAACTGATTTATCAGGATCCTGAACTGCAAGATTCAGAGATTGGCGTAAAAAGAGAAGTCAATATTCCTTTACCAGATTCAGATAATAGCTACCACGCAGACTACGTAATGAGAAACTTTTCCGGTAGAGGAAGAGCTGACGAAGTCCTCCTCGAAATGCAAGGCGGCGGAGAAACGAGCAGCACAGGAGCCATTACTCGCCACATTGCCGCTTGGGCTGACCTCGAATACCCAACAAATGAAATTCTAAGAAGACCTGTAGCAGCAAATACTATCGAAACCAACGCATGGAGACGACAACAAGAACAATTTCTTGTGAAAGGGAATGTTGTTGATCAAACTGGTGGAAAAATCGTTTTTGCTGTTGGTAGCTTACTCTATGACTATCTACACAGACGTTTTAGGAATGCAAATCTTAGGGATCTAAAAGCCCATAACTGGACATTATGTATTTTAGCTTTCAAGGAAGATACATCGGATGAACCACATCCAGGTCCGATTCCGTTGATCATTGATGACTCAAAAACATTATTCACCAACTATTCAACATTTGTAAGATTTCTAACAGATCAGGGCGCACCACGCCCTGAACTATTCGAAGGATCATTTTTACGTTTAGATAATAGTACTGTTACGATAATGCCTCGTTGAGCATCTGCTGATCTACAAGGACAATTCTTTTTCCTATCCATTCAACAATAGGGACCGCGACAGCGTTCCCTACTGCTCTGAATCGATTAGAGTCCAGTTCTCTGGAAATCCCTGCAGACGCTCGTACTCGGAAGGCAGCATCCGGCGCACATACAGCATCTGAACTTCCTCTTGAGTCAAGAGTGTAGGTTTCTCCGTCGTTCCTGTATCCTTTTGCTTGAGGTCCTGCGGTTGCTTTTCGTCCAATACTTGCATGCTGGATAGAATAGATATCTGCTTTTGATAGGCCTGTATCAGAGGCTCCGGAAGCATTTGCCCTCTCTCCTTGGCCCTGTTTATCAACGATTCTAGTTGCTCCGGGTTCAAAAAGGACTCGAGCGGAGCGCATGTTTCCAAGACTTGCGACAATGTACACTCTTCTTCTACGCTGGGGTGTTCCAAAGTATTTTGCATCCAATACTCTCCACGAAACGCCATACCCGAGTTCGACCAACGTATCGATGACAACTTTGAAGTCTTGTCCATTGTGGCTGTTGAGCAGTCCGGGAACATTTTCAATAACAAGCCATTCAGGCTTTCTTTCTTCGATGAGTTTTGCATATGTATAAAATAAGCCGCTTCGGGCCCCCTCTAGACCTTTCCGTTTTCCTTGGTTAGCTGACGACACATCCTGGCAAGGAAAACCACCACACCAAACACTACTTTCTGGGATCTCATCAGCATTCAGTTGTGTAATATCAGTATGTAATGGAACTTTTGGCCAATTTTTTCTAAGTACTTTCTGGCAAAACTTGTTGATTTCGCATTGGAAAACAACTTCCATCCCCGCTTTCTCAAGACCAAGATCGAATCCACCAATCCCTGCGAAAAACGAGGATACCTTGTACTGCTTCAGTGGTTTCTTTTTCATATCGACTTTTTCATCACTTTTTGATCCGAAGATCCTAACGGAAACCAGTCCCGATGGCCACCTTTTTTTCTAACTAAGGCCAGTTCCGTGGTATCCAAGCATTGATTATGAAACAAACTAACTGTAATTATATACAGTGCATTTTAAATTCCAACAAGAGTGTGCATCTTTGCGAAAAGTCTTCCAATTTGACTACACTTTCGCATAGTCAAACGGACTAATCCCCTTCTCCCGATTTACATCCAGATAATCCGCCCACCACTGCAACATCAATCGACGCTCATCAAGATGCTCCGCCTTGTGAATGTAAGCCGCCCGCACAGAATTACGCTCCATATGGCTCATCTGTCGTTCGACCGCATCCCTCGACCACAGGCCTGACTCAATCAATGAACTACAAGCCATCGTCCTGAAACCATGGCCACAAACCTCAACCTTCGTGTCATAACCCATAACCCGCAGCGCCTTGTTCACCGTGTTTTCACTCATTGGTTTACGAGGGTCATGATCGCCAATGAAAACAAAATCACGAGCGCCACTAAGCTTGTGAACCTGCTTCAGGATTGCTAATGCTTGACGGGACAGCGGCACCAAATGAGGGGTGCGCATTTTCGAGCCACGCTGTGAATGCTTAACCCCTTCGATAAATTCTCGCTCCGCCGGTATCGTCCACATTGCCTTTTCAAAATCGATTTCAGACCAGCGGGCAAAGCGCAATTCACTCGAACGAATGAAAATTAATAACGTGAGTTCGACGGCCAAACGAGTCATAGGACGGCCTGTATAACCATCAATTCTGCGGAGTAGTTCTGGTAAGCGTTTCAGCTCAAGCGCTGGACGATGGACACGATTACTTGAAGCTACGGCCCCAGCCATTTCCTGGGCCGGATTGTAATCGATCAAACCACTTTGCACTGCATAACGCATAATCGCATATGTACGCTGCTGAAGACGTGAAGCCACCTCAAGTCGCCCTGTCGCCTCAACTACTTTTATAGGAACAAGAAGATCGCGCGTGCTGAAACTATCAATACTGCGCTTGCCTAAAGTAGGGAAGAGATTTTTCTCCAGACTTTTAAGCACCCGTAGGCTATGGTCTTTCGACCATTTCTTATTAGCGCCATGCCACTCTCTGGCAACTGACTCAAAGGTGATAGCTTCTTTCGTCTGTTCTTCTTTCACAGCACGTTTGTGTTCGCGAGGATCGATTCCAGCAGCAACAAGCCTTCTGGCCTCTTCCCTCTTTTGACGAGCATCAGCGAGGGATGTTTCAGGGTAAACCCCAAACGCCATAAGGTGCTGATTACCCCCAAAGCGAAAACGGAACCGCCAGTATTTTGAGCCGTTAGGATGTATGAGCAAAAACATGCCATCCCCATCGACAAGGGTGTATTCCTTTTCCTGTGGTTTTGCAGAACGCACTTTGATATCTGTCAGAGCCATAAAAGTTCTCCTTCCATGTGCCGCTGTGAGTATACAACCATTATCGAACCAGCATATATACTCGGTTCTATACTCACAAGCATGTTGATGTGGGGTAACTCAGATTGACGTCGGTTGACTGAAAAGCGGGGTAAAGCCTTGCGGGGACTGGATTTTAGGCATAAAAAAAGACCTCAGTTGAGGTCTATTTACATACTGTTGGTGCCGAAGGCCGGACTCGAACCGGCACGTATTTCTACGGTTGATTTTGAATCAACTGCGTCTACCGATTTCGCCACTCCGGCACGGAAGGGATGCGGAAAACGTTGTGGATTATACCTGTCATGCGCCACCATGCAAGCACCAGCGTGTGCCTGACTCGCTAAGTGTTGAAAATTTCAGCATTCCCTTTCTCACCTGCAACCATCGTCACAGTTTGCCCCCTTATTAATCCCCCCTTCTGCGAAGCGTCCCGTTTCCCCATGCTCTACACTTCCAGTTCAACACCACACTGAGGGAAACACGATGTCGATGATAAAAAGCTACGCCGCAAAAGCGGCGGGCAGCGAACTAGAACTCTATGAATATGATGCGGGCGAGCTTAAGCCGGAAGATGTCGAAGTCCAGGTCGATTACTGCGGTATCTGCCATTCCGATTTGTCGATGATCGACAACGAATGGGGGTTCTCTCAGTATCCACTGGTTGCCGGGCATGAGGTGATTGGTCGCGTGGCGGCGCTCGGCAGCGCGGCGCAAGATAAAGGTCTGAAGGTTGGTCAGCGCGTCGGCATTGGCTGGACGGCGCGCAGCTGCGGGCATTGCGACGCCTGTATCAGCGGCAATCAGATTAACTGCCTGGAAGGTTCCGTTCCCACTATTCTCAATCGCGGTGGCTTTGCCGAGAAGCTGCGGGCCGACTGGCAGTGGGTGATCCCGCTGCCGGAGAGCATCGATCTGGCGGCGGCGGGTCCCTTGTTGTGCGGCGGTATCACGGTGTTCAAACCGCTGCTGATGCACCATATCACCGCCACCAGCCGCGTTGGGGTGATCGGCATCGGAGGCCTGGGGCATATCGCCATTAAGCTGTTACACGCGATGGGGTGCGAAGTGACCGCGTTCAGCTCCAATCCGGCGAAAGAGCAGGAAGTGCTGGCGATGGGGGCGGATAAGGTGGTTAACAGCCGCGATCCGGATGCGCTAAAAGCGCTGGCGGGCCAGTTCGATCTCATTATTAACACGGTTAACGTCGATCTCGACTGGCAGCCTTATTTTGAAGCACTGGCCTACGGCGGTAACTTCCATACCGTCGGCGCGGTGCTGAAGCCGCTGCCGGTGCCAGCGTTCACCTTAATTGCCGGCGATCGCAGCATCTCCGGTTCGGCAACCGGTACGCCGTTCGAACTGCGCAAGCTGATGAAGTTTGCCGGGCGCAGCAAGGTGTCGCCCACCACCGAACTGTACCCGATGTCGCGAATTAACGAAGCTATCCAGCACGTGCGTGACGGCAAAGCCCGCTACCGCGTGGTGCTGAAAGCCGACTTCTGATGCAAGGCTCAGTCCCGCAAGGGGCTGAGCTTATTGCCTGTTACGAAACGCGAGCACCGCCTGGCGGCACTGTTCCGTCACATGCTCAATGTCATGGTTCACGTCGATGCGGGTAATATCACGTTCGTCCTCCTGCGGGCACTCCAGCGCATCGAACTGGCTTTTGAGTAATCCCACCGGCATAAAATGCCCTGCCCGACGCTGCATGCGAGCCAGAATGGTCTCGTAATCGCCGTCCAGCCACAAAAAATGCACATTCGGACTGCCCTGCCGCAATATATCGCGATACTGTTTTTTTAATGACGAGCAGACAATAAACCCGGTCTCATTCTTTTTATATAAACTGTATGAAGCGTCATTTAATCGCGCTAACCACGGTAATCGGTCTTCATCGGTTAATGGAATACCTTCAGACATTTTATCAATATTTTTGGCCGGATGGAGATCGTCACCATCAATGAATTTAGCCGATAATACTGCAGCAATTTTGCTGCCAATTAAAGATTTACCGCTACCCGAAACGCCCATCAAAATATAACTTTCCCCGGCCATTGAAAAAACTCCAGATTCATATTCCATGGCGCGATACTACGCCTTCCACATTGCAGAATTCACCTTTTTTCGGCGTGGCTGAGCAGATTTACAAGGCGCATCACGTTATGCGTAACATTGTAGTGTAACAATTTTCCAGCGTGATCTTTATCACAAATAATAACAATCAAAACCGTTTAAATGCTGCCGAGGTTACTACCTGACCAGTGAGGCATTTATGCAAGTCAAAACACAATCCTGCGTTGTCGCGGGTAAGAAAACTGTTGCCATTACCGACCAAAATATTGAATGGGATAATAAAGGAACGCTGGTGCAAATTACCCGCGGCGGAATTTGTGGTTCCGACTTACATTATTATCAGGAAGGAAAAGTCGGTAATTTTACCGTTAAAGCACCGATGATTTTAGGCCATGAAGTTATTGGTAAAGTAGTGCACAGCGACTCAAAAGAATTACATGAAGGTCAGTCGGTGGCTATTAATCCGTCGAAGCCCTGTGGCCACTGTAAATACTGTCTGCAGCACGAAGAAAACCAGTGCACGGAAATGCGCTTTTTTGGCAGCGCCATGTATTTTCCCCACGTTGACGGCGGCTTTACCCGATTTAAAACCGTCGATACCGCGCAGTGCATCCCCTACCCCCAGCACGCCGATGAAAAAGTCATGGCCTTTGCCGAACCGCTGGCAGTCGCAATCCACGCCGCGCATGAAGCAGGAGACCTGCAGGGCAAACGCGTGTTTATCTCCGGCGTGGGGCCTATCGGCTGCCTGATCGTCAGCGCGGTGAAAACGCTCGGCGCAGCAGAAATTGTCTGTGCTGATATCAGCCCGCGCTCGCTGTCGCTGGCCCAGCAGATGGGTGCTGACACGCTGATCAACCCGCAGCAGGACTCGCTCGATGAGTGGAAAAAAGAAAAAGGCTACTTCGACGTCAGCTTCGAAGTCTCTGGTCATCCGTCCTCAATCACCACCTGCCTGGAGGTCACCCGCGCGAAAGGCGTGATGGTGCAGGTCGGCATGGGCGGTGCGGTGCCGGACTTCCCGATGATGATGCTGATCGGCAAAGAGATCGCGCTCAAAGGCTCGTTCCGCTTTACCACCGAGTTCAACACCGCGGTGTCGTGGCTGGCGAATAACGTTATCGATCCACTGCCGTTACTCAGCGCTGAATATCCATTTACCGAGCTTGAACAGGCGCTGATCTTTGCCGGGGATAAAACCCAGGCAGCGAAAGTCCAGCTCGTTTTTGCTGAAACAAAATAAGGAAGAACATAATGAACGATCTTTTTTCACTGGATGGCAAAAATATTCTGATCACCGGTTCGGCCCAGGGTATTGGTTATTTACTGGCGACCGGGCTGGGTAAATATGGCGCGCAGATTATCGTCAATGATATTACGCCGGAGCGCGCGGAGGCCGCCGTCGCCAAACTGCAACAGGAAGGGATCCGCGCCGTTGCCGCGCCCTTCAATGTTACGCAGAAACAGGACATTGATGCCGCCATCGACCATATCGAAAAAGACATTGGCCCAATCGATGTACTGGTGAATAACGCCGGTATTCAGCGCCGCCATCCGTTTACCGAGTTCCCGGAGCAGGACTGGAACGATGTGATTGCCGTTAACCAGACGGCGGTGTTCCTGGTCTCGCAAGCTGTAACGCGTCGCATGGTGGAACGTCAGGCCGGGAAGGTCATCAACATCTGCTCCATGCAGAGCGAACTGGGCCGCGATACCATCACGCCGTATGCCGCCTCGAAAGGCGCGGTGAAAATGCTCACCCGCGGTATGTGCGTTGAGCTGGCGCGCCACAATATCCAGGTCAACGGTATCGCACCGGGCTACTTTAAAACCGAGATGACCAAAGCGCTGGTCGAGGATGAAGCCTTCACCGCCTGGCTGTGCAAACGTACGCCAGCCGCGCGCTGGGGCGATCCGCAGGAGCTGATTGGCGCGGCGGTATTCCTCTCTTCCAAAGCATCCGATTTTGTTAACGGGCACCTGTTGTTTGTCGATGGCGGCATGCTGGTCGCCGTCTGATACAACACAACGCAACATCACGCAGCGCCCAGGCGCTGCATTTTTGGCCCCCCCTAAATAATTCGAGTTGCAGGACGGCGGCAAGTGAATGAACCCGATGAGCTTACTTGAGTAAGTGATTCGGGTGAGTGAGCGTAGCCAACACACCTGCAACTTGCAGTATGACGGGGATATAAGAGAAACGATTATGCCATTAATAATAATTGCGGCAGGCGTCGCGCTGCTCCTGGTCCTGATGATTGGTTTTAAAGTTAACGGCTTTATTGCTCTGGTCCTGGTGGCGGCGGTCGTCGGTTTTGCCGAAGGGATGGATGCCCAGGCCGTTTTGCACTCAATACAAAATGGGATCGGCGGGACCCTCGGCGGTCTGGCGATGATCCTTGGCTTCGGCGCAATGCTCGGTAAGCTGATTTCCGATACCGGCGCGGCTCAGCGCATCGCCACCACGCTGATTGGCACGTTTGGTAAGAAACGCGTGCAGTGGGCGCTGGTGATCACCGGTCTGGTGGTGGGTTTGGCGATGTTTTTCGAAGTCGGCTTTGTTCTGCTGCTGCCGCTGGTGTTTACGGTGGTGGCCTCTTCCGGCCTGCCGCTGCTGTATGTTGGCGTCCCGATGGTAGCTGCGCTGTCCGTGACCCACTGTTTTCTGCCGCCGCATCCGGGGCCGACCGCGATTGCCACCATTTTCGAGGCTAATCTCGGCACCACCCTGCTGTACGGCTTTATTATTACTATCCCGACGGTGATTGTTGCCGGGCCGCTGTTTTCTAAGCTGCTGACCCGCTTTGAGAAAGCGCCGCCGGAAGGGTTATTCAACCCGCATCTGTTCACCGAAGAAGAGATGCCGTCATTCTGGAACAGTATCTTTGCCGCGGTAATCCCGGTCATACTGATGGCGGTCGCCGCAGTGTGCGAAATCACGCTGCCGAAAACCAACAGCGTACGGGTGTTCTTTGAGTTTATCGGTAACCCTGCCGTCGCGTTGTTTATCGCTATCGTGCTCGCCATTTTTACCCTTGGCCGACGTAACGGACGTACGATCGAGCAAATTATGGATATCATTGGCGACTCTATCGGTGCGATTGCGATGATTGTGTTTATCATCGCCGGGGGCGGCGCGTTTAAGCAGGTTCTGGTCGACAGCGGCGTCGGGCAATATATCTCGCACCTGATGACCGGCACGTCGCTTTCTCCGTTGCTGATGTGCTGGACGGTCGCCGCCTTGCTGCGTACCGCGCTCGGTTCAGCCACCGTGGCGGCGATCACCACCGCAGGCGTGGTGCTGCCGATTATCAACGTCACTCATGCCGACCCGGCGCTGATGGTGCTGGCTACCGGCGCGGGCAGCGTGATTGCCTCCCACGTTAACGATCCGGGATTCTGGCTGTTTAAAGGCTATTTTAATCTCAGCGTCGGGGAAACGTTGCGTACCTGGACGGTAATGGAGACGCTGATTTCCATTATGGGGCTGCTGGGGGTTCTGGCGCTGAACGCCATTCTGCATTAAGACAGTCATCACCGGGGAGCACAGATCCGCGCTCCCCGGCACTGGAGAGAAAATGAGGAACCACAGAATTTCTTTGCAAGACATCGCCACGCTGGCGGGCGTGACCAAAATGACGGTGAGCCGCTACATTCGCTCGCCAAAAAAGGTCGCAAAGGAAACCGGCGAACGCATCGCGCAGATTATGGAGGAGATTAATTACATCCCCAACCGCGCGCCCGCGATGCTGCTGAATGCGCAAAGCTATACGCTTGGCGTGCTGATCCCCTCGTTTCAAAACCAGCTGTTCGCTGACATTCTGGCCGGCATTGAGTCGGTCACCTCGGACCATAACTATCAGACGCTGATCGCCAACTACAATTACGACCGGGAATCCGAGGAAGAGTCGGTGATCAATCTGCTGTCGTATAATATCGACGGCATTATCCTGTCCGAGAAATATCACACCCTGCGCACGGTGAAGTTTCTGCGTTCAGCCAACATTCCGGTGGTGGAGCTGATGGATATTCAGGGCGATCGTCTGGACATGGAAGTAGGCTTCGATAACCGTCAGGCGGCGTTTGATATGGTCAGCACCATGCTGGATAAACGCCAGCGGCGCAAAATCCTCTATCTCGGTTCGAAAGACGACGTCCGCGATGAACAGCGCTATCGCGGCTATTGCGATGCCATGACGCGCCGGGATCTGGTGCCGCTGCGCGTCAATCCGCGTTCTATTTCGTCCATCCATCTCGGCACCCAGATGATGCGGGACGCGCTCGCCGCGCATCCGGATTTAGACGGCGTTTTTTGCACCAACGACGATATTGCGATGGGCGCGCTGCTGCTGTGCCGCGAGCGCGATCTGGCCGTTCCGGAACAGATCTCGATTGCCGGTTTTCACGGGCTGGAAATGGGCAGGCAGATGATCCCAAGCCTCGCCAGCGTGATCACCCCGCGTTTTGACATTGGCCGCATGGCAGCGCAGATGTTGCTGAGCAAAATCAAGAACAACGACCATAACCACAACACCGTGGATTTGGGGTACCAGATTTATCACGGCAATACGCTTTAAGTCATTTTCTCTGGCCATCGCATACTCTCTTTGATGGACATTGCCTATACTCCAGGCAAGATAAATGGAGGAAATCTCAATGAGCGCACCCCTGCTAATTGCCCGCACGCCGGATACCGAACTGTTTTTACTGCCAGGCATGGCCAACCGTCACGGACTGATTACCGGCGCGACCGGGACCGGTAAAACCGTCACGCTACAGAAGCTGGCCGAATCGCTGTCTGAAATTGGCGTACCGGTATTTATGGCCGATGTGAAAGGCGACTTAACCGGCGTGGCCGAGGAAGGGCAAGCCTCTGAAAAGCTGCTCGCCCGCCTGAAAAATATCGGCATTACCGACTGGCAACCGCATGCTAATCCGGTCACGGTGTGGGATATCTTCGGCGAAAAAGGTCACCCCGTGCGGGCCACGGTATCTGACCTCGGCCCGCTGCTGCTGGCCCGTTTGCTGAACCTCAACGACGTACAGTCCGGCGTGCTGGATATTATCTTCCGCATTGCCGATGACCAGGGCCTGCTGCTGCTCGATTTCAAAGACCTGCGAGCCATTACCCAGTACATCGGCGATAACGCCAAATCCTTCCAGAATCAGTATGGCAATATCAGCAGCGCCTCGGTCGGGGCAATCCAGCGTGGACTGCTGTCGCTGGAGCAACAGGGGGCGGCGCACTTCTTTGGCGAACCGATGCTGGACATCAAAGACTGGATGCGAACTGACGCCAGCGGCAAAGGGATGATCAACATCCTCAGCGCAGAGAAGCTCTACCAGATGCCCAAACTGTACGCCGCCAGCCTGCTGTGGATGCTCTCCGAACTGTACGAACAGCTGCCGGAAGCAGGCGATCTGGAGAAGCCAAAACTGGTGTTCTTCTTCGATGAAGCTCACCTGCTGTTCAACGACGCTCCGCAGGTGCTGCTGGATAAAATCGAACAGGTGATCCGCCTGATTCGCTCGAAAGGGGTCGGCGTGTGGTTCGTCTCGCAAAACCCGTCAGATATTCCAGACAACGTGCTCGGTCAGTTGGGGAACCGCGTGCAGCACGCCCTGCGCGCGTTCACACCGAAGGATCAGAAAGCGGTGAAAACCGCCGCGCAAACCATGCGCGCCAACCCGGCATTTGATACCGAAAAAGCCATTCAGGAACTGGGAACCGGCGAAGCGTTGGTGTCGTTTCTGGACGCCAAAGGCAGCCCGTCGGTGGTTGAACGAGCAATGGTGATTGCGCCGTGCTCGCGGATGGGACCGGTGACGGATGACGAGCGCAACGGGCTGATTAATCACTCCTCGCTGTACGGTAAATATGAAGAACAGATCGACCGCGAGTCCGCCTATGAGCGTTTACAGCAAGGCGTGCAGGCCAGCACCGAGCAGCAAAATACACCTCCCGCCAACGGTAAAGCGATCGATGTGGACGGCGGTATTCTCGGTGGATTGAAGGATATTCTGTTTGGCAGCACCGGACCGCGCGGCGGCAAGCGCGATGGCGTGGTACAGAGCGTGGCGAAAAGCGCGGCGCGGCAGGTCACCAATCAGATAATCCGCGGCATGTTGGGGAGTTTGATGGGGGGGAGAAAACGCTAGCAAGAAGGCGCCCCTCCCGCACAGCGGGAGGGGCGAATATCAGGACTTACGCAGCATCAGCCACAGGCTTATCAGGAAGAAGCTGGCGCTTGGCAGCAACGCGCCGATAATCGGCGGAATGCCGTACACCAGCGTCAGCGGGCCAAAGATTTGGTCCAGCACATAGAACACAAAGCCGAAGCTAATCCCTGTCACCACGCGCACGCCCATCGGGACGCTACGCAGCGGACCAAAGATAAACGACAGCGCCATCAGCATCATTACCGCCACAGACAGCGGCTGGAAGACTTTGCTCCACATATTGAGCTGGTAGCGTCCGGCGTCCTGGCCGCTCGACTTCAGGTACTTCACGTAGTTATGCAGACCACTAATCGAGAGCGCATCAGGATCCAACGCCACGACGCCGAGCTTGTCGGGTGTAAGGTTGGTTTTCCAGGTGCCGCTCACCGTCTGCGAGCCGGTGATTTGCTTCGGATCGGTCAGGTTGGATTCATCCACCTGCGACAAACGCCAGACCTTCTGCTCCGGGTCAAACGTCGCACTTGCGGCATAGCGGACGGACTGCAAACGGCGCTTGTCGTTAAAGGAGTAGATGCTAATTCCGCCTAACTCGGCGTCACCTTTCACCCGCTCAATGTAGACAAAGCTGTCGCCATCTTTCGCCCACAAACCTTGCTGGGTCGAGAGCAGCGAGCCGCCGTACATCTGCTGCGCACGGTAGTTACGCGCCATCTGTTCGCCCTGCGGCGCCACCCATTCGCCGATGGCCATCGTCAGCAGCACCAGCGGAATCGCGGTTTTCATCACCGACAACGCCACCTGCATACGGGTAAAGCCAGAAGCCTGCATGACCACCAGTTCACTGCGCTGCGCTAGCATGCCCAGCCCCAGCAAAGCACCCAGCAGCGCCGCCATCGGGAAGAAGATCTGGATATCTTTCGGCGCGCTGAGCAGGGTATACAGCCCGGCGCCCATCGCATCGTAGCTTCCCTGCCCGGCTTTTTTCAACTGGTCGACAAACTTGATGATCCCGGAGAGCGACACCAGCATGAACAACGTCATCATGATGGTGGTGAAAATGGTTTTACCGATATAGCGGTCAAGTACACCAAAAGGCTGCATTATACCGCTCCTTTACGCATAAAACGGGCACGTAAGCGGCGCATCGGCACCGTATCCCAGAGGTTAAGCACAATCGCCAGCGCCAGATACGCCAGGTTAACCGTCCACATCCAGAACACCGGATCCAGCTTGCCTTTGCCGCCATTCGACTTCAGCGATGTCTGAACCAGGAAGAACAGCAAATAAAGCAGCATTGCTGGCAGCATGGACAGTACGCGACCCTGACGCGGGTTAACCACGCTCAGCGGTACAACCATCAGCGCCATCATAAATACGGTGAATACTAACGTGATACGCCAGGTCAGCTCCGCACGGGCGCGATCGGTGTCGGTCGTCCATAGCGTACGCATGGTCATCTGGTCGGTATCGTTTGGATCCAGCGCCACGGCCTGATGACCGATAATCGCCTGATAATTCTGGAAGTCGGTAATGCGGAAATCGCGCAGCAGCGCGGTCCCTTCAAAACGCGTCCCCTGGTTCAGCGTCACGACCTGAGAGCCATCGCGCAATTGGGTAAGATGACCGGAGTCCGCTACCACCACCGAAGGACGGGCGTTACCTTTCGGGCGGATTTGCGCGAGGAACACATCATTGAAGTTACTGCCGTCAACGCTTTCGATAAACAGCACCGAACCGCCGTTAGTCGCCTGCTGGAATTGCCCCTGAGCAAGCGCCGCCATACCGGGATTTGCTTTCGCCTCCGCCAGGACTTCGTCCTGATGTCTGGAGGACCACGGTCCGGCCCACATCACGTTGACCGCCGCAATAATACTGGTAAACAGCGCCAGCACCATCGCCGCTTTTACTAAGACAGCCTTGCTCAGCCCGCAGGCGTGCATGACCGTAATTTCACTTTCGGTATACAGTTTGCCCAGCGTCATCAGCAGCCCGAGGAACAGGCTTAATGGCAAGATAAGTTGCGCCATTTCTGGCACGCCCAGCCCCAGCAGCGAGAGCACCAGATTCGCCGGGATATCACCGTCAACCGCCGCACCAAGGATCCTGACTAACTTTTGACAAAAGAAGATCAAAAGCAGGATGAATAGGATCGCAAGTTGGCTTTTGAGCGTTTCCCGAACCAGATATCTTATGATTATCACTTTAAATACGCCCGTAAAAACCCGTCTTTTGCCGGAATTTAGCTTGTTTCATGGCTTAAACGTCATTTATTCTCTTGAGTCGTCGAAATCGTCGCTAAGATCATTATACTCAACGGATCCACCTCTCAGAAATTGTTCTGACGTGCCAATGCCGTAATAACGTTAAGATTAACACGAAGTCACCGCAACAGCGGGTATGAGTTACGAAAGCTTGCAATTCTATCCGTAGCCACCGCCGTTGTCTTTAAGATTCAGGAGCGTAGTGCATGGAGTTCAGTGTAAAAAGCGGTAGCCCGGAGAAACAGCGGAGTGCGTGCATCGTCGTGGGTGTCTTTGAACCACGCCGTCTCTCTCCGATTGCAGAGCAGCTCGACAAGATCAGCGACGGGTACATCAGCGCACTGCTGCGTCGTGGCGAACTGGAAGGCAAACCAGGTCAAACCCTGTTGCTGCACCATGTTCCTAACGTTCTGTCTGAGCGAATTCTCCTCATTGGTTGTGGCAAAGAGCGCGAGCTTGATGAGCGCCAGTACAAGCAGGTCATTCAGAAAACCATCAATACGCTGAATGATACTGGCTCAATGGAAGCCGTCTGCTTCCTGACTGAGCTGCACGTCAAAGGGCGCAATAACTACTGGAAAGTGCGTCAGGCCGTTGAGACAGCACAGGAAACGCTGTACAGCTTTGATCAACTGAAGACCAACAAAAGCGAGCCGCGTCGTCCGCTGCGTAAAATGGTCTTCAACGTACCGACCCGCCGGGAACTGACCAGCGGTGAACGTGCGATCCAGCACGGTCTGGCGATCGCCGCCGGCATTAAAGCGGCAAAAGATCTCGGCAACATGCCGCCGAACATCTGTAACGCCGCCTACCTTGCCTCTCAGGCGCGCCAGCTGGCAGACAGCTACAGCAAAAATGTTGTAACCCGCGTGATCGGCGAGCAGCAGATGAAAGAGCTGGGCATGCACTCTTATCTGGCCGTCGGTCACGGCTCGCAGAATGAGTCGCTGATGTCGGTCATCGAGTACAAAGGCAATCCATCCGAAGACGCGCGTCCGATCGTGCTGGTCGGTAAAGGGTTAACCTTTGACTCCGGCGGTATCTCCATCAAACCTGCCGAAGGCATGGATGAGATGAAATACGACATGTGCGGCGCGGCAGCGGTATATGGCGTGATGCGCATGGTGGCCGAGCTTCAGCTGCCAATCAATGTCGTCGGCGTGCTGGCAGGCTGCGAAAACATGCCGGGTGGCCGTGCGTATCGTCCAGGCGACGTGCTGACCACCATGTCTGGTCAGACCGTTGAAGTTCTCAATACCGATGCCGAAGGCCGTCTGGTCCTGTGCGACGTATTAACCTACGTCGAGCGCTTTGAGCCAGAAGCGGTGATTGACGTCGCAACCCTGACCGGCGCGTGCGTGATTGCGCTGGGCCATCACATCACTGGCCTGATGTCGAACCACAACCCGCTGGCGCATGAGCTGATCGGTGCGTCCGAACAGGCTGGCGACCGCGCGTGGCGTTTACCGCTGGGTGATGAATACCAAGAGCAGCTAGAGTCCAACTTTGCGGATATGGCGAACATCGGCGGACGTCCTGGCGGTGCCATTACCGCGGGCTGCTTCCTGTCACGCTTTACCCGTAAGTACAACTGGGCTCACCTCGATATCGCCGGTACCGCATGGCGTTCAGGGAAAGCCAAAGGCGCAACCGGTCGTCCGGTGGCGCTGCTGTCGCAGTTCCTGCTCAATCGTGCCGGTTTTAACGGCGAAGAGTAAGGCGGTAAGCACAAGCAATAAGACCCGTAGGCCGGATAAGCGCAACGCCATCCGGCCTACGGTTGTGCATCATGGCAACGCATTTAAATTCACCAGAAGAAGCCCCATATATGAGAAACGCAACTTTCTATCTTCTGGACAATGACACGCAACACGATGGCTTAAGCGCCGTCGAGCAGTTGGTGTGTGAAATTGCCGCAGAACGTTGGCGTGCTGGCAAGCGCGTGCTGATCGCCTGCGAAAACGAAAAGCAGGCTCTTCGACTGGATGAAGCCCTGTGGGCAAGACCGGCAGAAAGCTTTGTTCCGCATAATCTGGCAGGTGAAGGCCCCAGAGGCGGCGCACCGGTAGAGATTGCCTGGCCGGAGAAACGCAACAGCAGCCCGCGCGACCTGCTTATCAGTTTGCGCGTTGGCTTTGCAGATTTTGCCACCGCTTTCACAGAAGTGATAGACTTCGTTCCTTACGAAGATTCTTTGAAACAATCGGCACGCGATCGCTACAAAGCTTACCGCGTGGCTGGTTTTAACCTGAATACGGCAACCTGGAAATAATGGAAAAGACATACAACCCACAAGATATCGAACAGCCGCTTTACGAGCACTGGGAAAAGCAGGGCTATTTCAAACCTAACGGCGATGAAAGCAAAGAGTCCTTCTGCATCATGATCCCGCCGCCGAACGTCACCGGCAGTTTGCATATGGGTCATGCTTTCCAGCAAACCATCATGGATACCATGATCCGCTACCAGCGCATGCAGGGTAAAAACACCCTGTGGCAGGCCGGTACCGATCACGCGGGTATCGCAACCCAGATGGTGGTTGAGCGTAAGATTGCCGCTGAAGAAGGTAAAACCCGCCACGACTACGGTCGCGAAGCGTTTATCGACAAAATCTGGCAGTGGAAAGCGGAATCCGGCGGCACCATCACCCGCCAGATGCGCCGTCTCGGCAACTCCGTTGACTGGGAGCGCGAGCGCTTCACTATGGACGAAGGTCTTTCCAATGCCGTGAAAGAAGTCTTCGTTCGCCTGTACAAAGAAGACCTGATTTATCGTGGCAAGCGCCTGGTGAACTGGGACCCGAAACTGCGCACCGCGATTTCCGACCTGGAAGTGGAAAACCGCGAGTCGAAAGGCTCAATGTGGCACATCCGCTATCCGCTGGCTGACGGCGCGAAAACCGCTGATGGTAAAGATTACCTGGTCGTCGCCACCACCCGTCCGGAAACCGTACTGGGCGATACCGGCGTGGCCGTCAACCCGGAAGATCCGCGTTATAAAGATCTGATTGGCAAGTTTGTTGTTCTGCCGCTGGTTAACCGCCGCATTCCCATCGTCGGCGATGAACACGCTGATATGGAAAAAGGCACCGGCTGCGTGAAGATCACCCCGGCGCACGACTTTAACGACTACGAAGTCGGGAAACGTCACGGCCTGCCGATGATCAATATTCTGACCTTTGACGGCGACATCCGTGAAACCGCGGAAGTGTACGACACCAAAGGCGAAGAGTCCGACGTTTATTCCAATGAAATCCCGGCTGAGTTCCAGAAGCTGGAGCGCTTTGCCGCGCGTAAAGCGGTGGTTGCCGCTGTTGATGCGCTGGGCCTGCTGGAAGAAATTAAACCGCACGACCTGACCGTACCTTACGGCGACCGTGGCGGCGTGGTTATTGAACCGATGCTGACCGACCAGTGGTACGTCCGTGCCGACGTGCTGGCGAAACCGGCGGTTGAAGCGGTTGAAAACGGCGACATTCAGTTCGTACCGAAGCAGTACGAAAACATGTACTTCTCCTGGATGCGCGATATTCAGGACTGGTGTATTTCCCGTCAGCTGTGGTGGGGTCACCGTATCCCGGCATGGTATGACAACGACGGCAACGTCTACGTTGGCCGTACCGAAGACGAAGTACGTCAGGAAAACAACCTCGGTGCCGACGTTCAGCTTCGCCAGGACGAAGACGTTCTCGATACCTGGTTCTCCTCCGCACTGTGGACCTTCTCTACCCTGGGCTGGCCGGAAAACACCGACGCGCTGCGTCAGTTCCACCCAACCAGCGTGATGGTTTCCGGTTTCGACATCATCTTCTTCTGGATTGCCCGCATGATCATGATGACCATGCACTTCATCAAAGATGAAAACGGCAAGCCGCAGGTGCCGTTTAAGACCGTCTACATGACCGGTCTGATCCGCGACGACGAAGGCCAGAAGATGTCCAAATCCAAGGGCAACGTCATTGACCCGCTGGATATGGTCGACGGTATCTCCCTGGCAGAACTGCTGGAGAAACGTACCGGCAACATGATGCAGCCGCAACTGGCCGAGAAGATTGCCAAGCGTACCGAGAAGCAGTTCCCGGACGGCATCGAGCCGCACGGCACCGACGCACTGCGCTTCACCCTGGCGGCGCTGGCCTCTACCGGTCGCGACATCAACTGGGATATGAAGCGTCTGGAAGGTTACCGTAACTTCTGTAACAAGCTGTGGAACGCCAGCCGCTTCGTGCTGATGAACACCGAAGACCAGGATTGCGGCTTCAACGGCGGCGAAATGACCCTGTCGCTGGCGGATCGCTGGATCCTTGCTGAATTCAACCAGACCATCAAAGCGTACCGCGAAGCGCTGGACAACTTCCGCTTCGACATCGCCGCGGGCATTCTGTACGAATTCACCTGGAACCAGTTCTGCGACTGGTATCTGGAGCTGACCAAGCCGGTAATGAACGGCGGTTCCGAGTCTGAACTGCGCGGTACCCGCAATACGCTGGTCACCGTTCTGGAAGGTCTGCTGCGCCTGGCACATCCGATCATTCCGTTCATCACCGAGACCATCTGGCAGCGCGTGAAGGTGATTTCCGGTATTACCGCAGACACCATCATGCTGCAGCCGTTCCCGGAATATAACGCCGCACAGGTTGATGAAGCCGCGCTGGCTGATACCGAATGGCTGAAGCAGGCGATCGTTGCCGTACGTAACATCCGTGCGGAAATGAACATCGCCCCAGGTAAACCGCTCGAACTGCTGCTGCGCGGTTGCAGCGCTGATGCGATGCGCCGTGTGAACGATAACCGCAGCTTCCTGCTGAACCTGGCGCGTCTGGAAAGCATCACCGTGCTGCCAGCCGATGACAAAGGTCCGGTCTCCGTGACCAAAATCATCGACGGCGCCGAGTTGCTGATCCCGATGGCTGGCCTCATCAATAAAGAAGATGAGCTGGCGCGTCTGGCGAAAGAAGTGGCGAAAATCGAAGGTGAGATTGCCCGTATCGAAGGCAAACTTTCCAACGAAGGTTTCGTTGCTCGCGCACCAGAAGCAGTTATCGCCAAAGAGCGTGAGAAGCTGGACGGTTATGCGGAAGCGAAAGCGAAGCTGATTGAGCAGCAGGCGGTCATCGCCGCGCTGTAAAGCTGTTTGTCGGATAAGCGTATCGCATCCAACACCGCAGACGATAAAAGCCTCTGACGCATATGCTCAGAGGCTTTTTGTTGAATTATCCTCGCTTGCGCTTCCCCTTACCGCAGTGGTATTAACTGCATATGTCTCACTTTTATGTCATGAGTTCGCTATGAGTGCCATTACCTCCGTCGCGGCGACGCTGCGTCGAATTTCTGCCGATGATAACGCCGCAATTGCCCGCGTGATCCGCAAAGTTTCCGCTGAATACGGGCTTACTGCCGATAAAGGCTATACCGTTGCCGACCCTAATCTGGATGAACTATTCCAGGTTTACAGCCAGCCGGGCGCGGCCTACTGGGTGGTTGAGCAAAACGGTGAAGTCGTGGGCGGCGGCGGCGTTGCGCCGTTAGGATGTAGCGAACCGGACATTTGCGAACTGCAAAAGATGTACTTCCTGTCGAGCGCACGCGGTCAGGGGCTGGCGAAAAAGCTGGCGCTGATGGCCCTCGAACATGCCCGTGAGCAGGGTTTCAAACAGTGCTATCTGGAGACCACGGCGTTTCTGACCGAGGCAATCCGCCTGTATGAACATTTAGGGTTTGAGCATATCAGCGAAGCGCTGGGCTGTACCGGACACGTGGATTGCGAAGTGCGGATGTTAAAGCCCCTCTGACTTCAGCATGAGGGGCAATGGTTGCGTTACTGCATTTCGGCGGAGAGCATCAGCCGAATGACGCCAGCCGCGCGAGCGGTTGGCAGCTTCAGCACCTGTGACCATAAATCCTGCACCATTTCACAAGCGACTTTCTCTTTGCCCACGCCTTTACTCGGATCAGCCATAATCTGGATATCCGGTCCAAAGCGTTGTACCAATCCCGGGCTGATGGATTGCAGATCCTGAAGCGCCAGCTGTTTCTCTTGCGCCGTAACCGTATGTTTGTTTGGGCCATAAGCCGCGTGCATCATACTCATGTCGCTGGCCATACGACGATTCATCAGCTCCCGAGGAATAATACGCACCGGGTTAATCCCGCCTTTCACCGCCGGGAACAGAAAGCGAAAACACTCGTCATCGCCCACTTTTGCCACCGCAGCAATCTGCTCGAGGTTAATTTTCATATACTCAATCACATTGGCATCGGGTGCCTGCTGCAAACGCGCCATCTGTACCTGCAGGATTTGCGGCTGAATAGCGTCGATAATCTGTTGTTCGCTTTTCCCAGCTTCTTTCAGTTGCGTTGCCTGGTTGAGGATGTTCTGCCATAACGCGGGTTCTTGCTCTTTAAGTACCTGATAAACAGGCATTGCCAGCATCGCATTTTCAAATTTCTGCGCGTCCGTCAACCCATAATCAGGGCTTTCGCGCGGGATCAGGTAGTGCACATCAAACAGATTCCACGCGACAATCGCCACCACAAAAACCACCGCGCCGGAGATCTTTCCCAGCCAGCCTTTTTTGCGAAACATGCCAACGACGATAGCAATCACCGCCCCGATATATCCCGCCAACAATACGTGTGCCCAGTTCATTAACCATCCTTATGCAAAACAGTCTCTGTTGCGGGGATATATTTCCCCTTCGTGTGTTTTGATTATTACGGCAGCAGCGAGCGATTTCCAGCCACCAGATTTTGCTAATGGAAACAGGAAAGGTAAAACCGCGCGACGATTAGCGCCGCGCGTCAGAGAAGAGAGTCAGGCTGGCACGCCGCTGTGGAAGCGGAATTCATCGTCGGGAGAAGTAATCAATGCGGCTTCTACTTCGCCAAAGAACCGCACCCGACTACTGATATCGTCGGCAGAAACCTGCTGTGCCAGCGCCAGATAGTCCTGATAGTGCCGCGCCTCGGATCGCAGCAGAGAAAGATAAAATGCCTGTAAATCGTCATCCAAATACGGCGCCAGCGCGGCGAACCGTTCACAAGAACGCGCCTCAATGTAAGCCCCGCAAATCAGTTTGTCGATTAGCGTTAATGGCTCGTGGGTTCGCACCTCTTTGAGCATGCCTTTGGCATAACGGCTGGCGGTAATTTTGACATAGGGAATGTTGCGGCTCATCATCGCCTCACGCACCTGCCAGAAGTGGTGCAGCTCTTCTTTGATCAGCAAAACCATGCTGTCGATCAGCTTGCGCCCCCACGGGTCGTCAGTTTGCGGCATTACGCTTTTGCTTATCTGTTTATTCAGCGCGATAAAATCCGGTTCATCCCCTTCTCTGAAAGCATACGCTTCATAGGGTTTCAGCCAGTCCAGTAGCGCCTGCGATCCCTGTTTATCTGCAACATACTTACGCACCAGCAGCATGGCCGTTTGCGCCGCTTTCAGCTCGCAGACGAGATGATCCGTCAGTAACAGAGGGAGATTCGTCGGGGCTCGCGCTTTATCAAGCCAGGCCTGGGGCGTTTTACAGTGCAGGAAGTTGTGGATCGGGGAGAGTATTTGCAGGTAATCCATACGTTATCCTTGGCCTACGGCAGCAGACGCTACCGTAGGTCAGCAGATGACTTAGTGACGCACGCCGTCATCATCTTCGTCGACGAGGTCTTCATCGTCGCCGTCTTCACCTTCTTCGCCGTTCGGGTCTTCAAAATAGGTGCCCCAACCGTCGTATTCCACATCAAATTTTTCAGCCAGGTTCATCAGTTGCTCAACCTGAGCGTCGATCAACTCGGCATTCAGAGCACATTCGCTCAGGATGTCACAGCAAATAACCGTGTCGCCCTCTTCCACCTCCAGCTCTTCCGGCTCGGTCACTTCATAACCCAGCTTGAAGGCTTCTACTGCCGCTTTTTCCAGGGTTTCAAAGTCGTCCGCGGAAAGGTGATGCTCGATGGTGTACAGCGCGTCTGGATCGCTGCCATCTTCGAGTAACTCTTCAATAATCAAGCGCGTTTCTTCACGCTGTTCTTCCAGTAGTTCCGGGTTTGCCATGGCTCATTCCTCATAATGTCCTGCCGATACTCCTATTGTCACATACCGCTGTCATTGCCTCCACCTTTCCAGGAAAGATTTGTTAAACAAGGTTGCAAATGAATAAACATCCATATAAATTGAATTTTAATTCAATAAATGGCCTAAACCATGTGAGGGAACTATGTCTGCGTTTTATCAGAAACATTTTTTGAAACTGCTTGATTTCACCTCTGCTGAACTCACGTCACTGCTCCAGCTCGCCGCGCAGCTCAAGACGGATAAGAAAAACGGTACCGAGGTCGCTAAACTCACCGGTAAAAACATCGCGCTCATCTTCGAAAAAGACTCAACCCGCACCCGTTGCTCTTTCGAAGTTGCCGCATACGATCAGGGCGCGCGCGTGACGTATCTCGGGCCGAGCGGCAGCCAGATTGGTCATAAAGAGTCGATCAAAGACACCGCCCGCGTACTCGGTCGTATGTACGACGGTATTCAGTATCGGGGCCACGGTCAGGAAATTGTCGAGACGCTGGCGGAATATGCCGGAGTTCCGGTTTGGAACGGATTAACCAACGAATTTCACCCTACCCAACTGCTGGCGGATTTACTCACGATGCAGGAACACCTGCCGGGTAAAGCGTTTAATGAGATGGTGCTGGTCTACACCGGCGATGCCCGCAACAATATGGGCAATTCCATGCTGGAAGCCGCTGCGTTAACCGGACTGGATCTGCGCCTGGTCGCGCCCCAGGCCTGCTGGCCGGAGGAAAGCCTCGTTGCAGAGTGCAAAGCGCTGGCACAGAAAAACGGCGGCAATATAACGCTAACCGAAGATGTCGCCACGGGCGTGAAAGGCGCGGACTTCATCTATACCGACGTCTGGGTATCGATGGGCGAAGCGAAAGAGAAATGGGCCGAACGTATTACGCAACTGCGTAAGTACCAGGTTAATAGCGCGATGATGGCGTTGACCGGCAATCCACAGGTGAAATTCCTGCACTGCCTGCCTGCGTTCCATGACGATCAAACCACGCTTGGCAAACAAATGGCGCAGGAATATGGTCTGCACGGCGGCATGGAAGTGACCGACGAGGTGTTTGAGTCACCCGCCAGTATCGTATTTGATCAGGCGGAAAACCGAATGCACACCATCAAAGCGGTGATGGTCGCGACGCTTTCCAAATCATAGCATTGCGTGATTGAATTGCCGGATGGCGATGCTGACGCACCTTATCCGGCCTACCATCGTGCTTCCGTAGGCCGGGTAAGTCGCACCCGGCAAACCGGTTTATGCTACCCGCATTTTCACCACGGCTTTGCGTACCAGCGCCGGAGCGCCGACCGCGCACAGCGGTTTATGCACTTCGCCCGGATAAAAGACGACGAAGTCACCTTCGTTCAGCACCACCGTTTTCTCCTGTTCGCCTTCCGGCAGAAAGGCGATATCTTTATCCGCCAGCCAGTCAGTTTCCGGTGCGCCCGCAGGCTGCGTGCTGAAAGTCATGCCTTCCTGACCTTTGAGCAGGATCTGAATATCCAGATAGCGAGCGTGATATTCGGCGCGGCGCTGCGCAAACGGCTCCGTCATATCTTCAGCAATCAGATAGAACAGACGTTCGCCGTCGATGTCGTGCTTACCCTTTTCCGTCGCATCCGTCACGTGCGCTTTAATGTGCTCAATCGCCTGACGCAGCTCTTCCGGCAGCCAGGCATCCAGGTTGTGAATATTGCCGACAATCATTTCAAACCCCTTAATTAAAACATCGTTTCATTTTGGTTGTTATACGAAAAAACGGTCTGCCATACCACTGCTATTTACCGATATTTTGCGTCAACGCATGTTTATCGCTGATGATGTTAAATAATTGCTAATAGCCAGCAACAGGTTATGCATAAACTCTGCATAACTTTCGTCTCATACTTTTCAACTCAGTCACTAACTCACTGTTATAGAAAGCTTTGTTAGAAAAACCAGCAATCGATCACAGTTTACGTCTCCTTCGTTATCTTTCTTCATCGTCATATTTATTTTGAAATAAACCTTACAGCACAAATAATAAAATAATAGATTCGCATAAAAATTCATTAAATATATAAAAACATATAAAAATCAACGCACTATTTAATTTATTAAATATTTAGATATGTACATAAAATTAACACAGTTAAATAACAAGACATCTTCCTGCGTAGTAATTCAATTATTCATGTTTTTATTTTTTAAATTCTCAGAGCCATCTCATAAATTAAACAACAAATGCCAAACATTGACCTGACTGTGAAATGAATCACGTTTCTCTATCAGATAAGATCTAAATATAGATTCTGAAATCAGCTGAAAAACCATGACTGCAATAAACATTATTTGCAGGCACCTCCTCTTTATTTTTAAAATTGTATTAAAGGAATAATGATGGAAAAGCATTATGTCGGATCTGAAATCGGTCAATTACGTAGCGTAATGCTACATCGCCCTAACCTCAGCTTAAAAAGGCTGACACCGTCAAATTGCCAGGAATTGCTTTTTGATGATGTTCTTTCGGTAGAACGTGCAGGAGAAGAGCATGACATTTTCGCCAACACGTTACGTCAACAGGGAATTGAGGTTCTGTTACTCACTGATTTATTGACACAAACTCTGGATATCCCCGATGCCAAAAGCTGGCTACTGGATACACAAATTTCTGATTATCGCCTTGGCCCCGCTTTCGCCACGGATATTCGCGCCTGGCTTGCAGATATGCAGCACCGGGAGCTCGCCCGACATTTAAGCGGTGGGCTGACATACGGAGAAATTCCTGCCTCAATCAAAAATATGGTGGTCGATACTCACGATATTAATGACTTTATTATGAAGCCATTACCAAACCACTTATTTACCCGCGACACCTCATGCTGGATATATAACGGCGTATCCATTAATCCGATGGCAAAAACTGCACGTCAACGAGAAACTAATAACTTGCGGGCGATTTACCGTTGGCATCCACAATTTGCCGATGGTGATTTTATTAAATATTTCGGCGATGAAAATATTAATTACGACCACGCCACATTAGAAGGTGGAGATGTACTGGTCATTGGTCGCGGCGCAGTTCTCATCGGTATGTCGGAACGTACCACGCCGCAGGGCATTGAGTTCCTTGCCCAGTCGCTATTTAAGCATCGCCAGGCAGAACGCGTCATCGCAGTCGAACTGCCGAAACATCGCTCCTGTATGCACCTCGATACCGTCATGACCCACATCGATATCGATACCTTCTCCGTCTACCCGGAAGTGGTGCGCCCGGATGTCCAGTGCTGGACCCTGACACCAGACGGGCGCGGCGGCCTGAAACGCACCCAGGAAAGTACGCTGGTACATGCCCTCGAAAAAGCACTTGGCCTCGACCAGATCAATCTGATCACCACCGGTGGCGACGCCTTCGAAGCTGAACGCGAACAGTGGAATGACGCGAACAATGTTCTGACGCTGCGCCCCGGGGTTGTGGTGGGCTACGAACGCAACATCTGGACCAACGAAAAATACGACAAAGCTGGCATCACTGTTTTACCCATTCCTGGCGACGAACTGGGACGTGGGCGCGGCGGTGCGCGCTGCATGAGTTGCCCGCTGGAACGCGACGGTATTTAAGGAGACGTTATGGAAAACAAACCTACCCTGGTTGTGGCACTGGGCGGCAATGCACTACTCAAACGCGGCGAACCGCTGGAAGCCGACATCCAACGCAAGAATATTGAGCTGGCGGCAAGAACTCTCGCTCAACTCACGCAGCAGTGGCGCGTAATTCTGGTACACGGCAATGGCCCGCAGGTTGGACTTTTGGCGTTACAAAACAGTGCTTATGCCAACGTCACCCCCTATCCGCTCGATATTCTCGGCGCAGAAAGTCAGGGAATGATTGGCTATATGCTGCAACAGGCCCTGAAAAACCAGCTCCCACAGCGTGAAATTAGTGTCCTGCTGACTCAGGTTGAAGTCGATGCCCACGATCCGGCCTTCAGCAATCCCACCAAATATATCGGGCCGATTTATGACGAACCCCAGGCCCACGCGTTACAGGCGGAAAAAGGCTGGGTTTTCAAAGCCGATGGTAAAGCGTTCCGCCGTGTTGTGCCCTCTCCACAACCCAAACGAATCGTGGAAAGTGACGCCATTCGCACACTGATCGCCCGCGATCATCTGGTTATCTGCAACGGCGGTGGCGGCGTACCGGTGGTGGAAAAAGCCGATGGCTACCACGGTATTGAAGCGGTGATCGACAAAGATCTCTCCGCCGCCCTGCTCGCCAAACAAATCCACGCCGATGCGCTGCTTATCCTGACCGATGCCGATGCGGTGTATCTCGACTGGGGCAAACCTACCCAGCGCCCGCTGGCCCAGGTTACGCCGGAACGGCTCGGCGAAATGCAATTCGACGCCGGTTCAATGGGCCCCAAAGTCACCGCCTGCGCGGAATTTGTCTCTCACTGTCACGGGATTGCTGGCATCGGCTCATTGGCTGATGGTTCGGCCATTCTCGCCGGTGACAAAGGCACGCTAATTCGGCGCGAAGCCACTGATGTTAACGCTTAAGGCTTTTTTTGCTGGGTAAAGCGAAGCCTTATCCAGCCTACATAAGGATATTTTCATGACTGTTAACCTGAAAAATCGCAATTTTCTCAAATTGCTGGACTACACCCCAACGGAAATCCAGTACCTGATCGATCTGTCTATCGAGTTAAAAACGGCAAAAAAAGCCGGACGCGAAAGGCAAACGCTGGTTGGTAAAAATATCGCGCTAATCTTCGAAAAAACGTCAACTCGCACCCGCTGCGCCTTTGAAGTCGGCGCTTTCGATCAGGGCGCACAGGTGACCTACCTTGGCCCAAGCGGCTCGCAGATTGGTCATAAAGAGTCGATGAAAGATACCGCCCGCGTGTTAGGCCGCATGTATGACGGTATTGAATACCGCGGCTACGGCCAGGAGATCGTGGAAGAACTGGGTCAGTTCGCTGGTGTGCCGGTCTGGAACGGGCTGACGAATGAATTCCACCCTACGCAGATCCTCGCGGATCTGATGACCATGCTGGAACACGCCCCGGGTAAAACCTTACCCGAACTGAGCTTCGCTTACCTTGGTGACGCCCGCAATAACATGGGCAATTCGCTGATGGTCGGCGCGGCGAAAATGGGGATGGATATTCGTCTGGTCGCACCGAAATCCTTCTGGCCGGACGAGGCGCTGGTTGCCGAATGCCGTGAAATCGCCAGCGTGACGGGCGCGCGCATTACGCTCACAGAGGATGTTGAGGAAGGCGTTTACGACGTGGACTTTCTCTACACCGATGTCTGGGTTTCGATGGGGGAACCCAAAGAGGCGTGGGCAGAACGCGTCAGCCTGATGACGCCTTATCAAATTAACCAGCAGGTCATCGATGCGACCGGCAATCCCAATGTGAAATTCATGCACTGCCTGCCCGCCTTCCATAACGAGCACACCAAAGTGGGCCGTGAAATCGAAGCGGCTTACGGCCTGAAAGGGCTTGAAGTCACGGAGGAGGTATTTGAGTCAGCGCATTCCATCGTCTTCGACGAAGCAGAAAACCGGATGCATACCATTAAAGCGGTCATGGTAGCGACACTCGGCGACTAACCCCAGCGGGCATGTGTCGCCTGGCGGCATATGCCCAAGCTATCCGGAGAACATCATGGGCAAATTCAAATTTCCCAGCGCGTATACCATCCTGTTTATTCTCATTGCGCTCGTCGCCGTTATGACCTGGATTGTCCCTGCCGGGAAATACCAGATGGCGATGAATGCCACCCTGGGCAAAGAAGTGCCGGTTGCCGGTACCTATGCCCCAACAGAGGCGCATCCACAAGGTTTAACGGCTGTACTGCTGGCTCCGATTGACGGGCTTTATAACCACGAAACCTACACCGCAGGCGCGATTGATGTGGCGTTGTTTGTCCTGATTATTGGCGGGTTTCTCGGCGTGGTAAACAAAACGGGCGCCATCGACGCCGGCATCGAACGCGTGACGGTCAGGCTGAACGGCAAAGAAGAGTGGATGATCCCCATCCTGATGGGACTTTTCGCCGCCGGAGGCACAATTTACGGCATGGCGGAAGAATCACTCCCTTTCTACACCTTATTGGTTCCGGTCATGATGGCTGCGCGCTTTGATCCACTGGTTGCTGCTGCAACCGTTTTGCTTGGCGCAGGCATCGGCACCCTCGGTTCAACAATCAACCCTTTCGCAACGGTTATCGCCGCTAACGCCGCCGGGATCCCCTTCACCCAGGGAATGCTGATGCGCATTCTGCTGCTGGTCGTCGGCTATGTTATCTGTGTGGTATGGGTCATGCGCTATGCACGGAAAGTTCGCAGCCATCCTGAGCTTTCCATCGTGGCCGATAAAATGGAGGAAAACCGTGCCCATTTTCTCGGTAGTCGCGCCAATACCAATCTTGAATTCACGGCTACGCGTAAGTGGATCCTGCTGATATTCGCCGCCGCCTTTGCAGTGATGATTTATGGCGTCGCGGTGCTCGGCTGGTGGATGGCGGAAATATCTGGGGTTTTTCTGGCATCTGCGATTATCGTCGGCGTGATTGCCCGCATGAGTGAAGAAGTATTCACCTGTACCTTCATTGACGGGGCTCGGGATCTGCTCGGCGTGGCGCTGATTATCGGCATTGCGCGCGGTATCGTCGTGGTGATGGACAACGGCATGATCACCCACACCATTTTGCACAGCGCCGAAAATTTAGTCTCCGGTCTGTCCACCACCATTTTCATCAATGTGACTTACTGGCTGGAAGTCTTGCTCTCCTTCCTGGTCCCTTCCTCGTCTGGCCTGGCGGTGCTCACGATGCCCATTATGGCCCCGCTGGCTGACTTCGCCCATGTGCAAAGGGATCTGGTCGTCACCGCGTATCAATCCGCTTCCGGCATTGTGAATCTGATTACCCCCACCTCAGCGGTTGTGATGGGTGGGTTGGCCATCGCTCGTGTTCCTTATGTGCGCTACCTGAAATGGGTCGCACCACTGCTGCTAATTCTGACGGTGCTGAACATGGTTGTTCTGAGTATCGGCGCGATGCTGTAGTCCTGTTGGCCGTCGGATCCCGACGGCTTTTTTGAGCGCGCTCTCGTTTTTCTGCACAACCGCCCGTTTGAGCCGTTATTGATACTGCAAATGTGGTGAATTTCGCCATCGCATTGATACAAATGATAAATTTAGGGTGTTTTTATGAAGGAATTCGATGATTACTCGACCAAAGAGCAGAAACAGTTGGCGATTTGTCAGCGCCTGATAAGCGAAAAAAGCTACCTGTCTCAGGAAGCGCTTCGCCGCGATCTACAACACCATGGTTTCACCGGGATTAGCCAGTCAACGGTATCTCGTCTGTTGAAACTGCTCGGTGCTATAAAAATAAGAAATACAAAAGGGCAAAAAATTTATTCTGTAAATCCGCAATCACGACCCGCACCTGATGCTGCCCGATCGATTGCTGAAATGGTGGTCAGCGTGGAACACAATAGCGAGTTTATCCTCATCCACACGGCAGCAGGCTATGGTCGCGCCGTAGCCAGAATCCTCGATTATCACGCGTTGCCAGAAATTCTCGGCGTCATTGCCGGTAGCAGTATTGTCTGGGTCGCGCCGCGGGTGGTACAGCGAACGGGCCTGGTCCACAAACAGATTAATTATCTATTCAAAATGAATTAAAATTCATAAGAACCGTTTGCGATGAATAAATAGTGCATTTTTCGCTTGATCCCATAACGGAGCTGAGTATAATCGCGGACAATTTGCCGGGAGGATGTATGGTTCAGTGTGTACGACATTTTGTCTTACCGCGTCTGAAAAAGGACGCTGGCCTGCCGTTTTTCTTTCCGTTGATCACCCATTCCGAGCCCCTCAATTGAGGGGCTTTTTTTTTGCCCAGGCGTCAGGAGATAAACATGGCTAACCCGCTCTATCAAAAACACATCATTTCCATAAACGACCTCAGCCGCGATGACCTTAATCTGGTCCTCGCGACGGCGGCGAAATTAAAAGCTAACCCGCAGCCAGAGCTGTTAAAACATAAGGTCATCGCCAGTTGCTTCTTTGAAGCGTCAACCCGCACCCGTTTATCTTTTGAAACCTCCATGCACCGTCTGGGCGCCAGCGTGGTGGGTTTCTCTGACAGCAGCAACACGTCGCTTGGCAAAAAAGGCGAAACTCTGGCCGACACCATTTCCGTCATCAGCACCTATGTCGACGCCATCGTGATGCGCCATCCGCAGGAAGGCGCCGCGCGTCTGGCAACGGAGTTCTCCGGTAACGTGCCGGTACTGAACGCCGGCGACGGTTCCAACCAGCATCCCACCCAAACGCTGCTGGATCTGTTTACCATTCAGGAAACGCAGGGTCGCCTGGACAATCTGCAAATCGCCATGGTGGGTGACCTGAAATATGGCCGTACCGTCCACTCCCTGACCCAGGCGCTGGCAAAGTTCGAAGGTAACCGCTTCTACTTCATCGCCCCGGACGCGCTGGCCATGCCGCAATACATTCTGGATATGCTGAATGAAAAAGGTATCGCCTGGAGCCTGCATGGCACTATCGAAGAGGTAATGGCGGAGGTCGATATCCTCTACATGACCCGCGTACAAAAAGAGCGTCTGGACCCGTCCGAATACGCCAACGTGAAAGCACAGTTTGTTCTGCGTGCCAGCGATCTGAACGGTGCCAGAGCGAACATGAAGGTGCTGCATCCGCTGCCGCGCATTGATGAAATCACCACCGACGTCGACAAGACGCCGCACGCCTGGTATTTCCAGCAGGCTGGCAACGGCATCTTCGCCCGCCAGGCGTTACTGGCACTGGTACTGAATAGCGAACTGGCACTGTAAGGGAGAAAAAGAGATGACACACGATAACAAACTGCAGGTTGAAGCCATCAAACGTGGCACCGTAATTGACCATATTCCCGCACAGGTTGGTTTTAAGCTGCTGACGTTGTTCAAACTGACTGAAACCGACCAGCGTATCACCATCGGCCTGAACCTGCCGTCTGGCGAAATGGGCCGTAAAGACCTGATTAAAATCGAAAATACGTTCCTGACCGACGAGCAGGTAAACCAGCTCTCCCTGTACGCTCCGCAGGCAACGGTAAACCGCATTGACGATTATGACGTGGTGGGGAAATCACGTCCGAGCCTGCCTGAACGTATCGATAACGTGCTGGTTTGCCCGAACAGCAACTGCATCAGCCATGCTGAACCAGTATCGTCCAGTTTTTCAGTGAAAAAGCGCGCTGACGACATCGCACTCAAATGCAAATACTGTGAAAAAGAGTTTTCGCATTATGTGGTGCTGGCCAACTAATTGGTGTTGGTAATGATTTCCCGGCTCCCTATAATGGCCGGGAACATTCTATTACCGCTGTAATTCAGGAGAAATCATGAGCAAGACTATCGCGACGGAAAATGCACCAGCAGCAATCGGCCCATACGTTCAGGGCGTTGACCTGGGTAGCATGGTAATCACTTCCGGTCAGATCCCGGTCGATCCGAAAACCGGTGCCGTATCGGAAGACGTGTCCGCTCAGGCGCGTCAGTCGCTGGAAAACGTACAAGCTATCGTTGAAGCAGCAGGCCTGAAAGTGGGCGACATCGTAAAAACTACCGTCTTCGTTAAAGACCTGAACGATTTCGCAACCGTAAACGCGACCTACGAAGCGTTCTTCACCGAGCACAACGCTACTTTCCCGGCGCGTTCTTGCGTGGAAGTTGCCCGTCTGCCGAAAGACGTGAAAATCGAGATTGAAGCGATCGCCGTTCGTCGCTAAGTCTTTTTGTGCCGGATGGCGGCTTCGCCTTGTCCGGCCTACGCAAGCATAGTTTGCAGGCCCGGTAAGCGCGAGCGCCACCGGGCATTTATCACATCACACCAAACAGTCTCGGCAGGAACAGCGAAATCGCCGGAATGTACGTGACGATCATCAGCACCAGGAACAGCACGAAGTAGAACGGCAGCATCGCCTTCACCACCTGCTCAATTTTCTGCTTACTCACCGCACTGGCCACAAACAGCACCGACCCTACCGGCGGCGTTATCAGGCCGATCCCTAAATTCACCAGCATGATCATCCCAAAATGGACCGGATCAATGCCGAGCGCGTTGGTCACCGGTAGCAAAACCGGCGTCAAAATCAGGATCAGCGGCGCCATATCCATCAGCGTACCGATCAGCAACAGCATGATGTTAATGCACATCAGGATGACGTATTTGTTGTCCGAGATGCTGGTGAAAGCTTCGGTGATACGCATCGGCAACTGCATATAGGTCATGACGGCACCGAACGCGGCGGCAAAACCTATCAGGATCATGACGATAGTGACCGTTTTCACCGTACGGAACATCAGCTTCGGCAGTTCAGACCATTTATAGTCACGATAGATAAACATGGTGACAAAGAAGGCCCACAGACAGGCAATCGCCGCAGATTCCGTCGCGGTAAAGATACCTGACAAGATACCGCCCATGATGATCACAACGGTCATTAAGCCCCACAGCGTATCGACGAATATCTTCAACGCCTGGCGAAACGGTACACGCTCCCCTTTTGGATAACCGCGTTTGTGCGCAAAAGCGACGCACATCACCATCAGGCTGAAGCTTAACAGCAGGCCCGGTAGGATCCCGGCGATGAACAGCGCGGCAATCGACACCGTCCCGCCTGTTGCTAGCGAGTAGATAACCGAGTTATGGCTCGGCGGCGTGAGGATCGCCTGCACCGAGCCGCTGGCAGTGACCGCTGCAGCAAAGTCGCGCGGATAACCTTTTTTATCCATCTCCGGGATCATTACCGAACCGATAGACGCGGTATCGGCCACCGACGATCCAGAAATTGCGCCAAAAAAGGTCGATGCCACAATGTTGACCAGCGACAGCCCGCCGCGAATAAAGCCAACGAAAATATAGGCAAAGTTTACCAGCCGCCGCGCAATGCCCCCTTCGGCCATAATAGCCCCGGCCAAAATAAAGAACGGGATCGCCAGTAGCGAAAACTTGTTCACCCCACTGGTCAGTTGGATCATCACCGCTTCCAGCGGAATATCAATGTACCAGGCCCCAATGATGGCGCTAATGCCAACCGCGTACGCTACCGGTACCCCAATCGCCAGCATAATGCCGAGCGTAAAGACGAGAATAAATGCATCCATCTGCTTTCCTTTCTGAAATGGGGGCGGTAACTAGCTGGTCGATCCCAGCATGACAACAGGACGTTGGTACTGCGAGCCACGGCAGATCTTCTCAACGATAAACAGCAGCGTAATAGCAGAGCCAATCGGCAACGGGAGATAGTTTTGCCCGGCGCTTAAAATTGGGAATTCCGCCACGGGCTGTTCCCACAGCTCGAGGCATAGCATGGAGCCGTACCACAGAATGAACAGGCTTATCGCCATTAACATAACGTCTGCGACTACCGAGCAGTAACGGCGGGAAGATTCCCCCAGACGGTCAATCACCATGCTTACCGCGATATGCGAACCTGCGCGATAGCTCACCGCCGCGCCAATAAAGGTGAATGTCACCATACAAAGAATGGCGACTGGCTCAGGCCATGACAGCGCGTTATTCAGGACATAACGCGCGAATATGCCAATGGGGATAATGGCGACCATAACCAATAATGCGATACCGGCAATCCACATTGACACTCGATAAAAAAAATCCATTACCGATGAATAGCATTCACCCATAATCATCACCTCGAATTAATCAAAAGACTCAGGCGGAGGGTTGATATCCTCCACCCGATGAATTACTTCACATCCTGAATACGTTTGATCAAATCCTGGTGGTCTTTACCGTAATTATCCCGTACTGACTGCGTGGCTTTATAGAAATAGTCCGTATCAATATCGTGGAACTGAACACCGTTGGCTTTCATGGTCTCCAGCGATTTCGCATTATAATCCTGCCAAAGTTTACGTTGCTCTACCTGGGCTTCTTTAGCGAGTTTAATAATGAGTTCCTGGTCTTCTTTTTTTAACTTATCCCATTTGGCTTTCGAGAACAGAAAAAGCTCAGGAATAATAAAGTGTTTACTCCAGGTATAGTTTTTCACGACCGGCAAATAGTTATGCGCAACAAACGTTGGCGGGTTATTTTCCGTACCATCAATAACGCCGGTCTGCATGCCGCTAAATACTTCACTGACGCCCATCACAATGGAGTTAGCGCCCATCGCTTTTAGGGTATCCAGCGCTATCGGACTGGCCTGAACGCGGATTTTCATGCCGTGCAAATCTTCCGGTTTCACTACCGGATTCTTGGTGATCAGGTTGCGCGTTCCCGCATCCATCCAGCCAAGGAACACCAGTCGTGATTTGGTATTGGCTGTCAGACGGTCGCCAATCTCCTGACCAATCATGCCGTCGAGAACCTTATGCATATGGTCCTCATCGCGGAAAATATATGGCAGGGTAAACACGTTTATTTCAGGGAGAATTGCGGCAACTGGCGTCATTGAGACGCGAATAATATCAATGGCGCCTAATTGCGCCTGTTCAATCATCTGTTTTTCATCGCCTAACACACCACCAGGAAATGTTTTGATCTCCAGACGACCTTCGGTCGCGGCGCTAAGTTTCTCCCCCATATGTTTCACTGCAACAACGTTCGGGTAATCAGCCGGATGCACATCTGCGGCGCGAAAGGTTTGTGCCAGCGTTGCATGACTCGCCAGTAATACAGACGCGCCAATACACAGACTTAACAGGTTTTTTGTCAGTTTCATTTGTCCTTCTCCAGAAGTTCATAATATCCATTAACAGGAATAGCTTGCAGAGCAAATGACTGCCGGAATTAAAAACGGGCAGCGAGAAACTTTCTTAACGACGTTACCTGCGCAGACTAACTGGTGTAACAATTTATTTCGATGACTGCGTTCACAAAAAATCGCAGATGCTTATAATTTTTAGTACGCTGTTTCATTTTTGCAACGCAGATCGTTTTATTGATAAAAAAACAACGCAAAGAAGGCAATTTGATACTAATTACCCGCGTTAGCATTTCAATAAAAATAAAACACCAATATTTCGGGAGAATATCTTTCGAATGAAAAAGAGAAATGCAGGAGAGTATTAACACCCTCCTGCAAAGAAGTTGAGGATTACTGCCAGCCGTAGCGGCGGCTATAAAAACCTTTCACGAGCTGGGTTAATGTCATGTAGCCCGCCAGAATCGCAATCAGCCACGGGAAGTAGCTCAGCGGCAGCGCCTGCAATTGCAGATAGTTGGCCAGCGGCGAGAACGGTAATGCAATGCCTACCACCATGACCACCAGCGTCATCAGCATCAACGGCCATGCGGCGCGGCTTTGGATGAACGGCACGCGGCGGGTACGGATCATATGCACAATCAGCGTTTGCGACAACAGGCCTACCACGAACCAGCCAGACTGGAACAACGTCTGATGTTCTGGCGTATTCGCATGGAAGACGAACCACATCAGGCAAAATGTCAGAATGTCGAAGATCGAGCTGATTGGTCCAAAGAAGATCATAAAGCGCCCCAACTCGCTGGGATTCCAGCGCTGCGGCTTTTTGATCTGCTCTTCGTCGACGTTATCAAACGGAATCGCCACCTGGGATACATCGTACAGCAGGTTCTGAATCAGTAAGTGCAGCGGCAACATCGGCAGGAACGGTAAGAAGGCGCTCGCCACCAGCACGCTAAACACGTTACCGAAGTTAGAACTGGCCGTCATTTTGATATACTTCAGCATGTTAGAAAAAGTACGGCGTCCTTCGATCACCCCTTCTTCCAGCACCATCAGACTCTTTTCCAGCAGGATGATATCAGCCGCTTCACGCGCAATATCAACCGCGCCGTCAACGGAGATACCAATGTCCGCCGCGCGCAGCGCCGGGGCATCGTTAATGCCATCCCCCATAAAGCCAACCACATGACCTTCGCGCTTGAGCAGCGTGACAATGCGCTCTTTGTGCATCGGCGTCAGACGAGCAAACAGCGTGGTGCGCTGGGCCAGCGTTGCCAGCTCATCGTCGCTTAACCCTTCAATGCTGCTGCCGATAACCACATCGCCCGCATCCAGCCCCACTTCGTGACACACTTTCGCCGCCACCAGCTCGCTATCGCCAGTCAGGATTTTCACCGTAATACCGCTGGCTTTCAGCGCTTTGAGCGCTGGCGCGGTGGTCTCTTTCGGCGGATCGAGGAACGCAATATAGCCTTCGAGGATCAGATCTGATTCATCAATACGCTGGTAATCGCCCTCACGCGCTGGCAGGTACTTCGTCGCCACAGCCACCACGCGCAGCCCCTGGCGGTTCAGCGTATCCGTGACGCGCTTCACCCGACGCAGCATGTTGTCATCTAACGGGACAACCTCACCGCTGTAGCGCACCTGGGTGCAGACGCTGAGGATCTCCTGCAGCGCGCCTTTGCACACCAGCTGATGCACATCGGTTTCTTCAGCGACCACCACCGACATGCGGCGGCGTTCGAAGTCAAACGGGATCTCATCAATTTTCTGCCAGCGGGTAGAGAGCTGGCGGGCTGATTCTTCGTCCACGCCTTCCAGCACTGCCGTATCCAGCAAATTCTTCAGCCCGGTCTGGTAATGACTGTTCAACCACGCAGAATGCAGCACGTGCTCGCTGGGCTTACCAGATATATCTGTATGATTTTCAAGTACAATTTTGTCTTGTGTCAGGGTGCCAGTTTTATCGGTACACAGGATATCCATCGCGCCAAAGTTCTGAATAGCGTCGAGGTGTTTGACGATGACCTTTTGTTTTGACAGCTTCACCGCCCCGCGCGCCAGCGTCGAGGTGACGATCATCGGCAGCATTTCCGGGGTCAGCCCCACCGCGACAGACAGGGCAAACAGCGCCGCTTCCCACCAGTCGCCTTTGGTATAGCCGTTGATGATGAGCACAATCGGCGCCATCACCAGCATAAAACGGATCAGCAGCATGCTGACGCGACTGATCCCTTTCTGGAAAGCATTCTGCTCGCTTTCCTGCTCGCTGACACGGCCCGCCAGTTGCCCGAACCAGGTATTGGCTCCGGTCGCAATCACGATGGCCTGCGCCGTGCCGCTCACCACGTTGGTGCCCATAAAGCACAGGGTATCGCATTCGAGCGGGTTGCTTTGCTGCGGGTCGCGGCTGGTTGCGACTTTCTCCACCGGCAGCGATTCACCGGTCAGCGAAGCCTGGGCCACGAACAGGTCACGAGCCTGCACCACACGCAGATCGGCCGGGATCATATCCCCTGCCGCCAGCTTAATAATATCGCCGGGAACTAACTGGTCGATCGGCAGTTCAACCCAGCCGTTCTCTCCTTTCTCGTTGATAACGCGCAGCACCGTAGCGGTGTTACTGACCATCGCTTTCAGCGCATCTGCCGCTTTGGTGGAACGCGCCTCCTGCACAAAATTCAGCAGCGTAGAGATGACGACCATCAGAGCAATGACGCCAGCGGCAAACAGATCTTCGGTGGCATAGGAAATCGCACCGAGGATGGTCAACAAAATATTAAACGGGTTACGGTAGCAGACCCACAGATGCACCCACCACGGCGACGGCTTCTGCGCCGGCAGTTGGTTCTCGCCATGTAATTCGCGAGCGTTTTCCACTTCTGCGGCGTTTAATCCTTCCGGGTGCGCGCCAAACGTTTTCCACAGCGCGGCTTCGTCCATCAGCGCCATTTTCAGACAATGTTCGCTCAGCGATGGCGGGATCGGCGTGCTGGCAACGGTCTGGGCATTAGGCAACGGATCGCGATGCACCAAACGATGTGGTAAATGGCGGTTTAGCCGGGCAAATAGCTGGCGAGTAATATTTTTGAACATAGGCAGTCCCTCTACGCCAGTCTCAACAGGCGCAGTAAATCCTTCAGGCGTGGCAAAGCCTTACCTGATGGCAATATTAAAATCACAACAGGGACGTCAGAACGTCACTGTCTTACTGCTCCGGTAAGACAGTGAAAGACAGGCTTACCGGAAAGGGGGGTTTCTCCATCTCGGGAGAGGGGTGGGATCGGGATCCATATAGCCTCCGGTAAGTGAATGATTTGCGCTGCGGATTATACGCAGAAAACCATAAGGTTTGTGGCAATTATGGCAGTATGATAAACCATGGAAACTAAACCAAACGTATACCAGACTTTGCCCATTGCGCTGCGCTTGAGTAAAGTTATTCTCTATTTGGCATAACTTCACACGCAACACGGGAAAACAGGATGCAAAACCGGCTGACAATTAAAGACATCGCCCGCTTAAGCGGTGTGGGAAAATCAACCGTTTCCCGTGTGCTTAACAATGAAAGCGGCGTGAGCGAACGCACCCGCGAACGCGTTGAAGCGGTGATGAATCAGCACGGTTTTTCCCCTTCCCGCTCCGCTCGCGCCATGCGTGGACAAAGTGACAAGGTGGTGGCGATCATCGTCACGCGTCTGGACTCGCTTTCTGAAAATCTCGCCGTGCAAACCATGCTGCCCGCCTTTTATGAGCAGGGTTACGACCCGATCATGATGGAAAGCCAGTTCTCGCCCGAGCTGGTTGAAGAGCATCTCGGCATGCTCAGACGCCGCAATATTGACGGTGTGGTGCTGTTTGGTTTTACCGGCATAAGTGAATCCATGCTCGCCTTCTGGCAGGATTCGCTGGTGCTGCTGGCAAGAGATGCCAAAGGCTTTGCCTCCGTCTGCTATGACGATGAAGGCGCCATTCGCACCCTGATGCAGCGTTTATACGATCGCGAGCATCGCCATATCAGCTTTCTTGGCGTTCCCCATAGCGACGTGACCACCGGTAAGCGCCGCCATGAAGCCTACCTGGCGTTCTGTAAGAAACACAAACTGCATCCTGTAGCCGCGCTACCGGGTCTTGCCATGAAGCAGGGTTATGAGCAGGCCGCCAACGTCATCACCCCGGAAACCACTGCCTTAGTCTGCGCGACGGACACCCTCGCCCTTGGTGTCAGCAAATATCTGCAAGAGCAGCGAATTGAGAATCTACAGCTGGCGAGCGTGGGCAGTACGCCGCTGATGAAATTCCTCCATCCGGAAATTATCACCGTCGATCCAGGATATGCCGAAGCCGGACGACAAGCGGCCTCGCAGCTGATCGAGCAGATCAACGGCCGTAGCGAACTACGACAAATCGTTATTCCTTCCACCCTCTCCTGATCGCTTTCTGAGCGTTAATTTGTGATCTTCGCTGCGTTTCGGGAACGTTCCCATTTTTAAAAAATCATCGACGATATACTCTGGCCACAGCAACGAGAGAGTTGCCAGATGGCGATGCTAAAACGTCTTATCCGGCCTACGGGGAACACACATCATCATGAGCAAAATAAAACAAGCAGACATCGACCGGCTGATTGAGCTGGTAGGCGGGCGCGACAATATCGCCACGGTAAGTCACTGCATTACTCGCCTGCGTTTTGTGCTGAATCAGCCTGCGAATGCCAGGCCAAAAGAGATCGAACAGTTGCCGATGGTCAAAGGCTGCTTCACCAACGCCGGGCAGTTTCAGGTGGTGATTGGTACCGAAGTAGGCGATTACTACAAAGCGCTGCTGGCGACAACCGGCCAGGCCAGCGCCGATAAAGAGCAGGCGAAAAAAGCCGCGCGGCAGAATATGAAATGGCACGAACAGCTGATTTCTCATTTTGCGGAGATCTTCTTCCCGCTGCTGCCAGCGCTGATTAGCGGCGGCTTGATCTTGGGGTTCCGTAATGTGATTGGCGATCTGCCCATGAGCAACGGGCAGACGCTGGCGCAGATGCATCCTTCGCTGAAAACCCTTTACGACTTCCTGTGGCTAATTGGCGAAGCGATCTTCTTCTATCTGCCGGTCGGGATCTGCTGGTCAGCAGTGAAGAAAATGGGCGGAACGCCGATCCTCGGTATTGTGCTGGGTGTGACCCTGGTTTCACCGCAGCTAATGAACGCCTATCTACTCGGTCAACAGGTACCGGAAGTGTGGAACTTCGGCCTGTTCAGCATTGAGAAAGTGGGCTATCAGGCACAGGTTATTCCGGCACTGCTGGCCGGTCTGGCGCTCGGGTTTATTGAAACACGCATGAAACGCATCGTCCCGGATTATCTGTATCTGGTGATCGTCCCGGTGTGCTCGTTGATCCTTGCGGTGTTCCTCGCGCACACCTTTATCGGTCCGTTTGGCCGCATGATCGGCGACGGTGTCGCGTTTGCGGTCCGTCACCTGCTGACCGGCAGCTTTGCCCCGATTGGCGCGGCGCTGTTCGGCTTCCTGTATGCCCCGCTGGTGATAACCGGCGTGCATCAGACCACGCTGGCTATCGACATGCAGATGATTCAGAGCATGGGCGGTACGCCGGTATGGCCGCTGATCGCACTGTCGAATATCGCTCAGGCCTCTGCGGTAGTCGGGATCATCATCTCCAGTCGCAAACACAATGAACGTGAAATCTCCGTTCCTGCCGCGATTTCCGCCTATCTCGGGGTCACTGAACCGGCCATGTACGGGATCAACCTGAAATACCGCTTCCCAATGCTGTGCGCGATGATCGGTTCCGGTCTCGCCGGACTGCTGTGCGGCCTGAACGGTGTGCTGGCGAACGGAATTGGCGTCGGCGGTTTGCCAGGCATCCTCTCCATCCAGCCGACTTACTGGCAGGTATTTGGCATGGCAATGGTCATTGCGATTGTTATCCCCATGGTACTGACCTCATTCGTTTATCAGCGTAAACACCGTATGGGCACACTACAAATTGTCTAACTTTTCTTCGGGGCGCAGTTGCGCCCCATCGTATTTCCAGGAAACAACCATGAATATTCCCCACTGGTGGCAAAACGGCGTCATCTATCAGGTTTACCCCAAGAGTTTTCAGGACACCACCGGCAGCGGCACCGGCGATTTACGCGGCGTGACGCAGCGCCTCGACTATCTGCAAACGCTGGGGGTTGATGCCATCTGGCTAACGCCGTTCTATATTTCGCCGCAGGTTGATAACGGCTACGACGTCGCGGATTACATGTCTGTCGATCCGGCCTACGGAACGCTTGCAGACTTTGACGAACTGGTGGCGCAGGCGAAAGCGCGCGGCATCCGTATTATTCTCGATATGGTGTTTAACCACACTTCAACCCAGCACCCCTGGTTTCGCGAGGCGCTGGATAAAGACAGCCCGTATCGTCAGTTTTACCTCTGGCGCGACGGCACGCCAGACAGTCTCCCGAATAACTGGCGCTCCAAATTTGGCGGCAGCGCCTGGGGCTGGCACGCCGAAAGCGAGCAGTACTATCTGCACCTCTTTGCTCCGGAGCAGGCAGACCTGAACTGGGAGAACCCGGCGGTCCGCGCCGAGCTAAAAAAAGTGTGCGAGTTCTGGGCCGATCGCGGCGTAGACGGGCTGCGTCTCGACGTGGTGAATCTTATCTCTAAAGATCAGGACTTCCCGAGCGATCCCGACGGCGATGGGCGGCGTTTTTATACCGACGGCCCGCGTGCGCATGCGTTTTTACGTGAAATGAATCGCGACGTCTTCACGCCCCGCGGCCTGATGACGGTCGGCGAAATGTCTTCCACCACGCTGGAAAACTGCCAGCAGTACGCCGCACTCGATGGCAGCGAACTGTCGATGACCTTCAACTTCCACCACCTGAAAGTGGATTACCCCAACGGTGAGAAGTGGACGTTAGCCAAACCCGACTATGTGGCGCTCAAAACCCTATTCCGCCACTGGCAGCAAGGCATGCACAATCAGGCCTGGAACGCGCTGTTCTGGTGTAACCACGACCAGCCACGCATCGTGTCGCGTTTTGGCGATGAAGGTAAATACCGCGTTCCGGCCGCAAAAATGCTGGCGATGGTGCTGCACGGTATGCAGGGCACGCCCTACATCTACCAGGGTGAAGAGATCGGCATGACCAATCCGCACTTCCGCCAGATTACCGATTACCGCGATGTGGAAAGCCATAACATGTTTGCCACCCTGAACGGCCAGGGGCGCGATGCGCAAGAGCTGCTGGCGATCCTCGCCAGTAAATCGCGCGATAACAGCCGCACGCCGATGCAGTGGGATGCCAGCAAACACGCGGGCTTCACCCAGGGTGAGCCGTGGATCAATCTGTGCGACAACGCAGCGGATATCAACGTGGCGGCAGCGCTGCGCGATACCGACTCGGTGTTCTATACCTATCAGAAGCTGATCGCATTGCGTAAAGCAGAGCCGGTTATCACCTGGGGCGACTATCAGGATCTGCTACCGGGCAGCCCGCATCTGTGGTGCTATCAACGTGAATGGCAAGGACAGCGGTTGCTGGTCATTGCTAATCTGAGCGATACCTTTCAGAGCTGGCAGCCGACCCAGACCGACGGCAACTGGCAGGTGCTGATGCACAACTATGCCGAGGTCGCCAGCCAACCCACAGACATGACGCTGCGTCCTTTTGAAGCCGTCTGGTGGTTGCAAAAGTAACGCCGCAAAGATACGGATAAGCATCTTTATCCGTATCTTTTATTATGCAATCCAGGTGTGACGTATAGCGATACCTGAAATGTACCATGATAAAATTTACAAGCGCTGGAGAATAAAACAAAAATACACCTGCCTCTTATTATATAACCCGGCAGGATATTATGAAAAAACTTATTAGGACATGTACTCTTTCAGCATTACTGATTAGCAGCCAGGGATGGTGTGGGAATACTGCTGTTGATTTACGTTTTGGTCATAACACTAACTCTGACGTTAATGATTCAAGAATTAAGGTCATGCACCAAGCTGATAATGGTTTTTATTTTTCTGTTGAAGCCGCACAAAATCACAATGACACATTTTTTGGCGATACCGATCGTAACGACCCCGATGATAAAGGTGTTACTGAAGCTGCTCAAGAAATAGAAACACGCTGGCGTTTTGACTTAGGTGACGGTTATGCTATTGCACCAGGCTTAGTTACGGTATTTACCACCAGCAACACACATTACCGCCCTTTTATTCAGGGATGGAAATCTTTTGACAACGGGATTAATCTCTCCGCTCGTTATCGTTATAACACCGTAAATGACTCACACAGTGACAGAGAATTAGACGGCAGCGGGTATACCCGCCGCGAATCTCACCAGTTCGATATCTGGTTTGCTTATAATATTGGCAAGTTTGGTATGTCTTATAATCCCCGTTTCCGCTGGCAGGACGGGGTCGACCAGGGAACGGGGGATGATACGTACTGGGAACATACCGTGGCATTCAATTATAAACTGGACGATGGTTGGACACCGTATGTTGAGCTAGTGTCTCTTGATAAAACCTACATCAATGACAACGGAAATCATGAAAATGATTATGCCGTACGTCTGGGCATCGTTAAGCAACTCTGATGTTTTACGCCGCATCGTGTTGCAACAAATAGCAACCGATGCGGTCAACAACGGTCAGCAGCTCTAGTTGGCCTTCCCGTTGATACAAGGAAATCGCATCGATATCAATGTCGAGGGGCCAACACAAAGTAGCCAGCGCCGCTAACGAAGATTCTCTTCTGGTAATCGCAATTATTTTTAGCCCTTTACGCAACGCATTTCTTGCCATTTCAACTAAAGAAGCGGTTTCTCCCGATTTACTGATCAACACCAGTGTTCCTCGGGAGACCCGAGTAAGCTGATGAATATCATTGAGAATTAAATGGGGCAGACTCGCCAGTGAGAGAAAACGAGAAAGGTAATTCAAACTGGTCAGCGATGCACCACGTGAATATAAAAATATATGACTTGAATTACTCAACTGGTTACACAATTGTATAATTACTTCTTCTTTTTCGTTGCCAATACTATATTTTACCGGCTCGGCAACGCGTCGGTCTCGTGAAAATTTATAGCGTAGTTCCGTATAGCTTTGATACCCCATTTTCTTACACACCCGATTCACGGACGTCGTCGTAGTGAAGGTCTCAGTAGCAATCACTTTAGCGGAAATGCCAGAAATTTCATGTGCATGACACTGTATATATTCAAATATTAATCTTTCACTACCTTGAAAAGAATTCATAAAATAGCACTCTTTAACTACAGATAGAATAATCATACCCGTATCCTAGGCCAGACACTGCAATACGAATCACACTATCATGATACAGGTATGTCCATACGCAATAAGTATCACCAAACGTTTATTGGTTTGTTTAATTCTCTTTATAATTTTCGCAGTCCTATTTTCAGAGATTTCACAATGACAAAACTAAAAATTGTTGCAGTAACGGCATGCCCTACAGGTATCGCCCATACATTTATGGCGGCCAACAAAATTGTCACATGGGCGAAAGAAAATGGCTTTAACGTTAAAGTAGAAACACAAGGAAGCGACGGAGTCAAAAATAAGCTTTCCCGGCAAGATATCGCCAGCGCTGACGCTGTCATACTGGCAACAGACGTTCCCATCCAGGATGCTGAACGATTCGAAAACACGCAACATCTTAAAATTCGTACACAGGAACTGATTAAAAATACCGAGCGCTATATTCGCCAGGCGCTAGCCTTAAGCAAAGGATCCACCCAAATAACTGACGAATCGGAAGAGCGTCGTTCCGCATGGCAAATATTTATTGGCCATATTATGGCGGCAATCAGCTATATGTTGCCTGTCGTCGTTCTGGGCGGATTGCTCATGGCGGTGGCTAAAATAACCGGGCAATTTATCCCCATCGCCGGTACGCCGTTTGAGGTGCTGGATAAACTGGGCTTTATGGTTATCAAGTTCATGTACCCAGTATTCGCTATGTATCTCGCCTTTTCGATTGCCGGGAAACCTGCGCTGATACCCGGCCTTATCGGCGGAATTATGTCTGACGAAGTCTACAAGCGCTTTTTTAATCTCGAAGGTTTTATGCCTTCGGGATTTTTTGGTGCAATCGCTATCGGCTTTTTTGTCGGCCACCTGGTGCAATGGCTTAACGATACGATAAAAGTACGCCAGCAAATCACTACCATCAAAACCATGTTGATCGTGCCACTGTGCACCGGTATCACGCTGGTTATTGTGATGCAGTATCTGATTAACCCCATTTTTGGAGCACTGAATCAGGCGATGGTGACCTTTTTTACTTCCGCCGGGGACTCCGGACGCAATTTTTATTCTCTGATGATCGCAGCAGGTACCGCTTTCGACCTCGGCGGACCAATTAACAAAGCGGCGGGATCGGTGGCGCTGGGACTTAACGGCGTGAGCGAGACCTTCGATTTAACGGCCAGAGAGTTGGCTATCGTCATCCCTTCAATCGGCGTCGGCATTGCCGCATTGCTCAATAACCGCTTCGGTCTTCCTGATGTGTTCAATAGTGAAGAAAAAACCATCGGTAGCACCTCGTTACTACTGGGATTCATTGGCATTTCCGAAGGGGCGATCCCCTTTATTCTGAAAAACCCACGCCTGATTCCCGTCTTTATGGTCGGCGCGATGTCTGGCGCACTGATTGCTACAACGTTAGGCGTCAAACAATCCTTACCGCTGCCCGCTATTTGGGGATGGCCGCTAGCTACCAACGTTACGGGTTATCTGATCAGCGTTTTCGCAGGCTCTCTGGTGTGCGCGTTGGGCGTGCTTTTCTTCAGCCCGAAACTGGCAACAAATTCAGGAAAGTAAAATGAGTCATATCCATGTCATCGCCCACACGCACTGGGATCAAGAGTGGTATTTCACACTACAGGACAGCAATATCCTGGCATCACGAAATTTTGCCGATGTTATCGACACATTAGAACGTAACGCCGATTACACCTGTTACCATTTCGACGGACAAACCGCGGTTGTTGAGGATTTTCTGGCCGTCAATCCGCAATATGCTGACCGCCTGAAGCAACTCGTCAAAAACAAGCGGCTTTATATTGGCCCGTGGTACACCCAGACGGATACGTTTAACGTTCACGGCGAATCGATTATCCGCAACCTGAAGTACGGCATACTTTCCGCGCGTAAACTGGGCCACGCCATGATGGTGGGCTATCTCCCCGATACCTTTGGTCATAACAGCCAGCTTCCGACGCTGCTTCGCGGTTGCAATCTGGATAACATCGTGTTCTGGCGCGGTATTGATCATGACACGCAGGTTGCACAGAGCCAGTTTATCTGGCGAGCGCCGTCAGGTTCGCAGGTCATCGCCTGCGCGATGCCGTTTGGCTACGGGGCGGCCAAAAATATTCAGCCGGACGATGCCCACCTGCAAGAAAAAATCTTTCCGATGGTGAATCTCATCCGCCAACGCTCTGGTCTGCATGACTTACTCCTGCCCTGCGGTGGCGATCAGGTCAATATTGATCCCCTGCTGCCAGAGATTCTGCAGACGGTCAGCGAACGCTCATCTGAAAGCGATCTGTTCCATATCTCGTCGCTGGAGGCGTATGTTGATACGCTTCGTCAGCAAGCTGATGGATTTACCTGCTGGCAGGGAGAACTGAAATCCCCGCGCTATACCCGGATCCACAAAACCATTGGCTCCGTTCGTTACGACATTAAAAAGAAAAATTACGATGTCGAACAATTTTTGTTGAGCAAGCTGGAACCGACAATCGCGTTGGCCCGCCATCATGATATTGACGTCAACCTCCAGTGGGTTGATCAAATCTGGAAAAACCTGTTACGCAACCATGCCCATGACTCTATCGGCGGATGCAACAGCGATGCCACCAACCGGGATATTCTGCATCGACTGGAACAAACGGATCAGCTCAGCCAAAGCCTGTGGAATCTGGTTATCAAAGAACTGGCCATTGCCAGCAGTCAGGAGAACGATCTCTTTGTGGTGAACCCTGGCGCGACGCCCTGGTCCGGGATTGTCAACGCCACGCTATATACCAGCGCGCCATCCCTTGAACTCTGCGCTGGTGGGCGGACTCTTTCATATAGCATTCTTGAACAAACAGAGCTTTCCGGTGGACGCGTGATTCAGGTTACGCCGCAGGGAGAAAAAGAGGTTGAGCTACCGCCCTATTACCGCTCGCAGGTCGCTATCGATACGCAGGCACTGCCCGCGCTGGGTTATATTAATATCAGCGTTCGCGAGGGCGCATGCGCGGTTTCTATGCTACGTCCTTGTGCTGAAAACTACATTGAAAATGACCACTACCGGCTAACGCTTGCTGGCGGAACGCTGACGCTGCGGGATAAGCGTACCGGCAGGACTATCTCCGATCTGCTAACTTTCGAAGATTGTGCGGATGCAGGCGATAGCTATGATTTTTCGCCGCTGGAAGGTGATATCCCGCAAAAGTTCAATCACTTCACGCTTCATGCCTGTGAAAAGAGCCAGCACGTTGAGCGCTTAACGTTGGGCATCACGCTCAACCTGCCCTATTCATTAAGTCAACGCGCGCCACAAGAGTGCCAGGTACAGGTGGTTTGCGAACTCCGTAGTGGAGAAGCCCATCTTTTTATTGATACCCGCCTGGAAAACAACGTTTGCGACCACCGCCTGCGCCTGCTGATCAACAGCGATATTCGCACCCACGAATCAATAGCTTCGCAGCCTTTCGGCATTATTCACCGCCCCATTGCCGACGCCCCTGCGAACTGGCAGCAAAACTATCGTGAGAAACCTGTCGATATCGAAACCAGCGAGGGCATTATTGCTATTGCGGAAAACGACAACGCGCTGATCGTTAACAGTCTGGGTATGAAGGAGTATCAGATCCTGCAAAATACAACATCGCAGGTGGCGCTGACGCTCTTCAAATCGACTGGCGTTCTGGGACGTGACGACCTGGCGTGGCGACCCGGACGCGCTTCCGGCATCAATAACACCGTTATTTACACGCCAGAGGCTCAGCTCCACAAGCTCCTACATTTTAGCCTGACGTTATCTCTCGCCAAACGAGCCGATCATATGACATTACGTCGCCTTGAGGCTCGAGCGTTACGCCAGCCTTTCAGCTGGCAGAACCAGAAGCTAAACACGCTGGACAACCGTCTGGAGCGCTTCACGCTTAATTTCACGCCGCGTTCCCTGCCAGAGACCTGCAGCCTGCTAACGCTGCCTGAACCGCTCATCCTTTCGGCGCTGCCACACGCCCAGACGATAAATGGAACAATATTACGTATTTTCAATGCCGGTGAGCATCCTGTTGAACTTCCGCCATTACTGCAACAGATACCGCAGATTAACTATCTGGAAGAATCCGTTGAACGCTGCCGCGAAATTGCGCCTTTCGCTACATGCGATTTTCTTTTCTCACTGCCGGAGCGTGACGTAAAAGTATGAATATCTCCCCACATAAAGCATTTATCCGCGAGACGCTGACACAGCTCTACCCGCATGCAGATCATCAGGAAATCGCCGCAAAAATCGAGCAACTTGCTCAACGCTGGAAACCGAAAACGCCAACAGCAGTTGCGTTAGATCAAAGCCGTATCTGGATGATCGCCTATGGCGATAGCATCAGCGCGCAAGGGGCAAATCCCCTGTCGATTCTCCACCAGTTTGCAAAACTGTGGTTGAAGGGGACGATCAGTGACATTCACCTGCTGCCGATGTTCCCCTGGACTTCCGATGACGGTTTCAGCGTGGTGGATTACCGACAGGTTGATCGCAATCTTGGGCAGTGGTCAGATATTGCCGCGCTGGCGGGCGACTTTAATCTAATGTTCGATTTTGTGATAAACCATATTTCACAGCAAAGCCGTTGGTTCCTGGGCTATCTGCGTGGTGAGCCACGCTATCAAAACTACTTTATTAACGCCGATCCGGATGACGACTACCACCAGGTGACGCGTCCCAGGACGCTGCCGTTGCTCACCCCTTTCAAGCGAGCAACAGGGGAAACGGCACACATCTGGACCACATTCAGCGCCGATCAGATCGATCTCAATTTTCGTGAACCTGATGTTTTACTGGAAAGTATTGATATTCTTTTGGAATATGCCTCCCGTGGCGCTCGGGCGATTCGACTCGATGCCGTAGGTTTTTTGTGGAAAGAGAAAAACAGCCGCTGTATTCATCTACCGCAAACTCATCTGATCATCAAACTCTGGCGGGCGATTCTGGAAGAGATCTGGCCTGACTGCCTGTTGATTACCGAAACCAATGTGCCGCATCAGGAAAATATCAGCTATCTGGGCTGCGGGGATGAGGCTCATATGGTGTATCAATTCCCGTTACCGCCGCTGACGCTGCACGCCTTCCTGCGTGGCAACGCACGCTGGCTACGCCAGTGGGCGCAAAGGCTGGAGCAGGACACCTTTCCTGACAACACCACGTTTTTCAATTTCCTCGCCAGCCACGACGGCATCGGATTGCGACCCGTTGAAAATATTCTCTCTACGGAAGAAAAAACGTTTCTGGTCAGTGAAGTGGAGCGCAAGCAAGGGCGTATTTCCTGGCGCACCAATCCGGACGGCAGCCAGTCGCCGTACGAGATGAATATTAACTTTCTGAGTGCGTTGAGCGAACCGGGAGAAGCTCCCGACACGCAGGTCGCCAGATTTGCCGCCGCTCACGCCATCCTCTTTATGTTGCGGGGCGTACCTGCAATTTACTACCACAGCCTTCTCGGTAGCGAAAATGATATTGCAGGGTTGAACGCGTCAGGGATAAATCGCCGCATTAACCGTGAAAAGCTGGATTTTGCTACCCTTCACAACACACTTATTACGCCTGAGTCAAAACAGGCCAGGATCTATGCCGCATTGACGAACTTACTGCGTATACGTAAGCAACATCCGGCTTTTTCACCTTTCGCCACACAGCGCGTTCTTGAACTACCTGATGCGCTTTTTGGTGTTGAACGCCACCATTCGACAGAGGGGGAAACGGTGTACTGCGTGGTAAATGTCACCGGTCTCCCGCAATCACTTTCTCTCCCCATCGGAGGAATAGATCTTTTGTCGGGAAAAGCCTTTAACGGCGTTTGCGAGCTAACGGGCTGGCAAACCGTCTGGATCCGTACCACAACGCAACCGGAGGCATAACATGGAACTGTCAGCACTGACTCGCTCTGAACTCATTTTTATCGATCCGCCGCAATCTTCTCCCGATGCGATCATCCGGCATATGTCTTCGGCACTGTTCGAATGCGGACTCATTACCCATAAAGACGCTTTTATTGACAGCGTTCTGCGCCGTGAAAAAGAAGGACCGACCGCGCTGGGAGAAGAACTGGCCGTCCCTCATGGAAAATGTGAGTCCGTCGTGCAGGCGTCGTTCTGCGTCGCCCTCTTTCCCGAGCCAATACTGTGGCCCGGTCTTGAAGGGCCAGAAACCGTACGGTTAGTGTTCCTGCTGGCGATCCCGCCCACGGAAGCAGGCACCACGCATATGCAACTATTAACCCAGCTTACCTCGTCGCTGGTTGAAGATGAGATGCGAAGCGCCATGCTTAACGCTACGTCTGCCGAAGAGGTACTGGCACTGCTCTCGCCTGGCGCTACGCCAGCGGAGGAAACACCAGAAAACCGCGTGAAAAGTCATCGTCTTGTACCGCTCATTCTGGGTCTCGTCGCCTCAGCTGCCTTCATTAACGCAGGTATCCACTGGGTGCAGTCGCTGTCGTAATAGCGTATTCCGGGCAGCTGATGCCTGCCCGGCTATACCTTTCTGTTTTTGTTGAATAATTAATCAGAATTTTCTGCCCACAATTTACAATCGGCTGTAGTGCCCGTCATCTGTACGCTCCGATTTTTACTTTGCGCTACATCAAATAAATCGTAAACATCCTTGATGCAAATCACTACATATAGAACTTAAAATGCACGCCGACCCAATATGTTGTATTAATCGACTACAATTGCTACAACTACAGTGCACCGCTTCACGGTGGAATTGTGGATAAAGTGGGTCAGGATTGCGGGAAGTCATTGCCAATAGAGATGAATAAAGCCCTGATGGCCTCCCCAACCTCTGTGGATAACCTGTTCTTATAAATATGGAGTGATCATGACACCGCATGTGATGAAACGAGATGGCTGTAAAGTGCCGTTTAAATCAGAGCGCATCAAAGAAGCCATTCTGCGTGCAGCTAAAGCAGCGGGAGTCGATGACGCAGATTACTGTGCCACCGTCGCAGAAGTCGTTAGTAGCCAGATGAATGAGCGCAGCAAGGTCGATATCAACGAGATCCAGACAGCGGTAGAAAACCAGCTAATGTCTGGCCCGTACAAACAACTCGCCCGTGCGTACATCGAATATCGCCACGACCGTGATATCCAGCGTGAAAAACGTGGCCGTCTGAACCAGGAAATTCGTGGTCTGGTTGAGCAAACCAACTCTGCTCTGCTGAATGAAAATGCCAACAAAGACAGCAAAGTGATCCCAACCCAGCGCGACCTGCTGGCCGGTATCGTTGCCAAACACTATGCGCGTCAGCACCTGCTGCCGCGTGATGTCGTCCAGGCGCACGAGCGTGGTGATATTCACTATCACGATCTCGACTACTCTCCGTTCTTCCCAATGTTTAACTGCATGCTGATCGACCTGAAAGGCATGCTGACGCAGGGCTTTAAGATGGGTAACGCGGAGATTGAACCGCCAAAATCCATCTCTACCGCGACCGCCGTCACCGCGCAAATTATCGCTCAGGTTGCCAGCCATATTTATGGCGGCACCACCATTAACCGTATTGATGAAGTTCTCGCGCCGTTCGTTACCGAGAGCTTTAATAAACATCGTAAAACCGCTGAAGAGTGGCAGATCCCGGACGCCGACGGTTATGCCCATTCCCGTACCGAGAAAGAGTGCTACGACGCATTCCAGTCTCTCGAGTATGAAGTGAACACCCTGCATACCGCCAACGGTCAGACGCCGTTCGTGACCTTTGGTTTTGGCCTGGGAACCAGCTGGGAATCGCGTTTGATCCAGCAGTCCATTCTGCGTAACCGTATTGCCGGCTTGGGTAAAAATCGTAAAACCGCAGTGTTCCCGAAACTGGTGTTCGCGATTCGTGACGGTCTGAACCACAAGTTTGGCGATCCGAACTACGACATCAAGCAGCTGGCACTGGAGTGCGCGAGCAAGCGTATGTATCCGGACATCCTGAACTACGATCAGGTGGTCAAAGTGACCGGCTCGTTCAAAACGCCAATGGGCTGTCGCAGCTTCCTCGGCGTGTGGGAAAACGAGAACGGCGAACAGATTCACGACGGGCGTAACAACCTCGGCGTTATCAGCCTTAACCTGCCGCGTATCGCGCTGGAAGCGCATGGCGATGAAGCCACCTTCTGGAAACTGCTCGACGATCGTCTGGTGCTGGCGCGTAAAGCGCTGATGACCCGCATTGCGCGCCTGGAAGGCGTGAAGGCCCGCGTGGCGCCCATTCTGTATATGGAAGGGGCCTGCGGCGTGCGTCTGAAAGCGGACGATGACGTGTCAGAAATCTTTAAAAATGGTCGCGCATCCATCTCTCTGGGCTACATCGGTATTCACGAAACCATCAATGCGCTGTTTGGCGACAAGCATGTGTATGACAGTGAGCAGCTTCGCGCCAAAGGTATCGCCATTGTGGAACGCCTGCGCCAAGCGGTCGATCAGTGGAAAGACGAAACTGGCTACGGCTTTAGCCTGTACAGCACGCCAAGTGAAAACCTGTGCGACCGTTTCTGCCGTCTGGATACCGCCGAATTTGGCGTGGTCCCGGGCGTGACCGACAAAGGCTACTACACCAACAGCTTCCACCTCGACGTGGAGAAGAAGGTTAACCCGTACGACAAGATCGATTTCGAAGCGCCGTACCCGCCGCTGGCAAGCGGGGGCTTCATTTGCTACGGCGAATACCCGAATATTCAGCACAACCTGAAAGCGCTGGAAGACGTCTGGGATTACAGCTATCAGCACGTGCCCTATTACGGGACCAACACGCCAATCGATGAATGCTACGAGTGCGGCTTTACCGGTGAATTTGAGTGCACCAGCAAAGGCTTTACCTGCCCGAAATGTGGTAACCACGACGCCGCCCGCGTATCGGTCACCCGCCGCGTCTGCGGTTATTTAGGCAGCCCGGACGCACGTCCGTTTAACGCCGGTAAGCAGGAAGAAGTGAAGCGCCGCGTTAAGCATTTAGGGAACGGGCAGATCGGTTAATTTAGACGATTTTATTGCCCGGCGATGCGACGCTTTTCGGGCCATTATTTCCGCAACGCAATTCACGTCATAGCAAGGCAGCAAATGAGTAAGTCCCGGGGAGCTTACATAAGTAAGTGACTCGGGCGCACGAACGCAGCTATGGCGCGAATTGATAAACGGATGAGAAGCGAAAATGAATTACCATCAGTATTACCCTGTCGACATCGTTAACGGTCCCGGCACTCGCTGTACCCTGTTTGTTTCAGGATGCGTGCATGAATGCCCCGGTTGCTATAACAAAAGCACCTGGCGGCTCAATTCCGGCCAGCCGTTTAGCAAAGAGATGGAAGACAAGATCATTGCCGATCTGAACGACACGCGTATTCACCGTCAGGGGATCTCGCTCTCCGGCGGCGATCCGCTGCATCCGCAGAACGTGCCGGATATTCTGCAACTGGTGCAGCGCATTCGCGCTGAGTGTCCGGGAAAAGACATCTGGGTGTGGACCGGCTACAAGCTCGATGAACTCGATGCCGCGCAAATGCAGGTGGTGGATCTCATCAACGTGCTGGTCGATGGCAAATACGTGCAGGATCTCAAAGACCCGGCGCTAATCTGGCGCGGGAGCAGCAACCAGGTTGTACATCATTTGCGGTAACGCGGTTCATCAGAAATGTTAACTATTTTTATTCCGATGATATATTATAAATTTAGCCACACACCAGATAAAAATACAATTTATAAACGCCGAGCCAAAAATAACTATTTCACTGATGCGATTATCCCAACTCTCACCACCTATGTCACCGAGGTATTCATTGTATTTTTCAAGTAAATCACCGAATGGAAGACAAAAATACAACAAAAACATAAATGCAGCCCAACTCAACATTGGAGCAATCCAGAAAATAACAAAATGATATGCTTTCATTAATATACCTGTATAGTTCCATATGCAGTTAATGATGATGTCACCTTCATTACTGCATTATGTTCGCTTAAGAGAGCATCTCTTAAGAGCATGTAGTGTGATTTACCAGGAAGAGTAATACATCCATTACTTACTCCCTCATATCCTGCAGGATGTAACCTGAATTGTCCACGTGAAACTGATTCGAAAAATGTGATGTCATCGACCTGCCCATCTTCACGAAAAAGAGCAAACCAGACATCACGATCTGAACCGCTTATTTGTGAAGAAAAATAGTCATAAACCATTGTTCTTATTCCACCAAGAGGACGGCTTACGATATAATATTTCCCAGGCGGTAATGGCCCGATATTTTTTACATTTGTCGAATCTGGGTTATTACGATGTAGCCCCGAGTTTCCTGAATAAGCGGGGAAAAAACCCACGCCCGGACAACTTAGCGTTGAAAGGCTACCACCGTTTAAATAGAACGTACATCTGATCATCTATCATTCCATGAATCAGAAAAAATAATATTCCCGTCACAATGCTTCCACGTTATTTTCTCATAACGTAAAGAGACAGCTTCAATATGATTGTGTTTTTCCATAGCTGGATTTTTACAGTCATGCATCACAGGGCAAACAGAAAAAACTTTCACACTCTGAAGAAACATATTAAAATATTCAACCTCCTGGCCTGCATCATTAATTTTATACCATTTAAATTCTGCTGATTTCAGCGTCTGGCCTGTTGCTACTGCTTTATAAAGGTATGGACTTGAATAATCGAACTCTTTTTCAAAGGTTATAGCAGAATGAATTCTTGTTCCGGTTATCTTTCCCGTGTTGTTGTCTGTTGGAAGGAAAAGACCATGACCAAAACCTATAACTTCGATACTCCCCTCACGATTATGAACATCAACACTACCTTTTAAATCAGCACCACCATCATCTTTTAGCCAAAGGTAAGCAGGAATAGCCATAACTAATAAATCTCCATTTTATATAATCCATATAAATAACTCTGTTAATAATATAGTGATGTTATCAGATTATTTTTTATTATTGGAGGGTTATTACTCTTCTGGTATCGCATTCAGGCTATCTTATCCCGCCAAACCCCTTATAGTGCGAAGGCTCACCCAACGGCGAAAGTGGAATCAGTTCGAAAACAGGCTTTCCATACAATATTTTTCCATATCCAAACTGAACTCTTTTAACGCTCGAGGATCAAAAACCAGCTCATAGCTCAACCAGACGGACGTTAAGCGTGGCCATTATGCCTCCAGAGAAAAAAGACGTGTAATGCATTACAGTGGCATTACTTTCATTTCTGAAAAACGCCTCTCAAAAACGGCTCACACACTCCATTGCAACCGTTTTGAACTCGCTGAAATTCCGGCATGCGCAGAGTCGCGTCATCGCCCGCTCGCGCAGGAAGGTGACGAAAATATCGTAGATCGCCATCGCTTCTTCGTATTCGCTTTTGCTGATGGCGAGCAGGAAGATCACATGCGCCGTTTCATCCCCCCAGGCGATACCCTGTGGGGCGAGGATGGTGTAGACCACCGTTTTCTTTGCCAGCAGACCGAGGGCGTGCGGCAGGGCAATGCTGTCACCCAGCATGGTGCTGACGATGGCCTCACGTTCAACCACCGAATCAAGAAACTCCGCATCGACAAAGCCTTCATCCTGCAACTGGCGACATAAAACGTTGAACAACGTTTGTTGATCCATAGGCTCGTCGATCACTCGAAAATGGGCGGCATCGAAGAATTTGTTCAACATCCACGGACGGGTTCTGTCGACCAGCACCAGTTTGCCAATTTGCTCCAGTTGATAATCGGTAGGGAACGGTGCAATCATCACCACAGGCTTATCTTTTTCACCAATCCGCGCGGTAGAGATGACGAAATCTTCGCTGATGCTTTCCCGCTGTTCGTAGTCGCGTAACGTCACGGTATCGACGATTTCTATCTGCGGATACTTACGCGCCAGCACCGCCTCAATCATCCGCACCATCGCATTTCCGGCATCGCATACCAGCAGAACTTTCGGCTGCCTCTGGTAACCGATGTTGTAACTACGCTCCAGCCCGACGCCAATATGCAGCACAAGGAAACCAATCTCATTTTCACTGATGGTGTACGGCGTATATTTTCCCCATCCCGAGACGGCGGCCAGCGTCATGTCCCACGCCATCGGGTAGTGCTGTTTAATATTTTCCAGTAGCGGATTGGGGATCATTATCTGGTAACGCACCCGGGTGATCATCGTCTTAATATGCGTCAGCAGGTCAGCATGTAACTGTTTGTCATTCAACAGGTTGTAGTTGTACTGGCTGTTGATAAACCGCAGGATGTAATTGACCAGCGCTTCGTCATCATCCGCATTGATGGCGCTGGGGGCGATCTCTTGTACCTGGCGGGCGGCGATATGCACCTGCAGCCAGTTCTCTTCGGAAACGGTAAGCGGTTTATCCGCCAGTCGGTGCAATACCGCTGCGATTTCCCGCGTGGCCAGGCACACCGATTGCTCGGCTTCTTCTGCGGCAAACTCCGGGAGGGGATACCCTTCGCTAATCCGCCGTACCGCCACCGCGCAGTACAACCGCAAAAACAGCTCACCCTCATCGGTCAGGCGAATGTGAAAACGGGCAAAAATATCCTGCAAAACAGGTTGTAGCTGTTCAGGGATCCCGGCATTTAGTGCCTCTTGCGTCACTAGCGGGTGCTGTGGATCCTGCTGTGCCAGCGTCCATAGCAGATCGGTCAAACAGGCGCGGATCGCCATCTCGCTGCCAAACAGCTTCATACCGTGACGGGGGCGCGTTTCCAGCGTCAGATGATAACGTTGCAGATGCTCGCGCACCTCAGCCATATCGTTTTGCAGCGTCGCGCGGCTGATAAACCATTCATCAGCCAAATCCTCCAGCTTCAGCGAAAAGGCCGACGTCAGAAAACGAACCACCAGCCAGTGCACCCGCTCCTGGCTGGTGCGAGGGATGCGCAGCAACGCGTCTGGTCGCTGCGTTTGCAGGGAATGATAACGTGCCGGGTCGTCAATTTTGAGTTGATAACCGTTACCCCGGCTGAGGACAAACTGCGCGCCGTACTGAGTGAGCAGCGCGTTTAGCGCAGTGATATCCGCCCGTACGGTGCGTGTGGAAACCGACAACCGCTGCGCCAGCTCGTCCTGTGGAAGCGCTTCGTTTTGCAGCATGCCAAACAGCTGCGCTAAACGTTGGTTGGGGAATCGCACGTCAGTTTCCTCATCAGTCAGTTAGCCTACGCAGGCCCGGGTCATCGCCATCAGCTGGCGCACGTCGTCCGGTCGGGTGTTACCACTCACCTTATCAATAATCGAACTATAGATGTGAGGAATGATTTTGCTCACTCCGGCATCCAGGGCGATCTGCAAAATTTCAGTGAAATTATCCAGATCGATACCGCCAGTTGGCTCCAGCCAGAAGTCATGGCGGGCGCAGGCCTGGGCAACTGCAATGTATTCCTCACGGCACTTCAGGCCGCCCATTGGGAAGTATTTAATCGAGCTCCCCCCCATGTCTTTGAGCAACGCAATCGCGGTTTCTACCGGCACAATGCCGTCCGGCGTCTGGCTGCTCAGCGGACCGGTGGAGATTTTCACCCTGCCCGGTGTGCCAGTTGGCGAGACCAGACCGTTGACCACCGTCTCCTGCTGACCCAGCAGCGCGCGGCTGGTCGCCACGCCGGTAAAGACCTGATTAACATGCTGTGGCTGCACCTGACGGGAGATTTCACTGACCATCGCCGACTGGTTTGGATCGCCCGCCCCTAGCCCCACGGAGAGGGCATTGTCGATAAGCGCTGCGTATTCACGCATATCCGCGACCGCGCTTGCGACATCCGGGTAATTTTTTGACAACACACCGACCAGCACGTGTCCTTCCGCCGCCGCGTAAATATCCCGGGCATTTTCTTTGGAGCCCGCCAGCACGTTCAGGCAGACGCGGTCGCGATAAAAGTTAGGGGTCAGTTTCATGCTTTTTTCTCCTGAGAAATCACTTCACCAATTCGACGGGCCACAATCTCCAGTTGCGCGCGATCCACGCTGCGCACATCGGCTTCGATAATGCCTTCGTTAGCTTTGTAACCACGGAAGTAAATCGCGTACTCTCCCTGCTTGAGCGCGTCGACCAGTTCACCTGTGGCGATGCCGGTTGCCGCTTCGTCAAACTTAATTTCCGTGCGCGCAATGTCGCGCCCTGCGCTGTCCCACACCACGCGGGCACTTACGCCGTGAAGCTGGTTTAACGCATTAATGAACGGCGTCATTTTCTCGACCATCTCCGCGCCGCTCTCTTTCTGCGCGTTCAGATACAGTTCGATGGCGCAGGTCAGGCCAAGAATCCCCTCTTTACCCACCTTCATCGCCCGGCCAATCCCCGCGGTCTGGCGCTTCACCCACTCAACGTATTGGGTTTTGCCAATCACCAGGCCGCTGGTTGGCCCTTCAATCGCCTTCGCACCGCTATAAATCACCAGATCCGCACCAACCCGGTAGTAGCACTGCAAATCCTCTTCCGCTGCCGCATCCACGATTAGCGGCAGATTATGCGTACGCGCCACCACCGCAGCCTGTTCCACGCTGAGCATACTTTTCTGGACGCAGTGGTGAGATTTGATATACAGAATGGCCGCCGTGCGTGGCGTAATGGCCGCCGCCAGCTGAGCGGCGGAACATTCGTTGGCATAACCCGCTTCCACGAGCTTGCCGCCGCCGAGCGCCACCATGGTGCCAACCGGAGCGCCAAAGTTGACGTTGTGGCCTCTGGGCAGCACGATTTCGTTGTTCTCGATCGACGCGACGTGCAGGTTCTCCAGCAGCCAGTCGCTGTCCTTAACCAGCACTCCAGCCACTGACAGGGCGATTCCGGCCGAAGCGCAGGAGACGACGGTTGCCCCTTCCACCTCCAGCAATTTCGCAATGTAGTCACCGGTCTTATTGACCAGGTCTTTCATCTCAAAATATTGATTCATCCCCGCCATTGCGGCCTGAACCACTTCTGGTCGTGGCGTAGAAACGCCGAGCGCCGTCATGCGGCCTGAGGTGTTAATCACCTGTTTTAAATTGTATTTCTCAAAAATCGAAGGCATGTTCCGCGCTCCCTTGTTCGGTCATATAGCCCTTGCCCGCACGTATTGCGGCAAGCGGCACCAGCAGTTGTTCAGCCTGCAGGCTGTCGTTTTCTGCATCTACCAGCACGGTTGGCTGGCGCTTAAGCGTAAAGAGGGTTAAATCGGCATCCAGACCAACCTGCAGTCGCCCTTTCTGTTTCAGGCGCAGACCATCGGCGGCATTGGCAGTAACGCACTCAATGACCTGCGGTAGCGACATCCCAATGGCGAGAAATTTCGACATCACATTCGCCAGGGAATACACCGGGCCGCTGATACGGTTGCGACAATAAATATCGGAGCTGATGGTGTGCGGCAAAATCCCCAGACCGATAGCGCGTTTTGCCACCGCAAAGCTCAGGCTGGCGGTGCCATGCCCAACGTCCAGACGCACACCGCGTGAAATCGCCCGCGTCACTGACGCCCGCAGCTCGCCTTGCGGCGTCAGAATGCGGTTCGGCTTACCGTTGTAGCAGTGGGTAATGATGTCGCCCGCGGTCAGGCGTTCGGCGATCTCATCCAGATCCGGCGGATTGTTGCCGATGTGCACCATCAGCGGCAGGTCACCGTTCTGCGCTTGCATCGCTTTGGCGCGCTCCAGCGGCGTAATGCCGTTTTCACCGACCACGCTGCTGCTCATGCGCGCCTTCAGGCCGACGATAAAATCAGGATGGCGCTTCACCGCCTGTCGCACCGCATCGGCATCAATGTTGGCCATATTAGCCAGCTCGTTCTGCGCGATAAGCCCAACGCGGGAGATATTCAGCAGCGCATACACTTCGGTGGCCGCTTCCCGGGTCAGGGTATAAAAATCATCGATATCATCCGCCCCGGTACTACCCGCATCCACCACCGTGGTAACGCCGGTAGCTATACCGACGCTGTCCGGCTGGTCGTGATAAATCGGGGATTTCGGATAGCAGTGAACGTGGGAATCAATCCAACCTGCGCTGACGTAGTACTCGCCGCCCAGTTCGATGGTTTTCAGCGCCGGGCCATCAACGTCGCCCAACGCCGCAATTTTGCCGTCTTTGAGCGCAATATCGCTCACCGTATCGTCAACGAGGCGCGCACGGCGCAGGAGTAAATCAAACATCGCTCTCTCCTTTGCCGGATGGCGGCGCAACTGCCTCATCCGGCCTACAAATCAACAGTTAGCTAATGGCAATCGGGAAGATGGACCCGAGGATCATCGCCCCAAGGATCGCCCCGCCGGTAATCGGTTTCTGCCACAGGTAAAACAGCAGCGCGCCCGCCAGTGAACCGATGCCGATAGGGATAGACGCCGTCATCGCGCTGAGGATAATCAATGGTCCGAGGAAGCGGCCGGAGGCGTTACCGGCCCCCATCATGACATCCGCACCGTAGGTCGAGTCGCTCTGATTGATGGTGAACTTACGCGCCAGAATAATGATGTAGCCAATCGCCAGACCAATCACCAGACCGGTGACCAGCGACGCTGCGAAGTTGGCAACCGGGAAGATAATACCTGCGCCCAACAGCAGCGCCGGAACACCTAACCCGACCCCGGTCTGAATCGCCCCGCCAATATCCAGAATCCCCACCAGCGAACCTTCAATGATGCGGGCAAACAGGAAGCTTGCACCAAATGCCGCCACCGCCCCGTAGGAGCCGGTGTCCATTCCCGCCTTCAGCATCGCCACAAAAGCGACTTCGTTAAATGCGCCAATACCGTACAGGTAGTACATGTGCGTTCCGGCAAATACGCCAGAGGAGAGCAGGCCAACGAAGATCGGGAACGACCAGTCAGCGAACCAAAAACCTTTATTCTGTTCCATGATGGCCTCCGTTATTTGCCGCTGAGCGAGTTGTGGATCAGTTCGAGCCAGTTAGGCACGGTCAGATGGAAGGATTCGATCATCTTCATGTCGAAGCCGCGGAAGAAGCCGCTCAGGACAAACAGCGCGACGATAGCCACCATCATCACTTTAGTGACGTGGTTCCAGCCGCTCTCTTCCACGCCTTTACCGATCAGAATGCCAAGGACCAGACCCGGGACGGCGTTGCCCATAATCAGCTGCGCCGCACCGCCAAAGACGGTGGCCCAGAAGCCTGATTTTTTACCGGCATCGATCGCCGCCAGCCAGAAGATCACTGGCATCACGGTGTTAACCAGCAGGTTAGCCGCAGGCACCAGCACCTTGACGGCTGTCACCTGCAACGCTTCCGGTACGGATGACGCCGTGAGGTTCAGGAAGGTCACGACGATCATCCCGATAACGCCGCAGGCAATCGCCATGCGCTTGGGATCGTGCAGCGTTTCACCGACGTTGCGGTTTTTAACCATCAGCGCAGCAGCGCCCCAGTTGGGGATGATGCGATGGTCGACGTCCTGAGTGAACGCCCCCGCCGCAACAGAGGAAGCCCAGGCGTTAAAGAAGAAGCCCAGGCCGAACGAGAAGTGAGAAGCCGGATCCCCTTCGCAGGAATTCAGTTCTCCCAGAGTACGAAACGCGCCCATCCCTTGAGTGGTAGGCGCATGAAACATGCGTGCAGCCCCAGCGCCGACACCGACGCCAACCAGGCCGCCGATGATGAGCGATTTTATTAATATTATCAGGAACATAATTATGCCTTTTAATAAAGAATCAGCGTTGCGTAACGAAATCCACCTTGTCGAGATTGATGGCAGTCACGTTGACGGTCACGTCCAGCTCCACGCTGAAGGTGCGTCTTTCCCGGCGCAAAAAGAGGAATAAAAATGCCTCTTTGCGCACCGATTCACGCGCTTGAACAACCTGCACATCCTGTGGCTCAATACGCAGTAAGATATGCGGCGACGCTTTCATCACCGCAGCCTGAACGTGGTTCAGGGCATCGGCAAAGGCGCGCGCTTTGGCCTCGCCCTTGCCAGTGACTCTCACCGTGGTGGTGAATTGTTCTTTCATGCTTAAGCGCCGTGTTTCTTTTGCCACGCCTGTACCAGGCGCTCACCGAGTTCTTCTTTGTCCATAAAACCGAACCCCAGCACGTTGCAACCTTCGTTGATGGCCGTGACCCCTTCATCAACCGAGCGCATGCCGTATTTCGCCTTGTAGCCGTATTTGGTCTGTGCGGTAATCGCACCCGCGCCGCCACTGCCGCAAAACGAGATACCAAAGGTGGCGTTTTCCGCTTTCATCACGTCACCCAGCTTCATATCTGCCGCAACGCCCGGCACCACAACCGCACGGCCGCCCGCTTTCTCAACGCCTGCCGCCACTTTCTGGCCTTTACCCAGACGATCGCCAATCACTACGGTAATCTGTTCCATCTTTTGCTCCTTAAAGGTTGTCTTTCGCGACTTCGAAGTGCACCGACAGCAGCCAGGCCTCTTCCTCAGGAAGATTGCCAAACTCAGCGACCACGTCGCGGGCAAGCGCCATTGATTCGGCAGAAATTTCATCAAACAAGCTGGCATCGACTTCTGGTAAGGGTTCACCCGTTACCGAGCGGTGCGCCATGGCGCGAACATGCGACGTCAGCATCTGTTCCTGTACAGCGTTGGGAATAATGTGGCGTTCACGCAGCAAGGCATACACCTGCGCCAGCATGCGGTCGGCCAGTTCCACCGATTCCCCCATGTCATTCATTACAGCTCCGTTATTCACTCGTCTTACCCCACTAGTGGCTCTGAGGTTAACTTAGCGGTGGGGGTTAAAAGTTTGTAGCGAGTTGTTTTCCACTTCGAAGTGGAAAGGGGCGCAGCGATAGTGATCTGTGCCGCAAAAAGGGCCGGGATCACGATTAATCACTGGAAGAATGTGATTGATATCGCAAGAGTGAGCAGCAAAATGGAAGGAAATGCGAACAATGAATGGACGATAAAAATGAAAAAATGTGATGGGGATAGCGTTTACTTATGGGATGCAGGGGCGCAGCGTCTTATCCGGCCTACGGTTATGCAGGCCGGATAGAGTAGATTAGCGGAACTTCTTGTGGTTTTCGTTGCGCGTTTTTTTCAGGTCTTCCGCAACGGCTTTCGCCTCTTTGACTTTACCTTCGTTCGCCAGTTTAAGCGCGCCGTCAATCTGACCGATCAGCGTGTCAAAGCCGTGGCGGAAATCTTTCATCTCCGCACTGTCCGGGGATTTGCTCTCCAGCTTCGGTGGCGTTCCCTTTTGAGCATCCAGCGCGGCTGCACGCATTTTGGTCAACGCGTCTTTCAGTTCAGTCACATTGTCCGTTTTTTCGACGATCTTCAGGTTGTCGTTGAGGATCCCCATGTCATCTTCGAGATCGGCTGCAAACGCAGAAGAACCAAGAACCAGCGTTGAAGCCGCGACGATCGCTAACAGGTGTTTACGCATTGCTCACTTCCTTTTTTATTATTAAAAAAAATTAACGCCTTAACGAGTATCATTGCCCGGCGATTTTCATCTCCGGTAACAATACCGAACCACACTGAATATTACTGCGCGTTTCAATATCGTTGCCTACGGTCACAATATTGCGCCACATCTCTTTTAAGTTCCCGGCGATGGTAATTTCACTCACCGGATACTGAATTTCGCCGTTTTCGACCCAAAAACCCGCCGCGCCGCGCGAGTAATCGCCGGTAATGCCGCTTACGCCCTGCCCCATCAGCTCGGTAACCACAAGACCTGTGCCCATCTCTTTGAGCAACTGCTCGAAGCTTAGACCCTGTCCCGGAATTCGCCAGTTGTGGATCCCGCCCGCATGACCGGTGCTCTTCAGTCCCAGCTTACGTGCGGAATAGTTGGTCAGCAGCCATTGGGTCAGCACGCCGTCTTTAATAATGTCACGGCGTTCGGTCCGTACGCCTTCGCTATCGAACGGCGACGACGCCAGCCCTTTCAGCAGGTGCGGATGTTCTTCAATAGTCAGCCATTCCGGCAGAATTTGCTTGCCCAGCGAGTCGAGCAGGAAGGTGGATTTACGGTACACCGAACCACCGGCAATCGCGCCGACCAGATGTCCGAACAGCCCAGTCGCCACTTCGTTGGCAAAAATCACCGGCGCTTTCATGGTGGAAAGTTTACGCGGAGAGAGGCGAGATAAGGTGCGGCGAGCACAGTCTGCCCCCACCCATTCCGGCGTTTGCAGATCGCCCATCGCCCGGCCAATGGTGTAGGCGTAATCACGCTCCATATCGCCATTTTCTTCCGCGATGACGCAGCTGGAAAGAGAATGACGCGTGGAGCAGTAGCCCTGCAGCATCCCGTGACTGTTACCAAACACTTTGATGCCGTAGTGGCTGTTAAAACTGCCGCCTTCGGTATTGGTGATACGCTTATCGGCCTGTAGCGCCGCCTGTTCAGCGCGGGCTGCCAGTTCGATAGCTTCGTCAGGGGAAACTTCCGCCGGGTGGAACAGATCCAAATCGGGCGCATCAAAGGCCAGCAGTTCTTTATCTGCCACGCCCGCGCACGGGTCCGGTGAGGTGTAACGTGCAATATCCAGCGCGGCCTGCACGGTACGTGCAATCGCCTGCGGGCTTAAATCGGTGGACGATGCGCTGCCCTTACGGTTTTGGTGATAAACCGTAATCCCCAGCGCGCCATCGCTATTGAATTCTACGTTCTCCACTTCACCATAACGGGTGCTGACGCTAATACCCGTGGTCTTGCTCACAGCGACTTCCGCGCCATCCGACTTACCTGACGCTAATTCCAGTGCCGTCGAGACCGCTTCTTCCAGAATCTTACGCTGCGCTTCAACTTGTGAGATTACTTTCATCGCAAATGCCATAATGTAGAGAGAGTTTCTCTGAAGTCTAACAGAGAACCGTTTTTCAGTGCGCATCTTAACTGGTAACATTAGCCTCTTTTTTTAAGGAGCCTGACATGACTAAGCAGCCCGAAGACTGGCTCGACGACGTTCCCGGTGATGACATCGAAGACGAAGACGATGAAATTATCTGGGTTAGTAAAAGTGAAATAAAACGTGACGCCGAGGAGTTAAAACACCTGGGTGTGGAACTGGTAAAACTGGGGAAAAACGCGCTGGATAAAATCCCGCTCGACGCGGATTTACGTGCCGCGATTGAGTTGGCCCAGCGTATTAAGATGGAAGGTCGCCGCCGCCAGCTGCAGCTGATTGGCAAAATGTTGCGCCAGCGCGATGTTGATCCTATCCGTCAGGCGCTGGACAAGCTGAAAAACCGTCACAACCAACAGGTTGTACTGTTTCATAAGCTTGAGCAACTGCGCGATCGCCTGATCGCCGAAGGTGATGATGCGGTAGCGGAAGTGCTGAACCTGTGGCCAAACGCCGATCGCCAGCAGCTTCGTTCTCTGGTTCGCAATGCGAAGAAAGAGCAAGAAGGCAACAAGCCGCCGAAATCAGCACGTCAGATTTTCCAGTATCTGCGTGAACTGGCGGAAAACGAAATCTAACCTCTTCGTCTGCAGAAAGTGCCGGATGATGTAAATACTTCATCCGGCCTGGATTCTGTGCTCTTACTGCTGGGGCTGCATTTCGCCCATAGCGTTCTCTGACTGACTCTCTTCATGCAGATACTGCTTATCTAAAATCTTCACGAACGGTGTATAAATCGCGGTGGCGATAACCAGATTCACGGCCTGTAAAACAATGCCTGAAATCCCGGTGGTGAGGAAACCAGAAATAAAGATCGGCGTTGTCCAGGGAATGGAGATACCAGAGGTGGGGGGAACCCAGCCGAATGCGATAACCACATAAGTAACCGTACACAGCACCATTGGGGTAATGATAAACGGGATAAGCATCAGCGGATTAAGCACGATTGGCAAACCAAAAATAACCGGCTCATTAATGTTAAAAATTGCCGCCGGTGCCGCCAGCCGTGAGAGCTGCTTTAATCGCGTACTTTTGGCAACCATAAAGATGCTAATCAACAGTGCCCCGGTAAAGCCCGTACCGCCGGCAATCAAATAGACATCCCTGAACTGCTGAGTAATGATGTTGGTCGCTACCAGCGCGGCCTGAGTTTGCGCCAGGTTCTGCGCACTGAGCGTTTGCCAGATAGGCCCCATTACGGATGTCATGATAGAGTCGCCATGGATCCCAAAGAACCAGAAGAAACTGATCATCATCTCAGCAATCAGTTGCGATAAGAGGGAATTCCCCAGATACAGCAACGGCTGTTGCAGCATGACGCTGATAAATTTCCCCGGCGTACCAAAAGGCGTGTTCTCAAACAGTACCTTGACGATAATCCAGAACAGTAGCACTAAGAAGATAGGTACCAGCGATTTAAACGACCTGGCAATCTCTGGCGGGACACTCGCAGGCATCTTGATGGTAAAAGCCCTGTTTTCCAGAAACTGAACCACCTTGATGGTGACCACAGTAACGATAATCCCTAAGAACATCGATTCAGAGCTAAAGTCGAGCAACGCGTAAGCATCGGCGACGATTTCTCCCGATCCTGTCGTAATATGACCAGGCGACATTAAGAAAAAGATCGCCACCGGTAAAATAGCGGAACTTTGGCTGAGATTAAGCTTTTCAACTAACTCCTTTGAGAAGGTGATAATCACCAGCAGCGTCATTAATCCGTAGCTGGCGTTAATCCCGTAATTGAGCTTATCCAGCACGCCTTCCCCTAACAGCGAACTCATAAACTCGTGATAGCCGTTAACAGGAAAGTTGGTTAACAATACGAAAAATGAACCGACAATCAAAAAGGGAATCAGGGCAATAAACGCATTTTTTAGTGCAGTCAGGTAGATGTTTGACGAGATTTTCTCGGCCAGTGGCAACATCTTTTGTTCGAGTAGAGAGGTTATGCTCATGCCCGCTTACCCTATAAGGTTTTTTGTCACGTAATAATTAACCTGCGGGAACTGCTTGATATAGATGGCAGGAACCTGAGTGTGGTGCGCATCGCCGTTAACAATCTCCTGATAAATATCTTTTTTCGTATCGTGGTTGATGATGACAATCACCTTTCCAGCTTTGATGATTTTATTCAGCCCGACGGTAATACCCTCGGTGAGGGTGACATCTCCGGAAAAGTATTTATGGCTGGCGACGTTAATTGTTACGTCATCCAGTTCAGTTTGTAGATAATCCTCATCAAACGGCACGCCCGGCTCGTTTAAGCCGATATGGCCGTTCATTCCCACGCCCAGAATTACATAGTCAAACTCTTCACCGTTGAGCGCGGTTTGGTAATGGGCAATATTTTGTGCCGTAGAGGCAAACGGATTGAAATGGACTAACCGCACCGGATAGGCACATTTGTGCACAAAGTCCTGATTAATCATGTTCAGACAACTGCCATCTGATTCGCTGGGCACGTTGACCCACTCATCCAGCGCAAAGAAGGTAAGGCGTTCGGCAAACGGTGTCGCTGCCAGTGCTTCGTAAATCCAGTGAGGCGTGCTACCGGAGGGGATCAGCACGCGAGAATGTGGTTTGAGCGCGGATAGCTCACTAACGACCTGTTCAGCCAGCGCGGCATTGGTATCAAACGTTGTACATTTCATCCGTTTCTTCTCGCTATTAAAGTGATTCAATCTTTTTGGCGAATAAAGGAAGATACTTTTTATTGGCCAGCAGCATCTCTTTGACTAACGCCACGCCCGAAGTGTCGCTTGAGCATAATGGGTTGAAAATAAAGCCTGAAATAAGCGCTTGATAATCGCCGGTGGCGGCGGCTTTAACGATCTGCGATTCATAGTCTTTCATCATGGAAACAATCCCTTTCGCAGGAGATGGGATCTCGCCAGTACAAATTGGAATCGGACCATTACGGGTAAGCACACAGTTCACTTCAACTACCGCCTCTTCCGGTAAATTAGTGATAGCACCATCGTTACGAACGTTGACGGTTTGAATGCTCTTATCGTCGAGGTAAATAGCGCGAATAACGTTCAGCGCGGCGGTGGAATAAAGCGCACCGCCGCGGGCTTCCAGCTCTTTAGGCTTATCCTGAAGCGTAACGTCGCTGTATTTTTTAAACAGTTCGGCTTCGATATTTTTGACGATCTCACCTCGTGATTGCTCGGCTGCTTCCTGCTCGGCCAGCATTTCAGTCGTCTTGAGGTAGTATTTTAAATAGGAAGAGGGGATCAGATTGGTGGCGGCCAGCAGCTCTTTATTAAACTGCTCATTACTGATGTTTTTAAAGCTCAGTGCATCGACGTCGGCGGCGTTGATTATCTCGATGGTTTCGCGGGTACGGTCGACGCCGTTATGCAAAATTTTGGTAATAAAGTTCATATGGTTGGAGCCTTTGAACTCGACGTATAAATCCTCTACGTTAGCATTCAGCAGCCCGGCCACCTGATGGGTCATATTGACAGGACCATTGCACAGGCCGATGACCCGATTGTTGTGGCTGTATTTGAGTACCGCTTCTGTCACCATGGAAGCTGGATTGGTGAAGTTAATCAGCCAGGCGTTTGGACAAATCGCCTTCATTTCATTCGCTATTTCAATGATGACCGGAATGGTGCGCAGAGCTTTGAACATCCCGCCCGCGCCGTTGGTTTCCTGACCAATAAAACCGTATGACTTCGGCAGTTTTTCATCAACGATTCGGGCATCGATACCACCGACGCGCAGTTGAGTCACCACGAAGTCGGCACCCAGCAGCGCTGTTTTGCGGTCAAAAGTTTGGATGACATCAATTGGTAAATTTGCTTTGGCAAGCATTCTTTTGGTGAGATCGAAAATGATATTCATTTTCTCTTTACCCATTTCAACGTCGACAAAAGCGATGTGAGAGATGGGAAGTTGATGGTAGTTTTTAATTACCCCTTCAATCAGTTCTGGCGTATAGCTACTACCCGCGCCAATCACCACGAGTTTTAGTTTTTTCATTAGTCTTCTACTTTTGAATTAAATTTCAACGACACTTTTCTGACATTGGATAAATGGAAAAGCATAATATCTACGATGGCTATCTGGATCGGATAGCTTATATTTTCGAAAGCAGTATCTTTAATAATGGCGTTTTTGTAGATCAAGACCGCATCGGCCTTAAGCGCCAGCGTAGAGTTTTCCCGGCTGGTAATCGCGGCCACCTTGATGCCGTTTTTTCTGGCATTAAAAATTATCTCTTCCAGCATTTCTGACTCACCGCTGTTGGAAACAATCAGCATACAATCGTTAGCGGTCAGAAAGCGGCTGCGGACATTACAGTTGGTGTAGTCTGTTTCATTGAGGATATTAAAGCCCAGCACCATCAGATTATAGCTAACATAGTTCGCCACGCTATCTGATGTACCGTATCCCCAGGTGATAATCGTATTGCAGTCGGACAAAAAATCACAAAAGACTTTGACTTTATTCTCAGACACTCTGGTTAAAGCATCCTGCATTTCTTGTATATATTCGCTAACAAACGCGTTATGGTGCTGCGAGTTTTGCGATCTGGAGAATACGTCCCGAATGTTGACCTTAAACTCCTGGAAATTATTAAAGCCTAATTTCTTTACCAACTTAGAAATAGATGGCGCGGTAGTATAAACGCGATCTGCCAGTTCATGAATTTTCATTTTATAAACATCAGCAGGGTTCTCCTGACAGAATTTATAAACTCGCAGTTCATTATTGGTTAAATTTTTTCGCATGGAGCGCACCTTTTATTATGTGGCACTTACGCCACATTGGCTCTCGAGGGGATATTAGCAAGGGAAAAGCAGAAATAGATTTTATGATTTAGAAATTAATTTCTGCGATCTGAGTTATAAATTTCCATATGGAGGCTTCCCATTCCGTTGAGAAGTATGGCGTAACCAGAAGGCCGGATGGCAACGGAGATCGTGCTCCTGAGAAAGTGCCGGATAACGGTGTAAACACCTTATCCGGCCCACAACGGATCGTAGGCCCGGTAAGCATAGCGCCACCGGGCATTTTTTTACTCTTCTTCTGCCTGGGCTTTCTTCGCCAGGCCATCCAGCAGTTTTTGATGGATGCCACCAAACCCGCCGTTACTCATCACCAGGATGTGATCGCCAGGCTGTGCAGTTTTTACCACCATATCTGCCAGCGCATCCACATCGCCGCTCCAGTGCGCAGGCTGAACGCAGGCTTCAGCGACTTCTGCTACCTGCCACGGAATATGCGGGGGTTGCAGCAGGAACACTTCGTCCGCACGCCCTAACGACGGCGCCAGGTCATCTTTGCACAGGCCCATTTTCATGGTGTTCGAGCGTGGTTCCAGCACCGCGATGATGCGCGCCGTGCCCCCCACTTTACCGCGCAGCGCCGCAAGCGTTGCCAGAATGGCCGTTGGGTGATGGGCGAAATCGTCATACACCGTCACGCCATTGGCTTCGCCGCGCAGCTCAAGACGGCGACGGGCGTTGATGAACGAGCCCAGCGCATTGGCTGCATCTGCAGGCACGACGCCAACATGGCGCGCGGCAGCAATCGCCATCAGACCGTTGTGCATGTTGTGTTCGCCTACCAGGCCCCACTTCACCACGCCAACATTTTCACCGTCCAGCCACACTTCCCATTCGGATGCATCAGTGGTCAGCTTTTTCGCCTGCCAGTGACCTTGTTCACCAACCAGCTCTTGTTCGCTCCAGCAGCCCATCGCCATCGTCTGTTTCAGATTGATGTCGTTTTCCGGGTAGATAATGCGTCCCTGGCCCGGCACGATACGCACCAGGTGGTGGAACTGTTTCTGGATCGCTTTCAGATCGTCGAAGATATCAGCGTGATCGAACTCAAGGTTGTTGAGGATCAGCGTACGCGGGCAGTAATGTACGAATTTAGAACGCTTATCGAAGAAGGCGCAATCGTACTCATCCGCTTCAATAACGAAGAAGTCGCTCTCACCCAGGCGCGCGGAAACCTCAAAGTTACCCGGTACGCCGCCGATCACAAAGCCAGGCTTATAGCCGCAGGCTTCGAGGATCCAGGTCGCCATTCCGGCGGTGGTGGTTTTGCCGTGCGTCCCCGCAACCGCCAGTACCCAACGATCGCGCAGTACAAAGTCATGCAGCCACTGCGGGCCGGACATGTACGGAATGTTCTTTTCCAGCACTGCTTCCACACACGGATTACCCCGGGTCATGGCATTGCCAATGATCACCAGGTCCGGCTGCGGATCGAGCTGGCTGGCATCGTAACCCTGAATCAGATCAATGCCTTGCTTCTCAAGTAAGGTACTCATCGGCGGATACACATTGGCGTCCGAACCGGTTACTTCATGACCGAGTGAGCGCGCCAGCATCGCCAGACCGCCCATAAAAGTGCCACAAATTCCCAAAATATGAATGCGCATACGTCACTATCCTTTTTTAATCTGGGGGCCATTTTACGCACATGTCCGGCAAGTGAGAAACGCATTTCAGGATATTCCGTAGTTTGCTGGCGCGATTCACCTAAGCGCGACAATGGAAATATTTGTTAATATTGTTGCGGTCGCTTTACTCCACATAAATTGCAGGGAAAGTGTTATGAAAACGTTAGGTGAATTTATTGTCGAAAAGCAGCACGAGTTTTCTCATGCTACCGGTGAACTCACTGCTTTGTTGTCGGCAATAAAGCTGGGCGCCAAGATCATCCACCGCGATATCAACAAGGCCGGTCTGGTCGATATCCTGGGTGCCAGCGGTGCTGAGAACGTGCAGGGAGAGGTTCAGCAAAAACTCGATCTGTTCGCGAACGAAAAACTGAAAGCTGCACTGAAGGCGCGCGACATTGTGGCGGGCATTGCCTCGGAAGAAGAAGATGAAATCGTCGTCTTTGAAGGCTGTGAACACGCAAAATATGTTGTGCTGATGGATCCTCTGGATGGCTCATCCAACATCGATGTTAACGTCTCTGTCGGTACGATTTTCTCTATTTATCGCCGCGTAACCCCAGTCGGCACGCCGGTCACGGAAGAGGATTTCCTGCAACCAGGCAACAAGCAGGTTGCTGCGGGGTACGTTGTTTATGGTTCTTCCACCATGCTGGTGTATACCACCGGCTGTGGCGTACACGCCTTCACCTACGATCCTTCTCTGGGCGTATTCTGCCTCAGCCAGGAACGTATGCGCTTCCCGGCGAAAGGCAGCACGTACTCCATTAACGAAGGCAACTACATTAAATTCCCGAACGGCGTGAAGAAGTACATTAAATTCTGCCAGGAAGAAGATAAGTCAACTCAGCGCCCGTACACCTCGCGCTACATTGGCTCTCTGGTTGCGGATTTCCATCGTAATCTGCTCAAAGGCGGGATCTACCTGTACCCAAGCACAGCCAGCCACCCGCAAGGGAAGCTGCGTCTGCTGTACGAATGCAATCCGATGGCCTTCCTGGCCGAGCAGGCGGGCGGCAAAGCGAGCGATGGTAAAGATCGCATTCTGGATATCACCCCGGAAAGCCTGCACCAGCGTCGCTCCTTCTTCGTAGGTAACGACCATATGGTTGAAGATGTAGAACGCTTTATCCGCGAATTCCCGGACGCGTAATACGCTTTGCCGGATGAGACGTGTTAACGCCATCATCCGGCAAATTTATCCCCTACGCCGTTTGTACTTTAAACGCCGCCATTGCTTCGAGCAACGCATGTGACTGCTCTTCCAGCGAGCGGGTAGCCGCTGAAGATTGCTGTACCAGCGCCGCATTTTGCTGCGCCGTTTCATCCATCTGAATCACCGCGATATTCACCTGCTCAATGCCGCGACTCTGTTCCTGCGACGCGCTGGCAATTTCACGCATCAGTTTGGTCATGCGCATCACTTCATTGGCAATCTCATCCATGGTTTCGCCCGCCTGCTGCGCCAGCTCGCTGCCTTCTCCCACGTGGGTGTGTGAATCGCTGATTAACGTGCGGATCTCTTTTGCCGCCTCGGCGCTGCGGCTGGCCAGATTACGCACTTCACCCGCAACGACCGCAAAGCCCCGCCCTTGCTCACCGGCACGCGCCGCTTCAACAGAAGCATTGAGCGCCAGGATATTGGTCTGGAAAGCAATACCGTCGATTACGCTGAGGATGTCGGCGATTCGGCTGGAACTGCCGGAAATATCGCGCATTTTCTCAATCACATAGCACACCATCTCACTGCCGCGATCGGCGGTATCCGACACCGATTTTGCCAACTGGTGTGCCTGTTCCGCGTTCTGCGCATTCTGTTTCACGGTTGCCGTGAGTTCTTCCATACTGGCGGCGGTCTGCTCCAGCGAAGTGGCTGTCGATTCAGTACGTTGTGCCAGATGCTGGTTCCCGGCCGTCAGCTCACGGCTACCAATATCAATTTGTAAACTGGCATCGCGGACACGCTGTACCGAGTCGCCCAGCGCATGGCGCATTTCATCCATTGCCGCGTTCAGACGGTTGAATTCGGCGCTGGCCGACAGCGCGGTAACCGGCGACAAATCCCCCGTCGCCAGGCGTTCCAGTTGCTCAACCATATTATCCAGCGGCTTGAGAAACTTATTTCGCAACATGAACCAAATCACCGCCAGCAACGCGAGGGCAGCCAACATCGAGGCACTCATAATACTGTGGTAAATCAACGAAGTAATGATACGGGTAGAGGCATACAGCCCCATACCGCCGGTCAGCAACAGAAGGAACGTCAGCAGAGACAATAACACCAACAAACTTGATCGAATTGAAAGGGATTTTGGCATCGTTATATTTCCGGTTGTAGGGTTAAAACAGACCTGTACAGAACCTATCGACTACAACCGGAAAAAGTTTAGGTATTTAAATGTTTAGTGAAAAATCAGGATGTTACTTTGGTGTTGCCGCCGTCCCCACTCTGGTTACTGGCGAGCTTTGACGATTTTCCCAAAGTACCGTCAGGCCGCGCTGTAAGGCAATAAAAATAAACAATAAAATGCCAATCGCGATCTTCGTCCACCAGGAACTTAATGTGCCGTCAAAATTAATGTAGGTCTGGATCAACCCCTGAATGGCGACACCAAACAACGTTCCTAACACCGTACCGACCCCACCGCTCAACAGGGTTCCGCCAATCACGACTGAGGCAATCGCATCCAGCTCAACGCCGACGCCCGCCAGCGCATAACCCGCCTGGGTGTAAATTGAAAAGACAATGCCGGCAAGCGTCGCAAGCCCGGTCGACAGCATATAGATACGGATGGTCGTGCTCCGGGTTGAGATCCCCATCAGGTTGGCAGAGGTGGCGTTACCGCCAATCGCGTAAACCTGATTACCAAAGCGCGTACGGTGCGCCAGGAAAATGCCAATGACGACTACCGCCAGCATCAGCAATCCCATTGCACTCAGGCGACCGCCGCCGGGAATTTTCCATGCCAGGCTTGAGAGCATGTCATAAACCGGATGGTTAATTGGGATCGACTCTTCAGACACCAGATAGCTGACGCCGCGCAGGAAGAACATTCCCGCCAGGGTAATAATGAATGCCGGGATCTTCAGCGCATCAATCAGTAACCCCATAAACGCGCCAAACGCACAGCCCATCAGCAGAATCAGGGGAAACGCCAACAGCGGAGATATACCCCAGTAGCCAATGGCCTTCGCCAGAAATACGCCGGTAAACGCGATCACCGAGCCAACGGACAGGTCGATCCCGCCAGAGAGTATCACGAAGGTCATGCCCACGGCGATGATGCCCAGAAAAGCGTTATCGGTCAGGATATTGCAGATAACTCTGGTTGAAGCAAAAGCCGGAAACTGTGTCAGGCAGTAGAGGTAACCCAGCACAAACACGCCGAGGGTGATCATCAGCGGTAAATTACGTTTTATCATGACCACGCACTCCTTTTATCAGGCTGATAAAGCGTTGTGATTGCACGATCAGCACACACAACACCACCACGGCTTTGACCACTTGATTTAGTTCTGGCGGGAAGCCCGACAGTAAAATCCCTGTGTTCATGCCCTGAATAATCAATGCCCCGACCACCGACAGCAGCAGATTAAAGCGCCCGCCCATCAGCGAGCCGCCGCCAATAACTACCGCCAGGATGGCATCCAGTTCCAGCCACAATCCGGCGTTATTGGCATCTGCCCCGCGGATATCCGCCGTGACGATAATGCCGGCGATAGCCGCACACAGACCGCTCAGCACATAGGTGAGCATCACGATAATGCGCGTGTTCACCCCGGCGTTTTTTGCCGCACGAATGTTGATGCCTACCGCTTCAATAAACATCCCCAGCGCCGTTTTACGCGTCAGTAGCCAGAACACCACCAGCGTTAGCAGGGCAATGATCACTGGCGTGGGGAACAGTAAGAGCGAGCCGCTGCCAAACCACGACAGTTCGGGCGAGTTGAAGGTGACGATCTGCCCGGAGGTGATAAGCTGCGCCACTCCGCGCCCGGCCACCATCAGGATTAGCGTGGCAACGAACGGTTGGATCTTGAGGATTGCCACCAGAATCCCGTTCCATAACCCTGCCAGAATGCCGGAGCCTAAGGCGGCAAGCAGCACCACCGGCAGACTGTGCCCGGCCACCGTCATCGCCGCGGTGGTGGCACCGGCAATGGCCATGACGGCGCCTACGGAAAGGTCGATGCCGCCGGTGGCAATCACCAGCGTCATGCCAATCGCTAACAGCGCCACGGGGGCGGCACGGTTGAGAATATCAATCGGGCTACCGAACAGCCGACCATCTTGCAAAATCACCTGATAAAAGTGCGGCGCGACCAGGCTATCCACCAGCAGCACCAGCAGTAGCGCCACCAGTTGTGGCATGCCCTTTGGCCAGCGGAATCGCCGTTGCGGTGGAGTGGATTGAGGGAGAGATTGAGGCATCACCATAGTCTCCTTAGGCCGCAATGGCGTTCATGATCGCCGGCACGGACAGTTCAGTCAGCGGGATCTCGGCCACCTGTTTGCGATCGCGCATAATAATGACCCGATCGGCATAGCCCACTAACTCTTCCAGTTCGGATGAAATCACCAGCAGCGCCAGACCATCCGCGCACAGCGTTTCGATCAGGCGGATGATCTCGGCATGCGCGCCGACGTCGATCCCACGCGTAGGTTCATCGAGGATCAGGAACTGCGGTTTGGTCAGTAACCAGCGCGAGAGTAATACTTTTTGCTGATTGCCGCCGGAGAGGAATTCGATCGGCTGTTCAGCGTTGGGGGTGCGAATTCCGAGCTGGCGGATAAAACGCTCGGCAATCTCATTTTGTTCTTTCCGCGGAATAGGCCGCAGCCAGCCACGCTGCGCCTGTAATGCCAGAATGATGTTTTCCCGCACCGAGGCGGCGGCGATAATACCATCCGTTTTGCGATCTTCCGGACAGAAGCCGATCCCCAGACACGAAGCCTGATGCGGCGATCGCAAGGTCTGCGCTTTGCCTTTGATCAGCGCACTGCCGCTGTCGGCGGGTTTAATACCGAAGATCACTTCCGCCGTTTCCGTTCGCCCGGATCCCAGCAGTCCAGCGAGACCGACGATCTCACCAGGACGCACCTGTAGATCAAACGGCGCGATGGTGCCTTTCTTGCCAAAGTCGCTAAAGGCCGCCACTGGTTTATCACTCAGCAACGTACGGCCCGCACGCTGTAGCGCATGGGTATCCAGTTCGCGACCCAGCATCATTTTGACCAGTTCGATCTGTGGCAGGTCGCGGGTTTCACGGCAGCCAACGAAGCCGCCGTTACGCAGGACGGTAATGCGATCGCTGACCTGATAGACCTGATCGAGGAAATGGGTAACGAAGATCAGACTGACGCCCCGATCGCGCAGATGCCGCATCAGGCCGAACAGCATTTCTACCTCCTGGGTATCAAGACTGGCGGTGGGCTCATCGAGGATCAGCACTTTCGCGGAGAGATCGATCGCCCGACAGATGGCGACGATCTGCTGCATCGCCACGGAAAAGCGGTTCAGCGGCTCGCGCACGTCGAGGGAAAAACCGTATGACGCCATCAACTCCGTCGCGCGTTTTTCCATCTGCTTGCGCAGCAGCAGGCCAAAACGCCGCGGTTCACGGCCAATAAACAAGTTATCCGCTACCGACATATTGGGCAGCAGGTTCACTTCCTGATACACGGTACCGATCCCCAACTGCTGGGCATGGGCAGTATTTTTGGGGGAGATAGGCTGGCCTTCGAGCCAGATCGTGCCGCGATCGGCATGGTAAACACCGGTCAGCGCTTTGATTAGCGTCGATTTACCGGCTCCGTTTTCTCCCAGCAGCGCCATAATCTCACCGCGACGCAAGCTGAAATCCACGTTATCCAGCGCTTTGACGCCGGGAAAGAATTTGCTTAATCCTTCGGTGCGGAGGATTTCCTGATGGGGGTCGGTGGTCATGGCATTCCTCCGGTACGAAATCACGGCCTTTTCGTAGGCCTGATAAGCGCAACGCCATCAGGCCGACGGAAGACCGGCAGCAAAACTAGTAGCCCATGTTTTTCTTCTTCTCTAACTCTTCTTTCGCCGTATCCGGCAGATAGAGGATCGACTTGGTAATGGTCAGCTTCTCAGGCATCGTGCCGTCTTTTTTGAATTTCTCCAGCGCGTCGAATGCCGGGCCTGCCATATTCGGCGTCAGCTCGACGCTGGCGTTGGCTTCACCGTCAATCATTGCTTTGTAGATATCCGGTACGCCGTCGATGGAACCGGTCAGAATATCTTTGCCGGGTTTCAGGCCCGCTTCTTTAATCGCCTGGATCGCCCCGATCACCATGTCATCGTTGTGGGCGTAAACCATGCAGATGTTCTTGCCATTGTTTTCCGCTTTGATAAAGCTCTCCATCACTTCTTTCCCTTTACTGCGGGTGAAGTCGCCGGACTGTGAGCGGATAATCTTAATGTTTGGCGCGTTGGCGATGGCTTCAGCAAACCCTTTTTTACGATCGATGGCCACGCTGGCCCCGACGGTCCCTTGCAGCTCAACGACGTTACACGGCTTGCCGTTCACCTGTTTAATCAACCAGTCGCCGATCAATTTACCTTCCAGCACGTTGTCGGCGGTGACCGTGGTCATATAGAGAGATTTGTCTTTTACATCGATGGAACGATCGAGCAAAAAGACCGGAATGTCGGCATCTTTAGCTTCTTTTAAAACCGGTTCCCAACCCGTTGCCACGACCGGCGCAATAAAGATAGCGTCAACGCCCTGCGCAACAAATGAGCGAACTGCTTTAATCTGGTTTTCCTGCTTTTGCTGGCCGTCAGCGATTTTCAGCGTAATACCACGCTTTTCAGCCTCGCTTTTCGCAACGTTGGTTTCTGCGGCGCGCCAGCCGGATTCAGAGCCAACTTGCGAAAATCCTACGGTTAAAGGGGCTGCCATTGCCATAGACGACATGGCTGCCGAAACTGCTGTGACTAAAAGTAAGCGCTTCCACATAAGTGCGTCCTCGTAGGGTGATTATTGTTGGTTAATAAACCGTCGCGAAAAAACTATAGACAATTGAGCATGTAACGAATTGCGTTACATCACACTTCAAAAAAGTAAATAAAACGTTAATCACAACTTTGTAATCGCTTTCATCTCGCTATGAAAAATGCGGCTGAAGATATGGATTTTTCTGTCACGAGAGAGGGGTAAAAAGAAGAAAATGAGCGCAGAGAAAGCGAAAACAAGCGGAGACATTCAGCGCGAGTTGGCTATAATACCCGCCACTTGTTTGCCATAGCTTATTTAAAGGAAACAGACATGAGCTTACTCAACGTCCCTGCCGGTAAAGATCTGCCGGAAGATATCTACGTTGTTATCGAGATCCCTGCCAACGCAGATCCGATCAAATACGAAGTTGACAAAGAGAGCGGCGCCCTGTTCGTTGACCGCTTCATGTCCACCGCGATGTTCTATCCGTGCAACTACGGTTACATCAACCACACCCTGTCTCTGGACGGTGACCCGGTAGACGTTCTTGTCCCGACTCCGTACCCGCTGGAGCCAGGTTCAGTGATCCGCTGCCGTCCGGTTGGCGTGCTGAAAATGACTGACGAATCCGGTGAAGATGCGAAACTGGTTGCGGTTCCGCACACTAAGCTGAGCAAAGAATACGATCACATCAAAGATGTGACCGACCTGCCGGAACTGCTGAAAGCACAGATCACCCACTTCTTCGAACACTACAAAGATCTCGAAGCGGGCAAATGGGTGAAAGTTGACGGTTGGGACAACGCTGAAGCCGCTAAAGCTGAAATCGTTGCTTCTTTCGAGCGCGCGAAGAAGTAAGTTCGCGTTTGCTTAAAACCCTGAACGCCAGTCTCTGGTTAGTAAGGGTTTTTAAATTTCTACGTTCTACCACCTCTCCCCTTCGCTGTTTTCTTTTTGACCTACCAGAATGGGTAGTCACATTTCATTTATCTTAATTGCGAATGAGATTCAATCTCATTATCATTCTCAGCATGTAAATAAATGTGAATAAAAGTCAATGAACCTCCACAATGTGAAGTCCCTGAAACGCTATTCCTGCGTGGCACTCGCCACAGCGCTGTTATTTACCAGCCTGTCCAGCGTGGCGCAGACGCTACCTGAGAAAGATTTTCTGACCCGCGATGTCGGTAACGGCGTGTATGAGCTGGCGGTTGATAGCCAGCAGAATGCACTTTTTGTCGCCTCGTCGCCGTCGTTTGATAAAGATAAAACCAGCGGGCTTATCTATAAACTCGATCTGGAGAAACTCACGACGACTGAAGTCATCGACACCAGCCGTCGTGCCTTTGCCACCGCGCTGGATGAAGAAAACCAGGTGCTGTATGTCGGCAACACGCTGGAAGGTTCAGTAACGCTAGTCGATACCCGCAGCGGTAAAGAGCTGGCGATACTGCAACTGAGCGAAGCCAAAAACCCGAAAGATATTGTTCATACGCGTGAAATGGTGCTCGATAAACAGCACCACCGTCTGTACGTTTCCGGCGTGGCTGAAAAGGGCATAGTCTGGGTGGTGGACACACAAAAGCGCGAGAAAATCGCCACCCTCGAGAACATGGGCCAGTACCCGACCGGCATGGCCGTGGATGCAAATAAGAACCGCCTGTATGTTGTGAATGGCCGAAACGAGCTTATTACGCTGGATACCAACAACCATCAAATTATTAATCGCTTTACCATTGAGCCAGATAAAAAACATTTTTTCCTGAATATTGCCCTGGATGCAAAAAATAACCGCGCATTCCTGACCGATCCGGATTTAGCGGATGTACTGGTTGTTGATATTAAAACCGGTAAGGTTATTGCACCAATTAAGGTTATTAACTCGCTGGCAGTGATATATAACGAAAAACGCCAGGAAGTTTATATCACCCACCGTAATGCTAAACGCATCAGCATTGTGAACAGCAAGACCTACCAGGTAAAACAAAGCATTGAAACCAATGCATTACCTAACAGCCTGGCGCTCTCGGCAGATGCTAACACCCTGTACGTCAGCGTCAAACAGTCGGAAAAAATGACAGGTGTGAAGCCCGACTACGTGCTGAAAATCGATCTCTCTAAATATTAATAATTAAAAAACTATCTGCACCTTGCAGCTTTTTTGAGCTGCAAGGTGATGTTTTTATTTTTTACTTTTCAGGTGTCTATATTATGAAAACGCGTCAACTTATTACGCTGACAGGGATCGTTGCATTCTCAGGCGGTGTTATTTTCCCCACCCAGGCAGAAGAACTCACCGAGACCTCACGCACTAGCGAAGATGAAATGGTGATCACCGCATCCGGATTCTCGCAGCAAAAACGCGAAGCGCCGGCCACTATTTCAGTTATCGATCGTAACACGCTGGATATTCAGCCGGACCGTAGCATCGGTGAAGCCATTAAAAACCTTCCCGGCGTCTCGGTCACCAACAGCAGTGGCATGAACGCCGGTAGCATTATGATCCGCGGCATGGACCCGTCCTATACCGCTTTTATGGTCAACAGCGTCAAACAAAATACCGGTGAATCTCGCCCTTACGGACATGATATTGGTACTGAAGCCAACTTCTTACCGCCAATGGAGGCCATTGAGCGTATCGAAGTTATCCGTGGGCCGATGTCCTCGCTGTACGGCTCAGACGCCATCGGCGGTGTGGTTAACGTCATTACCAAAAAACCGTACGGCGCAAAAGAGTGGACCACGGCAATTGCTGCCAATACCTGGCTGCAGGAACACCAGTATTTAGGTAATACCAGCCAGATGAATTTGTTTACCATGGGGCCGATTGTGCCCGATGTTCTCGGCCTTAGCGTGGCGGCCGACTGGCTTGACCGTCGCGATGACGATCGCAATAACTATTTTGGCAAACACAATCGTAAATCCGTTGATATGACATTGGGCCTGGCCGCCAGCGAGAATAACCTGTTCGATCTTAACGTGGTCACCGGTGAACAGGAAAAAAACCGTACCCAGAAACGCGGTGCGCCGTGGTCATGGCTGTTCGATCGTAACTCCGCAACCCTGACGCATACCGGCTGGTATGCAGACGACACCATCGCGACGACCAACTACATAAACTATGAAAAAGGCCGTTCGAAGTACGTTTATGACGGACAGTCCCCGCAGTATGTGCAGATGGAGAACTACGTCGCCAATTCGCAAACCACCTTCACGCTCGACACCCATAAACTGACCGTTGGGGCGAATTTCACGCGCGAAGAGCTGAATGACCGCTTTGATGTGGCCAACAAAACGCTGCCCGGATCTGACCCGGTGACCAAAATCAGCCGTAACGGTTGGGCATTGTTTGCTGAAGACGGCTGGAGCATTGGCGATTTCATCCTGACCACGTCAGCGAGGATGGACCAGGATGACAATTTTGGCACACATATTACGCCGAAAATGTACGGTAACTGGGCCTTTAGCAATGACTGGGCGCTGAAAGGCGGCGTTTCCGCAGGCTATAAAAAACCGGAGCTGCGTGCGACGTCCAGCAACTTCGTAACCCCTTACGGCTCAACCGTACCTTATCCCTTCCTCACCGTTGGTAACGACGACCTGAAACCAGAACAAAGCGTTAACTCTGAACTGGGCCTCTACTGGACGGGAGATGCGCTATCGCTCGACAGCACCGTCTTCTATACGCAGTTCAAAGACAAAATTGCTGAACAAACGATTTGTGAAACCACGTCGACGAACCAGTGCTCCGTCAACGGCTACAACGCGGATTCGGTCAGTAAATACTTCAACGTCAGCGAGGCGGATGTATACGGTATAGAACTGAATGCCGACTGGCAGATTACCGCCGATGTAAAAGCCAACGCTAACTACACCTGGAACCACAGCGAACAAAAAAGCGGCGTTAACAAAGGCTACGCGCTAAACGATTATCCGCGCCATATGGCGAATCTGTCGCTGAACTGGGCGGCAACGCAAAGCCTGGACGTATGGAGTACGGTGAATTATCGCAGCAGTAACCGCAACAGCGGCAATAACTATAAATACGATGACTACACGATGGTGGACGTAGGCCTACGTTATCAGCTCAATAAGCACACGCAACTGATGGCTGGGGTCTACAACGTGTTGGATGAAGATCCGAAACTGACAACCGCGTGGAACGAATCCGCACAGGTGGAAGGACGCCGCTATAACCTCGGCGCGCGCGTGGAGTTTTAAATCCAGAATAAAACAACGCCACCCGAGGGTGGCGTGTTCATATCAGTACTGGTCTCGGTCTAACCAGTTACCGCTTTCAATCAGCGTTAAGCCATCAACCGGACGTTGGTACACGTACATCCATGCACTTCCGTACGGCGTTTGAATTAACTGGCGTGCGTATTCACCGCCACGGGTACGCAGAGCGTCAAGCTCTGCCAGCGTGGCGTTATCAATACGATAAACTTCCCCGTGTACTGTTCCCTCTCCTGGAACGGCGCCTGGATAGTGGCCCAGGCTATACAACTGGTAGTTGTCGATACTGAAATTTCCCAGCAACAGGGCATTGGTCATCCAGTGGCTGTTGCCTTGTTTGGTTCGTAAACTGCCGTAGACAAATATTCGCATTGCTAAAACTCGAACTGATAGAGCAAATCAAGTGCCTGATCTACGCCAGACACTGCTTCCAGATATAGCTTAGGCATCAGACGATAACGTAGCGTGAGTGTCGCTAAGGAGTCAAATATACCCACACCATATTTCACCTGCAGACCTGGCAGTACGTATCCGCTGACAACCACCTGAGATGAATCACCCACCCCTTGTGTGTCCAGTGCCAGATTGCTTACGCCAAATGTCTCCCCGATTTTACCCACAACCTGACCACTTTGTGCAACCCCCAGACCAATAAGCATTGAAGTCATTGCCGCGCTGTCGCTCTGTTCGCTATCCAGTCCTTGTCCGCGTAGCAGGTAGGAAAGCGCCATTTGCTGCGACATCGCCGGGTCGGAGAAGATCTCCGCCTTCGGTTCATCGGCAGTGCCCGTGACGCGAACCCCGGCGATCACGTCGTCTTCGGTGGCTTCTGGGTTACGAATTGCTTCGATGTTGAGTAACGGCTGATCCGGCGGACCGGAGAACAACAGCTCACCCTTACGCACAATCAGATCCTGACCATAGGCATGGAAACGCCCGCTCGGAATATTAATTTGTCCGTTCAGCCCCAGCCCCTGCTTATCCTGCACCACTTTCAGATCGCCCGTCAGACGCGCTTTCAGACCAAAGGCGTCAATACGCACGTTGTTACCGACGTGGATGTTCAGGTTGCTGTTGATCGGAATACCTGCTGTCTGCGGTTTCTCCGGTTGCAGATTGTTGTTAAGCATGACCATATCGCTGGAAACCCCTACCGCGCTCTCCGGCAGGTCGTGTACCACGATACGCGCCCACGGCACATCCACGTTGCCATCGAGGGTAAACAGGCTCGGCGTGGCTTCAAAGACCACGTCCGGCGATACGTCCAGGCGGACCATCGGCGGCACGGTTATACGAACCCTGCTGCCTTTAGCCGCAACGCGCGCCCGCCAGTTGTCTATCTGACTCCAGTCGGCATCGCCGCTCAGGTTAATTTCGCCCTGCTGCGTACGCACCACGCCCGCCAGCGTTGAGCGTGTTCCGGTGAAGTTAACGGCTAACTGGCTTGGCTGCATGTCAAACGGCATAAAGTTACCGTCGATATCCAGACCGCTCAGCTGCAGCTGTCCGAGCAGTTGCGGGCTTTGCACATCGCCGCCCAGACGTAGGTTGGCGTTGATCACCCCTGCCGCTTTTTCACCGCGCGAGAAAATGGGGTTCACCATCGCCAGATTAAAGTTGCGGATGTTGACGTTGCCGCCGAGACTGCGGCGTCCTTGCGGATCCGTCACCTGCACCTGGCCGTCAAACTGCCCGTTGTTGGTCAGGCGAATCAGCCAGCCCAGCTCGGCACGGTTATTGTGCAGGTCGGCGGTCAGATTCAGCGTTTCAAACGCCACAGGGAGCGGCGCATCGTTCACGCTTTGCGTGACCTTCACGTTACGTCCGCTCAGCGTAACCTGCCCCTGCGGCAGCCCCTCTTTGGTGGTGTCCCAGCTAACATCAGCTTTGCCAGTGAAAACGCCGCTGGCCTGGGTTGTATCCGGCATAAACGGTTTTAGCATCGCCAGGTCAAAGCGGTTAAGGTTCACCACCGCGCGTCCTTGTGCACCGGCATCAATGGTTTGTGGTACGCACAGTTCCGCATTCGGGTTGTTCCAGCAGTGCGGCCCAATGCTGATTTTCTGTTCCTGATTGCGATAATCCAGCGCGACAGGGCGGTTAAGGGACCACGGACCGACCGGCGTCTGGAAGCGGGTATCGCTTAACGCACCTTTCCAGCGCTGCTCTTGGCGATCAAAGCTACCTGCCAGGGAGAGCTGCCCAGAGACCGGTTCCCCCTGAATGCGCAGCTGCAGCTCATGCTGCTTTTCGCTACCTTTGGCATTGAGCGTCACCAGGCCAATATTCACGTCAGGCTGTACAATCCGCTCTACGCGAACGTTGAGATTACCAGCGATTTGCTCTGCCGATTTCACGTCGCCTTCGACGCGCACCTGAGCGACGGACAGCTCCTGCCAGCGCAGACCCCGAGCGGTGATATCCGCCAGCAGCTGTGGCGCTTCAACCGTACCGCGAACTTTTACCAGCCCTTTCGCCGTACCGCCCAGTCCCGGCAGCGCGTTATCCAGGCTCGGGGCATCAATCGTCGCGTCGAGATTGAGGTCTTTGACCCCCAGTTCCCCTTTCACATCCGCGCTGTTGCGTCCCAGTTCCAGATGCAGGCCCGGGATCGTCCACTGCAGGTAGCTGTTACCCTTCAGCGAACCGTGTACATTAACCTTGTTCTGCTTCACGTTGCCGGTCAGCTTCAGCTCGGGCACCTCCATCTGCCAGCTTCCGCCGTACAGACTGCCGCGAGTTTTCACCAGGCCATTCAGTTTTGATGGCCACTCCGGGATCGCTTTCGCCGTGTTGATGCCATCCAGCGTTAGCTCCCCGCGCCAGCTGATCGCCTGCTGCCAGTCCACCAGCGCTTTCAGCTCAGTTTTCCCTTCCAGCGCCGCAACGCTGAGTTTGTCGAGATTGATCTGCTGTTCGTTGCCTTTGGCGTCCAGCGTGATGGTAGCCGGAGGAATATCCTGCCCTTTCACAGCGGTACGCATCGACAGCGTATAGTCGGTCATCTTACCGGTCAGTTTGAGCTTGATGTCATCAGCCTGGAACTGCTTGTCGCCGGTAAACGGCCAGTAAACCTGCTTACTCACCACCTCAAGGTTGAGCGGCAATCCGGCTTCCGCCAGACGCGCCTGCGCCCGCAGGTCCATATCCACCGGACCAGACAGATTTACGCCGACTTCCAGCTGTTCACGCAGCGCGCCGCCGACCTTCAGCTTCACCTTTTCGCCTTTTAACGGATCGACGTTGAGCGTGCTGTTTAACGTAATATCGACCGGCCACGTGTCGGTCAGTTGCGCCGTGCCGCTGGCTTTTACCGTCCCCTGATTCGAGTCGATATCCAGTGCATCGAGTTTCATGTTGCCGTCAATGCTGCTCACTTTCAGCAGCATGTTATGTACCGTTAAATCCGTATCCCCGGTCACGCGCAGCTGCTCGCCGCGAAACGCTTCAATGTTGAGATTGAGCGGCAGATGGACATCGGTCATTTCCGGCAGCACCGGCTTTGAGAACAGATCTTTTAGCGTTTCGCCGAGCGGTTTTTCATCCGGTTGCGGATTTTGAATCTTTGGTTCGACAACCTCTTCCTGCGCCACTTCCGCCACTTTAGGCAGGGCAATCAGCAGCCCCTGTAATGACGTTGGCTTCAGGGTCAGCGTTTTTTCCTGCCAGTTCAGGCCGGAGGTAAATTCCAGCACCGAAACCGTGGTGTCATCGATTTTGATATTGATGTTGTTCAGCGCCACGCGCGAAAGCGTGATTGGGTAAGGTGTGGAAAGGTTAAGCGGACCGCTCTCTTCCTCTTCAACCGGCGCTGATGGCGGCATCTTTTTGCTGTCGATCGCCACGTTGATATTTTTCAGCGACAGATCGTTGATGCACAGGCTGCTGTCCCACAGGCAGTTAAGCCCCACGGCCAGATGCACTTCGCCAGCATTCACCGCCACGCCTGGCTGGTCATAACGAATATTTTTGAGCGATAAATCCCGCCAGCCGCCGGTGACCTGACCAATCTCCAGCCCCGGAACCCAACGATTCGCCGCTTTGAAGATCAGATGCAGGCCCGAAGTGGTGCCGACGAGGAACGCCACCGTGCCTAACAACAGCAGGATAAAAATCAGCACGCCGAGGCTTATCTTCTTCCATAAACTCATAATTCAGGCCCCAGACCGATGTAAAACTGTAAACCATGTTCATCTTTGTCGCCCACAGGGACAGCAAAGTCGAGCTTGATGGGTCCCACTGGCGATTGCCAGCGTACGCCGACCCCGGCACCGGTTTTGAAATCGCTTCTGCGGATATCGCTGACCGCTTCGCCGCTATCGACAAACATCGCGCCCCACCATTTTCCGGTCACGTTGTACTGATATTCCAACGAGCCGGTCGCCAGTTTAGAGGCCCCTTTCAGCTTGCCGTCGCTGCCTTCAGGCGAAATAGATTTGTATTTGTAGCCGCGAATGCTGCGATCGCCCCCGGCGAAGAAACGCAGATCCGGCGGTACTTTGTCGAAATCCCCGGTTTCGATCCAGCCGAGGTTGCCGCGCATTACAAAGCGATGACGATCGTACAGCGTGCGGATCCAGACGTTTTGCGCCTGGAAGACGGAGAAATCAACGTCTGAACCCCAGGCCGTGTTGGAGTAATCGATGGAATAACGTTGGGAGTCGCCCCAGACTGGCATCAGACCGCCGCGCGAGCGCGTCCGACTGATCATCACGCCCGGATAGAGCAGCATGGTGGTGTTAGTGACGTTACCCTGGGTAAAGTGGTCGAGGCTCCAGCGCAGGTTGATCGCGCGCTGCCAGCCGCTGGAGAGATCCCAGTAGCGGGAAACCGCAAGCGTAGTGGAGTCCTGCTCGGTATCGTTTAAATCGGTACGCTTAAAGCCCCCCTGCACCAGGTAATACTGCTCCAGCGGGTTCTTTAATAGCGGCATTTTATAACTGAAATCAAGAACCTGCTCTGGCGCAGAGATGCTGGCGCTGGTGGTCAGGCTGTGGCCATAGGAGTTCATCCACGGCTTTTTCCACGAGGTCTTCACCCGTGGACCGACGTCAGTTGAGTAACCGACCCCGGTTTCGATGGTATTTTCAGTTCGCGGCGACACCACACCTTTCAGCGGCAGCACTTTGGTTTCACGGGCTTTATCAAATTCCGGTGCGACGACCACGGAATTAAACCATCCGGTCGCCGACAGACGACGGTTCAGTTCGCCCAGATCTTTCGACTCGTACTCTTCACCCTCTTTAAAGGGCACCAGATTTTGTAGGTACTCATCGCGAATTTGCGAGCCTTCAAAAGTGACATGCCCAAAGCGATAGCGTTCACCGCTGTTGTAATCGATATCCCAGAATGCCTGGCGGCGTTCGAGCGCTATCCCAAGCTGGCTTTTATTAAATTCACTGTCGAAATAGCCTTTGCGCAGCGCCACGCTGGTGAGTGACTTTTTGAAGTTATCATAGTCCCCCTGATTCAGCGCGGTGCCGATTGCCGGTCGCGTTTTCAGCAGATCCAGGTAATCTTTATCCGTACGTGCGCCACCGCGCAGAATCACTTCGGTGCCGCCAATCAGCACCGGCTCACCAGGGGTCACTTTGGCAATCAACACCTGGCGTCCTTTCGCCGGCGGCGGACGCAGCTCAAAATCAATGGTGGGCTCAAAGTAGCCCAGCGCTTTTAGCCCTTCGCGGATGGCATCATCAACGCGCGCACGAAAGCGTCGGTCTGGAGTGACTTCATCACTTTGAATCGTGGATAGCTGCGCACGGACGTTTTTCTCCAGCGGTCCTGATAATCCCTCGACCTGTAAGCGAACATTCGCTGCGGCGGCGGAGCCACTTAAGCACAGTAATCCCACCCAACATAACTGACGGATATGTGGCACATTTTCTCCTGAATATCCTTTTTTCCCACCCCTGGAAAAAAATACTATGCCGTTCCTCGGCTTAACAAAAAATCAACAATAAGAGTTGAAAAACAGACGACAACCCAAATATTTCTTATGTTTAACTCTAGACGTATTCACGCCGTTTATTGTGGGCAAAGACGCGTCTCGTTACAACCTTAACCCAAATGACTGATTTCGGGAGAACGGCCATGAGTTTATTTGATAGAAAGCATCTTGTTACTCAAGCAGATGCCCTACCTGGACGCAACACCCCGATGCCAGTGGCAACGCTGCATGCGGTTAACCAACATTCGATGACCAACGTGCCCGACGGTATGGAGATAGCCTTTTTCGCCATGGGATGTTTCTGGGGCGTTGAACGTTTATTCTGGTCATTACCCGGGGTATACAGCACAGCGGCCGGATATACCGGCGGCTACACCCCTAACCCAACCTATCGGGAAGTGTGTTCCGGCGATACCGGACACGCCGAAGCGGTACGCGTCGTCTATGATCCGCATGTTATCAGCTACGAGCAACTGCTGCAGGTGTTCTGGGAAAATCACGACCCGGCGCAGGGCATGCGTCAGGGGAACGACCAGGGGACGCAGTATCGCTCCGCCATTTACCCGTTAACACCGGAGCAAACCGTCGCGGCACGGGCAAGCCTTGAGCGTTTTCAGGCAGCAATGACCGCCGCTGGCGACGAGCGCACCATTACAACGGAAATCACTACCGCAACCCCGTTTTACTATGCCGAGGACGATCACCAGCAGTATCTGCATAAAAATCCTTATGGGTACTGTGGCATTGGTGGGATTGGCGTTTGTCTGCCGCCAAACGGATGATTGCAAGAAGGCGGCCCCGCAGGAGCGAGGCTCAGGGATGAGCCGGGTAAAAAAGCCTGCGCACCAGTAACGTGAAGTATGACAAATATATCTACAAAACTCAAAAACACCCATTAAGCACAATAGATTATATATTGACACCCCGCATAAATCATTAAAGTTACATAACGAATATTTATAAAAATATAAAACACATTAATCATCATCCAAATAAATATAATACATCGAAGTTATATTTTTTTATTTTGATTAGCCATTAAAAAAGTTTTACAATATTAATTGTAGGGACAGGAACACCATTAGTTCACAATAAGTCAGGTTAAGGAATTGGCCGTTATTACATTGAGCAGAGACTCTATAACACCTGCGCTTGTAATTTTCGCTTTTTTTTTGATTTTTATAAAATTAAGGAATAGATACAATGAATATGCAAAGGAAGGCGATATCACTTTGTATTGCCCTGGTGTTAAACGGAAATGCGTTCGCCGCGAAACTGAATTCCAGCAAGCCCCTCGATAACTGCCCTGTCGATACCAGCACGCTGACAAAAGAAGAACTGGCAAAATTACCGCCGGAATGTCAGAAAGCCGCTGAAAATTCTGATGATACCGTCTGGGCATGGCTTCTCAGCGGTGTGGCTGGCGCAGGAGCGATAGCGGGTATTGCCATCCATAATCACGACGATGATAACCACAACGATCGCGGAAACGGTGGCAATAATACCGATAACGGTGGTGATAATACCGACAACAGCGGCGATACTCCACCCGACAACAGCGGCGATACCCCACCCGACGACGGTGGCGATACCCCGCCCGACGATAATGATGAACCTCTGGATAATATTGGTTACGGCGAACAGCCAAGCGAAGAAACCGGTAAAACAACCGGCGATAACGACAGCACCATCAACGCCCGTGACAACATCGGCTACGACGAAGGCGGCACAGGTCTTGACGTCAACGGCAATAATAATGAGATCACCTCCCGCGATAATAAAGCCGAGGACGGCGGTATCGGCCTTGACGTTGACGGCGACGCTAACGATATCACCGCCAGCACCAGCACGGGCAGCGGGGATGGATCAAAAGGTGAGGACATCCGCGGCCACAACAACACCATCAACAACGGCGAAAGCAAAGGCACCGACGGCGGTACGGGGACTTACGTAAACGGTGATGGCAATACGATCAATAATGGCACCAACACCGCTGACGGCAATGGTGCGATCGGCACTGACGTCGCGGGCAACAACAATATTATCAACAATGGTGACAGCAGTGCCAACAAGGGTGCTACAGGTACCGATGTCAGCGGTGGCAACAACATCATCAACCAGAACGGTAAACTGGTAGTCGACAGTTTCTCTACTGGCATTAAAGTCACCGGCGATGCTAACCAACTGAACCTGACTTCTAACGAAATGACTGTCACCGGCGAACAGGCTAACGGCGTGATAGTTTCTGGTGCAGCCAATGTCGTCAATATGATCGGCACCATGAACGTGAATACTTCCGCTACGGGGATTAATATTTCCGGTACTTCCGCTGATGTAAAACTGTCGGGCACCGTCAATGTCGTGGCCAATGCTGAAGATTCCATCAGCCAGTCATTACGTTTTGATAAGGGGACCGGTTATCGCGGTGTCGTGGTCTCATCGGAAAATACTTCCGCACAAAATGCAACCAACGTGCTGGTGGAGGGTTCTATTAACATCAAAGATAATCGTACCGATCCGATGGCGTATCCGAATTCACCGACCGATGTGGTTCCTTATGGCCGTGATATGACAGGTTTGGATGTGTCGGGTGCCTACAATAATGTGACCGTGACCGGTGTTATTTCCCTGGAGGCAACGCCATACAACAGCAAACTGGTGAACGACTCAACAATCAAAGGAAATGATAACGACTATGACGATCATCTGATCGGGCTGAACGTTTCTGGTACAAACAATAATGTTGTGGTTGAAGGTGGTATTAACCTTAACAGTACAACTGAAACGTCTGACGGGGTCACCCCGCCAGATATGGTCGGTATTGCGGTAGCGGGTGCCGGAAACCAGGTCACAATCAGCGGCGCATCCAGCTTAATCAGTAAAAGTGCAAGTGGTAGTTTCATGCAGTTTTCCAGCGTCGCTGACGGCAGCTCGTTGGTATTAGAAACTGATTCTACACTGACTATCGCACCTCAAGGCAACGGCAACAAGAACCAGGAGGTCGGTGGGAGGATTATTCAGGTTAAAGATGCTAACAGTAAATTTGTTAACAAAGGCGAGATCAATTCGACCTCGTCTGGCGGGCTGCCTCACCTGATTGTTGAGAGTCAATCTGGTGCCACAAGCGAGAACAGTGGCGCGATGACGTTGAACATATTACCGATGAATTTCCCCTGGGGTTATAGTGGTGTTGTTTTAGCTGCCACTGATATTGGTTCTCACGTTAGTAATACCGGTGAAATTACAGTCATCAACAATAAGAAGGCCAACGATTTTAAATATATGACAGATGTTGCTTATAACCCGATGTCTGCACCTCGCAGTGGTGGATGGCATTTCGCTGCCGGGATCTCGGTAATATCAGGTGCGACAGGGTCTAACAGTGGAACAATAACAGCGACTGGAGGAAATACTTGGGCCTTAGGTGCGAATAACAAGGGCACAATAATTAACGAAACTGGTGGACAGATCGTTCATAACGCTAACTCTGAGACGCAAGACTTAACGATTCAGTGTACCGTTGAAAAACCTTGTCTTGCGGCTATGGGTGGTGGTGTGGTTACTGCACATGAAGCAACCGCGACAAACAAAGGCACCATTACCATCAACGATTCCGGGGTGGGGATGTATGCCGATAGTGGCACCGTTATCAATAAAGGCACCATCAACCTTGAGAATACAACCACACCTGTGTCGGGTACGCCATTAATTGGCATGGCTGCGACATATGGTGGTACCGTCATTAACGACACCACCGGCGTGATTAATATCAATGCCGGAAATGGTCAGGCGTTCTACACCAATGGTACCGGCGGCACCATCTATAACAGCGGCACCGTTAACCTGAATGCAAGCGGCGCCAGTATGGGCTCTACCCCAACCGCTTCCGCACCAGATGCCGTTCAGCATGTAAGCGGCTATGTACTCGGCACCCACGCCGACGGCTCTGCCGGTACGCTTAACGCGGGTAATAACGCCCTGGCGCTGGGTTCTGTCAGCGTGGATACCGGCTTTACCACCGGTACTGCCGCCACCACGAAGACCTTCGATAATGTCTTTACCGGGACAGATGTGGAAGGCGTGGAAAACATCACTTCTGAAAGCGTGGTGTGGAGCGCGCAGGGTCAGAAAGACGCGAACGGCAACGTGGACGTCACCATGACCAAAAACGCCTACACCGACGTGGTGACCGACAGCAGCGTCAGCGGTGTTGCCGGTGCGCTGGATGCCGCGTACACCAGTAACGAGCTGTTCAGCAGCCTGAACCTGAAGACCGCTGCGGAACTGAACAGCGCGATGAAGCAGATTTCCGGCAGCAAAGCCAGCACCGTGTTCCGTGATGCCCGCGTGCTGAGCAACCGCTTTAATATGCTGGCGGATGCGGCCCCGGTTAACGGCAACGGCCTGGCGTTTAATGTGGTGGCGAAGGGCGACCCGCGTGCTGAGCTGAGCAACGAGACGAAGTACGACATGATGGCGCTGCGCCAGAGCCTGAGCTTTGGCGACAGCCAGACGCTGGCGATGGAGTACGGCATCGCGCGTCTGGACGGCAACGGCGCCGCGACGGCGGGAGACAACGGGGTGACCGGCGGCTACAGCCAGTTTTTCGGGCTGAAGCACAGCATGCCGCTGGGTGAAGACGGTCTGAGCTGGAACAACGCGCTGCGTTATGACGTGCATAACCTCGACAGCAACCGCTCAGTGGAGTACGGCGACGTCAGCAAAACGGCGAAGGCGGACAGCCGGCAGCAGTACCTGGAGTTCCGTACCGAGGGGGCGAAAACCTTCAGCGTGCAGGAGGGCCTGACGGTGACGCCGTTTGCGGGACTGAAAATGCGTCACACCACGGAAGAGGGCTATCGTGAAAAAGGCGCCGGTGATTTCAACCTGAGCATGAGCAGCAGCAGCGAAACGGCGGTGGATTCGGTGGTGGGTCTGAAACTGAACTACGACGGGAAAGAAGGCTGGGCGGCGACGGCATCGCTGGAAGGCGGGCCGAATCTGAGCTACGCGAAGGGCAGCCGCACGGCGTCCCTGCAGGGAGCAGCGGGTCAGCGCTTCGGGGTTGAAGACGGTCAGAAAGGCGGCAGCGTGAACGGCATGGCGCAGGTGGGGGTGAGCTACAGGTCAGACAACACACAGATGGGGGTGGATGCGTACAGCTGGAAGGAAGACGGCCTCAGCGACAAGGGCTTTATGCTGAACGTTAAACACCATTTCTGATAGTTGTCCCTGTCAGCAGTCTGAGATGAAACCCTGTATTTCAGGGTTTCATCTCGTGTTACGTTAAGGCCGCAATTATGATGAAATCCCGCCCAGTCATTACGGAAAATTAACCCTCTGGCGGCTTTACAGTACCTTACGCTATACTAGCCTCTGAAATTACCGGCTCACTTCCACGAGCCGGTTTTCAATGTGTATTTCACACGGATTTATCAATTTATCCCTTCCGAGGATCTGGCCTTAACGGTCGGATAAGATATGTTAAACAGTATTTTAGTCATTCTCTGCCTGATCGCCGTGAGTGCGTTTTTCTCGATATCCGAGATCTCGCTTGCTGCATCACGCAAAATAAAACTTAAACTGCTTGCCGATGAAGGCAACGTAAACGCACAACGTGTTTTGAAGATGCAGGAAAACCCCGGCATGTTTTTTACCGTCGTGCAAATTGGCCTTAACGCGGTCGCTATTCTCGGTGGTATTGTCGGTGATGCGGCATTCTCCCCGGCGTTTTACAGCCTTTTCTCGAAGTACTTCACTCCAGAGCTGTCCGAACAGTTAAGCTTTATTCTGTCGTTCTCGCTGGTTACTGGCCTGTTCATCCTGTTCGCGGATTTAACTCCGAAACGCATCGGTATGATTGCGCCAGAAGCTGTGGCTTTGCGTATCATCAACCCGATGCGCTTCTGCCTGCTCGTCTTCCGCCCGCTGGTGTGGTTCTTTAACGGTCTGGCAAATAACATCTTCCGTCTGTTTAAGATCCCGATGGTGCGTAAAGACGACATCACCTCGGACGATATTTACGCCGTGGTCGAAGCGGGTGCGTTGGCAGGGGTTCTGCGTAAGCAAGAACATGAGCTGATTGAAAATGTGTTCGAACTGGAATCCCGTACCGTACCGTCTTCCATGACCTCGCGCGAGAATATTATCTGGTTCGATCTCCACGAAGATGAGCAAAGCCTGAAGAACAAGGTGGCGGAACACCCACACTCCAAATTCCTGGTGTGTAACGAAGATATCGACCACATCATTGGCTATGTCGATTCAAAGGATCTCCTCAACCGCGTACTGGCGAACCAAAGCATGGCGCTGAACAGTGGCGTACAGATCCGCAATACGCTGATTGTGCCGGATACGCTAACGCTCTCTGAAGCGCTGGAAAGCTTCAAAACCGCAGGCGAAGACTTTGCCGTCATCATGAACGAGTACGCGCTGGTGGTGGGGATTATCACGCTCAACGACGTTATGACTACGCTGATGGGCGATTTAGTCGGTCAAGGTCTGGAAGAGCAGATCGTGGCGCGCGATGAAAACTCATGGTTAGTCGATGGCGGTACGCCGATTGATGACGTTATGCGCGTCCTGGATATCGATGAGTTCCCGCAGTCCGGCAACTATGAAACCATCGGCGGCTTTATGATGTTCATGCTGCGTAAAATCCCGAAACGCACCGACTCGGTGAAGTATTCAGGCTACAAATTTGAAGTGGTGGATATCGATAACTACAAGATCGATCAGCTGCTGGTGACGCGTCTGGACAGTAAACCTACCGTACTGGTACCGAAACTGCCGGATGCAAAAGAAGAGGCAAAGGCGTCTTAACGTCCTGCAGAAACATCAACGGCTCCCATCCAGGAGCCGTTTTTTTAACTACCGCATAGCACTTTGATCAAGCCATCTCAGTTTGCAGACGCAAGACCTGACGGTTAACTTCGGACATCACGGAAAAATGCAGTTTGTCCTTCACTTTTGGGATAAGAATCTTACCCTTATCAAATTCAAAAGCGCCTACATCCTTGATATATAACCGTCCACGAAACAGGATCTTCACGTACTTCGCCACCTGCAGCGGGTTGTATCGTTGGAAAATTTTCATTGTTGTCTCCTGCTGAGCATTACGCCTTTGCGGTACCACAATCGGTCCGACAATCCTCAGGCGCAAATTTTAATGCCCTATGACTATAGACTATCTCGCTCATGTTTCCAGCGTGTATAAGTTTATTTACCTTCAGGTTACAAATATTCAGAATTATCTTTTCAACGCTTCGCTGTCTTCAGTATAAGCCTTCATTTTTCGCAGGATTTGTGCGCCCGTCCGCAAACTGGCATCGCGCTTGCGGGAAAAAGCATCAATCGCACATATGATTAAATTCCAGACCCAGTGGTCGGATCACCTGCAAAATAAAGAAAGAAGGAAAACCTATGACCTTACAAAAACTGCTGGCGCTGTCGTGCCTGCTGCTGCCGATGATTGCCTGTGCGCATTCGTTTGAGACTAACCAGCGCGTACCGCCGGTGGGGATCGCCGATCGCGGCGAACTGATTCTCGATAACGATAAGTTTAGCTACAAAAGCTGGAATAGCGCGCAGCTGCCAGGGAAAGTGCGAATTGTGCAACACATTGCCGGACGCACCTCCGCCAAAGAGAAAAATGCTACGCTGATCGAGGCAATCAAGGCGGCCAACCTGCCGCACGACAAATACCAGACCACCACGATCGTCAACACCGATGACGCTATTCCTGGCTCCGGTATGTTTGTGCGCAGCAGTCTGGAGAGCAATAAGAAGCTCTACCCGTGGTCACAATTTATTGTCGACAGTAATGGCATTGCGCGTAAAGCCTGGCAACTGGATGAAGAGAGCTCCGCTATCGCCGTACTTGACAAGGACGGACGCGTTCAGTGGGCAAAAGATGGTGCGTTGACGCAGGAAGAGGTGCAGCAGGTTATTGCCCTGCTGCACAAATTACTCAGTAAATAGCGACGCGGAAGCCGGGGTTGAGGAATGATTCACGTGGGGTGTAATCCAGAGATTTCCCCTGCCAGTCGTGAACGTGCGCCCCGGCTGCGGCAGCAACGGCGTGGCCAGCGGCAGTGTCCCATACGTTAGTTGGCCCAAAACGTGGGTACAGCTGTGCCTGCCCTTCCGCCACCAGGCAGAACTTCAGCGATGAGCCAATCGACGTGGTCTGGTGCTCCCCCAACTGTTGCAGATACTCTTTTAACTCATTGTCAGCATGCGAACGGCTAATCACCACCAACGGCGGACGCGCGTCACGAACATGGATTTGTTTGCGCACGCCGCACTCTTCTTTCCACGCTTTACCTTCTGCCGCGCTGTACATCACTTTCATCACCGGCGCGTAAACCACGCCCAGTACCGGCTTTCCTTGCTCGATAAGCGCAATATTGACGGTGAATTCACCGTTACGCTTAATGAACTCTTTGGTACCGTCCAGCGGGTCTACCAGCCAGTAGCGCTGCCAGTGCTGGCGAACATCCCAGCCAGGAGGCGCTTCTTCAGACAGGACCGGAATATCCGGCGTCAGCGCCAGTAATCCTTCGAGGATCACCGTATGCGCGGCGATATCCGCCGCCGTGACCGGAGAATCGTCCTGCTTGCTGGTAATCTCCATCGGTTTGATTCCATCGTAGACCTGCATAATGGCATCGCCCGCATTCCGTGCAAGCTGGCATACATGTTCTAACATTCTCCACCTCGTTTCTGTCGTGGTGTTAACTCGTTGTTTTACTTATACCCGATCGCCAAAGGATCCGCCAACTGTGATAGCGTCTGCGGTTTTAAACGCTATATTCATGTCATGATTCACAGTTCTGTAAGCAAGAAGATTTATATACATTTTCTTTTGTGGCTTAGATCTTAAAAGGATGCCCCTGATGATTAAGTTTAGTGCAACGTTTCTGGCCACGCTGATTGCAGCCAGCGTCAATGCCGCGACCGTCGATCTGCGCATAATGGAAACCACTGATTTACATAGCAATATGATGGATTTCGATTATTACAAAGATACGCCGACTGAAAAATTTGGCCTGGTTCGTACGGCAAGCCTGATCAACGCAGCACGTGGTGAAGTCAAAAACAGCGTGCTGGTTGATAACGGTGATCTGATTCAGGGCAGCCCGCTCGGGGATTATATGGCGGCCAAGGGGCTGAAAGCGGGCGAAACGCATCCGGTATATAAGGCACTGAATACGCTGGATTACGCCGTGGGTAACCTTGGCAACCATGAATTTAACTACGGTCTTGAGTATCTGCACAACGCGCTAGCCGGGGCGAAGTTCCCTTACGTTAACGCCAATATCATCGACGTTAAGACCAAAAAGCCACTGTTTACTCCTTATCTGATCAAAGAGACTGAGGTTGTCGATCAGGAAGGAAACAAGCAGACGCTGAAAATTGGCTATATCGGTTTTGTGCCGCCGCAGATCATGACCTGGGATAAAGCCAACCTCAACGGCAAAGTGACCGTGAATGACATTACGGAAACCGCACGTAAATACGTGCCGGAAATGCGAGCCAAAGGTGCCGATGTCGTGGTGGTGGTTGCTCACTCCGGGCTTTCTGCCGACCCATACCAGGCGATGGCGGAAAACTCCGTTTACTACCTCAGTGAAGTTCCGGGCGTGGATGCCATTATGTTTGGTCACGCTCACGCCGTTTTCCCGGGGAAAGACTTTGCCAACATCAAAGGCGCAGATATCACAACAGGCACGCTCAATGGCGTTCCTGCGGTGATGCCGGGCATGTGGGGCGATCACCTGGGTGTGGTGGATTTAGTGCTGAATAACGACAGCGGTAAATGGCAGGTTACGCAGGGGAAAGCGCAGGCGCGCCCGATTTATGACGCCGCGGCCAAAAAATCACTGGCTGGCGAAGACCAAAAAATCGTTGAGATCCTAAAAGCCGATCACGATGCCACGCGTGAATTTGTCAGCAAGCCAATCGGTAAATCTGCCGACAACATGTACAGCTATCTGGCGCTGGTTCAGGACGACCCGACCGTGCAGGTGGTGAATAACGCGCAGAAAGCCTATGTGGAACATTTTATCCAGGGCGATCCGGACCTGGCGAAACTACCGGTACTTTCCGCCGCTGCGCCGTTTAAAGTCGGTGGACGCAAGAACGATCCGGCCAGCTTTGTCGAAGTCGAAAAAGGTCAGCTTACCTTCCGTAACGCCGCTGATTTGTATCTCTATCCCAATACCCTGGTCGTGGTGAAAGCCAGCGGAAAAGAGGTGAAAGAGTGGCTGGAATGTTCTGCCGGGCAGTTTAATCAGATTGATATCCACAGCAGCAAACCACAGTCGTTAATTAACTGGGATGGCTTCCGTACCTATAACTTCGACGTGATTGACGGCGTGAATTATCAGATTGATGTTTCACAACCCGCTCGCTATGACGGTGAATGCCAGACGATTAACCCGCAAGCGGAGCGTATTAAAAATCTGACCTTTAACGGTAAACCGATCGATCCGAACGCAACCTTCCTCGTCGCGACCAACAACTACCGCGCCTACGGCGGTAAGTTTGCCGGGACCGGCGACAGCCACATCGCGTTTGCATCACCAGATGAAAACCGCTCGGTGCTGGCAGCATGGATAGGTTCCCAGACAAAGAGCGCAGGCGAAATTCATCCAGCGGCAGATAACAACTGGCGTCTGGCGCCGATTCACAGCGAGACACAACTGGATATTCGCTTTGAAACATCACCGTCTGATAAAGCCGCTGCGTTTATCAAAGAGAAAGGCCAGTATCCACTGAAGAAAGTCGCTACCGATGACATCGGCTTCGCCATTTATCAGTTGGATTTGAGTAAGTAAGACCACGCCGGATGGCGCTGCGCCATCCGGCAAGCCCGACCGGGTCGTTTACGCTGATGCCGGGACGTCTTCGTTCTTAACGGTATGATTTGCCAAAACCTGCGGCAAATTCACCTCTATCCAGTCCGCCAGCGCTGCGACTTTTTCGCTCACCTGCTCACCCAACGGTGTCAGGCTATACTCCACATGCGGCGGTACCACCGGATATGACACCCGATTGATAAACCCGTCCTGTTCTAACGCCTGCAGGGATTGCGCCAGCATTTTTTCACTGACGCCGCCCATCTTACGGCGCAAATCGCTGAAACGGTGCGTACCGTCGCGCAGCGCCACCAGAATCAATACACCCCAGCGGCTGGTGACGTGTTTTAACACCTCGCGGGAGGGACACTGCTCGGCAAACAAGTTGCCATCACGTAATTGCTGGGAGAGCGTCAAAGCTGTCATTTTCATACTAACCTTTTTGTACGTACTTACTAAAAGTAAGTTTAGGTGTTAATGTGATTAAACACAAGACCAATACCAAAGGAGTTATCCTATGATCGCGATTACTGGTGCCACTGGCCAACTGGGCCAACACGTTATTGAAACGCTACTGAAAACCGTTCCTGCCAGCCAGATTGTGGCTATTGTGCGTAATCCTGCTAAAGCGACGGCGCTTAGCCAGCAGGGCATTACCGTTCGTCAGGCGGATTACAGTGATGAAGCTGCCTTTACCACGGCCTTACAGGGGATAGACAAGTTACTGCTAATCTCCTCCAGCGAAGTGGGACAACGTGCCCCGCAGCATCGCAACGTGATTAACGCGGCGAAAGCGGCCCACGTGAAATTTATCGCCTACACCAGCCTGCTGCACGCCGATCGCTCCCCGCTGGGGCTGGCTGATGAGCATGTCGCAACCGAGAAGATGCTGGCTGAATCCGGTATCGCGTACGCGCTGCTGCGTAACGGTTGGTACACCGAAAACTATCTCGCCAGCGCACCAGCCGCGCTGGAACACGGCGTGTTTATTGGGGCGGCGGGAGAAGGCAAAATCGCCTCGGCGACCCGTGCCGACTATGCCGCTGCCGCCGCGCGCGTCATCAGTGAAGACGGTCATGCCGGTAAAATCTATGAACTGGCGGGCGACGCAGGCTGGACCCTGAGCCAGCTGGCGGCCGAACTGGCAAAACAGAGCGGTAAAAAAGTGGTGTATCAAAACCTGAGCGAAGCTGATTTTGCCGCCGCGCTGAAAAGTGTAGGTCTGCCTGCCGGACTGGCGGACATGCTGGCTGACTCAGACGTTGGTGCCTCTAAAGGTGGCCTCTTCGACGACAGCCATACGCTGAGCAAACTGATTGGTCGCCCAACCACGTCGCTGGCAGACAGCGTCAAAAGCATCGTGTAAGTGTTAAAAATTAGTTAATTGTGGTGGCATCCCCGCGCATCCTCTCTGATAATGACATGATGATGCGTGGGGAGAGAAGACGTGCAAGGTGTACCTGAGCAGTTTATTGATGAGAAAGACAGCGCCCGCTTTCGCCATCTGGCACAGGTGCCGGGCGTTGAGCTGTATCATGCGCACATCTCGCGTTACGCCTTTGAACCCCATACCCATGAAGCGTTTGGTATTGGCGCGATAGAAGCCGGAGCCGAACGTTTTCGCTATCGCGGCACGCAGTACGTGGCCCCCGCCCATTCTGTCGTCACCATGAATCCCGATGAGCTACATACCGGCGAAGCGGAAACCGCCGACGGCTGGCGCTATCGGATGATCTATCTTGAGCCCGATCTTCTGGAAGAAGTCACCGGGATCCGCCACTGGTGGTTTCATGACGTAACGCGTCACGATCCGCTACGCTCGCGCCAGATCTGCTCGCTGATCCATGGCCTGTGGAACACTGAGGATCCGCTGGCGCAAAAAGGGCTATTACTCGATCTGATCGACACGTTCCAGCCGCTGGCCCGCCATGCGCCGGTATTACCGGAGGGAGTGCATCGCTTTGAGCGGATACGCGAGTATTTGCACGATAATTATATGCACCCGGTCACGCTCGACGAACTGGCGCGGGTTGCAGCGCTGAGCCCCTGGCATTTTCAGCGCCAGTTTAAATCTCATTTCCACGTCACGCCGCACCAGATGCTGATGGCGATCCGCCTGTGGCGAGCCAAAGGTTTTCTCACTCACGGAATGCCCGCCGCGGAGGTCGCTGCCGCAACCGGCCTCACCGACCAGTCGCATCTCACCCGCGCGTTTACCCATCGCTACGGTATTACACCGGTACGTTATCAGAAACAAGTCGTCCGGCGTTGAACAGCAATCTCATACAATACGGCTGCATTTTTCCTGCCTACACTCGACTTATTGTTAAGCGATGTGGATGTCAAAAATGATTAGCGGCGTGTTGTATGCCCTGCTGGCTGGGCTGATGTGGGGATTAATTTTTGTTGGGCCGCTGATCGTACCGGAATACCCGGCGGTATTGCAGTCGATGGGGCGCTATCTGGCGCTGGGGCTAATAGCGTTGCCGATTGCCTGGCTGGGGCGTGTGCGCTTGCGTCAGTTGACGCGCAAAGACTGGGTCACTGCGCTGGCGCTAACGATGATGGGTAATCTGATTTATTACGTTTGCCTGGCAAGCGCCATCCAGCGCACTGGCGCGCCGGTTTCAACGATGATTATTGGTACATTGCCGGTTGTGATCCCGGTCTTCGCTAACCTGCTCTACAGCCAGCGCGACGGCAAATTATCATGGTGGCGTCTGTCGCCTGCGCTGGTGCTGATTGGTATCGGTCTGCTGTGCGTGAATATCTCGGAGCTGAATCAAGGCTTACCCGACTTTAGCGGCTGGCGTTATGGTTCTGGAATCGCGCTGGCGCTGATCTCGGTAGTGTGTTGGGCGTGGTATGCGCTGCGTAATGCCCGCTGGCTGCGCGAGAATCCAGATAAGCACCCGATGATGTGGGCGACGGCCCAGGCACTGGTAACGTTGCCTGTTTCTCTGCTCGGTTATATTGCAGCCTGCCTGTGGCTGAACGGACAAACGCCGGACTTTGCCCTGCCCTTCGGCCCACGTCCGGGCGTGTTTATCGGCCTGATGATAGCGATTGCGGTATTGTGTTCGTGGGTTGGCGCACTGTGCTGGAACGTCGCCAGCCAAAAATTGCCGACGGTGATCCTCGGCCCGCTGATTGTCTTCGAAACGCTGGCTGGCCTGGTGTACACCTTTATCCTGCGCCAGGAATTCCCGCCGCTGCTGACGGTAAGCGGCATTGCGCTGCTGATTGTTGGGGTGGTGATAGCCGTCAGAGCCAAACCACAGAAACCAAGCGTCGTCGTGGTTCCACAATCATAATGGCCCGAACGGCGCTGCGCTAATCCGACCTACAAGGTATTATTTTGTAGGCCGGAGTAGACGTTAAACTTTAAACACCGCTACGGTCTGATTCAGTCGTGCTGCCTGCTCTTCGAGCGCAGCGGCGGCGGAAGCGGACTCCTCCACCAGCGAGGCGTTTTGCTGCGTCACGCGATCCATCTCGGCAACCGCCTGACCTACCTGATCGATACCCCGGCTCTGTTCATCAGAGGCCGAGGCTATCTCGCCCATGATGTCGGTCACACGGGTCACGGCGCTAACAATTTCCGCCATCGTTTCACCCGCTTCATGCACCAGCGCCGTACCAGCATTTACCCGATTCCCCGAGTCATCAATCAGCGCCTTAATCTCTTTCGCCGCCTGAGCGCTACGCTGTGCCAGTGTACGGACCTCGCCAGCGACCACGGCAAACCCGCGCCCCTGCTCGCCCGCACGCGCCGCTTCTACTGCCGCGTTCAGCGCCAGAATATTGGTCTGGAAGGCAATGCCGTCGATAACATTGGTAATTTGTGCGATTTTGCTGGAACTGGTAGCGATTTCATCCATCGTACGCACCACGCCATCAACCACGGTTCCGCCTTTCTGCGCCGTCTGTGAGGCATTTTTTGCCAGACTGGTCGCCTGACGCGCGTTATCCGCGTTCTGTTTCACGGTAGCGGTGAGTTGTTCCATACTGGCAGCAGTCTCTTCCAGAGAGGCGGCCTGCTGCTCGGTACGTGAAGAGAGATCGTTACTGCCGGCGGCAATTTCACCTGCGCCGGTATAGATGGTGTCAGCCCCGTCACGCACCACGCTGACTGTGTTCGCCAGCGCCTGCTGCATGTCGCGAACGTTGACTGCCAGCAGCGCCATCTCATTGCTGCCATCGGCGTTGATTCTGTGCGTCAAATCACCCGCAGCAATGTGGCGAATATGCCCCATCACTTCGTGGAGAGGCTTGAGCAGCACTCTCTGCATCGCCAGCCAGCTGGCGATAATCACGGTGATGACAATCATCATCACGGCAGACAGCAGCCAGATTATCTTCTGGTAATCACTCTCATTGTCCTGCACCCCGGCAGTGGCCAGCGCCGTTTGCGCGCTACGCCATTCCCGATAGACTTCCTGCATGGCCGTTTGCTTTTGCTCGGCATTCTGCTTGAACATCTCTTCCAGCTTACCTTCAGCTAGCAGCGCGTTCATTTTAGCCAGCGTCGCAGAATAGATGCCGTACTGCTCTTCCAGTCGATCGGCCAGATGTTCATCAAGCCCCGGCGTTTCCGGCAGGGCGTAGTATTTATCGTAATGCTCTTTCGATTCGGCCAACAGGCGATTTGCCGTGTTTACCAGTTCCTTCAACTGACCGCCGTTAATCTCGCTGGCCATCGTGCCCTGTAAACGCAACATGCCCCGGTTGAGCGTGACGCGAGCCTGGTTCAGGCTAATCCACGCATCGGTAAACTCGGCCACGTTCTGGCTGGAAAGCTGAGAGACGTTAAAGTTTTGCTTATCGTTATTGAGCGCGCCAATAAAGACGCCCGCGGAGATGAGCTGCATCGCGCCCAGGGCGAGTAACACGGTGATAAGTAGGGTTATCACTTTGATTCGTTTAAACATCTGTAGCCTTTTATTATGCAGGTATTGTCTGAGGTCTAACTATCGGCAGCGGCGTGCGCTTATTTAATCCTGTCGCGCGGCTTTTTTCGCCATCCCTCTCCTTTCTAATAAGATTCAGCACTTTAACGAAACAAGAAATTTTCGTGACATTCCTCACAAAACACCCCACCCCGAAAGGGTTATATCCTTCGCTATAAGTTGTATTTAAAATACATCTTATATTATTGAGAATGAGGTAACGGCAATGTCTTATCGCGATCAACCTTTAGGTGAACTGGCGCTCTCTATTCCTCGCGCTTCGGCCCTGTTTCGTAAATACGATATGGATTACTGCTGCGGCGGTAAGCAAACGCTGGCACGCGCTGCTGCGCGTAAAGAGCTGGATTTAGACGTTATTGAGGCACAGCTCGCGCAGTTGGCTGAACAGCCGCTGGAGAAAGACTGGCGTACCGTGGCACTGGCTGAAATCATTGAGCATATCATCGTGCGTTATCACGACAGACACCGCGAACAGCTGCCGGAACTGATTCTGCAGGCCACGAAAGTTGAACGCGTTCACGCAGATAAACCGAACGTACCACGCGGTCTGGCGAAAAACCTGACCATGCTGCATGAAGAGCTGTCCAGCCACATGATGAAAGAAGAGCAGATCCTGTTCCCGATGATCAAACAGGGCATGGGTAGCCAGGCGATGGGACCAATCAGCGTGATGGAAAGCGAACATGACGATGCCGGTGAACTGGTCGAAGTGATCAAACACATCACCCATAACGTGACGCCGCCGCCAGAAGCCTGCACCACCTGGAAAGCCATGTATAACGGCATTAACGAGATGATCGACGACTTGATGGAACACATCAGTCTGGAAAATAATGTGTTGTTCCCGCGAGCTCTCGCCGGGGAGTAAAGATATCGCCGGATAGCGCTAACGCGTATCCGGCCTAAGGAATTCAGGCCCGGTAAGCATCGCGCCACCGGGCACTAAAATTAACGCATACCTGCCATACGTTTCTTACCGATAAACAACCAACCCAGACCCAGCGCGATGAACCACAGCGGCGTCACGATCAGCGCCTGGCGGGTATCATCTTCCAGCGTCAGCAGTACCAGTACGAAGACGAAGAACGCCATACATACCCAGCACATCAGCTTGCCTAGCGGCATCTTGTAGATTGATTTTTCATGCAGGTGCGGACGCTGCTTGCGGTACACCAGGTACGAGCAAAGAATGATGGTCCAGACGAACATGAACAGAATCGCCGACACGGTAGTGATCATGGTGAACGCGCCAATCACGCTCGGGTTCACGTAAAGCATCACCACGCCGCCCAGCAGACAGATACAGGAGAAGGTTAAACCTTTCGCCGGAACTGCGCGTTTAGACAGTTTGGCAAACGCTTTAGGCGCTACGCCTTCCTGTGCCAGGCCGAACAGCATACGGCTGGTAGAGAACACGCCACTGTTTGCGGAAGAGGCTGCTGAAGTCAGCACCACAAAGTTGATCAGGCTCGCCGCGGCAGGCAGACCGACCAGCACAAACAGTTCAACGAATGGGCTCTTGGTTGGTACTACCGAGCTCCACGGTGTTACGGACATAATCACGATCAGCGCAAAAACGTAGAACATGATGATACGGATCGGAATCGAGTTAATGGCGCGCGGCAGAGATTTCTCCGGGTCCTTGGTTTCCGCTGCGGTCGTTCCCACCAGCTCAATACCCACAAACGCGAACACGGCTATCTGGAAGCCAGCAAAGAAGCCGCTCAGACCTTTCGGGAACCAGCCACCGTCATTCCACAGATGCGTGAACGATGCCTGAACGCCGGTTGGCGACTGGAAGTGCGTCAACACCATCACCAGACCAACGACAATCAGGCCGATGATAGCGACGATTTTGATCATCGCAAACCAGAACTCCATCTCACCGAACATTTTTACAGTGGCAAGGTTGAGGCTCAGCAGCAGCACGATCACCGCCAGCGAGGCGACCCAGTCTGAAAGTTCGGGGAACCAGAATTGCGCATACGCCGTAATGGCGACAACGTCTGCCATCCCGGTAACAACCCAGCAGAACCAGTAAGTCCAGCCGGTAAAATACCCGGCCCATGGCCCGAGCAGATCAGAGGCGAAATCACTAAAAGATTTGTACTCCAGATTCGAGAGCAGCAATTCACCCATTGCACGCATCACGAAAAACAGCATAAAACCGATGATCATATACACAAAGATGATCGACGGTCCGGCGAGGCTGATGGTTTTACCAGAGCCCATAAACAGGCCGGTACCAATAGCACCACCAATGGCAATAAGTTGAATATGACGGTTTGTGAGATTGCGCCGTAGCGACTGTTCAGACGAAGCCTCTTCAGCGGCGTCGACTTTTACCTGATCTACCATGTTTTTTCTTCCTGTACCTGTCTGTGTTGTTCAGGCTCTACGGCCTTTAGTGTGTCTATGATACGACGTTCCTGATTATCAGGACTTATCGATATTAGGTAAGAATTGGCGGGATGAATACTAAGATTTAGATATAATGTTAATTTAATGTTTAAAGTGAGTGTCATATCACTCTGATAGCGCGAATCAGCTCACAAAAATACACGTTAACGAGGCATTTGCAAAATAAAATATCGACAACCACGTAACTATAGCTTTTCACGCTATTTTTTTGTTCCCCCCGGCCTCGGAGGGAACAGAAGTCACTGCTTACAGGATCTCAAGCAGCTCAACGTCGAACACCAGCGTGCTGAACGGAGGAATGGACGCGCCAGCGCCACGCTCGCCGTAAGCCAGTTCCTGAGGAATAGTCAGTTCCCATTTGGAACCTACCGGCATCAGAGTCAGCGCTTCAATCCAGCCTGGGATCACGCCGTTAACCGGGAATTCAGCCGGTTCGCCGCGTGCGACAGAGCTGTCAAACACGGTACCGTCGATCAGTTTACCGGTGTAGTGCACGCGAACGCGGTCAGTACGCGCTGGAATAGCACCTTCGCCCTGAGTCAGAACACGGAACTGCAAACCGGATTCAGTGCTGTTCACACCGTCTTTCTCACGGTTTTCTTCTAGATATTTGACGCCATCAGCCGCCATAGCCTGGAAACGCTCGCGACGTACTGCATCAGCGCGTTCGTGGATTTCACGCAGTGCGCGATGCACAACATCAACCGGCACTGCCGGGTGCTTACCTTCCAGCGCGTCAGCGATACCCGCTACCAGCGCTTCAGGCAACAGTCCTTCCAGTCCGGATTCACTCAGCTGTTGTCCTACCTGCAAACCAATGCCGTAGCTTGCTTGCGCTTCGATAGTGTCAAAAGTCGGGTTAGCCATCATATTTCCTTTCATCGGATGTAAAGTAGCGGGCAGCATATCAGCCATGCCGCATCCGGTAAAACTTTGTCTCGGGAACAGATGACAAATCGCGAGGAAACATAAACAATAGGAATACCCCGCGTTGACGTCACGAAAGCGGGTAATATGACGAACATCATAGCATTAGCCATCTATACTCTATGATCGAGGAACGAGACGCGGAGCAGGAGGAAAGCCATGCCCGGGCGCTTTGAATTAAAACCAACCCTGGCGAAAATCTGGCATGCACCGGACAATTTTCGCATTATGGATCCGCTACCGCCTATGCACCGACGCGGCATTATAATTGCTGCTATCGTGCTGGTGATAGGCTTCCTGCTGCCCTCCAGTGACACCAGCGATGCCCCTGTGGTTACGCGTACTGCCCAGCTGGATTTACAGTCACAGTCGCAGCCGCCGACCGAAGCTCAACTGCAGGCACAGTTGGTCGCCCCGCAAAACGATCCGGGCCAGGTCGCTCCGCTTGCCCCAGAGCCAATCCAGGAAGGAGAACCAGACGCGCAGCCGCAGGCTCAGCAATCTCAGCCGCAGACGCAACCTTTCCAACAGGATAGTGGAATTGAGCAGCAGTGGCGCTCCTATCGCGTAGACTCGGGCAAAACGCTGGCGCAGGTATTCCGTGACCATAACCTCCCGCCAACCGATGTATACGCAATGGCGCAGGTTGAAGGTGCCGGAAAACCGCTGAGCAACCTGAAAGACGGCCAGATGGTACAAATCAGGCAGAATGCCAACGGCGTGGTAACGGGATTAACCATTGATACCGGTAATGGTCAGCAGGTACTGTTTACTCGACAACCTAACGGCAGTTTTATTCGCGCCCGTTAACCGGCACACCTGTAGACCTGATAAACACAGCGCATCAGACATCAAGGTGAAGCGTCAGCGCTTCACCTTGTTCACCCACCAGATCCCGGAACAGACCAGCACCAGCGCCAGCGCATATTTCCATTCGAGAATGTTTTCGCCGAGGAATATCGCCGACAGTACCGCCCCCGAAACCGGGATCAGGAAGTTAAACGGCGCAATCATCCCCACGCGGTTATGCTTGAGCAGAATACTCCACAACGCAAAAGCGACCGAAGAGAGTAACGTCAGGTAGCCCAGAATCGCCACCGATGACGCGCCATGTACGGTCAGCGTGCCCCCAAAAGCGTAGCCGCCGATAACCAGCGCCAGACCGCCGACACCCAACTGATATCCTGTCATTACCGTCGGGTCTACCGTCTGAGAAATGCGTTTACCGTATAACGTGGCGGCAGAAAGAATAAAGGCCGCCATCACCACCGAACCGTCCCCTAACAGGCTGAAGTTAAAATCCAGTCCGCTGCTAAAGTTCACCACCATTACGCCGGTAAAACCCAGGATACAGCCCAGCACTTTGTTGTAGCTCAGCTTGTCGTTCTGATAGATAAAATGGGCCAGCAGCACGCTGAAGAAGGTGCCGGTCGCGTTCATGATCGACCCCTTCACCCCCGTCGTGAACGCCAGGCCAATATAGAAGAAAATGTATTGCAGCGAGGTTTGCGTCAGTCCCAACAGCGTGAGCTGACCGTACTGACGCGGGCTTAACCGGCCAATCGGTTTACGCTGCGCCACCGCCAGCAGTAGCAGCAATAATCCAGCAAACAGGAAGCGATAGCCGGCAAAGACAATTTTTGAAGGAATGTCATCCGTGGCAATCTGGAAGATCTCATATCCGCTTTTGATCGCCGGATAGGCGCTCCCCCACAGCAGGCAGCAGAACGCTGCGCTCAGGTAGACAACATTTTTACGCGCAAACAGAGGTTGGTGCGTTGGTTCCATTCCATCACCACTTTGAAATAATGTTTTATTTTTATGATTATCCCGAAAAGGATAAAGAATAGCCAGAGCGAAAAGCGGAGGGAACAGAAAAGCAAAACGCCGACACAAGGCCGGCGCTTTTACGCGGAAATCAGAATAAAAACTTATTCTGCAACTACGTTTACAGTCAGCTTAGCAAACACTTCGCTGTGAACCTGGAAGCTCACTTCGTGCTCACCAGTGGTACGCAGAACGCCGTTCGGCAGACGAACTTCGCTCTTAGCTACTTCAACGCCAGCTGCAGTTACAGCGTCAGCGATGTCGCGAGTACCGATGGAACCGAACAGTTTACCTTCGTCGCCAGCTTTAGACGCGATGGTTACGGTTTCCAGTGCATTGATTTTCTCAGCACGAGCTTCAGCAGCGGACAGAACGTCAGCCAGTTTAGCTTCCAGCTCAGCGCGACGCGCTTCGAAAAATTCAACGTTTTTCTTGGTAGCAGGAACAGCTTTACCCTGTGGTACCAGGAAGTTACGAGCATAGCCCGCTTTAACGTTAACCTGATCACCCAGGCTACCCAGGTTTGCTACTTTATCAAGCAGAATAACTTGCATTACCTTATCCTCTCAAAGTCGTATTAATGGACCGTGACCGATTACTGATGACGATCAGTGTACGGCAGCAGGGACAGGTAGCGAGCGCGTTTGATAGCGCGAGCCAGCTGACGCTGGTATTTTGCACGGGTACCGGTGATACGGCTTGGGACAATCTTACCGCTTTCGGTGATGTAGTTTTTCAGCGTAGCGATATCTTTATAGTCGATCTCTTGAACGCCTTCCGCGGTGAAACGGCAGAACTTGCGACGACGGAAATAACGTGCCATATGGCTAGTCTCCAGAATCTATCAATTCAATCTGCTCGGCATGCAGAACCATTTTGCTCAGGCCGTTCTTTGCCTTGTGGCAAGAGATGAACCCCTGAACGGTCACTGCGCTACCGACCGTTATACTGTGAGTAATGGCCTGGTTTTCGTGTCCGCTAATAATAACGGGCATTTGGCACCACGCCTGCCGGTGAAACCCGGCTTCCTCCTGCACAGAACGATGCTCAAGCACGAACTGGCAATGAGGAATTCCTGATGGACTGACCTTTCGAAGGGGAGCCCTGCACACGGTGCCGGACAACGCCAGACGGTTGGTCATCAGAAATTACTCTTCAGAATCCCCAGCTTCAGCATCATCTGCGGTTTCGTTAGCGAAATCATCGCGACGTTCACGACGCTCGTCTTTCGCTTTAACCATCGGAGATGCTTCGGTAACAGCGTGTTTAGTACGCATAACCATGCTGCGGATAACGGCATCGTTGAAGCGGAAGGTAGTTTCCAGCTCATCGATCACTTCCTGCGGCGCTTCAACGTTCAGCAGAACGTAGTGAGCTTTGTGCAGTTTGTTGATCGGGTAAGCCAGCTGACGGCGGCCCCAGTCTTCCAGACGGTGGATCGTGCCTTCTGCACCAGTGATGGCAGCAGTGTAGCGTTCGATCATACCCGGAACCTGTTCGCTCTGGTCAGGATGGACCATAAAAACGATTTCGTAATGACGCATCGAATTGCTCCTTACGGATTATTCAGCCTCCTGTCTGGGTCAGCCGAGGCCCGGGGAGGCAAGGAACGTGTTAAAGGTCGGCTGAAAAATTGACGCGTCATAATACTGGCGCCTGCCACTAAACTCAAGGTAATTGTACGATTATTTATCATGTCGCCATTAATACATATCCAGCAGCATTTTGACGCTGATGCAAATGGAGACAATGACAATCATGGGTCGGATAACTTTCTTGCCGCGCGTTAGTACGACCGTCGCGCCAAGACGTGCGCCGAGGGACTGCCCGGCAAACATCACCAGCCCCAGTGACCAGATCATTTTACCGCCAAAAATGAAGAACAAAATCGAGGCGATGTTGGACGCCAGGTTAATAAAATTCGAGTGAATTTGCGCCTTATCGATGCTGTATCCCCACAGCAGGATATAGCTGAGGGTATAAAAGGAGCCAGCCCCGGCACCGAGAAAGCCGTCATAAAAACCAATGCATCCCCCGCCGATCAACGAGAAGAGAAACAGGGATACCTGCTGCTTTCTTTTCGGTTCGCTGAGATTTGGCGCAAAAATAAAGTAGATAGCGACCGCGATAATCAGGATCGGGAGCAGTTTCTTCAGCAGTTCCGGTTCAATGAACTGGATAAGCGTCGTTCCCATCGCAGAACCGATAAAGGCAGATAAAAACACATACTTGTGCTCCTGCACGTTGATATGCCCCCGGCGTAAAAAATAAATCCCGGAGGTCAGCGAGCTGCCCAGCGCCTGAATTTTATTGGTTGCCAGCGCATTCGCCGGGGGTAAACCAGAAATTAACAGTGCGCCAATCGAGAGAAAACCACCGCCGCCCGACACCACGTTAATAAAGCCTGCCACCAGCGCGACCATAAACATAATCACAAAGTAGCTGAAATCCATGAATGAAGTATCCATAAGTTTTTGCCTTATTATCATAAAGTTATATTAATTATCCGGCTCACTATAAACGGCGTACTCACCCGATTAAATTGACTATTTGGTAAGTGCTTATGCGCGAAAGACAGGTATTTTTCGCCGCAGCGGTACACACCAGCGGCCTGTTAATAAAAGAAAAGATGGCTATGCGGTAATTTTTTGAACAACTGCATCAGAAATGGTCGCTATCGACTGCGCCGGTTGCGGTTAAAATTACATCAGAAGCTAATCACTCACAGGAGAGAGGCAACCAGAGACCGCAGTCGAGGAGGTACATATGCGAGCCCGTGTTTTGACCCTTCTGGCTATGCTTTTGTTTAGTGCAAATGCAACGGCAGCCATCAAAATTGACAATCATCAGGCCAGGAATATGGATGATGTGCAGAGCTTAGGCGTCATTTACATAAATCATAACTTCGCCACTGAAAGTGAAGCCACTCAGGCCCTGAATGAAGAGACCGATGCGCAAGGCGCAACCTACTACCACGTGATCCTCACCAGGGAACCCGGTAGTAACGGAAATATGCACGCCAGTGCAGATATTTACCGCTAGCACCAGAAATAACCAACGAGAACATTGCCGCAGTTTAATTTGCCCCCTTCACAGGGGGCTTTTTTTGCAACAAAGTCCCACAGCCAGATCAATAACATCCCCTGAATGATTGGGCTCCAGGACTTAGTCGTTACTTCTGTCCGTAATAGGCGTTTGGACCGTGTTTACGCATGAAATGCTTATTCATCAGATAACTGTCGATGGGGCTAAGAGCCGGATTAATACCACGCGCAATCCATGCCATTTTTGCCACTTCCTCCATCACCACGGCGTTATGTACCGCATCGTGAGCATCCTTGCCCCAGGCAAACGGGCCATGCTGGTACACCACTACGCCAGGCGTATGCAAAGGTTCCACCTCCCCCAGCGTTTCGACAATCACCTTGCCGGTATTTAGCTCATACTCGCCCTGAACTTCAACTTCAGTTAACGCCCTGGTGCAGGGAATATCGCCAAAGAAGTAATCCGCATGCGTCGTGCCAAGCGAGGGAATTGCCAGACCCGCCTGCGCCCATGCCGTCGCGTGGGTTGAGTGGGTGTGCACCACGCCGCCGAGAGAAGAATAGCGGCGATACAGCTCCAGATGGGTGGCGGTATCAGAAGAAGGACGATAGCGCCCTTCCACTACGTTGCCGACCAGATCCACAACCACCATGTCATCTACCTGCATCGTTTGGTAGTCGACGCCGCTAGGCTTAATCACCACCAGCCCGCGCTCGCGGTCAATGGCGCTGACGTTCCCCCAGGTGAACGTCACCAGCCCGTAGCGCGGCAAATCCATATTGGCCTCAAAAACCTGCTGTTTAAGTTTTTGCATTACACCGCCTCCACCAGACCTGCGCTGGCCATTCGCGCCTTCACCCAGTCGCGCGCCTTCGCGACTTCACGTGCCGGGTCGTCCGACGTTTCACTCCACATCTCAATCAGGTATGGTCCGCAGTACCCACTCTGTTTGAGCGTCGCAAAACAACGTTCGAACTCAACAACCCCTTCACCAAACGGCACATTTTTGAATACACCGGGTTTGGTATCCTTCACGTGTACGGCAACGATATGACCCATCCCAGCCTGCAACTCCATCTGCACGTCGTTATCCCACGCCGACAAATTGCCAATATCGGGATACAACTGGAACCACGGATTGTTGAGATAGTGGGCATAACCCAGTGCCTTGCTGATCGAATTCATCAGCGGATAATCCATGATTTCCATCGCCAGCGTCACCTGCGCGCGGCTCGCCATCTCCACGCTCTCTTTCAGCCCATCGCGAAACCGACGACGCGTTTCGTTATTGGCCTGCTGGTAATAGACGTCGTAACCCGCCAGTTGAATAACGCGAATACCGATATCCTGCGCAAACTGAATGGCTTTACGCATGATCTCCAGCCCCTGTTCGCGCACCGCATCATCTTCACTGCCAAGCGGGAAACGACGATGAGCGCTCAGGCACATGGACGGTACGCGTATCCCTGTCTCGGCGATAGCGGCCACCAGCGCCAGTCGCTGCTCGCGGCGCCAGTCAAGACGCGCCAGGCGATCGTCGGTTTCATCAACCGATATTTCGACAAAATCAAAGCCCAGTTCCTTCGCCAGCTGCAAGCGTTCCAGCCAGCACTCCCCGCCGGGGAGCGCTTTTTCATAGATACCGAGCGGGACCTGTTTCGACAACATAGTCGCTCCTTATCCCCACAGTTGGGCGATGGAACGTTTGAACTGACGCGCAGCGTCTACCGGAGAGGCGGCATCGCGAATGCTGCGTCCGGCAATAAAGACGTGGATAGGGATCCCCTGGAACAGCGGCAGATCCTCCAGCGCCAGGCCACCGGTGACGGTGACCTTAAAGCCCATATCAGACAAGCGTTTGATGGCGCTAATATCTGCCTCTCCCCACGCCACACCCGCCGCCTGCGCGTCACGGCTGCGGTGATATACCACTTGCCCAATGCCCGTGTCACGCCACTCCTGCGCCTGCTCCCAGGTCCAGTAACCAGTCAGTTCAATCTGCACGTCGCCGTTAAATTCTTTCGCCACCTCCAGCGCCCCCCTGGTGGTATTGATATCCGCGCAGCAGATGACGGTAACCCAGTCAGCGTTGGCTTCGAAACACATGCGCGAGAGGATTTTACCCGCGTCGGCGATTTTGGCATCCGCCAGCACAATTTTATGCGGATAAAGCGCCTTCAGATCGCGTACGGCGCGCACCCCCTCTGCCACGCAAAGAATCGTGCCCACCTCAATGATATCGACCTCTTCGGCAATCAGACGCGTCGTTTCATAGGCGGAAGACATTGATTGGTTATCCAGCGCGACCTGCAACATAGGTAATGACATTTTGGTATCCTTTTAAACAGCCGCCGCAGTGGCGTTATCAATTAAATCCAGCACTTCCTGCGCGGTGCGGCAGGCACGTAAACGGTCGAAATTGGCTTCGTCGTCAAAGAGATTCACGATCTGCATGATGCCGACTTCCTGATGTGTGTTGGCGTCTACTGCCGCCATGGTGATCAGGATGTCGACCGGGTCGTTATCTTCGTGGTTAAACACCAGCGGTGTTTTCAGCGTCACCAGCGCAAAACCGGTTTTCTTAACCCCTTCCTCCGGACGGCCGTGCGGCATCGCCAGGCCGGGCGCAATCACAAAATACGGGCCGAACTGTTCGACTCCGTCGAGGATGGCCTGGTAGTAGCGTGGTTCAACCACATCAGCCTTAACCAGCAGATCCACGCTCAGCTTTACGGCTTCCTGCCAGGAACTGGCCTCGGCCTGTAAAAGGATGGCGTTATTGTCTGCCAGCGAATCACGTAATTTCATAGGCCGCCTCCTTACTTCACGTCCTGAGGGAAATGCGCGTTGATCACTTCCAGCAGTTTTGGTCCAAAATCGGCGGGAGACAGCATGTTGCGTACGCCAACAACATATTTATTGCCCGATACGGTAATCTCACCGGCGATATGGGTAGAAGCGATGATGATATCCGCGCCGCTCAGTTCACTTTTGTATTCACCAACTGCGCAACTGTTTACCGTATGGTCAATATTTGACTGGGTTAAAAACTGATCCACCTTCATCTTCATGATCATGGAACTCCCCTGCCCATTGCCACATACAGCCAAAATACGTACGGTCATAATCGGAACTCCTTATTAAGCAGAGTGTTCTGCCAGTAGTTTTTCTTCGTCTTCCTCAGCGCGCAAGGTGCGTCCTGCGAAAAACATATAAGCCAGTGCAATCAGAATAATGACGGCCATAAACACGATGCCGATGGAGGCAAAGCCCTGCATCATCGGCGGCGCCAGAATTGACCAGTCCGCCATGCCCATCCAAGCGCTCATCCCGGTGAGCTTCACCGCCCAGACGCAGCCGAAGATTTCGATCATCCCCATCACCAGGCAAATCTTGAGCGCTGCACGCCAGCCGCCAAAGTGGTTAGCAAACACGCCGATAGTCGCGTTCGAGAAGAACATCGGAATAAAGCCAGGGATAATCAGAATAGAAGAGCCGCAACCCACCAGGATGCCCACCGCAATCAGTTGGCCGATGGTGCCCCACATAAAGCCCCAGACCACCGCGTTGGGCGCAAAGCTATAAATCGCCGCGCAGTCGATAGCCAGCACTGCACCCGGGATCAGACGTTGAGAGATACCGTTGAACGCTTCTGAAAGCTCAGCAACGAACATACGTACGCCCTGAGTGATAATGAAAATAGCGACGGCAAACGAAAAACCGGTCTGCAGGATATAGACCGTCCAGTGGGTTTTACCCGCCATCGCCTGAACTACATCAATGCCGAAAGAGAGCAGGATCGCGCCGAAGAAGAGGGTCATAACAATCGCGGTAGAAACGATGTTGTCATGGAAGATATTCAGCCAGCCCGGCAGCTTCAGATCTTCAACACTCTCCTCTTTCTTACCCAGATAAGGCGCGACTTTGTAGGCAATCCATGAAGCGAACTGTTGCTGGTGACCGATGGAGAAACCGCAGCCGTCGGTCACTTCCTGCGTCGGCTTGTACATCATATTGGAAGTAATGCCCCAGTAGAGGGACACCAGCACCGCGGTGCAGATGATGGTGGTCCACATCGGGTAACCAAAGATGTAGAGAGAGACGGCAATCAGGCCCGCCTGCTGGAACATAATGTGGCCGGTCAGCATGATGGTGCGAATGCCGGTAATACGCCGTAGCAGTACGTAACAAATATTCAGCGCCAGCGCCAACAACACCGCATAACCCACCCAACTATAGGCATCGCCCATACGTTCGATGGTTGCCATCATGGAGGCATAGGTATCGGAAATCGCACCATTGATACCGTAAACTTCGGACATCTTCGCCACCACCGGTTTAAACGTGCTGGTCAGAATGCCCGATCCCGCTTGCAGCAACATAAAACCGATAATCGTTTTGATCGTGCCTTTGATAATAACGCTGACGCTTTTACGCAGCAGGATGTAACCAAGACAGGTCACAATACCCAACAGCAAGGGCGCGTTGGTCATAACCTGATTAAAAAAGACGGTAAAGATGTTGTAGAGGATCTCCATAACGATCTCCAGTAGACGAAGTTGCTGAACATTCATTACAGATGCTCAGGATGTTGTGCCCTCACTCTAATTTTCAAAAGTAATCACAACAAGATTGAATTTGATTAAATGTGATGCAGTACGCAAATAATTCACACACTTGCAGAGTGGCTTTACTTCTAATTCATCGCTGCCAAAATAAACCCTATTAAAACAATAAAATACAAAACAAACACTCATGCAAACCATCCTGTCACGCTGTGATTTGATCACATTTCCCCGTTGAACAGCTAAAATCAACGCATTGCCTTCTTGAAAAAATGATGTCAATATCAATCAAAATAAATCACAAATTGACTTAATCTGAATAGATATGAAGGTAAATGCGATGAGTAAAGTAAAAAGCATCACGCGTGAATCATGGATCCTGAGCACATTCCCGGAGTGGGGAAGTTGGCTGAATGAAGAGATCGAACAGGAGCAGGTCGCCCCGGGCACATTCGCTATGTGGTGGCTTGGCTGTACTGGCATCTGGCTGAAGTCGGAAGGCGGGACGAACATTTGCGTCGATTTCTGGTGCGGGACGGGTAAACAGAGTCACGGTAACCCGCTAATGAAAACCGGCCACCAGATGCAACGCATGGCTGGGGTGAAGAAACTGCAGCCAAACCTGCGCACCACGCCGTTTGTTCTAGATCCGTTTGCAATTCGACAGATCGATGCGGTGCTGGCGACACACGATCATAACGATCACATCGACGTGAATGTCGCGGCCGCCGTCATGCAAAACTGCGCCGATGACGTGCCATTTATCGGGCCGCAAACCTGTGTAGATTTGTGGATCGGTTGGGGTGTGCCAAAAGAGCGCTGTATCGTGGTAAAACCAGGCGATGTGGTGAAAGTGAAAGATATTGAAATTCATGCGCTTGACGCGTTTGATCGTACGGCATTAATCACGTTACCTGCCGATCAAAAAGCGGCAGGTGTGCTGCCGGATGGTATGGATGCACGTGCGGTAAACTACCTGTTCAAAACACCGGGCGGTACGCTGTACCACAGCGGGGACTCGCACTACTCTAACTACTACGCAAAGCATGGCAACGAGCACCAGATCGACGTTGCGCTCGGCTCCTACGGTGAGAATCCGCGCGGGATTACGGACAAAATGACCAGCTCCGACATGCTGCGCATGGCGGAAGCGTTGAATACGAAAGTGGTGATCCCTTTCCATCATGACATCTGGTCAAACTTCCAGGCCGACCCTCAGGAGATCCGCGTACTGTGGGAGATGAAAAAAGATCGACTGAAGTATGGCTTTAAGCCGTTTATCTGGCAGGTGGGCGGTAAGTTCACCTGGCCGCTGGACAAAGACAACTTTGAATATCACTATCCGCGCGGCTTTGATGACTGCTTCACGATTGAACCGGATCTTCCGTTTAAATCCTTCTTGTGACCCCCTACAAAATGCCGGGCTATTCCGGCATTTTTTCCCATTTACTTTAGTATTTCCAGGCTATTTCAAATATCATCTTTTCAAATCAATTTGTATCGGAATAGCTCATGACTGAAGCACAAAGACATCAAATATTGCTGGATATGCTGGCGCAGTTGGGCTTTGTTACCGTTGAGAACGTGATTGAGCGTCTGGGGATTTCACCAGCCACAGCACGCCGGGACATCAATAAACTCGACGAAAGCGGCAAACTCAAGAAAGTCCGCAATGGCGCAGAAGCCATCACCCAGCAACGTCCGCGCTGGACACCTATGAATCTGCATCAGGCGCAGAACCACGATGAAAAAGTTCGCATTGCCAAGGCCGCATCCCAGCTTGTAAATGCGGGTGAAAGCGTGGTGATCAACTGCGGATCAACCGCCTTCCTGCTTGGTCGTGAAATGTGCGGCAAGCCGGTGCAGATCATCACCAATTATCTGCCGCTGGCGAACTATCTGATCGACCAGGAGCATGACAGCGTGATCATCATGGGAGGGCAATACAACAAAAGCCAGTCCATCACGCTTAGTCCGCAAGGCAGCGAAAATAGCCTGTATGCCGGACACTGGATGTTTACCAGCGGTAAAGGGTTGACCGCGGACGGACTGTATAAAACCGATATGCTAACCGCGATGGCTGAGCAGAAGATGCTTAACGTAGTGGGTAAACTGGTGGTGCTGGTCGATAGCAGTAAGGTCGGTGAACGCGCGGGGATGCTGTTCAGTCGCGCCGATCAAATCGATATGCTCATTACCGGCAAAAATGCTAACCCTGAGATTCTGCAACAACTTGAAGCTCAGGGCGTAAGCATTGTGCGCGTTTAAAGGTGCTGGCGAAAAAACGTTACCGTCGCAGCCAGCGCCTCTGGCGTGATGCGGTGGCGCACGCCCGCTTCCCACAGGCAGGTTAAATTGTTATCCAGCCCTGCCTGAATCAGCGCCTGCTGTAAGCGGAAGGTTTCAACCGCGGGCACCACATCGTCCTCCTGTCCATGCCACAACAGCAACGGTCTGTCGGCCAGACGTTGTAGCTGATGCGTAACATCCCATTCGGCGAGCGGTGCGATAATGGCATCGAACTCTGCCTGCTGCTCTGGCGTCTGGACCCGTAAAGGGGGAAAAAGCGTCTGTGCAAGACGGGTAAAATAGCCCGAACCCATCAGGCTGGCTACACATTTAACCTCGGGATGGCGGGCCATAATGCCCAACGCCGTCATGCCTCCCATCGACGCCCCCGCAACAGCAAGTCTTTCATCTGATAGCCAATTTTCCGCCACCAGCGCCGCACGTAACGTCGTAAACTCCTGCATGTTTTGCTGCAATATATGCCAGAAGCGGAACATTCGCTCCTGAGCATCACCGTTGAAGCGGGCACCATGGTCGGGCGCATCTGGCATGACAACCCGGAATCCGGCCTGAGCCAGAGCAACGGCAAAATAGCTATAGACCAGGCTTGAAGATGTAAACCCGTGATAGAAAATAATGCAAGGGAGTGAACACTCGCGTTTGCCAGCCGGAACGGCGTGCAGGACAGGGATACCAGCCAACTGTCGTGTTTCAATTTCGATCATTTGTCGCCTCTTTTTTTCTGGTATGCCATGCAGCAATACTTAACGCAAGCGAATGTGTTCGGCAATGATTCATAATGTTGAGAACTGGGTTACGCTTTCGCAACATTTTCATTCGAAAATCGCGTGAGAGATAACACTTCGGGAACATTCCCCTAAAGGGAAATTGATAAGGCACTACACTATGGCTATCAGGAAACGAGATAGAGTTATGCGTCGGTTTGCCTCTTTATTGCTGGTGATGCTTTTAAGCGCCTGTAGCGTGCTACAGGGAACGCCCCAACCCGCACCGCCCGTTGCCGACCACCCGCAGGAGATCCGCCGTGACCAGAGTAATGGGTTACAGCGAATAGGAACGGTCAGCGCGCTGGTAAGAGGCTCTCCGGATGATGCGCTGGCAGAGATCCGTGACAAAGCCGTCGCGGCAAAAGCTGATTACTACGTGGTTTTATTAGTGGATGAAACCATCGTGACAGGCCAATGGTATTCACAGGCTATTTTGTATCGTAAATAACATTGGGTTGGAATTTAGTCAGCTTTACATTGCTTTGCGCCGCTATGCGTTTACCTGTGCACAATAAACCAACAGCAGGAAGCTTGAGGTTTATGATCGCGATGGAATGCCCTGCCGTGTGTAGGGGTACGAATAATGGAGCTGACGATGAAACAATCACTTGCCTTATCCTCACTGCTGCTTTCTGCCGGACTGGTAGGTACTACGGCGCAGTCTGCCGAGTTCGCCAGTGCTGACTGCGTTACAGGCCTGAACGAAATTGGCCTGATATCTGTCAGTAACATTGCAGGGAATCCGCAGGATGTAGAACGAGTAGTCGCGTTAAAAGCGGATGAACAGGGTGCCTCATGGTATCGGATCATTCAGATGTACGAAGACCAGCAGCCCGACAACTGGCGCGTACAGGCCATACTCTATGCTTAACAGATTGCCGGATGGCGTAAACTTATCCGGCCTACATTGAATGTAGGCATGATAAGGCGCGCCAGCGTCGCCATCAGGCATATTATTACCGTAATCCCCCCGTTGCCCGCAGGAGCAAGTCGTTCAGCACCTGTTCGGACAATCGTAGTCCACCACGCGTATCGAGCATCATTTGACACCAGGCCTGCGCCACTGGCGGAGAGGCATAGCGCAACATCTGCGCCCCGCAACCGAGCAGGAAAAGCTGCTGTGTAATCTCCCGTCCCAACTCCTCGCTCGGTTTACGTAAACGCTGCTGTAGTTGACGTACCCTTCGATCGTAATGCCGGTCTTGCCCTTTTACCTCAGCAAAGGCTTCGCTGAGCATATCGTATATGCCGGGTTGTTTTGTCAGCACCCGCAATACATCGAGGCACATAATGTTGCCAGAGCCCTCCCAGATACTGTTTACCGGCATCTCACGATACAGGCGCGGCAATTCACTCTCCTCGCAGTAGCCAATCCCGCCGAGCACTTCCATCGCCTCTGCAACAAACGGCATACCGGCCTTGCAAACAGAGAATTTCGCTGCTGGTGTGAACAACCTGGCCCACAGAGATTCTTGGGCATCAGCGCGACGGTCCCAGGCCCGCGCCAGTCGGAACAGTAACGCCGTCTGACCTTCCAGTTGGAGCGCCATCCGACCTAATACCTGGCGCATCATCGGCTGTTCGATCAACGGCTTGCCAAAAACCTGTCGCTGGTGCGCATGGTAAATCGCGACAGAAAAAGCACGTCGCATCATGCCATGACTGCCGAGCGCACAGTCAAAACGCGTCATCCCACCCATTTTCAGGATATGACGTATACCTTCCCCTTCTTCACCCAATAGCCAGCTAATCGCATCGTGGAATTCAACCTCGCAGCTGGCGTTGGAGCGATTGCCTAACTTATCTTTCAGCCGCTCCAGACGGATAGCATTACGCTGCCCGTCGGGTAAAAATCGCGGTACAAAAAAGCAGGATAAGCCTCCCTTTGCCTGGGCCAGCACCAGATGGGCATCGCTTTGCGGCACGGAGAAAAACCACTTATGTCCCACCAGCCGATACGAGCCGTCTGTAAGACGTTCTGCCTGAGTGGTATTGCTCAGCACATCTGACCCCCCCTGCTTCTCGGTCATTCCCATGCCGATCAATAACCCACGCTTTTGCCCTCCGGGCAGTAAATGCGAGTCATAACGGTCGCTTAGCAGCGGCGTAAACCAGTCGTGAAAGGGGGCAGGTAACATCTGAAGTAACAACGGCGTGGCGGCAAAAGTCATGGTAACCGGACACAACGTGCCCGCTTCCACCTGCGCATGCAGCATGAAACGGGCCGCCCGGGCAACAAATGTTCGCTGCCTCGCGTCTTCTTCCCAGGCCAGATTATGTACGCGATTGGCGCACAATCCCTGCATCAGTAAATGCCAGGCAGGATGAAAACGCACATCATCCAGCCGCTGACCCTGCGAGTCGTAGCGCAACAACTCGGGTGGAAAAGCATTGGCCAGACGGCCAAGCTCGAGCGACTCGGCAGTCCCTAACTGCTGACCAATACTGGCGAGAAGATCGCTATCCCAGCCAGCGCCTTCACGGATAACCGCTTCACACAGCGCGCCATCGGACAGATATAAGTTGCTGTTATTGAGCGGTACAGGTTGGTTAAAAACGGTATGCGTTTGCCAGTGCATTGTGTCTCCCTCCGTCAATGGCCGTCACCTTAAGTATGGTCAGACAGAAGGCAGCACGCATGGGACAACGGTCACAAAAAAGCCATCCCGAAGGATGGCTTGAGAGAAGAGAGAAATGAGGGAGATAGTTTAGCCGCGCTGGCGTACAGCCTCAAACAGGCAGATGCCCGTCGCAACTGAAACGTTCAGCGACGAAACGCTCCCAGCCATCGGGATGCTGATCAGTTCGTCACAGTGTTCGCGGGTCAAACGACGCATACCTTCACCCTCTGCGCCCATCACCAGCGCCAGACGTCCGGTCATTTTGCTCTGGTAGAGAGTATGATCAGCTTCACCTGCGGTTCCGACGATCCAGATATTCTCTTCCTGCAGCATACGCATAGTGCGCGCCAGGTTGGTCACACGGATCAGCGGTACGCTTTCTGCCGCGCCGCAGGCCACTTTTTTCGCCGTTGCATTCAACTGCGCAGAACGATCCTTCGGTACGATAACAGCATGGACGCCAGCAGCATCGGCGCTACGCAGGCATGCCCCCAGGTTATGCGGATCGGTAACACCATCGAGGATCAAAAAGAACGGCTGATCGAGCGTAGCAATCAGATCCGGCAGATCGTTTTCCTGATACTGACGACCCGGCTTCACGCGAGCAATAATTCCCTGATGTACCGCACCCTCGCTTTTCTCATCCAGGAACTGGCGGTTAGCCAGTTGAATGACAACACCCTGTGCTTCCAGTGCGTGGATCAGCGGCAGCAGGCGTTTATCTTCACGACCTTTGAGAATAAAGACGTCCTGGAAGCGCTCAGGCGCACGTTCCAGCAGAGCCTGCACCGCATGGATGCCGTAAATCATTTCACTCATGAATGTACTCGTTAATAGTTTATGCGTAACGCGGGCAACGCGAGGTTGCCCGACTTACTGTTTATGGCTGTTATTGCGCGACTTTCTTTTTCGTCGCGCGTTTAGCTTTGGTGGCGGCAGCGATTTTAAGCGTTTTTGCCGATGGCTTTTTCGCTTTTTTATCGCCTTTCTTCTCAGCCGTTTTTTTATCCGCCTGAGGTTTGGCTCTGCCTTTCTTCTCGCCGCGGAAAGCGCTATCCGGCTCGAAATTTACTTTTTTGCCCATCTGACGACGCTTACCGGTATTTTTACCCGCATCGCCTTTTTTCGCTTTTTCACGCGCGGTTTTACCTTCATTGCGCGGTGCACGTTCGCTGGAGATCAAACTGAAGTCGATTTTACGCTCGTCCATGTTGACCGCTTCCACGCGAACTTCCACGCGATCGCCCAGGCGATACATTTGACCGCTGGATTCCCCCGTCAGACGCTGCCCAACCTGGTCAAAACGATAGTAGTCGTTATCCAGGGAGGAGACATGCACCAGACCGTCGATAAACAGCTCATCAAGACGGACGAAGAAACCAAACCCGGTAACGCTGGCGATCACGCCTTTGAAGACATTACCTACCTGATCCAGCATAAAGTCGCACTTCAGCCAGTCAGAGACGTCACGTGTGGCTTCGTCAGCACGGCGCTCGGCCATCGAACAGTGTTGACCCAGCTGCAGCATCTCTTCCATCGAATAATGGTAGCCACCCGTTTCCGTGGTGTTGCCTTTATGGCCCTGCTCCTGCGCCAGCAGATACTTAATCGCCCGGTGCAAGGAGAGATCCGGGTAACGACGGATCGGCGAGGTGAAGTGTGCATAAGATTGCAACGCAAGGCCAAAGTGACCGCGGTTTTCCGGATCGTAAATCGCCTGCTTCATTGAACGCAGCAGCATAGTTTGCAGCATTTCTGCGTCAGGACGGTCAGCAATCGACTCCAGCAGTTCAGCGTAATCACGCGGCTCGGGTTTATTACCGCCGGGCAGCTCCAGCCCCAGCTCCGCCAACACCGAACGGAACGAATTAATCGCTTCGGTCGTCGGCTTATCGTGAATACGGAACAGTGCCGGCTCTTTGGCTTTCTCAACGAATCGCGCCGCTGAGATGTTCGCCATGATCATGCACTCTTCAATCAGTTTGTGCGCGTCATTACGCTGCGTCTGCTCAATACGCTCAATACGGCGTTCAGCATTGAAGATAAACTTCGCTTCTTCACTTTCAAACGAGATACCGCCACGCTCTTCACGCGCTTTATCCAGCACTTTGTAGAGGTTATGCAGCTCTTCAATGTGTTTAACCAACGGCGCGTACTGCTCACGCAGTTCCTGATCGCCCTGCAGCATATGCCAGACCTTGGTGTAGGTCAGACGCGCATGGGAGCTCATAACCGCTTCGTAGAATTTAAAGCCTGTTAAGCGGCCTTTCGACGAAATGGTCATTTCACAGACCATACACAGCCTGTCCACCTGCGGGTTGAGCGAACACAATCCGTTAGACAGCACTTCCGGTAGCATCGGAACAACCTGCGACGGGAAGTAGACGGATGTGCCACGGCTGCGCGCTTCCTGGTCCAGCGGAGTCGGCGGGCGAACGTAATAGCTTACGTCAGCAATCGCCACCCATAAACGCCAGCCGCCGCCGCGCTTCTTCTCGCAGTAAACCGCATCATCGAAGTCACGCGCATCTTCGCCATCGATAGTGACCAGCGGCAGGGAGCGCAGATCAACACGTCCGGCTTTCGCTTCTTCCGGCACTTCTTCTTTCAGGCCGGCGACCTGTTTTTCGACCGCCTGAGGCCAGATATACGGGATTTCATGAGTACGCAGCGCCATATCAACGGCCATGCTGGTTCCCATGTTGTCGCCCAGGACTTCAACAATTTTACCCACCGCTTTAGTGCGACGTGTCGGACGCTGGGTCAGCTCAACCACGACCACAAAGCCCATACGAGCACCCATCACCTCTTCCGGCGGGATCAGGATATCAAAGCTCAGGCGGCTGTCGTCAGGGACGACAAACCCAACGCCAGCGTCGGTGAAGTAGCGACCGACAATCTGGCTGGTTTTCGGTACCAGTACGCGCACAATACGCGCTTCGCGACGACCTTTACGGTCCGCTCCCAGCGGCTGTGCCAACACTTGATCGCCATGAATGCAGGTTTTCATCTGCTCGCTGGACAGATACAGGTCATCTTTGCGGCCTTCAACGCGCAGAAAGCCGTAGCCATCACGGTGGCCAATAACGGTACCTTTCAGCAGGTCAAGACGCTCCGGCAGCGCATAGCACTGACGACGAGTGAAGACCAGTTGCCCGTCACGTTCCATGGCGCGCAGGCGGCGACGCAGCGCTTCTTGCTGCTCTTCACCTTCAATGTTGAGTTCAGCGGCCAGCTCATCGCGGTTGGCCGGTTTTTCACGTTTAGTTAAATGTTCGAGGATAAATTCCCGGCTCGGGATAGGATTCGCGTATTTTTCTGCTTCGCGTTCCTGGAAAGGATCTTGTGACATCGAGGTTCCTCCATTGTCAGCTCTGATGAAGATTTTCGTCACTCCACCAGCAATAATTTATAAAGCGGTTGATTCTCTTCAACCAAATCAGCAAGTGTGTAGTTGTCCAGTTCCGTGAGAAAACTTTGCACTGCCTTAGAAAGCGCCTGTTTAAGTCGACAGGCTGGGGTAATGTGGCAAAACTCGCTGCTACAATTGACCAACGATAGTGGTTCCAGCTCGCGAACCACATCACCAATACCAATATCCTTAGCTGGTTTACCCAGGCGGATACCGCCATTTTTTCCTCGAATAGCAGTAACGAAGCCCGCACGGCTAAGTTGATTGATTATTTTGACCATATGATTACGGGACACGCCGTAGACTTCTGTCACCTCAGAAATACTGGTCATACGTCCTTCGGGAAGTGACGCCATGTAGATTAGCGCACGTAATCCGTAATCGGTGAAACTTGTTAACTGCACATCAACCTCAGGAAAAGGGATAAAACGGATAAACCTGGTGGTATTAATTACATTGATGATAAACCAGCCACCAGCCAGGTCGCTAATTTATTTCAGTTCAGGAAGGAAAAAAGCGAGGAACTTACGTGATTTTAAGCCGGATTATGATGCAAAGCGCCTCATCCGGCCTAAGATAGTGCAAGCGCAGCGCCATTCGACGCCACGCTATAACCAGAATTATGCGTCGAACGGGTCGCGCAGGATCATGGTTTCAGTACGGTCTGGGCCAGTTGAGATAATATCAATCGGCACACCGGTCAGTTCTTCAATACGCTTGATGTAGTTCAGTGCTGCCTGCGGCAGACCGCTACGTTCCTTCACACCGAAGGTGGATTCAGACCAGCCCGGCATGGTTTCGTAGATCGGCTCGATACCTTTCCAGTCGTCTGCAGCCAGCGGGGTAGTCGTTACTTCACGGCCATCCGGCATACGATAAGCGACACAGATTTTCACCTCTTTCAAACCGTCCAGTACGTCCAGTTTGGTCAGGCAGAAGCCAGACAGGGAGTTAATCTGTACTGCACGGCGTACCGCAACGGAGTCCAGCCAACCGGTGCGACGACGACGACCGGTGGTCGCGCCATACTCGTTACCTTGTTTGCACAGGAACTCGCCAACGTCATCAAACAGCTCAGTCGGGAACGGACCCGCGCCTACACGTGTAGAGTAAGCTTTGATGATACCCAGAACGTAATCCACATAACGTGGACCCAGGCCGGAGCCGGTCGCCACGCCACCTGCGGTGGTGTTGGAAGACGTTACATACGGATAGGTACCGTGGTCGATATCCAGCAGGGTACCCTGTGCGCCTTCGAACATGACGAAATCGCCACGCTTACGCGCCTGGTCCAGCAGATCGGAAACATCAACAACCATAGAGGTCAGGATGTCGGCAATCGCCATCACATCATCCAGCACTTTCTGGTAGTCAACTGCTTCAACTTTATAGAAATTCACCAGCTGGAAGTTGTGATATTCCATCACTTCTTTCAGTTTTTCAGCGAAGGTTGCTTTATCAAACAGATCGCCAACGCGCAGACCGCGACGAGCTACTTTGTCTTCATAAGCCGGACCGATGCCACGACCGGTAGTACCGATCGCTTTCTCGCCACGCGCTTTCTCACGAGCATTATCCAACGCAACGTGATAATCAAGGATCAGCGGACAAGCTTCAGACAACAGCAGGCGCTCGCGAACCGGGATGCCACGATCTTCCAGTCCTTTCATTTCTTTCATCAGCGCGGACGGAGACAGTACAACACCGTTACCGATGATGCTGATGACATTCTCGCGAAGAATACCTGATGGAATAAGATGGAGGACGGTTTTTTCACCGTTGATTACGAGAGTATGGCCTGCGTTGTGACCACCCTGGTAGCGCACAACATATTTAGCCCGTTCAGTCAGAAGATCGACGATCTTCCCTTTACCTTCGTCACCCCATTGGGTGCCCAGTACGACGACGTTGTTACCCATTTTTCAAAATCACCGTTTGCTTAAAAATGGATTCTACCACCGCTTTTTCAGATATACAGCACTTTTTGCATGCGAAAATCCGCAAAATAGGCTACTTATTGATCAGCCAATCGTTTTCCTCAACATGTAGTAGACCACAACGCCCGCAACCACAAGACCTCCACCAAAACGACGCAAAATATTTTCGGGAAGTTGCGCCATTGCGGAAATCATTTTCTTCCACGCGCGGGGATAAAGCATAGGGCCCAGGCCTTCCAGCACCAAAACCAGCGCGAGCGCCAGCAAAATTGTTGAATTCATCCATCGTCCTTTTATAAAAAGAAAACCACCGCATCCCTGGGGATGCCGGTGGTTTTGCTGGTTTAAAACCGCTGGAACTTTATTAGCGTGTCGTAGTGCTCGGTGTCTTCATGTAGCGGAAGAAATCGCTGTCCGGGCTCATGACCATCACGTCCTGGTTGCCTTCGAAGCTCTTCTCGTAAGCTCGCAGGCTACGGATGAAGGCGTAGAAGTCAGGATCCTGGCTGAACGCATCGGCAAACAGTTTAGCGGCTTCTGCATCGCCTTCACCGCGCATGATGCGGCCCTGACGCTCAGATTCTGCCAGCGTTTTGGTCACTTCATAATCCGCCGTGGCACGCAGTTTTTCCGCTTCTTCCTGACCTTGTGAACGATGGCGACGTGCTACCGCTTCACGCTCAGCGCGCATACGGTTGTAGATAGCCTCAGACACTTCAGCAGGCAGGTTGATTTGCTTGATACGCACGTCAACCACTTCGATGCCCAATGCCGCCATACTGTTCGGGTTGATGACCGGTACTTTACCGTTTGTTTCAGCCTGAACACGCTCAGCAGCTTCGGCAATCGCGCTATCTGCCGCCGGAGTCGCGACTTCATCTTCCGTGCCAGCAGAACCGGAGTTCAGCGCATCACGAACTTCCAGCGTCAGACGACCGCGGGAATCGGTAACGATGTCTTTCACGTCCAGACGACCAATTTCAGAACGCAGACGGTCAGAGAACTTACGTTTCAGCAGGACTTCTGCCTGAGAAACATCGCCACCGCCCGTTGCCAGGTAGTAACGGCTAAAGTCACTGATGCGCCACTTAATGTAGGAGTCAACGATCAGGTCTTTCTTCTCTTTGGTAACAAAGCGATCGGCCTGGTTGTCCATGGTCTGAATACGCGCATCCAGCATCTTCACAGATTCAATAAACGGAACCTTGAAGTGCAGGCCTGGTGCAACAACCAGCGGCTTGTTTTCATCGTCACGCAGAACTTTACCAAAGCGCAGAGTAATCCCGCGCTCGCCTTCTTTGACCACAAAGACAGACATGAACAGAACTACCAGAACGATGATGATAATCGCAATAACTGACTTACGCATCGTTATTCCCCCTGACGCTGGTAGTCGTTACGCTGCGCGTTCGCGCGGCGTTGGTCCATAATATCGCCCTGACTGGTGGACGAGGTATTGCTTGCTCCAGTGCCGGACGTCGTTGCTGGCGGCAGACGCAGCAGGTTTGAACTGCTGTCACTCTTTGCTGCTGGCGCACTACCGCCTTTCAGCATTTGATCCAGCGGCAGAACCATCAGATTGCTGCCCTTATCGTTAACCAGGACTTTGCGGGTATTGCTCAGCACTTTTTCCATGGTTTCGATATACAGACGCTCGCGAGTAATTTGCGGTGCGGCTTTATATTCCGGCAGAATTTTTGCGAAGCGAGCCACTTCACCCTGTGCTTCCAGGATGGTTCGCGTTTTGTAAGCACGCGCTTCTTCCAGAATACGCTGCGCCTGACCGTTAGCACGTGGCTGAACTTCGTTGGTGTACGCTTCTGCTTCACGGATGTACTGCTGCTCGTTTTCACGTGCTGCAATGGCATCGTCAAACGCGGCTTTTACTTCTTCCGGCGGACGTGCTGCCTGGAAGTTGACGTCCAGCAGGGTGATACCCATGTTGTACGGACGGATCGTTTCTTCCAGTTCACGCTGGGTATCGCTACGAATAACGGTACGCCCTTCGGTCAGGATACGGTCCATGGTGTATTTACCGATAACCCCACGCAGGGCGCTGTCGGTTGCCTGACGCAGACTGTCATCCGCGCTGGTTACGCTAAACAGGTAACGCTGCGGATCGGTCACGCGGTACTGCACGTTCATTTCAACGCGTACGACGTTTTCGTCAGAGGTCAGCATCACGCCGGATGCGGCAAGTTCACGCACGGCTTCCACGTTGACCGGGGTCACTTCGTCGACAAAGGTCGGTTTCCAGTTCAGACCCGGTTCAACCAAATGGCTGAATTTACCGAAGCGTGTCACCACGCCGCGTTCCGCTTCTTTAATGGTGTAGAAACCGCTGGCCGCCCAGATAATGACGATAGCTGCCGCTGCGATAGTAAAGACTCGACCACCCAATTGCGGACGCGGGCCTTGCGATGAGCTACCGCCGCCAGAACCAGCACCTTTACCGCCACCCAGACCACCGAGCTTTTTACTCAGTTTGCGGAAGATATCATCCAGATCGGGAGGTCCCTGATCGCGACCACCTTTGTTTCCATTTCCCTCAGGGTTGCCGCCAGGTTTGCTGCTTCCCCACGGGTCGCGGTCTTGTCCGTTATTACCGGGCTGATTCCACGCCATTTTTGTGCTCCATATTTGTTATGCGATGCTATACCTGCGTATTTTGCGCTGCCGATGCGTTGGCTACGCCCCTTAATCTCAGTCACATAGTTAACTATGCCCCTGAAGATTTCAGGACTTGCCACCTTCATGCTGCACAAAACCCACAAGGTATAGAGGCGAAAAAATCTTCAGGCCATATCCGTCAGGTCAGACAATATAGTCTTCCAGTGCCGGTTCTTGTTTACAGAGGCGACGCCAGTCTACGATCGGCATACGAACCTGCAGACCTACGCTGCCGTCCTCCTCCATCCACTCTCTTTCTATTGCCTGAAGTTGGTAAAACCGGCTTCTCAGACGCCCTTCCTGCGGCGGCAAACGCAACGTATGCTGCGCCACCTCACCGGAAAGTCGCTCAGTCAAAGCCTGAAAAAGCTGTGGTATACCTATTCCCGTTTGCGCTGAAACCCAAACGCGAATGGGTTTATTCTCTTCATCTCTGTCGATACGTGGTTCAAAATCATCCAGCATATCGATTTTATTCATCACCAGCAGAGTCGGGATCTCATGCGCATCGATCTCTTCGAGCACCGTGTCGACGGCCTCGATGTTTTCCTGCACACGAAAATCTGCAGCATCAATAACATGCAGCAGCAATGTCGCCTGACGCGTTTCCTGCAGGGTGGCTTTAAACGCCGCCACCAGGTCGTGCGGCAAATGACGGATAAACCCTACGGTATCCGCCAGCACGGTTTCACCGACGTCCGCTACGTCTATACGGCGCAGCGTTGGGTCCAGGGTCGCAAACAGCTGATCCGCTGCGTAAACCCGGGCTTCGGTGATCTGGTTGAACAGGGTGGATTTTCCGGCGTTGGTATATCCCACCAGTGATACGGTTGGGACATCCGCTTTCTTGCGCGACTGTCGCCCCTGCTCACGTTGCTTTTCAACTTTTTCCAGGCGCGACTGTATTTGCAAAATGCGATTACGCAGCAAACGGCGGTCGGTTTCGAGCTGGGTTTCACCCGGACCGCGCAAACCAATCCCGCCCTTTTGCCTTTCAAGGTGGGTCCAGCCACGGACCAGACGAGTAGCCATATGGCGCAACTGCGCCAGCTCAACCTGCAACTTACCCTCATGGGTGCGCGCACGCTGGGCAAAAATATCTAAAATAAGACCTGTCCTGTCGATAACAAGACACTGGCACAACTGTTCCAGGTTACGTTCCTGGGCGGGGCTTAGAGCATGATCAAAAATCACCACCGCAGCGCCAGTCGCTTTTACGGCTTCCGCAATTTCGATTGCCTTACCTTCACCAACAAAATACTTCGGGTGCGGTGCTTTACGGCTCCCGGTAATCACCTGCATTGCTTCGACACCGGCGGAAGAAACCAGAGATTCAAACTCCTGGAGGTCTTCCATATCTTTGTCTTGCGAAAAATAGATGTGTACCAGTACCGCCTGCTCACCGGCATCATAACGGTCAAACAAGCGTCAACCCCTTAATATATATCAACGGGGAACGCAGGATCGCTGGCTCCCCGTGTGTAAAACAGCTAACAACCTTATTCGGTTTCTTCGCTGTCCTGTTGCGCAGATGAACCTTGCGCGTTGCTACCGTGATGGTAGTTGCTGCCAGTGCTGCCGGTGGCATTATTGCTGTGATGAGAAACCGGGCGAGACGGGACAACAGTAGAAATCGCGTGCTTATAAACCATCTGGCTGACCGTGTTTTTCAACAGGATCACGAACTGATCAAAAGACTCGATTTGACCTTGCAGCTTAATACCATTCACCAAATAAATAGAAACTGGAACACGTTCCCGACGCAGTGCGTTCAGGAACGGATCTTGTAAAGATTGCCCCTTAGCCATTCTCTCTTTTCCTTATATGCTTATTTGTACTTTGAACCTTTCGATTCTGAAAAATTGCGCACGATACGTTTCAATTGTACACATTCAGTTCGCGATAGCACCAACAACCTGTAATACTTCGTTTCGCGCCTGGTCAGGCTTTTCACTGTCAAGCCAGTGCACCCCTTCCCAACCACGCAACCAGGTTACCTGTCGCTTCGCCAACTGCCTCGTGGCGCAAACACCTCTATAAACCATTTCATCGTATGAAATTTCGCCTTCAATGTATGACCACATCTGGCGATACCCTACACAACGAATGGAAGGCAAATCCGTATGCAAATCTCCACGGGCAAATAGCGCCCGGACTTCTGCTTCAAAACCTGAAGCCAACATCTGATGAAAACGCTGCTCAATTCGCTGATGGAGCAGTTCACGGCTCGCCGGGGCGATAGCAAACTGATGCACCTGATACGGCAAAGCATCTCCTGACGTTTGCGTCAGCTCCGTTAAAGTTTTACCCGAAATGAAAAAAACTTCCAGTGCCCGGGAAAGTCTTTGCGGATCATTTGGATGAATACGCGCCGCAGCCACCGGATCTATTTCCTGAAGCTGTCGGTGTAACGCGTCCCACCCATGCTCTGCCGCCTGCTGCTCAATTCTGGCCCTGACTTCCGGATCTGCCGACGGTAACGGCGACAGCCCTTCAAGCAAGGCTTTGAAATATAACATTGTGCCGCCCACCAGCAGCGGAATACGCCCCGCGGCGGTGATATCGGCCATCTCGGCTAACGCATCGCGGCGAAAATCCGCAGCAGAGTACGCCTGGGACGGATCGCGGATATCCAGCAACCGGTGCGGCGCGGCCTGTAATTCATCTGCATCAGGCTTGGCTGTACCGATATCCATCCCCTTGTAAATAAGGGCGGAATCAACGCTTATCAACTCTACAGGCAAAACTTTACGCAATTCAATTGCCAGTGCCGTTTTACCGGAGGCCGTCGGCCCCATCAAAAAAATCGCCTTTGGCAGGCTCGCCTTACGGGTATCACTCATGTTTCAGGGCATTCATTACCGAATGTAAATCAACAGGTTGTAACAAACCACCCGGCGGCGCCTTCACGAGTTGTGGACAAAGCCGCTCAACATCCGCTAACAGCGTAATCGCCTGAGCCATGCTCCACTGCGGATGCTCGCTAATCAGATTACGTGCAATCCACTGTGCAATATTGCCCGGTTCGAATTCGGACTGCTGCGCCAGGTAGCCTATCAGTTCAGGAATCAAGATTTGTAAATTTTGTTGGCGTAAGGGTAAAGGCACCGCCCGGATGGTCACATGCTGTGCATCCAGTTGAAATTCAATACCCAACTCAGCCAGTTGGCTCTGCCCTTTTTGCAGCGCCGCTTTTTCATCAGCGTTTACTTTTAGACGTAAAGGGATCAGTAACGGCTGAGCGCAAACGACGCCCTGGTCCGGCGTTAACTGCGCCTGACGTAGCCAACGTTCCGCCACCGGCAATGCCAGCAACCGAATATGACCATCGCATTCGAGTAATGCGCAGTCCGTACCGACAATGGTTAGCACCCGCCCAAAGCCCTGACTGCTGCCGGACAAAGGAGCTGATGGCGTTTCAGAAACCGGCGTTTTACGCGGCGGAACCGGCGTCTGTAGCAGTTGCTGATAAATCTCACCCTGCTGCTTTTGATATCCAGGCTGGGCATGAGGCCAGCTGGCCCCCGTCTGACGGCCACCACTACTGCCAGCGCCAGCAGATGCTGAGTAACGCGGCGTCGCAGGTTCACGCGCCGGGGCCGGTTCGGCAAAATGGTTACGCCCGGCCGCGACGCGGTTTTCCGGGATGTGCCTTGGGGCAGGCTCATCGTCATCAGCCAACGGCAGCGGCGTTTCAAGCTGCTGTTGCAGGACGCTCAACACGCCCTGGTAAATAAAATCATGCACCAGGCGGGACTGATGAAAACGGACCTCATGTTTGGCGGGATGTACGTTAACATCCACCTGATGCGGGTCGATTTCCAGATACAGCACAAAAGCGGGCTGCTGATCGGCTCCCAGTTTATCTTCACAGGCCTGACGAATAGCATGGTTGATCAACCGATCTCGCATCATCCGGCCATTCACATAGCAGTACTGGATTTCCGCCAGCGCCGTCGTCGTGTGGTTAGGATCGGCCACCCAACCGCGCAGCGTTAAATCGCCATGCTGCCATTCAATCGCCAGCGCATGTTCCAGAAACGGCGAGCCGCAAATCGCGCCCAGTCGGCGCTCTTGCTGCCCATCCGCAGCCACTGCCCGGTACTGACGCACCACTTTGCCGTTGTGCGACAAATTAATCGTCACATCAAAACGTGCCAGCGCAATGCGGCGGATTATTTCGTCGATATGATTAAATTCAGTTTTCTCGGTGCGCATAAACTTGCGCCGCGCCGGGGTGTTGTAGAACAGATCTAACACCTCCAGCGTGGTTCCCACCGGATGCGCAGCGGGTTTAACCGTCACATCCATGTCGCGCCCTTCGGCATAGGCTTGCCAGGCTTCAGGTTGTTCTTGCGTACGCGACGTCAGGGTTAAACGAGAAACGGAGCTGATACTGGCCAGCGCTTCGCCGCGAAACCCGAGGCTCACGATGGCTTCGAGATCGTCAAGCGAGGAAATTTTACTGGTGGCATGACGTGCCAGCGCCAGCGCCAGCTCGTCTTTTTTAATCCCGCAGCCGTTGTCACGAATACGGATAAGCTTCGCGCCGCCGCGCTCAATATCAATATCAATGCGAGTCGCACCAGCATCGATACTGTTTTCCACCAGCTCCTTCACCACTGACGCAGGCCGTTCTACCACCTCGCCTGCGGCAATCTGGTTCGCCAGCTGTGGCGGTAGAACCTGAATCGGCATGGCTAATCCTTAATTTGCTAACGTGTTACCAGGCGATACCGCACTGGCGGTTTGCGCCGGTGTGCCTTGAGGCCCGGTTTGCATCGGGTGCGCCTGGAAATAGTTACGCAATCCTTTGTAAATTGCCTCGGCCAGCTGCTGCTGGTAGTCATCACTCGCCAACAGACGCTCTTCGCTGTTGTTACTGATAAAGCCAGTTTCAACCAGCACTGACGGGATATCAGGCGAACGTAATACCCCAAGGCTGGCGTGTTCCGGACGACGCTTATGCATCGAGCCAATACGTTCTAACTGGCCGATCATGCTGGTCGCTACATCATACCCAACGCGTTGCGAATGACCGAACTGCAGATCCAACACGGCCTGGCTGAGATAAGGATCGGACTGGCTGTTTGCCAGCACATCGCCCGCCCCACCCAACAGTTCCGATTGCTTTTCGTGCTGTTCCAGCCAGCCGGCCATTTCACTGTTTGCCCGACGGTTTGACAGTACCCAGACGGAAGCACCAGTGGCATCCCGGTTTGGCGCAGCATCCGCATGAATAGAGACCAGGAAGTTGGCGTTTTGTTTACGCGCAACGTCTGAACGCCCCATCACCGAGATAAAGTAATCGCCATCACGGGTGAGTACGCCTTTAAACATCGGGTCATCATTGAGCAAACTGCGCAGTTTACGCGCCACGGCAATCGTGACGTTTTTCTCACGTGTGCCACCGGGACCAATAGCGCCAGGATCCTGCCCACCGTGTCCGGCATCAATGGCGATAACTACTTTTTCGCCGTTACTGGTACTGGCGCGCGCCGCAGGTCGTGTGGAGGTATTACTGTTGGTTACCATCGTGGTGCGATCGTTTTCCGCTTTAAACGGATTACGCGCAGGCTCGGCAGGGCGCGGGGCGATAACCGGCGCTTCAACACGCTTCGCAACCACTGGAGGTGGTGGAGGCGGCGGAGGCGCATCAGCTTTGATGGTAAACACGACGGTATAATTGCCGCCGTTCTGGCGTTTTACGGCTTCGGCTTTGCCGTTCTCGGTTAAATCCACCACCAGGCGCAGAGACTGCGCATCTTTTGGCGTGCCGGAACGGATAGATTTCACCAGATTATTGCCGCTAAACAGCAGCGGTAACCCCTGAATCACACCGGTTTGTTTAATATCCAACGCGACGGTTCGTTTCCCGTCCTGCGAAACTGCGTATTCAGGATCGCCAATAAAGCTCAGCGTAATCCGCGCTTGTTGATCGCCATTGGACACCTGAAGATCGGAGAGGCTGGCGGCCCCTGCCTGCGCGCACAGCAGGACCAGTGTTGCCATCAGCCAGTTTCTGATGCGATAAATCATCCCGCCACCCTTAAGGTTAATCGGCTAAACGCGCCAGCAATAAATCACCCGATGAGGAGACTGCGCTTATGCGCGCCTCTCGACCTTGCGCCTGATATTCAATGTGTATTTCGACGTCCGGGTCTGGCAGTACACCTTTACCTTGTTGCGGCCATTCCACCAGGCAGATGGCGTCATTGGCAAAATAATCGCGGATCCCCATAAATTCCAGCTCCTCTGGGTCCGCAAGTCGGTACAGATCGAAGTGATATACCATCAAATTATCGAGCGAATAGGGTTCAACCAGCGTATAGGTGGGGCTTTTTACATTTCCTTTGTGACCTAACGCCTGCAGGAATCCCCGGCTGAAAGTGGTTTTACCCGCCCCCAGGTCGCCGTACAAATAAATTACCGTCGCGCCATCACAGGCTTTGGCTACCCGCAGTCCCAGGTCTAAAGTCGCCTGCTCATCAGGTAGTGGAATTACTCGATTCATCATGATAAACGTCAATCACATCAGGGTTAACAATACGCTGTAGCGTGGTAAAGAGATCTGTCGCCAGCATGCCGCGCGTACCAAAACGCGCCGCCAGCACATCCGCCGCCGCACCGTGCGCGACACATCCCGCACATGCCGCATCATACGGGGTAAGCTTCTGTCCGAGCAATGCGCCAATAATACCGGAAAGCACATCACCCATTCCGCCGCTGGCCATTCCGGCATTGCCAGTATCAATAATACCCAATTCGGCCTGTTCGGCAGCAACAACCGTACCCGCGCCTTTCAGCACGACGACGCCTCCGTACCGTTTTACCAGACGTTGTGCACAAAGTAATCGATCGTCTTCAATTTCTGCAATGGAACAGCCCAGAAGTCGCGCGGCTTCACCAGGATGCGGCGTGATCACGCGATTGTGACGTTTATCGGGGTTGATTGCCAGCAGGTTCAGCGCATCCGCATCCCAGAGCATCGGTTTGCGAAAATTCTCTACCTTTTGCAGCGCTTTTTTACCCCATTCCTGCTGACCAAGCCCTGGTCCTATTACCACAACATCCGCCCACGCCAGGCTCTCTTCCAGAGTCTGCGGCGTCAGCGTATCGACCATCAGTTCCGGTCTGGCAGTCAGAATAGGCGCAATATTTTCACTTCGGGTCAGCACTTTGACCAACCCGGCTCCTGCACGCAGCGCCGCTTCACCGGCCATGCGTATTGCGCCAGCCGTGCCGTGGTCACCACCGATGATCACCAGCCGACCGTGAGAGCCTTTGTGCGAGGTGGGTCGACGCGGCGTTAACCAGTGTACAAGCTGTTGAGCATCAAACCGTTGCAGCGGCGCGTTCTGCCCCGCCAGCCAGTCGTCCAGACCGAGTGCGTTAACATGCAGGCGTCCGGTGACATCGCGCGCTTTACCGGTTAGCAGACCAGGCTTTAACGCAATAAAGGTCACGGTGTGCGCAGCGTTGATAACCGCGCCCGGCGCCGCGCCCGTCTGCGCCAGCAAGCCGGATGGAATGTCTATCGCCACGACAGGAGCAGGATGGTGATTGGCACGTTCGATCAATACCGAGAGAGGCTCACGCGGCGCGTGTTTTAAGCCCGTGCCTGACAGCGCATCAATAATGACGTCCACGCGATCTGGCCAATTGATATCCGCAGCATGAATGACGCCACCGGCGTTAAGCCAGGCGTCGCGCGCCTGCTGTGCTTCCTCGGGCAGCGCTTTATCACTCTCCTGCGCCAGCAACGTAATATCAAGCCCCTGAGCTTTGGCAAGCCTTGCCACCACGTAACCATCACCACCGTTGTTGCCATGACCACATAGCACCAGCCAGTGCTGAGCGTTTGGATATGTCTCGCGGGTGACCTGAAACGCCGCCTCTCCCGCCCGTTGCATCAGCTCGTACAACGTCAGTCCTAAACTGTCTGCCGCCTCTCGCTCCATCCGCCTGATGTCATCGGCGTGCCAAATGGAGTGTGGTATACTTGCGGGGTTTTTCTTCATTGTATGGTCCGTCATGTCAGAGCCCCTCGATCTCAATCAGTTAGCGCAAAATATTAAGCAGTGGGGGCTGGAGCTTGGCTTTCAGCAGGTCGGTATTGCCGATACCGACCTCAGCGAAGCGGAGCCCAAACTGCTGGCCTGGCTGGATAAACACTATCACGGCGAGATGGACTGGATGGCCCGCCACGGCATGATGCGCGCCCGACCTCACGAATTATTACCCGGTACGTTACGTGTCATCAGCGTACGTATGAACTATCTTCCTGCCAATGCGGCCTTTGCCAGCACGTTGAAAAATCCCTCTCTGGGTTACGTCAGCCGTTACGCGCTTGGGCGCGACTACCATAAACTGCTGCGTAACCGCTTAAAAAAGCTGGGGGAGAGGATTCAACAGCACTGCGTTTCGCTGAATTTTAGACCTTTTGTCGATTCTGCGCCCATTCTTGAGCGTCCATTAGCGGAAAAAGCCGGGCTTGGCTGGACAGGTAAGCACTCACTTATCCTCAATCGCGAAGCTGGTTCATTTTTCTTCCTCGGGGAATTACTGATCGATTTGCCCCTGCCGGTCGACAACCCAGTAGAAGAAGGATGCGGGAAATGCGTCGCCTGTATGACCATCTGTCCCACCGGGGCCATCGTTGAACCCTACACGGTAGATGCGCGCCGCTGTATCTCTTATCTCACTATCGAACTGGAAGGCCCGATCCCGGAAGAATTTCGTCCCCTGTTGGGGAATCGAATTTACGGCTGCGATGATTGCCAGCTCATTTGCCCGTGGAACCGATACTCGCAGTTGACGACAGAGGATGACTTCAACCCACGCAAACAGCTTCATGCTCCGGAGTTAATAGAGCTGTTTAGCTGGAGCGAAGCGTGGTTTTTAAAAGTCACGGAGGGGTCTGCTATTCGTCGTATTGGTCACCTGCGCTGGCTGCGAAATATCGCCGTTGCGCTGGGTAATGCCCCATGGGATGAAGCCGTTATTCACGCGCTGGAAAGTCGCAGAGGTGAGCACCCACTTCTCGACGAACACATAGAGTGGGCGGTTGCTCAGCAAATCGAGAAGCGAAATGCCTGCGTAGTTGAAGTGCAGTTACCGAAGAAACAACGTTTGGTCAGGGTCATTGAAAAGGGTCTGCCGCGTGACGCTTAAGTCATCCACAGCTTGTGTATAAAAATAAAAACACATTGATATTCAAGAGGGAAAAAATCGTCAAGTGATCGCATTAACAATTTGAAATGATAATTAATTCAATATTTTCAATAACTTAAAATGATACTATTCACCCAACTAAGTTTTTTGCATTCCAGGAATAATACCCGAGCCTGTGGATAAGTCTGTTTACAAGAGTATGTCAATGACGAAACAAAACGTCCCCAACGTATTTATTCGCTGTGGATATTTTTATTGGGGTAAGAATTTGGAGCGGGAAACGAGACTCGAACTCGCGACCCCGACCTTGGCAAGGTCGTGCTCTACCAACTGAGCTATTCCCGCAAATTTGTACTGCTTTTGCTGCTGCCGTAACGTGTAATTCTCTGTCGTTACGGGAGGCGCATTATACGAGAAATCCATTTAGCTGCAACCCCCCTAAAAGCGATTTTTTCGTTTTTCTGTTTAAGTGCTGAATTTATCGGCAAGTCGTTTAATTTAGCGACAATCCCACCTCAGTGCAAGCGCGCAGGAACGATATTCGTAGGCCGGGTAAGCCACAGCGCCGTCCGGCCATCCACAAAATCAAAGCTTAATAAAATGTTCGCGATAGTAAGCAAGCTCAGCAACAGACTCACGAATATCGTCCATCGCCTGATGCGTTCCCTGCTTGGTGAAGCCAGCAAGAATTTCCGGCTTCCAACGACGCGCCAGCTCTTTCAGAGTACTGACGTCAAGATAGCGATAATGGAAATACGCCTCCAGCTCCGGCATGTATTTAAACAGGAAACGACGATCCTGACCGATGCTGTTGCCGCAGATAGGTGATTTCCCTTCTGGAACCCACTCTTTCAAAAAAGCCAACGTAGCCAGTTCAGCTTCACGATCCCCCATGGTGCTCGCCTTCACGCGATCCACTAGCCCACTACCGGTATGCGTACGTACGTTCCAGTCATCCATTAATGCCAGCTGTTCGTCGGACTGGTGCACCGCAATTGTCGGTCCTTCAGCCAGAATATTCAGGTTGGCATCCGTCACCAGCGTGGCTATCTCAATTATGCGATCGCGCTCGGGATCCAGACCTGTCATCTCCAGATCGATCCAAATCAGGTTGTTTTCATTGGCACTCATGCTATTTTCCACCCTTCAGCGTCACATTCAGTGTGACTATATTCATCTAAAATTGCGTGTATCATAAATGTTTTGCCCATTATGGGCGACCAGGAGTCAGTCCGATTGAGTAAGAATAAACTCTCCAAAGGCCAACAGCGCCGTGTGAACGCCAATCACCAGCGTCGTCTGAAAACGTCCACGGAGAAGCCAGACTACGACGACAACCTGTTTGGCGAAACCGCTGAAGGCATCGTTATCAGCCGTTTTGGCATGCATGCCGACGTGGAATCTGCTGACGGTGAGATTCACCGCTGCAACATCCGCCGTACAATTCGCTCGCTGGTGACCGGCGATCGCGTTGTCTGGCGCCCGGGAAAAGCAGCAGCAGAAGGCGTGAATGTCAAAGGCATCGTTGAGGCGGTACACGAGCGTACCTCGGTACTGACACGTCCCGACTTTTACGACGGGGTGAAACCCATTGCCGCCAACATCAACCAGATCGTTATTGTCTCAGCCATCTTACCCGAGCTGTCACTCAATATTATCGACCGGTATCTGGTAGCCTGTGAAACGCTACACGTTGAACCGATTATCGTATTGAATAAGATCGATCTGCTGGATGACGAAGGCATGGCCTTTGTTAACGAACAGATGGATATTTATCGCCACATTGGCTATCGCGTGTTGATGGTATCAAGCCGTACTAAAGACGGCCTGAAACCGCTTGAAGAAGCATTAACCGATCGCATCAGCATTTTTGCCGGTCAGTCGGGCGTTGGTAAATCTAGCCTGCTCAATAATCTTCTCGGTCTGCAGGAAGAGATCCTGACCAACGATGTCTCCGACAACTCTGGCCTTGGACAGCACACCACCACTGCCTCTCGCCTGTATCATTTCCCGCACGGTGGCGACGTTATCGACTCCCCTGGCGTACGTGAGTTCGGGTTGTGGCATCTGGAGCCGGAACAAATCACACATGGTTTTGTCGAATTCCATGACTACCTGGGCCACTGCAAATACCGCGACTGCAAGCATGATACCGATCCAGGCTGCGCTATCCGTGAGGCCGTAGAAAAAGGGGCAATAGCCGAAACTCGGTTTGAAAATTATCACCGCATCCTGGAAAGCATGGCGCAGGTAAAAACACGTAAAAACTTTTCTGATACAGACAACTGACAACTAAGCTAAGCATCGCTAGAATCGTCCCCCTTTTTTCAGGATCCGGCCCGTATGCCGGATCGGGAACAAATTATGGCCTGGAGGCTACCTTGTTAAACTCATTTAAGCTTTCGCTACAATACATTCTGCCGAAACTATGGCTCACTCGCCTGGCGGGTTGGGGTGCGAGCAAACGAGCAGGATGGCTGACTAAACTGGTTATCGATCTGTTCGTGAAATATTACAAGGTCGATATGAAAGAGGCGCAAAAGCCGGATACCGCCAGCTATCGCACCTTTAACGACTTCTTTGTTCGCCCACTGCGCGACGACGTTCGCCCGATTAACACCGATCCAAACGTACTGGTCATGCCTGCTGACGGCGTGATTAACCAGTTAGGAAACATCGAAGAAGACAAACTGCTGCAGGCCAAAGGGCACAGCTATACTCTTGAAGCACTGCTGGCCGGCAACTACCAGATGGCGGACAAATTCCGCAACGGTACGTTTGTGACCACTTACTTATCTCCACGCGATTACCACCGTGTACATATGCCGTGTAACGGTATCCTGCGTGAAATGATGTACGTGCCAGGCGATCTCTTCTCTGTAAATATCCTGACTGCGCAAAACGTTCCAAACCTGTTTGCACGCAACGAACGCGTAATCTGTCTGTTTGATACCGAATTTGGCCCGATGGTGCAGATTCTGGTCGGCGCGACCATCGTCGGCAGTATTGAAACCACATGGGCTGGCACCATTACCCCACCGCGTGAAGGCGTCATCAAACGCTGGACCTGGCCGGAAGGCGAAAGCGAAGGGTCGGTGGCGCTGTTGAAAGGTCAGGAAATGGGCCGCTTTAAGCTCGGTTCCACCGTTATCAACCTGTTCGCGCCTGGTAAAGTTAACCTGGTTGAGCAGTTACAGGACCTTTCAGTGACCAAAATCGGCCAGCCAATGGCCATCTCGACCGAGACATTCGTGACGCCAGAGGCAGAACCTGCCCCGCTTGCGAAAGAAGAGATCGAAGCAGAACACGACGCCAGCCCGCTGGTTGACGACAAAAAAGACGAAAGTTAAACATAGGAATCGCTGCTGTGCGCCTGATTATCACTTTTCTGATGGCCTGGTGCCTCAGCCTGGGGGCGTACGCTGCGACGGCACCCGATGCCAAACAACTCACCCAGGAACTGGAGCAGGCAAAAGCGGCGAAACCTGCTCAGCCAGAAACCGTCGAGGCTCTCCAGTCCGCGCTGAATGCCCTCGAGGAGCGTAAAGGTTCTCTCGAGCGTGCCCAGCAATATCAGCAGGTTATTGATAACTTCCCCAAGCTGTCCGCAACATTACGCGCGCAGCTTAGCAACCTGCGCGACGAACCGCGCAATGTGCCAACCGGACTCACCACCGATGCGTTAAACCAGGAGATCCTCCAGGTCAGCAGCCAACTGTTGGAAAAGAGTCGTCAGGCCCAGCAGGAGCAGGATCGCGCCCGGGAAATCGCCGACTCGTTAAGCCAGCTTCCTCAACAGCAAACCGATGCCCGCCGCCAGCTAAATGAGCTTGAGCGACGTATTGGTACCGCCAACTCTAATCCCGCGCAGAATCAGGCGATGCAGGCTGAATCAGCCAAACTCAAAGCCCTGGTCGATGAACTGGAGCTGGCGCAGCTTTCCGCTAATAACCGCCAGGAGCTGGCGCGTATGCGCTCAGAGCTGGCGGAAAAACAGAGCCAGCAGCTCGATACTTACCTGCAGGCTTTGCGCAACCAGCTCAACAGTCAACGTCAGCGTGAGGCAGAGCGAGCGCTGGAAAGCACCGAACTGTTGGCGGAAAACAGCGCGGGACTGCCGGAAGGTATTGTCGACCAGTTCAAGGTTAACCGCGAACTGTCTCAGGCATTAAACCAGCAGGCGCAACGTATGGACCTGGTCGCCTCGCAACAGCGTCAAGCCGCCAGCCAAACGCTACAGGTGCGCCAGGCATTGAATACGCTGAGAGAGCAGTCTCAGTGGCTTGGGGTCTCAAATATGCTGGGAGAAGCGCTGCGCGCGCAGGTATCCCGTTTACCGGAAATGCCCAAGCCTCAGCAGTTGGATACCGAAATGGCGCAGCTTCGCGTGCACCGTATGCGCTATGAGGATCTCCTCAACAAACAGCCGCAGTTGCGTCAGATTCATCAGGCCGATGGACAACCGCTGACCGCTGAACAGAGCAGCATTCTCAACGCCCAGTTACGCACCCAACGTGAGCTGCTGAACTCTTTGTTACAGGGTGGCGATACGCTGATCCTTGAGCTGACCAAGCTCAAAGTCTCTAACAGCCAACTGGAAGATGCGCTAAAAGAGGTCAACGAAGCAACGCACCGCTATCTTTTCTGGACCTCGGACGTTAGCCCCATCTCCCTCTCCTGGCCTGTCGACATCGTCCAGGATCTGCGGCGTCTGATCTCATTAGATACGTTTAATCAGTTGGGCAAAGCCAGCATCATGATGCTGACCAGCAAAGAAACGCTGCTGCCGCTTTTCGCGGCATTGGTGCTGGTTGGCTTTAGCCTCTCTTCACGCAAACACTTCACCCGTTTTCTGGAGCGTTCATCTGCGCGGGTCGGAAAAGTCACCCAGGATCACTTCTGGCTGACGATACGCACGGTGTTCTGGTCGATACTCGTCGCTTCTCCGTTGCCGGTGCTGTGGGCAACGCTCGGTTACGGATTGCAGGAAGCCTGGCCTTATCCATTAGCTGTCGCTATCGGCGATGGCGTTACCGCCACGGTGCCCATGCTGTGGGCAGTAATGATTTGCGCCACCTTTGCGCGCCCCAACGGTCTGTTCATTGCCCACTTTGGCTGGCCGCGTAACCGCGTCGCGAAAGCCATGCACTATTACCTGATGAGTATCGGGCTGATTGTGCCGCTGATCATGGCGGTGATTATGTTTGATAATCTCAATGACCGGGAATTCTCCGCCTCACTGGGGCGTCTGTGCTTTATTCTGATTTGCGGTGCGCTGGCGGTCGTAACCCTGAGCCTGAAACGCGCCGGGATACCGCTGTACCTCGATAAAGAAGGCAACAGCGATAACATGGTCAACAGCATGCTGTGGAATATGCTGATGGGCGCACCGCTGATTGCCATTCTCGCTGCGGCAGTGGGCTATCTCGCCACGTCGCAAGCTTTATTGGCGCGTCTGGAAACGTCCGTAGCTATCTGGTTCTTGTTACTGGTGGTGTATCACGTTATCCGCCGCTGGATGCTGATCCAGCGCCGCCGGCTGGCGTTTGACCGCGCCAAGCATCGACGTGCCGAAATGCTGGCGCAGCGCGCACGGGGTGAAGAAGAACCAGCGCATTCCACCAGCCTTGAAGGCACGATTGATGTTGATGAAAGCGAAGTGGATCTGGATGCTATCAGCGCGCAATCACTGCGCCTGGTGCGCTCTATCCTGATGCTTATCGCCCTGCTCTCGGTCATTGTGCTGTGGTCAGAAATTCATTCCGCTTTCGGCTTCCTGGAAAATATCTCGTTGTGGGATGTCACCTCCACGGTGCAGGGTGTGGAAAGTTTAGAGCCGATAACGCTGGGTGCAGTGCTTATCGCAATCCTGGTGTTTATCATCACTACCCAGTTAGTGCGCAACCTGCCCGCGCTGCTGGAGCTGGCGCTGCTGCAACATCTCGATTTAACCCCCGGCACCGGTTACGCCATCACCACCATCACCAAGTACCTGCTGATGCTGATTGGCGGTCTGGTTGGCTTCTCAATGATCGGTATTGAGTGGTCCAAACTGCAATGGCTGGTAGCGGCTCTCGGTGTCGGTCTGGGCTTTGGTTTGCAGGAGATCTTCGCCAACTTTATTTCGGGCCTGATTATCTTGTTTGAAAAACCAATCCGCATTGGCGACACGGTGACGATTCGCGATCTTACCGGTAGCGTGACGAAAATTAATACCCGCGCCACGACCATCAGCGACTGGGACCGCAAAGAGATCATCGTGCCCAACAAAGCCTTTATCACCGAGCAGTTTATCAACTGGTCGTTATCGGATTCGGTCACCCGTGTGGTATTAACCATCCCGGCACCGTCGGAGGCTAACAGCGAGGAGGTTACGCAGATCCTCCTTACTGCCGCACAACGCTGCTCGCTGGTTATCGATAACCCGGCGCCAGAAGTCTTCCTGGTTGACCTGCAGCAAGGGATTCAAATCTTCGAACTGCGTATTTATGCCGCTGAGATGGGGCATCGTATGCCGCTGCGCCACGAAATCCACCAGCTGATTCTGGCAGGCTTCCGCGAGCACGGTATCGATATGCCGTTCCCACCGTTCCAGATGCGTCTGGAGAGCCTCGGCGGTAAGCAAACGGGAAGAACCTTAAGTTCTGCGGGCAGAAGCAGTCGCCCGGCGGGGAGTTTGTAAACAAAAATGATGCCGGATGGCAGCTTCGCCGAATCCGGCCTACGAAGAATCATTTTTGTAGGCCGGATTCAGCAGGAAGTTTACTCCACCGCCCACTCAGGCTCGTTGGCCGTGCGGCGGCTGTAGTTCTGATAAATCGCCATTGCCAACAGCGAGAAGAAGATCGGGCCTCCGGTCATCCACAATGCGCTGTTCCAGTCCCCAGCTTCAATCACCGGCTGGATGATGGTGAACACATTGGCAAACGTCACCACCAGCACAACCACCGATGTGGCCAGCAACGTCGCCGCTCGGGTTTTAAAGACAACAAACGGTCTTTCCAGGCCCGTACGGGCTTTAAAGAACGGAAACGCCAGCGCGAGGAACAGATACGGCAGCGTCATCGAGACGTTCGCCATCAGCGTCAGTTTGTTATAGAACGCTGAAGCCGTATCGCCGCCAAACGAAACCAGCAGGATAAACAGGCTCACCAGCAGGCACTGCAACCACATTGCCGTCGTCGGCATCCCCACGGCATTCAGTTTGGTCATCGGCGCTGGCCACAGCGCCTTCGGCGTTCCCTGAATAATCGCTTTCAGTGGCGAATAGCTGAGCGTGAAAAAAGCGCCGGTATAAGCGAGAAACATAGAAAGCCCGGTGATACGCGCGAACCACACCCCCGTCGTCATCGCGGTTTCAGGAGAAACATGCAGCGCGTTACCTAACGTCATCCCGAGGCTTTTCATCAGGATATACGTTATATTGCCGAGGTTGACCGAGCTATTGCTTAATACTTGCTGCCAGTTGGTGCTAACGCCCCATAAAAATATGGCCAGTGAATAACCGACAGAAATGACAATCGCGGCAAAGACAATGCCTTTCGCAAAGTTCTTTTCTGGCTTTTCTGTTTTATCAACTAATCCACCCACGGCTTCTATTCCGCCGTATGCAAAAATGGCAAACACAACAAATGACAACATGGCCAGACCGGACTGATATCCAGGATTAGGTGAGGAGATGAAATTAATATCCTGCGCAAAGTGACCGCCAGTTAATAACAAAATAGCGACACTCACTAACAACAGAACTAAATTAAGACACATTACGGCAATTCCGCCTACAGCCGTAATACGAGCAATCTTATTAATACCCCGGGAGGCAACGCAGGTTACCAGAATCATCCAACCAACGGCGAGCAACCCGACGACCTGCGTAGGCTCAAGCCCCGCAAAACGCCAGTGCTGCGTCATGTCTGCGCCAAATAAGAAGGTTGAAAAAGGTACCCAGACTTTCGCTGCGGTGCTTACCATCCATATCACATAGGAAGAAAACCACATAAACGTGCCGATAAACGCATAGCGTGGCCCAACGCTATTATTCATCCACGAATAGATTCCGCCCTCTTCTTTCCGATAGGCAGCCCCCATTTCCGCCATCATTAAAGCAAATGGGATAAAGAATAATAATGCAGAAAATATATACCACGGAATCGCGCTATACCCCATTAAATAGAATGCGGAGGGGCTATTCGCAAAACCGAAAACAGACGTAAATATCATGAGGATGAGACCTATAAGGCTCATCTTTTTTATTGTTTGGGTCATTAAACCATCCCTTACTCTGGCAAGCGTTTAACAAACGCCACTCACCGGTTGGCACTGCCCTCTTTTCAGAGTTCAGCGATAGAAAAATCAACACAGAATTGATACCTGAACGATATCAAATATCCAGGAGTAAATTGTGGCTATTAGAGGGTAAATGAAAAAATATGCTACAAAGTGGCTATTTCACCGCCACTTTGTATTGAAGGAGAGTGCGTTACGCGCGATCGACGGTAAATGCGATAACCTCGGCCAGGCTCTCTGCGCCCAACGCCAGCATCACCAGACGGTCAACGCCCAGCGCCACGCCAGAGCAATCCGGCATACCCACTTTTAACGCTTCAAGCAGGTTGGTGTCGATAGGCTGCTGCGGCAAGCCACGTGCGGCACGTTTGCGGTTATCCTGTTCAAACCGCTGCTGCTGTTCGCGCGCGTCGGTCAATTCATGGAAACCATTCGCCAGCTCAATACCTTTGTAGTAAACCTCGAAACGTTCAGCCACGCGGTGATCTTCGGTACTGATTTGCGCCAGTGATGCCTGGCTGGCCGGGAAATGATACACAAACGTCGGTTTGTCTTTGCCAATATGCGGCTCAACGCCCATCGTAAACAGCAACTGCAGTAAGGTGTCCCGGTCTTCTTCGGTATCGGCGATATTACTGAGATCCAATTTCGCCGCCACTTCCCGCAGTTGGGTCTTATCTGCAGACAGCGGGTCTATCTCCAGATGGCGCTGGAAGGCTTGCTGGTAAGAGAGACTTTCCGCAGGTGAGCAGTCCAGCACCTGCTGGAGCAAATCATCCACTTCATTCATCAGGCGATACATATCGTAGTGCGGACGATACCACTCGAGCATGGTGAATTCAGGGTTATGATGACGCCCCATCTCTTCATTACGGAAGCTGCGGCACAGTTGATACACCGGGCCGCATCCTGCCACCAGCAGGCGCTTCATATGGTATTCCGGGCTGGTCATTAAATAGAGATTCATTCCCTGGGAGTGTCCAGGGCCGACGAAACGCGTTTCGAACGGGAACAGATGGATGTCCGTTACCGTTGCCTGACTCATACAAGGGGTCTCAACCTCAAGCACGCCACGATCGGCAAAAAAGCGGCGAATCTCCGCTATAATTGCTGCACGTTTTAACAGATTGGGGATGGACGCGCTCGGCTGCCAGGTTGCCGTTTCGCTCATGGTTGTTTCTCCGATTTAAGACAAGGGCACGAAGTCTACTCGTATCGCGTTAACGAGACAAATTTCGCGCGCCAATAATCCACACTGGCAATTTGATAAAAAAAGCGACATGGGGTGGTTTAGTAATTAAATTAATCAAATTCAATGATAATTCCCCCCTTTGACACGCTAAAAAAATCGAACACGTCAAATTTCCCGCACATCCCTGAGACTATACTATTGTACCTATAAAGGAGCAGTGGAAACGCGTTCATAACCTGTTTGAAGCCGATGAAGCATCTGATTTCAGGCAGGAATGAAATAACAACAATCTGGAGGAATGTCGTGCAAACCTTTCAAGCCGATCTTGCCATTATAGGCGCCGGTGGCGCGGGATTACGTGCTGCAATTGCTGCCGCACAAGCAAATCCCAACGCTAAAATCGCACTGATCTCAAAAGTGTACCCAATGCGCAGCCATACCGTTGCTGCCGAAGGCGGCTCTGCTGCTGTCGCGCAGGATCATGACAGCTTTGACTACCATTTTCACGATACGGTAGCAGGCGGAGACTGGCTGTGTGAGCAGGATGTCGTGGATTACTTTGTCCACCACTGCCCAACTGAAATGACGCAACTGGAACAATGGGGCTGCCCATGGAGCCGCCGTGAAGACGGTAGCGTCAACGTACGTCGCTTCGGCGGTATGAAAATCGAGCGTACCTGGTTTGCCGCGGATAAAACCGGCTTCCACATGTTGCATACGCTGTTCCAAACATCTTTGCAGTTCCCGCAGATTCAGCGCTTTGACGAACACTTCGTTCTGGATATCCTGGTTGATGATGGCCATGCTCGCGGCCTGGTTGCCATGAACATGATGGAAGGCACGCTGATGCAGATCCGTGCTAATGCTGTTGTGATGGCAACGGGCGGCGCAGGTCGTGTTTACCGTTACAACACCAACGGCGGCATCGTAACTGGCGACGGTATGGGCATGGCGCTGAGCCACGGCGTTCCGCTGCGTGATATGGAATTCGTTCAGTATCATCCGACGGGTCTGCCAGGCTCTGGTATCCTGATGACCGAAGGCTGCCGTGGTGAAGGCGGTATCCTGGTCAACAAAAACGGCTACCGTTATCTGCAAGACTACGGCATGGGTCCGGAAACCCCGCTGGGCGAACCGAAAAACAAATACATGGAACTCGGTCCGCGCGACAAAGTTTCTCAGGCTTTCTGGCACGAATGGCGTAAAGGCAACACCATTTCCACCCCGCGTGGCGATGTAGTTCACCTCGACCTGCGTCACCTCGGCGAGAAAAAACTGCTCGAACGTTTACCGTTCATCTGCGAACTGGCGAAAGCCTACGTGGGTGTCGATCCGGTTAAAGAGCCGATCCCGGTACGTCCTACCGCGCACTACACCATGGGCGGTATCGAAACCGATCAGCACTGTGAAACCCGCATTAAAGGTCTGTTCGCTGTGGGCGAATGTTCCTCTGTTGGTCTGCATGGCGCTAACCGTCTGGGTTCTAACTCCCTGGCGGAACTGGTGGTCTTCGGTCGTATGGCCGGTGAACAGGCTGCAGAACGTGCTGCAACGGCTGGCGCTGCAAACAGTGCCGCGCTCGATGCGCAGGTTGCTGGCGTTGAAAAACGTCTGAAAGATCTGGTTAACCAGGAAGGTAACGAAAACTGGTCTAAGATCCGTGACGAAATGGGCCTGTCCATGGAAGAAGGTTGCGGTATCTACCGTACACCGGAACTCATGCAGAAAACCGTTGATAAACTGGCGGAGCTGCAGGAACGCTTCAAGCGCGTACGTATCACTGATACCTCCAGCGTCTTCAACACCGACCTGCTGTACACCATCGAACTGGGTCACGGTCTGAACGTTGCTGAATGTATGGCGCACTCTGCTCTGGCGCGTAAAGAATCCCGCGGCGCGCACCAGCGTCTGGATGAAGGCTGCACCGAGCGTGACGATGTGAACTTCCTCAAACACACCCTCGCCTTCCGCGATGCTGACGGCACGACTCGCCTGGAATACAGCGACGTGAAAATCACCACTCTGCCACCGGCTAAACGTGTTTACGGTGGCGAAGCGGAAGCAGCCGATAAGAAGGAGAAGGCGAATGGCTGAGATGAAAAACCTGAAAGTTGAGGTGGTGCGCTATAACCCGGAAACCGATACCGCGCCGCACAGTGCTTTCTACGAAGTTCCTTATGATGAAACCACGTCACTGCTGGATGCGCTGGGCTACATCAAGGATAACCTGGCACCGGACCTGAGCTACCGCTGGTCCTGCCGTATGGCGATCTGCGGCTCCTGCGGCATGATGGTCAACAATGTACCTAAACTGGCGTGCAAAACCTTCCTGCGTGATTACACCAACGGCATGAAGGTTGAAGCGCTAGGCAACTTCCCGATTGAGCGCGATCTGGTCGTCGACATGACGCACTTTATCGAAAGCCTGGAAGCGATCAAACCGTACATCATCGGTAATCCGCGTACACCGGATCAGGGTCCAAACACCCAGACTCCGGCGCAGATGGCGAAGTATCATCAGTTCTCCGGTTGCATCAACTGTGGTCTGTGCTACGCCGCGTGCCCGCAGTTCGGCCTGAACCCAGAGTTCATTGGACCGGCTGCGATTACGCTGGCGCATCGTTATAACGAAGATAGCCGCGACCACGGTAAGAAGGAGCGTATGGCTCAGTTGAACAGCCCGAACGGCGTCTGGTCCTGTACTTTTGTGGGCTACTGCTCCGAAGTCTGCCCGAAACACGTCGATCCGGCTGCGGCCATTCAGCAGGGTAAAGTTGAAAGTTCAAAAGACTTTCTTATCGCTACCCTGAAACCACGCTAAGGAGTGCACGATGACGACTAAACGCAAACCCTATGTGCGACCAATGACGTCCACCTGGTGGAAAAAGCTGCCATTTTATCGTTTTTACATGCTGCGCGAAGGCACGGCGGTTCCGGCAGTCTGGTTCAGCATTGAACTGATTATCGGCCTGTTTGCACTCAAGCATGGTGCAGAGTCCTGGATGGGCTTTGTCGCCTTTTTGCAAAACCCGGTGGTGGTGATCCTGAATATTATCGCCCTGGCAGCAGCGCTGCTGCATACCAAAACCTGGTTTGAGCTGGCGCCAAAAGCTGCCAACATCATTGTAAAAGACGAAAAAATGGGGCCAGAGCCGATCATCAAAGGTCTCTGGGCAGTTACTGTGGTTGCGACAGTAGTAATACTGTTTGTTGCCCTGTTCTGGTAAGGAGTCCGGAATGATTAATCCAAATCCAAAACGCTCTGACGAACCCGTATTCTGGGGCCTGTTTGGTGCAGGCGGTATGTGGAGCGCAATCATTGCGCCGGTGATGATCCTGCTGGTCGGCATTATGCTGCCGCTGGGCTTTGTTCCTGATGCTTTCAGCTATGAACGCGTACTGGCATTCGCTCAGAGCTTCATCGGACGTGCGTTTCTGTTCCTGATGATCGTTCTGCCGCTGTGGTGTGGTTTACACCGTATGCACCACGCGATGCATGACCTGAAAATCCACGTGCCTGCGGGCAAATGGGTATTCTACGGACTGGCAGCTATCCTGACCGTTGTAACGGCTATTGGGATCCTGACCATCTAATCGCATGCGTTAATTATCAGGCCCGCCAATGGCGGGCCTTTTTATTAGTGCAGCATCCCGGTCAACCAGCGGGAAAACTCACGCATCGCGGACGTCTCCGGACGAGATTGTAAACGCGTTATCCAGTAACTCCCCAGATCAATCTGCGTTAGAAAAGGCTGCACGATACGTTCACTACTGAGCAAATGCGTGAACATTCTTACCGGTGCAATTGCCACACCAATCCCCGCCTGCGCGGCTTCCAGCATTGAGACGGACGAGTCAAACACCACCACGTTGTGCGTCGGTGACGGAGGCGCTTCTCCGGCGGCCTGCATCCAAAGCGTCCATTCATCACGCCGATACGATCGTAATAACGGAAATTTCAGGATGTCCACAGGTGCTTTAATCTGCGAGGCCAATGTCGGTGAACACAGCGGAGACATCAGCGCGCTACACAAATATTGCGCATCGGTATCGTGCCAGGCTCCTCCTCCGTAGCGAATAGTATAATCCAGCCCTTCGGCGGCGGGATCCACACGGTTATTGTGGGTGGAAATATGCAAATCAATATGCGGACAGTGGCGCTTAAAGTCGCTCAACAGAGGGAAAAGACAGCCGACCGCAAAGGTCCCCACCACGCCAATTTTTAGTTTTTCCTGAGTCTGTTTAGTGGCAAAACGATCCAGCATCCCCGCCATACGATCGAAAGAGTCATTAAGTACAGGTAACAGACTTTCCCCTTCAGTCGTCAACATTAACCCTCGAGAACCACGCACAAAAAGCTGACAATTCAGCTGTTGCTCCAGCGCTTTCACATGCTGGCTTATTGCAGAATGCGTCACGTTGAGTTCAATCGCAGCGCGGGTAAAGCTGAGATGTCTGGCCGCTGCTTCAAAAGCCCGCAGCGAGTTAAGGGGGATATAGCTACGCGTCATTATCTGGCCTGTTAGAAAAACTTATATCTGCTGCTAAATTTAACCGTTTGTCAACACGGTGCAAATCAAACACACTGATAACGTCTGACGGGCCCGGACACCCTTTCGCTTTTAATTACGGAACTGATTTCATGATGAAAAAATCGATATGCTGCGCGCTGCTGCTGACAGCTTCTTTCTCCACGTTTGCCGCCGCAAAAACAGAACAACAAATTGCCGATATCGTTAACCGCACCATCACACCGCTGATGCAGGAGCAGGCAATTCCGGGTATGGCCGTTGCGATTATCTATCAGGGGAAACCTTATTACTTTACCTGGGGTAAAGCCGATATCGCCAATAACCGTCCAGTCACGCAACAAACGCTGTTTGAACTCGGATCGGTCAGTAAAACGTTCAACGGTGTGCTGGGCGGCGATGCTATCGCCCGCGGCGAAATTAAGCTCAGCGATCCGGTCACGCAGTACTGGCCTGAACTGACTGGTAAGCAGTGGCAGGGTATCAGCCTGCTGCACTTAGCCACCTACACGGCAGGCGGCCTGCCGCTTCAGGTTCCGGACGACGTTACGGATAAAGCCGCGTTACTACGCTTTTATCAAAACTGGCAGCCGCAATGGGCCCCAGGCGCTAAACGTCTTTATGCTAACTCCAGCATTGGTCTGTTTGGCGCCCTGGCAGTGAAACCCTCAGGCATGAGCTACGAAGAGGCGATGTCCAAACGCGTCCTGCACCCCTTAAAACTGGCGCATACCTGGATTACGGTTCCGCAGAGCGAACAAAAAGATTATGCCTGGGGTTATCGCGAAGGAAAGCCAGTGCATGTATCCCCTGGCCAACTTGATGCCGAAGCCTACGGGGTGAAATCGAGCGTTATCGATATGACCCGTTGGGTTCAGGCCAACATGGACGCCAGCCAGGTTCAGGAGAAAACGCTCCAGCATGGCATCGAGCTTGCGCAGTCACGTTACTGGCGTATTGGCGATATGTACCAGGGCCTGGGCTGGGAGATGCTGAACTGGCCGGTGAAGGCCGACTCGATAATTAGCGGTAGCGACAGCAAAGTGGCACTGGCAGCGCTTCCTGCCGTTGAGGTAAACCCGCCCGCGCCTGCCGTGAAAGCCTCATGGGTGCATAAAACGGGCTCCACTGGCGGATTCGGCAGCTATGTTGCTTTCGTTCCAGAAAAAAACCTTGGCATCGTGATGCTGGCAAACAAAAGCTACCCAAACCCTGTTCGCGTCGAGGCCGCCTGGCGCATTCTTGAAAAACTGCAGTAACGGACAAGGAGGCCCTGGATATCGGGCTTCCTTTCTTTCTCTTTTTTTCCTGCTGTCATCTACACTTAACAAAAATCCAGCAAGGAAAATCCCATGCGCATTCTGCCCGTCGTTGCTGCAGTTACGGCTGCATTTCTGGTTGTCGCTTGCAGCACCCCAACACCACCGAAAGGTGTTACCGTAGTAAATAACTTTGATGCCACACGCTATCTGGGCACCTGGTATGAAATTGCGCGTTTCGACCATCGATTCGAGCGCGGACTGGAAAAAGTGACTGCTACCTACAGCCTGCGCGACGACGGCGGTATCAATGTTATTAACAAGGGCTATAACCCGGACAGAGGAATGTGGCAGAAAACGGAGGGGAAAGCCTACTTCACTGGCGACCCAAACCGCGCTGCGCTCAAGGTCTCGTTTTTTGGCCCCTTCTATGGCGGGTATAACGTGATTGCCCTCGACAGGGAATATCGTCACGCGCTGGTTTGCGGGCCGGATCGCGACTACCTGTGGATCCTTTCACGGACCCCTACTATTTCAGATGAAATGAAACAGCAAATGCTGGCCATCGCGACCCGGGAAGGGTTTGAGGTGAATAAGCTGATTTGGGTAAAACAGCCTGGCGCTTAGTGGGTGCTCAGCTTGAGGCCAATAATACCGGCCACAATCAGCCCGAGGCTCAGTAACCGCGCCGGGCTGGCAGATTCACCCAGCAGCAGAATCCCTGTAATGGCCGCCCCGACTGCGCCGATACCGGTCCATACGGCATAGGCGGTTCCTACAGGCAACGTACGCATTGCCCAGGAGAGCATGGCGATACTGACGATCATTGCCACAATAGTGATAATGCTTGGCGTCAAACGCGTAAAACCGTGGGTATATTTCAGGCCAATCGCCCAGACAACTTCGAGCAGACCTGCAATTAATAAAACGATCCAGGACATATCAGGCTCCAGAACAATGGGGCCGTCCCCGGTGAAAGAAGCGTTTGCAGGTCGTCCTGCAAAGCTGATGTGTGAAATGGCATTTTTTCCCGAGAGAAAATGAATTTCAACCTTTTTATTCACTGCCCGCTAAAAGCAAGAATTAAGCATAATTAGCGGCGTAGTTCCCGCATTTGGCACTCATGGAGTTCTCTATGATGAAGGGCTTTCTGAATCCGGAAAGTCGATTGCCTCTCTTCTGAATGCGAAAAGGTTATGCTTAAAATTTTAGTGATTGACCGGTGCCACTTTACCCGCACAGGGATTGAGGCCTTGCTTAATCATTCTGGCAGGTTCAGCTCCTCATTTCTTGTGTCAGGGATCAATAATCTCCTGTTAGCAAAAGAGCATATTTTGCAGTGGAAGCCGCATCTGGTGATCGCGGATTTATACAGTTTTATTAGCGAGACGCATACCAGTCCGCCAATTAAACCCTTTTTCATGAGCTGCGGCGTCATCCCGCTGATTTTACTGCAATCAGTTGAAAGACAGCACACCTCAATTGCTTCCTCTCAATCCGTCGCCTATTCGGTCTTAACCAAGCACACCACGCTGAACGCGCTCTCACACACGATTCAGGAGGCGCTACAGCTTCGCCCCACATTAGAAATAGCCGAAAACGCGACTCCGCTGCTTACGCCGCAGGAGGAGAAAGTATTGTCAATGTGGATGGATGGTGTGAGTAACAATGCGATAGCCGCCGCACTCAGCATTCATGGCAAGACGGTCTACACCTATAAACGGAATATCCGCATGAAACTGCACATGGGGAACCGCTTCTCACCGTTTCTCTCACTCCCCGGGAAGGGGAATTAACGGTACGACGTGACGTCGTACCGTTCATGATTATTGTTGAGCTTTTGTCGCTGCACCAGAGATTGCGCTACCGCCCTCAGAGATATCCTGCCCAACACCTTTCGTGGTATTGCACGCAGTCAACACTGAAGAAAGAACCAACACAGAAAAGATCGCAGCAATTGTCTTTTTAACCATAACGTCTTCCTTTTCTAGCCAATATTGTTTGTGTATAGCTCATTAATAATAGACAAGATCCGGAAGTGTGATGGATAAACAACCGTTTTTAAGACTATGAGAGAGTGTTAGCTGGCGGCGTGAGAGATTGAATTGCCAAGATGTTTGATGTCTTCACCGAAGCCGCGCGCGGTATTACAACCCGCCAGGAGAGTGCTGGTGAAAAGGATGAGCATTACAAGACTGAGAAGACGTTTCATCATTCCTGCCCTGGAAAAAGTATGGCGCAGCAACCTGCGCCATAAGATCAAATAGATATCTTATTTTACGCGAGAAACGTATTCGCCTGAGCGAGTATCCACTTTGATCACTTCACCGATCTGTACGAACAGCGGAACTTTAACGACTGCGCCAGTAGACAGAGTAGCCGGTTTGCCGCCAGTACCAGCGGTATCGCCTTTCAGACCTGGGTCAGTTTCAACGACTTCCAGCTCAACGAAGTTTGGCGGAGTCACGGAGATCGGCTGACCGTTCCACAGGGTCACGATGCATTCAGCCTGGTCCAGCAGCCATTTAGCGTTATCGCCTACCGCTTTCTCGTCTGCAGCCAGCTGTTCGAAAGTGGTGTTATTCATAAAGTGCCAGAACTCACCGTCGCTATACAGGAAGGTCAGGTTCATGTCGGCTACGTCTGCGCCTTCAGCGGAGTCTGTAGACTTGAAGGTTTTCTCTACGCGAGTACCGGTCAGCAGGCGACGCAGCTTAACGCGCGCAAATGCCTGGCCTTTACCTGGTTTAACGAATTCGCTGGCTTCAACCGCATAAGGTTCGCCGTCCAACATGATTTTAAGACCAGCACGAAAATCGTTGCTATAGTACGTTGCCATAAGGCCCTCTGAAAATTGTTAACTGGTAGCTAAGCCACAAAATGGCGCATATTGTAACCCTAAATACCCCATCCAGAGAAGATTGGTTATCGCAACTTGCCGATGTTGTGACCGATCCTGATGAACTTCTGCATCTTTTGAATATAGACGCAGATGAAAAACTGTTGGCCGGACGCGACGCGAGACGACTTTTCGCCCTGCGCGTACCGCGCGCCTTTATTGCTCGTATGGAAAAAGGCAATCCGGACGATCCGCTTTTGCGTCAGGTACTTACTTCCCAGGAAGAGTTTGTTGCTGCACCTGGCTACTCGACCGATCCGCTGGAAGAACAGCACAGCGTGGTCCCCGGTTTGCTGCATAAATATCGCAACCGGGCGCTGTTGTTGGTTAAAGGCGGTTGCGCGGTAAATTGTCGCTATTGCTTCCGCCGACACTTCCCGTATGCCGAAAACCAGGGCAATAAGCGCAACTGGCAGGTCGCCCTGGACTACATTAGCGCGCATCCTGAGCTGGATGAGATTATCTTCTCCGGTGGTGATCCGCTAATGGCCAAGGACCATGAACTGGACTGGTTACTCACGCAACTGGAAGCCATCCCGCACATTAAGCGTCTGCGCATTCACAGCCGTTTGCCGATTGTGATCCCCGCGCGCATTACTGAAGGACTGGCCCAGCGCTTTGCGCATTCCTCCCTGCAGGTTCTGCTGGTCAACCACATTAACCACGCCAATGAGGTCGATGAGGCGTTTCACCAGGCGATGGTCCGACTGCGTACCGCTGGCGTCACGCTACTCAACCAAAGCGTTTTGCTGCGTGGCGTGAACGATAACGCACAAACGCTGGCGAACCTGAGCAACACTCTGTTTGATGCGGGGGTGATGCCCTATTACCTGCACGTACTGGACAAAGTGCAAGGTGCCGCCCACTTTATGGTCAGCGACGATGAGGCACGTCACATTATGCGTGAACTGCTGACGTTGGTTTCCGGCTATATGGTCCCCAAACTGGCGCGTGAAATTGGCGGAGAGCCAAGTAAAACGCCGTTGGATCTGCAACTACGCCAACAATAACCATTATTGAGTGTCCGATTTCGGACACTCACCACGATTACTTATTATTTAAATCCTCACAAGTGGAGCCACGCTTTTAATCTGTGCTATTTTAATTAGCGCTATAAAGTCATTAATTCATAATTTGTATAATCAGAGCAAAATCCAGAATATTAATAAATATATGGTTAGGGAGAACCTTTTATGGCTATAAGTATTAAGGGCATTAATACCGGTGTTATTCGTCAAAAGAATGAATTTATTGCTTTAGCATTAAAGATAAAAGAACCAAGGAATAAAGCGTCGTTATTTTTTCTTTCTCCGCTTGGGCTAAGAGATCTGCTTATCGCCCTGGAAAGCAGGCTATCCGTCAAACATCAGCTTAGCGAAGAAGAGCATGCGCAATATGAGAAGGAATGCGATAAAGTCAGCCAAAAGATGCACGAAAATATTCCTTTAATTCAGGAAGATGAGCTAAAAAATGCCGACATTAATCGTCGCATAAATTCGCTGATGTTAGTGGATGACAAAGGCGAAAACTTAACATTTTCTCTGACACTGCATGATGGACAAACGTGTGAATTACTGATTAATGAACTACAGATTCGGGTGCTGATCCATGCTGTTATTCATGCAATAAATAATGCTGGCATGCGGGAATTAGCGCTACGAATTACATCGCTGCTGGATTTCCTGCCGCTGTACGATGTTGATTGCCAAGAAAACGACAATCTGGAATACGACTCTTATACGCACCCAGAATGGAAACAAAGCCTGTTTAATCATTATCTGGCGATTATTTACCGCTATACAGATGATCAAGGAAAAGCCCAGTTCTGTGGTTCGGTAGTAAAAACTCGCGCCACTTCCGGCAGCAAAGAGGCCGAAGCCATTACTCGCCGTCTTCTCGATTTCAGCCCACGGCTGAAAAAGCTTGCTGGTGTACCGTGCCAGGTGTTTGTCAGAACGTTGACGGGTGATAAGGCGCAAAAGCTCAATCAGGATCAGTGCCTGCGCGCGCTGCATCATTTACGCGCTCAGTCTGTGCATAACGCTCAAAATGCCTGATGTCGCTGCGCTTATCAGGCCGACGAATTTGTATCGTAGGCCTGATAAGACGTTTTAGCGTCGCCATCCTGCATCAACAGCATTTATCAATTTGGGCACTTATAAACCTGTCCGGTCATTTCACTGGCAGTAGGAACAAAGCTGGACAGCATTCCCTGTGATGGGCTGCTGACGCCATAAATCACGTTACCACCCATTGCCGCAGCCTGGTTACGCAGATCGTTTGCTGCGCCACGCATAGAGCCACCCTCTTCGCCGTGCTGGCCAGAAAGCCAGTTGCTTTGCGTACCGGTTGCAGTGCCAATCAGTTGACACTCTGCGCCAGGCTTCTCTTCGACGAAGCGTACGCTTTGCCCGGCTGAACTCAGTTCGTTGCTGGAGCTACAACCCGCCATCAGTAGCGCGGCACCAACGATCCCTGCTAAATATTTCACGTGCATGTCATTCCCCATAATCAATGAGCTGGACGTTATGTCCGTAGCTGAATCATATACTAAAAAGATGACCAAAAGAAAAACCCCCGGACATTTCTGCCCGAGGGTTTCTCATTTTTCGCGAGATACGTATTTAATCAAATAATTCAAGTTGCAGACAGGCGGCAGGTTCATGAATCCCCCAGTGCTTACATGAGTAAGTGACTGGGGTAAACGAACGCAGCCAATGAACCTGCGGTTTGAAGTATGAAGATTAAATTACATCATGCCGCCCATTCCACCCATGCCGCCCATACCACCAGCAGCACCTAAGTCAGGCGCATCGCCTTTCGGCAGGTCAGTAACCATGCACTCGGTGGTGATCATCAGACCCGCAACAGAAGCCGCGTACTGCAGAGCTGAACGCGTTACTTTGGTTGGATCCAGGATACCCATGTCGATCATGTTACCGTATTCTTCAGTTGCAGCGTTGTAACCGTAGTTACCGTCACCCGCTTTCACGGTGTTAGCCACTACAGACGGCTCTTCGCCGCAGTTCAGTACGATTTGACGCAGCGGAGATTCCATTGCGCGCAGCGCAACTTTGATACCTACGTTCTGGTCTTCGTTCTGACCTTTCAGACCGGCAATTTTAGACGCTACGCGAATCAGCGCAACACCACCACCAGCAACCACACCTTCTTCTACCGCAGCACGGGTCGCGTGCAGGGCATCTTCAACGCGGGCTTTCTTCTCTTTCATTTCAACTTCAGTCGCAGCACCAACTTTGATAACCGCAACGCCGCCTGCCAGTTTCGCTACGCGCTCCTGCAGTTTTTCACGGTCGTAGTCGGAAGTTGCTTCTTCGATCTGCTGACGAATCTGAGTCACGCGACCCTGGATTGCAGCTTCGTCACCCACGCCATCAATGATGGTGGTGGTGTCTTTGTTGATAACAACGCGTTTCGCCTGACCCAGATCTTCCAGAGTTGCTTTTTCCAGCTCCATACCGATCTCTTCAGAGATAACGGTACCACCGGTCAGGGTAGCGATATCCTGCAGCATCGCTTTACGACGGTCGCCGAAGCCAGGCGCTTTAACCGCCGCGACTTTCACGATACCGCGCATGGTGTTAACAACCAGAGTTGCCAGCGCTTCGCCTTCAACATCTTCAGCGATGATCAGCAGTGGTTTACCGGCTTTTGCTACTGCTTCCAGCACCGGCAGCATTTCGCGGATGTTGGAGATTTTCTTGTCAGCCAGCAGGATGAACGGGCTTTCCAGTTCTACTGCGCCAGTTTCCGGCTTGTTGATGAAGTAAGGAGACAGGTAACCACGGTCGAACTGCATACCTTCAACCACGTCCAGTTCGTCCTGCAGACCGGTACCGTCTTCAACGGTGATCACGCCTTCTTTACCGACTTTGTCCATCGCTTCAGCGATCAGTTTACCTACGGTTTCGTCGGAGTTAGCGGAGATAGTACCAACCTGAGCAATCGCTTTAGAGTCAGAGCACGGTACGGACAGTGCTTTCAGTTCTTCAACGGCAGCAGCGACAGCTTTGTCGATACCACGTTTCAGATCCATCGGGTTCATGCCCGCAGCAACGGCTTTCAGACCTTCAGTGATGATGGACTGCGCCAGTACGGTTGCGGTGGTGGTACCGTCGCCTGCAGCGTCGTTCGCTTTAGAGGCAACTTCTTTCACCATCTGCGCCCCCATGTTTTCGAACTTGTCTTCCAGTTCGATTTCACGGGCTACGGAAACACCATCTTTAGTGATGGTCGGTGCACCGAAAGATTTATCCAGAACTACGTTACGGCCTTTTGGACCGAGGGTAACTTTCACTGCATCTGCCAGTACGTTTACGCCGCGCAGCATTTTCACACGAGCGTCGTTACCGAATTTTACGTCTTTAGCTGCCATTTTCTCTTTCCCTTAAATTCGTATGTTCAGTGTCGTTCGCGGATTAGGCTTCAACAATTGCCAGGATGTCACTTTCAGACATGATCAACACTTCTTCATTGTCGATCTTCTCAGATTTAACACCGTAACCATCGTTGAAAATAACGATATCGCCGACTTTAACGTCCAGCGGCTGTACGGTACCGTTGTCCAGGATGCGGCCCTTACCGACAGCGATGATTTCGCCACGAGTTGATTTACCTGCTGCAGAACCGGTCAGTACGATGCCGCCAGCAGATTTAGATTCAACTTCTTTACGTTTGACGATCACACGATCATGTAACGGACGAATACTCATTGATAGCTCTCCTTTGAGAAAGTCTTTATCAGTTATGGGTGACGCCGGCCCGTGAACGGTTTCCCGGCTAGTGACCAGAGAAATGGGGATGGGGCTTTGTACCTTCAAGGGGGCAAGCGAAAAAAAATTTATATCAGCATAAAATTCCGTCAAAACGCCGACGCGCATCACATTTTATAACGATTTCAGTCACGTCGTCATAAGCAAATACGATTGTGATACCATCAAAAATCTGCGCTGTAGCCCGGTCAATGGGCATAACCGGATAACAACTTATGAGCGGACTGAAACAAGAGCTGGGACTGGCTCAGGGCATTGGCCTGTTGTCGACATCATTGCTAGGTACAGGCGTTTTCGCCGTCCCTGCGCTAGCCGCGCTGGTGGCTGGCAACAACAGCCTGTGGGCCTGGCCGGTGCTGATTGTTTTAGTCTTTCCCGTGGCGATTGTCTTTGCCGTACTGGGTCGTCATTTTCCCAGCGCGGGTGGCGTGGCGCATTTTGTTGGTATGGCCTTTGGCTCACGCCTGGAGCACGTCACCGGATGGCTATTTTTGTCGGTGATTCCCGTCGGCTTGCCTGCGGCATTACATATTGCCGCCGGATTTGGTCAGGCGATGTTTGGCTGGCATGACGAACAGCTTCTGTTGGCAGAGCTCGGTACGCTGGCATTGGTTTGGTATATAGGCTCCCACGGTGCCAGCTCTAGCGCTAATCTGCAAACGGTCATTGCCGGATTGATTGTTGCCCTCATTGTCGCCATCTGGTGGGCAGGCGATGTGAAACCTGGCGAAATCCCCTTCCCTGCGATAACCGAGATTGAGCTCCCCGGACTGTTCGCCGCGCTGTCGGTGATGTTCTGGTGTTTTGTTGGCCTTGAAGCGTTTGCCCATCTGGCATCTGAATTCAAAAACCCGGAGCGGGATTTCCCGCGCGCGCTGATGATCGGCCTGCTGCTTGCGGGCTCTGTTTATTGGGCATGCACCGTCGTCGTGCTTCATTTTGGCGCCTACGGTGAGCAAATGGCGGCGGCGGCATCACTGCCAGAGATCGTCGTGCAGTTATTTGGCGTACAGGCACTGTGGGTCGCCTGCATCATTGGTTATCTGGCCTGTTTTGCCAGTCTCAACATTTATATTCAAAGCTTCGCCCGGCTGGTCTGGTCGCAAGCGCAATATAAGCCGGAAAGTCATCTGGCGCGTCTGTCTCCCCGTCACCTTCCGCGCAATGCGCTAAACGCCGTATTGGGCTGCTGCGTGATCAGTACGTTGTGCATCTATATGCTGAAAATCAATCTCGATGCTTTAATCGTCTATGCTAACGGCATCTTTATTATGATTTATTTGCTGTGCATGCTGGCGGGATGTCGATTACTGAAAGGGCATTATCGCATGCTGGCGGTCATTGGCGGTCTACTGTGTCTGCTGCTGTTGGCAATGGTTGGCTGGAAGAGCCTGTATGCGCTGATTATGTTGGCAGGGCTGTGGCTATTTTTACCCCGCAGGCCGGATAAGGCGACGTTGACGCCGTCATCCGGCAGATAAGCATTTTGCCGGATGGTGCTCACGCTTATCCGGCCCGCATACTGATGCTTAATCCCGAGGATCGTCTTTATGATCAATACGGTTGCGATCGTCGTCTTTGCGCTGAAATTCGCCATCAAAGGTCTCACCGCCACCGGTTCCGGCGCTGAAACCACCGCCCGGCATACGCGAAAAACGCAAATGCGGAAGCAGTTTCATCGTCAGATGTTTTTGCACCGGGGGTAATAAAAGAAGAAGACCGAGGAAATCGGTGAAAAAACCGGGCAGTACCAACAGCAGACCAGCAATGATCAGCGACACGCTCTTGATCATTTCTGCAGCCGGACTTTCACCAGCCGCCATTTTTTGTTGCATCAGTAAAAAGTTTTTAAATCCCTGGTTACGAACCAGAGACATACCGATAACCGACGTAAAAATAACCAAAATCAGCGTCATCAGGACACCCAGGACATGGGCAACCTGAATAAAAATAGATATCTCTATGTAAACATAGAGAAAAATGGCAAGTAATGGTATCCAGCGCAAAGGGTTCTCCTGTCAATAACAGTCGTTTTTTTCAACGCCTGTCCGATGAATTATGTGACTCGCATCAATTAGATGTTGAGGTGGTTAGCAAAATTTCAAGTCGCTTGTACACTTATTTTTAGTATTAATCCTAAAGGGGTGATCCATTTCACAGAATAATAAATAAGGGGTAAATTCCACGCTTTAAGTGATCCAGATTACGGTAGAAATCCTGAACCAGCATATGATCTCGAGTATCAGACCGATGCAGGGGATAATCGTCGGTCGAGAAACAATCGAAATCACATATATCCTGTGTGTTTAGTCAAATCATTGGCAGCTTGAAAAAGAAGGTTCACATGTTAAACAACATTCGTATCGAAGAAGACTTGTTGGGTACCAGGGAAGTTCCAGCGGACGCCTACTACGGTGTTCACACTCTGAGAGCGATTGAAAACTTCTACATTAGCAACAACAAAATCAGCGACATTCCTGAATTTGTTCGCGGTATGGTAATGGTTAAAAAGGCAGCGGCAATGGCCAACAAAGAGCTGCAAACCATTCCTAAGAGTGTGGCAAATGCCATCATCGCGGCGTGTGATGAAGTCCTGAATAACGGAAAATGCATGGATCAATTCCCGGTAGATGTTTACCAGGGTGGTGCGGGTACCTCCGTCAACATGAACACCAACGAAGTGCTGGCCAATATCGGTCTGGAACTGATGGGTCACCAGAAAGGTGAATATCAGTACCTGAACCCGAACGACCACGTTAACAAATGTCAGTCTACCAACGACGCTTACCCAACTGGCTTCCGTATCGCGGTATACGCATCCATCATCAAACTGATCGATGCCCTGAACCAGCTGCGTGAAGGCTTCGAACAAAAAGCTGTTGAATTCCAGGACATCCTGAAAATGGGCCGTACCCAGCTGCAGGATGCTGTACCGATGACCCTCGGTCAGGAATTCCATGCTTTCAGCGTACTGTTGAAAGAAGAAGTGAAAAACATTAGTCGTACCGCTGAGCTGCTGCTGGAAGTTAACCTCGGTGCAACTGCAATCGGTACTGGTCTGAACACGCCGAAAGAATACTCCCCGCTGGCAGTACAGAAACTGGCTGAAGTCACTGGCTTCGCCTGTGTTCCGGCAGAAGACCTGATTGAAGCAACTTCTGACTGCGGCGCATACGTTATGGTTCACGGCGCACTGAAACGTCTGGCTGTTAAGATGTCCAAAATCTGTAACGACCTGCGTTTGCTCTCCTCTGGCCCACGTGCTGGTCTGAACGAGATCAACCTGCCGGAACTGCAGGCTGGTTCTTCTATCATGCCAGCAAAAGTGAACCCAGTTGTTCCAGAAGTCGTAAACCAGGTTTGCTTTAAAGTCATCGGTAACGACATCACCGTTACTATGGCATCTGAAGCTGGTCAGCTGCAGCTGAACGTAATGGAGCCGGTCATTGGCCAGGCAATGTTTGAATCCATTCACATTCTGAGCAATGCTTGCTACAACCTGCTGGAAAAATGCGTTAGTGGTATCACTGCTAACAAAGAAGTCTGTGAAGCGTTTGTATTCAACTCCATCGGCATCGTTACTTACCTCAACCCGTTCATCGGTCACCACAACGGCGACATCGTCGGTAAAATTTGTGCCGAAACCGGTAAGAGCGTACGTGAAGTTGTCCTGGAACGCGGTCTGTTGACCGAGTCTGAACTGGACGATATCTTCTCTGCACAGAACCTGATGCACCCTGCTTATAAAGCAAAACGTTATACTGATGAAAGCGAACAGTAATCGTGTAGGGTAGTACCGGAGAAGGCACGTCATGATGACGTGCCTTTTTTCTTACTCGAAGTTACTTAAAAACAACAATTTAATATCAACTTGTTAAACAACAAGGAAGGCTAATATGATAGTTTTAGAACTTATCATCGTTTTGCTGGCAATCTTTTTAGGTGCCAGACTTGGGGGTATCGGTATTGGATTTGCAGGTGGGCTGGGTGTTCTGGTTCTTGCCGCTATTGGCGTAAAACCAGGTAATATTCCGTTCGATGTTATTTCCATTATCATGGCGGTTATCGCTGCCATCTCTGCCATGCAGATTGCCGGTGGTCTGGACTATCTGGTTCATCAAACTGAAAAACTGCTGCGTAAAAACCCGAAATACATCACGATCCTTGCACCAATCGTGACCTATTTCCTGACTATCTTTGCCGGTACCGGCAACATCTCTCTGGCAACTCTGCCGGTTATCGCTGAAGTCGCGAAGGAACAAGGTATCAAACCTTGCCGTCCGCTCTCTACCGCAGTGGTTTCTGCACAGATTGCGATTACGGCGTCGCCAATCTCCGCAGCCGTGGTTTACATGTCTTCCGTAATGGAAGGTCATGGCATCAGCTACATTCACCTGCTGTCCGTGGTCATTCCGTCCACTCTGCTGGCCGTTCTGGTGATGTCCTTCCTGGTAACGATGCTGTTCAACTCCAAACTGTCTGACGACCCGATTTATCGTAAGCGTCTGGAAGAAGGTTTGGTTGAACTGCGTGGTGAAAGACAAGTTGAAATCAAAGCTGGCGCGAAAACCTCCGTTTGGTTGTTCCTGCTGGGCGTGATTTGCGTAGTTGTATACGCCATCATCAACAGCCCAAGCCTCGGCCTGGTCGCTAAACCGCTGATGAACACCACCAACGCAATCCTGATCATCATGCTGAGCGTCGCGACGCTGACTACGATCGTCTGCCGCGTTGAAACAGACTCCATCCTGAACTCCAGCACCTTTAAAGCGGGTATGAGCGCCTGTATTTGTATCCTGGGTGTTGCATGGCTGGGTGATACCTTCGTATCTCACAACATTGACTGGATCAAAGATACTGCAGGTAGCGTAATTCAGGGTCATCCGTGGTTGCTGGCTGTCATCTTCTTCTTTGCTTCTGCGCTGCTGTACTCTCAGGCTGCAACCGCTAAAGCACTGATGCCGATGGCTCTGGCTCTGAACGTTTCCCCACTGACTGCTGTTGCGTCTTTCGCCGCTGTTTCTGGCCTGTTCATTCTGCCAACCTACCCAACTCTGGTTGCGGCGGTGCAGATGGATGACACCGGTACAACCCGCATCGGTAAATTCGTCTTTAACCATCCGTTCTTCATCCCGGGTACTCTGGGCGTGCTTTTGGCTGTCTGCTTCGGCTTCTTGCTGGGCAGCTTCATGCTGTAAGACTTTACTGCAGGGTGCCTTCGCGCCCTGCAGTTCCTCCTCCTCCTCATCCCGCTTTAACTAACATCCTTCCCTCGTCCGTTGTATAGTGACCACTCTTTAGCTGGTTACTCTGTTCTTTCGAGGTGTTTATGCTTGATGTAAAGAGTCAGGATATTTCCATCCCCGATACCGTTGTGGTGCTCTGTACCGCCCCGGATGAAGCAACCGCCCAGGATCTGGCCGCCAAAGTGCTGGCGGAAAAGCTGGCTGCCTGCGTGACGCTGCTGCCTGGCGCGACTTCCCTCTATTATTGGGAAGGTAAACTGGAGCAGGAATATGAAGTCCAGATGATTTTAAAAACCACCGTCACACACCAGCAAGCCCTTCTCGATTGCCTGAAGTCACATCATCCATACCAAACGCCTGAACTTCTGGTTTTACCCGTCACTCACGGAGACTTTGATTACCGCTCATGGCTCAACGCATCCTTACGCTGATCCTGCTGCTGTGCAGCACATCTACCTTTGCCGGATTATTTGACGCGCCTGGCCGCTCGCAGTTTGTTCCTGCCGATCGGGCGTTTGTTTTTGATTTTCAGCAAAACCAACACGCTCTGAACCTCTCATGGCAGGTTAAAGATGGCTACTATCTGTATCGCAAACAGATAAGCATTACGCCATCTCAGGCCGATATCGCCGAGGTAAAACTACCGCCAGGCGTCTGGCATGAAGATGAGTTTTATGGCAAAAGTGAGATTTACCGTAAACAATTGACTATCCCGGTCACGGTTAATCAGGCTAAATCTGGCGCAACATTAACGGTCACATACCAGGGCTGTGCCGACGCCGGTTTTTGCTATCCGCCTGAAACTAAAACGGTGCCATTAAGTGAAGTGTCTGCCGATACCAGGGCGACACCTGCGCCAGTGCCTGCCACCGATGCTTTGCAAGAGAGACCACAACCCGCAACCCAACTTCCCTTTTCCGCGCTGTGGGCATTGCTAATCGGAATTGGCATCGCGTTTACACCTTGCGTATTGCCGATGTATCCGCTGATTTCCGGTATCGTGCTGGGCGGCAAACAACGCTTATCAACCGGACGCGCGCTGCTGCTGACGTTTATCTACGTCCAGGGAATGGCGCTCACTTATACCGCGCTGGGTCTGGTTGTTGCGGCCGCTGGATTGCAGTTCCAGGCTGCGCTACAGCATCCTTACGTCCTGATTGGCCTTGCCGTGGTCTTTACGCTGCTGGCCCTTTCGATGTTTGGCTTGTTCACGCTGCAACTCCCTTCATCGCTGCAAACACGCCTTACATTGATGAGTAACCGTCAGCAAGGCGGTTCCCCCGGTAGCGTCTTTGCGATGGGGGCGATTGCCGGCCTCATCTGTTCTCCTTGTACAACGGCCCCGCTAAGCGCGATTTTGCTGTATATCGCTCAGAGCGGGAACATGTGGCTGGGAGGCGGCACGCTGTATCTGTACGCGCTGGGGATGGGATTACCTCTGATGCTAATTACCGTATTCGGTAATCGTCTGTTGCCTAAAAGCGGCCCATGGATGGAACATGTCAAAACCGCTTTTGGCTTTGTCATTCTGGCGCTCCCCGTCTTCTTACTCGAACGCATCATTGGCGACGACTGGGGCGTTCGCCTGTGGTCGCTGTTGGGCGTCGCATTCTTTAGCTGGGCATTTATCACCAGCCTGCAGGCAAAGCACGCCTGGATGCGCATCGTGCAAATTATCCTGTTAGCTGCAGCGCTGGTAAGCGTACGGCCATTGCAGGACTGGGCGTTCGGCGTGCCGCATGCTCAAACCCAGACACACCTTAACTTCACGCCTGTGGCTTCGGTGGATGCGCTAAATCAGGCGCTGGCACAAGCTAAAGGCAAGCCCGTGATGTTGGATCTGTATGCTGACTGGTGCGTGGCCTGTAAGGAGTTTGAGAAGTATACGTTTAGCAATCAGCAGGTTCAGCAAGCGCTAGGCGACACGGTGCTTTTGCAGGCGGATGTGACTGCAAATAATGCCCAGGATGTCGCTCTGCTGAAACATCTACAGGTTTTAGGTTTGCCGACTATTTTGTTCTTTGACGCCGAGGGGAAAGAGCATCCGGAGGCTCGGGTAACCGGCTTTATGGATGCCGCGACCTTCAGCGCACATTTGCGCGATCGCCAACCGTGAGCGACACTTGCAACAGGAAATACGGAGGAGAATACCGTGCAACGTGAAGATGTCCTGGGAGAAGCCCTGAAATTACTTGAGGTTCAAGGGATAGCCAATACCACACTGGAAATGGTGGCCGATCGTATCGATTATCCTCTTGATGAACTACAACGCTTTTGGCCCGACAAAGAGGCCATTCTGTACGATGCGTTACGTTACCTCAGCCAGCGGGTGGATATCTGGCGGCGTCAACTTTTGCTGGATGACACCCTGAGCGCTGAACAGAAATTACTGGCACGCTACACCGCGCTGTCCGAATGCGTGAGCAATAATCGCTATCCAGGCTGCCTGTTTATCGCCGCCTGTACGTTTTACCCCGATCCCGGGCATCCGATCCATCAGTTAGCCGATCAGCAAAAAAAGGCGGCACATGACTTCACCCATGAGCTGCTGACGACGCTGGAAGTTGACGACCCTGCAATGGTTGCCAAACAGATGGAACTGGTGCTGGAGGGCTGTCTGAGCCGCATGCTGGTGAATCGTAGCCATGCTGATGTCGAAACGGCACACCGCCTGGCTGAAGATATCCTGCGCTTTGCTCAGTGCCGTATGGGCGGTGCGCTGACCTAAGCAAGCATGCCCGCCAAGCCGAAATGAGTAAACACAGCGCCATCAGTCTCTAAAACGCACCATCGCCACGGTGGTGCGAAATACTCTGTTAAACGCCCGCCCAACTCATCGCCCGACACACCAGCGGGTCCTGCCGCAGCAATTGCACTGTTAGTTACTGGAAACGTCGGAAAGGTTTGTGCACAACTTGCGGTAGTGTGCGGGAGTAATACAGGCCGCGTAACGTTTTCGTCAGCCTTTGCTCATATAGAAGGTCTGATAGGTAAATTGCCTGGAAGTTTTGTGCAAACTTCAGGCACAATCGCACAGATTGCCGCAATATTAAGCGGTTGAACATCTTTTCCCGAAATTTGATTGACTGGCAGACGTGAATACGGTTTAATGCGCCCCGTTGCCCGGATAGCTCAGTCGGTAGAGCAGGGGATTGAAAATCCCCGTGTCGGTGGTTCGATTCCGCCTCCGGGCACCACTATTCGAAGCACGCTGGTCAGAGGTGAGAAAACTGACGGGCGTTTAACGGGAGTGGTACTTGTTGATGTTGATCCTCACATCAGCATACATCAAGAAGTTACCCTCTCGATTAGGGAGCCTGTTCTCAGCAGGCTCCCTTTTCTCGATCACTGTGAATAATTACAATGACGTGACTGAATGTCAACCATTGTAAAACATCTCTTCAGCCTTATCAGTGTAAAGTGCCATTTCCTTTTCCAGCGCCTGGCTCACAATATCCATACTAATATCAACATATTCCATTGTTGTACTCACGTTGCGGTGCCCTAGCAACCCCTTAACCAGCTGCAGGTTTCGTTCAGGCGAGCTCATCAGTGTCGTGGCAAGGGTGTGCCTGAACCGGTGGGGAGAAACATCAAACCCGCACTCTTTTGACAACCTGCGAAAAAAAGAGCGTAACGGTTGCAGCGATGGTTTTTCCGAAAGAGACGTCCTTTCTGTAGGGGAAGAGATAAACCGTTCATAGTGAAAAAGCGCATCATTATTGCCAGCACCGCAGTCCCTTGCACGCTGAAGCAATGCTTCCAGTCTCGGTCGTAAATGACTGACAACGGGAACCCGCCATTCCCGGTACGTTTTACTGCCTTCCGCTCTTAATTCAATCCACCCATCGTCAAGAGACACATCTTTTAGACGTATATGGAGCAGTTGATTTTGCCGCATACCAGTGTAACGCAACGTGTCCAGGACAGTCAGCCAGTACCATACTGGCCTCAGAGCGCATTTAGACTCGGTTCTGGGCTCAGAAGCAAATTGCTGCATAGTTAGCCAGATTTTTGTCATCTGGTTTTTTGTTAGCGTTTTTTTACGCTTCTTGTCCTGTTTGACCGATACGCCATTGAAGGGATTATTACTTAAGTTCGTCAGTTGAGAAGTGATGGCAAAATTATACAGGGCACGCATATGGCTGACCTTATTGTTCCAGGTATGTGCAGAAAGGCCCTGCTTCTTGAGCACATGCCTTCGCCACTCAAGCACATCGCGACTGGTTATGCCGTAAGGCGGACAGGCTTCCCCGATATGCTTCCTGAAACCACGAACAACCTTCTTATAACTCCACTCGGTATCTTCGCGCAGCGATTTACAGAAAAAGTACTCATCCATAAGTTCCTGCCAGAGCCAGTCAGCACTATTTTCGTTCATTTTTTCCATTCCTCTCTTAGTAACAGTAACGCACCAGATGTCAGATCGACGTTGTGGTCAGGGGAACAAAATGAACTGACTGTCCTGAGGGATGGTCTTTCTGTATACCCGCCTGCTTTTCACCAGGTAGCCTTTTACCCGTTTGAACCTCCCGGACTTGTCGGGTGTATCGTAAAGCTGAGCAAAATAAAATCTCCTGTTATCACGACGCTTATGCAGGTTAAGTCGCTCAAAAGAAGCCTGAATGCTTTCCCGTTGAATAGTCGAACCAGTGGCCTTAAGGTAGTCGAAAAAGATACCGGGGACGGGTAAAAAGACATAACCAGCAATAACATGGATTTTGTCTGCTTTACCATTAAAACTAATATCTCCCCGATTGAGTCCCTCCCGGAGCCAGTCAAAAAACTGTTCTCCTTCCGCTACGTCAGTACCGGAGACTGCTACGGGTACGGAATCTGATCTTTCATCACATTTGTTAACAATTGCAACCTGAGAATAGTCCGAGTTTCCTTTTGCAGACGGTTCCTTTTCATTTGCGGGGTCTTCTTTCTTTTCAAGGGGTTCTGACGATTGCTGTTCATCTGCAATCACAACGGACACGTCTGCCTGTACCTCACCTTCATTTTCTGAATCTTTAGCATCTCCTGACATGTCGAAAAGAGACAGGAGAGCATCAGCATCATCTTCAGGGGGAAGAGAGTCAGAGCCAGTACTTTTTACGATTTCGCTTAAAGCATTTTCTTCTTCGTTTTCTTCACGGCTTTTAACTGGTGAATCACTAAGCTGAGTGGGGTTATCAATACCTGTGGCAAGGGTAAAGATCTCAGGGGAAGATGGATCAGTTGCCCCGAACAGAGCTGTTTGTTCAGATAACATATCTGTAGGTAAAACCGTAGCGCCCCCCTCATTTGAAAGGGCTGTATTTTCTGGAATTTCACCTGCATAAGTACTTAAAATTTCCGCAGGTTTCCTCTCTATCAGAGGAGACTCTGTTTTCTCAGCTGCTTGTTTCAACAGGCTTCGGATCAACGGCATTGCCGGATGCTGGTTCCAGAGCGCGCCGGCAAGGTTGCCCAGTGCCTCGGGATTCTCTGCCAGCCAGCCCGTCGCCTCTGCCGGCATAAGTTGTCCGGCGGCAAGGGCCGAAAATGCTGATGCGTTCTCTGCCTCCCGAAACCGAAAACGATAAGGCGAGTCCGGAACGGTCATTCCCGGAAGCCAGCTTTTACCGTCAAGCAACTCCCCCTCCAGAGTTGCAAGAAGAGGCAGGTGCCAGAACAGCGCCGACCAGAAAATCACCGCATTCCACATCACGTTTTGCTCTGCCTGCTCTTCCGGTGCCGCGCCGGGGGGGAACATGTACCCTTTTGCCAGCCTGACCGCACAGGTCGTGAACTGCAGCGTAAGGTCGCCGAAGCCGTCTGACTGCGACCACCTTCCCTGCTGCGCGGCCGGCACATTCTGTACCCTGGCTAATAAACCATTAAGGGGCGCTAAATAGAGTCGCTGATACAGGTCTGCGGGCAGAGAGCAGTTCTCCCATATTTGCTGAAGGCAGGTTTTTCGTAGCGGGGTGGCGCACAGCATACCGGCCCCACGCGGGGCGTGGTAGCCGACGGGCGTGACTGTGGATATAGGATGTACTGCTTCTGGTTCACCTTTTGAAAACAGAGACCTCAGGGTCCGGATTCTGCTGAGCATGATGTTCTCCTGGTACAGGGCTGCTCAGTGTTATGACCCTCCCTGCTCCGCACCATAAAAAACCAGTTATTCAGTCCCGTAAGTTTCTCCCGTGTCGCCGGGCATAACGGCATCGTTTTCATCATCGCCCTCACCGGCTTCGCTCAGCCAGCGCATCAGTTCGTTAAGCACAAGCGTTCTTCTGGCCCGGGTGACAGCCACGTACAGCAGGTTAGTCTCATCCTGCCGCTCATCCTGCGAAAGAAGCGGGTCGGTAATGTCAGTAAAATCCTCACTCAGCATTACCACCGGCCATTCCAGCCCTTTGCTGCGGTGTGCGGTTGAAACCGTGACCTGAGCGTCTTTCTCATGGGTTACCACCTGACGGCGCATGATGGCCAGCTTTTGCGGTAGTGGGAAAAAGTCATCGAGCAGACGAATGGCCTGGTTCATCTCCACGTCCTGGGTGGCCTTTGCTATCGAGCAGTATTCATCGAAATCCCGGTAGTCCCGGCTCAGGCGCGGGGACTGCATCTTTTCAGGCATATCGGCGGAGAACCAGTACAGGTCTTCCAGTTCCTCCGTTTTGTAGCCTTCAATCCCGCCGACCCAGAAAACTCTTTTCTCCATCAGGCTTGCCGTCAGGGCGCTGCCAATCACGCCGGACACCGTCCGGCTCAGTACAGCTACGTGCTCAGCCTCATCCGGGATGCTGCTGACGACGGCGTCCTGCCCCCCGTTACCTGTCACGCGCTTTTCCTCTCCGGCACGTTCAAGCAGGATGTTGGCCATCCGCGCGACCTCAGGGCCAAACCGAAAACTCGCTGTCAGCCATAACCGGTCTGCCTGCGCCAGCTGCGGGGCGCTGAGTGCATTATCTGCCCCGCGAAACCGGTATATCTGCTGGTAACGGTCGCCGACCAGAATGACCCGGCAGGGCTGATTCAGTACAAACGCACTGGTCACCGGATTGGCGTCCTGGGCCTCATCGAAGAGTATGGTGTCCCAGCGTTTTGACAGGTCAGGATGAGAGAGCTGGAACAGTTTAAGGTAGGTGTCGTGCGTGACGGGAAAGACTGAATCAGTACGGCTCATTTCATACCAGAGGATCTGGATTGCCCCCAGAATTTTACCTGCATCGAGACCGTGTCGATCATCCTCAGCAGGCAGATGTATCAGCCCTGGCTCGGGGTCTGCGCTACAGAGGAACATATTCAGCCCGCTGAGCGCCAGTCTGGCCAGCGGCCAGTGGCGGGTGTTGAGCTTTCTGGCCACATCCGTAATGCGCAGACTGGCTGTCAGCCGGTCACGGAAATGCTTGCCGAACCGTGCCCATGCCAACTGATGTGACGTTTTACACTCTACGTTATATGGGAATTTGCGTTCAGCCTCATCCCGCACAGCGCGATTATAGGCGAGGTAAAGCATCTTACTTTCCGGGTTGGCTTCAGCGTAGTTCACTAACGTGGAGGTTTTTCCTGTGCCTGCAAACGCATTTACCACAAGATGATTACCCTTCCATTCGATGATGGCGTTTTGTTCGGCTGTTGTTTTCCAGGTCACTGTGTTCTCCCGCAGCAGCAGATGTGAAAAAAACAGCCTGACAGCGGGAAGCGTTTACTACGATAAAAAATCAGATACCCTGCTTCAGAAATAAAAAACGCTCCCGACCGGGAGCGTGTGGATGTGATTATGCCGCCTGAAAGTGCCGTGAACTCAGACGAACAGGCCAGCCGCCGAGATAATGCCCGGGTGTGTAAAGTATCCGGCGTCGTTCATTCGCCAGGGTATTGCCTACCACCACTTCGCCGGCAATCCCGCACAGGGACAGCTGTATGTATGCCATTCCGGCCGCAAGCGGATCGATATCTGTCGCGGAGACCCACAGATACCGGTGCGGTGGCCACCCCGCTTTTCGCAGAGCATCGGCAAATGCCAGTACCATGCAGCCGGCACCGCACGCAGGTTCACTCAGGGTGATGAAGGGTTTGTCACGGAACAGCGCTTCAGTGTCGCCCAGCTGCATGGCAGCCATCATTCTGGCCACGTCCCAGGGCGTGAAAAACTGCCCCCTGTATTTATCACCCAGCTCCAGCTGCATGAAGACGCGGCCCAGGAAGTCCCCGGACGCGTCACCCAGCCCGTTAACAACGTGGGCCAGCAGCTGCGCCATGCGCGTGACGTCCTCCTTTTCGTATCCACCGACGATACGCAAATACTTTTGCTCCCGGGCTTCACTGAAGCAAAGCCGGTTTTCCAGCGCGATGACGCTGCAGCTGATGAAGTCTTCGAACACTTTAAACCGGTGATGATACCGGGCCGTCTGACTGAACAACTTAACAAAGGCTTTTTCGTGGTTAATCATGCCAGGCATGCGTCTTCTCCATAAAAAAAGGGAACACGCACCCTGACCAGGGGACGTGTCCCCTGAGGGTAGAAAGCCACGGCATTGCCGTGGCCGGGTTAACGGAGGAACAGGCTTTTACCCCCGGACCTCACGATAAGATGCTGCTTCCTGAGCAGGTAACGCTGGCTCATCGCTGACGAGATAAAGCACCTGACCGGGCTGAGACGCGCCGGCCGCACCTTTATGTCCGTCGACATGTTCGCCGCCGTCATAGCAGTCGTAACCGCTGAGCCCGCTCACGGGCTCGCTGTAGCTGTGACGCACCTCGCAGTCAAACACCGCAGAAATTTCCCCGACAACCTCACCTGACGGCGGGAACCAGGGCGTATCCATCTGCAGCGTAAGACTGTTTGGCGTATGGCGCTGCCAGGTGACATTGTGCCCGGCCGGCCACTCCATGCCGTACTGCCGGCAGTAGAGGCTGGTTGTGGTCGACACACCGGACATCAGCCCCCCGGAGCCGTTCAGCTCTGCTGCCAGCCGCGTGGGTATGACGGCCAGCATATCGCAGGGCTGGGAGCGTTCAGGATACTGGCTGAGCCGCTCCCAGGCAGTTGCGGCATCAGACTCATCGCCGGTACTGACCAGACCAAACCAGTCGGTATACTGTCTGGCAATCAGCTCCGCCATAACCTCACGTGCCGGGCCGGGAATGTTCTCCCATTTCAGCGCGCCCAGACCTGACTGGTGATACAGCCGGTCAATGGCCCGGATGGTTTCCGCATCGAGAACGGCATCCTTCAGCAGGAGCGCCAGCCAGCTTTCAAACGCCTGGTTGGCCGCAGTGGAAAGCCCTGTGCCTGCACGGACCAGCCCCTGACAGGGCGGATACGACGTGGTCCGCACCGGCTTGAGTATCCCCGCCGCGCCGGCCAGAAACAGCTGTATGTTCTGCTGCACGGCGTGGCGGTGACGCGGTACGTCAGTGCCGTTTATCCACTGCAGCATGACATCGATGCAGACGGATTTACCGGTGATTTCCAGGCGGTTATGACACCATTCGGACATAGTGAATACTCCTCTTTCATAAAAAAAAGAGGACACAGCCCCGTGAGGAGCGGTGTCCTCACGGGACGGCGACAGTTACGGAATAACCGTCACCGGATAAGTTAATTACGCCGCCACAGCCTGACTGTCAGGCTGTGCCAGCAGATATTCCGACGCTTCCCGGGCATGCCGGCAGGCGCGGAACAGGGCCTTTTTGTCAGATTTCAGCACCTTCAGCCAGTGGTCCACATAGCTGTCGTGCTGAACCTCACCGAACACGCCGAGCTGAGCACACAAAAACGCGCTGCCCATTTCGGCGATGAGCTCCTCCAGGGCATACACCGGGTCCCCGAACTGCCGGGATGAGGAGGTTATCCCCTCCCGGTTAAGTCGCTTCGCATGACCGGTACTGTGTACCAGCTCATGCAACAGCGTGGACCAGCAGTCCGCCTCCGTAAAAAACTGCTCAGCCACCGGCATCACAATTTCATCCGTCAGCGGGCGGTAATAAGCCCGGTTCTGAGGCAGCATCCGGTGTTTAACCCCTGTGGTGTTAAACATCCGGATCACCCTGTTCATCACGTCCGGACAGAGTATGCCGTCCTCATCCACCGTCGGGGGCTGTTCAGGAGAAGCCGCAACCTCTGCCGGCAACCCCTCACACTGCTCAGCGTTGAACAGTTGCAGGGGTTTGAGCATCGGCACGGTTTCCATCAGCGGTTTTCCGTCACTGTCATAAAGGCGGTTGCCTTCGCGATCCTCCGCCTGCTTCGTCCAGTCCTTATAAACCACCGCCAGGGTGGCTTTCTCCCCCTTACGCACCTGTCCGCCAGCCTGCTGCGCCTGCCGGTAAGTCATCCAGCAGTTATTGCGAAAACCCTGCTCTTCCGCTGACATCCAGAGAAGCAGGACATTCACGCCGCTGTAGTGACGTCCGGTTGTGGCATTCAGGGGCAGACCGGCCAGACCGCTGCCGGCAGCCGCGCGCCACGGCTTACGCCAGGGCGCGACGCCGTTTTCCAGCGCGACAACAATGCGGTCGGTGATCTGGCGATAAAGGTCAGTCTGTTTTGCCGGACGGCGGGCCGCCTTGTGTGAAGTCGTTTTTTTCATGAGATATACCTTTAATCAGAGGCATACCCCTGCGCCGGCGGGCGCAGAGTTACGCCCGTCGACGGGAAATTCAGAAGTCAGTTACCATGCGGCATAAAACCACAGGTATTCATGTTCAAAGTCAAAATCACTGAGCAGGCTTTCCAGCCTGTCACGCAGGGTGAAAACGTACTGCAGCCGGCGCTGAAGAAGCTGATTATCCTCATTACCCTCTGTAAATGTCGCAATCGCACAGTCCAGCCTCTCTTTCAGTTGCTGAATATGCTCGCGTGAAAGTTCCAGACAGGTCGCATTTTCCACCTCACCGACATGCTTATCCACCCAGGTAATCAGTGAAAAATCGCGGCTCAGTTCACACACAGGATGATACGGTGCCGGTACTGCGACGATCTGCCGGTGCTGGCTGTAGAGAAAAATATCCAGTCCCATACGGGCCTCCTTCGGTTCAGAAAGAGGCAGGAACCTTTCCGGCAGGAAAAGTCCCTGCCGGGGTGAGTTAACGTCCGGTTATTCGCAGCGCCCCCTGCGGGGTCACCTGCGATAACCTGGCCTGCAGCCTGCCACAGGCGTTCAGAAAGGTTTGATGATCTTCAGGCTTCGCCCGCTTACAGCTGATGAAGGCCGCCTGCGTCAGCAGACGCACGGCGTTTTCACGCCAGCGGCAGAGTTCATCAGGCCCGACACAGGCACTGAAGTGACAGACTGCACTCGCCAGAAGCTGATCGGCCTTGTGGCGATACTGCGCCACTTTCACCCGGTCAGTCGCTGCGGTGAGCACCTGTATCTGTGTGTCGGTAATCAGGATCCTCAGGTCCGTCCTGCCGGACAGTACAGAGGTGGCGATCGCGTCGCTTATCGTCAGTGATTCAATGAAATCATCGCCGCCGGCAAGCAGGCGCGCCGTGTCGTACCAGTCCTCATTTTTCTGAGGGTGACACCCTGCGGCATACGCAATACGCGGCACCGGATCGTTGCCCTGCCAGGCACCGGTGGCCGGCATCAGATAAACACCCTCATCCTTTGCCAGATGAAGCTGGCCTCCCTGCATGCGGGCGGTCAGCAGGACGTTCGTCAGGTCTTTATTGTCGAAAAAAAGCATGGGGCTCTCCTGTAAAAACGGGAGAGCCGCTCCGTCCGGAGTCATCTCTCCCGACGGGGTTAAAGTCATTACTGTTTAAAACGAGTCAGATGTTTCCGCGACCCGCTTCAGTTCGTACAGATGGAATTCCGCCAGCACGAATGCATTCCAGTCCTCATTGCTCAGCACCCGCTCACCACCGGAGAGCAGCTGCAGCAGCAGGGAATCAAACGCGCCCTCGCCTACCGGTGTTTTCAGTACCGGCTGCGGCGCGGTCAGCGTCGGTTGCTCAGGCAGGCCGAGATGTTGTTCAATCCAGCGTAACGGTAACGCCCAGCTGCGACCCTCGTCTGAAGAATGTATCCGGAAGCTGTCCGGACACAGGTTATGCAGCAGGACCATCACAACACGCGCAAAGAAATCGCAGGGCTGATGCTGAAAATCCAGCTCCTGGATACTCAGCGTATTGTTGCTGCGCTCCCGCTCAATGGTCATGTTGACCGGCCAGAAACAGCCGCCTGAATCGCCACAGAACGCCATGACATCAGCAACCGGAAACAGGTCAGCCGCGCGGTTAAGCGACGGCAGATACATATTTCCCGGACGCAGACGCACCGGCAGTTGCCAGAAGGTTTCTGTTACGGCCAGAACGAAAGCATGCCAGTGACGCAACGGAACCGTGCTGACATGCTCGATGGTGTAGACAACCGACATGGAAGCCGGGGAAGAAGACAGGTCTTTCATTGATAAATCCTCCGCGAAGAAAAAAAAGGGGGATTTATCCCCCGGACGGGAGTAAATCCCCGTCAGGGTGTGTTCTGTCTGCTGGTTACATCCGTTCGAGAGCCGCTATAGCCCGATCACACCGGGCATCCTGGATACCTTCATCCACGGCCTTCTCCCAGAAGGGCCGGTTAATTTCTTTTCCCAGCTCGTCCAGCGTGAAGAGCAGATTTTTAGACGTATCAGGCAAAGGCGGAATATCGCCTTCCCCGAGTAAAAAGACAAACCAGCCATAAGCTGTGCCGGTCCCAATGATGGAATCTTCCAGAAACGTCAGTTCATTCGGTTCATCCCGGTCCGTATGTAGATCGAGACGCTGAAATGCCCTGATGCTCAGGAGTTCACTCTCAAGCAGGCAAAGCCAGCTGAGCGTGTCCAGTGGAGTTTTAAGCGTATAAACGTCTGTGTGCATGGGTATATCCTCAGGTAAATAACGGGATATTCCCTCCGACGGAGAGATATCCCCGTCAGGGTCCACAACATTTTACGGTCACGGCCTTCATCAGCCGATCAGTTCAGTTCGTCTGCTCCTGATACACATATTCAGGATTAAAGCGGAGGCGTTGCAACACAGCTAACGACAGTGGATCAGCGAAATTTATGCCTGAATCTGCCACACCATCCAGTATGTCGCCGGCCTTAACCCGGGAAGAACATCCGTAATACTGACACCAGACGCAAAGTTCGGGGTCAGCCGGATCACAATCACCGAGCGGTGCGACAAAAACCTGTTCGCCACAGGAGACATTATCCCGCAGGATTTCGCCCCGGATGAAAACGCCACTTACGGGGCCATACTGAGCGGGACATACATCCCGTCGCGCCTCAGACATCGACAGAATACGGAAAGTGACATCGTGCAGTGCTTCAGTCATGAGAATGCCCTCCGGAAAGAAAACGGTAGCGCAGGTGTGCCAGATGCTGTGCCTGACGGCAGGCATGGCGGTATGCGTTTCGACGACCTGTTATTCCCGCAGGAAAGGAAACCGGCAGGCGGTGAAAAACATACTCGGCGCGGTGGCAACCTGTACGAACGGTAAGAAAGACGTAAACGCCCTGGTCTTTAACAGAAGAGATATGCGCACGGACGGCATAATTGCCCGAGCCATTGACATACCAGCTGCTGTTGCGATGCAGATAAATGAAAGATTTCAATTTCCGGACAGCTGCGTCAGCAGACTGCTGAAGCTGAGTAAGGATATGTTCAGGGAAAATCGCAGAAGAGATGACAGACATTGTGTTTCTCCATAAAAAAAGGAAACACCTGCCCGAGCGGGAAGTGTTTCCCGTCGGGGAGTCAGAAAAAACAACTTTCTGACTGTCTGATAAGTTGAAATGACCCCAATCACTATTCAGTGATATCCGTTTCCAGAGGTTAAACGGATTTACCACCCGAAGGTATCCTCTCTCAGGCTGCGAGGATTTTCCGGTCACCCGAAGGTGTTTCTCTCAGACCGGTGAAACGTTAGCTGGCAGTCACCCGAAGGCGCTCCTCTCAGACTGCCGGAGCATTAGCTGGTTGCAAGTAGCAACAAGTAAGCCTGTCTATTTTCAGAGCAAATAGTGATTATGTCAACCTGGGTATCAAATGGGTATACTTCATTGTCATACGAAGATCGTGATTTGATTTTGAATTTTAGTTGACCTATTATTGGTGTGTTAATTATTCACACATGTAGGTGGAAATATGTCACGCACAACTAGTGTTACGATTGGGTCTCAGCTAGATGAGTTTGTCGGCCAACTCATAGCGACTGGTCGCTATGGCTCAACAAGCGAAGTAGTTCGTTCTGCATTGCGGCTACTCGAAAGGCAAGAGAAACAAACCACGGCTCTAAAAATGGCGATTGAAGCCGGAGAGCAGAGTGGTCAATGCTCATTATCACTTCATGACATTGCGACTAAAGTAAAGCAGAGACACAATGTATAAACTTTCCAACCTCGCCGCAGAAGACTTTGAGCATATCTTTGAATACACCCTATTGAACTTTGGCATAGAGCAAGCGGATGCTTATACAGACAGTATGCATGACGTTTTGCTAACGCTTGCAGAACAACCTTTGATGGGTTACGAGTGCCCCGAAATTGCCGAAGGGCTTCGCCGCCACGATCACCATAAACATGCTATTTTTTATCGCCCACAACCTCATAGTATTTACATAATCCGTATTCTTCATCAGCAAATGGAACCATTGCGGCATTTCCATCCAGATATTTATTAAAATTCCTCATGGCTTACATGCCGGAAATGGGAAAACAATACGTCACTGATTTGAGTTTGTGTAACCAATAAGAGGTTTTGGCTATGCCCGTAGATTTTTTAACCACTGAACAAAAAAATAGTTACGGGCAACTTAATGGGGATGACCTGCCCCCAGAGTTAGATACAACCTTCAGTTAGTAATGTCGGTTGGTTTTTCTTCATATTTCCCGTTTCGCCAGCCCGCTGCAAATTCAGCCGGCGTCAGGTAATTCAGTGATGAATGTGGTCGACACTCGTTATAATCCAGTCGCCAGTCATTAATGATCTTCCTGGCGTGAACAATATCGCTGAACCAGTGCTCATTCAGGCATTCATCACGAAAGCGTCCGTTAAAACTCTCAATAAATCCGTTCTGCGTTGGCTTGCCGGGCTGGATAAGTCGCAGCTCCACTCCATGCTCAAAAGCCCACTGTTCGAGTGCGCGGCAGGTAAACTCCGGGCCCTGATCGGTTCTTATCGTAGCCGGATAGCCGCGAAACAGCGCAATGCTGTCCAGAATACGCGTGACCTGCACGCCTGAAATCCCGAAGGCAACAGTGACCGTCAGGCATTCCTTTGTGAAATCATCCACGCAGGTCAGGCACTTGATCCTGCGACCTGTGGCCAGTGCGTCCATGACGAAATCCATTGACCAGGTCAGATTGGGCGCCATCGGGCGGAGCAGCGGCAGACGTTCTGTTGCCAGCCCTTTACGACGTCGTCTGCGTTTTACACTCAGGCCATTAAGTTGATAGATGCGGTAAACCCGCTTGTGGTTAACGCAAAGACCTTCACGTCGCAGAAGCTGCCAGATACGCCGGTAACCAAAACGGCGGCGTTCAAGTGCCAGCTCTGTGATGCGTAGAGACAGCTGCGCGTCAGCAGCCGGACGCTGAGCCGAATATCGGCAGGTTGACAGAGACAGACCTGCCAGCCTGCAGGCACGACGTTGCGACAGACCCTTAGCCTCGCACATGACTTCCACGGCTTCCCGCTTCTGGTCTGTCGTCAGTACTTTCGCCCAAGAGCCACCTGAAGCGCCTCCTTATCCAGCATGGCTTCAGCAAGCAGCTTCTTGAGTCTGGCGTTCTCTTCCTCAAGCGACTTCAGGCGCTTAACCTCAGGCACCTCCATACCGCCATACTTCTTACGCCATGTGTTGTGGTCAACTAAAACTGGCCACCGCGTTAGAGTTTTTCCAGTATCGGTTTTCTGATTCGTTTGGTGGTAACCCACCATTATATTCGTGCGGTCTTAGTGCGCTGTAATATCCAACGATATAGTCCGTTATTGCGTGAGCTGCATCGCTGAAGCTTACATAGCCCGTCGCTGGCACCCATTCGTTCTTCAGACTCCTGAAGAAGCGCTCCATTGGGCTGTTATCCCAGCAGTTTCCACGCCGACTCATACTCTGCCTGATCCGGTATCGCCACAGTAACTGCCGGAACTGCCTGCTCGTATAATGACTGCCTTGATCGCTGTGGAACATCACCCCGACGGGCTTACCACGGGTTTCCCATGCCATTTCCAGTGCTTTCATGGTAAGCCTGCTGTCCGGCGAGAACGACATGGCCCAGCCCACTGGTTTTCTTGCGAACAGGTCGAGAACAACGGCGAGGTACGCCCAGCGCTTACCCGTCCAGATATAGGTCACATCACCGCACCACACCTGATTTGGTTCCGTTACGGCGAACTGTCGCTCAAGATGATTCGGGATAGCAACGTGCTCATGACCGCCACGCTTATACCGGTGAGTCGGCTGCTGGCAACTGACCAGCCCCAGCTCTTTCATGAGTCTGCCAGCAAGCCAGCGCCCCATCTGGTAGCCTCTCTGGGTTGCCATTGTGGCGATGCTTCTTGCTCCGGCAGAGCCGTGGCTGATGCCATGCAGTTCAAGTACCTGGCTGCGTAATACAGCCCGTCTGCCGTCTGGCTTTTCAGGACGGTTTTTCCAGTATTTGTAGCTGCTGCGATGGACCCCGAACACATGGCAGAGAGTGGCCACAGGATAACGCGCCCTGAGTTTCCCGATTATCGAGAACTGTTCAGGGAGTCTGACATCAAGAGCGCGGTAGCCTTTTTTAATATTTCATTTTCCATTTCAATACGTTGTAGCTTTTTCCTGAGCTCACGGATTTCAATTTGTTCCGGGGTAATGGGGGAGGCTTTTGGTGTTTTTCCCTGCCGCTCATCACGTAATTGTTTCACCCATCGCGTCATTGTGGAAAGGCCGACATCCATAGCGCTGGCTGCATCTGCCACGGTGTAATTCTGGTCAACGACCAGTTGAGCGGATTCGCGTTTAAACTCTGCGCTGAAATTTCTTTTTTTCATTATGGCACCTGTGTTGTTCTGAGGTGAGCATATCACCTCTGTTCAGGTGGCCAAATTCAGTAAACCACTTCATATCAGCCTGGAGCCTGTGTTGCCCGGTTGGCGCGGGATAATGGAATTAATGACAATCTGCTGTTTACCTGGCGCCAGCGTTACAGACATCTTCTGCCCGATGAAATACAACGGTCAATCAGAGAGCAAGACTCTGTTATCCCCGTTGTCCTGCCTGATATGGTCCTGTCACACCATGCTGAGCCGCACTATGAACCCGCCGCTCCAGCCTGCCGCGAGGCCATGACATGCGAGGTGACTGTCGGCGGTGCCAGCCTGCGTCTGTCCGGGGATTTATCACCTGCACTTCTGAAAACGCTGATCCGCGAGCTGAGCGGGAGGAGCCGATGATACCCTTACCGTCAGGCACTCGTATCTGGCTGGTTGCCGGGGTCACCGATATGCGTAAGTCCTTCAATGGTCTGGGCGAACTGGTCCAGCATGTTCTTGATGACAATCCGTTCTCCGGCCACCTGTTTATCTTCCGTGGTCGTAAAGGTGACACCGTGAGGATCCTCTGGGCTGATGCTGACGGTCTGTGTCTGTTTACCAAACGTCTGGAAGAGGGACAGTTCGTCTGGCCTGCTGTACGCGACGGCAAAATCGCCATCACCCGCTCACAACTCGCCATGCTCCTCGATAAGCTGGACTGGCGGAAACCTAAAACTGCACGCCTTAACTCACTGACGATGTTGTAAAAAGCGCATGACCGCATTATAAATGGGGTCATGAGTCAGGACTATCTCGCCCGTATCGCTGCGCTGGAAGACGCGCTTCGCCAGAAAGACAGCCAGCTCAGTCTCGTTGCTGAGACTGAGTCGTTCCTGCGTTCAGCGCTGGCCCGCGCAGAAGAGAAAATAGAGAACGAAGAGCGTGAAATAGAACATCTGCGGGCTCAGATAGAAAAACTGCGCCGAATGCTGTTCGGTACCCGTTCAGAAAAGCTACGCCGGCAGGTCGAAGAAGCCGAAGCCCTGCTGAAACAGCAGGAGCAGCAAAGCGATCGTTACAACGGCCGGGACAATGATCAGCAGGTTCCGCGTCAGTTGCGCCAGTCCCGTCATCGTCGCCCGTTACCGGAACATCTTCCCCGCGAAATAAACAGACTGGAGCCAGCTGAAACCAGCTGTCCTGGTTGCGGTAGTGATATGGCCTATCTCAGCGAAGTCAGCGCGGAGCAACTGGAGCTGGTCTCCAGCGCCCTGAAAGTGATCCGCACGGTCAGGGTGAAAAAGGCCTGTACCCGATGCGACTGCGTCGTTGAAGCGCCAGCGCCCTCACGTCCTATCGACCGGGGCATCGCCGGGCCGGGTCTGCTGGCCCGCGTGTTAACGGCCAAATACTGTGAACACCTGCCGCTGTATCGCCAGTGCGAAATCTTTGCCCGTCAGGGTGTGGATCTGAGTCGTGCGCTGCTCTCCAACTGGGTGGATGCGTGCTGCCGGTTAATGGCCCCGCTGGATGAAGCCCTCTACCACTACGTGATGGACTGCCGCAAACTGCATACGGATGACACTCCGGTGCCCGTGCTGGCGCCGGGCAGAAAGAAGACGAAAACCGGGCGTATCTGGACATATGTCCGTGATAACAGAAGCGCGGGTTCATCAGATCCGCCAGCGGCATGGTTCGCCTTCTCACCGGACCGACAGGGGAAACACCCTCAGCAACATCTTCGGCACTATCATGGCGTGCTGCAGGCAGATGCCTTCGCAGGGTACGACAGGTTGTTCAGCGCAGAGCGTGAAGGTGGCCCGTTGACAGAAGCGGCATGCTGGGCTCATGCGCGGCGCAAAATCCATGACGTCTATATCAGCACCCGGACGGCCACAGCAGAGGAGGCTCTGAAGCGCATCAGTGAGTTATACGCGATAGAAGAGGAAATACGCGGCCTTCCGGCATCTCAGCGGCTGGCCGCCAGACGGTCCCGAAGTTAACCGTTGCTGATATCCCTGCATGACTGGTTGGTGGAGAAAAGTGCCACTCTGTCGAAAAAATCCCGGTTAGGCGAGGCGTTCGCTTATGCACTGAACCAGTGGGATGCCCTGTGTTACTACTGCGATGATGGTCTGGCAGAGCCGGATAATAACGCTGCTGAGCGCGCGCTACGAGCGGTCTGTCTGGGCAAGAAAAACTACATCTTCTTCGGCAGTGATCATGGTGGTGAACGTGGTGCCCTGCTGTATGGTCTGATCGGAACGTGCAGGCTGAACGGTATCGATCCAGAGGGTTACCTTCGCCATATCCTGAGCGTATTGCCGGAGTGGCCCATCAACAAAGTGGCCGAACTGCTGCCATGGAACGTAGATCTCACCAATAAATAGCCGTCAATACGGCGCTCACTTAACGCTTACGTTCACCTGAGGTGTTTTTGTAGTTATCTGGCGTTACGTGACAGTGTTGGTCAGATACTTCCACCTCTTCAGAGTTAAAGTTTGATATATGGGAAAAAAACGCTCCCGGACGGGAGCGTAAGCCAGTGACTTCGGCGTCAAATGAGGGTCTGACAAGTGGAGCTGCGGGTTAATTCTGGGTGATCTGGCTGCGATGCTTTTCAGCCTGCTGCTGATGAATAACGGAAGATAGACCATTATTCGCCTTCTCATGCACAACAGCGGCTTTCTCATGCTCGTTCATTTCGGAAAATGGCTTAGCAGTTTCTTGGGTGTTCTCAGGTTTGGATTTCATCATTTTTTTATGCATTTCAGCCATGTCCTGATGGGCAGCAGAATTGCCGTTTTGCATCATTTCATGGGACATTGCGGCCTGATCGTGACCGCTCATATCCATCATTTTCATGCTCTCCCCCTGAACTGCACTTTTTTCAGCGGATGATTGCATCTGATGGGCAGGCGCCTGGGCATTATTTACCTGGTCATGCATGTTCATTGTCTCTGCAGCCCAGGCAGATGAAGCGACAGCCATCATGGCAATAAAGGATACAAGGATCTTTTTCATGGTTGGGTCTCCGGTGTTTTCATACCCGAACAATCAATGCTTATAACAGAGAAAGCATTTGATCTCAGGGCTGGTTGATCATCACGCCAGGAACCGGGCGATTGAATTATCACGCTGTCCTGATTTATGGCTGATTATAAAAAACCGCCTCTGTTTATCGCGTGACTGAACGATGACATTTTTGTCACCTTCCGGGTTTCTCCTGAATAACGGTATTAATCCATTAACAGACGCACACTGAACACAATTTCCCGCCCCTGCTGTTCTGCTGACAGCTCGCCGCCGTGAGCATGAATGATCGACCTTGTAATTGATAATCCCAGCCCCGCGCCTTCCGTGTTGTAGAACCTTGATGAGTCTGCGCGATAGAACCGGTCAAACAAACGTTCCAGATTAGCGGGAACCTGGCCGGACATCGTATTCGTAATCATCACGTTCACACAGTCACTGTCACGCTCAAGGTGTATCGCTGTACAGGTGTTATCGGGAGAATACTTGATTGCATTGGAAAGCAGGTTACTGAAAGCACGTCGGAGCATATCGCTGTCTCCGGCAACAACGCCCTCTCCTTCAACCGTGATTGTCTTTCCTGTTTCGTCTGCCAGGGGCTCGAACAACTCACGTAATTCATTCAGTTCGGCTGCCAGATCCACATCATGTTTATCCAGCCGCAGCAGACCATGCTCTGAACGTGCCAGAAAAAGCATGTCACTGGTCATTCGTGACAACCTTTTCAGTTCTTCCAGGTTAGCGAATAAAATTTCGCGGTAATGCGAAACATCCCTTTCCTTAGCCAGTGCAAACTGCGTCTGCATCATCAGATTACTGACTGGTGTGCGCAGCTCATGCGCGATGTCAGACGAGAAATCTGACAGTTTCCGGAATGCCCCCTCCAGGCGATCAAACATATTATTGAACTCCTGCATGGTCTCAGAGATTTCCGGCGGAGCCAGATCGGGATTTAGACGCTGATCCAGGCTGTGTACGGTCATGGAGGAAGCCAGACTGGTCATTTCCCGTAGCGGTTTCAGACCAATACGTGTGGTCAGCCAGCCCAGAAAAACAGAAATAAAGACCAGACCGATATTGAACCAGAACAGCCAGGTACTGAGTTTGTCCATAAACAGGGTGTGATACCCAGTATCCGTGGCAACCGTAATGATGACATGTTTGCTTTTACCCTGTTCCGGCGTCACGGCAACCCGCCGCGAGATACTGCGGTACACGGTGTTATTTTCTTCCGTCTGGATCATATAGTCGAGAATATCACCCGACTTATTAAGCAGGACCGCTGGAACAACAGAATTTTTGGCATAGAGTTCAACAATTTTTTCATTTTCCATGTTTTTTATAGAAATGAATAAGCCATTGTGCCCCACCATCGCATCGTTTATTTTTTCTGATAATGACTTAATATCCGTTTTGTTCCTGAACGTCTCTGTTTTAAGAAACTCTTCGGTGAGCTGAAGTTTACCTGTCAGAAAATCGCGGTCCTGATTATCGAAATAGCCATTCAGGGTGCTAATCAGGATAAAACTTGATAACCACCATACCGTAAGCATCACCGCAGAAAAAATCAGGCTCAGGCGTGTGGTCAGGGAAATTTTGAACCTCACTCTTCTCTGATCTCCAGGACATATCCGGCACCGCGAACGGTATGGATCAGTTTTGGCTCAAAGTCATCATCAATTTTACTTCTCAGACGTCTCACGGCGACATCAATCACATTCGTATCACTGTCAAAATTCATGTTCCAGACCAGGGACGAGATAAGACTCCTGGGTAACACTTCTCCGGTGCGTTGCAGCAGCAACTCAAGCAGAACGTATTCTTTACCGGTGAGATGGATCTTCTTCCCCGAACGGATCACGGTCCGGCGCACCATATCAACGGTCATATCGGCGATGGTGCAGACTGTTGCGGCCTGCGAGCGTGCCCGGCGCAGTAGGGTTCTTACACGTGCAACCAGCTCCGTAAAATCAAAGGGCTTAATCAGGTAGTCATCTGCGCCAAGCTCCAGTCCTTTCACTTTGTCCCGCACGTTGTCCTTTGCGGTTAAAAACAGGACCGGTTCTTCGTGCCCGGACTCCCTCAGTGCGCTGATGATTTGCCACCCGTCGAGGAAAGGCAGCATCACGTCCAGTATTATCAAATCATACTGTCCCTTCGACGCGGCCCCGAGACCATCGCGGCCATTATTAAAGAGATCGGCCTGATAGCCTTCCTCAACCAGTCCCTGCTGCAGGTAACGACCTGTTTTTTGTTCGTCTTCAACGATTAAAATACGCTGCATGGTCAACTCGCTGATATGAAAGTAAAAATATCACGCATAAGCTTTGGCTGTCCCCTAGCTGATCTGAGACGGAGCAAGCATTCCAAGCCACGCTACGGCGCCCAGAATGATAATCGCAACAACGAATTCTGTCAGGATGCTGTTTCGCATCAGGGCAACGCTGCGATCATAATTCCCTTCCCTGACCATAACTTCAAGCCGGGGACCCAGGTGAAACCGGTTTGCTGCAGCCAGAAGAAGCATCAGAACAAACAGAGCCGTCTTGGCAAGCAATATCCTCCCCCAGGAACTGTTGAATAAGGGAGTTAAGTTACCCTCAGCAATATACAGATAGTTGACCAGCGCACTCAGGATCAGGGCTACAACAATCACCGTTCCTGCCGTGGCAAATTTTGCCAGGGAGTCAGATATCACAATGACGCTCTGTGCATTATGCTCGTTTCTGCGCATCAGCAGGATAGCAAATGCAACCAGAGCACCTGTCCAGGCACCTGCAGCGCCGAGATGGGTCAGATCGCTCAGTAAATGGAGATAGTAATGCAGACCGTCATGCATAACGGCGTGTCCTCCCCAGGCAAGTGTAGCCAGCGCCACGCCCCCACTCATCGTCATCAGCAGGCAGGACAATACTCTCTTATTAGTGTAAAGGAACAAAGCACCGAGTGTGGTAAACAGGGCACAGAGCCTGACAATCCAGCTAATACCCACATCAGTTTCTTCTATCACCATCTCGATAACATGGATGGATAATTCTCTGAGGTCAGTTACTCCACTCATGGCATTAGATACCAGGAGCATATTAATGCCAGTAAGAATGATGCCTGTAACAACAGCAAAGGTTATAAACGACCTGAAATTAGTCAGGTTATAGGTTTCATGTCTGACACCGCTTATTCCATATATCTGAAAAAATGGCAATCCAAATATTACCATCAAATCCAGATAAAGAAGAAAACGAATAACAATCATAATCAGGTCGTTCATAATATTACTTCACTGTAAAGGTGTAATTACCGGTAATAGGGTGCGTATCTGAAGAAACCGCGCGCCAGTCAACACGATAAGTGCCAGCGGGTAAAGGCTCTCGCGGAATAATGACCATCGATTTAGGGTCAGCGCCTGGCGCCACTTTTGCCGCGACCGGCATCGGAGAATGTGATGACATGCCTTTCATACCCGTCATCGTTAATTTTGCACCTGAGAATTTCACGGTCAGATTTTCCGAGAAATTAAGCTGAATCTTTTCCGGGGCCGCTACGGCTGAATCAGCCTGTGGCACAGAGCTTTTTAATTCCGGATGGGCCATAGCAGAGAAAGCAACGCCCATAACGAGGCCACCTGTAAGAATGGCTTTATTTAAAATCGACATTTTATTTACCTGTTTAGTTGAGTGTTTTATATCAGTGCGTTAAAACCAGATTCTGGCTCCCGCCAGGAATACTACCTGATGGTCTTTCTCACCTTCTCTTTTCGCCATATCGGATGTTTTCCCGTAAAGTTGATTCCAGGAAACGCCTATATAGGGTGCAAACTCACGGCGTATTTCATAGCGCAGCCGGAGCCCCAGCTCTGTGTCAGTCAGTCCCCTGCCGCGACCCCGCGATTCATCATCCTGACTGTAGAAATTCACCTCATAGGATGGCTGGAGTATGAGCCGGTTAGTCAGTAAAACGTCGTATTCTCCTCCCAGACGAAGGGCTGCTTTTCCGCCATTACTGACAAAACCCGTAATTTCAGACTCAAAATTATAGAGTGCCAGCCCCTGAAAACCGACAGCAGCCCAGGTCCGGGCAGAAGCAGGTCTGAAATCCTGCCTGACACCCGCAACCAAATCCCACCATGGGCCAACCGCATGTCCCCAGAGTAACTGCGCTTCAGCCGCCTCCGTTTCCCCATTGCTTCGTTCACCTTCACTCTTTAGCCAAATCCGATCTGTGTCGCCTCCAATCCAGCTGTTAACACTCCAGCTGAAATTGTTGGTGTTATCCGACCGTTGCCATTCCAGTTGATCCAGCAGAACCAGATAATTAATCGCACTGTCGTGAATCGCATGCCCCTGTAAATTGCCGAATGCAGCCTTCCGGTCGGCATCGGTAACAGGCGGAATTGGCGTTCTGCTCTCAGTTACAATGGGCTCCATTGACGTCATCTCAGTGAAATTCTCATCTGCTGGCATCTGCATGGCAGACATGTCGTGCCCGGCGTGGGGATCTGCAGAGACGGAGCCCGCCGCAATAGAAAGCTGTGAGGTAAACAAACCGGCGACCAGAACAGGTATGGCCTTCAAATTTCTCTTCATTCGCATCATTCCTCCACCCGGACTTCACGAAACATTCCCATTTCCATGTGATAGAGCAAATGGCAGTGATACGCCCAGCGGCCAAGCGCATCTGCTGTCACTCTGTAACTGCGTTTTGTACCAGGGGGAACATCTATTGTGTGTTTACGAACCATGAAATTACCGTTTTCATCTTCCAGATCGCTCCACATACCATGCAGGTGAATGGGGTGAGTCATCATGGTATCGTTGATCAGCGTGATCCTGAGCCGCTCACCGTATTTCAGCAGCACCGGTGCGGCATCTGAAAACTTGATTCCGTTAAATGACCAGGCAAACTTTTCCATGTGGCCGGTTAAATGCAGTTCTATGGTACGGCCAGGTTCACGTCCGTCAGGATCCTCAAAGCGGCTTTTCAAATCCGCGTACGTGAGAACCTTTCTTCCGTTATTTCGAAGACCAATACCCGGATCATTTAATTTCGGAGAGACGCTCATCGCCTGCATATCAACCAGTGGGTTATCCGTTTCTGACGCAGGATGACTTTGCATACCCGGCATTCCGGCCATCCGGGAATGATCCATACCGGCCATGCTGCTGTGATCCATGGGCGCGGAGGATGTCCCGCTATCCGGAAGGTCAGCACCGTCCATAGACATCATCTCTCCGCTGTTATCCATGCCTCCCATCTGGCTGTGGTCCATTCCTGCCATATCATGTCCCATTCCCCCCATACCCATATCTTCCATGGTCAACAGAGGACGGGGATCGAGGGGGGGAACGGCAGCACTTAACCCCTCTCTCGTGGCCAGTGTCCCTCGAGCGTAACCGGTCCTGTCCATGGATTGTGCGAAGATGGTATAGGCCTCACCCTGAGGCTCCACAATGACATCATAGGTTTCGGCAACGGCAATCCTGAATTCGTCAACGGTAACCGGGTTTACATACTGGCCATCTGCAGCCACGACCGTCATTTTCAGCCCGGGGATACGGATATCGAAATAGGTCATTGCCGAGCCGTTGATAAACCGTAAGCGTATCTTTTCACCGGGACGGAACAGTCCGGTCCAGTTTTTCAGCGGGGCCTGCCCGTTCATGAGATAGGTGTAGGTGTAGCCACTGACATCCGCGAGGTCAGTCGGATTCATTTTCATTTCAGCCCACATTTTCCGATCGGCAATGGTGGCTGACAGCCCCCTGGTATTCACGTCGCGGAAAAAAGAGCCAACGGTTGGTTTATTGAAATTGTAGTAATCCGACTGTTTTTTTAATTTTTTCAGCAGGCTGTGAGGATTTTCATCGGTCCAGTCAGACAACATGACCACATGCTCACGATCGTAAGCAAACGGTTCTGGCTCCCTGGCATCGATGATAATGGCACCGTATACCCCCTCCTGTTCCTGCAGACCGGAATGGCTGTGGTACCAGTAAGTCCCGTTCTGCTTAACCTTAAAGGTGTAAACGTAGGTATCATCAGGCTCTATGCCCATAAAACTCAGCCCCGGAACACCATCCATATTGGCCGGAAGAATAATGCCGTGCCAGTGAATGGACGTCTGTTCATTAAGACGGTTTTTGACCTTCAGGGTAATGGTGTCACCTTCTTTCCAGCGAAGAACGGGCCCCGGCAGGCCTCCATTGATTGTTTTGGCCTGACGCTCACTGCCCGTGATATTGACGGCCGTTTCACCAATGGTCAGGTCAAACTGAGTACCCTGCAGGGATGCGGCAACTGGCAGGCTCAGACTGGAACGCGCATTGAAACTCCATACGCCAAGACTTCCGGCTACGCCAGAGAGGGTTAACCCCTTCAGGAAAGTTCGTCGAGACGTTTTCAACAGCATGCGCATTCCCTTATTTAAAGTATGGTTACTGACAGAATTCGAGAACCGATTTAAATTAAATTACTGGTTCATCCACTTACAATGAAATGAATCTAGCACACCTTAAGAAACAAATTCATTACAATCGTGTAATGTACGTGGCTGTATTACATTTACGTCATCTTCCCCACAGGTTGATTTTTTTATATATGATCATAAGGACATCTTTTATGTACCTCAGAAGGTAATTACACATGAATATATTAATCACGACCACTGCGTTTACAGCTTTATTTTGTGGGGCAGCTTTTGCTCAGTCCAGTGATATTGCCCATGAAGCACATCGATTTGTTAATAATGCCTCAGCCGTCAGTCATGTGAACTCCTCGACGCATGAAAACTTACCGGACAGGGTTAATAAAAACAACACGCCCTCATTCTCTGAAATGAATGAACATGAAAGGGCCATTGTTGCTCATTCATTTATGAACAACAGCGCGTCCTATGTGCATCAGAAAATGATTGAGGAACATAAAAAAATGCTGTCCGGCAGTGATGCAAATTCAAAGACCTCGTCTTCTTCTTTTAACGAACTGAATGCCGGAGAAAAAGCCGCTCTCGTGCATGAGCAGGTCAATAATGCCGGTGCGGAAGCACATCAGACGCAGGCAAGAAAGCTTCGCGGGCTGTATTCGACCAGGTAACTGCAGGCGGGTTAGTGCTTAGCGTCAGGTGCGCAGCAGGGCTTTACTGACGGGTTACGTAGCAGGACATGAGCCCCATATTGCTCTGCCGTAACCTGTTTCAGTCCCGTTAATCATCACCGTCGGGCTGGTCATACAGTTCCCAGAGCTTCAGGAGCAAACGGGAAACAAGATATGTTACAAAAATGACGACCATCAACGGTGCTCCCGATTAACTGACAGATGACACGCCTCCTGAAAACCCCTAGCATACGCCGCAGTGTTCATGCTAACGGCGAATTCCAGTAAATGTATTCTACCGATGTCGTAAAAGAAAATGCCTACCTTTCAGCCACCCGCTCGGGGCTGGAATCGAACGAGATCGCTACTCTTCAGCGCTCCTTGCCTTCCCGGTTTAATCTGCGGCATTTGAAAAAAAATGAATCATTAAAACTCGTACTGCAAAAGAAAGCGGGAAAATCACGTGTCGTGGCCTATAAATTTACGTCCGGTTCATTTAATTACACGGCGTATCGTATATCAGATAAAAAGTTCTATAACCTTTCCGATACTTCCGGGAAAGGCAGTCTCGATTATCCGTTACCGGCCACAGCAAGACTCAGTTCGCCTTTCAATCCTGCAAGACTTAACCCGGTATCGGGAAAAGTGAGTCCCCATAATGGCATTGATTATTCCATGCCCATGAACACGAAAATAGTCAGCGTCATCGACGGAAAAATCACCCGGGCCGAATACAACAGCACCATGGGATATTTTGTTGAAGTAACAGGAAAAGCCGGTGTTAAAACTCGCTATCTCCACCTCAATAAAATACTCGTTACTAAAGGGGCCAGGGTTACCCGGGGAGGCGCTATTGCGTTATCCGGTAACAGCGGACGTTCATCCGGTCCTCATCTGCATTACGAGCTGGTCATCAATAACAATCCTGTTAACTCACTGGCGTTCCGGGCAGCGGCACCCGCTGATAACAAACTTGAACAGCATGCCTTTGCGCATGCCAGAGACTACGAACGATACCTGGACTGATAACGGGGCCGCGACGCGGCCCCGTCTGCCGGATTAATTTTTTTATCGTTTTCACTTCCTTGATGTTGATGATCTCCATGCCCTCCGTGGCCGTGGAAAAGATGCATTAGCGGGCAGACCAGCAATAACAGATATGGCCAGTAACCTGCCACATGTGACCAGTGTTCGCGCAGGAGGGCAAATGCCGCGATCGCGGCGACAGCAATAAGCGCATAGGTGGTACTTTTCATACTGGACTCCTTCTGTTCGTAACAGCCCCTTCACTCAGTGTTATTTCCCGAGCCTGACACTTTTCAGACGCAACGCATTCACAATGACGCTGACGGAGGAAAGAGCCATGGCCGCCGCCGCAATAACTGGCGACAGCAGTATTCCATACACAGGATAAAGCAGGCCTGCAGCCACAGGCACGCCAAGTGCGTTGTAGATAAATGCAAAAAACAGATTCTGTCGGATATTTTTCATGGTGATTTCTGACAGATGACGGGCCCTGTTCAGTATCATCAAGTCGCCTTTGAGAAGGGTGACTCCGGCACTTTCAATTGCCACATCTGTACCCGTTCCCATGGCTATTCCCACGTCAGCCGCTGCCAGCGCCGGGGCATCATTCACACCGTCTCCGGCCATCGCAACCACATGGCCAGACGCTTTCAGTCGGGTTATCACTGCTTTTTTGCCATCCGGCAGAATCCCGGCTTCAACCTCATCTATTCCCAGTTTCCGTGCGACTGCTTCAGCGGTAAGCTGGTTATCCCCGGTGAGCATAACGATGCGGATCCCCGCCTGACGCAAAGCTTTAAGCGCATCCGGCGTGGTTGCTTTCACGGGATCCGAGATAGCTATCAGGCCTGCAAGGTGCCCGTCTGTGGCCACATAGATAACGGTAGCACCTTCCATCCGCAACGTATCCGCAACGGCCTTTTGATTATCAATAACGATACTGTTTTCCTGCATAGCCAGTTCATTACCAATAACAACCCGTTGACCTTCGACATCGCCTGAGACACCTTTACCCGACGGCGCATTGAAATGAGTGACTGCGGGTATTGCGATCCCCTTTTCCTGTGCTGCTTTAACTACTGCCATACCCAGCGGATGCTGCGAGCCTTTTTCCACTGCGGCCGTTACACGCAAAAGAGATGTTTCCCCACCCGGATTGAGACTGATAATCCCTGTCACCGTCGGCGAACCTTCCGTGAGCGTGCCTGTTTTGTCGACAACCAGCGTGTCCACTTTTTCAAGACGCTCAAGGGCTTCGGCATTCTTGATTAACACCCCGGCCTGGGCTCCTTTGCCCACCCCCACCATTATCGACATCGGCGTGGCCAGCCCCAGCGCGCAGGGACAGGCAATAATCAGGACCGACACAGCCGCAATGAGACCGTGCGCCATCCTGGGCTCGGGCCCCCAGACAGACCAGATCATGAAAGCAACAACCGCGATAAGTATCACCAGAGGAACAAACCAGCCTGAAACGCTGTCAGCCATTCTCTGGATGGGGGCCCGCGAACGCTGTGCATCAGCGACCATCTGAACAATTCGTGAGAGCATCGTTTCATCACCGACTTTCTCTGCACGGATGATAAGACTACCTGTCTGATTAATGGTCCCCCCGATGACAGGGTCACCCTCCGTTTTGGTAACAGGCATAGATTCCCCGGTCACCATCGATTCATCAACGGTTGTTTTGCCTTCGACCACGATACCGTCGACCGGAATACTCTCTCCAGGTCTGATGCGGAGCTTATCGCCAGGCAGGACATCTTCCGCATTAATATCCGTTTCATGACCGTCATGATCCAGCCGTCTGGCGGTTTTGGGGGCAAGGTTCAGAAGCGCAGTAATGGCGCCTGAGGTTTGTTCCCGTGCCCGCAGCTCAAGAACCTGTCCCAGCAGAACAAGCACCGTAATAACTGCTGCGGCTTCAAAATAAACGGCCACCAGGCCATCCATGTTTCTGAACGATGCAGGAAACCAGGAGGGGAAGACGGTTGCAATGACGCTGTAAACCCAGGCTACGCCGGTCCCCATTGCAACAAGGGTAAACATATTCAGGGAGCGGTTACGTAACGACATTCCGGCCCGGGCGAAGAATGGCCAGCCACACCACAACACGACAGGAGAGGCCAGAAGCAGCTGCAGCCATGTGTTGTACTGTGGTGATACTGTATTCCTCAGCGCGGGAAACAGATGAGATCCCATTTCGAGAACCAGAACCGGAAACGCCAGCAACAACCCCAGCCAGAAGCGTCTTGTCATGTCGCGAAGTTCATCACTCTGCCCCGTGGATGCCGTGGCTACGAGCGGCTCCAGTGCCATTCCACAGACAGGACAGCTTCCAGGACCACTACGGCGTATCTCCGGATGCATCGGACATGTCCACACACCTTCAGAATTCTCTTTCTCCGCCTGGCGGTGAGACTGTTTTATCTTATCAGGGCTGACTTCGTGGTGATCGTGATGGTGATGGGAATATTCACTGGCATCTTCGGTAAGATACCGATCGGGATGGGCTTTAAATTTGCTCTCACAGCTGGCGGAGCAGAAATAAAGCTGATGGTCCTGGTATCGCATGCTGCTGTGTGCCTTGTTGGACAGGATAGCCATCCCGCACACGGGATCTCTCACCTTCTGCACTACGTGACTCTCGTCCGGGGATAATGTCTGTTCAGAAGCAGTCTGGTTGTTGTGTTCCACTGCATTGTCATTTTTCACAGTAACTCTCCTTATGCATACCTGAAGCATCTTCTGTCTTCAGGGTATGTCATGGATGCGATTACCACGAATGTCGCCGACATAAGAGAGCCTGCTGCCGGCGTCCTGTTATCAGCCGTTCCGCTGACTATTCGATTCGCTGGAAGACTTTTTTAGCTCCATCCGGTGAGAATGCGATAACATCGTAAGCCTCTTTTCGGGACCCCATCTCCATTCCCGGGCTTCCTGCTGGCATACCGGGGGTGGCGAGACCGTATATACCCGAACCAGACTGCATTGCCTTGTGTATCGTTGTCGCAGGCACATGGCCTTCAATGATCAAATTACCTGCTACCGCGGTATGACAACTTCGTAATCCCGCAGGTACAGCATGCTTTTCTTTCAGGGCTGACAGCGCCTGATCATTCATGACGTGAGTTCGCACTTCAAACCCGTCTTTTTCCATCGCCTTGCCCCACAGGGAACAACAGCCACAGTTTTCAGATTTGTACATATCAATCACTTTTTCACTCGCCATTGCGGGCAGTGAAAGGCCGAGAGCCAGGGCCACCAGGACCACTTTTTTCATACTCACCTCTGTATATTATCGATATAACCCCTGACGTCAGGATGAATCAGTACAGAAGGGCACCCACAGAGGATGCCCTTACAGGGTTATGACACGCTTTTTTTATGTCTGCGCAGCCAGATTAATTTGTAGGCGGCAGGAATTATGAACAGGGACAGCAGCGGAGCCGTGATCATCCCACCAATCATGGGTGCCGCGATACGGCTCATGACTTCTGAACCTGCACCGGTTCCCCAGAGTATTGGCAGCAGACCCGCAATGATCACCGCCACGGTCATGGCTTTCGGCCGGACACGCAGCACGGCACCATGATAGAGGGCTTCATCAAGACCTTCCGGTGTGAACGTCTCTTTACGGGACAATTCCGGGTGCACTTCAATGGCATGACGCAGATACATCAGCATGACCACGCCAAACTCTGCTGCCACCCCGGCCAGAGCGATAAACCCCGTTCCGGTTGCGACAGACATATGGAAGCCCTGCCAGTACAGGAACCATATCCCGCCAACCAGGGCGAACGGCAGGCTCATCAGGATCAGCAGGGCTTCATCAACCCGGCGGAATGCCAGATACAACAGGATGAAGATGATCATCACCGTCATCGGCACCATCAGCTTCAGTTTCTTGTTGGCATGCTCAAGCAGTTCAAACTGTCCGGAGAATGACACGCTGGTACCCGGTCTCAGTTTCACTTTCTGACTGATCGCCGTTTTAATGTCATTAACCACCGACACCATATCCCTGCCGCGCGCGTCAATGTAAATCCAGCTGGCTGGACGGGCATTTTCCGTTTTCAGCATAGTCGGTCCTGAAACGACCTTAATATCCGCAACATCGCCCAGCGTGATCTGCTGCTTCATCGGGGTCAGGATCGGCATCTGTTTCAGAGCCTGCGGGCTGTTCCGGTAATCCTGCGGATAGCGGATATTAATCGGGTACCGGGCCACGCCTTCAACCGTTTCCCCTACCGTCGCGCCGCCGATGGCTGATGAGATGAACAGCTGCACATCGCCCACCGTCATTCCGTAGCGGGAAGCTTTTTCCCGGTTGATATCGATATCGATGTAGCGCCCACCCTCAAGTCGCTCAGCCAGGGCAGACACCACGCCCGGTACCGTTTTGGCTACCGCTTCGATACTCTGCGCCGTTGCATCGATATCGGACAGAACCGTTCCGGACACCTTGATACCTATCGGGCTTTTGATCCCGGTTGAGAGCATATCAATACGGTTACGGATTGGCGGCACCCAGAGGTTTGCCAGCCCCGGTAAACGGACGGTCCTGTCGAGTTCTTCAATAATCTTGTCAATCGTCATGCCAGGACGCCACTGATCCTCAGGTTTGAGCTGGATCGTGGTTTCAACCATTTCGAGCGGTGCGGAATCCGTTGCGGTCTCTGCTTTACCAGTCTTGCCAAATACAGAGGCCACTTCAGGAACGCTTTTGATTAACTTGTCCGTCGTCTGCAGGAGCGCTGCAGCTTCTGCCGGAGAGACGCCCGGCAGGGTCGACGGCATATACAACAGGTCGCCCTCGTTAATCTTTGGCAGAAACTCACCACCCACCTGACTCAGTGGCCAGATAACGGTGAAAATGGACAAGGCCGCAACCAGCAGGGTTGTTTTTGGCCAGTGGAGGACCCGCAATAGTAATGGATGATACGCTTTTATCAGCATCCGGTTCAGGGGGTTACTGGTCTCGGCAGGAATTTTCCCCCGGATCCAGAATCCCATCAGAATCGGAATGACGATGATGGCCAGCGCGGCCGCGCCAGCCATGGAGTACGTTTTCGTGAATGCCAGCGGTCCAAACAGACGTCCTTCCTGACCTTCCAGGGTAAAGATAGGAATAAAGGACAGGGTGATGATCAGCAGGCTGATAAACAGTGCGGGTCCCACTTCCACGGAGGCGTCGGTAATCACCTTCCAGCGGGTGGCGTTGTCAATCTGCTCACCCGGATGCTGGTGATCCCACTCCTCAAGCCGTTTATGCGCATTCTCAATCATCACAATGGCGGCATCCACCATCGCACCGACGGCAATCGCTATTCCTCCCAGAGACATGATATTGGCGTTAAGTCCCTGGAAGTGCATGACGATAAAGGCGATACACAGGCCAAGCGGCAGGGAGATAATCGCCACCAGGGCAGAACGAACGTGCCACAGGAACAGGGCACAGACGATGGCCACCACGATAAACTCTTCCAGAAGTTTGGAGCTGAGGTTATCAATTGCCCGGTCGATTAACTGGCTGCGATCGTAGGTGGTCACGATTTCAACGCCTTCAGGCAGGCTGGCCTTCAGCGTCTCAAGTTTATCCCTCACTGCCGTGATAACGTCGCGCGCATTTTTACCCGATCGCAGGATCACCACGCCGCCTGCAACTTCTCCCTGGCCGTTCAGCTCGGCAATACCACGCCGCATTTCGGGCCCGGTCTGCACGCGGGCAACATCCCGCAGATAAACCGGCACGCCGTTCTCGCCTGTTTTCAGGACGATGTTATTAAAATCGTCGATGCTCTGAAGATAACCGCTGGCACGGACCATATACTCCGCTTCGGCCATTTCAACGGATGAGCCACCGGCCTCCTGGTTAGACGATTCAAGGGCCTGTTTTACTTCGGGCAGGCTGATACCGTACTGGGACAGTTTTACCGGATTGACCTGAATCTGGTACTGTTTCACCACGCCGCCAACCGAAGCGACCTCAGCCACGTTCGGGATGGTTTTCAGCTCAAATTTCAGGAACCAGTCCTGCAGAGAACGCAGTTCTGAAAGGTCGTGTTTTCCGCTGCGATCGACAAGGGCATATTCAAAAATCCAGCCCACACCCGTGGCATCCGGACCGATTTCAGAACTCACCCCGGCGGGCAGTTTTCCCTGAACCTGATTCAGATATTCCAGCACGCGGGAACGGGCCCAGTACAGATCGGTGCCGTCTTCAAAAATGACATATACATACGAATCACCGAACTGTGAAAAACCACGCACAGTTTTTGCGCCAGGTACGGAGAGCATGGTGGTGGTAAGTGGATAGGTGACCTGGTTTTCTACAATCTGCGGGGCCTGGCCGGGATAGCTGGTTTTAATAATGACCTGCACATCTGACAGGTCAGGCAAGGCATCGACCGGCGTGTTAATAATCGTCCATGTACCCCAGATGCTGAGAAACAGGGCCCCCATCATGACCAGGAAACGGTTGGCGACAGAGCGCCGGATAATCCATTCAATCATCGTCGTCTCCTCAGTGCCCTGAATGCATATTTACAGGCTGGTCAGACATTGCTGGCATACTGCTTTCTGTTTTTTCAGGGTGGCGCATACGTTCCAGCGCGCCCGTAATATTGGCTTCGGAGTCAATGAGGAACAGGCCACTGACCACCACGGTATCGCCTTCATTCAGGCCGGAACCGATGCCGGACTGTTGCTGTGATTCATGCAGAACGTGGATCTGTTTCGGCACAAACTTGCCTTCATCATCAACAGTAATCACGCGCTGTTCTTTGCCGGTATCGATAACGGCCTGGCTTGGTATCAGCAGCATCTCCTGGCTCTTGGTATTCAGTTTCAGATAGGCATTCATGCCCGGCTTGAGAAACTCATCCTTATTAGAAACCTGGAGACGGACCTGAAGCGTACGGGTTGTCTGATCCACGCTGGGAAGAATGTTCCATTTTTCGACATGGAATGTTTTATCCGGATAAGCCGGTACCGAAATTTCAAACTGCGACGTATCTTTCAGCAGATATGCGATAGATTCTGGCACTGCAGCGCTGATCCAGACCGGGTCCATCCCCTGAATCTGAGCCACTACTTTATCTTTCGAAATATTCATGCCGGTGCGCAGGTCAAACGCAGTAATGACACCATCAATAGGTGCTTTAATGGTAAAACGGGTCTGGATTGTGCGGGTTGAACGCAGCCTTTGAATATCCTCTTCCGGCATACCAGCCAGACGAAGTCGCTCCAGAACCCCTTTTATCTGGGTTGACGTACCGCCTGTACCGGATAACAGCAGGAACTCACTTTGTGCCTCAACCCATTCAGGAATGGTGATATCGATAAGCGGAGTGCCTTTCTTCACATGATCGCCAATCGTCAGGGGATACACTTTTTCGACGAAACCGTCAGAGCGCGCCTGCACAATGACAAACTGATACTCGTTGTAACTGACATTAGCCGGGATTGTCTGAGAATAATTCAGCATTCCTCGCGTGACTTTTTGCGTTTTTAATCCCAGATTCTGAACCTGCGTTGGATCGATACGGATCCCGCCACTGCTTTTATCGCCGCTTTCATCAGCATATTTTGGCACCAGGTCCATATCCATAAAGGGAGATTTTCCGGGTTTATCAAATTTGGTATCCGGTTTCATCGGGTCATACCAGAAAAGTACCTTTCGCTCGGGTGCCTTTTGTTCGGTTTGTACTGTTTTTTGTGATGAGTTTACATACTGCCAGGCAGTAACCGATATCAGCCCTCCTGCTATGAGGCTGCTGATAATTATTGCAGCATATTTTATCTTTAAAGAAGCCATACAATTTCTCGCTGAAAAATCAAAACACCTGGCATATGCGGCCGATCATTCATTCACAGTAATCCCTTAATGAATGTTCAGACGCACTGGATGTATTCGCTCCGGACAGTCAATCAGGATTGCGTAACGTTAATGCTTTTGAGTAAGGAGATATTGCCCTGCTGAATAAACGAGAAATCGACATGGTTGCCGGTTTTCAGGGCATTGATAGCGTCGTCTGCATTAACAAAAGTGAAGCGCATGGTCATTGCAGGCCAGCCCACCGCAGGGATTGCTTCGTGCGAAATGGTGATCTTTTTACTATTCATATCAATTTCTTTAACGATACCGGTGCCCTTGATAACCTGCTGTACCGAAGCATCACTGGCAGCATTCATATCGCCATGCTGATGTGTTTCAGCATGAAGACCGGCAGAAAACATGACAGAGAAGGCACCAAATAAAACGGCTTTAAGTGAATTACGCATTTTTAATTTCCTGATTAATTGAATAAATTTACTCTACCCAACCGCCACCCAGCGCGGTAAACAGATTAATTTCGTTAACCTGTCGGGAATAGGTAAGATCGAGAATGGTTTGCTGCGTCGCGAAGAGGGAACGTTCTGCATCCAGCACTTCGATGTAACTGACAGCACCACTTGCATACAATCCTCTGGCACGCTGTAGAGTTATCTGTAGTGAATCAAGATAACGCTGCTGTGACTCAAGTTGCTGGCTAAGGCTGTCGCGCAGCGCAAGCGTGTCGGAAACATCCTTAAAGGCTGACTGAATTTTTTGTTCGTAATTAACCACCGACTGTTGCTGGCGAATTTCAGCCAGCTTCAGATTGGCTTTGTTCCTGCCAGCATTAAATATAGGAATTTCAATTTTAGGAATAAAATTCCACATTCCACTTCCTGACGTAAAGAGGCTGGACAGCTCCGTACTGCTTGAGGAGAGACCACTGGTCAGGGTAATGGACGGGAAAAAAGCCGCTCGCGCTGCGCCAATATTGGCATCAGCCGCTTTCAACTGGTATTCCGCTTCCATAATATCCGGACGCTGCAGCAATATTTGTGACGACAGATTTGGTGGCAATTTTACTGGTGCGATCTCCCCACCTTTCATCCCTTTTTCTGACGGAACTGCGCGGTACGTTCCAAGCACCAGTTGCAGGGCATTGTTTGCCTGAGCCAGATCGCCTTCTCGTTTGGCTATTTCGGCGCGGGTACTTTCGATTTGTCCTCTCGCCTGTTCAAGTGCCAGAACGTTCGTACTCCCGGTCACGAGCTGTTGCTCAACGAAAGCATAGGACTGTTCATAATTTTTCAGCGTTTCCCGCGCAATACGGAGTTGTTCGTACGCCAGTTGCTGGCTGAAATAGCTCTGTGAAACGTTGGAGACCAGCAGGATGTGTACGGCCCGACGGGCTTCTTCGCTGGCAAAGTAGTTCTGGCGGTCAGCATCACTCATGTTCTTAAGTTTGCCGAAAAAATCGAGCTCATAGCTGAGCTCCAGTCTCGTGTCGTACTCCTGTGTGGTCGGCTTGTCACCTTTCAGACCACCGCTGTATGTTATCCCGGATGAGGCATTCAGCTGGGGATAACGATCTGCATCCGTGACGTTGAACTGGGCTCGGGCCTCTTCAACCTTCAGGGCAGCCATTCTCAAATCACGGTTATTAGTCAGAGCTTCACCGATCAACCGGGTAACCTGGGGATCGACAAAAAAGTTACGCCAGCCCGTATCCTGATAGCCATTTACCGCTGGCGTCAGGCTGTTATGGGACAGTGAAAACTGCTGGGGTACCGGTGCTGCGGGCCGCTGATATTCAGGCGCAAGCGACACGCAGCCTGCCAGGATGAATATCGTGCTAATGCTGAGTAATTTTAATTTGAACATAACGCTTCTCGTCCAGGCAGACCTGGTAAATGGTTCAAATGAAGTCCAGAGTATTGATAGGGGTACTTTACCTAACGCTCTCTGTTTGCCGGGTGACAGGATAATGACAATGTTGTCATTTTTGCTGTAATCCGTTGATAACGATCGTGGGCGCAATAGAATGACATTAGCAGCCAGCCGGGGAGCAAGATGAAAATATTGATCGTCGAAGACGAAATTAAAACAGGTGAATATCTCAGCAAAGGGCTTACAGAGGCAGGGTTCGTAGTGGATCACGCTGATAATGGTCTTACCGGATATCATCTCGCCATGACAGCCGAGTATGATTTAGTCATTCTGGATATCATGCTACCTGATGTGAACGGCTGGGATATCATCCGCATGCTGCGCACTGCCGGAAAGGGTATGCCGGTCTTACTGCTGACAGCCCTCGGCACGATCGAACATAGGGTCAAAGGACTGGAACTGGGTGCGGACGATTATCTGGTTAAACCCTTTGCGTTTGCCGAACTGCTCGCCCGGGTGAGAACCCTTCTGAGGCGGGGAAACACGATGATCACGGAAAGCCAGTTTAAGGTGGCTGACCTCTCGATTGATCTCGTATCCAGAAAAGTCAGTCGCGCCGGAAACCGCATTGTGCTCACCAGTAAAGAGTTCAGCCTGCTGGAATTCTTCATTCGCCATCAGGGAGAGGTTCTTCCCCGCTCCCTGATTGCCTCTCAGGTCTGGGACATGAATTTTGACAGCGACACTAATGCGATCGATGTCGCAGTAAAGCGACTCCGCGCTAAAATAGACAACGATTACGGGACAAAGCTGATCCAGACAGTCCGGGGCGTGGGCTACATGCTGGAGGTCCCGGATGCATAGCAAACCTTCCAGACGCCCTTTCTCACTCGCTCTGCGGCTGACCTTTTTTATCAGCCTGTCCACGATACTGGCTTTTATCGCCTTCACCTGGTTTATGCTGCATTCTGTTGAAAATCATTTTGCCGAGCAGGATGTCAGCGATCTTCAACAAATCAGCACCACACTGAACCGTATACTGCAGTCCCCGGTGGATCCGGATGATAAAAAAATAAGCAAAATAAAGGAATCAATTGCCAGCTACCGCAACGTTGCCCTTTTGCTCCTCAATCCCAGGGGTGAAGTGCTCTTTAGCTCAGCTCAGGGGGCGGCACTACGCCCGGCAGTGAATTCAGCAGATTTTAGCGAGCACAGCCGCGCACGGGATGTCTTTCTCTGGACGGTGGAGGATCCTGCGGGACCGATGGATACCGGGTCCGAAATGAAGATGGAAACATACAGGATTATCGCCTCCTCTGGTCAGGCGATATTTCAGGGCAAACAGCAGAACTATGTCATGCTGACTGGCCTATCCATTAATTTCCATCTCCATTACCTCGATGCGCTGAAAAAGAACCTGATTGCGATTGCCGTCGTGATAAGCCTGTTGATTGTTCTGATCATTCGAATCGCTGTCCGTCAGGGGCACCTGCCCCTTCGTAATGTCAGCAATGCCATTAAAAACATCACCTCCGAGAATCTTGATGCGCGACTGGAACCGACACGCGTTCCCATTGAGCTGGAGCAACTGGTTATCTCGTTCAATCATATGATTGGAAAGATTGAGGATGTCTTTACCCGCCAGGCCAATTTCTCTGCCGATATCGCGCATGAGATCAGAACGCCCATCACCAATCTGGTGACGCAGACTGAAATCGCACTGAGTCAGGATCGAACACAGAGGGAACTTGAGGATGTCCTCTATTCCAGTCTTGAAGAGTATAACCGGATGACCAAAATGGTCAGCGATATGCTGTTCCTGGCACAGGCAGATAATAATCAGCTGATACCTGACAGGGTCATGTTTGACCTCAGAGCGGAAGTCATGAAAGTCTTCGAGTTTTTCGAAGCCTGGGCCGAAGAACGCAATATCACGCTCAAATTTAACGGGATGCCCTGCCTGGTTGAGGGAGATCCACAAATGTTCAGAAGGGCGATCAATAATCTGTTATCCAATGCCCTGCGTTATACCCCGGAGGGACAGGCAATCACCGTCTCAATAAGAGAGCAGGAGAGCTTTTTTGACCTTGTGATTGAAAATCCGGGGAAACCGATCCCTGAAGAACATTTATCAAGGCTGTTTGACCGTTTTTATCGGGTGGATCCATCCAGACAACGAAAAGGAGAAGGCAGCGGCATCGGCCTTGCGATTGTGAAGTCAATCGTGGAAGCACATCACGGAAGAGTGCAGGTGGAATCAGACGTACGCTCCACGCGTTTTATCTTATCCGTGCCCAGACTGGAGAAAATGATCGGCTTTGTTGAATAAATCAGATTTCGGGTAAGTCTCCCCCGTAGCGGGTTGTGTTTTCAGGCAATACGCACGCTTTCAGGCATACCTGCTTTCGTCATTTTGTTCAGCGCTCGTACCAGGGCCATAGCCTCCGCAACCTGACCATCGTAGTCACGCAGCGTCAGTGAACCCCCGAACAGCTGTTTTACCCGGTACATCGCCGTTTCCGCTATCGAGCGACGGTTGTAATCTGTTGTCCATTTCCACCGCGCATTACTCCCGGTCATTCGCTGATTAGCCACTGCACGGTTACGGTCTGCATATTCACCGGGCCAGTAACCTGCACCTTTTCGGGGAGGGATAAGCGCGCTGATTTTCTTACGCCGCAGTTCATCGTGACAGAGCCGGGTGTCGTAAGCGCCGTCTGCCGCTGCTGCCCTGATTTTTCTGTGAGTCTGCCGGATAAGACCCGGGAAGGCTTCTGAGTCCGTCACATTGTTCAGCGACAGGTCTGCACAGATGATTTCATGTGTGTTGCTGTCAACTGCCAGATGCAACTTTCGCCATATACGACGGCGTTCCTGGCCATGCTTTTTGACTTTCCACTCGCCTTCACCGAAGACCTTCAGCCCGGTGGAATCAATTACCAGGTGTGCGATTTCACCCCGGGTGGGCGTTTTGAAACTGACATTAACCGACTTTGCCCGCCTGCTGACACAGCTGTAATCCGGGCAGCGTAGCGGAACGTTCATCAGAGAAAAAATGGAATCAATAAAGCCCTGCGCAGCGCGCAGGGTCAGCCTGAATACGCGTTTAATGACCAGCACAGTCGTGATGGCAAGGTCAGAATAGCGCTGAGGTCTGCCTCGTGAAGAAGGTGTTGCTGACTCATACCAGGCCTGAATAGCTTCATCATCCAGCCAGAAAGTTATGGAGCCACGGTTGATGAGGGCTTTATTGTAGGTGGGCCAGTTGGTGATTTTGAACTTTTGCTTTGCCACGGAACGGTCTGCGTTGTCGGGAAGATGCGTGATCTGATCCTTCAACTCAGCAAAAGTTCGATTTATTCAACAAAGCCAAAATGATCCCGGAAACCCAATGCTGAAAATAAAGATGTAAATGACAAAGATGTCATTAGCCTGTCATGCAGCAAACAGAAGCCATTCGATATAATTAGTGCAACTTATCAGGAAGGCTGGATTGCTTCATCAATACCCGGCGTCAGAGTACGCCAGGAAATGAATATCCAGCCCTCTTCCGGAGAAATAAACGCTGCCGAACTTGTTTCAGTTATGGAACTGAAAACACCGGTTGTACTTCCCCGGACATCACTAATTCAGAAATGGAGAGTTATCATGAAAAATATCGTATTAGCATCTTTGCTGGGCTTTGGTTTAATTTCATCGGCCTGGGCCACTGAAACCGTGAATATCCATGATCGCGTCAACAATGCACAGGCTCCTGCTCACCAGATGCAGTCTGCTGCGGCTCCTGTCGGGATCCAGGGGACTGCTCCTCGTATGACCGGTATGGACCAGCATGAACAGGCCATTATTGCTCATGAGACCATGACGAACGGCTCGGCGGATGCGCACCAGAAAATGGTGGAAAGTCATCAGAAGATGATGGGAAATAACACGGTATCCACGACCGTCCCGTCAACGTCTTACGCGGCGATGAATGAGCATGAAAGAGCAGCGGTTGCCCATGAATTCATGAATAACGGGCAATCCGGCCCACATCAGGCCATGGCCGAAGCGCACCGCCGCATGATCAATGCAGGCTGAATGCGACGGTAGTATCCGTGCTGTTACCTTTTCCCTGATAGATTTTCCTGAAACAACGTTGCTACATTTTTGCCCCCCGTCAGGGGGCTTTTTTGTCTGACTCAGCTACACTTAACCGGTACCTGTCTGAAAGGAATTATTATATGAAAATCAAAAACACCCTTTTTGTAATATTAATGTTATCCCTGCCAGCCATTTCTGCTGAACATTCGGAAATGAAAATGTCAGATATGCACTCATCGGCATCATCACAGGAATATATGGCTGGCATGAAAAATATGCATGAAAAAATGATGGCCGCCGTTAATGAATCCAATCCCGATAAGGCCTTTGCAAAAGGTATGATCGCACACCATGAAGGGGCAATCGCAATGGCTGAGACCGAGCTCAAATACGGAAAAGATCCCGAAATGAGAAAGCTTGCGCAGGACATCATTAAAGCTCAAAAAGGTGAAATTGAGCAGATGAATAAATGGCTTGACAGTCATAAATAATGAACACTGGAGTGTTGTCTTGCGCACCCTCTTAGGGGTACCCCCGGACACGAAAATATATAGCACTTAACTAATTAAAAACCCGAATAATTTCGGGTTTTTAATGTAACTTTCTTTTCTGAACGGAAATAATAGTCATACAATTTAATTTTCTTGTAATTACTCCTACTTTTAATCAGGTACTGGACGATGGATAACGACTCCCGCCTGAGAGGGAAAATCCGTCTGGTTACTTGGCGCTATACTTAACCGATTGATCGACATGCCATGCTGGTAAAATATTAAAATCCTCCCCCATAAATCTGAACCACATGACAGGATTGATAGTCAGGCAGTATTTCACATTCATTGCTAAAAAATAAAAATAAGCATGCATCTTCTCGAAGATTAATTACCTTCCATCTTGTAAAAAAGAATCAAATCCTCTAATAATATCTCGATTCCCGCTTTTTTTAATACATCTTTCCGCTCGGCATATATTTTCCTCAACATATCTTCAAACCCCTTGCCAAGATGAATTTGTTTATGGCAGTTGCAACATAGTGATATGATATTCTCTTCCACATCCAGTGAATTCTCAAAATAGTCTTGCTTTGACATCGGGACAATGTGATGAGGTTCTGTGTAATTTAGAGGAGAGTTTCGCCTTCTGAACGTTGGATGGTCGCAATTAATTTCACATTTATAATCAGCTTTGTTAAGCGCATTTTTTGAAAAAGATTTACTTCTTGGGTATGAGAGTCCATTTTTGACTTCTATTGCAGCTTTCTTAGGTTTCGCTTTTTCGCTATACTCAAATGTCTGAGTAACGTCAAAGTGATTACTTTCTTCTAGAGCAGTGATCAAATCATTATCTGAGTAAAAATCAATGCTTGAGCTTTCGTTCGTACTAAAAAAATCTAGTTCTTTTATTGCCTGAACAAGTTCTTCACGGATAGTCCATAAATTTCGCTTTGGGTTTCCTTTAATTTCTCTACTTTTCATGACTGTAATGAATTTTGTCCCGGAAGCAATCTTTCCGACTCCTTTAACCTCGAATCGGCCAAGCTGCTTCTGAACTCTTCCACCCAACCCATTGATTACACCATTAGCACTCATACTGTGCAGGTCGTACTTCTTGCCGATATCGAAACATGTACAGGAATGGTCTGGCTCAATGAACCATTTTTTTAACGCTGCAATACTTTTGTCATCAAAAACTTTTTTATCCCTTAATAAAATCTTCCATTCTTCAACGCTAATATCTATATCACAGACGTATTCACCATCAATTACTTCACATATTTTTTCAATCATGTCCATAACTCTCTTGTAACACAGGCTTTGTAATAATGTAAAATCCGTTACACGGCGTTGTATCTAATGTCATTGTCTCTTGGACTCCTACAGTCCAAAACAACTTTGTGTTTTGTTGTCCAAAAACTTTTTGTTGCCGTGAGTTCTCACTGAGATAAATCTCGCCTTGAGCGTATCACATCAGCAGACTTCCTCTCAACCTTATGGACTTAACCCGGTCATTCTTCACGACAAAGAAAGTACGGCATTTTACATGACGAAGAGACGGTCTCAGCTTCACATGACCGGATAACGTTTTTAATGTACTTCATTATTACGGCACGGGTGTTCAACGAGTATTTTTAAATATTAATCATTTTGTTTAACGGGTGGATACCTACAAATTTTAACATTTACTAGGCTTTGTTGAATAAATCAGATTTCGGGTAAGTCTCCCCCGTAGCGGGTTGTGTTTTCAGGCAATACGCACGCTTTCAGGCATACCTGCTTTCGTCATTTTGTTCAGCGCTCGTACCAGGGCCATAGCCTCCGCAACCTGACCATCGTAGTCACGCAGCGTCAGTGAACCCCCGAACAGCTGTTTTACCCGGTACATCGCCGTTTCCGCTATCGAGCGACGGTTGTAATCTGTTGTCCATTTCCACCGCGCATTACTCCCGGTCATTCGCTGATTAGCCACTACACGGTTACGGTCTGCATATTCACCGGGTCAGTAACCTGCACCTTTTCGGGGAGGGATAAGCGCGCTGATTTTCTTACGCCGCAGTTCATCGTGACAGAGCCGGGTGTCGTAAGCGCCGTCTGCCGCTGCTGCCCTGATTTTTCTGTGAGTCTGCCGGATAAGACCCGGGAAGGCTTCTGAGTCCGTCACATTGTTCAGCGACAGGTCTGCACAGATGATTTCATGTGTGTTGCTGTCAACTGCCAGATGCAACTTTCGCCATATACGACGGCGTTCCTGGCCATGCTTTTTGACTTTCCACTCGCCTTCACCGAAGACCTTCAGCCCGGTGGAATCAATTACCAGGTGTGCGATTTCACCCCGGGTGGGCGTTTTGAAACTGACATTAACCGACTTTGCCCGCCTGCTGACACAGCTGTAATCCGGGCAGCGTAGCGGAACGTTCATCAGAGAAAAAATGGAATCAATAAAGCCCTGCGCAGCGCGCAGGGTCAGCCTGAATACGCGTTTAATGACCAGCACAGTCGTGATGGCAAGGTCAGAATAGCGCTGAGGTCTGCCTCGTGAAGAAGGTGTTGCTGACTCATACCAGGCCTGAATAGCTTCATCATCCAGCCAGAAAGTTATGGAGCCACGGTTGATGAGGGCTTTATTGTAGGTGGGCCAGTTGGTGATTTTGAACTTTTGCTTTGCCACGGAACGGTCTGCGTTGTCGGGAAGATGCGTGATCTGATCCTTCAACTCAGCAAAAGTTCGATTTATTCAACAAAGCCCATTTACTAATCAAGATAGCAGTTATACGTACTTTCCCGGCAAAAATCCTGAGGTTTACAGATTCCCTCACCGTAACAGACCCGGTCATTCCCCTGGTCCTCCGGAGAGTCTGGTACGAGTGATAAACGTGAATTCCTGTACCTGAAGTTCAGCCGCTGGCAGATAAGTCGTGAACTATAATTACACTCAGTCAGATCCAAACACCTTTTCATCTGCATATATACTTTGTACATACTAGGAGATTACATGCAGGCACCCGGTATACCGGAGAATGAAGAACAGAGGCTGAAGTCCCTGTATATTACCGGCCTTCTTGATACCCGTGACGATGAGCGTTTTGAACGCCTGACGCGGCTGGCCCGCAAAGCCTTTCAGGTCCCGGTGGCCCTGATAAGCCTGCTGGATCGCGAGCGCCAGTGGCTCCTCGCCTGCCAGGGCGTCGGCGTGCGCGAAACTCCACGTGATATTTCGTTCTGCGGGCACGCCATTCTGCAGGAAGGGCCTTTTATCATTCACGATGCGGCTGCCGATGCGCGATTTCACGATAATCCCCTGGTTACCGGTGAGCCACACATCCGGTTCTACGCCGGCCAGCCGGTGAGCCTGCCGGACGGCACGGTGGCCGGCACGCTGTGCCTGATCCACACCGTTCCCCGCGCCTTCACGGATGAGGACATTGCGTCCCTCCGGGACCTGGCCTGTATCGTGGAGGACGAATTCGAGGCCATCAGCATGGCCATGACGGACAGCCTGACGGGCATTCCCAACCGGCGCGGGTTTTACCGCGCCGGCGAAAAACTCTTCCGCGCAATGAACCGGCAGGATGCGTCGTTCAGCCTCATCTATTTCGATCTGGACAGGTTCAAACCGGTTAACGATCTCTGGGGACACGCGGAAGGTGACGAGGTGCTGAAGATCTTTGCCGGCTTTTTACATCAGCACCTTGAACCGGGTGAAATAGCAGGCCGCCTCGGCGGGGATGAGTTTGCCGCCCTGATCCGGCGAAACGGTAACACTCAGTCTTATCTGCACGCGCTGAGTGCCAGTCTCGATCATTACAATGACACCTCGGGCAAGCCCTACAACATCAATTATTCCTTTGGCGAACTGATCAATAACGCAGACCATTATACGACACTGGCGGAGATGATCGGTAAATGTGACGAAGTGATGTACCTGAAGAAAAAAAGAAAGACCCTGTCGCGGAAAACAGAACCGTGACGTTCTCCTTCCCGGCTGATCCCCTGACCCGGGGTTCAGCCGGACGGCATGAACAATATATTTAACCGCAGGACGCATAAAGTCATTTATATTTGCTCATGGTGCAATAGTCCACTCATCGCAACAATTACTCGTTTTTTGTGTCCATGCTGCAATAATTCCTCTTCTCCACTTCTGAGATCCGAAAAAAGGTAAAGTCGGATCTCTGTAACACACATGTATTTTCCCCGGAAAGTAACGGACGTATACCAGCGTGACAGCGTCATCTGACACTTTCACACATTCGATTTTCCGAATGTATGGTTGTTTTTTTTGTCTCCGGGCGTATGCTTTACGCAACCGAACAGGAGGAATAATGACCCTTACAGCCCTTAAGCTTTTCAAAAACCTGTCCGATGAAACCCGTCTGGGTATTGTCCTGCTGCTCAGGGAGATGGGAGAACTGTGCGTCTGCGATTTCTGCACGGCGTTGGATGAGTCCCAGCCCAAGATTTCCCGTCATCTGGCAATGCTCCGGGAAAGCGGTCTATTGCTGGATCGCAAGCAGGGGAAATGGGTTCATTATCGCTTATCCCCGCATATTCCTTCCTGGGCTGCTCAGGTGATTGAGCAGGCCTGGTTAAGCCAACAGGACGACGTACAGGCCATCGCCCGTAAGCTGGCATCGGCAAACTGCTCTGGTAGCGGTAAGGCTGTTTGCATCTAAAAAAAATTTGCCTGAACATATGTGTTTTTTCGAATGTATGAGGTATTCAGAATGAAGACGTTAACGGTGTTTGACCCGGCAATGTGCTGCAGTACCGGTGTATGTGGTTCAGATGTCGATCAGGTTCTGGTTGATTTTTCTGCTGATGTGCAGTGGCTGAAAGAACGTGGTGTACAGGTTGAACGTTACAACCTGGCGCAGCAGCCCATGAGCTTTGTTCACAATGAGAAAGCGAAATCCTTCCTCGACGCATCCGGCGCAGAAGGGCTTCCGCTGCTGTTGCTGGACGGCGAAACGGTGATGGCTGGGCGATACCCAAAACGCGCTGAGCTGGCTCGCTGGTTCGGTATTCCGCTGGAGAAGGTAGGGTTAGCTCCCACCAGTTGCTGTGGTGGTAATACTTCCTGTTGCTGAATATGTCAGGAGGACATATGAAATTCTTACAGAATATCCCGCCTTACCTGTTTTTTACTGGCAAGGGAGGTGTAGGAAAAACTTCCATTTCCTGCGCGACGGCTATCCGCCTTGCCGAACAGGGTAAGCGGGTTTTGCTGGTCAGTACCGACCCGGCCTCCAATGTTGGTCAGGTATTCGATCAGGCTATCGGTAACACGATTCGCCCTGTGACAGCAGTTCCTGCACTTTCCGCACTGGAGATTGACCCGCAGGAAGCCGCCCGGCAATATCGGGCCAGAATCGTTGATCCTATCAAAGGTCTTTTGCCTGATGACGTTGTTAACAGTATCAGCGAGCAGCTTTCAGGAGCCTGTACGACTGAGATTGCTGCGTTCGATGAATTCACGGGCTTACTAACAGACGCTTCCCTGCTGACCCGCTTTGATCACATCATTTTTGATACAGCGCCGACGGGCCACACGATTCGTCTGCTCCAGCTTCCCGGTGCCTGGAGTAGCTTCATTGAAAGTAATCCAGATGGTGCTTCCTGTCTTGGCCCAATGGCCGGGCTGGAAAAGCAGCGTGAGCAGTATGCTCATGCGGTAGAGGCTTTGTCCGATCCTGAACGTACCCGCCTGGTTCTGGTTGCACGACTGCAAAATTCTACACTGCAGGAAGTCGCCCGCACTCATGAGGAACTGGCTGAGATTGGCCTGAAAAATCAATATCTGGTGATTAATGGTGTGCTGCCTGAAGCCGAAGCTGAACATGACGCCCTGGCCGCGGCGATATGGCAACGTGAGCAGGAGGCACTGGCAAATCTTCCTGCCGGTTTATCTGAGCTACCGACAGATACCCTGTTACTCCAGCCAGTCAATATGGTTGGTGTTTCAGCATTGAAGGGACTGCTGGATACCCGTTCTGAGGCATTACCGCTCCCGGTAACGAATATCCTGTACACGCCTGAAAACTTATCTCTCTCTGGCCTGGTCGATGATATCGCTCGCAGTGAACACGGCCTGATTATGCTGATGGGCAAAGGTGGTGTAGGGAAAACCACGATGGCTGCTGCCATCGCCGTCAGGCTGGCAGACATGGGATTTGACGTGCATCTCACGACCTCTGATCCTGCTGCGCACCTGAGTACAACGCTGAACGGCAGCCTCAAAAACCTGCAGGTCAGCCGCATCAACCCTCACGATGAAACCGAACGCTATCGCCAGCATGTTCTTGAGACGAAGGGAAGAGATCTGGACGAAGCAGGGAAACGGTTACTGGAAGAGGATTTACGCTCTCCCTGTACAGAAGAAATTGCCGTGTTTCAGGCCTTCTCCCGTGTAATTCGTGAAGCGGGTAAGCGCTTTGTTGTCATGGATACCGCCCCTACCGGACACACGCTGCTGTTGCTGGATGCGACCGGGGCTTACCACCGAGAGATTGCCAAAAAAATGGGGAGTAAAGGTCATTTTACTACCCCCATGATGCAGCTTCAGGACCCGGATAGAACCAAAGTTCTGCTGGTTACGCTTCCTGAAACCACACCGGTCCTGGAAGCGGCAAACCTGCAGGCTGACCTTGAAAGAGCGGGGATTCATCCGTGGGGCTGGATTATCAATAACAGCCTTTCCATTGCGGATACGCGTTCTCCGTTGCTTTGTCAGCGTGCTCATCAGGAATTGCCTCAGATTGAGGCTGTTAAGGATCAGCATGCTGACCGTATAGCGCTTGTTCCGGTGCTGGCGTCAGAGCCCGCCGGTATTGAAAAGCTCAGAGAGTTGATGAGCTAATTTTTTGACATATACAGGGCGACAAAGTCGCCCTGTCAGGAGGTTTTATGTTACTGGCCGGCGCTATTTTTGTCCTGACCATTGTTTTGGTTATCTGGCAACCAAAGGGATTAGGGATCGGCTGGAGTGCAATGCTGGGCGCGGGACTGGCTCTGATATCTGGCGTTGTGCATGTGGGCGATATTCCGGTGGTGTGGAATATCGTCTGGAACGCGACGGCGACCTTTATTGCCGTAATTATTATCAGCCTGCTGCTTGATGAGTCCGGCTTTTTCGAATGGGCGGCATTGCATGTTTCGCGCTGGGGTAACGGTCGTGGCCGTTTGCTCTTTACGTATATCGTTCTGCTTGGTGCAGCGGTGGCGGCACTGTTTGCCAACGATGGTGCGGCACTTATTCTGACGCCGATAGTCATCGCCATGCTGCTGGCATTAGGGTTCAGCAAAGGCACGACACTGGCATTCGTCATGGCTGCAGGGTTTATTGCCGATACATCCAGCCTGCCGCTTATCGTGTCCAACCTGGTTAACATCGTTTCTGCAGACTTCTTTGGACTGGGCTTCACCGAGTATGCGTCGGTAATGGTGCCGGTGGATATTGCAGCCATTGTTGCCACGCTGGTTATGCTGCATCTGTTCTTCCGCAAGGATATCCCACCGACTTACGACCTGTCTCTTCTGAAAGCACCGGCAAAAGCGATTAAAGATCTGGCAACCTTCAGAACCGGCTGGATAGTTTTAATACTTCTGCTGGTTGGGTTCTTTGTCCTTGAGCCGCTCGGTATTCCCGTTAGCGCGATTGCGGCTGTTGGCGCTGTGATCCTGTTTGCAGTAGCTAAACGAGGCCATGCCATTAACACTGGCAAAGTGCTGCGCGGCGCGCCATGGCAGATCGTCATCTTCTCATTGGGGATGTACCTGGTGGTCTACGGTCTGCGCAACGCCGGGCTAACCGAATACCTTTCAGGTGTGCTGAATGTACTGGCGGATAAAGGACTCTGGGCTGCGACGCTGGGTACTGGCTTCCTGACGGCCTTCCTGTCTTCCATCATGAACAACATGCCTACCGTGCTGGTTGGCGCTCTTTCTATCGATGGAAGCACCGCAACAGGCGTTATCAAAGAAGCGATGATCTACGCCAACGTGATTGGCTGCGATCTGGGACCTAAAATTACACCTATTGGTAGCCTGGCAACGCTGCTCTGGCTGCATGTCCTTACACAGAAGAATATGACCATCACCTGGGGATACTATTTCCGCACCGGGATCGTTATGACTCTGCCTGTGCTGTTTGTAACGCTGGCAGCGCTGGCGCTACGTCTCTCTTTCACTTTGTAATGAGATACTGATATGAGCAACATCACCATTTATCACAATCCGGCCTGCGGCACGTCGCGTAATACGCTGGAGATGATCCGCAACAGTGGTAATGAACCGACCGTTATTCATTACCTTGAAAATCCACCGTCACGCGATGAGCTGGTCAAACTCATTGCAGATATGGGCATTTCAGTCCGGGCTTTGCTGCGCAAAAACGTCGAGCCTTATGAAGAGCTGGGGCTTGCGGAAGATAAGTTTACTGACGATCAGTTAATCGATTTTATGCTTCAGCATCCGATCCTGATTAACCGTCCGATTGTGGTGACACCGTTGGGAACGCGTCTGTGCCGCCCTTCCGAAGTGGTACTGGATATTCTTCCGGATGCGCAAAAAGGCGCATTTGCTAAGGAAGACGGCGAGAAAGTAGTAGATGAGGCAGGGAAACGGCTGAAATAACCGAAAGGGGGCGATGCCCCCTTTCTCCTGCCTCAGCGTCCGGGTACCGGACTGTCCGGCAGCGTACAGCTCCCTTTTCCCAGCTGACACTGCAGCAACACCGTGTCCAGCCAGCGGCCATGCTTGAAACCGATGTCCTTCAGCGTGCCGATTTCAGTAAATCCGGAGCGAAGATGCAGCGCTACAGACGCGACGTTCGCACAGTCCCCCACAACCGCTATCATCTGGCGGTATCCCTGAGACCGGGCCCATGTTAAGGCATGATCGAGTAAGGCTTTTCCGCCCCCCTGCAGGGCGATATACCAGGGAAATCCACGTGACTGAACGTTTTTCACCCGGGCAAGCATTTCCTGCGTGTTCGGGGGGGCCGTCTCGAAGCTGCCTGTGCCGTGCAGGACATGATGGGCGTAAATACGGCGTATGGCGGGAATGTGCTGCTCTTCAGCATTGATAATGTGCATTGTATGACTCCTGTGACGTTGACTGACACACTACCGGAATTCGCGACGGCAGATTAAGCGCTTCATCTTATGACCTGTATAAGGAAATGTTTTAAGTGGAGGTGGGGCGTCGCCCCACCTGTCAGCCCGCCATTTCAGCCAGCAGGTCCACGCCTACCGGGTCGTCCTTCAGCAGTGGCGTCAGGGCAATGCGCTGTGCATAATGCCCGGCAACGTCGTCGATCAGCGGCAGTTCGCGACGGGCACGGGTGACCAGGAACGGGGAGGACGGCTTCGCGGCCGCGAGGCTGTTATTGATGACCCACGCCCAGGGGTCAATCCCGGCCCGGCGTAAGTCCTGCTGCAGCCCGGCCGCTTCCAGTACCGGCGTGGTTTCGGCAAGCGTCACGATAATGACTCTGGTCTTCTCCGGATCCTGCAGCTGCATCATTGGCGTTATCACGTGATCGTGAGCATGCCCCATCTGGCGCACCATTTCCCGGTGATAGGCCCCGGTTGCATCCAGCAACAGCAGCGTATGCCCGGTGGGCGCAGTGTCCATAATGACAAAATGGTCGTTGGCCTCTTTGATGATCCGGGAGAATGCCTGAAACACGGCAATCTCTTCGGTGCAGGGGGAACGGAGATCTTCCTCCAGTACCGCCAGTCCCTCCGCATCCAGCCCTTTTCCCTGATTTTCCAGCACAAAGCGACGATAGCGCTCAGTCTCTGCCTTTGGATCGATACGGCTAACCTGAAGGCCTGGCAGCGAGCCATCCAGGGTGTAAGACAGGTTGGCTGCCGGATCGGAGGTGGTCAGGTGGACTTTATGACCGCGTCTGGCCAGCGAGACCGCGACCGCAGCCGCCACCGTGGTTTTTCCCACGCCCCCTTTTCCCATTGTCATGACCAGCCCTTTTCCCGCCCGGCTGAGGTCCTCCACCAGGGAGGCAAGCTCCGGTAAATCGACCGTCGTGAGCGTGGCTCCCGGATCCGGCAGAACAGGTGTGCTCTCTGTAAACAGCGCCCTCAGGGCGTCCAGACCAACCAGATTAAAAGGCTTCAGATACAGCATCGACCGGGGAAGATGCGCGAGGTTTTCAGGCATGGCCCGTAAGGCCCGTTCCTCCCGCGCCAGAATACTGTGCGCCAGCGGATCCCGTTCACCGGCAAAGGGAGGCAGCACGCCATTGATGGCAAGGTGCTGATGCTGCAGACCGATAGCCGACAGCTCCTCGTGGGTATGGGAGACCTCTTTCAGGGTCGACGCCTGGGCGCGGGCAACCAGAACCAGTCGCGTGAGTGCCGTATCAGAGAGGGCTTTCACTGCGTCAGCGTACTGGTCCTGTTGTTTCTCCAGCCCTACCAGAGGGCCGAGGTTCGCCGCAGCATCAGGATGTGCATCGAGATACCCGCTCCAGGCGCCCGGCAGCTCAAGCATACGGATGGTGTGTCCGGTTGGTGCAGTATCAAAGACGATATGATCATATTTTTCGCGCAGTTCATGACTGGTCAGCAGTGCGGTAAATTCATCAAATGCCGCGATCTCCGTGGTACATGAACCGGAAAGCTGTTCTTCAATGCTGCTGATGACATCGGCAGGCATCAGTTCACGAACAGGATCGAGCACGCGATCGCGGTAAGCCTGCGCGGCCGCCATCGGGTCAACTTCCATTGCCGCAAGGTTTTCCACGGTGCGGATACCAGTGATCCGGTGGCCCACAGTCTGGCTGAAGACCTGACCGACATTGGAGGCCGGATCGGTACTGACCAGAAGCGTTCTCCGGCCCTGGTCAGCCAGCCATACCGCCGTCGCGCAGGCCAGAGAGGTTTTCCCCACGCCGCCTTTGCCGGTGAAGAAGATAAACGGGGGGATATTCTGTAAAAATGGCATCGTCATTGTTGAGCTCCTCCGGGATTAAGGCATACGGGGAATGCTGCAGCAGCGCGGCTGCGTGCTGTCTTCATTCCAGTCCTGCGTGAGGGAAATACCGGCCCAGCGGGCGATATCTTCCCGGGACGGGAGCTTGCCCGCCATCACCAGCTGGCCGTCAAGCAGGGTAGCGGGAAGGGACTCCATTCCTGACGTGTTCAGGAAGGCCCTGATGACGGGCGTATTCAGGAACTGCTGCGGGTTCTTTGCCAGGCTGTAAAGCTGAATATTCACACCATGCTTTTTCGCCCATTCGGCGCTGGAGTTCCATTTGACGGCTTCATCGCTGACCACGACGCTGCTGGTCGCACAGCAGCCTGCGGCTTCAAAGATCTCAATTTTTGACATGGACTGTTTACCTCAGTGTTGAATGATGGGGCTTTACACTGAGGTAAACGAGTGAGGCGGGAAAAAGATGCGCGGTTAATCCATTTTTTTATGGCAGCAGACGGAAGACGCATCATCCGCTTCCACCTGGCAGAGTTCCGTCATCGTCTCCTTCAGATGTTTCCGGGCGCGAAGCAGGCGCGACTTAAACGCCGTCAGCGTGATCCCCAGCTCGTCGGCCAGGCGCTGCTGGGGACGCCGGTTCAGATCGGCCTCTTCTATCAGCCATCTTTCCTCGTCAGGTAAGGCCTGCAGGGTTTCAGGCAGGCAAATCTCCAGCGTTGAAACCGCATCATGGAAGGCGTCAGGCAGCGGGATCTCGTCTTCCAGCACCACGACGTCTCTGGCGGCACGGTACTCATCCGTCAGCAGATTCCTCGCCGTCCGGTACAGCCAGGCCCGCGGGTTCTCCATTTCACAGAAGCGGTCTGCACAGGCCCGGGCGCGCAGGAAGACTTCCTGAAGCAGATCGGCTGCCTGCTCCCGATCGCCTGTCCTTGATGCCAGAAAACGGGAGAGCTCTGCTTCATGCTGTTGCCAGAACACGCTCATGCAGTTGTTGAATGCCGTTACATCACTCATACCAGCCCTCAGATTTTGCTCTGATTCACCCGCCGGGAAAGTGCTTCTGCCGACTCTTTACGTTCACTGTAGCGATCGACGAGATACGCTGCATACTCCCGGGTCAGCAGGGTAAACTTCATCAGCTCTTCCATTACATCCACAATACGGTCGTAGTACGGGGATGGTTTCATCCGTCCGTCTTCATCAAACTCCTGCCAGGCTTTCGCTACCGAGGATTGATTAGGTATAGTGATCATTCGCATCCAGCGGCCAAGAATACGCATCTGGTTTACCGCATTGAAAGACTGGGAGCCTCCGCAGACCTGCATGACGGCCAGGGTTTTTCCCTGAGAAGGGCGTACTGCGCTCTCTGATAGTGGTATCCAGTCAATCTGGGCTTTCATAATGCCGGTCATCGCACCATGACGTTCAGGAGAGCACCATACCATCCCTTCAGACCAGCGCACCATTTCGCGAAGTTCCATAACCCTGGGGTGCGTATCCGCTGCATCATCCGGCAGAGGGAGACCGGAAGGATTAAAGATGCGGACATCCGCACCCATGGCGGTAAGAAGCCGGGCAGCCTCTTCGGTGGCCAGACGGCTGTAGGACCGCTCTCGAACGGAACCGTACAACATCAGGATCCGGGGAGGATGGTCAACTGTCTTTACACCCAGGCGGACCCCGGTGAGACCTGTATCAAACAGCTCAGGAACAACATTTTTCAGTTCAGCAATCATTTTGTCTCCGGTGGTGACATAAAACCAGGCGGGGCATATTCGTCTGCACAGCACTCTTCTGTCAGAAAGGCAATCAATGCAGCAAGGTTGTCATAACAGGCGTGGCAGAACAGTGTTCTCCCCTGCCTTTCCTGGCGAACCAGTGAGACGGATATCAGTGATGAAAGATGATGACTCAGGGTCGAGGCCGGAATGGCGAGATGTTGCTGCAGTTCCCCCACGGGCAGTCCCTGACGTCCGGCCTTAACGAGTGTTTTGTAAATATCGAGACGAGTGGTGTGGCCAAGTTCTTTCAGCACCATCGCGGCGATTTTCAGCTCCATCCCATTCCTCGTAATTTTACTTCTATATTTCCAGAATAATAGAAATATATAGTGAGCGCAACCACGTCCATAATATGACTCCATCTCCGGGGCCTTACACTTACGCGGCATGGAGAAAACATGATCGGTGTTTATACCTCTCAGAAATGAGGTACGTCACAATATATATGGAAAAATGCATATGAATCCGTCACAGTAGAAACCGATTCCCGCTAAAAATGAAATGACCTTCATCCTTTGCTGACGGGCGCATTATGTCCCGCCGCCGGGAAGCCCAGGCAGGCTCGTTTTCTGACTGCCTATGAATACAGCAAACATACGGTACAGAGAAATGGCAGAGATCATCATTAGAAAAATGCACGAAGAGGACTGGTGTGCAGTCAGGGAAATTTATCAGGAAGGAATTGCAACAAGGAACGCCACCTTTCAGACCGCAGCACCTGAGTGGCTGGAATGGAATGAAGGGCATCTTCAGGACTGCCGCTACGTCGCCACTGTTGATAACAGAGTGGTGGGATGGGCTGCGCTATCTCCTTTTTCCCGCCGGCATGCATACCGCGGTGTCGCAGAGCTGAGCATTTATGTCAGTACTCATTTTCAGGGAAAAGGCGCAGGCAGGGCTTTGCTCTCCGGGCTGATAAAGGGCTCGGAAGGTGCGGGTTTCTGGACGCTACTTGCTGGCATCTTTCCGGAAAACCAGGCCAGTGTTGCTTTACATCGCAGCCAGGGATTCAGGGAAGTCGGCTGCCGGGAAAAAGTGGGTGAAATGAACGGAAAATGGAGAGATGTTCTCATTCTGGAAAGGCGTAGCCGGACAGTGGGTTGCTGAAAAAAAGAATGCCTCTGTTCATCAGAGGCATTCTGTCCTGGAAGGGACTTTATTCCGGTGAGGGTGACTTCAGTTGCGGCATAAACAGCTGGCAGCACGCAACAGCTGCAAGCCCGCCAGACAGCGGAGCGGCCCAGTACAGCCACTGATTATCCCAGTATCCCATGGCCAATGCCGGCCCGAAGCTACGGGCCGGGTTCATGCTTGCCCAGGCTTTGTTGAATAAATCAGATTTCGGGTAAGTCTCCCCCGTAGCGGGTTGTGTTTTCAGGCAATACGCACGCTTTCAGGCATACCTGCTTTCGTCATTTTGTTCAGCGCTCGTACCAGGGCCATAGCCTCTGCAACCTGACCATCGTAGTCACGCAGTGTCAGTGAACCTCCGAACAGCTGTTTTACCCGGTACATCGCCGTTTCCGCTATCGAGCGACGGTTATAATCTGTTGTCCATTTCCACCGCGCATTACTCCCGGTCAGCCGCTGATTCGCAACAGCACGGTTACGGTCTGCATATTCACCGGGCCAGTAACCCGCACCTTTTCGGGGCGGGATAAGCGCGCTGATTTTCTTACGCCGCAGTTCATCGTGACAGAGCCGGGTGTCGTAAGCGCCGTCTGCCGATGCTGCCCTGATTTTTCTGTGAGTCTGCCGGATAAGACCCGGGAAGGCTTCTGAGTCCGTCACATTGTTCAGCGACAGGTCTGCACAGATGATTTCATGTGTGTTGCTGTCAACTGCCAGATGCAACTTTCGCCATATACGACGGCGTTCTTTGCCGTGTTTTTTGACTTTCCATTCGCCTTCACCAAAGACCTTCAGCCCGGTGGAATCAATCACCAGATGCGCGATTTCACCTCGGGTGAACGTTTTGAAACTGACATTAACCGACTTTGCGCGCTTGCTGACACTGGTGTAATCCGGGCAGCGCAACGGAACATTCATCAGTGTAAAAATGGAATCAATAAAACCCTGTGCAGCCCGCAGGGTCAACCTGAACACGCGTTTAATGACCAGAACGGTGGTGATGGCGAGATCAGAATAGCGCTGAGGTCTTCCCCGTGATGAAGGCGTTGCCGACTCATACCAGGCCTGAATAGCTTCATCATCCAGCCAGAAAGTTATGGAGCCACGGTTGATGAGGGCTTTATTGTAGGTGGGCCAGTTGGTGATTTTGAACTTTTGCTTTGCCACGGAACGGTCTGCGTTGTCGGGAAGATGCGTGATCTGATCCTTCAACTCAGCAAAAGTTCGATTTATTCAACAAAGCCAAACAGAAGCCACTGGAGCACCTCAAAAACACCATCATACACTAAATCAGTAAGTTGGCAGCATCACCTTTTGCGTCTATAGTCATGATGTCAAATGAACGCGTTTCGACAGGAAATCATCATGAATAAATATCAGGCAGTTATTATTGGTTTTGGCAAGGCTGGAAAAACATTAGCCGTCACGCTGGCAAAAGCAGGTTGGCGTGTGGCTCTCATCGAACAATCAAATGCAATGTATGGCGGGACCTGTATTAATATCGGCTGTATCCCAACCAAAACATTGGTTCATGACGCACAGCAGCACACAGATTTTGTCCGTGCCATACAGCGTAAAAATGAAGTGGTTAATTTTTTACGTAATAAGAATTTTCATAATCTTGCGGATATGCCCAATATCGACGTGATCGACGGCCAGGCGGAGTTTATCAATAATCATAGCCTGCGTGTTCATCGGCCTGAGGGAAATTTGGAGATTCATGGCGAGAAAATTTTTATTAATACCGGTGCACAAGCCGTGGTTCCGCCAATTCCTGGAATTACCACCACGCCTGGTGTATATGACAGCACCGGATTACTTAATCTAAAAGAATTGCCTGGGCATTTAGGTATTTTGGGCGGCGGATATATTGGCGTTGAGTTCGCCTCTATGTTCGCTAATTTTGGCAGCAAAGTAACCATTTTAGAGGCAGCTTCGCTGTTTTTGCCTCGGGAAGATCGGGATATTGCTGATAATATCGCGACGATTTTACGCGATCAGGGCGTCGATATTATCCTCAATGCCCATGTGGAGCGAATCAGTCACCATGAAAATCAAGTGCAAGTGCATAGCGAGCACGCCCAACTGGCGGTGGATGCACTGTTAATAGCTTCCGGTCGTCAACCGGCTACCGCTTCGTTACATCCAGAAAATGCCGGTATCGCAGTAAACGAGCGCGGGGCAATTGTCGTTGACAAGCGATTACATACCACCGCAGACAATATTTGGGCGATGGGAGATGTTACCGGCGGGCTGCAATTTACTTACATATCACTGGATGATTACCGCATTGTACGTGATGAGTTACTGGGTGAAGGCAAACGTAGTACTGATGATCGGAAAAATGTGCCTTATTCCGTATTTATGACACCGCCCCTGTCCAGGGTTGGTATGACAGAAGAACAAGCCAGAGAGAGTGGTGCTGATATTCAGGTGGTGACATTGCCTGTAGCTGCAATTCCGCGCGCCAGAGTGATGAACGATACCCGTGGGGTATTAAAAGCGATTGTTGATAATAAAACCCAACGTATATTAGGGGCATCACTGCTGTGTATTGACTCCCACGAGATGATCAATATAGTGAAAATGGTGATGGATGCCGGGCTGCCTTATAGCATATTACGCGATCAGATATTTACTCATCCGTCGATGAGCGAATCACTCAATGATCTATTTTCATTAGTCAAATAAACTCAAAATCAGACGCCAGAACAAATATTCTGGCGTCTCAGAGAAAAGAATCTTATTAATTCTCTGTTACTCTATAACTTCTTAATCACTTCATTGATGGTATTTTATATGTTTAAAAAATCGGTGATGCTGCCAACTTAATGATTTAGTGTATGATGGTGTTTTTGAGGTGCTCCAGTGGCTTCTGTTTCTATCAGCTGTCCCTCCTGTTCAGCTACTGACGGGGTGGTGCGTAACGGCAAAAGCACCGCCGGACATCAGCGCTATCTCTGCTCTCACTGCCGTAAAACATGGCAACTGCAGTTCACTTACACCGCTTCTCAACCCGGTACGCACCAGAAAATCATTGATATGGCCATGAATGGCGTTGGATGCCGGGCAACCGCCCGCATTATGGGCGTTGGCCTCAACACGATTTTACGTCACTTAAAAAACTCAGGCCGCAGTCGGTAACCTCGCGCATACAGCCGGGCAGTGACGTCATCGTCTGCGCGGAAATGGACGAACAGTGGGGCTATGTCGGGGCTAAATCGCGCCAGCGCTGGCTGTTTTACGCGTATGACAGGCTCCGGAAGACGGTTGTTGCGCACGTATTCGGTGAACGCACTATGGCGACGCTGGGGCGTCTTATGAGCCTGCTGTCACCCTTTGACGTGGTGATATGGATGACGGATGGCTGGCCGCTGTATGAATCCCGCCTGAAGGGAAAGCTGCACGTAATCAGCAAGCGATATACGCAGCGAATTGAGCGGCATAACCTGAATCTGAGGCAGCACCTGGCACGGCTGGGACGGAAGTCGCTGTCGCTCACAAAATCGGTGGAGCTGCATGACAAAGTCATCGGGCATTATCTGAACATAAAACACTATCAATAATTTTGAGTCATTACCCAGTTAGCAATAACCCCCGCTTGCGGGGGCCATACCCACCAGGAGCAAACGCAGAAAGCCCGAGATACTTCTGCTGTACCGGGGGCTGGCGACATTTCAGGCAACACTCATAGTTGACATCCTCCCCGCCCTAAAGGGCGGGGAGGATGTCAATAATAGCAGACCACATCATGATGTCATTCTGACCGACAGATGCCAGAAGCAGAGGATCCATCCCATTTTATACCTACCTTATAACACTTAGAAAAACAACATGTTAAAAATGTTTATTGGAAACAATTTTATTTCCAATTGTAATGATAACCATTCTCATATTAATATGGCTACGTGATAATTAACTTTTGATGCACTCCGCATGTCTGACCGTGCCACTTCCACAGCTTCCTTAACGTTCGAGTCGCTTTATGGCACCCATCACGGCTGGTTGAAAAGTTGGCTGACGCGCAAACTCCAGTCTGCCTTTGATGCAGATGACATTGCCCAGGACACTTTTTTGCGGGTAATGAGCAGCGAAACGCTCTCGACGATCCGCGATCCTCGCTCTTTCCTGTGCACTATCGCCAAACGCGTGATGGTGGACCTGTTTCGCCGAAACGCGCTGGAAAAAGCGTATCTGGAGATGCTGGCGCTTATGCCGGAGGGGGTAGCGCCTTCACCTGAGGAACGCGAAAGCCAGCTCGAGACCCTACAACTCGTCGACAGCATGCTGGACGGGCTAAACGGAAAAACACGTGAAGCGTTTCTGCTTTCGCAACTGGATGGCCTGACATACAGCGAGATTGCGCACAAACTCGGTGTTTCCGTCAGCTCCGTGAAAAAATACGTGGCGAAAGCCGTCGAGCACTGCCTGCTGTTTCGTCTGGAGCATGGGTTATGAATCCTTCGTTAACCGATTCCCGCCGTCAGGCGCTGCGTTCAGCTTCCCACTGGTATGCCGTGCTAAGCGGCGAGCGCGTCAGCCCACAACAGGAAGCGCGCTGGCAACAGTGGTATGAACAGGATCAGGATAACCAGTGGGCCTGGCAGCAGGTTGAAAACCTGCGCAACCAGCTTGGCGGTGTGCCTGGCGACGTTGCCAGCCGGGCGCTGCACGATACCCGCCTCACCCGCCGTCACGTGATGAAAGGATTACTGCTGTTGCTCGGCGCTGGCGGAGGCTGGCAACTCTGGCAGTCGGAAACCGGCGAAGGTCTGCGGGCAGATTACCGCACCGCCAAAGGCGCAGTCAGCCGTCAGCAACTGGAAGATGGCTCCCTGCTCACGCTGAATACCCAAAGCGCGGCGGATGTGCGTTTTGATGCGCATCAGCGCACCGTCCGGCTCTGGTACGGTGAAATCGCCATTACTACCGCGAAAGATGCGCAGCAACGCCCCTTCCGCGTCCTGACCCGTCAGGGCCAACTCACCGCTTTAGGGACAGAATTTACCGTCCGCCAGCAGGATAATTTCACGCAGCTTGACGTGCAGCAGCACGCCGTGGAAGTGCTTCTCGCCAGTGCCCCCGCGCAAAAACGCATCGTGAACGCTGGTGAAAGCCTGCAGTTCAGCGCCTCTGAGTTTGGCGCAGTGAAACCGCTGGATGACGAGAGTACAAGCTGGACGAAGGGCATCCTGAGCTTCAGCGATAAACCGCTGGGTGAGGTGATAGCCACGCTAAGCCGTTACCGCAACGGCGTGCTGCGCTGCGATCCCGCCGTTGCCGGGCTGCGCCTGAGCGGGACGTTCCCGCTGAAAAATACCGATGCGATCCTGAACGTTATCGCTCAAACGCTTCCCGTTAAAATTCAGTCTATTACGCGGTACTGGATAAACATTTCACCGCTGTAAGAAAAATAATTCTCATTTCGATTGTCCTTTTTACCCTTCTCGTTCGACTCATAGCTGAACACAACAAAAATGATGATGGAGAAGGTATGACGCCGTTACGCGTTTTTCGTAAAACAACACCTTTGGTTAACGCCATTCGCCTGAGCCTGCTGCCGCTGGCCGGTCTCTCGTTTTCCGCTTTTGCTGCACAGGTTGATATCGCACCGGGATCGCTCGACAAAGCGCTCAATCAGTATGCCGCACACAGCGGAATTACCCTCTCGGTTGACGCCAGCCTGACGCGCGGCAAGCAGAGCAACGGCCTGCACGGAGATTACGACGTCGAGAGCGGCCTGCAACAACTGCTGGACGGCAGCGGACTGCAGGTAAAACCGCTGAGAAATAACAGCTGGACGCTGGAGACCGCGCCCGCGCCAAAAGAAGATGCCCTGACCGTGGTCGGCGACTGGCTGGGCGATGCGCGTGAAAACGACGTATTTGAACATGCTGGCGCGCGTGACGTGATCCGCCGTGAGGATTTCGCCAAAACCGGCGCAACCACCATGCGTGAGGTGCTTAACCGCATCCCTGGCGTCAGCGCGCCGGAAAACAACGGCACCGGCAGCCACGACCTGGCGATGAACTTTGGCATCCGGGGCCTGAACCCACGCCTCGCCAGCCGCTCGACCGTCCTGATGGACGGCATCCCCGTCCCCTTTGCCCCTTACGGTCAGCCGCAGCTTTCACTGGCTCCCGTTTCGCTCGGCAACATGGATGCCATTGACGTGGTGCGCGGTGGTGGTGCGGTGCGTTACGGACCGCAGAGCGTGGGCGGCGTGGTGAACTTTGTTACCCGCGCCATTCCGCAGGACTTTGGTATCGAGGCGGGGGTGGAAGGTCAGCTCAGCCCAACCTCTTCACAAAACAACCCGAAAGAGACGCACAACCTGATGGTGGGCGGCACAGCGGACAACGGTTTTGGCACCGCGCTGCTCTACTCCGGCACGCGCGGCAGTGACTGGCGCGAGCACAGCGCCACCCGCATCGACGACCTGATGCTGAAAAGCAAATATGCGCCGAATGAGGTGCACACCTTCAACAGCCTGCTGCAATATTACGATGGTGAAGCCGACATGCCCGGCGGCCTGTCCCGCGCGGATTACGACGCCGATCGCTGGCAATCCACCCGCCCGTATGACCGCTTCTGGGGCCGTCGCAAGCTGGCGAGCCTGGGCTACCAGTTCCAGCCGGACAGCCAGCATAAATTCAACATTCAGGGGTTCTACACCCAAACCCTGCGCAGCGGCTACCTGGAGCAAGGCAAACGCATCACCCTCTCGCCGCGTAACTACTGGGTGCGCGGTATTGAGCCACGCTACAGCCAGAGCTTTATGATCGGCCCTTCCGCGCACGAAGTGGGCGTGGGCTATCGCTATGTGAATGAATCAACGCATGAAATGCGTTACTACACCGCCACCAGCAGCGGGCAGTTGCCGTCCGGCTCAAGCCCTTACGACCGCGACACGCGTTCCGGCACCGAGGCGCACGCCTGGTATCTGGATGACAAAATCGACATCGGCAACTGGACCATCACGCCGGGTATGCGTTTCGAACATATCGAGTCATACCAGAACAACGCCATCAAAGGCACGCACGAAGAGGTGAGCTATAACGCACCGCTTCCGGCGTTGAACGTGCTCTATCACCTGACTGATAGCTGGAATCTTTATGCAAACACTGAAGGCTCGTTCGGCACCGTACAGTACAGCCAGATTGGCAAGGCTGTGCAAAGCGGCAATGTGGAACCGGAAAAAGCGCGAACCTGGGAACTCGGTACCCGCTACGATGACGGCGCGCTGACGGCGGAAATGGGGCTGTTCCTGATTAACTTTAACAATCAGTACGACTCCAACCAGACCAACGACACCGTCACTGCACGTGGCAAAACGCGCCATACCGGGCTGGAAACGCAGGCACGTTACGACCTGGGTACGCTAACGCCAACGCTTGATAACGTTTCCGTCTACGCCAGCTATGCGTATGTGAACGCGGAAATCCGCGAGAAAGGCGACACCTATGGCAATCAGGTGCCATTCTCCCCGAAACATAAAGGCACGCTGGGCGTGGACTACAAGCCGGGCAACTGGACGTTCAATCTGAACAGCGATTTCCAGTCCAGCCAGTTTGCGGATAACGCCAATACGGTGAAAGAGAGCGCCGACGGCAGTACCGGCCGCATTCCCGGCTTCATGCTCTGGGGCGCACGCGTGGCGTATGACTTTGGCCCGCAGATGGCAGATCTGAACCTGGCGTTCGGTGTGAAAAACATCTTCGACCAGGACTACTTCATCTGCTCTTATGACGACAACAACAAAGGCATCTACGCAGGCCAGCCGCGCACGCTGTATATGCAGGGGTCGTTGAAGTTCTGATGTGTTAACGCCCGGCTTGCCGGGCTTTTAGCTGGAATGTGACTATGTTGGCATTTATCCGTTTTCTTTTTGCAGGCCTGCTGCTGGTGATCGGCCACGCCTTTGCCGCCACGGTTCAGGACGAACACGGCACGTTTACACTCGATAAAACGCCACAACGGATTGTGGTGCTGGAACTCTCGTTCGCCGATGCGCTGGCCGCCGTGGACGTCAGCCCGATCGGTATTGCCGACGATAACGATGCAAAACGCATCCTGCCCGAAGTGCGTGCGCACCTGAAACCGTGGCAGTCCGTCGGAACGCGCGCGCAGCCGAGCCTGGAAGCCATTGCTGCCCTGAAACCAGACCTGATCATTGCCGACAGCAGTCGCCATGCGGGGATTTACACCGCCTTGCAGCAAATCGCGCCGGTACTGCTGCTTAAGTCCCGCAACGAAACCTACGCTGAAAATTTGCACTCAGCGGCTATCATCGGCGAAGTGGTAGGTAAAAAACGAGAGATGCAGGCGCGTCTGGAACAACATAAAGAGAAGATGGCGCAGTGGGCCAGCCAGCTTCCCACAGGGACACGCGTGGCCTTTGGCACATCACGCGAACAGCTATTCAACCTGCATACCCAGGAGACCTGGACCGGCAGCGTGCTGGCTTCTCTGGGGCTGAACGTTCCCGCTGCGATGGCGGGCGCGTCCATGCCGTCCATCGGCCTGGAGCAACTGCTGGCGGTCAATCCTGCCTGGCTGCTGGTTGCCCACTATCGCGAAGAGAGCATTGTTAAACGCTGGCAACAAGATCCGCTCTGGCAGATATTAACCGCCGCGCAGAAGCAGCAGGTTGCTTCAGTCGACAGTAACGCCTGGGCGCGGATGCGCGGTATTTTTGCCGCAGAGCGTATTGCCGCTGACACGGTAAAAATCTTCCACCATCAGCCGCTTACCGATGTGAAATGACCGCGCTAAAACACCCGGTGCTGCTGTGGGGGCTTCCCGTTGCAGTACTTATTATTATTTTCTGGCTGAGTCTGTTTTGCTACTCGGCCATTCCTGTTTCCGGAGCAGACGCAATCCGCGCCCTGCTGCCTGGACACACGCCAACGCTACCAGAAGCGCTGGTGCAAAACCTTCGTTTGCCGCGAAGCCTGGTCGCCGTTCTGATCGGCGCAAGCCTGGCGCTCGCGGGCACGCTGCTGCAAACCCTGACCCACAACCCAATGGCCTCTCCTTCACTGCTCGGCATTAACAGCGGCGCGGCGCTGGCTATGGCGCTTACCAGCGCGCTGAGTCCGACGCCGGTTGCAGGCTATTCCCTGTCGTTCATCGCGGCATGCGGGGGCGGCGTGAGCTGGCTGCTGGTCATGACCGCAGGAGGCGGGTTTCGTCATACCCAGGACAGAAACAAACTGATCCTCGCGGGTATCGCGCTGTCGGCCTTTTGTATGGCCCTGACCCGCATCACCCTGCTGCTGGCCGAAGATCATGCTTACGGCATCTTTTACTGGCTGGCAGGCGGAGTGTCCCACGCCCACTGGCAGGATGTCTGGCAGCTCTTGCCGGTGGTGGTCACTGCAGTCCCTGTCGTGTTGCTGCTGGCGAATCAACTGAACCTGCTCAACGTCAGCGACAGTACCGCCCATACGCTGGGAGTGAACCTGCCGAGACTACGTTTGATCATCAATATGTTAGTGCTGCTTCTGGTTGGCGCGTGCGTCAGTGTGGCAGGTCCGGTGGCGTTTATCGGCCTGCTGGTGCCACATCTGGCGCGCTTCTGGGCAGGCTTCGATCAGCGCAACGTACTGCCGGTGAGCATGCTGCTGGGGGCCACGCTGATGCTGATGGCAGATGTACTCGCACGCGCGCTGGCCTTCCCCGGCGATCTGCCCGCAGGCGCAGTGCTGGCGCTGATTGGCAGTCCTTGCTTTGTCTGGCTGGTGAGGAGGCGAGGATGAAAATTGCGCTGGTCATTTTCATCACCCTTGCCCTGGCAGGTTGTGCGCTGTTATCACTCCATATGGGGGTGATCCCCGTGCCGTGGCGCGCGCTGCTGACCGACTGGCAGGACGGACGCGAGCATTATTATGTATTGATGGAGTACCGACTGCCGCGCTTGCTGCTGGCACTGTTTGTCGGTGCAGCCCTCGCCGTGGCGGGCGTGCTGGTACAGGGGATTGTGCGTAACCCGCTAGCATCACCGGATATTCTCGGCATTAACCATGCCGCCAGCCTTGCCTCTGTGGGAGCACTGCTTCTTATGCCATCACTATCCGTGATGGTGCTGCCGCTGCTGGCCTTTGCGGGCGGTATGGCGGGGTTGATCTTGCTGAAGATGCTGGCAAAGACCCACCAGCCGATGAAGCTGGCGCTCACCGGCGTGGCGCTTTCCGCCTGCTGGGCGAGCCTGACGGATTACCTGATGCTCCTGCACCCGCAGGATGTAAACAGTGCCCTGCTGTGGCTGACGGGTAGCTTATGGGGGCGCGACTGGCACTTTGTGAAGATTGCCGTGCCGTTGCTCATTCTGTTTTTGCCGCTGAGCCTGCGCTTTTGTCGCGATCTCGACCTGCTGGCGCTGGGCGATGCACGAGCAGCCACGCTCGGCGTGTCGGTTCAGCGCACCCGGTTCCAGGGGCTGATGCTGGCTGTCGCGATGACAGCAACCGGCGTGGCCGTCTGTGGCCCGATAAGTTTTATTGGTCTCGTCGTGCCGCACATGGTGCGCAGGATCGCCGGCGGGCGTCACCGCTGGCTGATGCCCGTTTCGGCCCTGACGGGCGCGTTGTTGCTGGTCATTGCCGATCTGCTGGCACGAATCATTCATCCGCCGCTGGAGCTTCCGGCAGGCGTGCTGACCGCCATTATCGGCGCACCGTGGTTTGTCTGGCTGCTTGTGAGAATGCGATAAATGAGATTACGTACTGAAAATCTGACCGTCAGCTATGGCGCACAAACCGTGCTGGATGGACTTTCTCTCGCCCTGCCTGCCGGAAAAATCACGGCCCTGCTCGGCCCTAACGGTTGCGGGAAATCGACGCTGTTGAACTGTTTTTCTCGCCTGTTAACACCAGACTCTGGCGAGATATTGCTTGATGAAAAACCCATAGCCGGTTTTTCCGCCCGCCAGCTGGCTCGCCGCCTGGCTTTACTGCCGCAACACCATTTATCCCCCGAGGGGATCACTGTACGGGAACTGGTTTCCTACGGCCGCAGCCCGTGGCTGTCGTTGTGGGGGCGACTCTCCGCGGAAGACAACGAGCGGGTCAACGTGGCAATGAGTCAGACCCGGACGCGCAATCTGGCTGACCGCAGGTTAACCCAGCTTTCCGGCGGCCAGCGCCAGCGTGCGTTTCTGGCGATGGTGCTGGCACAGGATACCCCACTCATTCTTCTTGATGAGCCTACGACCTACCTCGATATCAATCATCAGGTTGAACTGATGCGCCTGATGGTTGAACTCAAAAGGCAGGGGAAAACCGTAGTGACGGTACTCCACGATCTGAATCAGGCCAGCCGCTATTGCGATCATCTGGTGGTACTGGCAAGCGGTCGCGTGATGGCGCAAGGTGCTCCGGAAGCAGTGATGAAACCAGAGCTTCTAAAGACGGTGTTCAGCGTAGAAGCGGAAATCCATCCCGAACCGGTATCTGGCAGACCCATGTGTGTGGTGAAGTAGTCTGGCGAAGTCATAAGGATCATCACAGGACAGATAAAGGAAGTGATAACCACCTGCCAACAGGCACCAAAATCTGGCTGGTTGCCGGTATCACCGACATGCGCAACGGCTTCAATGGTCTCGCCGCAAAGGTGCAGACGATGCTGAAAGATGACCCGATGTCCGGCCATGTCTTCATCTTCCGGGGCCGCAGCGGCAGTAAGGTCAAACTGCTGTGGTCCACCGGCGACGGGCTGTGCCTGCTGACCAAACGGCTGGAACGCGGCCGCTTCGCCTGGCCCTCTGCCCGCGATGGCAAAGTGTTCCTGACCCCGGCGCAGCTGGCAATGCTTCTGGAAGGCATCGACTGGCGGCAGCCTAAAAGACTGCTTACGTCCCTGACCATGTTGTAGGCCTCTTTATCCTGGTTGTCGTTGAATAAGCCTGGTAAAATGCGGGCTTATGAACAACACCTCCCCCTGACGACATCCTTCTGCTGAAACAGCGCCTGTCCGAACAGGAAGCGCTGAACCGCGCCCTGCTGGAAAAGCAGGCCGACCGGGAGCGCGAAATAGACCATCTGCAGGCGCAGCTGGATAAGCTTCGCCGGATGAACTTCGGCAGTCGTTCTGAATAAATCTCCCGCCGCATCGCGCAGATAGAAGCCGACCTGAACCGGCTTCAGACAGAAAGCGATACGCTGACGGGTCGGGTTGCCGATACGGGCCGGGCCCCGTATCGTTTTAACCCTGAATATTCATCGCAGATATTGTTTCGGGTTTTCCGGTATACCAGCCCTGAACTAGGTAACCGGGGCCAAGAGAACGGACGAATTCAAACTGTCCTGGCGTTTCCACCCCTTCAAACACCAGTGGTTTGCCAGTACCACGTAACCCTTTCACCACAGAAACAAGTAGCGCTCGCTTCACCGGGTCATCAATATTGGCAATAAAAATACGGTCTATTTTTATCTCATCGAAATCCAGTACCGTCAGCCATTCAATATGGGGGCCGCTTGGCAAACGGAAAATATCCTACGTTAAGCCTGTTTCTTTAGCTGGCATTACAAAAAGCGAGCGTCTGCATGGTACAGACAGACACCCGAATACGATAAAAATGAGACGAAAAAAACAGGTTACTTAACCCGCTTCCCCGTTTCGTCAATGATCTTTTCGCCGTCCTCTTTGGTAAACGCTCCTTTCTGACCTTCAGGTAGAATATCCAGCACTATTTCTGAAGGGCGGCAAAGACGAGTGCCAAGCGGCGTAACGACTACCGGCCGATTAATCAGGATCGGATGTTGAAGCATAAAATCAATCAACTGCTCATCACTGAATTTCTCTTCATCAAGGCCCAGGTGTTCATAAGGCTCAACATTCTTACGCAGCAATGCACGCACCGTAATTCCCATATCTGAAATAAGTTTAATCAGCTCATCACGGGTCGGTGGCGTATCGAGATAATAAATAATGGTCGGTTCGTTACCGCTGTTACGGATCATCTCCAGCGTGTTGCGTGAAGTGCCGCAGGCCGGGTTGTGATAGATGGTAATGTTGCTCATATCTTTATCTCATTACAAAGTGATGGAAAGCCGCAACGCCAGCGCGGCCAGAGTGACAAACAGCACGGGCAGAGTCATGATAATGCCCGTGCGGAAGTAATAACCCCAGGTGATCGTTATATTTTTCTGGGCAAGCACATGCAGCCAAAGCAGGGTTGCCAGACTGCCAATCGGGGTGATTTTCGGGCCTAAATCGCAGCCAATCACGTTGGCATAAATCATTGCCTCTTTGACGACGCCAGTCGCCGTACTCCCGTCAATCGACAGCGCGCCAATCAGCACCGTCGGCATATTGTTCATCACCGACGACAGGAACGCGGTCAGGAAGCCGGTGCCGAACGTTGCTGCCCATAACCCCTTTTCTGCCAGCAGGTTCAGTACACCAGACAGATACTCCGTGAGCCCGGCATTGCGCAGGCCATAGACCACCAGGTACATGCCCAGCGAAAAAATCACGATCTGCCATGGCGCACTGCGCAGGACTTTCCCTGTGTTGATGCCATGACCTCTTTTCGCCACGATAAACAGTACTGCTGCGCCAGCAGCTGCTATCGCGCTGACAGGGATCCCCAGCGGCTCCAGAACGAAGAAACCGACAAGCAGCAATAACAGGACAATCCAGCCCGCCCTGAACGTTGCCGCATCCTTTATCACACTGGCAGGCGTCTTCAGCAGCGAAACGTCATACGTTGCCGGAATATCCCTGCGGAAGAAGAGATGCAGCATGATCAGCGTGGCCGCAATCGCTGCCGCATCCACGGGGATCATAACGGAGGCGTACTGCGTAAAGCCCAGATCGAAGAAGTCCGCCGAGACGATATTCACCAGGTTAGAAACAATGAGTGGCAGGCTGGCCGTATCTGCAATAAATCCTGCAGCCATGACAAAGGCCAGTGTCGTGCCCTGGCTGAACCCCAGTGCGAGCAGCATCGCAATCACAATCGGCGTCAGGATCAGCGCGGCGCCATCATTGGCGAACAAAGCAGCAACAGCGGCACCGAGCAAGACTATCCAGGTGAACAGCAGGCGGCCACGTCCGTTACCCCAGCGGGAGACGTGCAGTGCGGCCCATTCAAAGAAGCCGGACTCATCGAGCAGCAGGCTGATGATGATGACCGCAATAAATGCCGCTGTCGCGTTCCAGACGATATTCCAGACAACGGGAATATCAGAGATATGGATGACACCGGTTCCCAGCGCCAGCACAGCCCCGATACTCGCGCTCCAGTCAATACTCAGGCCTCTGGGTTGCCAGATCACCAGTACCAGCGTCAGTAAAAATATACTCCCTGCCAAAAGCATCTCAGACCCCATCATATATGATTTTGTAAATATGTTTTCCTGCCTCAGCAGGAGGTGCAGGCTGATTTGTCCAGCCATTCACGTACATCCTCGCGCAGACACTGCCAGGTCGTCGTGATTGTCTCTGCTGCCCACGCCGGAATATGGGGTGACAGACGATAGTGGATCCATTTGCCTTCCCGACGGTCAAGAACCAGATCAGCCTCGCGAAGGATAGCCATATGTCGCGAAATTTTGGGCTGCGATTCGGAGGTGGCAACGCAGATATCGCAGACGCACAATTCTCCGGACTCACGGAGAAGCATGACGATGGCTAGCCGTGTTTCATCCGACAGGATTTTGAAAAGCTGAACAGGTTGTAGCATTTTTCACTCCGTTCCCTTTAGAATACACATATGTTAGATCATATATATTAACTTTAAAATCACCTGTTCTCTCCGGAGGAGAAAAATGGAACAATTTCCAGCCCTGAATACTGACTGTTTTGATCAACATATTGCCGAACGTCTGCACCTGCAGGAGCCCCCACGGATTCTGATCCTGTATGGCTCAGTAAGGGAGCGCTCCTACAGTCGCTTTGCCGCGGAGGAAGCAGGTCGCCTGCTGACGGCGATGGGAGCGGAGGTGAAATTCTTTAACCCCTCCGGTTTACCCCTGCCGGATGATGCCCCGGATACGCACCCTAAAGTCTCCGAGCTACGCGGGCTGGTCAGATGGTGTGACGGGATGGTGTGGAGCTCGCCGGAACGGCACGGGGCTATGAGCGCGGTGATGAAGGCGCAGATCGACTGGATACCGTTGAGTGAAGGCGCGGTTCGTCCTTCGCAGGGCAAGACACTTGCAGTGATGCAGGTTTGCGGCGGTTCGCAGTCCTTCAATGCCGTGAACCAGATGCGCATTCTGGGCCGCTGGATGCGGATGTTCACAATTCCCAACCAGTCCTCGGTGGCGAAAGCCTGGCAGGAATTTGATGAGAACGGAAGGATGAAGCCGTCCTCATGGTACGACCGTATCGTAGATGTCGCAGAGGAGTTGTTTAAAATTACGTTGCTGCTCAGGGGACAAACCAGCTACCTTGCAGATCGCTACAGCGAACGAAAAGAGAGTCATCAGGAACTTTCGTACCGCGTCAATCAGGAAAAAATATAACGCCTTCTGATCGTATAAATACACACCATGAGCGTTTTCACAAAGTCTCCTTCTGCCAGGCAGCGGATAATCTTACATGTGTCTGTCGTTTTCAGAAGACGGCAGACCGGACTAAAACCATAGGCATATCATTTGCCTTCAACAAGTTCACCGAACAGCTCTTTCACCCTGTTTCTGGCGTCCGTTAGCGCTATGTGCCCTTGTCCGGTGATTTCATATACTCGCCGACTTCGTCGACCGGCCTGAACATGTCGTGAGGTGAGATACCCCTTCTTTTCCATACCGTGCAGCATCGGATACAGGGTACCCGGGCTGAGTTGATAACCGTGGTGTCGCAATTCCTCAATGATGCCCAGACCAAAGACGGGTTCTTTGGCTGCATGATGCAGGATGTGCAAACGGATCATCCCGCCGTAAAGATCTTTGTCGGTCACGCCCGGAACCTCACAGTGCTAAACTCAACAACCAACCCGCAACACCGCAACTCACTACGACCAGCCACGGCGGCAGTTTCCAGAACATCAGAGCGACCAGTGCCACAAGGGCAAGGCCGAAATCTTGCGGAGCGAGAACTGCGCTCGTCCATACTGGTTGATAGAGAGCTGCCAGCAGAAGGCCAACTACGGCTGCATTAATACCCTGCAACGCTGCTTGTGTACGGATATTGCGGCGCAGACTTTCCCAGAACGGCAATGCTCCCACAATCAGAAGGAAGGACGGTGCGAAAATTGCCAGCAGACAAACCAGACCACCCAGCCAGCCAGAAGGCACCTGGTTCATCGAAGCCCCGAGAAAGGCTGCAAAAGTGAACAACGGTCCAGGAACGGCCTGGGCAGCGCCGTAGCCAGCCAGGAATGTATCAGTGCTGACCCAGCCAGAAGGAACGACTTCAGTCTGCAGTAATGGCAGCACGACATGCCCGCCACCAAAAACCAGTGATCCGGTCCGGTAGAAAGTTTCTACCATTAACAGCGTCGGATTTGGGAATATCGCCGTCAGCAATGGTAACCCTGTCAGTAGCACAAAGAACAGCGTGAGCCAGAACAATCCGACGCGACGCCGTATTGAAACGGGCAGCGGATCATGTACCGTCGTCTGCTGAGGTTTGAACAGTAACATGCCAGTGACAGCCGCAGTGACGATTACTCCCACCTGTCCCCAGGCCGATGGCACAAGAAGCACAAAGCAGGTTGCCACTGCCATGACAGTAATACGCGGTATATCCGGGCAAAGATTTCGGGCCATGCCCCATACAGCTTGCGCGACCACCGCAACGGCTACCACTTTCAGCCCATGCAATACACCAGAGGGCATCACATCCCCGTAACTGGTCATCCCCAGCGCAAACAGGATCAGTGCAACTGCTGACGGTAGCGTGAAGCCGGCCCATGCTGCCAGCGCCCCGGTATAACCGGCCCGGGACAGCCCGAGCGCTATACCAACCTGACTGCTTGCTGGTCCCGGAAGGAACTGGCACAGAGCGACCAAATCTGCATAGCTGCGCTCGGTCAACCACTGCCGTCGCGTCACAAACTCATCGCGGAAGTAACCCAGATGGGCAATTGGGCCGCCGAAGGATGTCAGGCCAAGTCGGAAGAAAATCAGAAAGACAGCCCAGGGGCTGTGATCATTCCTGGCAGTATCGTTCATGGTCAGATCCTGATTGCTGGTTTTAGTGGCTATTATAATCGAATTTCGTTATCGAAATTCGATTATAATAGCCACTGCTCCCTGTGGATAGAATGATGTTTCATGCTTTCCAGATGTTTACTTCAAGAACAGTTTCAACTGCCTGGCCAGTTATGGGCTTTATTCACATTCAGTATTATTGCTGTCCTGCTTTTACCCGGAGTATGGTTTGCCGGGTGGTATTAAATTCTCTGGCAACCGCACTGATACTGGCCCCGGAATTAAGGCGCTCTGACACTATTTTTTTTTGCTCCTCGCTCAAGATGGGCGGACGACCGAAGCGTTTCCCGGCTGATCTTGCCCGAGAAATCCCTGAATGTGTGCGTTCAATCAGCAGATCCCTCTCAAACTCAGCCACAGCTGAAATCACCTGCATAGTCATTTTTCCGGCCGGGCTGGTTAAATCCGCACCTCCGAGAGCGAGACAATGAACACGGATATCTAAAGTAGCCAGTTGTTCAACTGTTTTTCGGATATCCATCGCATTACGGCCGAGTCGGTCAAGTTTGGTGACAATCAATACGTCACCGCTTTCCATTCGATCAAGCAACCGGATGAACCCTGGTCTTTCGCTGGCAGCAACCGAACCACTTATATGTTCCTCAATCAGCCGCTGGGGTCTGATGGCAAAACCCGCCGCTTCAATTTCATGGCGCTGATTTTCTGTATTCTGTTCCAGAGTGGAGACCCGACAGTAGGCAAAAACTCGTGACATAGGAAACTTTCCGTACGCAAAGGGTGTCCGAATTATAACGTATGTACGAAACAAATTTCGCTGACTTTCGGACATATTGTTTGCGAGGCGTACGAAACCGACCGGTTTCGGTCAGTGCGAATGATAACTTTAATGAACTATGTGCAGGGGAAGCATTTATGCCACGGAGACAAATACTCAGTAGTGAAGAAAAAGAACGCTTGTTGATTGTGCCAGATGATGACGTATTTCTGACGCGCATGTGCTTTCTGAGTGAACATGACCTCGCGCTCATTAATAAACACCGCAGGCCAGCTAACCGTCTGGGCTTTGCAGTTTTACTCTGTTATTTGCGAGGACTAGGGTTTCCTCCCGACAAAAGTATTTCACCTCACGACTGTGTTGTCTTCAGGCTGGCGGCTCATTTGAAAGTCCAGTCTGATTTGTGGGCCGAGTATGCATCAAGAGAGGTCACCCGCTGGGAACATCTGGCTGAACTCTACCGCTACCTGGAATTATCCCCTTTTAACCGGGCGCTGCAAAAAACCTGTATTCGCCACCTTTATCCCCACGCCATGCGGACAGACAGAGGTTTTTTACTTGCGGAGGAAATGCTCTCCTGGCTCCACAATAATAAGGTTATTTTCCCCTCTGTTGAAGTGATCGAACGAACCCTGGCCGAAGCAACAACACTTGCCGACAGGGCGGTTTTTTCTGCGCTTACCGCGCAGCTTGAACCAGGGCATAAAGCGGCACTGGACCGTCTGTTGGTATCTGAGGGTGAGCAACCTTCACGGCTGGCCTGGCTGCTCCAGCCTCCGGGAAAAATTAATGGTAAAAATGTCCTGCAACATATCGACCGGTTAAATGCGATTGAGTCGCTGGCACTCCCTGACGGCATTGCACTTTCCGTTCACCAGAACCGACTCCTGAAACTCGCACGCGAAGGCAGGAAAATGAGTAGCCGGGATCTGGCAAGATTCACGGATGTTCGCCGTTATGCCTCGCTGGTTTGTATCATATCGGAGGCCAGATCCACCCTGACTGACGAAGTTATTGATCTGCACGAGCGTATTCTGAGTAGTCTGTTCAGCAGGGCAAAACGTACTCAGGCCGAGCGGCTCCAGCAAACGGGAAAGCTGATTCAGAGTAAACTGAAGCAATACGTTACCGTCGGACAGGCATTACTTAACGCCAGAGAGTCCGGGGAAGATCCCTGGGCCGCAATAGAAGACGTCCTTCCCTGGCAGGAATTCATCAACAGCGTGGAAGAGACGCGGTTCCTGTCACGTAAGGACAACTTCGACCCGTTGCATCTGATCACAGAAAAATACAGTACGTTGCGTAAATACGCCCCCCGGATGCTGTCCGTGTTGCAGTTCAGGGCTGCACCCGCCGCAATGCAGCTCAGTGACGCATTGGATACCGTCAGAGATATGTATAGAAAACAACTCCGAAAAGTACCGCCTTCCGCGCCAATCGGGTTCATCCCGGAAAGCTGGAGAAAGGTTGTGATCACCCCCACCGGCATTGACCGAAAATATTACGAATTTTGCGTGCTGAATGAACTGAAGGGAGCCTTACGTTCAGGTGACACCTGGGTAAAGGGGTCACGCCGCTACAGGAATTTCGATGATTATCTGATCCCGTCAGACGATTTTGAAAAATCACTCCGGGATAACCAGTTACCCCTTGCTGTTCCGGCCGATTGCCATGAATACATCAAGAGCCGTTTGACGCTTCTTGCATCGCGTCTGGAAGAAGTTAACGCGATGGCGCTGGCCGGTGATTTACCCGATGTTGATATATCGGATAAAGGCGTGAAAATTACCCCGCTGGATAACAGTGTCCCTTCAGCAGCATCCCCTTTTGGCGATCTGGTTTATGGCATGCTCCCTCACCCTAAAAGGGGGCCGCTTGGAAAACGGAAAATATCCTACGTTAAGCCTGTTTTTTGAGCTGGCATGGCGGGCAGCTATGAGCGAAGTATAGTCATTCGCCCTATCTCTTTTGTCGCACTTTCAACAAGGGGGTCGCTTGGAAAGCGGAACGAGGTCAGTCTCCGCCCGGACTGCTCAGCTCTTTAAACAGCAAAAGAGAGGCATCTTATGAGAAGGGATTGTTCAGTATGTCAGGGCAGACTGCTTTTTCATCCGCAGGTACTGAGGGTAAATGCTCAATTCCGGTACGATTCTTACTCTATAGCCAGACAGAATTCAGCATTGTGCTGAACCCGAATCTTTTTTTACTCTGACAGGCCTGTTCATCAGAACCCTGAAAAAACAATTTTCCCGTTCACATTTTTATTTTCCATGTCCTCATGAGGGCTTTGTTGAATAAATCGAACTTTTGCTGAGTTGAAGGATCAGATCACGCATCTTCCCGACAACGCAGACCGTTCCGTGGCAAAGCAAAAGTTCAAAATCACCAACTGGCCCACCTACAATAAAGCCCTCATCAACCGTGGCTCCATAACTTTCTGGCTGGATGATGAAGCTATTCAGGCCTGGTATGAGTCAGCAACACCTTCTTCACGAGGCAGACCTCAGCGCTATTCTGACCTTGCCATCACGACTGTGCTGGTCATTAAACGCGTATTCAGGCTGACCCTGCGCGCTGCGCAGGGCTTTATTGATTCCATTTTTTCTCTGATGAACGTTCCGCTACGCTGCCCGGATTACAGCTGTGTCAGCAGGCGGGCAAAGTCGGTTAATGTCAGTTTCAAAACGCCCACCCGGGGTGAAATCGCACACCTGGTAATTGATTCCACCGGGCTGAAGGTCTTCGGTGAAGGCGAGTGGAAAGTCAAAAAGCATGGCCAGGAACGCCGTCGTATATGGCGAAAGTTGCATCTGGCAGTTGACAGCAACACACATGAAATCATCTGTGCAGACCTGTCGCTGAACAACGTTACGGACTCAGAGGCCTTCCCCGGGTTAATCCGGCAAACCCACAGGAAAATCAGGTCAGCCGCCGCCGATGGCGCTTACGATACCCGGCTATGTCACGATGAACTGCGGCGTAAGAAAATCAGCGCGCTTATCCCTCCCCGAAAAGGTGCAGGTTACTGGCCCGGTGAATATGCAGACCGTAACCGTGCAGTGGCTAATCAGCGAATGACCGGGAGTAATGCGCGGTGGAAATGGACAACAGATTACAACCGTCGCTCGATAGCGGAAACGGCGATGTACCGGGTAAAACAGCTGTTCGGGGGTTCACTGACGCTGCGTGACTACGATGGTCAGGTTGCGGAGGCTATGGCCCTGGTACGAGCGCTGAACAAAATGACGAAAGCAGGTATGCCTGAAAGCGTGCGTATTGCCTGAAAACACAACCCGCTACGGGGGAGACTTACCCGAAATCTGATTTATTCAACAAAGCCCCTCATGAGCCCGGCGAAGTGCTTTAGCATTCAGCCTGCCATACTCTGCCAGCAACGGAGGTTTGAGCTTACCGGAATCCAGCATGCATGAGAGTTTGTTAAGAATATCATGCTGTTTAGACATGTCCGCAGTAGCATGCATGGGGCGGGTAAACATTGCCTCCCAGTGAACAGAAACGCTCTTAAATTTGATCAAACGCAGATCCAGTGGTTCAGGGTCGTCGATGAGTCCGATACGGCCTTGTGGGGCAATAATTTCGGCCATATTTTCCCAGGCAGATGGCGTGGTGTACGTTGAGAAAATCCGGGTAATGGGAGGGAGTCCAGCAAGGCTGGCAACCTGTGGCGCAAGCGCACATGAATGATCCAGGACATAATGCGCACCAAACCCGCGAACCGCTCTGACACTCTCCTGCCGGGAGGCAGTCCCGATGATGTTCACCCGACTCAGAGTGCGGGCAAGCTGTATAGCCATACAAGGGACTCCGCCCGCACCGCCAAGCATCAACAGGGTCTGATCAGCATCTCCGTTCACTGACAACTGCAGACGATCAAATAACATTTCCCAGGCTGTCAGACCGGTCAGAGGAACCGACGCTGCAGCTTCAAAACTTAGTGCTGCCGGCTTTATCCCCGTAATGCGTTCGTCAACCAGCTGAAACTCTGCGTTGGCTCCCTGGCGATCGAGCACACCGGCATAGAAAACGTGGTCACCTGGCCTGAACAGCGTCACCTCTGGTCCGGTTGCTTCAACAACACCGGAAGCGTCGTATCCCATAACTACCGGATTGCCTGCAGAGGGACTGATGTTTCGCCGGCTTTTCAGGTCCCGTGGGTTAACCGCGACCGCCCTGACTCTGATCAAAAGATCACGCCCCTTGGGCATGGATGGGTGGGGAAGCGACAAATCTTCAATAACGGATGTACTTTCCCGGGTTGCCAGAAACCAACGGCTTTCATTCTGTCTCCTTAAAAAGGTCAGTCACCAGATAAATAAATGTAAAAGTGTGCGGAACGCGATACCCGCCAGTGCCCCCGGCAGTGCAAATCGAAAAATACGCGGAAAGCGGGCGCTGGGTAATGCTGTCAACCTGTTGATGACTATTTTAATCTGTAGTCATTCAATCCTTGTAACATCAGGATGATCCTGGTGTCAGTGAAAATACGAAATCAACACGTTGGTATCATTACCCACCTGTGAACTGACGTCGGCATTTTGAATCTCACTTCGGCGTGCCCCCTCCGAATGGCGCAAAACATTTCGTGGTATGGCATGATAGCACCCGAAGAGAGTCAATTCAGGGTGGTAAATGTGAAACCAGTAACGCTATACGATGTCGCAGAGTATGCCGGTGTCTCTTATCAGACCGTTTCCCGCGTGGTGAACCAGGCCAGCCACGTCTCTGCGAAAACGCGGGAAAAGGTGGAAGCGGCGATGGCGCAGCTGAACTACATTCCCAACCGCGTGGCACAACAACTGGCGGGGAAACAGTCGTTGCTGATTGGCGTTGCTACCTCCAGTCTGGCCCTGCACGCGCCGTCGCAAATTGTCGCGGCGATTAAATCTCGCGCCGATCAACTGGGTGCCAGCGTGGTGGTGTCGATGGTAGAACGAAGCGGCGTCGAAGCCTGTAAAGCGGCGGTGCACAATCTTCTCGCGCAACGCGTCAGTGGGCTGATCATTAACTATCCGCTGGATGACCAGGATGCCATTGCTGTGGAAGCTGCCTGCGCTAATGTTCCGGCGTTATTTCTTGATGTCTCTGACCAGACTCCCATCAACAGTATTATTTTCTCCCATGAAGACGGTACGCGACTGGGCGTGGAGCATCTGGTCGCATTGGGTCACCAGCAAATCGCGCTGTTAGCGGGCCCATTAAGTTCTGTCTCGGCGCGTCTGCGTCTGGCGGGCTGGCATAAATATCTCACTCGCAATCAAATTCATCCGATAGCGGAACGGGAAGGCGACTGGAGTGCCATGTCCGGTTTTCAACAAACCATGCAAATGCTAAATGAGGGCATCGTTCCCACTGCGATGCTGGTTGCCAACGATCAGATGGCGCTGGGCGCAATGCGCGCCATTACCGAGTCCGGGTTGCGCGTTGGTGCGGATATCTCGGTAGTGGGATACGACGATACCGAAGACAGCTCGTGTTATATCCCGCCGTTAACCACCATCAAACAGGATTTTCGCCTGCTGGGGCAAACCAGCGTGGACCGCTTGCTGAAACTCTCTCAGGGCCAGGCGGTGAAGAGCAATCAGCTGTTGCCCGTCTCACTGGTGAAAAGAAAAACCACCCTGGCGCCCAATACGCAAACCACCTCTCCCCGCACGTTGGCAGATTCCTTAATGCAGCTGGCACGACAAGTTTCCCGACTTGAAAGCGGGCAGTGAGCGCAACGCAATTAATGTGAGTCAGCTCACTCATTAGGCACCCCAGGCTTTACACTCTATGTGTCCGGCTCGTATGTTATGCGAAAATGTGAGCGGATAACAATTCACGCAGGATACAACTATGACAATGATTACGGATTCACTGGCCGTCGTATTACAACGTCGTGACTGGGAAAACCCTGGCGTTACCCAACTTAATCGCCTTGCGGCACATCCCCCTTTCGCCAGCTGGCGTAATAGCGAAGAGGCTCGCACCGATCGCCCTTCCCAAGAGTCGCGCAGCCTGAATGGTGAATGGCGCTTTGCCTGGTTTCCGGCACCAGAAGCGGTACCAGAAAGCTGGCTGGAGCGCGATCTTCCTGACGCCGATACTGTCATCGTCCCCTCAAACTGGCAGATGCACGGTTACGATGCGCCTATCTACACCAACGTGACCTATCCCATTGCGGTCAATCCGCCGTATGTTCCCACGGAGAATCCGACGGGTTGTTACTCGCTCACATTTAATGTTGATGAAAGCTGGCTACAGGAAGGCCAGACGCGAATTATTTTTGATGGTGTTAACTCGGCGTTTCATTTGTGGTGCAACGGGCGCTGGGTCGGTTACGGACAGGACAGTCGTTTGCCGTCTGAATTTGACCTGAGCGCATTTTTACACGCCGGAGAAAACCGCCTCGCGGTGATGGTGCTGCGCTGGAGTGACGGCAGTTATCTGGAAGATCAGGATATGTGGCGGATGAGCGGCATTTTCCGTGACGTCTCGTTGCTGCATAAACCGAGCACGCAAATCAGCGATTTCCATGTAGCCACTCACTTTAATGATGATTTCAGCCGCGCTGTACTGGAGGCAGACGTTCAGATGTACGGCGAGCTGCGCGATGAGCTGCGGGTGACGGTTTCTTTGTGGCAGGGTGAAACGCAGGTCGCCAGCGGCACCGCGCCTTTCGGCGGTGAAATTATCGATGAGCGTGGTGGTTATGCCGATCACGTCACCCTACGTCTGAACGTCGAAAACCCGAAACTGTGGAGCGCCGAAATCCCGAATCTCTATCGTGCGGTGGTTGAACTGCACACCGCCGACGGCACGCTGATTGAAGCAGAAGCCTGCGATGTCGGTTTCCGCGAGGTGCGGATTGAAAATGGTCTGCTGCTGCTGAACGGCAAGCCGTTGCTGATTCGCGGCGTTAACCGTCACGAGCATCATCCTCTGCATGGTCAGGTCATGGATGAGCAGACGATGGTGCAGGATATCCTGCTGATGAAGCAGAACAACTTTAACGCCGTGCGCTGTTCGCATTATCCGAACCATCCGCTGTGGTACACGCTGTGCGACCACTACGGCCTGTATGTGGTGGATGAAGCCAACATTGAAACCCACGGCATGGTGCCAATGAATCGTCTGACCGATGATCCGCGCTGGCTACCCGCGATGAGCGAACGCGTAACGCGAATGGTGCAGCGCGATCGTAATCACCCGAGTGTGATCATCTGGTCGCTGGGGAATGAATCAGGCCACGGCGCTAATCACGACGCACTCTATCGCTGGATCAAATCTGTCGATCCTTCCCGCCCGGTACAGTATGAAGGCGGCGGAGCCGACACCTTCGCAACCGATATTATTTGCCCGATGTACGCGCGCGTGGATGAAGACCAGCCCTTCCCGGCTGTGCCGAAATGGTCCATCAAAAAATGGCTTTCGTTGCCTGGAGAGACGCGCCCGCTGATCCTTTGCGAATACGCCCACGCGATGGGTAACAGTCTTGGCGGCTTCGCTAAATACTGGCAGGCGTTTCGTCAGTACCCCCGTTTACAGGGCGGCTTCGTCTGGGACTGGGTGGATCAGTCGCTGATTAAATATGATGAAAATGGCAATCCGTGGTCGGCTTACGGCGGTGATTTTGGCGATACGCCGAATGATCGCCAGTTCTGCATGAACGGTCTGGTCTTTGCAGACCGCACGCCGCATCCGGCGCTGACGGAAGCAAAACACCAGCAGCAGTTTTTCCAGTTCAGTTTATCCGGGCGAACCATCGAAGTGACCAGCGAATACCTGTTCCGTCATAGCGATAACGAGCTCCTGCACTGGATGGTGGCGCTGGATGGCAAGCCGCTGGCAAGCGGTGAAGTGCCTCTGGATGTCGCTCCACAAGGTAAACAGTTGATTGAACTGCCTGAACTACCGCAGCCGGAGAGCGCCGGACAACTCTGGCTAACGGTTCACGTAGTGCAACCGAACGCGACCACATGGTCAGCAGCCGGACACATCAGCGCCTGGCAGCAGTGGCGTCTGGCGGAAAACCTCAGCGTGACACTCCCCTCCGCGCCCCACGCCATCCCGCAACTGACCACCAGCGAAACGGATTTTTGCATCGAGCTGGATAATAAGCGTTGGCAATTTAACCGCCAGTCAGGCTTTCTTTCACAGATGTGGATTGGCGATAAAAAACAACTGCTGACGCCGCTGCGCGATCAGTTCACCCGCGCACCGCTGGATAACGACATTGGCGTAAGTGAAGCGACCCGCATTGACCCTAACGCCTGGGTCGAACGCTGGAAGGCGGCGGGCCATTACCAGGCCGAAGCAGCGTTGTTGCAGTGCACGGCAGATACGCTTGCCGACGCGGTGCTGATTACCACGGTCCACGCGTGGCAGCATCAGGGGAAAACCTTATTTATCAGCCGGAAAACCTACCGGATTGATGGAAGTGGTCAAATGGCGATTACCGTTGATGTTGAAGTGGCGAGCAATACGCCACATCCGGCGCGGATTGGCCTGACCTGCCAGCTGGCGCAGGTAGCAGAGCGGGTAAACTGGCTCGGATTAGGGCCGCAAGAAAACTATCCCGACCGCCTTACTGCGGCCTGTTTTGACCGCTGGGATCTGCCATTGTCAGACATGTATACCCCGTACGTCTTCCCGAGCGAAAACGGTCTGCGCTGCGGGACGCGCGAATTGAATTATGGCCCACACCAGTGGCGCGGCGACTTCCAGTTCAACATCAGCCGCTACAGTCAACAGCAACTGATGGAAACCAGCCATCGCCATCTGCTGCACGCGGAAGAAGGCACATGGCTGAATATCGACGGTTTCCATATGGGGATTGGTGGCGACGACTCCTGGAGCCCGTCAGTGTCGGCGGAATTCCACCTTAGCGCCGGTAGCTACCATTACCAGTTGCTCTGGTGTCAAAAATAATAATAACCGGGCAGGCCATGTCTGCCCGTATTTCGCGTAAGGAAATCCATTATGTACTATTTAAAAAACACAAACTTTTGGATGTTCGGTTTATTCTTTTTCTTTTACTTTTTTATCATGGGAGCCTACTTCCCGTTTTTCCCGATTTGGCTACATGACATCAACCATATCAGCAAAAGTGATACGGGTATTATTTTTGCCGCTATTTCTCTGTTCTCGCTATTATTCCAACCGCTGTTTGGTCTGCTTTCTGACAAACTCGGGCTGCGCAAATACCTGCTGTGGATTATTACCGGCATGTTAGTGATGTTTGCGCCGTTCTTTATTTTTATCTTCGGGCCACTGTTACAATACAACATTTTAGTAGGATCGATTGTTGGTGGTATTTATCTAGGCTTTTGTTTTAACGCCGGTGCGCCAGCAGTAGAGGCATTTATCGAGAAAGTCAGCCGTCGCAGTAATTTCGAATATGGTCGCGCGCGGATGTTTGGCTGTGTTGGCTGGGCGCTGTGTGCCTCGATTGTCGGCATCATGTTCACCATCAATAATCAGTTTGTTTTCTGGCTGGGTTCTGGCTGTGCATTCATCCTCGCCGTTTTACTCTTTTTCGCCAAAACGGATGCGCCCTCTTCTGCCACGGTTGCCAATGCGGTAGGTGCCAACCATTCGGCATTTAGCCTTAAGCTGGCGCTGGAACTGTTCAGACAGCCAAAACTGTGGTTTTTGTCACTGTATGTTATTGGCGTTTCCTGCACCTACGATGTTTTTGACCAACAGTTTGCTAATTTCTTTACTTCGTTCTTTGCTACCGGTGAACAGGGTACGCGGGTATTTGGCTACGTAACGACAATGGGCGAATTACTTAACGCCTCGATTATGTTTTTTGCGCCACTGATCATTAATCGCATCGGTGGGAAAAACGCCCTGCTGCTGGCTGGCACTATTATGTCAGTACGTATTATTGGCTCATCGTTCGCTACCTCAGCACTGGAAGTGGTTATTCTGAAAACGCTGCATATGTTTGAAGTACCGTTCCTGCTGGTGGGCTGCTTTAAATATATTACCAGCCAGTTTGAAGTGCGTTTTTCAGCGACGATTTATCTGGTCTGTTTCTGCTTCTTTAAGCAACTGGCGATGATTTTTATGTCTATTCTGGCGGGCAATATGTATGAAAGCATCGGTTTCCAGGGCGCTTACCTGGTGCTGGGTCTGGTGGCGCTGGGCTTCACCTTAATTTCCGTGTTCACGCTTAGCGGCCCCGGCCCACTTTCTCTGCTGCGTCGCCAGGTGAATGAAGTCGCTTAAGAAATTAATGTCGGATACGGCGCGAGCGCCTTATCCGACCAACTTATCAGGACGGAATGTTAAAAATGAACATGTCGATGACAGAAAAAATAAAAGCAGGCAAGCTATTTACCGATATGTGCGAAGGCTTACCTGAAAAAAGACTTCGTGGGAAAACATTAATGTATGAGTTCAATCACTCGCATCCATCAGAAGTTGAAAAAAGGGTAATGACTCCAACTTATTGATAGTGTTTTATGTTCAGATAATGCCCGATGACTTTGTCATGCAGCTCCACCGATTTTGAGAGCGACAGCGACTTCCGTCCCAGCCGTGCCAGGTGCTGCCTCAGATTCAGGTTATGCCGCTCAATTCGCTGCGTATATCGCTTGCTGATTACGTGCAGCTTTCCCTTCAGGCGGGATTCATACAGCGGCCAGCCATCCGTCATCCATATCACCACGTCAAAGGGTGACAGCAGGCTCATAAGACGCCCCAGCGTCGCCATAGTGCGTTCACCGAATACGTGCGCAACAACCGTCTTCCGGAGCCTGTCATACGCGTAAAACAGCCAGCGCTGGCGCGATTTAGCCCCGACATAGCCCCACTGTTCGTCCATTTCCGCGCAGACGATGACGTCACTGCCCGGCTGTATGCGCGAGGTTACCGACTGCGGCCTGAGTTTTTTAAGTGACGTAAAATCGTGTTGAGGCCAACGCCCATAATGCGGGCGGTTGCCCGGCATCCAACGCCATTCATGGCCATATCAATGATTTTCTGGTGCGTACCGGGTTGAGAAGCGGTGTAAGTGAACTGCAGTTGCCATGTTTTACGGCAGTGAGAGCAGAGATAGCGCTGATGTCCGGCGGTGCTTTTGCCGTTACGCACCACCCCGTCAGTAGCTGAACAGGAGGGACAGCTGATAGAAACAGAAGCCACTGGAGCACCTCAAAAACACCATCATACACTAAATCAGTAAGTTGGCAGCATCACCGAATGCCTGAATGAGCACTGGTTCAGCGATATCGTTCACGCAAGGAAAATCATTAATGACTGGCGGCAGGATTATAACGAGTGTCGTCCACATTCAGCACTGAATTATCAGACGCCATCAGAGTTTGCAGCACGGTGGCGAAATGGAAAATGTGAAGGTAAACAAACCGACCTTACTAACTGACGGTTGTATCTAATCCTGGGGGCAGGTCACGCGTACCGGTCACGGCCCACAAATGCTCGTGAAGAAAAAGACCAATCCTAGTTCCTCAGTGATTGGTCGTCTACGTGATCAGTCGGAGATTCGTGGAGTTGAAGTAGCCCTGAAGAGAAGGTCTTTCTTGCAGGATTAATGCCTGGCAATAAACCGTTCTTCCGCTATCCGTAAGGTCGGCTTATTCGACCACATGTCATCAATTGATTCAGAAACTGGTGACTTTCCAGTGATACTCAAACGCGACTTCACTGGCGATTTTTATTTTGTCTTCCGCTGGTTGATGAAGTGCAAAGGCAATTTTGTCGACTAAAGCGCTCATCGTTTGTTTAGATTGTTCCGCAAAATCGGGGTCGACGGCCTGGTCGTCATATCTGAGAACGTATGACCGTGCTGCCACGCCGATTAAGAAATAAACCGCGGCATTTTCCTTATCTGCGTTCATTAACTCGAAGGTCTCGTTGTACAGCCCGCGGAAAGCATCAGTTCCCGTACCTGCTCCAGCAAATCGTTCTTTGATCTCATCAAACGTCATAGTGCCTCCAGTACCTCAATTTCAATCATTTCTACATACCTGTTTACAACGTTTTCTGAAATAGATTCAGAGCACATGTCTTAGCAGATATCCTTTAACAGTTTTCTCAATAGATCGGCCCCCTCTCGTCCCTTATGGGCTTTTCTCCATAATCTGATCATCAGATCTTCATGTTTTTTTACCGCTTCTGGCGCATAGGTTACAGTACCTATGCCATTGTAAACATTTGGCATTTCCCCCAATCTGAAGGGACTTGTTACCATCACGCTGTGCGAGGGGCCTGACAATACCTGAAACGATGAAGACGGCATGGCCTCATCAATGATGCCAATCTGGATATCCAGTGGCTCACTTTCCATCAGATCGGCCAGCTTTATCACTTCATGGCGTGCCGCTTTTACCCGTTGTGAATAGATATCTTCTGGTAAATCAAGTCGCCCTACCATACCTGTGTGAATAAATCGCTCCAGTTCACGTAACCCAACTAAGCTGATGATGTGGGGTTTACGTTGCTCAAAGTAAGTACGGCGTTCAATCAGAATACTAATGATCGCATCAATATTCTTTTCGTCAGCCTCACCATGACTTTTACTGGTTTTGCTCTCTTTTAACATTTTCCTGAGGACGTCGAGATAACTGTCCGACGTCAGCAGCAATGAAACAGGTTCGAAGTGGGCTAAAATTCTGTCGCTCACGCTTTCCAACTGGCGCATTCTTTCAAACAACCCCAGCGCCGTGGGGTAGTATTCCGATTCCACCCCCAACAGTGATGCCAAAGACGTTTCCAGAACCTGAGCCAGTCGATCCAGCGTCTCAATTTTGACAATATCCCCCCGTTCAATACGGTAGATCACCGCCCGGGAAACACCCAACTGTTCCGCAACGTCTTCAGCCTGGAGCGATGCGCCAATCCGGTATGCTTTGAGACGCTCGCCTATCGCAACATAATCAATCGATGAATTCCAGTTATCAGCCATTTTGTTTTAATTCATGTCAGTAGTATCAAAATAGAGAATACAGACCCTTTCAGGAATAACAACTCCCTGCTCGATAAAAGGGTCCACTGACTGGTCAGAATCAGCAAAAATAACCGTCCTCTAACGTCACTGCCTGCAGGAGCATCTTCCCCGCAGAGTGGCGTTTATTCGTTGCCGACCAGACGCCAGTTTAAGGAGACCTCGCCGGGAAATGGGTCTATCTGAACATGCTCAGTCACTACCAGCGGTTCAGGCAGAATCAACGGTTGTCGCGCTAAGGTGACCGTCCCCGTGTTTAACGGCAGTCCGTAAAACCTTGCCCCATATTCACTGACGAAGGCTTGCAGATGTGGCAGTGCACCCGCCGCTTCAAACGCCGTGGCATAACATTCGAGTGCTGATGGAGCATTGAAAATACCGGCACAACCACAAGCGGCTAGTTTGGCCGTACGAGGATGAGGGGCGGAATCCGTGCCGGCAAAAAAACGACGGTCACCAGAGGTTGCGGCCTTCAACAACGACTGACGGTGATACTCTCTTTTCAAGACCGGCAGACAGTAATAGTGGGGCCGAATCCCCCCGTTAAACAGCACATTGCGGTTGAAAAGCAGGTGCTGAGGCGTGATAGTTGCCGCAGTCAGGCCATCCTCTTGCTCTTGTATGTAGCGAACAGCATCCTGGGTGGTAATATGCTCAAGCACTATTTTTAACTGTGGATAATTGCACCGTAGTTCCATCACCGTATCTTCAATAAAAACGCGTTCCCGGTCAAAAATGTCCACGTCCGGGCGAGTGCTCTCACCGTGGATGAGAAGTGGGATCCCCAACGCCTGAAGTATATCGAGACAGCCGCGTATTCTACTAACAGACGTGACACCGTATTCTGCATGGGTCGTCGCCCCTGCGGGATACCATTTCACGGCGGTCAGAATGCCCTTCTGATGCCCGACACGTATGACTTCCGGCAGAGTGTCATCGCAGAGATATAGCGTCATCAAAGGCGTAAAATCATGGCCTTGCGGCACCGCGGCAAGGATGATTTCGCGATAGGCTTCCATTGCAGCCACTGTTGTGACAGGCGGATTCAGGTTAGGCATAACCACCGCACGGGCAAACTGCTTTGTAGTAAAGGGCAGAACAGCCTTTAGTATTTCACCGTCACGTAGATGGAGGTGAAAATCGTCAGGCCGTCGCAACGTCAATAATCCGTTTTTCTCTGCTGATACAGGAGTTTTGTTCATTTCCACTCCTCAAGCGTCTGCTGAATGACTCCGACACCCAGCAGAAAATCGTCCATTTCCATTGCCTCATGCGGATTGTGCGACCCGTTCTGATTCCGGACAAACACCATGCCGCTCGGGATCCCCTGGCGAGCAAAAATTGCGGAGTCATGGCCCGCGCCGCTGGCTAATTCCAGGTGATTGACTGCCAGCGCCTCACAGCTATGTTTGAGGGCGGCAAACACGGAATGGTCTAACGTAGCGGGCTCCGTGAGTACCGGGCTGTCAAACCTGAATGTCACGCCTCGCGCCTCACTCACTTGATGTGCCGTAGCCATAATCTCCTCAGCAAACGCAGTCAGGGTGTAGGAATTAAGACTTCGCGCCTCGAGGCTGAAACTGACATGCCCTGAAATTCGGGTCACCGCATGTTCTTGCACATCGGTCTGAAAGATCCCGGACGTGACAACAAGGTCGTCCCCCGCAGATAACCGTGACTGCCAGCGTGCATCCAGACGCATAATTAAGTCGGAGACGCCGCAGACCGCATCGTGGCGAAGATCGCGAGGAACGGTGCCTGAATGCTGGGCATCCCCAAAACAGTGAATAGTGTTAAAGCGGACATTCCCCCGAATCCCGTTGACCACGGCAAGCGGCAGCGATTTTTCAACCAGTACCGGCCCCTGCTCGATATGTAACTCAAGCCAGGCGAGAATATTTTTTGTCTCAACCAACGGTTGCTGGGCGCAGATAGCCTCGATATCAGCGCCCAGCTTTCCAAGGCTGTTGCCAAGCGTCTCACCACTGATTCGCTGCTGACGTTGTAGATCTTCCGCCGTTAAGCGGCCAAATATCGCACTGGATCCCATATAAGCCCGACCATACCAGGCACTTTCTTCCCCTCGAAAGGCCGCCACTTTAACCGGCACAGGCAGCCGGCGGTTCTCTCGCTGGCTGGCAACCAGAATCAGCAGTCCAGCAATAACGCCCGCAAGACCATCGAAATTTCCCCCCTGAGGGACAGAATCGATGTGAGAGCCGATCCAGACTGCAGGAGTATCCTCATTGACGCCCTTCTGACTGAAAATCAGATTAGCGGCACGATCGATGTGGACGCTCAGCCCTTCTTCTCTGGCGAACCGGCTAAGATAATCTGCTACGGCCGTCTCGCCTGGCCCGTAACTTTGCCGAGTGACGCCCACACCATCGAAGCTCAGCTGGTAAATATCTGAGAATAAATTCGTTGCTAACTGTCGGTAATCAGAAATAAACATTTCAGCTCATTAACCTTTCATTGACGCCCTGGAGGCTCACTGCGCAAATTCATACCAGCGGGAGGCGAGTTGTTCATCAATATTGACCTGACCGATGATGTCGCGGACGCGGCTGATGCGGTGTTCGGTGCAATAATCCTCAATGCCATGAATGATTTTCTGCATTATCCCCGGATCGATAAAAGATGCAGTTCCCACCTGGACTGCCGTGGCGCCAGCCAACATGAATTCAATCGCATCGTCGGCGCAGGCGATCCCCCCGCAGCCAATGACCGGGATCTTCAAAGCGCGATAACACTGATGAACCATGCGCAGTGCGACAGGCTTTATCGCCGGCCCCGATAATCCCCCCATCACATTCCCAAGACGGGGTCTGCGAGTGTGGATATCAATTGCCATAGCTAACATCGTATTCCCCATCACCACCGCGTCGGCTCCTGCAGCTTCTGCGGCCAGCGCGATGTCAACCACGTTACCGGCGTTCGGGGTGAGTTTGGCCCAAAGCGGAAAATCACTTTTCCGTCGGATAGTGCTGATGACGTCAAAGGTTGTGTCTGGAGACATGGCAAAGGCCATTCCGTCTGCTTCGAGGTTGGGGCAGGAGATGTTCACTTCAATTGCCGCAACCGAAGGTAGCGCCATATCAGCGACTGCGCTGGCAAATGATTCTGAGGTGTCGGCGGAAATAGACACGATCAGCGGTGTGGAAAAGGCCGAATAGGCAGGAATGATCTGCGACCGGTGATATTCAAGCCCCTGACTGGGAATGCCGATTGCATTCATCATGCCACCCCGAGTCTCACAGACACGAGGTACAGGGTTACCCGGGCGTGATATCGGGGAAACGCTCTTCAACACCATTGCACCCAGTTGGTTAAAATCGAGCGCTTCACTGTACTCAATAGCAAAACAGCCGGAAGCAGGCATCACAGGATTTTTGAGCGCCAGTGCGCCGAGGCTCACATTAAGTTCAGGCAAACTCCACCTCCCCGACAACAGAACGAATAGGAAAGACGGGGCCTTCACGGCAGACACGCAGAAATTCAATCCGTCCGTTCTGCTGGATCGGCCTCACGCAAGAGAGACAAACGCCCATTCCACACGCCATGCGTTGTTCAAGCGCGACCTCGCCTCCAGTATCAGGGAACACCTCCAGGATGGACTGAAGCAGGCGAAGTATACGGTGTGAGCCGCAGGTATAAATCATGTCGTGGTGATGCTTGCCAAGAATATCATGCAGTAACTTATCCAGCGCACTCATTGCCGAGGTGCCATCGCTGTCATAAAGGCAATGAACATCAGCATCGATGCCGCGCAGGAACGCATTACGCATCAGGTCTTCCGGCGTTCGTGCCGACATAACAATGGTGAGAACGATACCGGCACGAGCAGCTTGCTGCAGCAAAGGAGCCATAGTGGCAAGGCCCACACCACGTGCAACCACCATAACCCGACGGAATTCAGGCTTTAGAGTGAAGGTATTACCGAGCGGCCCGACAATATCCATCTCACTACCTTCAGGCAACTCAGCCAGCCCTTGTGTCCCCGCCCCTGCGACATTGTACAAAAACTCGATGGTTCCAGGCGCAGGCCCGGTACCGTAAACGCTCATGGGCCTGAGCAGGAAAGGATGTAACGACTTCACATTGGGGCATTTAAGCATATAAAACTGCCCAGGCAGGGTCGCGCTATGGAGATCCACCGCTGCGGAGAGGCGCAAATATTTATAGCGTTTGTTAACCCAGCGATGCTCTGACACCAGGCAGCGATGTGACGCTACCTGGCGGGCATGACGATTGAAACAGCTTGTGTCACCCATTATGAATACCCATCTACGTGGTGAATAGAACGATTGTGAGTATTATATATGACACAAGTATCAAAATAGATACAAGTGTATTTTTTTATACGTCCTCAATGACGGCATCAAGATCTGAAATCGGTTCTTTTCGGCAGTCATCCGAATATAAAATAACGAATAAATTCATACCGTTACTTAAAAACAAAATTCTTAAATCTCTTCGAGACCAGGCATCCTCCCTTTATTTCATCTCATTATTGGCATTAAAATTGCTACACACCAGTATCAAAAACGATATTTATATCATAATTAACCGCAAGTGCACCATGATGAAGCAATTCCTAATTTTGTGTGCACCAAAATGGTCTTAAGGAGCGTAATAGTGGATTCAATGAATAATGTTCGTTCGTCGGAGGGATGCGGAACGGCTTCCTCAGAGGAAATTACCGGTTACAGCTGGAAAGCGCTGCTTGGCTCGGCGATCGGTTATGCAATGGATGGTTTTGACCTGCTGATCCTGGGGTTCATGCTGCATGCTATTTCAGCAGATCTTAACCTGACCCCTACACAATCAGGTTCCCTGGTAACATGGACGCTGATTGGCGCTGTTGCGGGAGGCATTATTTTTGGCGCTCTGAGCGATCGCTATGGCCGCGTCCGCGTTCTGACCTGGACAATTGTGCTATTTGCTACCTTTACCGGATTATGCGCTTTTGCCACCGGTTACTGGGACCTACTGATTTACCGCACCATTGCAGGGATCGGCCTTGGTGGCGAGTTCGGCATCGGGATGGCGCTGGCTGCCGAAGCATGGCCAGCACGTCACCGCTCACGCGTTTCGTCATATGTTGCGTTAGGCTGGCAGGCCGGCGTCCTGCTTGCCGCCGTGCTTACGCCGATGCTCCTGCCGTTTATCGGTTGGCGCGGCATGTTCATTGTGGGTGTAATTCCGGCATTGATTGCCTGGTTTATCCGCCACCGTCTGCATGAGCCTGATGTTTTTGTTAACCAGAGCGCTGCAGAAAAAACCTCCATGCTTGAGTCGTTCCGTTTACTGGTAAAAGACAAGGCAACGACCAAAATTAGCGCAGGGATTGCGATCCTGACCTCAGTCCAGAACCTGGGCTATTACGGGATAATGATCTGGATGCCAGCCTATCTCGCCAAACAGCTGGGTTTTGGTCTGACAAAATCGGCAATGTGGACCACGGTCACTATACTCGGGATGATGGCGGGGATTTGGGTTTTTGGCCAGCTTGCCGACCGTATCGGAAGAAAACCTGCTTTTATTCTTTTCCAGGCCGGTGCTGCGGTATCTATTGTGTTTTATGCACAGCTTACCGATCCTTTAACTATGTTATGGGCCGGCGCTCTTCTGGGGATGTTTGTTAACGGCATGCTTGGCGGATATGGGGCGTTGATTTCTGAAGCATATCCTACCGCTGCCCGTGCAACCGCCCAAAACGTATTATTTAATATTGGCCGAGGTGTTGGTGGATTTGGCCCGGTGCTGATCGGTGCGATTGCCGCAATGTACTCTTTCCATCTGGCGATTGCCCTTCTGGCATCGATTTATGTTATCGATATTATTGCCACGATATTCCTTATCCCTGAGTTGAAAGGTAAGGAACTGGATTAATTAATAAACCTTTATATTTCTGAATAACGATAACGCCCCGTATGATTTATATCATGGAATTACGGGGCCACAGTATTCCACTCACGAAATAGTTATTAACAGAAAAACATCTGCGCTTAGCCATCCTTATGGCGGCATGTTTTTGCAATTAATTAACTGTATGGTTTTCTCAGGATATGACTCAATTTAAAAAACATCATCAGGAGTGATAAATGCGCTATAAAATGATATCGGCAGCTGTATTTTTTTCTATATATATGCAGGGAGCGGTTGCGGATCCTGTTGACAGTAATGCGTGCTCAACAACTAATAGCCAGAGCCTGATTCAGGCTATTGGTTGTGGCAGTATTCACGGCAGCGCCCGACTGTTTTCTTACTCAACCCACAACGCCTATTTCGCACGTGGACTCAATCAGGACTCCACCACTCTTGGCGGATATATCACGTATACCACAGCACCTTTTTATGGTTTTCAGGCTGCCGTGGGAGTAGAAGGACAAACCAACCTGCTGGCAGGCTCGGACTCGGTCGCTGAACTGGCCCATGACAGTGGGGGCGTTGATGAAGCTTACCTCAAATGGCGCCAGGGACTGTTGTCGATCACCGCCGGTAACCAGCATCTTAACTTGCCTTTCCTCGGCGACTATTCCAATGCCCGGGTACTACCTTACCTTTATCGTGCAGTTGACGTGAAGTATGGTAATGACACTGATTTTATCCGCGTGACACGGGTTTTCAGTTATAAAAGTTATGCTGATTCAACATTCACCCGCACATCACGTCTGGCTCAGGACAATACCTTCAGCGGAAAAACTGATGGCCTGATCGCGCTGGGGCTCGCGAAAAAACGCGATCTTGGTCAACGCTACTTCACTTCTCAGCTATGGGGTGAGAAATACGCCGATATTACCAATATTGTCTGGGCTGAAGTGCATTACGTAGCCCCTGATATTCTGTGGAAACCAGATCTGGGGATACAGGGATTTTATGGCAAAAATACCGGTGACAGTGTGCTAGGAAAAATTGAGAACCGCACGCTCGGGATGCAACTGGTCGTTTACCCGCTGAACACTCTCAGTTGGCAGGTGGGCTACGATAAAATATTTCCCGAAGCCGACGCTTACAAGAATGGCGCGTTGGTTACGCCTTATGCCTACAAAACCTCTTCCGACCCTTATTTTGCAAAACCCTATTTCACCAGCACCCCGATGACCGGTGCCGGAAATGCTTTTTCGACGCAACTTACATGGTCTTATTCTGATAAATGGACGCTAGGATCTCGTTATTCCTTTCTGGATGTCAAACCCGCGAAAGATGCCAAAAGCATCAACCAGTCTGAATATCTGCTATTTGCACGTTATAACTTTGGCAATGAGTTGAAGGGGCTGAGTATTTCAGATTACTTCGGCATCCAGACATCGCCATTATATGAGCGCGAGTTTATTCAAAATAGAGTGCAATTAGCATATGATTTTTGATTAATAATAACTGTAGCATACGTTGCGTTTTTAAGCACATCAAACACCAATAAGCTTCTGGAACTTTTATACACTCAAATTCCAATATTGTATTTTGGAGTACGTATGCCATTAAAATCTGACAGAGCCATTCGGATGTACTGATACAGTATATTTATACACTTGCCATATTTACCATATCTTTTGCCGCCTTCTGGCGGCAATTACACTTTAGTCTGCTTTCTGTAAATATCCCTGGAAAAAGAAACGTTCTCTTTTAGGGACCCTATGACATGTGGAATAGATTACCCATAAAGCTAGCTTCCGCTCTTCGCTCAAAGCAGCCCCAACGCCACGCCCCACCCGCCCCCTGTCAGAAGCGGACGTTGCTAAAATCAGTCTGCGTTCATTAAGGGTAATAAGTGCAGCATCAGAAGAAAAAACAACCAAGGTAAGATGAATGAGAGAACAAACAGGAGGATTATGGACAAGCAAAAGAAATCGGACGGTTTTCTTGCAGCCAGTCATTGCATCGCTTTAAAGGAAAAAGGGGCTACCGGCGAACGGTAACCCCTTCATAAAGGCGCTTCAGGCATGTCAGACCAACGCAGCCCTGAAAAGGCGGGGTTTCCCCCGCCTTCAGGTTGCTACTTACCGTTGGATTCGTAAGCCAGGCTTGCCGCGACCTCCCTGTTCCCGTCCTTTAGCCGGACTTCGCATAACCGGTTCCGGGTCAGGCATGTGAATATCAAGAGCGTTAAACACACGATTAATACGCACCAGACCAGGGCGTTTCGCGGTAGTTTCATGGTTTACTCCTCCTGTGTAAGTTCACAGAGATATTGCAATTGCCTCAGAACACTAAAGGAGGGATTGCCAGATGTTGATGCAGCATATCGGTGTCGGCTATTTTGGGTATTACCGAGCAACTGCTTATGCGATGAAACACTCTCTTATGCCCGAGATTGCGAAGTTAAGAATGAAGGCTCTGAACTTCTGGGATAAGCACGGGATCCGTGCCGCAGCTGATGCTTTTGACGTATCAACGCGAACACTCTACTGGTGGCGCCGGTTACTGCGCACCGGTGGTCCAGAAGCACTAATTCCAAGAAGCAAAGCCCCTCTGGTTCGCCGTTCAAGGCACTGGCATCCTGATGTACTCAAGGAGATCAGGCGTCTGAGAACTGAGTTACCCAATCTCGGCAAAGAGCAGATTTTTGTCAGGCTGAAACCATGGTGTGAAGCGCGGCATTTTACCTGTCCCAGCACGTCAACCATTGGAAGGATCATTGCCGGAGCTCATGATAAAATGCGGATGATCCCCGTACGCCTCAGTGCCAGGGGCAAAGCCCGGTTGATAAAAAAACGCTCAGTGAAGCCCAGAAGACCAAAACAATACCGCCCGGTAAAAACAGGCGAACTCATAGGGATGGACGCGATTGAACTCAGGATGGGGGACCTACGCCGCTATATCATTACCATGAAGTGGTCAACAAAAACTGGCCACCGCGTTAGAGTTTTTCCAGTATCGGTTTTCTGATTCGTTTGGCGGTAACCCACCATTATATTCGTGCGGTCTTAGTGCGCTGTAATATCCAACGATATAGTCCGTTATTGCGTGAGCTGCATCGCTGAAGCTTACATAGCCCGTCGCCGGCACCCATTCGTTCTTCAGACTCCTGAAGAAGCGCTCCATTGGGCTGTTATCCCAGCAGTTTCCACGCCGACTCATACTCTGCCTGATCCGGTATCGCCACAGTAACTGCCGGAACTGCCTGCTCGTATAATGGCTGCCTTGGACGCCCTTCTAAGAGTCAAGCTGTTATCGGGATACTGTTGATCCGCCTGTTTTGATTGCGCAGTAACGTGTAAACTTCGCGGGAGATATATCGCTTTAGACAGCGTATCGCTTCCATTTTTGTATGTCCTTCGGCTACACGCCTGGCGACATATTCCTTTGTTTTTGCGTCAGTTCGTAAGCGTCCGATGGCGATGATGTGAAGTGCACTATTTGCAGCACGATCTCCACCACGATTAAGTCGGTAACGGTTCGTTTTTCCAGAAGAAACGGGGACCGGGCTGACACCACACAGTGCCGCAAATCCTGATTCTGATCTTAACCGTTGAGGATTGTCTCCGGCAGTGATCAGCAACTGTGAAGCGCTTTCGTATCCGATAGCATTACGTTTAATCAGCTCAGGTGCCAACTCGTCGACAATTGCCGCAATCATGACATCCAGATCAGCGATTTCGTCATGTAACTCGAGATAGCGTCGGGCAAGGGACTTTAATGAAATGCGATAAACGTTGGTTACATTGCGGTATTCACTGGCATCAGGTCTCCAGGAACCCAGGGTCCTGATGAGCTGCATGCGCGTCATATTTCTGAGCTGTTCACGTAATTCATCCGGGGCAGAGATAATATTTGAATGGATAATCTGGAGAGCGACTCTGCGGGCTGATATTGCTGTTTTTCGGCAAGTTTTTAATACCCGCAGGGACTCAATCATGCCATCACGCGTTTTGGGAGTAACTGTCCTGATGCCTGAGAATGCTGCATGAGCGGCACATTCAGCATCAATTGTGTCACTTTTACCCCGTTTGCGTCGCTCCATCCGGTCTGGAGCAGTCACCTCAAGAACTTCTAACCCGGCGTTCTGAAAATAACGAAGCAAACCGGAACCATAGGTACCTGTGCACTCAACACCAATTCGCTTTAATGTCCCAAACGAGGTCATCCATGCCAGCATCTGCCGGTAACCTTGTCGTGTTGTGGAGAAATACTGAGTCCCAAGGACTTTATTGTTCTGATCTACGACAGCGGCAACGTGCAAATCTTTATGTGTATCCACGCCACCCACAACGGCAGCTTCGGTAACTTTATCAACCATGACAGAGCTCCTGTGAGGAAACAGAGTTGAATCTCCAGACAGATAACCCGGACAGGACAGTAACGAGACAAGCCGTCAGGCCCTTCTTGAGTCACGCGCATCGGTGAGGAGATGCCTCGCATGAAGGCGCTTCCGGCAACCGACGGGTCCAGGGCAGGACACAAAAGGTCGATCGCTGTGTGAGTCAGGATGCGGGAAGGTCTTCACTGCATCAGTAATCACACCAATCTGGTTAAACGGCAAACTAAGTGGTGGTAAAGACTGACATCGGCATTATTACTGTTCCCTTTGCGTGACATACTCTGGGTCACTCCGGCATCTGCCAGCATTGAACGCCACATCGGCGTCCGGTACTGCCAGCCCTGGACGCCCTTCTAAGAGTCAAGCTGTTATCGGGATACTGTTGATCCGCCTGTTTTGATTGCGCAGTAACGTGTAAACTTCGCGGGAGATATATCGCTTTAGACAGCGTATCGCTTCCATTTTTGTATGTCCTTCGGCTACACGCCTGGCGACATATTCCTTTGTTTTTGCGTCAGTTCGTAAGCGTCCGATGGCGATGATGTGAAGTGCACTATTTGCAGCACGATCTCCACCACGATTAAGTCGGTAACGGTTCGTTTTTCCAGAAGAAACGGGGACCGGGCTGACACCACACAGTGCCGCAAATCCTGATTCTGATCTTAACCGTTGAGGATTGTCTCCGGCAGTGATCAGCAACTGTGAAGCGCTTTCGTATCCGATAGCATTACGTTTAATCAGCTCAGGTGCCAACTCGTCGACAATTGCCGCAATCATGACATCCAGATCAGCGATTTCGTCATGTAACTCGAGATAGCGTCGGGCAAGGGACTTTAATGAAATGCGATAAACGTTGGTTACATTGCGGTATTCACTGGCATCAGGTCTCCAGGAACCCAGGGTCCTGATGAGCTGCATGCGCGTCATATTTCTGAGCTGTTCACGTAATTCATCCGGGGCAGAGATAATATTTGAATGGATAATCTGGAGAGCGACTCTGCGGGCTGATATTGCTGTTTTTCGGCAAGTTTTTAATACCCGCAGGGACTCAATCATGCCATCACGCGTTTTGGGAGTAACTGTCCTGATGCCTGAGAATGCTGCATGAGCGGCACATTCAGCATCAATTGTGTCACTTTTACCCCGTTTGCGTCGCTCCATCCGGTCTGGAGCAGTCACCTCAAGAACTTCTAACCCGGCGTTCTGAAAATAACGAAGCAAACCGGAACCATAGGTACCTGTGCACTCAACACCAATTCGCTTTAATGTCCCAAACGAGGTCATCCATGCCAGCATCTGCCGGTAACCTTGTCGTGTTGTGGAGAAATACTGAGTCCCAAGGACTTTATTGTTCTGATCTACGACAGCGGCAACGTGCAAATCTTTATGTGTATCCACGCCACCCACAACGGCAGCTTCGGTAACTTTATCAACCATGACAGAGCTCCTGTGAGGAAACAGAGTTGAATCTCCAGACAGATAACCCGGACAGGACAGTAACGAGACAAGCCGTCAGGCCCTTCTTGAGTCACGCGCATCGGTGAGGAGATGCCTCGCATGAAGGCGCTTCCGGCAACCGACGGGTCCAGGGCAGGACACAAAAGGTCGATCGCTGTGTGAGTCAGGATGCGGGAAGGTCTTCACTGCATCAGTAATCACACCAATCTGGTTAAACGGCAAACTAAGTGGTGGTAAAGACTGACATCGGCATTATTACTGTTCCCTTTGCGTGACATACTCTGGGTCACTCCGGCATCTGCCAGCATTGAACGCCACATCGGCGTCCGGTACTGCCAGCCCTGGACGCCCTTCTAAGAGTCAAGCTGTTATCGGGATACTGTTGATCCGCCTGTTTTGATTGCGCAGTAACGTGTAAACTTCGCGGGAGATATATCGCTTTAGACAGCGTATCGCTTCCATTTTTGTATGTCCTTCGGCTACACGCCTGGCGACATATTCCTTTGTTTTTGCGTCAGTTCGTAAGCGTCCGATGGCGATGATGTGAAGTGCACTATTTGCAGCACGATCTCCACCACGATTAAGTCGGTAACGGTTCGTTTTTCCAGAAGAAACGGGGACCGGGCTGACACCACACAGTGCCGCAAATCCTGATTCTGATCTTAACCGTTGAGGATTGTCTCCGGCAGTGATCAGCAACTGTGAAGCGCTTTCGTATCCGATAGCATTACGTTTAATCAGCTCAGGTGCCAACTCGTCGACAATTGCCGCAATCATGACATCCAGATCAGCGATTTCGTCATGTAACTCGAGATAGCGTCGGGCAAGGGACTTTAATGAAATGCGATAAACGTTGGTTACATTGCGGTATTCACTGGCATCAGGTCTCCAGGAACCCAGGGTCCTGATGAGCTGCATGCGCGTCATATTTCTGAGCTGTTCACGTAATTCATCCGGGGCAGAGATAATATTTGAATGGATAATCTGGAGAGCGACTCTGCGGGCTGATATTGCTGTTTTTCGGCAAGTTTTTAATACCCGCAGGGACTCAATCATGCCATCACGCGTTTTGGGAGTAACTGTCCTGATGCCTGAGAATGCTGCATGAGCGGCACATTCAGCATCAATTGTGTCACTTTTACCCCGTTTGCGTCGCTCCATCCGGTCTGGAGCAGTCACCTCAAGAACTTCTAACCCGGCGTTCTGAAAATAACGAAGCAAACCGGAACCATAGGTACCTGTGCACTCAACACCAATTCGCTTTAATGTCCCAAACGAGGTCATCCATGCCAGCATCTGCCGGTAACCTTGTCGTGTTGTGGAGAAATACTGAGTCCCAAGGACTTTATTGTTCTGATCTACGACAGCGGCAACGTGCAAATCTTTATGTGTATCCACGCCACCCACAACGGCAGCTTCGGTAACTTTATCAACCATGACAGAGCTCCTGTGAGGAAACAGAGTTGAATCTCCAGACAGATAACCCGGACAGGACAGTAACGAGACAAGCCGTCAGGCCCTTCTTGAGTCACGCGCATCGGTGAGGAGATGCCTCGCATGAAGGCGCTTCCGGCAACCGACGGGTCCAGGGCAGGACACAAAAGGTCGATCGCTGTGTGAGTCAGGATGCGGGAAGGTCTTCACTGCATCAGTAATCACACCAATCTGGTTAAACGGCAAACTAAGTGGTGGTAAAGACTGACATCGGCATTATTACTATCGCTGTGGAACATCACCCCGACGGGCTTACCACGGGTTTCCCATGCCATTTCCAGTGCTTTCATGGTGAGCCTGCTGTCCGGCGAGAACGACATGGCCCAGCCCACTGGTTTTCTTGCGAACAGGTCGAGAACAACGGCGAGGTACGCCCAGCGCTTACCCGTCCAGATATAGGTCACATCACCGCACCACACCTGATTTGGTTCCGTTACGGCGAACTGTCGCTCAAGATGATTCGGGATAGCAACGTGCTCATGACCGCCACGCTTATACCGGTGAGTCGGCTGCTGGCAACTGACCAGCCCCAGCTCTTTCATGAGTCTGCCAGCAAGCCAGCGCCCCATCTGGTAGCCTCTCTGGGTTGCCATTGTGGCGATGCTTCTTGCTCCGGCAGAGCCGTGGCTGATGCCATGCAGTTCAAGTACCTGGCTGCGTAATACAGCCCGTCTGCCGTCTGGCTTTTCAGGACGGTTTTTCCAGTATTTGTAGCTGCTGCGATGGACCCCGAACACATGGCAGAGAGTGGCCACAGGATAACGCGCCCTGAGTTTCCCGATTATCGAGAACTGTTCAGGGAGTCTGACATCAAGAGCGCGGTAGCCTTTTTTAATATTTCATTTTCCATTTCAATACGTTGTAGCTTTTTCCTGAGCTCACGGATTTCAATTTGTTCCGGGGTAATGGGGGAGGCTTTTGGTGTTTTTCCCTGCCGCTCATCACGTAATTGTTTCACCCATCGCGTCATTGTGGAAAGGCCGACATCCATAGCGCTGGCTGCATCTGCCACGGTGTAGTTCTGGTCAACGACCAGTTGAGCGGATTCGCGTTTAAACTCTGCGCTGAAATTTCTTTTTTTCATTATGACACCTGTGTTGTTCTGAGGTGAGCATATCACCTCTGTTCAGGTGGCCAAATTCAGTAAACCACTTCAGTTAGCGATCAGTTTACTAAAAGCATGCTCAAAGCTATTAATAATATGATGCTCGATATGCTTGCTGCGATTTCAAGAAAAGATTATGAAGACAGAAGAAGGAGGCAAAAAGAGGGTATCGATAAAGCCAGAAGTACCGGCGCATATCCTGGGCGGCAACCTGACCTTAATAAACATGAGCTGATTAAAACCTTGCGACTGATCAATGGGAAGTCAATAAACGAAACCGCAAAACTAGCAAATGTATCGAGAATGACAGTAATACGAGTATGTAAAAATACAGAGTAGTAATAGTCCTTGTAGCTCCGTAAATTATTCGTGCGATCAGATTTTTCGAATGAAAGGTAGAGATTAGGGCGGGATATTAATATTAAACATTACGGTTAAATCTAATTAATTTTAAACATCCCGAATAATACTTTATTACAGTCCAAAGTTTTAAGTTCCCAGTCCAGTGAGTACTGGGAACTTTTACGATTAATACATCGACGAATTGAATCAATCAACTTCACCGCGAAAGTAAACTTGTTTTATATACCTACCGCGACCATCACCATGCCCTAAGTCCATTGAAACTAAAGCCTCAGCTTCTTCACGACTCATTCCATTATTAACATGAAAACTTACGGCATCACGCGAATATGCATAACGCAAACTGTGAGGTGCATCTTTACCGGTCATTCCAGCTTCGCGAACAATATTTCTGTATCTGTCAATTGCTGTATGTAGTGAAGGGCGATCAATTAATTTTCCATTATTACTTTCACAATATTTAATCGCCGATTCAATTATAGCCAGAACCTTCTCTTTATTAAATGCGGTAGTTTCCCGGACACGCCCACCTTTTGTTCCGAAAATAACGCGTATACGTTCATTGCCTTTGAGCAATTCACTGCGCCACGTTTTTAACGATTTAGCTGACTGAATAGTTTCTTCTGTACGAAGCCCAAGATAGCGAGCCAATTGAATACCTAATGCCACGCCTTTATCTTTACGTTCTGCAAATGTAATTACGGCATTTAATTTATCATTTGATATTGGTGTTTTAGTTCCATCCCTACTTGCCCCCGAAATGCCGAGAGCTCGATTATTTAACTGCTCGTGATTTGGATCGGCCATTTTAGTTTTACCTGCCGACATCAAGACAGAACGTATTGCGGACATCTCGTTTTGTATGGTTCTGAATGATAAGTTTTCGGCCTTCCTGCTTTCAATATACTTAATGATATGAGACGTCTTAATGTGTTTTACGTCTCTAATTTGAATATTAAGCATCGCCAGACGATCTGAGAGCCGTTCAGAGATTTTTGAACGGTCAGCTACAGTCTTGAAACTTCCTCCTCCCTGACGGGAAAGAGTGACTAGTTGCTTGGTTAGTAGCTTACTGAATTTGGACATTGCATTACTCTCCCTGGAACACACATCCCCCAGCTTTCTCGAAAGCTGGCCAATCTGCATTCCATATGTTCAATCCCGACGACACGGTTACTTTTGCGCTTCCTGCGTCTCAACTGGTATCTGTGCATCGGGATGGCTGAATGTTGAGTTCTTGCGAGGCACCCCAGGTCGCTGACCTGTTTGCTGCTAATGCAGAGCTGACGCTAGTTCAGCTGCCTCCGGCGCTACTTTCGTAGTGCCGCCATCGATACCGAGTTGATTACTCTCCTTATTTTAAGTTGGACGTTCAGACGGGCCTCCCGTCGATATTACGTTGTTGTTTAAATGAGTTTTAAACCGTAAAAACACGCACTACGTGTGTGTCAGATGGTAGTAAAACGTTGAAAACCACGTCATACGTGGATTGAGACGTTATGCGCTACGCGCGTCACTTGGTAGTGTCTTCGCCACTTCACAAGTGACGCCGCGCAGCTTCGTGCTCCTAATGCAACTCCGTAAGCGGCCAAATGTACCAAATGGCCTTATCCGTCGATGCAAAAGTCGTACGAAACTCAGGGCGTATCCCTGAAAAGAATCATAACGTAGTGAAAGATCAGAGCCTGATTCAGCTCCTTTGTAGACAATTCATCATCATAAAGACGTGAATCATTGATGTGATAGCCGGTCATTCTCAACCGGTAACCTTGACCAGATTCTGGTTCCCGTTTTCAAAGGTTAAACGGGTTTCCCGCCCAAAGGCGTCCCTCTCAGGTTTTCGGGACTTTAGCTGGCAGTCACCCGAAGGCGCTTCTCTCAGACCGCTGAAGCATTAGCTGGTAACCGCCCGAAGGCACCCCTCTCAGGTTACTGGGGTTTTGGATGGTCGCCGTAGCGACTTCTAAGCAAAGTGGATATTAGCAATGGCTCAAATAACCGTCAACTATCTTGCATTATTTATAATCAGGATCTGGATAAATCACCATGGCAATTGACTTTAGCTCATCAATATCATTAGCCAGGAAAGGTATAAATGATTTTTTTTGAATTTTTTCAATTATTCTATCTCCCAGAATCATGGGTACATACTGATGACCAGGGAAAATTTCATCAGGCTTACCCACCAACACTCCCCCTGCTAATTCATGACAATCAGAATAAAAACCAGCAATACTACTCAGATAAGAAATATCGATTAAATGACCCGTATCTGTTGTGTACCACGCATGGAGATTTAAAGCTGGTCTGTTCAGAAAGTCCTCATGCTGAAATCCCTTCCTGGACCATCTTTCAAACTCATCATATGATGGATTATAAATACTTTGATCCCCTTTCCATATTTGTCCAACAGTTGTCCATATTCTGCAACCTAAAGCATCTTCAAAATAAGGTTTTAAAAAATGACACCACTTAATACATTGCCCTGCTGAAGATTTGAAATCTCGCAAGCCCGTTGCAGAGCACACATACTCCATCATTTTTTCAAACTTAAGCGGCCTTTCATTTATATCTTTAACCGTGCCTTCGTTAAATCCTAATTTTTTCGTAAAGTTTAAAGCATGCTCAAAGTTAGCAACATAGTCCAGCGTGTCACTATATCCTAAAGGACGATATCCTTTGTTTTTTCTGAGAGATGATAAAAGTTTAAACATAGTTCCCCTATTAAATATTGAGTGCGGATTCACCTTATCCACACTCATATAAATATTATTTTCCTTCAGCAGAGCTTTTAATATTTTTCATTAAGTCCTGCAATCCGGAACTCGCAAGTCTTTTTTGAGATGATGAGCTATATGTTATAAAAAGACGGCTCCCTGAACCATTTTTTTCGAGCTCAATAGTAAGGTGATCATCATAATCACCCCAGTCAGAGCCCATTTTATAATAGCTGCCGGGCATTGAATCCCATTCCTGATGGCTGTCAGTTATTGCGCCAGCTACCCACTCGCCGTCGTTATTCCTTTCTCTGATCGACCTTAATTCATCATTGGATAAAAACTTATACTTTCGTTTTATTCTGGCCGCTGCCGTATCAACATCAACAGGGAGCTTGAAACTTTTTGAAGTGGATTCTTTTTTTTCTGACTGACGAGGAGTCATGACCTTCGAAGAATTATCTGAGCCATCCCCTCTTAAAGAGCTCATTAAACCTGATGCACCATCACTAATTTTTTTATTTGTTTCTGCTATCTCACTCATACTACAGGCAGTCAGTAAAACCGGCAGTATAAAGGCAAGTCCGAAACTCCTCATATTCACTTTCCTCCATAAATTAATAACTTTTGCACAATGTAACAGGCCGTAAAACCCTGCCGCATTGTTCAATGAAAGTCAATAATTCGGAATTGCCGGTTGAGCACATTAATAGAACTACCTCGCCTTGATGATGTCATCCAGCCTGGTTGTAAAGGCAGGCGAAAGTCTTTCTCTTCGCATCTTCCAGCCTGTGGCATCACTTTTAATGCCCTGCCCTGCAAACCAGACCGAACCTTTACCTGAGTGATTAATGCTATCGATTAATGTCATCAGCTCTTCGCTGTTTCGATGGGGCTGAAAGTCATCAAAAAGAGTTAATTGAGATACGGCTGCGCTTCTAAAATCACAAAGTATTACGCCAGCACGATGGTAGCGGTGTCCTGGAACAAATATCGTGTCAAATGCCTTGATGGCTGCGTTGATGATATCCCGGGAGTCCTGAGCAGGTACAGCAAGCTCTGTTATTGCCTGATTTTTATAAAACACCTCATTTTCTGAGAAAGGGCTGGTACTAATGAACACTGCTACCCGTTTACAAAATTGATGCTCTGCACGGAGTTTTTCTGCTGCACGTTCAGCATGAGCGCAAATGGCCTGATGCAGACTGACTTCGTCCGACGGTTTTTCTCCAAAAGATCGGGAGCATATGATTTGTTCTTTTGGGGCAGTAAATTCTTCTAAACCGAGGCAAGGAGTACCGTTCAGCTCTCTGACCGTGCGCTCAACAACTACTGAAAACTGTTTACGAATGAATGAAGGCGACAGCTCAGCCAGCTGAAGTGCATTGTTAATACCCATAAACTGTAATTTTTTACCCAGCCGCCGTCCGATACCCCAGACCTCCTCAACTGGTACTAAAGCCATTAACTTACGCTGACGCTGTCTGTCACTGAGATCTACCACACCTCGCGTTGCGGGCCAGCGCTTACTTGCATACTGAGCCAGTTTGGCGAGCGTTTTTGTAGGGCCTATTCCCACTCCCACAGTCAGATGTGTTCTTCGCTTAATCTGAGCACGTATCTGGTGGCCAAACACCTCAAGCGATAACAGATTACGCATACCAGTAAGATCACAAAAAGCTTCGTCGATACTGTAAATTTCCACTCGCGGAGTCAGTAACTGCAAAATAGTCATCACTCTGTCTGACATATCAGCATATAAGCTGTAATTACTTGAAAATGCTACAACGCCCTTTCTCTCAGCCTCACGACCAACCTTGAACCAGGGATCGCCCATTTTTAACCCAAGTGATTTTGCTGCTGAGGAGCGGGCTATTATGCAGCCATCGTTATTAGACAGCACCACCACAGGTTTGCCACGGAGATCGGGTCTGAAAACTGTCTCGCAGGAAGCGTAAAATGAGTTAACATCGACCAGGGCGAACACTGTTAAGCGTCCTTGAACTTGAATGAATGCACAAGATGGCGTACCACACCGAAGACAACTGTTTCGATGTCATCAGTCAGGGGTATTGCTGAATATGCGGGATTAGCTGGCACCAGGGCTGGAGAAGGCAACAACTGCAGTCGTTTACAGGTAAATTCTCCATTTACAGCTGCAATGACAATATCACCGTGCTTGGCCTCACGAATACATTCAACTATTAATAAATCTCCATCTCTGATACCGGCGTTACGCATCGAGTCCCCTTCTGCTCGCACCAGGTAAGTACTTTCTGGATAGCGGATACAAAGGTCATCCAGGGAAAGACGCTTTTCGACATAATCCTGAGCGGGAGAAGGGAAACCACATGAAACCCCATCGCCAAACAACGGAACGCATGCCAGTGATGGATTGCTACCTGTAAGTCTGGCGATCGCCGCCATCATCAAAACCGGTGTGTTGGCTGAATTTTTCTGCGAAATTTTATCCCAACACATCGTCTGTTCTAAAGGAATCGGCATGGTTCGCCCCCTCAAATTGCACTGTATATAAAAACAGTATAATGATGCATTTTTGTTGATGACAAGTCGTAACGCGTTGGAAAAAATTAACCTGATGATTTCTAGAGAATTTATTTTGTAGCTCTGGGTACTGAAGCAGTAATTAGTAATTGCTCAAAAAATCCGCTATAGTCGCACAATAATTCTCTAACTCAGGACAGGAGCCTAAAATGCATCTGAACCAAGAGGAACGAGCCAGCCGCCGAGGCGAACGTATTGCGTTTTATTGGAAGTTCCTAAAAAGAAACTTCTTCCATTTGAATCATAAGTTTGTCTCATGGGCCACTAACCATAATATGCCCGGCTGGGTTGGAAATATCCCGGCGGTTTTATTATTTTCTTTAGTTATTTTAGCGTTCATATTATGCGGAATGCTTATCGCAGGATCGGCACTACTTTTGGGAGGGCTAGTTTTTGTTGGCTCAGCTCTCTTATCTAGTTCATCAACAACTAAGGATATGGATGAAAATAATCCCATATCCGGTCAAAAGCCAACTATGGAATACAGGGCTCATGGAGATGCAGGTTCAGGATGGTATGCTTCTGGTATAAAACTTGAAGACGACGACTAAAGCATCAGTCGTCGTCTTATCTTTTATTTTCCTACTTTATTAACAACCAAATTTGCGCCCGCTTCGCCTAACTTCCCTCCTGAGTTTTTGCTTTCAGCCGTACCGCTTACAAAAGCATTGCTTAGCGATTGAGCGATATTGACTCCTGCCCATGATAAAGCGCCTAGCCAAACAGCAGGCAGTACGATAAACATCGCTCCCATCACCAGATTCATAATGAGGTCATCTGAGCTGTTCTGCAGTCCCGCCATATTAAAGCGGCTATGTGTATCTGAACTGTACAACGCTGTCAGGAGCCAGCTGTCGAGCCAGCGCGCCAGTTCCCACCAGAACGTCAGGAAGTTCAGAGCGAATATTACAAAAGTCAGAGTGATAACGGTCTTGAACTCGTAAGCCGCAAACGCGAGAATCAGCGGCAGCATGACGTAGATTGCCATCAGCAGGATAGCCTGCACCATTGGCAGCGCCTGTCGCATCGCATCGAACGCCGGGAACGCCGCCAGACTGCCGAGAGATGTACCGCCAATAGCCGCCACGCGTGCCGCGGCATTATCCAGGGTAAAATCGGCGTTGCCGCCATAGCCGGCATACACGTGACCATTCTGTGAGACCGTCAGGCTTTCCGGGCTGACCAGACGACGGATGACGGCTTCCTGATAGTCACTGTCGTTAAAGCCTGACATTTTCATTGCGGCCGAGATACGCAGCCACATATCGGGGTCGGCCTGGTCCTTCACCCGTGCTTTCAGTCCTGTGTCCGAACTGCTCCACCACTCGCTGCAGGTGGGATAGCCCCCTCTTCCTGTATTGGGCCGGCCGCTGTCCCGGTTGTCGGTCCACGGGAACGCAGCCCGGGGCAGTTTCGACTGCAGCGACGGATAGTACCGGCTCAGGAATGTACTGCTGCCAATCCATTCGATATCACGCAGCGTGGTTTTATCTTTTGTCTGTCCCTGGTCCTGCTGCTTCCACAGGTACAGCGCAACCGAATAGCAGTCGTTGGTGAAGTCCTGCAGCTCCTGCGCCAGCGCTTTGTTGTCGATACGCGTATGCTGCACTTCAAAGCGGATCTGCCGCATGTCAGGGCGGCAGGGAATGGTCGCCACCGCCGCCTGGGTTACCCCTTTCGAGAGTTTATGAATCAGCACCCACCATACCGGTGCTGCAGCCGTCTGGTCGTTGAGACTGGTGACCACGCCGGCATAGCCGCTTTCATCCGGCGCTTTTGGCGTCCACACACCACAGCTCTTTGCCCGGGTTGTGTCGTACTGCATCGTACTGAGGCTGACATTAATCAGCGGTACGCAGCAGGCAATCATCACCAGGAAGCCAGCATACAGCGCGTTCTCGATACGGGGCAGCGACAGCATCCCCTTGTTGCCTTCATCCTCCCCCTCTTCCCGGACCCTGAGCCAGATACCCACCACCTTAAACGCCAGCGGCAGGACAAAAAGGCCGGTGCTCAGCAGGACATTCCACAGGCCATTGTTGATGACCCAGCCGAGCAGCGTGAGAAAATACTCAAGATAGCTGTTTGTTGTCATCGTCAGACTCCCGGACCGGTAAACATCGCGTACTCACACAACGCGATAAAAAGCACACTGACCACGCTGATGCGCAGCAGCGGCCGCCGGAACTCCTCCCGAAAACCCGGCGCATGCCGGATTTTCCACAGGCCCCACGCAACCAGCGCATACAGCGCCAGCCGCCATATCAGCCAGCCGTAACGCGTCGACTGCATCCAGTGCCGGAATGCAGCAGCCTCCCCCGGGTGTTTCATGGCGGTGTCCGCCACCATCAGCGAAACCACCATGAACAGCGCCATGCAGGCCAGAAAGATGCCGGCACGGGTCAGGACTTTCCTGACAGTCATTTTATTGTGCATACCTGTTCCCTCATTCGGCCTGTTTCGGCGTGGCCATCTGATTGAAGCGGCTGTCGGTATTGTCATCAGACTGGGTCTGCGGGTTGGTTTCAACACGCTGGTTTTCGCGCTCGATAATGGTCAGCACCGAATTACGGGACAGCTCACGCTTCATCTCCATCTCGGTTTTGAGCGCCGCGATTTCCCGGTCCAGCGCCCCGATGCGCTCACCGGCAGCACTGATAGCTTTTGGCTGGGCGGCAGCATTGGGCTCTGACATGCCCGTGACCATCATGCGGCGCATCAGCAGGGCCGTTTCCACCGTGTCGGACATGGCCAGCTCGCCGGCAAGCCGGGCGGTCAGGGCCGCATTATCCGGATCACGCTGCAGGGCTTTAATCACGCCGGCCGTCACCGGCAGTCCGCCGGTTTTCAGCTTCGCCAGATTCGCGGCCGTGGGCTTCTCCGTACCGTTGACCAGTTTCACCAGCTGCTCAGCGTTGGCTTTGGTTGCGTCTTCCAGCAGGGGCGCAAAGCCGGTCCCTGCAACCGTCGTCCCGGGCTGGTTCCCGGCATCACCACTGGTGCATTCGCTGGCGTTGGCGCAGGTACGCATGGATTTGTCGCCCAGCACCTTCACCGTCATGGCCGCCGCCTCCTCAGCGCTGCCGAATTTAGAGCATGCGCCGCCGTTACAGCTGCTCTCGCCCACCGTTGAGTTAGCCGTAACCGGCAGACCGTTCATCATGTTGTAGCCGGCAGCGATCAGGTCATGGGTAACGCGGATGGCAGGCTGGCCCGCGCCGCCGCGTTTCTCTCCTCCGATCCAGTTGCTGCCCGACGCGCCGGTGGCGTTCCTGCCTGCATCATCGGCCCGGACCGCATCAGCGTCGCCGCTGTTCACGATGGATTTGTATTCATCCATCATGGCCTGCTGTGTCCAGTTACTGCTGTCGCTGAAATCCATCATCTTTTTCGCCATGTTCTGGCAGTTGAGCTGCGCCTTGTCGAATGACACATTGGCCTGAAGCACGCCGTTGGTGAGCATGTCATACAGACCGGGGTTAGCCCGCTGAATGACCATCGCCGGCAGACTGGCCACCGCGCCGGTGGCCCCCTGAATCACGTCGCCCATCAGGTTTTTAAAGCCGGATGTGACGCCGTTGAGCTGGTTGCCGACGGTGGTTTTCAGGTCAAAATTGCCGCACATCAGGTCACTGCTCCAGCCGGTATTCAGCCCCAGCTTCTGCATATTGCCGCGCGTGGCCGGCTGGGAAATGACCGAACCGCCGCCGAGGGTGTAGAACAGTTTGTCCGACACCGCACCATCGACGGATTTGCCGTAACCGATGGCGCTGTTGTTCACCTGCGGCAGGGACATGCCCAGGATGGTATTGTCATCATCGGCCGCGTGTGCGCCCGGGAGGACAGTCAGCAGTGAGCCGGTCAGCAGCAGGCTTACGCGAACGGCTGAAAATGAAGGTGTTTTTTTCACGGTTTTCCTCATCAGATATCAGTGCTGCCCAGAAATTTCTGCCCGCGCTTTTTGCAGCAGCTGTAGGGCTGCCAGAGCGCAAAGGCTTCATTGTTATCGCTCGCGGCGGTATAGCTCCCATCCGGGAATACGGCACATGACTGAGTCATGTGGGGAGCCAGCCGCTGCCATTTGTGATTTTGCGTGCCGGTGTTTTCCGTAACCTCGCCCGGTGGCCAGTACCCGTCATGGCGGTTGCCCTTAAGCACCTGATACACATGCGGCTGGCCGGCGCGGGTGATAATGTCTGCCACACGCTGCGCCACCACGGCAGAGGCTTTGTCATCATCGGTCTGGCTGATAAACCCCGAACGGGGATAGATGTTGCCCCACATATTGGCTGCGGCCTGACTGCCGATTTCCCGCTGGCCGGGCACAAGCGCTTCCGGATACAGGGACTCCGGCACGCCCGTGCGCCAGGCCGCCGAATCCAGCGTACTCAGGAAGTAAGGCATTAACGGGATGGCTGCGGTATCACAGGAATAGCCCGGAATACTGCCGCCAATCAGGGAGGTGGCCGGGTGGCCAATCGCATCGGCATACTTGAAACGAACAGCGGACTTGCGCTGGCCGGGTTTTTTCATGTCGGCCGGATTGGCTCCTCCGGCAGAAACACCGGAAAGCCCGCTGGTCACGGCACTCTCTAACCCGCCGGCGGTCTGGCTGACAAACGCCATTTCCTGCCACGGGTTGCCGCCCGGGGCGACATAGGTTGACACCACCGTCTGAGGAATGAAGTGAGTGACTTTGACCGACGTGCGCACCTTGCAGCCAAAGGGGGTGCAAAACAGCCAGTAACAGATGCCACTGACACGCCAGCTGATACAGTTTTGCGACACGGCGCTGGCAATAATCTGCGCCGTGTTAAGTGCTGCAACAGCTGCCGGCGCGGTTGCCGTACCCAGTACCGTGGCAACCGCCAGCGAGCACACCGTGGTTCTGATGCGGGAAGGTGTTGTATTCACTGACCACCTCCCCGGTTACGCAGGGAAGTGGCCACGGCAACATCCGTGGTGCCGTACACCACATCGCGGTCATCAAACACCACGGCCGGCACTTTTTTGATGCCCAGTTCCCAGGCCCGGACCACCTGCCGATAAGAATCGTTTAGTTGCAGCTGTTTTTGTTGCCAGGCAGGAGACGTCATAACCTGCCTGACCTGTGCTTCGGCCTGCTGCGGGTCTGCAGGCAGTTCCCCGAACATGTCGGCCTGCAGCCGGTCAGGACCATCAAGAAGGACCACCGGCACGTCCGGCGGCAGATTTGTCGGCAGATGTTGACTGTCGGTGAAGACGACCGTGCCGGCCAGTACGGATGCCGGCAGCAGAGCCGGCAGGAAAACAAGAGAGGTCAGTTTCATGAATCGGGCTCCGTCAGACTGAATCGCCTGACAGCGTGCCCGTGGCCGCTCAGAAAAGCCGCAATAAACTGTTTTTCCGTTAACGGAAATTATTTGAAAACCGTCTGGCGAAGAGGAAAACTACCGGTTAAGGAGCGAAGATGAGCTTATTCATCATCACGGCTTTTAATTCTGATAGCATAATCCTTGTCAACCATTCCCGCAGAACTGTTTGCATTCACCATGGAAGGTCTCACCCAGTGAAGTTTGTCATTTCTGCGACGTATATGACCTCTCCGAAGGTGCATTCTTTTACTGCCCCCTTTGGTGCCTTCACCACTTGATTGAGCAGCGACTTTCTCATCTGAAAGCTGCAATACCTTATACGTGTAAGCGGGTAAATCCTTTTTCTCCATAGGCTTTACACGCCTTCCATTAACGAATTTTTTTTGCGGTTTAGCGCTCAACGTTACAGGTTTGACGTTCTCACAGTTCAGAACGCTACACGCCTGTATAAAAGCCTGAAGTTCGTCTCTGGTATCGATAAGTATCTGCGCATAAAGTCGGTCAAGACTGCCTGCCTGGGCGCTCATCTCATCTTTGAACTCCGGGCAGGCAACAAATGGTTCAGCTTTAAACTGAGCACTGCCAGGAGTGAGAGATCCCGAGTCCCGTAAAACCTCCAGCGCAATTTTCGACGCAGGAAGTTGCTCTTCATCAGCTACTCTTTTACGTAATGTATTTTCATGGGGGAAGAAGACCCCTCCAATACCTAAAATCCACTGGCTAATTGAGTCGGACCAGGAAATTGGGAGAATAAATACTCCACCATCGGTAAAACTTTTGAGAATTTGATTGCATCCGGGAACAGGTTCAAACCCGGCTCGACTCTCCCAGCACAGAGCGATTCGTTTAGTGGAGGGTAAAGTGGAAAAACCAGGGACATCTTTATCGGGCTCGTCCTTAACCCAGGGAATCTCAAAAACGACTACTGGATAGGGCAATCTCGCTAAGTCAAGATGAGCCTGCCTGTATTCATCAGGCTCAATGATGTCACAACAATTGGGGAGAATAAACTTAGGACTTTCATGTAATAAATCAATCACCTGCCTCATAACATAGGCAGTGTAAGGTGCATTTTCACGTATCCCCCGCTCCATAATTTTCAAATCTTTTATAGCTTCGACGGTATAATTCAGGGGTTTAACCGTTTCTGTATACACTTCAGGGCTCCTTATTCAATGATTCAAACCACATCCTAGAAAAGGAGTAATCATTCTTCAATGCCATACGGACAAGTAAAAAATAACCCCTTAAAATCCGTCTCTTATGGCAGGGTTTACACCGAAAAAAAACCGGCCCCAGCGGCCGGTATTAAAAAAAGCATTATGTTATTTTTATTATCAGGCCCTGGTGAAGGCAAGTCTGTAGTTACACGTCCAACCCGTTAATCCACAACATCAGGTACACCAGGTCAGCCGAATCCGGCACCGTGATATACCAGCGCGGATGCGCGTACTCCTCTTCCTGCGGCCAGCTCGTCTGTCCCGTCACGGTGATAAGAATATTCACCGCCTGCTTCAGCTTTCCCTCAAGATAGATGGCCACGCTGCTGCTGAGTCCCACCCGATGCGGGTGACAGGTCATTTTGACCGGCCCGGTCAGACGCTGCCTGAGCATCGCCCGCAGCCTCACCAGATGCTGATGTGTCGCCGGGAGCACGCCGGGCTCCCCCTGAGGCGACAGAGTGAACAGCGCACCGCCACTGTGCTCATGAATGGCGGGTTCAGGGTACTTCAGTGTCATCATACCGTGGCAGGCTCCTGTGGTTTCTCCGTCAGACCGCGCAGACGGTCCAGATTCTGCGCGACGCGTTTTGCCGCCTCCAGTTCGCTGCAGTGAAATTCATTCATCAGCGCCCGGCGCTCGGCTTTCTCTTCTTTTTCCGTCATTCCCAGTGCCAGGAAGAGACTAGGGGGTACGGCACGAAACAGCGCTTCAATCCGTTTCGCCAGCACCACCCCTTCCGTATAACACCCCGACAGTTTACTGGCGGAAAGCAGCACCGATTCCTGCTCCGGCGTGAGCGCGCGGAAACGGCTGATATCTTTGACCTCCTCCGGGGGCATGGTCAGACAAATCCACCATTCCGCCATGTTCAGCATTTTTTCGGCAATATCCGGGTAGTCTTTAAGGTTCTGGGTGGCCAGCCACAGCCAGGCACCGAGCTTACGCCACATCTTGACCACCTTCGTCATGTAGGGCGACAGCAGCGGGTTGACCGTGACGATATGCGCCTCATCCACCGTGAAGACAATATCACGGCCCAGGAACTGGTCACGCTCCGCGATGTTGTTGATCATGTTGGTCATCGAGACCATGGTCAGGGCCATCTGCGCCTCGTAACCCTCACGCGCCAGATGCCCCAGGTCGACCAGCGTCACGTCCGCTTCCGGCCACAGCTCCCCTTCGCGGTTGAACAGCTCCGCTTCAAAGCTCCCGGCCTGAGTGAACATGCCCAGGGATTCCGCCATTTCCGCCGCTTTCGCCTTGCGCTGAGCATTGCGGACATTGATGACGCCCTCATCGTTGTCAGAGGCAATGTCGTACAGCGCCTTCTGCAGGTCAGACGGCAGCATCTGCCGCCCTTCCTTATACGTGGCATGTGCCGCCATCAGCAGCGCCTCACGTATCATCGCCCTGTCGGCACGCTTAAGGTCGGCCTCTTCTTTCGGGTCGCCGCCGGTGATCATCATGCGCGCGGAGATTTCCATTTCACCGAGAACGTCACGCTTGTCATCCTCGCCATCGTCGTCCGTGTCGATATCAGGCAGGTCGCTCTCATCCACGGCCTGGGCGGCCAGGCCTTCTTCCACCAGTTTGTGAGCATCAGCAAACGGCGGCAGACTGACGCCGCTTCCGGGTTTGACGCTGATTTTATTCACCGTCAGCCCGAGGCTGTCAAAGAAGTCGGCCAGCAGGCCGAACGAGTTCCCGGCCTCCGCAATAAACAGCCGCGGACGATGGACGGCCATCAGCTGGGAGAGCGCGGCACACAGCGTGGCCGACTTGCCCGCCCCGGTCGGGCCGAACAGCAGCAGATGCGCGTTCTGGGTGCGGTCGAGCTTGTTGAGCGGATCGAATGTCAGGGTATCCCCGCCGCGGTTGAAAAAGCTGAAGCCGGGGTGCCCCGTGCCGGTTTCCCGCCCGGTTACCGGCAAAAGTCCTGCCAGGTGCTGAACCCATGTCAGACGGGTATACCAGTGTTTTTTGTCGCTGTCCGGGTTAAAGCACATCGGCAGCGCCCGCAGCCAGCTGTTCAGCGGACCTTCTTCAAACTCCGGCCGTACCGGCTGCAGACCGGCCCCGAGCAATACGGTGGACAGCTCCAGCCGCTTGCGCTTCAGGCTGGTCATGTCATCGCCGCGCAGCAGGAAGGTGATCCCCGCCCGGTACAGCTTGTGCCGGTTGCCCAGATACTCTTTGACCGTCTTCACATCCTGGCGGACGCGGCCCGACTCGGTATTCTCACCGACCGCATTTTTCGACAGCCGGTTAAACTGCTCTTCAAGCCGGTCCTGGGGCTGCACCACCACGGTCATGCACACCATGGTCCCTTCCGGAAACATATCCATCAGGGCATTAATTTTCTTTTCACCCCGGCTTTTCTCGCCGGTCAGGGTGCCCGGCTCCGGCGGCGTACGCAGTTTTTCCACCGCCACCGCGCAGTGCGGCTTGTTGTCAATCCACCACACGCCGTTTTCCGGGTCTGAAACCGGCGGCGTGAACCACAGGGTTTCGGCAAAATCATTGCTGACCGGCACGGTGCCTTCAGGCGTCTCGCGCGGGTCTGCGTAAGCAGCCTGCCGATAGAGCGTGGTTTTCTCCACCCAGTCCGGTGACGGATTGAACAGCCGCAGCAGCCAGCCATGCACCTGAAGGCCGTTCTGCCGGGTGCAGCGGATCCCCGCCCCGCCCAGGGCATTAACGACCCGGTCGCACACCTGGTTGAGCATCGCCACCGGCGGCATCGGATCCCGGCTTTTCCCCAGCCAGCGATAAACAACCATCCGGGTGCGGCGCTGCTGCCCGCGCCACGGCTGGCCGGTAATCAGCGAGTCAGTAAAAAGTCCCTCAGGCCGGGAGATACTGCGAATATGGCGCTCCATTTCACCCAGCCAGGCGTCGGTAAACGCCGTGCGCTGTGCATGTGGTTTGACATACCCGCGCAGCCTGTCCAGGTACGCGTCAGTGTCGTCCTCGTCCTGGCAGAAGAACTGCACGACCCAGGGATTCACGTCATGTTCATCAAAGCTGTCCTGCAGTGCATCCTCAACCGAGTCCCGGATCTGCTCCAGGCGCTCTTCGGTTCGCCCTTCGGTCGCCACCGGTGTCACATCATAAACGGCCCCCACCGACACGCCGTCATCAAGCAGGAGACACTGCTCTTCATCGAGAAATTCTGCCCAGGGCAAAAAGTCAATGATGGATGGATTGGCGTGATAAACCTTCTCCTCATCCTGGCGCGTCATTTTCCCGGGGCGCTTCAGGGGTTGCCGGCCCTTCACGGCCGCGGTCAGGGTTTCATCTGCCTGAACGGACTGGCCGTCATCAACCGGCGTCTGCCGGTCGGTGGATTTATTACGCGTAAACAGTGAAAGCATTACAGGGCCTCCGTGCGCTCACCAGGCATGGCATACTGCGTCTGGCTGTAGAACGGGAACACAGTGCTGTAACCCGGCACCGGCGTGTTACCGTCGGCCAGATGGGGATACAGGTACATCACCATGTCGGGGTTGGGCAGCCGGGGAAACTGCTGGGTGATTTCGCTTTCCTGAGTACGGCTGTAGCTGCGGTCGGCCTGCGCGTCCGCCTGCGTTTCGCTGCCCGTCAGCGGCCGTCGCAGCGTGTCGCGGGCCGCCGCAGACTGGCGGGAAGTACTGCCGCCACCGTCCGCCCCGTTCCACAGTTCCAGCATGGTGTTATCGCCCGCCGGCAGCATTTCCTCTTTGGAGGTTGAGCAGCCGCTGAGCATTACACAGCTCAGGGCCAGAATGAAAACCGTTCTGTACATTACCGGTATCTCCTTTGTGAGGCGGCCGGATCGTAACCGCCGCAGATAAAAACGAACGCACTGACATTCAGCAGGTGCCCCAGCTCCCGTAATGTCATACGCGGGCAGTAAAGCCGGCGCGGGATTTTCGGGCTGCGCCACGAAACGGCACACTCCCGGGCACTGAGCGGCAGGGAGAACCTGCCGATATCCAGTAAAAGCTGGCCATCGCGCCAGCGCAGTAAAGGTGCGCCGGCAGGCAACAGCGCTACGGGTCGCAGCAACAGAACCGCAGAAGACGCAGGGATCACGTCAATATGCCAGCCTGCCCCGTCGCTGAACGTCCAGCACACGGATGAAAGAGGGAAAAACGTTATCTGTCCCGCCATGGTCGTGTACTCAGTCCAGTCCGCCGTTGTCACTGACGCCACCCGGCAGGGTGAAGTCGTAGCGCACCTTACGGCCCTTATCTTCATAATCAATGGCCAGCTGACGGGTGATATGCACGGCGAGCCGGGCACCGGGCGGCACATAAATGGCATCAAACGTCATCCCGTAACGCTGTTTGATCCAGTCCGTGGTTTCAGACATGCCGCCGGAAATGGCTTTCCCCAGCGCCGCCTGTCCGGCGTCGCCGGTCATGGTGGCAGAAATGCCATTCACGTTGTTCTGCGTCGTGTACTGCCCCTGGCTCATCGCTTCACCCGCCGCACCGGCAGCCGACAGGCCAAAGATGGTGGGCAGGTAGGTGGAGGCGTTGGACTTACGTTCGCCGCCAATGCACGGGATCCCGTTTTCATCCGAGATCCAGCCGATACCGCCACTGGTGCCGGTATCCTGTTTAGCCTGAGCGTTATTATTTTGCCCGCCGGCGTTGTTACTGGTGTCCGGTCTGGGGAGGGTGCGTACCGTACCGTCGGAAAAGACAAAGGTGACGCTGTTAACCTGCCCGCGCACACAGGACAGTGTCCAGTCACCGCTGGCCGTCCCCGAAACAATCGCCCCTTCGACGTCCGGCAGCTCGATGCCGTTTGCCGTCAGGTTATCCTTACCGATAAGCACCTTGAACGGATAAGGATCGGTCACGGTGCCGTTAATGGGCACCCGGCCAAGGAGTGCCGTCATGGCGCGGCTGCCGACCAGCGTGGAATTTTCCGGCAGCGTGTAAACCGGCTCTGCGCTCTCTTCCGCCCCTTTTTCATTGGTACGTCCCTTCACTTTCTCCTCATAGGCCGCTTTCTGTCGGGTCAGCTCATTTTCACCCAGAAAAGAAGTCGGGAACTGAGGTGATGCCTTGCCGCTGGCCGCGTCCCGCGGATCCGTCTCTTTCTGGTCCGTCGGCGCGACCCACATCATGCCGTCGCTGCCCTGAGACGCCGCCCCGCCGGTGCTGCTGCCCATGCCGTCCAGGCCCAGCCCCAGCGGGATATCGCTGTCCGCCGTTTTTTTCTCGGTGTCAGGCTTTTTGAGTTTGTCGGTCAGCTCCTGGATTTTCGCCGTCAGGCTCAGTTGTTCGTTCTGAAGCTGCGCCTGCCGCTTGTCGTACTGCTCGCGCAGACCATTAACGGCCTCATTCACCTGTCCTGAAACGTCCTGATTGCGTCGGCGCAACCGCTCGTTTTCTTTCACCAAATCCGCGTTCTGCTTATCCAGCGTTTTCTGGCGGTCACGCACATCGTTCAGCCGGCCGATGAGCGTGCGCAGGGTGTCCTCCGGCGTGTCGCCTTCCACACCCAGCGCCTTCAGTTCATCTGGCGAGAGATTATGCAGGGGGCCGCCGCTTTGTTTTGCCTGGGACGGCTCTGCCGGTTCGTTTTTGCAGCTTTTAAGCCCCACGGCCAGCCCGGCAATCACCACGGCCGGCACGATAAACTTCACCAGGGCATTAGATTTAATCTGCATGGCGGGCCTCCTGTTTTACCGTGCGGGTCGCTTTACGCAGTGCAGACGGCTCAGCAATGAATGCGCTCTCCGGACGACCGGCGGTCACCACATACACCGTGGTGGTGTCTTCAGGCGTGCCGGCCGGACCGACCCAGCGGTGCTGGAAGGTGGCGGACACAAACTGTCCCTGCAGCGCGCGCGGATCCAGAACGACCTTACGGCTGCCGGTGTTCGTGAGCCTGAGTGCCACCACGCTGCGGTTTGCCACGCCCCAGCCAGCCAGCGGCGTGACCGTTAATGGTTCAGAGGGATACAGCGTGCTGACACGTCGGGGCAGATGAGGATTGACCGGATGAATACCCGGGACCGCCTCGACCGTACGTGCCGGAGCATAAAGGCTCTGAGCGGCATATCGGGTCAGCAGCACCGGGATGGGGGCGCTGTAGCGGATTTTTTTACGCTTTGCCTGAGTACCGTCATCGCTGCCGGTGGGAGCAGATGAGCCTGATCCGGAAGCAGCCCGGTCTGCACCACCTGGCTGACCGGCCGCATCGCCGGCGTGACTCAGCGTGCTGACATCACCGCTGTAGACCAGCCGCACCGGCTCAGTCGGCCCTTTTTCACCGGCGGCGATATCAAACAGCAGAACCTCGCCGCTTTCCACATCCTGCAGCTGCACCCGCGTCTGCGGAAAGGCGCTGTCGGCTTTCAGGTAGACGGCTCCCCCGGTGCTCTGCACACGGAGTTTACCGTTAAGCGCCGGCGGAAAACCAACGCGGACGTTTTTGTCCACAAAGACCACCCGCTCCTGCCCCACCTTCAGGGGGATCTGCAGCGGAATACGCTCCCATTTCATCAGCTCATCTGCGCCGGCAGGACGTGATACCAGCGTCGCCAGGGGCAGCAGGGCGAAGGACAGCGCCATCAGCCCGGCGCGGTAGTGGGGGTTTTTACTCATCACTGAAACACTCCTGACTTCTCCGGTTTAGGTGCAGGCGGTGCCGCCTCCAGACGCTGGGGCACACCGGCATAACAGTCCAGCGCCAGACCGAACGGGTTGCGCTCCGCATCACCTTCCCAGCGCACCACTTTCAGCGGGTAACGCACCAGGGCGCGTTTGACCGGCTCGGCATGGAAATATTCATCGGCCACCACGTCCAGGCGGGCTATCCAGTGATCGCGATCCTGTACGGTCACGCTCTGTGACTGGTAACCGCGACCGGGCACTTCATACACCACGCGCACGCGGTCGGTGAGTTCCCCGGCGTCACCGCGTTTCTTTGCATCCGCTTTCAGGAAATCCTGACAGGACGGCGTCAGATACGGCGACAGCGCATTGATTTTGGCGGAATAGTCCACCTCGCCGTTTTTCGGCCAGGCATTGAGCTGCTGAAAAATGTAGAACGCAAAGGAGTAGACCGTCGGGGGCGGCACTTCCCACCAGGGCCGCGTACTGCCGGTACGTAAATCCGGCGGGTTATGCACGGTCAGCTTGCTGGGCGCCAGCATCCAGCCGGCACAGGTGAATAAAAGGAAAAAGGCGAGCACGGCGCAGGCGATGCGCAGCGTCTGAATATGCTGGTCGCGGTCTTTTACCGCATGGCGATAACGGCTCATGAGGCTCTCCTGTTACGTTTCACTGACCAGCCCCGGGCATCCACAATCAGTTTCGGATTGCCCATCCCCAGCCGGCGTTTTTTCGTCTCCAGTCGCTGCCAGAGCCAGTTCTCGGGCTTACCGCGCTTGAGCCTGGCCATCCAGCGGCCGCCGAACCAGACGAGCAGCAGCGGCATGACCAGCAGGCCGGTGGGAACGACAACCCAGCCGGCAAGCGGGATAAACGGCAGTGACAGGAGCAGACCCGCACCCGCGCCGGCAAGGGCTGCCAGCCCCATCTCATGGGTGGTAAACCCGCGAAACACCACGGGCTCACTGTTGAGACGGTCAGGTAAAAAACGAATGGTCTGCATCGTCGCAGGCTCCTACAACAGAATGTCGGCAGACTTGCCGAGCAGCCAGATAACGGCAACCAGCAGCACCACACCCACCACCACAATGGCCCCGAATTTGGTCCAGGTGGCTTTCTCATTGCGGACTTCGGTGAAGGTGTGCAGGGCGGCAATGGCAACGTTGATAAAGGCAACGGCCGCCACGACCAGCCCGCCGATAACAATGCCGTCCTGCAGGTAGCCCTTGATTTGTCCGGACAGCCCGCTTCCGCCTCCGGACTCCGGCGCTTCAACGCTTGGCAAGTCCGCAAAGGCCGGTTTGCAGGTGAGCCAGCCCAGGAGGGCAAGCGTACCGGCGCGGGTCAGCGTACGACTGGCGAGACGGCGCAGGCGGGCAACAACAGACTCAGAATGGTGCATGGAATTCATCTCCTGACTTAACGTTAATAATCGGGTTAACTGGCAAACATCCAGATACACACAAGCAACAGCAGCACGGTGCGGACAGCAAAACGCCCCAGGGCCGCGTCCCGCACTTTGGTGTTACTCCAGCCGGTCCAGACATCCGACAGCGCCCACGCGGCCCATAAAAAAAGAAATGCCAGCAGTGCCCCGATGCAGAGCAGATGAAGGATGTTCACATCAAGACTGCCGGAGCCGGCTTTAAACGCGTTCGTTTGTTCGGATGTCATGGACATCAGGGCCGCTCCCGCCGGTAATTACCGGCCACAAAAGACGGGTCGCGCGGTTGCGCGCGGGAGGGCTCCAGATAGCGGTCAATGCCGCTACGAATGGTGTTGAGATCGGATGTGGCCTGACGGTAATCAAAGAAAAAGCGGCCATGGTCAGCCGGGTCGGCCTGTGCAGCCGCCACGCGGGCCCGTTCAAGCGACGCCTGAACCTGGTCCAGCTGACGCTGAACAGACGCAAGCTCGTCTTTCTCGGATGCCTGTGCAGCAGCTGATGCCAGAAAGGTCAGCAATACCAGGCCAGTGATGCCCGGGACACGACGGTTGCGCCGCATGGCCGGACGATTTGAGTTCATACGCACCTCCAGAAGGATTAAGGGGTGCGAACAGGATGCGGGAGCACGTTACTGAGGTCTGCGATAAACCCAAACTGCAATCCTGAAAATTAATCCTCTGCGGCAGGTGCTGCCGGAACAAAGGTTGCAGGCAGGAATTCAGGAGGAAAAATCACAGCCGGCCAGAGTTTGATTAGCCATGTTATTGCAGGTTGAGCGCCAGTAATCTGGGCAGGATTTTACCGAGAGGAGATGATAGATATGAATGGCACTTTATTGTTAATAGTGAGCTTTATCGGTTTAGCGGTTTCCCTGACGGTAAGATTCCGTTATATCAACAGAGATGAAAAAAGCCGCGAGTATTACCGTGGAAGCTACTTCCCTGCTCTCGTGGATCTGCTGATCGTTATCGCGGTAATTGGCATGCTGATGGGAGCCGTCAGCACCTCAGGCCCATTTATATACAGGGGATAACAGGTTGCTCCGCTGACGCGCCCGGGCAGGTTCTCCCGGGGCTTGTCTGCTGACGGCAGGCGCACAAAACAAGTTTTGCACGCCTCCGTCCAGCTCTGATTAAAGGTATTTTTTGAAGGATGCTGTCGTCACCGTCACCGCAATACCAAGCAGGATCGCAGCCGGAAGCAACAGCAGATTGGGATAAACCGCTGTAGGCCATGACAGATAAAGCATCGCGGGTACAATCGCTGCAGGCCTGACCATTTTCTTGGCATGATGATAGACAAACGAACTTTCATACCCCGCGCCGTACCGCCGCAGATCACGCCGCCCCAGCCCCTCAACCAGCGCCACCACCACGACCAGCACAAACAACGGCACGGACAGCACCAGGATGGTGACGCGTACCAGGGTGATAATGCTGATCCATACCGTGGCCAGCAGGTATTCACGCAGGTAGCCGGCAAGCCAGCCGCTCCAGCTGTTGATTTCCCGGGTGACGGCATTGTCACTGTGCATCTGGTGTGCATACTGCTGCCGGACCCAGTCCAGGAAGCCACTGTCCACAAAGGCCCACTGATAGGCGGTGCTCACCCAGCGCACAACCGTCACCGATGGTTCAGACAGCAGCAGGCTGCGGGTGAACTCTGTGGACAGCCACCCCAGCTCGGTGTTCATGACCGCTTCACTGTGCGCCGCCCCGGCTTCCGGCCAGAAGAAGGCGATGCCGATATATTCAATCAGCAGGCTCAGCAGCAGCGAGGACAGCACCACGCCCACCAGGGCCCATGGCCAGCCCCAGAGCAGATTATACAGAATGCCGTGCTTGCGTTCCGGCAGCGTCTGCTGCTGTGGGGGACGTTTTACCTCAGCCATTCGCCCCTCCTGTGACCGGCACGTTCAGGGCCGGACCGTCCCGCCACCAGGATTCGCCGCTGTGATAGCTGCGCCGCATCTCCTCCGCTATTTTCTCGATGCTTTCCGGCATCAGCACATCATCAGCATCCCCGGCAGGCAGCGGCATGCGGATTTTCCACAGTTGCCCGCCTTCCAGCAGGGCAAACGCCTGCCCTTTTGGCAGCGTCACGATATCGGCCGGCTCCAGTAGTGGGACTTTTACCGTCCCGACGCGGTCCTGGGTGCTTGAGGTGAAGTCCTGGTCTGCATTGACATCCGCCGTGTCCTGGTGCCCGGAGACCAGCGTTTTGGTGTAAATCTCCACCTGCGGCAGCTGCGTGGTCAGCAACTCGGCGGTGCGGTTCTCCCTGACGCGCAGCATAATCAGGTTGTTAAAGTTACCCTGTACCTGGGCCGTCTTGGCCGCATTCCCGATGCGTGCCTCAATATCAGAAGACGTCTGGGTATAGGCCGTCACCTGCATGCCGGCACCGCCCCCTTTGTTGATGAGAGGAATAAACTCATCCCCCATCAGCTCGTTAAACTCATCGCAGTGCAAATTAATCAGGGACTTCCCTTCTTTCCCGCCCGGCAGGCCCGCATTGATACCGTGTTTATAAATGTGCCCGGCCACACTCACCAGATCGGCGAACATGGAGTTACCGACCGCGCTCGCCACTTCACTGTCACTGAGCGCATCGAGCCCCACATACACCACGGCTTTTTTACGGATGATCTGTTCCCAGTCAAAAATCGGCCGCGTGTCGTCAATGTCCTGATAATCCGGCGACAGCAGCTCGGCGGTCTTGCCGGTGGTCAGTTTTTCCAGCAGCGGCAGCAGCGACGCCACGATTTTGTCAAAGTAAGTACGGTCATAACGTACCGCTGACCGCAGCCCGTCAAGGATGGGATCATAGAGTTTTTTACCCTCTTCTGAACTCAGGGCAACCTCAATGGCCCAGATACGTAAGGCATCCGGCTGACCCTGCATGTTACGGGGCACGTCGTCCTCTCCCAGCACCTGCTGATTATTCTCAATCTGCGTCTGCAGGGAGGGCAGCTGCGCATGGATGATTTTTTCCGCATAGCGGATATAAAGATCGGCGATATTGTTCACGTAGCGCATAATCAGCGTGTAGTCAGGGCGTTCCCCCAGGGCGACCAGCGCACGAGCGATGATGTTGACGAACCGCCAGGCAAATTCGCGGAATGCCGCGCTGTTCCCCTCACCCGACAGCTGACCGGCCACGCGGGACGCCACCTCTGACACGCGACCAAAACGCCCGACGGCATTATAACGGGCTGAAATTTCAGGCCAGCCAAGATGAAAGATATACAGCTCGTCCCCGCGTCCGGCCCGGTGGGCCTCTGCCCAGACGCGTTTCATCAGGTCTGCGTCGCCTTTCGGATCAAACACGATGGTGACTTCACCCCGCCGGATATCCTGGGTGACCAGCAGCTCTGCCAGCCGGGTCTTCCCGACGCGCGTGGTGCCGTACACCACCGTATGGCCAACGCGCTCCCCCAGAGCCAGGGTGACGTCTTTTTCGTCGGGCTCGATGCCGTGCAGCGCCGGATTCCCGCCCACCGGCGGTAATGGCCGCACCGGGTTCAGCGGCGTATCAGCACTCAGCAGCTTACCCAGCCAGGGCAGACGGTGCTCTGTCAGCATTTCAAGCTGACGCGCGCCCTGATAAAAGCGGTTCGGCTGCAGGTAGCGGGCCACTTCCGGGCGCAGCGTATCCTGCAGGCGCTGGGTGTGTTTCTGGGTCCAGCGGAAACCCCGCCCGAGAAACAGGCGACGATGACTGACGGGGATCTGTTTAGTACTCATGACATAGCGCGGCAGGCGGCGGAGATTCCGGCGGTAGCGAATAATCTTCATCCCCTGATGGGTGCGGGTGACGGCCAGCGCCGCAAACCCGGCGGCAGTGACATAGCTGACAGAGGGTGCCAGGGCGACAGCCCAGGGTGCCTGAACACAGACATACGCCGCCATGCCCGACACCACGGCGGTATTCAGCTCAACGGCCGGACGCAGCAGGGCTTCAATAACGTAACGGTTACTCATCGCCTGCCTCCTTTATGACTTTACCGTCAGCCATGCGGATATACGCCCCCTTTCCGGCGCCGGCTTCCCTGCGGGGCAGGCAGTGGTAATGCAGAGCATCCGCCAGTAAGCGCCAGAGCACATACAGAACATTCGACAGAATGAAAAAAATGAACCATACGGCCCGCAATGACAGCAGATAGTTATGCACCGCGGTTTCCGTGGAGACGGCTGTGACGGTGCAGTCTGCCTGCTTTACCTCAGGCTGAGCCGCATTATCAGGTACCGGGCATTCCTCCCACATGTAGTGTCCGGGCGGCGCGGTGCGCCATGCCGTTGCCTCCTTCTGCAACTGGTCGTTCAGGTCACTGACCGGATGGCCGAAAACAAGCCAGGCGAGCAGGCAGACACCGCCCAAAGCGGCAGGCACGAAAACGGCATGACGGAATAAACAGAACACAAGCCACAACGCGTAGCGCAGGCTGTTCAGGATGATGTGCATAAATGATTCCTCAGAGATACTGCCGGACGTCCTGCCCGGCGAGAATGGTCAGCAGGCGTTGCCCGCTGATGATGCGCAGGCGCGGTGATGTCGTGCGAATGGCGCGGCTCATCTTCCCGGTACGGCCCGTGTGGACAAACAGACCGCGGCGGCCGGTCTGCAGGAGAAGCCGGTCAAAGTCCTCAACATGTGCGGGGGAAACAGCACGGCTGTACCGTTTAGCCTGAATCAGCCAGTATTCCCCGTCGATGATAACCTGGCCATCAAGGCCGCCGTCAGCGCTGTAGGAGGCATTACGCACCACGGTCAGCCCCTGACGTTCAAAGGCAGACAGCAACAGCTCTTCAAAGACATAGGGGCTGATTTTGCGCAGATAGGTCAGACGCTGTGCATCTCCCGGCAGGCTGGTCAGTTTATCCAGTACCCGACCGGCCGTTGCCCGGTATCGCCTGTGACGGCGGGTGCTGGCGTTCTCCCGCCGCCGCAGGTTGAGAAAGGCCATCACCACCAGGAAGAGGATGGCCAGCATGGCAATCCCTACGGGGTGCCCTGTCAGCAGACCGTTGAGCGGTGTCGCTACCATTACGGCCTGACCTGCTGCGTCAGGCCGGCATCAGTGATGAGTACCGGATAATGCGCGATCTGCAGGCGACGGGCCAGCTCGCTGCCGGAAGCCGGGGCCAGGCTGACACCGGGTGCCAGCTCGCGCAGCTCGCGCACGGCAGCCATGTCCGTAACGTTGACGATCATCCCGGCCGCATGCTGTTCAGCCAGTGCGCCGGCATTGGCCTTCAGCCAGTCACGGGACAGGGCATCATCCCCGATCAGAAACAACGCCCCGATGCCGGGCAGCTGCAGCGGCCGGTCGGCCACGCTGCCCGGGCGCAACTCCGGCGTGAATACCGGGAGCATGGCGGCCTCGCCCTGCAGCACGGGTGACGGGGGTGAAGGTGCGGTGTCGTTTTCCGTGCTCATGCCGGGCTGTTTATTAACGGCCTCAAAATACGGCGCAGCATCCTGACCGCCCAGATCAGCAATCACGTTCAGTTCAGCATGGCCGGTCAGGGGAAGGAGGGTAAACAGCAGTAAGGACAGCCTTTTCATCAGGGTTATCTCCCGGGTTCAGTCCAGACGAAGCCTGGATCGGGGGTGAGCGCAGCAACCGAACGGGGCGCTTCAGCTGCCGGCGCAGAAATGCGGGGTGCAGGGCTGATTTTTGCCAGATGCCCTCTCACAATGGCGCGGTAACGTGCAGCAGGCTGACCACCTGCGGGATGGTGGTAGCAGCCGGCCGCATCCAGCCAGCTGCCGGGCTTACGCGCCCAGCACTCACGCAGAATGGTGGCGGCGGCGTTCAGGTTGGTGTAAGGGTCAAACGCATCCCACGTCGAGGCAAAATGATGACCGTTCCAGCCCAGATTGACCTGGGCAATACCGACATCGATGCGCTTAAGCGGGTGACGCTTCATAAAGACCTGCAGCGCCTGCAAGGCCTGCAGACGTGTCTCATAGCGATACCCTTTGCCTGCCACATTGATGGTCCAGGGCCATGGACGCACGCCGCGGGGAAGTTTGCGCGAAGACTCGCTCAGTGAGACCGAGTAAAGCGCTTCCGGGGGCACGCCGTGCGCCATGGCCACGCGGACGTAACCCTCCGGCACCGTCTGGTCAGCATGGCCATCAGGGACGGCCGCCATCAGTAAGCCCAGCGCCAGCGCGCCGGTCAGAACGCTGCGATTACCCATTTACCGTCTCCCGCCTGCTGCAGTAAAACCGGCATCAGGCCGTTACCAAAGCGCATCCACCGTCCGCCGTCGTGGTTAAGCGTGATCTGGCGCTTGCGGACCTTTTCCACGGGAATGTGATGGTCCCGCGCCCAGCTGCGAAGCGCATCATCACTGCCCTGGCTGTCGACCAGATAGATGTCCACCGGCCGGTTGTCAGCCAGCACGGCAGACAGTTTCGCGTCGCAGGTGGCGCAGTCTTTTGACCTGACGAACAGCGCCAGCCGGCCACCACTGTCGTGCGCCACGCCGGAGGCGTTCCCCATATTGACCGGCAGTGTGCCCGGATACAGGCGCTGCCAGGCCGCGTTCACCTCACGCTGGAAATCAAGCTCTTTCTGGGTGCGGGCAAACTCTTCCTTCACCCACTTTTCCGCAAACTTACGGCGCTCTGCCGGCGTCTGCGCCTCAATACCCAGGGTGGAAAGCGGATCGAGACCGGGCGACTGGATACCCCGGGGTCCCTTCATCAGTTGCTGATACCGCTGATAATCGTCGGCACTGAGTCCCCACTGACCGGCCTGCTGCTGCAGGTTTTGCTGTGCGGAGTCGGCCCGTTGTGTTGATGCCTGCTGACTGACATCGATCTGTCCTGATGTGGTCGCAGCCTGAGTCAGGGGACTCAGCAGCATGGCGGCTAAAAAGGTATGTTTCAGTTTCATTATTCGCTCCGTTATTCTGCTCTGAGCACGGTCAGGCGGCCGTTAACCCGAAACGTCGCCTCACCATAACCGGCACTGACCAGCGTCCAGCCGGCAACGGTTTCGCCCTCTCCGACCAGGGCCACCTGCGACAGGCTGCTGTAGCCCCGGGGCGCGATGGCAGCCCAGGACTCTGCCCCCCGCTTCTCCACGCCCGTCAGCACAAAAGGCGCGCTGCGGGCCACGCGAAGGGACGGAGCAGCACGACGTGTGTCAGCGGGACGGGGCTTTTTTGCCGCAGGCTCGTTTTTTTTGACCGGTGCGGCGACAGGTGCGGCGGGTGCGGGTGCCGGCTGTGATTTCAGCGCTGTCAGCTGCTCAGTCAGCGCACTCAGGCGGGTTTCCAGCCCCTGCTGTGCCTCCTGAAGAGTTCGCAATGACTGACGCACGGCGTCGTCGCTGCCGGCCTGTTTCGCTGCTGCGCTCAGCTCCTGCTGCATCTCACCAAGTTTTTTCCGGGTGTCCTGCAGACCGGCTCTGAGCATGGTCACATCTGACTGCAGGGCCGCGACTGTCTCAACAGTGGCCGCTGTACTGCCCTGAGATTCAAGGCGTGCAAGGCGTTCATCAAGGTTCGATATGCCCAGACTGAAGGCGGTGTAGCCCAGCGCCAGAATGCCGGCCAGCGCCACACCGCCGGCAGCGCCCCAGATGAGGCGGCGGCGGGGACGCCAGCTGAATCTTTTACGGGCCGGAGCGGGGTCAGTATGGAATGGTTGCTGTTCGCTCATTTTCTCAGAAACCCTCCGCTGACAGGTTTAACGGGGACGGACTGAGGGGCGCTGATGGCCGGTTGTGCCACGGCTGACGGCGCAGGCGTGGACCAGGTGCTGACCGGCGGCGGAAGCTGGGAGACTGGCAGCTGGTAGCCGTCGCGCAGGCTGTGGCAGACCACACGCTGTACATCATCCACCTCAAGCTGCCAGGCCGGACCGGCCAGGACCTGCAGGGCAGTACGCAGGCGCATCGGGCCCAGCTGGTACTGAACCGCCGGCAATGCCTGGCGGTAAAGCACGCCGTTGGCGGAGCCGGTCGCGCACAGGGAATAACCGGACTGGCGCAGGGCGTAACGCAGCGCATCCGCCACGGTAGGATGCAGGGATGACGGGATGCGAATATCAATAATCTGCGAGAGAGGGTCACGCTGGGCCGCCTGCGGATCAGTACTGACCAGCAGATAACGATCGTAGCGCACCACTTCCGGCGTCCGCGCATACTCGTCCGGAGAGACCGGCTGAACGTTACGGGTGACGGTGGTGCCGGGTGTCGGGTCGGCAGGCGCGCGTTGCTGCAACTTTTGCGGCTGGGAAACACAGCCCGCAAGGAGCAGCAGGGGAAGAACAGTGGCAAGCCTGCCTGGTGAAAATATGTTGTGAGAGGTGTTACGTTTCATCCGGAATTTTCCTGTACAGTGATAAAACAGCCCTCACTGTGCGGAATCGGTCCGGTTTCACTCAATTAACAACTGATTTTCCGTTGATGAAAAAAAACGCCACCCGAAAGGATGGCGTTGCGGTGAAACAGACAGTAATCAGTCCGGGTAAAACTCGTTACTGAGAATAGTATCTGTTGTCCAGATGCTGTCTTCAGGAAAGATATCCAGACCTATGCCGGTTTCTTTGGAAGCATCGGCGCGGGCGTCAAACCACACATCCGCAAGCCATTCAGGATCAGAAAACGCGCTTTTCAGCGCTCGGCGTCTTGTTCAGACGTCGTACAATCAAATCACGCTGACCTTTAATGGTTAACTCCCAGCTTATACCTCGATGGGTTGGCTGAAACTTCCATTTAAGAAGGTGGGCCAGTAAGACAGCCATACGGCTGGCCAGCTCACGCTTTTCACTTTTGCCCACGTCTTCAATCTCCTCGGCGATGTTCTCAATATCAATCTGACTGAGCTTTCCGGCACGCAGTAAAGCTGCCTGTTCACTGGCCCAGGCAACAACGTCTGAATCGTAACGTGCTCCCATACAAGCCTCCGTTAGTCAAAAAGTGAAGAAACCGCCAGAACAGATATGCTCCGGGGATAACATAAGATGCAACATAAAAAGTTGCTTCCTGAAGTTTGTCAGAGACAGTCATAACAGTCAAAGCTCCATTAATTCAGAGGGCGTGAATTGCCACTCTGGAACAGTCATACCCGAGGCCAATGAACGGTATATCATCGTCAAAGTCCATCGGTGGCGCACCGGCACTGCTGCCGGAGGCCTGGCCACTGTGAGCCGGTCCTGAAGGTTGCTGAGGCTGCCCCCAGTCATTCCGGGAAGACGTATTCTGACCGCTGCCAGACTGCCGGCCGCCAAGCATCTGCATGGTGCCACCAATATTGACCACCACCTCTGTAGTGTATTTCTCCTGGCCGGCCTGATCGGTCCATTTGCGAGTGCGCAGCTGGCCCTCGATGTAAACCTGGGAGCCTTTGCGCAGATATTCACCCGCAATTTCTGCCAGCTTGCCGAAAATAACCACCCGATGCCATTCGGTCACTTCTTTCTGTTCACCGGACTGCTTATCGCGCCAGCTCTCAGACGTGGCCAGCGAAAGGGTGGCAACTGCACTGCCGTTAGGGATATAACGAACTTCAGGATCCTGGCCGAGGTTTCCGACAAGAATAACCTTGTTAACGCCGCGTGAGGACATAGTCATTTCTCCTGTAAGGAATAAAGAAACACCCCGCGAACGGGGTGTGTCAGGTGCGCATCAGAATGAGTTTTCTGCGTAGTCGCGTTGTGCGGCAGAGCCATTCTGTGGCGGCACGGAGTCAGATTTTTCAGTCTTATAAACCATGTCCTGGCCTATTTTGATCCAGTCCACCTTTATCAGGCGGGCTTTCAGACTGACGCGCTGTTCGCCGGCATGGTCGCCTTTGTTCAGCGTAAATATGTCCGTGGACGGGTTACTCAGGTTAAAGCCCAACAGGACTTTCTTGTCTTCATCGACGGCTTTCTGGCAGCGGGCGATAAGGCTGGTTGCCTCTTTACCTGCGACAGAAATGTCAAAACGGACGTAGGCCGGATTATCAGTCGGACCACTCAGTGCATTGATTACGCAGCTGAGGAACGAGCCATTCTGATGGTTAACCTGGCGGATGTTGCTGAGATACCCGATGCCTTTGATAGTCAGGTTGAAGTACTCAGATTTTGCAGATGCAGAAGTATTGTTTGCAGACATGATGTTTTCTCCATGGAGGTAAAAAAAGGTACGGCGGAGAAACCATCTGCCCTGACGGGAGTGGTTTCCCGTCGGGGGTCAGGATCGGTTGAATCCTGAGAGTCTGGTATGTTGAAAGGACCTCAATCACTGTGCAGTGATATCCGTTTCCAGAGGTTAAACGGATTTACCACCCGAAGGTATCCTCTCTCAGGCTGCGAGGATTTTCCGGTCACCCGAAGGTGTTTCTCTCAGACCGGTGAAACGTTAGCTGGCAGTCACCCTAAGGCGTTTCTCTCAGACTGCTGAAACTTTAGCTGGCTGTGAAAAACAGCGGTAAGCACTGTTGATTTTTAAACCAAACAAGCCTGGTGTCAACCTATAAAACCAGAAATGAAAACGGCGCTGCATATGCAACGCCGTGGGGGCTGTACCAGACCTTAATGTATCTCACTACTCCGGGGATCCGTTCCCGACGCGATTTTCACGGAGCGCATGCGTCTTACAGTTCCTGCCAGATGTGCGATGGCAGACCGTCGTGCCGGTTGCCAGATTAATCCCGTTAAAGTTAAGCTGGCTGCCTCCGGCAAAGGGGTACATATCGAAGCGTAGTCACATTAGCAGAACCCGGCCCGGGGTTGTACAGTGAAATAACTCATCACTGTGCGGATGATTCTGTTTTTGTCCCTGTTGCTGCTTTTTTGCGCTTTGTGGTCTTTTTCCCGTTGGTGTTAATAATACCTTTGCAGTCTGGGTAACGCACGCAACCCCAAAAATCTCCTTTCTTACCTTTGCGTTTACGTGTGGGCCCTTTACATAACGGGCAAGGGGGCGTGACGGGAGCGGTGATTTTCACACTGTCCTGGCGGCCTTTTTCGACAAGGTGACGGGTCCACTGCAGCTGCTTTTGCATAAATACCGCAAGCGACATTTTCCCCTGCGAAATATCATCCAGTGCCTGCTCCCATAATGCGGTCATGCCCGGGCTCGTCAGCGTTTCCGGCAGGGCCGCAATCAGCTCCCGGGCCATCTGCGTTGAGTGGATGTGCTTCCCTTTTTTCTCCAGATAGTGTCGTTTGAAGAGGGTTTCGAGTACTGCCGCACGCGTCGCCTCTGTGCCCAGACCTGCGTTATCACGCAGCACTTTCTTGAGCTTCGGGTCACTGACGAAACTGGCCGCGTTCTTCATGGCAGCAATCAGCGTCCCCTCCGTGAACGGTTTAGGCGGACTGGTTTTCATATCCTTAACCTCAGAACCGGTGACAGCGCAAATACCCCCTTTTGCGAGCGCCGGCAGCGCCATACTGTCACCCTCGACGTCCTCTTCATCGTCATCTTTTTCAGCCTGGAACAATGACTTCCAGCCCGTCACCACACCGACTTTTCCGCGTGTACGGAACAGCTGGCCACCGATATTGAAAGACGCCTCCGTCACGTCAGATTCCTGCAGCGGAAGGAACTGGGCGAAATAATGCTGGCGAATCAGCTGGTAGACCTTCAGCTCATCGGCGCTGAGGCGCGACAAATCAAATGCCTGTCGGGTGGGAATGATGGCATGGTGCGCGGTGATTTTCTTGTCATTCCAGACGCGCGAGACAAACTGCCTGTCCAGCTGATTCAGTACCGGGGCCACAGCGGGATCGGATTTCGCCACTGCTGCCAGCACGTCGGGAATTTCCTGCTGCATGGAGGTTGGCAGAAAACCGCAGTCTGTCCGGGGGTAGGTGGTCGCTTTATGGGTTTCGTAAAGGGACTGGGCTATGGCGAGCACATCATTTGCGCCCATGCCGAATTTTCGGGAACAGACCTGCTGAAGGGTGCCCAGGTCAAAACAGAGGGGTGCCGCCGTTTTCTCCCGATTCTGTGTCACCTCCAGTACTGTAGCCCTGCCCTGCTGCTGACAAAGCTGTCCCACCGCCCGGGCTGCCTGAGGATTGATGCAACGCTTTTCCTCGTCACAGTACTGCTCAACGGGCACCCAGCCAGCCCGGAACCGGACGCCCTCTTTTTCAATAAGCGCATGTACCTGCCACCAGGGCTTTGGCACGAAGGAAGTGATTTCATTATCCCGGTTAACCACCATGGCAAGCGTCGGCGTCTGTACCCGCCCGACGGACAGCACTTCTGACACCCCTGAGTCACGGGCTTTGAGGGTATAAAGCCGGGTCAGGTTCATACCGATGAGCCAGTCAGCCTGGCTCCGGCCCTTGCCGGCATCATACAGCAGGGCTGTTTTTTCCCCCGGAAGAATACTGCTCAGTGCTTCCTTCACACTGGCCTCATCCAGGGCTGATAACCAGAGCCGGCGCACCGCGCCACTGTAGTGGCAGTATTCCAGCAGCTCACGCGCGATCACCTCGCCCTCGCGGTCGGCATCGGTTGCGATGACCACCTCAGACGCCTTTTTGAGCAGCTTACTGATAACGGTGAACTGCGATTTTGTCTGCTCTTTGACAACCATTTTCCAGGCCTCGGGCAGCACAGGCAGAACATCGGCACGCCATGGCCTGCCATACTGCTCACCATAGGCTTCAGGGCTGGCAGTTTCGAGTAAATGGCCGACCGCCCAGGTCACAACGATGTTACCGCCGCTGATAAATCCCTGCTCACGCTTGCTGATACCCAGCACGCGGGCAATATCCTTTGCCTGGGAGGGTTTTTCACACAGAAAGAGTTGCATGTGTTGCCTCCCGCGTCAGCGTTTTTCACCCGCCGCAACAGCGCGGACATCATTCATCAGCTTCGTGACACCGGACCCGGCCAGACGCTGTGATGATGATGAACGATAGACAACATAGAGCCTGCTGCCGGACCCGTTTTTCTCGATTTCGATATCCAGGTGATCACGTCCGTTCCAGTCGGAGCCCATTTTGTAGTAGCTGCCCGGCATGGCGTCCCAGACGGGATGCGCATCATCTTCAGCAGCCGCTTTCCAGCCCCCGTCATTTGCGGCCTGCCGCAGTGCCTCAAGCTCCTGCGTGGAGATAAATTTGTAATGGCGCTTCAGGCGGGCCGCCGCGGTATCCACATCGACCGGCACGGAGAACGTTTTATCGACGGACTGCATGGCCTGTTGCCCTGCCGGGCTCATCAGCGGCATCCCGCCACTTTCTCCGCTGCTGTTGCCGCCCAACGTTTTTGTCAGGTTTGCGGCTGTGTCACTGACCTGTTTATTAATCGCAGCCCAGTCCGTTGTTGCGCATCCGCTCAGTAAAAAGAAGGAGGTGAGGAGGAACACAGGGCGAATCATATTATTTCTCCTCCTGAACGGCTTTTCTCAGAGGTGGAGAAAAGGAAGAGCGTTTCTTACCAGTAAGAATGGCAGTATCGGGCATGCCCAGTTGTTCTGTTGCCTGTTGTGCTTCTTTAGTCTGGATTGCTATGTCAGCACGGTTAACCTTGACGGTTCGATAAAGGCGTAGCACACCATATACTTTTCTGATTAAGTGAGCGCAATGGCTCAGTAGTTCATCGCGACGGTTGCGGGATATGAGACCGTAATGAGCCGCCTGGAATGCTTTAAGGGCCATCTGGTCATATCCGACGAGTACCCATACACATCTGTAACCCAGCGGAGAACGACTGTATACGCCTATATTAAGTGGAGACGAGGAGGCAATGTCAGAAAATGAAACAGCAGGGGGAACTGATTTCAATATGACCTCAAGTTCTTCTACCCGGCTTTTAATATGGTCTCCAGCTTCATTCAAAAGCGTTTCAACCCTGAACATCGCCTCATCTGCCCATGGGTTATCTGCCAGGGAATCCTGATAAATAATTCCTGAGCGCTTAATAGCCTGGGGCATACTCATGATGGCATGCTTAACTTTCTTTACACCCTCCTTCGCCTGAGCCTGCGGGCGTCCTTCCCAGAGACGGATAGCATAGTTTGAGTGGATCTCGATTTTCAGGGAGGATGTGAGTCCGCCCGGTTTGTCGCTTCGCGTTTCATTTTCAGTGGTCATGAAATCATCTCCTGTAAGATCCCGGTCAGGTTCGACCTGAGTCAGTGATACTCTTCAGGCAGGAGCCTGGGGACAACCAGAAACCAGATCCCTAATCTCGGAAATTCACTTATATGGCTTCATAGCGGGCTAGCTCAGGGCGTTAATGTAGTCAGTTATATAAAATGACATCTCAAACTACTTAAAAATCAAAAGATAAAATCTTTCATGTTTTACTCAAACTAGACCCATGCAGTGCTGTACATTTTTTATCCGCTGCTGCCACTCGCAGCACTGCTTACTTTTTAACCACTGCTGCCACTCGCAGCAGTGGTTGTTTTTTAACCTCCAGTTCCAGAAGCAGCTATCTATCGTTTAGCTTTTTACGAATATCTCTAACCAAATTTCGTATGTTCTCTTCCGATACAGGATGGACAGAAGAACGTGGTTCTGGCTTCCACAGCTGTTGTTCAGGACGCTGAGCGTTTTTTTGCACGGCACTCTCAGGCGAATCATCAGCCTGACGGGGCGCGTATAACCTGCCCTCACGCGCCTTCTTCATCACGGCCAGCAACCAGCCAACCGGGTTGCTGAGCTGCTGGCGTGCCATCACCTTTTGCAGGCTGAGCAGCACAAGTTGTGCCTGTTCTTCAGGCAGCGCCTGCAGCTGTGCGGTCAGCATGGCAATATCTTCTGCCGGCACAAGTTCATGCAGACTGTCGGGAAGCACAGGTTTACCCGGTACGTACGTATTTTTATTCACACTGTGTGTGATACTACGTACGTAATGGTTCGGTTTCCGAACCCGGTCATAACTGCCTGTTTTTACTGGCAGTACGGATTCCGAACTCAGTGAATTGTTGTATCTTTCTGGGCTGAGTTCGGTATCCGAACCCTGTTTTTTAGCGACGATTCCTGGCCGTTTATGACTGAGTTCGGTTTCCGAACCCGGTGCGGGACAGGGTATTCGGTGATGATGTTTCGACATCTGGCTGGGCGTCTGTGGGCTGTCCAGACGCGATTCTATCAGCGCAAGATGGCTGCGATAATGGCGCATGGTGGGGTCGTTTTTTATATCGTCGAGCACTTCGCGGGCGGTCTGGCTGATAGTCCGGTTTTTACTCAGGCAGGCATCCGCCACCACATCAAGGAAGCGGGGGTCGAGCATTTCCGCATCGCTGAACGTCAGGGGCTCATCGTGCTGAGCATAGATATTCCCCCGCACCCGCCCTTTATCATCCCGCACGCGTTTACAAAGGCTGAGCCAGCCGGTTATTCGCAGCATCAGCAGGACGCGGCTTACCGTTTCCCTTGAGGCTTTCCCCTTTCCGGGTGATGCAAGCTGCAGCTGCAGTTCGTCATAGCTGGGGAAAACCGCCCCCTCATTATTTTGTGCATACAGCCGGATCATCATCCAGCCCATCTTGTCCAGTGGTGACAACCGCGTGTCGAGCAACAGCCGGCGGGGAATGGAATCATGCACATTTCCGGTAAACAGCAGGCCGTTACGTATCCTGCCGTCATCCCGCCGGGGACTGGCCGCAAGGCGGGCATTCATTTTATCCAGCGTATAAGCAATCAGGCTTTCTGCAGGCAGACTCATTATTTTTCCTTTTCGGCCGCCATCACGGCCGTTCTGAACTGTCAGTATGCTTAGTACTGCACCCGCGTACGGGTGCAGGGTAAACAGGCTGTCGTGCTGCTATTTCCGTATGGCGCTGTTATAGCGTTCGTGGCTGAGAAGAAGCCATGTCCGGCCTTCGTTGCGACTTAGCAGACGCCAGAACGGGCCGAGATCGATTTTGTAGTAACCACAGCCTTTCTCATCGAGCCGGGTGTAATTACGCGCCCCCTGCCGGAAACGGCGAACCTGACGTAACGCCTTCTGACAGCATTGCGGCGGCGTACCATGGGGAGCCCGCAGGCCCGGCGCAACCATCCTGTATTTCATGCCGTCTTCCTTACCGGCGTTCGGGCCGGAGAAGGCTGCCGGGTCTTGTGCCAGCCACGGACCGCATGCCAGACAGACGTCAGCGAGACGTTCATCTGTTCTGCAGCCAGCATCATCACGTCCAGCCCGTCAGCACTTTCCGCATCTTCAACGCCGGACTTTTGCCACTGTCGCCACAGGGCGGCGTTTTCCTCATCACCCAGTGCGTTACCGCGCCCCGGCCGGACATCGATACCGGCAATACGACGGCGGGCCGCCACGTCCGTACTGGAGAGCCCGAAGTAATTGGCCATCAGTTCAATGGAGCCGCCCAGCGCCAGCGCCCGATCGATACGCTGGAGTCGTTTCTGTTCCGTCCGGGCCTGCTGCAGCATGCGCACCAGATTGCCGTGATTGATGCCCACACTGATGATCGACACTTCGCTGCCGGAAAGGTAGTGAAGCTCTTCGAGCGAGAGTCCCTGCAGCATCTGCATTTCCTCGCGGTTCAGTCCCAGCGATTCGCAGCGGCGCAGATAGCCACTTCTCAGATCCATAACCAGCTGCATCAGTAATCCGTTGGCAGCCTGAGATAAACTGTTCATCATTCCCCCTTAATCCTGACGGTAACCAATGGCTGCCGGACCCCGGCCGCTGACCCCCTGATGAAGACGGGCATTTTGCCCGGCTTCATACCCCTGATAACGTGCTGTATCCGCCCCGCGGCAGGTTTTCAGTTCACGGGTTGTGACTGTCTTCATACTGCGGCTTTCCAGCCAGTGGCTCATCACCTGCTGCTCCTCGCTGCTGATGTCAGTCGCCGATATCACCTCACGCACCCCACATACCTAGCCGTCACGGAACTGCTCCGCTCTCGCCCGGCGTGTGGCCAGTTTCAGCCGCTTGCTCTGGGTTTTGAGATAAGAATTTGTGGCATCTTTCAGCTGGCGCGTCAGCACATCAAAGGCATAGGCTGCTATCTCAGGTTTTTCACTGAATCCGTAAAAGGTTACCGAACGGCGATACCCGGCAGAGGTCTGACGCCATGAGTAATAAGCGCGGCAGCCAAAGGCATGACAGACGCCCCGGACAAGGGTCACCATCCATTCCGGAACTTTTTCAGCATCCGAAGGGGCCGTGCGGGAAGACGCCTCGCGCACAGATGTAAGACCGGCATCAAGCTCGCTGATACCGTATCTTGCCATCAGCTTCTGGGCACGCTGCAGGGCCAGTCCTGCCTCATGGGCATTACTGTTGCTGCGGCCCAGCTTCAGCAGTTTCCTGACAAGATTCAGCAGTCGCAACTGTCGCTGTGAGTTATTCATCACTGTTATCCTCCCCGTACGTCAGACCGCGTTGCAGCTCCCGAAGACGGCGCATAACGCGCATCAGGCGCAGCAGTTTCAGAGCATCTTCATCTGTCAGTGCAGGTGCTTCCCCCTCACCCGGGCCGCCGGTGAAAAGCTCCGGCAGGCCACACACTCCTGCCGCAGGATGCAGCACAGGCGCTTCGCCGGTCAGGCCCAGCAGAAATGCGGCGGCTTCAGAACACACCTCACCTGCCCCGACGTAACCGGCAGACATGTCGTTGTCGCGTTGAGGAAGAATTTCATCTTCGCAGCCAAGGACCTCACCCAGCTCCCAGGCCAGACGAAAAGCGGTATTCTGCAGGTGTTCGATATCGTCCTGATGGGCCGGCACATGCCAGATGCTGCCATTAGTCACCGGCGCGTCATCCTGCAGGACAACTTCAGGTTCTGGTGTTAAAAGAGAAAGCAGGCCATCCTCACCATTGTCCTCTTCTCCACCATTCTCTTCTCCGTACCCATCGGAGAGGGTAACCAGCCCGCTAACATCCCCGCTCTCACCTGAAATGACCGGCGCGGCACCGTACATATCTGGCTGAACCTCATGCCGGGGGGGCTGATTATCCAGTTTTTCAGGTGGGGTATTATCCGGGGCGGGCGTTACCGGCTCTCCTGAGATTTCACGACGTGGACTGGAGAAAGGCTGCGCGACCTCAACAGACTTCTGCGCCGGTGTGGCCTGACCTACAGAGTCAGCGGTGACGAGGCTGTTTGCGGGAGGGATGGACACCGGTTCTGGATCGCCGAAGTGATGTCTGCGGTTACGTTCTTTAGGATCCAGTTCCATCATCCAGCGGTCATAATCCAGCTCCGGATGGGGCAGCGCATGCAGTAAATCACCAATTAATTCATCGCGAAACATCTCAAGAGACCACAGTTCCGGTGAGTTGAAACGGCCACAACACTGACCAAAAACATCGCTGAAGGATTTTTCGCTGACATCTGAAAGCAGGCTAAACTCATCCCACACGCGTTCAGCATCATGCCGGAGCGCCAGCAGCGCCGTTATCTGCGGCCTGCCGAGCCCGGACTCAAGCAGGTCTGGGATCCACGGGAAAAGATATTTCAGTGCATCTTCCATACGGCTGATAGTTGAATTATGTACCGGCAGACCTTCACGGGTCAGAAGCTCTGACAACTGTCGTAAAGAGACTGGCTTTCCTAACTGCTCTTCATATATAGAGCGGGCTTTGTGGATCCCCTGCGCTTTTTCAATAAAACTCAATTCCCCGCGCACTTCATTCTCTGCCAGATGGCCGATAACACACTGCAGCCGTCCCGGCCACGGCTTGAACAACACATGGACACGGAAAAAACGGTCTTCTCCGGTCTCCTGCCACAGTTCTGACAGGATCTGATAACGTGTATTACCACCGTCGCTGAAGATGTACATATCGGGCTCACCATCCGGGTCACGGGTGACTTTGGGTACGGTGTCCAGCCCGCGCGAACGGATGGAAGCCTTGATATCGTCATAACGCGGATTGCGTGATGTTCGCGGATTATCAGGATTCGGGCTTAACTGGTCGAGCGTCAGGACCATGGGCATTTCAGCCGCCGGCATGACGCTGATATTGCCGGCCGCCTGCGACTGGCGTCCGGGCTGCAGCATGGCAGCCCCCACATCAGAACTTTTACGGCTCATGCCTGTTTCCTCCCGCTGTGGTAACCGAAGTCATAGCTGCCTTCCTGAAACTCCGAAAAGAGGGTATAACGCCCGTCAAATTTGACTTTCACCGTGCCGGTTGGCCCCTGCCGCTGCTTGCCGACAATGATCTCAGCCACCCCGGTATCAGGAGTGCCAGGGTTATAAACCTCATCCCGGTAAATAAACATGATGAGGTCTGCATCCTGCTCCAGCGCACCAGAGTCACGCAGGTCACCATTATTAGGGCGTTTATCGGCCCGCTGCTCCACCAGGCGGTTGAGCTGGGAAAGCGCCAGTACCGGACAGCCCAGCTCTTTACCGAGCGCCTTAAGCGAGCGGGAAATTTCCGCTATTTCCTGCGTGCGGTTTTCCTGCTCGGGGGAGCGGACAAGCTGCAGATAGTCCAGCATGATGAGAGAGGGTCTGCCGTATTTGCGGACATAGCGACGGGCGCGGGCGCGCAGTGTAGCCGGGGTCTGGTAACTGGTATCATCAATGATCAGACGGTTTTTCCATTCAATAATGCGACCGGTAGCTGCGGACACGCGAGCCCAGTCTTCATCATCCATGTTGCCGCTGCGAAGCCGGGACAGTTCCACCCGGCCTTCCATCGCCAGCAGGCGCATCATCAGCTGCTCTGAGGGCATTTCAAGACTGAAAACAAAGACGTGATCGTCAGGTTTTGCGCCCACGGCCGCGGTGCAGGCGGCCATGGCCAGCGACGTTTTCCCCATGGAAGGACGGGCGGCCAGCAGGGCCAGATCGCCGGGCTGGAGACCACAGGTCATCGCGTCCAGTTCACTGAAACCGGTCGGTGTCCCGGTGAGGCCGTCACTGGCGGACATACTTTCCAGCTGCGTCAGCAGTTTATCCAGCGCCTCGTTAACGCCGGTCTCACTGTTAAGCTGCATGGCTCCCTGTTCGGCAATGTTAAACAGCTTACCTTCGGCCGACTCAAGGATGCCGGCCGAGCTGGCTTTCGGGGCCTGCACATCGGAAAGAAGACTGTTACCCACTGTCATCAGCTGCCGCAGGCGGCTTTTCTCCGCCACCACCCCGGCGTAAGCCAGGATATTGGCTGCAGATGGCGTGTTTTTACTCATTTCAGCCAGATAAGCAAAGCCGCCACACTGTTCAAGGTCGCCTCTGTTCTCCAGCCGTTCCGTAATAGTGATGAGATCGAGCGGTAGCCCTTCTCCGGTCAGCTCGGCCATGACGCGGAAGACCATACGGTGCGGCCGGGAAAACAAATCTTCCGGGGAGATTTGCAGTATCACCTCATCCCACCGGTCGTTATCAAGCATCAGTCCGCCCAGTACGGCCTGCTCAGCCTCATAAGAGCAGGGCATCATCATCTCAGACATGACGCACCTCCCGGGTCAGAACGTCACTGAAATGGCTCTGCCACTCAGGGAACAGTTCACACGCGAGGTCGTGCATGGTGACGGCTGCGGCCGGACCTTTACGGCGTGTTTTGTATTCCAGACGATGCACGGGCTGCTGTTTTACGTGCCCCAGTTTGAAAATATCCAGCGCCTCGATACGGGTATTGAGTAAACGATAAACGTCACGGTTGCCCAGCGCAGAGGCGTCGTAATGTTTTTCGTTAATGATGGCGGCAAGACCGTCCATTGCTTCACGGTCAAGCAGAGTGTTTTCGATACAGTTGACGAGAATGGAAATATCAGGAAGGCGGATACCGTAATTTTCATAGGTTTTCAGGCGGGTAAGCATGTGAAGGGAGCCGCGGATAAATTCACGGACATCCGGAAGGATGGGTTTAACAACGCCCATCACATTACCGGTAGAGGACAGGAGGGAAAGCTCAGTCATAACGCCTGTTGCGCCTTTAGAATCCACAATAATGGCGTCATAACGGTTAAAGAAAGGATGCTGAAGTATGTTACGCAGGCGAAGACGGCCATCTGCAGCGTGGAGCATCGCGGTCGGCAACAGTTCGTCCGGGTCGTTAGAGTAGATGACATCGAGATTTTTTATGGCGGTCTGCGAAATGCATTGCGTATGGTCACTGACCATCTGCATCAACAATTCATAGAGACCGAAAGGGGATTCATGCTCCAGCGCGAAGATACTGCTGGCTGTGGGCTGGGAATAGTCTGCATCCACAAGAAGGGTATTCAGGCCAGCATCGGCAAGAAAACCGGCAAGGTAAGCAGCAAACGTGGATTTGCCTTCTCCACCTTTGGGAGAGATAACGGGAAGTATTGTCATTTTGCACATCCAAAACAATGGTTTGGATGTATGCGTTAGCGATTATTCACATCTCTGTAACACAAAGGCAAAAAATTTAACTTTCCGGCAATGGGATTGAAAATCCCCGTGTCCTTGGTTCGATTCCGAGTCCGGGCACCACTATTTAAAGAACCCGCCCTAGAGGCGGGTTTTTGCTTTTATAGTTTCTGATACTTTCCAACCGATCATCTCTCAATATCTTTACTGCTCTACCCCTCACAAAATCCATACGTAAGATTAGTCGTGCCTGTTAACAAGCTGACATCTGGGTTCTATAAGAAGATGGGGTTTAACGTGATGGGATGTACAGAGGTCCGCGATCCTGAGCGACAGTACCTGTTACTCAATCCCGTGCACGGATAGCAGGCAATGTGCTGCCGGGAGAGCCAGGTGTGCTGCGCTTCTCAGGCCTGCACACCGGTTACAACATGATGGGCTGGATAAAATGGTACGCTGCATCCGGCAGTTTTCATTCCCTGCAGACGCAAAAAAGCCCATCCGGCAGGATGGGCTTCTTCACTTGTTTGATGCCTGGCAGTTCCCTACTCTCGCATGGGGAGACCCCACACTACCATCGGCGCTACGGCGTTTCACTTCTGAGTTCGGCATGGGGTCAGGTGGGACCACCGCGCTACAGCCGCCAGGCAAATTCTGTTTATCAACACACCTCTCGGGTCTGTCGATGTAATCTGTAATCAAGCTGAATATCGTGTCTCTTTCGCCAAAACATCTTCGGCGTTGTAAGGTTAAGCCTCACGGTTCATTAGTATCGGTTAGCTCAACGTATCGCTACGCTTACACACCCGACCTATCAACGTCGTCGTCTTCAACGTTCCTTCAGGACCCTTAAAGGGTCAGGGAGAACTCATCTCGGGGCAAGTTTCGTGCTTAGATGCTTTCAGCACTTATCTCTTCCGCATTTAGCTACCGGGCAATGCCATTGGCATGACAACCCGAACACCAGTGATGCGTCCACTCCGGTCCTCTCGTACTAGGAGCAGCCCCCCTCAATTCTCCAGCGCCCACGGCAGATAGGGACCGAACTGTCTCACGACGTTCTAAACCCAGCTCGCGTACCACTTTAAATGGCGAACAGCCATACCCTTGGGACCTACTTCAGCCCCAGGATGTGATGAGCCGACATCGAGGTGCCAAACACCGCCGTCGATATGAACTCTTGGGCGGTATCAGCCTGTTATCCCCGGAGTACCTTTTATCCGTTGAGCGATGGCCCTTCCATTCAGAACCACCGGATCACTAAGACCTGCTTTCGCCCCTGCTCGAGCCGTCACTCTCGCAGTCAAGCTAGCTTATGCCTTTGCACTAACCTCCTGATGTCCGACCAGGATTAGCTAACCTTCGTGCTCCTCCGTTACTCTTTAGGAGGAGACCGCCCCAGTCA